>NZ_CP170102.1:2500-1202500 GCF_042188925.1 Pseudooceanicola sp. LIPI14-2-Ac024
CTCGCAAGCGCGAGGGCGGGAAATGTACGACTTCTGATCAGAACAGAGACCGAGCAGACGAACCAGCCTGCGATGAGGTCGCGACAGGTTACGGCCTGTCTTCTTCTGGATCAGATCAAGCGCGAGAAGGGCGTTTGGTGGATGCCTTGGCAGCAAGAGGCGATGAAGGACGTGATACTCTGCGATAAGCCATGGGGAGCTGAGAATAAGCTTTGATCCATGGATCTCCGAATGGGGCAACCCACCTGAATGTTCGTTATTATCTGCACTGCAGTTAATAACGGGCATGACCAGGTACTTTTAACCTGAACACATAGGGTTTTAAGAGCAAACCCGGGGAACTGAAACATCTAAGTACCCGGAGGAAAGGAAATCAATTGATACTCCCCTAGTAGTGGCGAGCGAACGGGGACCAGCCGAGCCGTGAGAGTGACCGGAACAATCTGGAAAGATTGACCATAGCGGGTGACAGTCCCGTACGGGAAGCTCGATCGGACGTATTAAGTAGGGCGGGACACGTGAAATCCTGTCTGAAGATCGGAGGACCACCTTCGAAGGCTAAGTACTCCTTGCTGACCGATAGCGAACCAGTACCGTGAGGGAAAGGTGAAAAGCACCCCGACGAGGGGAGTGAAACAGTACCTGAAACCGAACGCCTACAATCAGTCGGAGGGACCTCGAGTTCCTGACGGCGTACCTTTTGTATAATGGGTCATCGACTTGGTCTAACGAGCAAGCTTAAGCCGATAGGTGTAGGCGTAGCGAAAGCGAGTCTTAATAGGGCGCATGAGTTCGTTGGATCAGACCCGAAACCGAGTGATCTAGGCATGACCAGGATGAAGGTAAGGTAACACTTACTGGAGGTCCGAACCCACACCTGTTGAAAAAGGTCGGGATGAGTTGTGCCTAGGGGTGAAAGGCCAATCAAACTCGGAGATAGCTGGTTCTCCGCGAAATCTATTTAGGTAGAGCGTCATCCGAATACCCCGGGGGTAGAGCACTGGATGGGTAATGGGGCCCCACAGGCTTACTGATCCTAACCAAACTCCGAATACCCGGGAGTACTAGATGGCAGACACACGGCGGGTGCTAACGCCCGTCGTGGAGAGGGAAACAACCCTGACCTCCAGCTAAGGCCCCCAATTCATGGCTAAGTGGGAAAGCAGGTGGGACGACCAAAACAACCAGGAGGTTGGCTTAGAAGCAGCCATCCTTTAAAGATAGCGTAACAGCTCACTGGTCTAAATAAGTTGTCCTGCGGCGAAGATGTAACGGGGCTCAAGCCATGAGCCGAAGCTGAGGATGCACATAGTGCATGGTAGCGGAGCGTAGTGTGACATAGCTCCATGCGTCCTTACCTTCTTCGGAAGGATTGGACGCAAGGAGCTTTCTGTGAAGCCGGGGCGTGAGCCATCCGGTGGAGAGATCACTAGCGAGAATGATGACATGAGTAGCGACAAACAGTGTGAGAGACACTGTCGCCGAAAGTCCAAGGGTTCCTGCTTAAAGCTAATCTGAGCAGGGTAAGCCGACCCCTAAGGCGAGGCCGAAAGGCGTAGTCGATGGGAACCAGGTTAATATTCCTGGGCCATGTGGTGGTGACGGATCGCAGGTGTTGTCAGTCCTTATCGGATTGAACTGGCAGCTGAGCGGTTCCTGGAAATAGCCCCACTGTAAGATCGTACCCGAAACCGACACAGGTGGACTGGTAGAGAATACCAAGGCGCTTGAGAGAACGATGTTGAAGGAACTCGGCAAAATACTCCCGTAAGTTCGCGAGAAGGGAGCCCGGTTCTTAGGCAACTGAGGGCTGGGGGCACAAACCAGGGGGTGGCGACTGTTTACTAAAAACACAGGGCTCTGCGAAGTCGCAAGACGACGTATAGGGTCTGACGCCTGCCCGGTGCCGGAAGGTTAAAAGGAGGGGTGCAAGCTCCGAATTGAAGCCCCGGTAAACGGCGGCCGTAACTATAACGGTCCTAAGGTAGCGAAATTCCTTGTCGGGTAAGTTCCGACCTGCACGAATGGCGTAACGACTTCCCCGCTGTCTCCAACATCGACTCAGCGAAATTGAATTGCCTGTCAAGATGCAGGCTTCCCGCGGTTAGACGGAAAGACCCCGTGCACCTTTACTACAGCTTCACACTGGCATCAGGCCAAGCATGTGCAGGATAGGTGGTAGGCTTTGAAACCGGGACGCCAGTCTCGGTGGAGCCTCCCTTGAGATACCACCCTTGCTTCGCTTGATGTCTAACCGCGAACCGTTATCCGGTTCCGGGACCCTGTGTGGCGGGTAGTTTGACTGGGGCGGTCGCCTCCTAAAGCGTAACGGAGGCGCGCGAAGGTTGGCTCAGAGCGGTTGGAAATCGCTCGTTGAGTGCAATGGCAGAAGCCAGCCTGACTGCGAGACTGACAAGTCGAGCAGAGTCGAAAGACGGCCATAGTGATCCGGTGGTCCCAAGTGGGAGGGCCATCGCTCAACGGATAAAAGGTACGCCGGGGATAACAGGCTGATACTGCCCAAGAGTCCATATCGACGGCAGTGTTTGGCACCTCGATGTCGGCTCATCTCATCCTGGGGCTGGAGCAGGTCCCAAGGGTACGGCTGTTCGCCGTTTAAAGAGGTACGTGAGCTGGGTTTAGAACGTCGTGAGACAGTTCGGTCCCTATCTGCCGTGGGTGTAGGATACTTGAGAGGAGTTGCCCCTAGTACGAGAGGACCGGGGTGAACGGACCACTGGTGGACCTGTTGTCGTGCCAACGGCAGTGCAGGGTAGCTATGTCCGGACAGGATAACCGCTGAAGGCATCTAAGCGGGAAGCCCCCCTCAAAACAAGGTATCCCTGAGGGCCGTGGTAGACCACCACGTCGATAGGCCGGAGATGTAAGCGCTGCAAGGCGTTCAGTTGACCGGTACTAATGGCCCGATAGGCTTGATTTGATCCAGTAGAAGCCAGGCTTCGAAAAATCAGACAGTCGTACACACCAACAAGCGTACGGCTTGGACAACGATCAAAGAGGGGGTTTCCTTGGTCTGGTGGTCATAGCACGAGCAAAACACCTGGTCCCATCCCGAACCCAGCCGTTAAGTGCCGTCGCGCTGATGGTACTGCGTCTTAAGACGTGGGAGAGTAAGTCGCCGCCAGACCTAGAAAACCCCCTCAGATATCTCTCGACGATGAAAAAACAAAGCCTCTGATCACATGACCACGAGGCCATTGGCGCGGGATGGAGCAGTCCGGTAGCTCGTCAGGCTCATAACCTGAAGGTCGCAGGTTCAAATCCTGCTCCCGCAACCACTGAAATCTGCATCGCAGACAAAGACGCGCCCCAATAGGGCGCTTTTTGCGTTCCAACAACCGGTTGAAAGACCCGGGACAACTTGCCCCGGATCTCGATACGCATGCCGTCCCGCGCCTCGGGATCGCCCCAGACGCGCGCCTCGCCCAGAAGGTCGCGCAGCAGCGCGTTCGCCGTGACCTGTGACCTGCTCCCCATAGAGTCCGCGTTCTTTAGTTCGCTCTGTTCAGGGTTTGGTCCTCTACTGACCGTTGGTGATACTCCCACGGGGTGAGCCCGTCGAGGCTCGTGTGGGGGCGGTGGTGGTTGTAGTCGTCGCGCCGCGCCTCGATCAGGTCGCGGGCGTGGCGCAGATTGGCGAACAGGTGCTCATTGAGGCATTCGTCACGCAGCCGTCCATTGAAGCTCTCGACGAAGCCATTCTGCATCGGTTTTCCCGGAGCGATGTAGTGCCATTCGACCCGGCGCTCCTCCTGCCATTTGAGGATGGCATTCGAGGTCAGCTCCGTGCCGTTGTCGCTGACCACCATGCATGGATAGCCGCGCACCCGAGCGATGCTGTCGAGCTCACGGCCAACGCGCTGCCCTGACAGCGAGGTGTCCACGACCGCGGCCAGGCATTCCCGGCTGAAGTCGTCGATGACGCAGAGCACCCGGAAGCGGCGACCATCGGACAGGCTGTCTGACACGAAGTCCAGCGACCAGCGCTGGTTCGGCCCCTGCGGGATCGTCATGGGCTCCCTGGTTCCCAGGGCCCGCTTGCGACCGCGCCGTTTGCGGATTGTTAAGCCTTCTTCTCGGTAGATCCGGTAGAGCGTCTTCCAGTTCACCTCCCAGCCTTCGCGACCAAGAAGCAGGTGCAGCCTTCGATAGCCGAAGCGACGCCGTTCGCTGGACAGCTCGTTCAACCTCTCTCGCAGCTCGGTGTCCGCAGGTCTGGTTGATCCACGTCGATACACACGCGGATCAATCCCGGCCAGGGCACAGGCCCGCCGCTGGTTGTAGCTCTTCTCTGTCATGGCCCAGTCCACAGCTTTCCGCCTTGCACCGGGCTTCAGAAGTTTTTTCCCAGCATCTCCTTGAGCGTGGCCACATCCAGCATGTGCTCCGCGAGCATCTTCTTGAGCTTCGCGTTCTCGGCCTCGAGCGCCTTCAGTCGCTTGGCCTCCGACACCTCCATGCCCCCATACTTCGAGCGCCACTTGTAAAACGTGCCATCGCTGACGCCGTGCTTCCGGCAGAGCTACTTGGCGCCTATCCCGGCTTGGTGCTCCTTCAGGATGCCAATGATCTGCTCTTCGCTGAAACGGCTTTTCCGCATCGTCTTTCTCCTCGTTTGGAGAACAGGCTAACCTCAAACCGCGGACTTTTCAGGGGAGCAGGTCACCGCGTGTCGCTGATGGCGGCGGGCCGACACATCACATCACACCTTTCGCGCGACGCGGTCGGGCCGCACCCTCACAACTGCTGGAACCGGTACTTCTCCAGCAGCTCCAGCAGCATTGTCTTGGCATGTCGCCGGTGCGCGTGGTGGATGGCACGGGCCTTCTCGGGGTCGCCTGCGCGGATCGCGTCGAGAACGCCGCGATGGTCCTCGTTGGATTTCAGCGGCGTCGGGCGGATGTGCAGAGTCATCGCGCGGGCGCGGCGGACCTGGTCGACCATCATCGCGGCGATGGCCTCGATCCGGCTGTTGCGGCCGAGGCGGACAAGCTCGGAATGGAAGGCGTCATCGGCCTGTGCCCAGGCATCGCGGTCGTCCGAGGCGAGGGCGTCGTCCATCTTCTGGATCGCGTCGGCCAGCGTGGAGAGGTCGGCCTCGGAATAGCCGAACCCGGCGGCCCGCTCGGCCGAGAGGCTCTCGAGCTCGGTCAGGACATCGTAGATGTCGCGCATGTCCGAAGGCGAGATCGGGACCACGCGCACGCCCTTGCGCGGTTGCATCTCGACCAGCCCCTGCGCCTCGAGCAGCAGCGCCGCCTCGCGCACCGGGGTGCGGGACATGCCGAGCCGTTCCGCCAGCTCGCTTTCGAGGTGGTTCGATCCCGGGTTCAGCTCTCCGGAAAAGATCAGCCGCCGCAATTCGACGACGGCACGCTGCGTGCTCGACATGGTCCGGGGTGTCCCTTCCGTCTTCAAAGCCACACCTTCGCCCCCGTTTCGGCCGATCGGTAGATCGCGTCACGCACCCTGAGGACGGTCAGGTAATCCCTTGCAGTATTGGCGATTTCGCCGCCGTGCAAAAGCCCGCAGACCACGTGGGCCTGCAGCGCGTGGACGCAGTCGCCACCAAAGCCCGGCCATGTGTCCGGCGGCAGGATCTCCTCGACCTCGGCGCCCCCGAAGGCACGGAAGGTCACGCGGCCGTCGCCCGCCAGGTCGAGCGTGCCTTCGGTGCCCTCGACGCGGGCCTCGCCCATGGTGCGGCGCAGGTTGTCGGTCGCGTGGTCGAGCAGGCGGTTGCCGTCCAGCAGCGCTCGCGCCGCGCCGGGATGATCGAAGAGGATGACGGCCGCGTCCTCACCGGCGATCGCCGGGTTCAGGCGGCGCAGGTCGGCGTAGACCGCGACCGGGTCGCCCAGCAGGTAGCGAAAGGTATCGATCCAGTGCACGCCGGTTTCATGCACCAGCAAGTGGGGCATGGTGCGGAAGTAGGGTTGCCGGTCGAGATAGGCGTCGGGCCCCTGGCCATCTCCGGGGCGCAGGCGGAAGGTGGCCTGCAGCACAGTGCCTAGCTTGCCGTCGGCCATCACCCCCTTCATGGCGCGGTACCACGGCATGAAGCGGAAGTTCTCGTGCACGATCAGGCGCAGGCCCGCGGCCTCGGCCTCGGCGGTCACGGCCTCCGCCTCGGCCACGTCGCGGCAGAACGGTTTCTGGCAGATCACCGTCGGCACCCCGGCCCGGATCGCGGCGCGGATGGCCTCGGCCTGGCCGTTGGGCGGAACAACGATGTCGAGCAGGTCGGGCCGGGTCGCGTCCAGCATGGCGCCGAGCGTGTCAAAGCAGGGCAGGCCGGTGGCCGCCGCGGCCCCGGCGTTGCGATCCGTCACGCCGACCAGCGCGACCCCGGGAATGCGCGCCCAGGCCTCGTAATGAAAGCGGCTGAAGTAGCCCGCGCCGAGACCCGCGACGCGCAGGGGGGCGGTGGCGGTCATGCCGCCGCCAGCCGGTCCATCACGGCGCGCGCCGCCTCTTCAGTGGTGGCGCGGCCGCCGAGGTCGGCGGTCAGCACCGCGCCTTCGGCCACCACCGCCTCGACCGCCTCGCGCAGGCGGCGGCCGTCCTCGACAACGGTGGGGGCGTCATGCCGCAGTCCCAGCCAGTCGAGCATCATGGCGGCGGAGAGCAGCATCGCCATTGGGTTCGCCACGCCACGCCCGGCGATGTCGGGGGCCGATCCGTGGCAGGGCTGGAACACCGCGTGGTCTGTGCCGATGTCGGCCGAGGGCGCGAGGCCCAGCCCGCCCATCAGCCCGGCCCCGAGGTCCGACAGGATGTCGCCGAACATGTTCTCGGTCACCAGCACGTCGAAGTCCCAGGGCTTCAGCACGAACCAGAGCGCGGTGGCATCGACATAGGCATGGTCGGCCACAATGTCGGGATGGTGCCGCGCCTCGGCGTCAAATATCGCGCGGAAGAAGGCGAAGGCGCGGAAGACATTGGCCTTGTCGACGCAAGTCACCCGTCCGGGGCCGCGGCCGCGCAACCGGCGTTCCGCGGCGAGGCCGAAGGCGAAGCGGAAGAGCTTTTCGGACGTCTCGCGCGTGATCAGCAGCGTCTCGCGCGCCTCGGTTTCGGTCACCTCGCCTGCGCCCTGGCTGTGGAAAAGACCCTCGGTACTTTCGCGGATCAGGACGAAATCGACCTCGCGGTCGGCGGGCAGGGCGAGGGGGCTGCGCTGGCCGGGCACCAGCCGGACGGGGCGCACCCCGGCAAAGAGCGACAGCGCCTTGCGCAGTTCGATCTGGGGCGAGATCTCGGTCCCGTCCGGGTAGCGGACCGAGGGCAGGCCCATGGCCGACAGCAGGATCGCATCCGCCCTGCGCGCCGCATCGAGCGAGGCGCAGGGCAGCGACTTGCCGGTCTCGGCATAGTGCGCGGCGCCTGCGGGCAGGTGGTGGAATGTCAGTTCGTATCCGCCGTCCAGCGCCATCTGCCGCAGGAGGGAGATCGTCGGGCGCATGATCTCGGGCCCGATTCCGTCGCCGTCGAACACCGCAATATCAAACCTTTTCCTCATCTTGCCCGGGTCTCCCTTGTCAAATTCCGTCGCCGCAGCCGATCTGGCGCGTTGACAATGGATTTAATAACGCATACGCAAACCAATACAACAGCAAATCAGATGTGCAGGGAGGACATTATGAAGGGCTCAGTCATCGCGGTGATCGCGGGCGGCGCAGTTGCCGCGTTTCTTGGACATGCCGCCGAGGCGCAAACGGTTCTGCGGTTCAGCCACACCGACAATCCGGGCGGATCGCGGCAGGCCGCGGCCGAGGTCTTTGCCGAGAAGTTCGCCGAATACACCGACGGCCGCTACGAGGTGCGGATCTTTCCGGCCGGGCAATTGGCCAACGATCCCAAGGCGATCGAGCAGCTGATCCTCGGCGGCGTGGACTTCACGGTGTCGGCCACCGGCTCCTATGCCACGCACCTGCCGTCGCTGAACCTGACGGCCATGCCGTTCCTGGTGGACAGCTACGAACAGGGCTGGGAGCTCTACGACAATTCCGAGTGGCTGCAGGGCGAGTTCGACAAGCTGCCCGACGTCGGCTTCCGCGTGCTGGCGACGTGGGAGGCAGGCTTCCGCTCGTTCACGACCGACAAGCCGCTGGCCTCACCTGAGGATGCCAAGTCGATGAAGATGCGGGTGTTTCCGAACGACATGATCCGCTGGAGCATGGAGGCGATCGGCTTCCAGACCGTGGTGATGCCGATCACCGACGTCTACCTCGCTATCCAGCAGGGCACGGTGAACGGGCAGGAAAACCCGATCGACACCATCAACTCGCTGCGGTTCTACGAGGTCGCGCCCTACATCACGCTGACGCGCCACGTCTACAGCCCGCTGCCGCTGACCGTGTCCGAGGCGACCTGGAAGAAGCTGTCGCCCGAGGACCAGGAGGCCGCGCTGCGGGCCGCGACCGAGGCGGCCGCGTTCAGCCGCGACCTCGTCAAGAACTCGGTCGACACGCAGATCGAAGAGATGAAGGCGGCGGGTGCGAAGGTCTCGGTCCCCGACATCGGGCCGTTCCGCGACGCGGTGGCCAGTGTCTATGACCAGGCACGCGGCGTCTATGGCGCGGGCGAGGTCGACAAGATCCTGGCCGATGCCAAGGCGATCCGCGAGGCGATGCCGGCCGACTGACCCACCACGGGCACGGGACCGCCGGGGCCCCGACAGAAGGGCCCCGGCAGATTGTCAGCGGGAGGCACACTTGGACTACAGGCCGACATATCCGGCGCCGCTGCGCGCCCTGAGCCGGGTCATCGACCTGGCACTCGTCGCGGGCGGCATCAGCATCGTGACGCTTGTCTTCACCAACGCGCTCCTGCGCGGCGCGGCGGGGTTCGACCTGGCCTGGTCGCTCGAGGTCACGGCGTTCCTGCTGCTCTGGACCACCTTTCTCGGATCGGCGGCGGCGACGGCGCGCGGCGCCCACATGCGCGTGACCGAGATCGTCGAGGCGCTGATCCCCGTGCGGGGGCAGCGGTGGCTCGAACTGGCGATCAACCTGATCGTGCTGACGATGATGGTGTCGCTGATCTGGTACGGCATCTCGATCGCGCAGCATAGCTGGGCGCAGAAGACAACCGTGCTCTATTGGCCGGTCGGGCTGCTCTATGCCTCGATGCCCTTCGGCACGGCCTGCGCGCTGCTGTTCCACCTCTTCAACCTTGGATACGACCTGCGCCACCCGCATGGGCTGGGCGAAGGGGATGACGCTCTGGAGGCGCCGCTGTGATCCTTCTGTTCATCGTTGCGGTGTTCCTGGTCACCGTCTTCATCGGCATCCCGCTGGTCTGGGCGATCCTGCTGACCGCGATCCTGCCGATCTTCGTCTTCGATCTGCCGGGCTACCCGCTCGAGGCGGTCTACCTGAATTTCATCGGCGGGGTGGAGCCCAACCATTTCCTCGCCATCCCGCTCTTCATCGTCGCGGGTGAACTGATGAGCCGCGGCGGCGTCGGCCTGCGCATCATCGCCTTTGCCCGCGCGGCCTTCGGCTTCATGCCGGGTGGCCTGGGCATGGTGGTGGTCGGGGCCTCGATGATCTTCGGCGGCATCTCGGGATCGGCCATCGCGGATTCCGCGGCCATCGGATCGGTGATGATCCGCAACATGGCACGCGAAGGTTATCGCCGCCCCTTTGCCGCGGGCCTCGTCGCCGCGGCGGGCACCATCGGCATCATCATCCCGCCCTCGATCCCGATGCTGATCTACGGCTTCGTCGGCAGCGTCTCGGTCGCGGACCTTTTCCTCGCGGGGATGGTGCCGGGCCTGATCTTCGGGCTGGCCTTCATGGGCGTCTGCTACTGGGTCGGCAAGTCCACCGGTTGCGATCCGGGCGGGCGTGGCACCACACCAGGCGAGCTCTGGCGCGCCTTCATCTCGACCGCGCCCGCGCTCTTCATGCCGGTGCTGATCCTCGGCGGCATCTTCACCGGCTGGGTCACGCCGACCGAGGCCGCGGCGCTGGCCGTCGTCTACGGGCTGTTCGCGACCATCGTGATCTATCGCGATTTCCACATCCGCGACCTGCCGGCCCTCATCGTCGATTCCTTTGTCACCTCGGCCGTGGTCATGGTGGTGATCGGCGCGACGACGGTGCTGGGCTGGGTCATCACGCTGGAACAGCTACCCCAGATCCTCGTCGGTTTCGTGCAGGAGCTTTCGGGCAGCCAGTGGGTGTTCCTGCTGCTGGTCAACGTGGTGATGCTGATCCTGGGCCTCGTGCTCGACCCGGTGCCGGCGATCCTGCTGACCGCGCCGCTGTTCCTGCCGACCGCGATGAGCCTCGGCATCGATCCGGTGCACCTGGGCGTCATCATGACCTGCAACACCGCCGTCGGTCTCTTCACCCCGCCGGTCGGCGCCACGCTCTACGTTGCGGCGCGGATCTCGGGTGACGGAGTCCTGTCGATCGCCCGCGCGATGGCCCCGCTCTACATCGCGGCCATCGCGGCGCTGCTGCTGGTCACCTACCTGCCCGCCGTGTCGATGACCACGGTCCACTACTTCCGCTGAAAAGGCCTGCCCATGTACGCCGTCGTCGTCACCTTCACGATCCACCCCGGCCGGATGGCGGCGTTCCTGCCCGCCGTCCGCGCCAATGCCCGCACCGCGCTCGAGGAGGAGCCGGGCTGCCACCGTTTCGACGTGCTCACCGATGCCGACCGCCCGGACGAGGTGCTGCTCTACGAGCTCTACGGTGACCGCGCGGCCTTTGACGCGCACCTCGCCACGGCGGCATTCCGGTCCTTCGATGCGGGTGTCGCGCCGATGGTGGCGGCCAAGGACGTGCGCTGCTACGCGACGGTGACGTCATGAGCACCTGGCAGGTCCATGCCCTGCGCTATGCCGAGCGCAATGCCCGCACGCGGCGCGACAGTTTCCTGTTCGACGACAGGCACGACACGCCGCACCCGATGGATTACTTCATCTGGCTGCTGCGCCGCGAGAGCGAGGTGATCCTGGTCGACACCGGCTACGACGGGGCCGAGGCGGCGGCGCGTGGCCGCCCGATCCTGATCGACCCGGTCGCGGCGCTGGAGCCCTTCGACCTCGGGCCCGCCGACATCACCCGGGTCATCGTCACCCACATGCACTACGACCACGCGGGCGGGCTGCACCTCTTTCCCGAGGCGCGGCTGCACATCCAGGCGGCCGAGATGGCCTATGCCACCGGCCCCTGCATGTGCCACGGCGCCCTGCGCGCGCCGTTTTCGGCCGGACATGTCTGCGAAGCGATCCGTCGGCTCTACTCAGGCCGCGTCGTCTTTCACGACGGCGATGCTGAGGTGGCAGAGGGCGTGACCGTCCACCGGATCGGCGGGCACAGCCGGGGGCTGCAAGCCGTCCGCGTCCGGACCGAGGCGGGCTGGCTGGTTCTGGCCTCGGACGCCGCCCATTACTACGAGAACATTTCGGCCCGCAGCCCGTTTCCCATTGTCGTCGACCTCGAGGACATGCTGCTGGGGTTCGACCGGCTGAAGTCGCTTGCCACCGGTCCCGCGCTGATCGTTCCGGGCCACGACCCGCTGGTGACACGGTTGTTCCCGAACGACCTGGCCGATCATGTCTTCCGCCTCGACCGCGGCCCGACGGGCAAGGTGCCGCTGTGAAGCTCGGGGTCATCGCCGACGATTTCACCGGCGCGTCGGACATCGCGCTCACCCTGTCCGAGGGCGGGATGCGCTGCGTGCAGTACGTCGGTGTCCCAGACCGCGATGCCGGCGAAGAGGTCGAGGCGGGCATCGTTTCGCTGAAATCCCGCACCATCCCGGCGGAGGAGGCGGTGGCGCAGTCGCTTGCGGCCTGTGACTGGCTGCTGGGGCAGGGCGCGCACCAGATCGTCTTCAAGATCTGTTCGACCTTCGATTCCACGCCGGACGGCAACATCGGCCCGGTGGCCGCCGCGCTTGCCGACCGGCTGGGCGAACGGGTGGTGATCGTCTGCCCGGCTTTCCCCGAAAACGGGCGCACCGTCTACATGGGGCACCTGTTCGTCGCGGACCGGCTGCTGAATGAAAGCGGGATGCAGGATCATCCCCTGACCCCGATGACTGATCCGGACCTGCGCCGCGTGCTGGCGGCGCAGACGGACTGGCCGGTGGCGCATGTGCCGGTCGGCGCCGTGGCGCAGGGCGCCGCGGCCATCGCCGCCGCGTTGCCCGCCGGGCCGGCGATGGTGATCGCCGACGCCACCGAGGAGGCGCATCTGCGGGCCTTGGCCCGGACGGCCCGGGACCGCAGGCTCCTCGTCGGCGGCTCCGGCATCGCGCTTGGCCTGCCTGCCAATTTCGGCGCACACCCCGCGCCGCAGGACTGGGCCGGCGCCGAGGGGCCGGGTGCCATCCTCTCGGGCTCCTGCAGCCGGGCGACCCGCGAACAGGTGCGCCTTTACGGCGCCAGGGCACCGGGCCGCGAGGTCGCCGCCGAGGCACTGATGGCAGGCGCGGTCGCGGTGGCGGACATCGCGGACTGGGCGCTGGCGCAGTCGGTCGCGCCGATGATCTATACCTCGGCCGATCCTGCCGACGTCGCCGCCGCGCAGGCCCGGTTCGGGCGCGCGGTGCTGGCCGAAAAAATCGATGCCTTCTTCGCCGATCTGACCCGTGCGCTCGTCGATCGGGGCGTGGCGCGCCTGCTTGTCGCAGGGGGAAACGGCGGGGACAGCGGTGCTGGGCCTTGGCGCGCGGGCGTTCGGCATCGGGCCCCGCGCCGCGGCGGGGGTGCCGATCCTGCGGCCCGAGGGGCGGGCGATGGCACTGGTACTGAAATCCGGCAACTTCGGCGGCCCCGACTTCTTTGCCGAGGCGCTCGAAAGGATGGCCCGCCCATGACCGAGATCACCCGCATGCGCGACCGGATCGCGCTCATTGCCCGCTCGCTCTTCGACCGCGGCCTGACGCCGGGAAGCTCGGGCAACATCTCTGCCCGGCTGAGCGACGGGACGCTCCTCGTCACGCCAACCGGCAGTTCGATGGGCTTTCTCGATCCCGCGCGGATCAGCCATATGGGGGCCGACATGACCCTGATCTCGGGCGATGCGCCGACCAAGGAGATGCCGCTGCACAGTGCGTTCTACGACACCCGCGGCGCTGGCGCGGTGGTGCACCTGCATTCGACCCACGCCGTCGCGCATTCCCTGTTGCCCGACATCGACCCCGACGATGCCCTGCCGCCGCTGACCGCCTACTCGGTGATGCGCCTCGGCAAGGTCAAGCTCCTCCCCTTCATGCTGCCCGGCGACCCCGAGATCGGCACCGCGATCCGGGGGCTGGCCGGCCAGCGCTCGGCGGTGCTGCTGGCCCACCACGGCCCGGTCGTGGCGGGTGCCGACCTCGAAGCGGCGGTCTACGCGATGGAAGAGCTGGAAGAGACTGCCAAGCTGGCGATCCTCACCCGTGGTCTGAATCCCAACGTGCTGTCCGCCGCGCAGGTCGCTGCGCTGCTGAAACGGTTTCCTTCGTGACGGCGTGACCGCGGTGCAGGCTAGGGCCGGTCGGGCGCGTCGGGGTGCGGCGTCTGCGCGGCGCGCGCCCCTCGTTTCTGCGGATCAGGCGGCCTCGCAGGGGCGGTGCAAGAGGTCGGGGCAAGCATGACCGATCCCGCCGCTCTTGCTCCCATCGGCGCGGGTGGTCCCGGACGCCAATCCGGCACAGACCGGTCCACTCCGGTGGGCGACCGACGTCACCTTCCGGCTCACTCCGGCCCGGTGTTCGCGGTCTTCGAGATGCCGAAATCCACGGCGAGGTTCAGCATGGATTTCAGCGCCGTCAGCAGCCCCTTCTCGTTCACCTGGAACGTCGGCTCGTGGTGGAAGCCTGAGGTCGCCAGGTCGTCGGCGTCGAGACCCACGTCGACCGTGAAAAAGATCATCGGCGCCACGCTGGTGAAGAACGACACGTCGTCGAGAAAGCAGTTGTCGACGCGGGTCACCATGTCTTCTGCAGGCGCCGCGCGCTGCAGCGAGGGCCACATCCGGCGGACGAGGTCGGGGTCGTTGTGCACGATGGGGACGCGCGCGTACCAGTCGCACTCGGCGCTGCCACCCGCCGCCTCGGCGATGCCCTTGCAGATCGCCTCGACCCGGGATTCCAGGTAGGGGCCGGTGGCGGCGTCGGTGAAGCGCAGCGCGCCTTCCAGCATCGCCTCGGTTGGGATGACGTTGAACTTGGCCCCGCCGCGGAAGATGCCGATCGACAGGGTCACCGCGTTGCTGTTCACGTCCACGTTCTTGGCCGGGACCGCCTGCAGCGCTGTCAGGATCTGCGCGCCGATCAGCAACGGATCCACGGCCTTCCACGGCAGGGCTCCGTGACCGCCACGGCCCTTCACCGTGATCCGCAGCATGTTCATCGCATAGGTGCCGTCGCCCTCATGCACGCGGATGCGGCCTGTGTCGCCCTTGGCCTCGTCCTGCAGGACGTGAAACACGAAGAAGGCGTCGGGGCGGGGATCGTCAAAGGCGCCGTCGGCCACGAGGCGCGAGGCGCCGCTCAGGCCCTGCCAGTCGGGGGCGGCGCCTTCCTCGGCGGGCTGGAACACCAGCAGGATTGTGCCGCGAACCTGGGCGCGTTCGGCCTCCAGCACCTCGGCCACCGCCATCAGGACGGCGGTGTGCGCATCGTGCCCGCAGGCATGCATCACCGGCACCGTCTCACCGCCCCAGTCCTGCGTCGCGGTCGAGGCATAGTCGAGGCCGGTCTCCTCCTTCACCGGCAGCGCGTCCATGTCGGCCCGCAGCGCCACGCAGGGGCCGGGCAGGCCGCCGCGCAGGATGCCGATGACGCCGGTGCTGCCTGCCAGGCCCGTCCGGACCTCGTCGCAGCCGATCGCCTCGAGATGCGCGGCCACGATCCCGGCGGTCCGTACCTCCTGGTTGCCAAGCTCGGGGTGCGCGTGGAAATCGCGGCGCCAGGCGACCATGCGGTCAAAGATCGCCTCGGCCCGGCTGTCGAGACGTGCGCGCAGGTCGGCAAGGCCCTCGGTCGTCTGGTCCATGGTTGGCTCCTGTCCCTCAGCCCTGTTCTGCCGCAAAGGCGGCCAGCGTGTCGCGCAGCAGGCCGATCATCTCGCCCAGTTCCGCCTCGGTCACGATCAGCGGCGGGGTGATCATCAGCCATTCGCCGTAGGCGCCCCGCGCGGTCCGGCGGGAATAGAGCAGCAGGCCGCGCTCCAGTCCCAGCTCGACGATCCGGCCGATGGCATTGGCCCCGGGCGGAAAGATGGACCTGGTCGCCTTGTCGGACACGATCTCGATCGCCTGCAAAAGGCCGATGCCGCGCACGTCGCCCACGACCGGGCTCTCGGCCATCAACGCCTCGAGTTTCCCGCGCAGCACCTGGCCCATCCGCTCGGCATTGCCGATAAGGTCGCGTTCGACCACCTGTTCGAGGACCGCGTGCCCTACGGCGCAGGACAACGGGTTAGCGCTGTAGGTGTGGCCATGCAGGAAGCCTCCGGCCTGCACGACGGTGTCCACCATCTCTCTCGGGGCCAGCACCATGCCGAGCGGCGTGTAGCCCGCCGCCACCCCCTTTGCGAGGGTCACCATGTCGGGCCGCGCCTCGGGCCAGTGATCGGCGGCGAGGAAGCGGCCGGTGCGGCCTGCGCCGCTCATCACCTCGTCAAAGATCAGTAGGACGCCGTGGCGGGTGCAGATGTCGCGGACAGCCCTGTAGTAGTGATCGGGCGCGACCAATGCCCCGGTCGCCAGCCCGCCCACGGGTTCCATGATGAAGGCCAGCACGCTGTCCGCGCCTTCCTCGAGGATCGTGTCCTCGAGCGCCTGCGCACAGGCGCGGGCGTGGCTGTCGGCGTCGTGGTTGTCGGGCAGGCGGTAGGTGAAGGGGGCGGGGACGCGCGGCATGATCTGCATGACGCGTCCGAACACCTCGTCGGTTTCCGGGTCGCCGGTCACCGAGGCCGCGCCAAGGGTCGAGCCGTGGTAGCCGGGATTGCGGCCCAGCACCTTCCAGCGTCCGGTTTCACCCCGGGCGACCGCGTGCTGACGGGCCAGCTTGATGGCGGCCTCGGTCGCCTCGGACCCGCCCGAGACGACGAACACCCGCTCCAGCCCCGGCCCGGCAAGGCCCGAGACGAGGTCGGCCAGCCGGATGTTCGCCTCGTTCTCGAAGAGCGCGCGGGAGGCGTAGCAGATCTGCCCTGCCTGGTCCGCCATCGCCGCCAGAACGGCCTTGTCGCCGTGGCCGATGTTGCTGACCACCGGCCCCGAGGTCGCATCGAAGTACCGCTTGCCGGTCGTGTCCCACATGTAGACGCCGTCGCCGTGCGAGATCGTCGGCCGCCGGCGTGCGGTCTGCGGGGTGTAGAAGACCTGGATGGGGCCGCCGCGTGCGGCGAAGGGGCCTGCGGCGGGGGCGGGGGTGTCGGGCTGCTGGGTCATGTCCGGCCTTTCGGAATGCCGCTGTCACGCGGTTTCTTGTTCACCGTACAAGAGATTCGGCGCAGGCCGCAAGCGTTCCCGTCAAACGCGCGGAAGCTGCGCCTCGAGGCCGGTGACCAGCGCCTCGACATATAGCGAAAATCCCGCTTCCATCGGGCGATCCGCTCCGTTCTGCCAGCGCAGGATGAAGGCATTGTTCAGCATTGCGGCGGCGTGGCGGGCAAGGACCGGGTGGTCCTCCGGCGACAGGTGTTGGGGCAGGGTGCTCAGGTCCTTCTCGACCTCGTCGGCATCCGGCGGCATCATCGCGAATTCCTGCGTGGTGAAGCCGACCATACCGCCGATCACCGCGTTGTAGGCGGCGATCAGCCCCGGCCCCTCGAACCCCGCGCCTTCGAGCTTCGACAGGATCCCCTCGATCAAGTCGAGGTCCAGGCTCGCGTTCGAGACGAGGTTCACGCCGATCAGTGGCGCGACGTTGGGATGGGTGGCGATGATCGCGCGGTAGCGGCGGAACAGCTCGCGCAGCCAGTCCTGCCATCCCAGGCCCGCGTCGGGCACGAGGTCACAGAGAACGGCGCTGATGACCTCGGCCACCAGCAGGTGACGGCTGGGCGTGTACCAGTAGATCGCGGTCGGATAGACCTCGAGCGCCTTGGCGACGTTGCGGACGCTGAAACTGTCGAGGCCCTCGGTGTCGATGATCCGGATCGCGGTCTCGACGATGCGCTCCTTGGAAAGTCCGGGCGCCGTGCGCGCGGTCTGGGCCCGTCGCCGGGCCGGTGCGGCCTTGTCGGCTGCCATCCTGTCGTCCTCTTCTCCACCGTCGTCGTCGCGGACTGGCGCCCGGCCGGACCATCCCCGCCGCGGCGCGCCGCGCACTGGCGGAGCCTAGCGCCGCACCGGGACGGTTGGCAACGCGGTCCCGCCGTCAGGCCAACGCAGTCCGCGCGGGCCGGATCCCGCGGATCATGTCGGCGGCGCGCTCGGCGATCATGATCGTCGGGGCGTTGGTGTTGCCCCCGATCAGCCGCGGCATGATGGAGGCATCGACCACCCGCAGCCCCTGCATCCCGCGCACGCGCAGCTCCGAGTCGACGACGGCCATCTCGTCCACGCCCATCTTGCAGGTGCCGACGGGGTGGTAGATCGTGTCGGCCCGCGCGCGGATGTGGCTTTCCCACTCCGCGTCGGTCATGCCGTCCTTCAGGCCGAAAAATTCCTTGTCGCGGTAGGGGGCCAGCGCCGGGGCCTGCAGGATCTCGCGCGTCATCCTGGCCCCCTTGATCGTGGTCTCAAGGTCGCGCGGATCGCCCAGGTAGTTGGGATCGATCCCCGGTGCGGCCATCGGATCGCCGCTTTCGAGAAAGACGCGGCCCCGGCTGAACGGGCGCAGCGTGCAGACATGGCAGGAAAACCCGTAGCCCAGGTGCAGCTTGCGGGCGTGGTCGTCAACGATCGAGATGACGAAATGCAGCTGGATGTCCGGCCGGTCGAGCGCCGGGTCGGTCTTGAGAAACCCGGCCCCCTCGGCAAACGGGGTCGAGATCATGCTGTTGCCGGTCCGCCGCCATTCGAGGATGTGCTTCGTCAGGCCCACGGTCCCGGCCAGCCCGACGCCGAAGTTGTCGGTGTCCTTCGACGTGTAGGCGAGGATGAAGTCGAGGTGGTCCTGCAGGTTCCGGCCCACGCCGGGCAGGTCGTGCACCACCGCGATCCCGTGTTTCTGCACCTCTTCGGCGGGGCCGATCCCCGACAGCAGTAGCAGCTGCGGAGAGTTGAAGGCGCCCCCCGACACGATCACCTCGCGCCGGGCGCGCACCTCTGCGTCCTTGCGGCCGCTGCGGTAGGCAACCCCGGTGGCGCGCTTGCCCTCGGTCAAGATCTTCGTCGCATGCGCGCCGGTGACGACGGTCAGGTTGCGCCGCCCCGCGCGGATCGGGCGCAGGTAGGCGGCCGCGGCCGAGCATCGTTCACCGTTGCGTTCGGCGCTGTGGAACTGGGTGACCTGGTAAAGGCCGACCCCCTCGTTGTCGCCGGTGTTGAAATCGGCCACCTCGCGGTGCTGGCATTCGGTCGCCGCCGTGACGAAGGCGCGCGAGATCGGGCGCGGCGCCTTCTGGTCCGACACGTGCAGGGGCCCCTGGTTGCCGTGCACCGAGTCGGCGCCGTGTTGGTTGTTCTCGGATCGCTTGAAGTAGGGCAGGCAGTCGTCCCACGACCAGCCCTCACAGCCCAGCTCGGCCCAGCCGTCGTAATCCGACCGGTGGCCGCGGATGTAGAGCATGGCGTTGATCGCGCTTGACCCGCCAAGCGCCTTGCCGCGCGGCTGGTAGCCGCGACGCCCGTTCAGCCCCGGTTGCGGGACCGTCTCATACGCCCAGTTCGAGATCTTGCCGTGTCCCGGCAGCATGGCCACCACCCCGGCCGGCGCGCGGATCAGCAGGTGGTCGCCATCGCCGCCCGCCTCCAGCAGGCAGACCGAGACCTGCGGATCCTCGCTGAGCCGTGCCGCCAGTGTCGCCCCGGCCGAGCCGCCGCCGACGATCACGTAGTCATAGGTTGCCGTGTCAGGCATGCCGAACCCCTCCCCGAACAGGGGCCCTCCCGCCCCTCGGGGTATCGGGGCACGGATTGCGCCGATCGGTCCAGACAATTCGGCCCGTGGCCGGAATTTCCGGCGGGTGCCGAAGGGCTCAGTGCTGTTCGGCCGGGGCCTTGCGCCATCGGACAAGGCCGAAGAGCGCGACCACCACGCCGCCCGCGGCAAGCGCGAAGAGGCCCTGGAACGCGGCGGTCACCAGCCAGGCCAGCGCACTGCCGAGGGATGGCACGGCATGGGCCGCCATTTCGGCCATGTGGGCGATCCAGTGTTCCGGCCCGGCATAGCCGTAGTGCGCCAGCCCGTGCAGCAGCAGGCTGCCCCCGACCCAGAGCATTGCCAGCGTGCCGACCACGGTCAGCGCCTTCAGGAACGGCGGCACGGTCAGGACGATCCCGCGCCCCAGCCGACCCAGCAGACCCTCGCCGTACCGGCGCGCCAGCGCCATGCCCATGTCGTCGGCCCGCACGATCACCGCCACGACGCCGTAGACGCCGACGGTGAAGGTGATGGCGATCGCCAGCATCACGCCGATCCGGGTGACCATCGCCAGCTCGGCGACCTGCGACAGGGTCAGGACCATGATCTCGGACGAGAGGATGAAATCGGTGCGGATCGCGGATTTCACGGTCTCGTTCTCGATCACCTCGGGGCTGCGCGGATCCTTGGCCTCGGACGGTCCGTGATGCGCGATCAGCCCCGTCATCTCGAGCACCTTCTCGGCCCCCTCGAAGGCGAGGTAGAGGCCCCCCAGCATCAGGAGCGGCGTGATGATCCAAGGCGCAAAGGCGCTGAGCAAAAGCGCAGCGGGCGTAATGATGACGATCTTGTTGAAGAGCGACCACTTCGCGATCCGCAGGATCGACGGGATCTCGCGCTTTGGGCTGACGCCGGTGACGTATTTCGGTGTGACCGCGGCGTCGTCGATAACGATGCCGATCGACTTGCTGCTGGCCTTGAGCGACTGCGCCGCGATGTCGTCGATGGATGCGCTCGCCATCTTGGTCAGGGCCGCGATGTCGTCGAGAAATGCCAGAATGCCGTAGCTCATGTCGTCCTGCGCTTTTGCCTGTTCCGGGTGACTATAGTGGCCCGGACGCGACCTGCCAGTCGCATCCCGCGTTAACGTTCGCCGCGCCGGTAGGGTTGCATCAGTGCCTGCGGCACCCGCGCGCGCCGTGCCATCAGCGTCAGCGCCACGATCGAGAGCAGGTAGGGCAGCATCAGGAAGAGCTGGTAGGGCACGCCTTCGACCACCGTCTGCAGCCGCAGCTGGAAGGCGTCGAAGAAGGCAAAGAGCAGCGCGCCAAGGAGCGCCCGCGCCGGGCGCCACGAGGCGAAGACCACCAGCGCCACGCAGATCCAGCCGCGCCCCTGCACCATGGTCGGGAAGAAGGAGTTGAAGGCCGCCAGCGTCAGGAAAGCGCCGCCCATGCCCATCAGGGCCGAGCCCGCCATGATCGTGCCGATGCGCAGCCAGATCGGGTCGATCCCCTGCGCGTCGACCGCGTGCGGGTTCTCGCCCGCCATCCGGATCGCAAGGCCAAGCGGCGTGCGGTAGAGCAGCCAGGCCAGCACCGCCACCAGCACCAGCGCAAGGTAGGTCGGCGCCGTCTGGTTGAAGAGCACCGGCCCGAGGAAGGGGATGTCGGACAGGACCGGCACCTCGACGGGACGGAACGGCTCCACCGTCGGGGGCGAGGACGATGTCGAAATGGCCAGGCGGTAGACGTAGTAGGAAAAGCTCGACGCAAAGAGCGTTATGCCCAGGCCGGTGACATGCTGGCTGAGCCCCAGCGGCACCGTCAGCAGAGCATGCAGGAAGCCGAACATCGCCCCGCCAAGCGCGGCGACCAGCATCCCGGTCCAGAGGTCGCCGCCGGAATAGACCGTCAGCCACCCGATCATCGCGCCGAAGGTCATGATCCCCTCGATCCCGAGGTTCAGCACGCCGACCCGTTCGCAGAGCAGCACGCCGAGCGTGCCGAAGATCAGCGGGGTGGCGATGCGCAGCACCGCCTCCCACATGCCGACCGATCCCAGGATATCCAGAAGCACGGTCATCGGCGGATCCTGTACTGCGCAAAGAAGATCGCCACCAGCATGGTCAGGAGCGACAGGGCGACGGTGACATCGGCGATGTAGGACGGGATCGACAGCGCCCGCGACATGCTGTCCGCGCCCACAAACATCACGGCCGAAAAGAGCGCCGCGGCGATCACGCCGATAGGGTTCAGGTTGGCGAGCATGGCGATGACGATGCCGGAATAGCCGTAGCTGGGCGACAGGTCGGTGGTGACATAGCCCTTGACCCCCATCACCTCGATCGCGCCGGCCAGCCCGGCCAGACCGCCCGACAGGCAGGCGACAGCGATCAGCGTGCGCCCCAGCGGAACGCCGGCAAAGGCGGCGGCACGCGGGTTCAGCCCCGCCGCCCGCGCGCGCATGCCGAAGACGGTGCGCGACTGCAGCCACCAGACGAAGATTGCCATGCCGACGGCGATGACGAGGCCCAGGTGCAGACGGCTCCGCGCCATCAGCTTGGGCAGCTCGGCGTTTTCCGTCACCGGCACCGATTGCGGCCAGCCGAAGGCCATCGGGTCCTTCATCGCGCCCTCGATCATCAGCGACACGAAGAGGACCGCGACGAAGTTCAAAAGGAGCGTCGTCACCACCTCGTCCACGCCGAACCGCAGGCGCAGGCCCAGCGGGATCAGCAGCAGGATCATCCCCGCCACCGCCCCGGCGGCGAGGCAGATGAGGATCGCCAGCGGCGCGGGCAGGTTCGCGACCACGGGGATCATCCCGATCGCCGGCACCGCCAGCGCACCGAGGTAGAACTGGCCCTCGCCCCCGATGTTCCAGAGCCGCGCGCGGAAGGCGACGGCGGCGGCAAGGCCGGTCAGGATCAGCGGCGTCGTGCGGGTCAGGGTTTCGGAGATCCCCAGCCGCGACCCGAAGGCGCCCTGCAGGATCAGCCCGTAAGCGCGGAACGGGTTCGCCCCGGCCAGGGCGATCAGCACGCCCGCCACGATCAGCGCCGCCAGGATGGCGCCCACCGGGGCCAGGATGGTCAGCGCCCGCGACGCGTGATCCCTGCGTTCAAACCGCATCTGTCGTCTCTGCCTCGATCTTCTCTGCCGCCGACCAGTCACCCGCCATCATCAGCCCGAGGAGCTGCGCGTTCGCCCGCTCTGCCGGGATCGCGGGGGACAGCCGCCCGTTCACGATCGCGCGGATCCGGTCGGACAGCGCGATCACCTCGTCGAGGTCCTCGGAAATCAGCAACACGCCGGCACCACGTCCGCGGGCCTCGAGCAGGCGTTCGTGCACGCCCGCGATGGCGCCCTCGTCAAGGCCCCGGCTGGGCTGTGCGGCCACCAGGATGTCCGGCCCGGCCTCGAGCACGCGACCCAGGATCAGCTTCTGCATGTTGCCGCCCGAGAGCAGCCGGATGCGGCTGTCGACGCTGGCCCCGCGCACGTCGTAGCGGTCGATGATGGCCCGCGTCGCCGTGCGCGCGGCGGCGCGGCGGACGATGCCGCGCGACGAGAAGTCGGGCGACCAGATCCGTTCGAGCACCGCGTTTTCCCACGTCGCCATGTCGCCGATGGTGCCCTCGGCATTGCGGTCCTCGGGGATGCGGCCGATCCCGGCGGCGATGGCATGCGGCACGTCGTGCACCGTCACCGCCTGTCCGTCGATCAGCAGGCTGCCGCCGTCCGGCGCATAGAGGCCCGAAACGAGGCCCGCGAGCGTCGTCTGCCCGTTGCCCGAGACACCGATGATCCCCAGCGTCTCGCCCGCCCGCAGGCGGAAGCTTACACCGTGCAGCGACGCGCCGCCCTTGCCCTGCAGGCTCAGGTCCACGCCCTCAAGCAGCACCTTGCCGGGCGTCGCGGGCGGGCGGGCCGGGCGTTCGACCTTGCGGCCCACCATCAGCTCGGCCAGTTCTTCCTTGCTGGTCTCTCCGGTCCGCCGTTCGGCCACCACGCGGCCGTGGCGCAGGACGACGACCCGGTCCGAGGCCGACATCACCTCGTGCAGCTTGTGGCTGATGAAGATCAGTGACAGCCCGTTGGCGGTCATCTGGCGAAGGGTGGCAAAGAGGCTCTCGGCCTCCTGCGCGGTCAGCACGGCGGTCGGTTCGTCCAGGATCAGGATCTGCGCGTCGTTGTAGAGCGCCTTGAGGATCTCGACCCGCTGGCATTCGCCCACCGACAGCTCTGACACCCTGGCATCGGGATCGACCTTCAGCCCGAATGTCCGCGACAGCTCCACCAGCTTGCGCCGCCCCGCGGCGCGGTTCGACCGCAGTTTCCACAGCGGCTCGGTCCCGGTCATGACGTTGTCGAGGACCGTCAGGTTGGGGGCCAGTGCAAAGTGCTGGTGCACCATGCCCACGCCCGCACGGATCGCGGCGCGGGACTTGCCCGGCGGCAGCTCCTGACCCTCGACCCGCACGTGGCCCTCGTCGGCGGTGTAATGGCCGAAGAGGATCGACATCAGCGTCGTCTTGCCCGCCCCGTTCTCGCCCAGGAGCGCGACGATCTCGCCCCGGTCGAGGTGGAGCGAGACGTCTTCGTTCGCGGTCACATGGCCAAAGCGCTTGGTGATGCCAGAAAGTTCCAGGACCCGGGTCATGCGACGGCTCCGAACAGCGGGCTGCGCTGGCGCCAGCGCCCGGACCTTTCCAGCGACGCGCCAAGCGCCAACAGCCGCAGGTCGCCACCCAACGGTGCAATCAGCTGGACGGGCAGGGGCAGGCCCGCATCATCCGCCCCGAAGGGCAGGGTCAGGGCCGGGGCGCCGGTGACGTTGGCCAAGGCGGCAAAAGGGGCAAATGCGTCCATGCGTTCGATCTGGAGGGCGGTGTCGCGGTGATCCGTGGGAAATGCCCCAAGCGGGGGCGGAGGACCAGAGAGCATCGGCGTCAGGATCATGTCCACCCGGTCGAAAAGCTGCCAGAGCCGGTAGGCCGCGCCCGCCGCGCCTTCGGTCGTGGACCACAGGTCGGCAGCGGGCATCGACAGCCCGCGTTCGATGAAGGCCTGGGTCAGCGGCTCGGTCCGGTCGGCGTCGAGCCCCGCGGCGACGAGCGCGGCGAGGTTGGCGGAAACGATCCGCTCGAATGCCCTGGCCGAGGCGCGGCGGATCCGCGTCAGTTCGGTCGCTGCCATGTCGAGGATGCGGTGCCCCTGCGCTTCCAGCGCCGATGCGGCCTCGGCCACGGCGGCGGCCCGTTCGGGGGCGATCCCGCGCACCTCGTTCAGCAGGCCGATGGTCAGCGGCCCGTCCGTCCCCAGCTGCACCGGCGCGGCCGACAGCCCCCGCGCGTCGCCCGTGAGGCAGGGCCAGAGGGCCTGCGCATCCCGGATCGAGCGGGTGATGGCATACTCGGTCGCGATCCCGCCCAGGTGGTTGCCAAAGCCGGGACCGCCCGGGATCGCCCCGCGCGACGGCTTGAGCCCCACGAGGCCGCAGCAGGCGGCCGGGACCCGGATCGAGCCACCCGCATCCGTGGCATGGGCCAGCGGCACGATCCCGGCGGCCACCGCCGCCGCGCTGCCGCCCGAAGATCCGCCGGCGGTGAGGCTGCGGTCGAGGGGGTTCCTGCAGGTCGGGCCGATGGCCGGTTCGCTCGACAGCGAAAGACCGAATTCCGGCACCGTCGTCGCGCCGAAGGGGCGGAAGCCCGCGGCGCGGAAGCCCGCGGCGAGGTCGCTGTCGGACACGCCCTTCATCCGCGCCAGCGCGGCCGACCCGGCCCGCATCGGGATGCCCGCGAACGGCCCGCCGAGGTTCTTGACCAGCAGCGGCACCCCTTCGAAGGGGCCGCCCGTGGCCGCAGGCGGGTCGGTGTCCATCATCCAGCAGACCGCGCCGAGGTCCCTGACCGCCGCCGCCCGGGCGCGCGCCGCCCGCATAGCGTCGTCGGCCGTCAGCCGCCCGCCTGCGATGGCGGCGGCCAGGCCGGTTGCGTCCGCGATCGCGTCCACGCTGTCGATCATCCCGTTCATGCGGCAAGACCCCGCCCGAATGCCGGGCGGGGCCGCGTCAGTGTGTCATGCCGTCCGGGCATCCGGCCTCAGGCCGGTTCGTCGAAGTTGCGCGGCACCTCGAATTCGCCCGCTTTGATGGCGGCACGCACCTCTTCCATCTTGGCGACGGCATCGGCGGGGGCAACGCCCTCGACATAGGTGATGTCGTTGCCGCCGTCCTTCATCAGGCTGAGCGGCGTGTAGTTCTTGGCCACCGGGTTGCCGCCGGTCGCATCGGCCAGCGCGGCGTCGAGCAGCGGGCGGAACGACCAGAGCGCGTTGGCGAAGACTGTGTCGGGGTAGCGCGGGGTGTAGTCGATCAGCGAGCCGATCGCCTTGATACCGCGTTCCTGTGCCGCGTCGGCGGTGCCGATCCGCTCACCGAAGAGGATGTCGGCGCCGCTGTCGATCTGGGCCAGCCCGGCCTCGCGGGCCTTCGGCGGGTCGAAGAAGGTGCCGATGAAGCTGACCACGTGCTTCACGTCCGGGTTCACCGCCTTCACGCCGTCGGCGAAGCCGTTGATCAGCATGTTGACCTCGGGGATCGGGATCGCGCCGACGGACCCGACGGTGCCGGTCTCGGTCATCGCGCCCGCCAGCATCCCGGCGAGATAGGCCGCTTCCCAGTTCCAGGTGCCGAAGACACCGAAGTTGTCGCCGGCTTCCTCGCCCGAGGAGCCCATGAGGAACGCGGTCTCGGGATAGTCGCCCGCGACCTCGCGCGCCTCGCGCTCGACGGCGTAGGATTCGCCCACGATCAGGACGTTGCCGGCCTCGGCGTATTCGCGCATCGCGCGGGGATAGTCGGTGCCCGACACGCCTTCCGAGAAGGTGTATTCGATCACGCCTTCCTCGTTCGCGGCCACCATTGCCGCGTGCAGGACCGAGTTCCAGGCGTTCTCGACGGGCGAGGCGTGGATCCCCGCGACCTTCACCGGGCCGCCCTGCGCGCGCAGGATCGACGGGGCGAAGAGCGTGGTGGCGCCAAGCGCGGCGCCGGTGCCGAGCAGGCGGCGGCGGTTGATCAGGAGTTGTGTCATGCGGAGGTTCCTTCCCTGTGCGCCCGGGACAGCACCGGGCGGTTGTGTCTTGTTGCCGCTTTGCGTGGCATCGCCGAAGTGAGCACGTCCCCCGCGCCGCCTGTCAAGCTTGGCGGGGTCTCAATGCCGCGTCACGGGCCGGTAACTGCCGGGTATTTGGGCATATTCTGACCAAGTGGTCAAACCGCGTCGCGGGGCGCGTAGTCGGCCGGGGTGACGTGGTCGGGGCGCCCGTCCAGCATGATGCGGCTGACCTGGGGCGCGGTCTCGGCCACGACCTTGCCGCGCCGGATCACCTTGAGGCGAGCCGGGCGCAGGCGGATCGCCTCCGCCGTGTCGGCGCAGTGCAGGATCACCATGTCGGCATGACAGCCGACCGCGAGCCCGTAGCGCTCCAGCCCCATGATTTCGGCCGAGTTCACGGTCACCGCGTCGAAAAGCGCGCGCTTGTCGGCGATTGACCCCATCTGCGTCGCATGCACCGCCATGTGCGCCACGTCCAGCAGGTCGCCGGTGCCCATCGAGTACCACGGGTCCATCACGCAATCCTGCCCCAGGCCGACAGGGATCCCCATCTCCATCATCTGCGGAATGCGGGTCAGCCCCCGCCGCTTGGGATAGGTGTCGTGCCGGCCCTGCAGCATCATGTTGATCAGCGGGTTCGGGATCGCGGCCATCCGCGCCTCGGCCATCAGCGGCAGCAGCTTGGAGACGTAGTAGTTGTCCATCGAATGCATCGAGGTCAGGTGCGACCCGGCCACGCGTCCCTGCAACCCGAAGCGCACGGTCTGGGCCGCCAGCGTCTCGACGTGGCGCGACAGCGGGTCGTCGGTTTCGTCGCAATGCATGTCGACCATCAGCCCCCGGTCGGCGGCGATCCGGCACAGCGCCTCGACCGAGCGGGTGCCGTCCTCCATCGTGCGTTCGAAATGCGGGATGCCGCCCACCACCTCGACCCCCATGTCGAGCGCCCGGCTCAGCGCATCGACGATGCCGGGTTCGCGGTAGTAGCCGTCCTGCGGAAAGGCGACGAGCTGCAGGTCGAGGTAGGGCGCCACGATCTCGCGCACCTCCAGCAGCGCCTCTGCGGTGACCAGGCGCGGGTCGGAGACATCGACATGGCTGCGCACGGCCATCAGCCCCTTGCTGACGGCGAGGTCGCAGTAGCGCACCGCCCGCTCGATCAGCGCCTCCTTGGTCAGAGTCGGCCGCAGCTCGCCCCAGAGCGCGATGCCCTCCAACAGCGTGC
The DNA here is from genome assembly GCF_042188925.1 of Pseudooceanicola sp. LIPI14-2-Ac024. GTDB lineage: Bacteria > Pseudomonadota > Alphaproteobacteria > Rhodobacterales > Rhodobacteraceae > Pseudooceanicola. Next base: position 29,869 of record NZ_CP170102.1, read on the forward strand.
CCGAGACGTTCATGCGGGGCAGGCCCAGCGACAGGGTGGCGTCCATGTGGAAATGCGGATCGACGAAGGGCGGGCTGACCAGCAGGCCGCCCGCATCGATGGCCTGGCCCGCCTCGGCCGTGATCCCGGCCTCGACCGCGGCGATGCGCCCGTCCCTTACGGCGATGTCGATCCCGGTGCGGCCGTCGGGCAGGGTGGCATTGGTGATCAGAAGGTCGAACATGGCCGGGGCATCCTGTCTTGGTCGTGGCGCGGCCACCCTATGGCGGGGCCGCGGGGCTGTCAGCCCGTGGCGGTGCAAATGCGGCGATGCCGGACATGCGGTGCCGTGTGGATGGGCGCTTCGGCGGCCTAGAGGATGGCACTGCCGCGCACATCCTCGACAGCGAAGTCGATCAGCGCACGGATCTTGCGCGGCATGGTGCGACCTTCGAGGTAGACGGCGCTGACCGGCCCGGTGTCGCCCTGGTGATCGGTGAGAACGGGCAGCAGCGCGCCGGTTTCGAGCGCCTCGGTCACGGCGAAGCGCGGGGCGTAGGCGATGCCAAGCCCGGCCGCCGCCAACGCGACCGAGGCGCGGGCGGAGTTCACCCGGAACCGGCCCTGCACGGTTACGACGTGGTCGATGCCATCGCGGCGGAACGTCCAGCGGGTCGCGGCCCGGCGGTTGGTGTCTAGGATGCAGGCATGCGCCTCGAGCGCGGCGGGTGCCATTGGCGTGCCATGCGCGGCGAGGTAGGCGGGGCTGGCGACGGCGACGGACTGGTATTCACCCAGCTTGCGCGCCTTGATCGACGCCATGTCCGACTGCCCGATGCGAAAGGCGAGGTCGATCCCCTCGCTCGCCAGGTCGACGTGGTCGTCCGAGAGCCGCAGGTCGATGCTCAGCCCCGGATGCAGATCGGCGAACCGGCCCAGCATACCGGCGACATAAACCTCGCCAAAGGTGATCGGGGCCGAGATGCGGATCACCCCGGTCAGGCCGCGCGAGCCCTCGGCCACCACGCTCAGGAGGTCGTCGAGATCGTCGAGCAGGGCAGGCGCGCGCGCCAGCAGGTCCTCGCCCGCAGGAGTCAGCCCGACCCGCCGCGTCGTCCGCTGGAACAGCCGCACGCCAAGCCGCGCTTCAAGTTCGGCCACGTATTTCGACGTCAGCCGGTTCGACACGCCCAGTTGGTCCGCCGCGGCGGTGAAAGAGCCGGTCTGCGCGGTGGCGACAAAGGCCCTCAACTCGTCAACGATGTCCATCTGGCGTTAATCCGAACAAAACGGTGATAGTCATTCAACAAAATCTTCATTTTGTGGAATGTCGGCAAGCCTTAAGTTGCCCGTGACAAGGGATCGTCCCGACGATGACGATCCGGCCAACGCCCCCGAAAGGAGTGACGCCATGAGCATCGCCCACGACCTGCAGACCCTGCGTGACCGGCTGACGCCGTCCGACCGGATGCCGCTGGTGTTCCTCGGACACGGCAGCCCGATGAACGCGATCGAGGACACCGAGTTCAGCCGCGCCTGGACCGAGCTGGGCAAATCCCTGCCGCGTCCCCGCGCGATCCTCGTGGTGTCGGCGCACTGGATGACCCGCGGGACCACGCTGGTCGACGTGTCGGCGATGCCGCGCACGATCCACGACTTCTACGGCTTCCCACAGGCCCTCTACGACCAGAGGTACGACGCGCAGGGCGATCCGGAACTGGCGCGCACGGTGGCCACGCTGCTGGCCAGCCACCACGCCGAGGAGGACGACACATGGGGCCTCGACCACGGGGCCTGGACAGTGCTCAAGTATCTCTACCCCGAGGCGGATGTCCCGGTTTTCCAGGTCTCCATCGACATGGGCCGCGACCTCGATCACCAGCTCGAGATCGGCAAGGCGCTGTCGGACCTGCGCGACCGGGGCGTGCTGATCCTTGGCTCGGGGAACGTGGTGCACAACCTGCGTGCCATGCGCCCGGGCGGTGCGCCGCAGGACTTCGCGCTGGAGTTCGACCAGCTCTTCACCGACCGCCTGACCGCGCGGGATTTCGACCGTCTGGCCGACCGCAAGGGGCTGGGCCACCTGCTGCGCATGGCGCACCCCACGGTCGATCACTACATGCCCGCGCTGACCATCGCCGGTGCGTCGGACACACGCGACGACCTGACCTTCATGACCGATGCGATCGACCTCGGCTCGGTCTCGATGAAATCCTACGTGTTCCACGCGGCCTGAGGGGGATCGCCATGCTTGTCGACGGAAAATGGACAGAGGACTGGCAGCCGGTCCAGAAGGCGGACGACAAGGGACGCTTCGTGCGCCAGGTGTCGTCCTTCAGGAACTGGATCACGCCTGACGGCAGCGCCGGGCCGACCGGCACGGGGGGCTTCGCGGCCGAGGCCGGGCGATACCGGCTCTACGTCGCGCTGATCTGCCCCTGGGCCTCGCGCACCCTGATCGCGCGCAAGCTCAAGGGGCTGGACGGGTTGATCCCGGTGACGGTGGTCAATCCGGCGCTGTCATCGCAGGGCTGGCAGTTCGGCGGCTACCCGGGGGCCGAGGCCGATCCGCTCTTCGGTGCCACCCACCTGCACGAGCTCTACACCCGCGCCGATCCCGCCTTTACCGGGCGGGCCACGGTGCCCGTGCTGTGGGACATGAAGCAGGACGTGATGGTGAACAACGAAAGCGCCGACATCCTGCGCATGTTCGACACCGCGTTCGAGGGGCTGGCGTCCTCCGATCATCGCCTTTACCCGGCGGACCTGGCCACCCAGATCGACGCGCTGAACGCGCGCATCTACGAGGCGCTGAACAACGGTGTCTACAGGGCCGGTTTCGCCAGCACGCAGGCGGCCTATGACGAGGCGGTGGCGGGCGTGTTCGCGATGCTGGACGAACTCGAGGACAGGCTGACCGGCGACTACCTCTTGGGCGACCGCGTGACCGAAACGGACATCCGCACGTTCGTCACGCTGATCCGGTTCGACGCGGCCTACCACGGTCTCTTCAAGACCAACCTGCGCCAGATCCGTGACTATCCCACACTATCCGCCTACATGGCACGCATGCTCGCACTGCCCGGCGTGGTCGAGACGGTGAACATGGACCACATCACGCGCGGCTACTATTCGATCAAGGCGCTGAACCCGACCGGCATCCGCCCGGTCGGACCGGCCCATGTCACGGCGCTGCTGGCGGCCGCCATCTGACCCGGGCGGGCGGTCAGGCCGCGTAGGTCACGCGCCCGCCGCAGATCGTCATCCGCACCGGCAGGTCCGGCAGCGCGGCGGGTTCCGTCGCCTCGATATCGCCGTCGAGGATCACCACGTCCGCCAGCTTGCCCGGCGTCAGGGAGCCTTTCCTGGCCTCGGTATGCTCGGCCCGCGCCCCGTCGATGGTGTAGCCCGCCAGCGCCGCCTCCAGCGTGAAACGCTGGTCCGGCACGTCTTCGGCCCAGGCCTCGCGCGTCACGGCGCAATTGAGGCCCAGCAGGATCGACACCGGCGACACCGGCCAATCCGACGCCAGCGCGATCAGCGCGCCACTGTCGGCCAGGCGTTGCCAGGCAAAGGCGTCGCCCCAGCGGTCGCGCCCGATGTTGGTGAGCGTCGGTTCAAGCGGCAGCCCCGCGCAGCCGGGCGCGTGCGGCGGCTGGATCGAGGCGGTGATGCCAAGCGGCGCGAGGCGGTCGAAATCACCGGGTGCCACCAGTTCGAGGTGTTCGATCCGGTGCCGGATGCCGCTGTCGCCATTGGCGGCCCGCGCGGCGGCATAGCCGTCGAGGACGCGGGTGGTGGCCGCGTCGCCGATGGAATGCACCGCGATCTGCAGGCCCATGGCATCGACCCTGGTCGCAAGCTCGGCAAAGCGTTCGGCGCCGAACCGCCCAGTGGACCGGTGGCCGGGCTGGCCGGGATAGTCGTTGTGGACAAAGGCGGTGCGGCTGTCGATCACCCCGTCCATGAAGAACTTGACCATGCCCGAGGCCAGCCAGTCGTCGTTCCAGCGCGCCGTCATCTCGCGCGCGCGGTCGAGGTCGTCGACCTCCATCTCGGGCACGAAGTGGAAGGGCACGCGCATCCGGACCGACAGCTCACCGCGCTGCCGCAGCTCGTCCAGTAATTCCAGCGTGTAGATGTTGCCATCCATGTTCACGGCCGAGGTGATGCCGTGCCGGGCCAGGTGGTCGAGGCCGCGTTTCAGGTGGGCCAGGTCCTCCTCCCGCTCTTCGGCATTCGGGGCGGGTGCAGGTTCGCCGCCGGTGTTGAGGCCCAGCATCATCCGTTCCTGCCCGCCAAGGCGCAGGACCGGGGCATAGGCGTCCGGTTCCAGCAGCGCGCCGGTGGCCAGCCCGTCGGGGCCCATCACCACCTCGTGGCCCGGGGCCGTCACCTTGCCCCGCAAGAGACCCGCGGCTTCGAGCGCGGCGGTGTTGGCCCAGACGGTGTGGTGGTCGTGCCCGACAAGGGCGAGGGGGCGATCCGGCAGGATCTCGTCCAGCAGCAGGCGCGGCGCGCGGTCGCCGAAGACGCCGTAATCGGGCGACTGGCAGGTCACCAGCGGCAGGTCCGGATGCTTTGTGGCGAAGTCGCGGATCAGGTCGCCCATCACCACCGGATCGGCGCAGTTGTCGAGCTGCAGGTTCTTCAGTTCGGCACCGCCGATGAAAAGATGGATGTGGCTTTCGATGAAGCCCGGCAGCACCGTGGCGCCGCTTGCGTCGATGCGTTCGGCATCCGGGGCGGCAAGGGCCGCGACCCCCGCGTTGCTGCCGACGGCCAGGATGCGGTCCCCGGCCATCGCCACCGCCTCGACGCGCGGGCGGTCGGGGTCCATCGTCAGGACATTGCCGTTCAGGATGATGCGGTCTGCGCGGTCCATGCGCGTCCTCCCTTCGTCTTGCGGATCAGGCCGTCGGGCCGCCGGTTTCGCCGATGTCCCAGAACACCCCGGCCATGATCCGCAGCGCATCGCGGCAGACCGGTTTCAGGACGTGTTCGTTGGGCGCATGCTGGGAACAGCCGCGGTACGAATGCGGCACCCAGATCGTCGGCAGCCCGAGGATGTCGGTGAAGCTGTCGTTCGGCAGCGACCCGGCGAGGTTCGGCAGGATATGCAGCGGCCCGTCGCCTTTGGTCGCGCGGATCGAGCCGGCGACGAAATCGACCCACGGGTGATCCGGGTCGAGGCGGGTGGCCGGAAAGAAGCCCCGATCGTGCGGCACGATCCGCACCCGCTCGAACCCCTCGGCGTCGAGGTGGCGGCGCAAGGCAGGGACCACGTCCTCGGGATCGGTGCCCACGACGTAGCGCAGCTGGCAGGTGGCGCGCGCCCAGCCCGAGATCGCGTTGACCGGCGCATCCGGCACGCCCGAGACCATGGCGAGGATGGCAAAGCTGTTCCAGCCAAAGGCGCGTTCGGCGGGCGTCAGGCTTTCCTCGCCCCAGTCCGGGTCCACGGCCGGGCCGTCGCCCGCCTCAAGCGGCAGGCCGGCCAGCGCGGCGCGGACCGAGTTGGTCAGGCTGTCCGGCCGCCATTCCGGCACCTTGATCTGGCCGCGCCGGTCGGTGATGGCCGCCAGCGCATGGGCCAGGATCATCGCCGGGTCGGCCAGCAGCCCGCCCCAGTTGCCGGAATGGTGCGCACCCTCGTGGGTCTCGACGATCAGGTCGAAGGTGGTGCCGCCGCGCGTGCCCATGAAGATGCAGGGCGTCTCCGGCTGCAGCCGCGGCCCGTCCGAGGCGATGAGCACGTCGGCCCCCAGCTGGTCCTTGCGGGCGCGGAAGACATCGGCGAGGCCGGCGGATCCCACTTCCTCGCCGGTCTCGATCACGATGCGGAGGTTGAAGCCCAGCGATCCGCGGGTGGTCAGCACGGCCTCGACCGCGGCGAGGTTGATGAGGTGCTGGGACTTGTTGTCGGCGCTGCCGCGACCGTAGAGCTTCTCGCCCTCTTCGGTCAGCACCCAGGGATCGAGCCCGTCGCGCCACATGCCCTCCTGTCCGCGGATCACGTCGCCGTGGCCGTAGGTCAGCACCGTCGGCGGGTCATCACCCTCGCGGCGTTCGCCGATCAGCAGGGGGCCACCCTCGGGGTCCGGATTCTCGACGATCTCGCAGGCAAAGCCCAGCCGGGTCAGGCGCGGCAGCATCGCCTCTTCCAGGTAGCGCCGCAGTTCGGGCGCCGAGGCGGGATTCTGGCTTTCGGTGCGGAAGCTCACGAGCTCGGCCAGGTCGGACTGGAAGGTGCCTGCGTCGAAATAGTCGGTGACGGTGTCGAGGGCGGCGTCGCGCGTCATGATCGCTCCTGTTGGTCTGCCCCGAAGGTGTAGCGGGCAGGCAGGGGAGGTGCCATGGCAAATCCCGCCTCCGCCACGTGGTCCGCGAGCGACGCCCTGACGACAGGCAGAAACGCCGCAGGGCAGCGCCCTGCAATCGCCATGCCGTGAACGCCTGCGTGTGATCTCAGCTCGGGCCGTATCCTCGGAGCGGGGTAGCGGCGGCCCGACGGCGGCCGCCCGGGCGGTCAGCCGTAGGCAAAAACCTCGTCGTCGAAGTCGATGGCGGCGAATTCGTCCTTCTCGGTCCAGTAGTCCTGGTTCAGCCGCCAGTCGTTGCCCGCGCCGCGTTTCGGCAGCAGGTGCTGGCCGCGCAGCAGGTAGCCGGGGTTGAAGTCTTCTTCGTCCGCCCAGTCGTAAAGCGGCATGTCGCGCTCGCCCTCGCGCAGCCGCGGGGTGACGCGGGCTTTCTGCGTTTCCTGCATGTGGTCGAGCAGGCGGGTGACGAACTGGGCCACCAGTTCGGCCCTGAGCGTCCAGGACGACCGGAAGTAGCCCATCACCCAGACCAGGTTCGGCACCCCGGTGAACATCATCGAGCGGTAGCCGACCGTGTCGTGGAAATCGACCGGCGCGCCGTCGACGGAAAACGCGATGTCTCCGAAGGCGCAGAGGTTGAAGCCGGTGGCGGTCACCACGACATCGGCCTTCAACAGATCGCCGGATTTCAACCGGATGCCGTCGGCCTCGAACCGCTCGATCTCGTCCGTGACGATGTCGGCGCGGTCGGTCGACAGCGCCTTGTAGAGATCGCCGTCGGGTATCCGCGCGATCCGCTGGCGCCAGGGCAGGTAGGAGGGCGTGAAATGCCGCTCCACGTCGAAATCATCGCCGAGGTAGCGTTTCGCCACGCCGATCAGGTCGGCCTTCACCGCCTCGGGTTCGCTGAAGCAGCGGTTGGTGAAGTCGTGGCCGAACAGCAGGATCTCGCGCCGGACGATCTCGTGGATCCAGTCCTCGTCCACCTGCAGCTTGCGCAGGTGGTTGGCGATCGGGATCTCGTTCTTCTCGGACCGGAAGTAGGTGGGCGAACGCTGCAGCATCGTCACGTGTTCGACCTGGTCCGCGACATTCGGCACCAGCGTCGCCGCCGTCGCGCCGGATCCGATGACGACCATCCGCTTGCCGGTGCCGTCGAAATCCTCGGGCCAGTTCTGCGGGTGGATGATCTCTCCGCCGAAATCGGCCATGCCGGGCCAGTCGGGGGTGTAGCCTTCGGAGTGGCGGTAGTAGCCCTGGCACATCCAGAGGAACCGGGCCTGCAGCCGGACGGTCCGTCCCTCTGCGCCGTGATGCGCGGTGACGGTCCAGAGGTTGGTGGCCGAGTTCCATTCGGCCGTCCCGATCCGCCAGCCGAAATGCAGCTCCTTCGCCAGGCCGTGTTCGTCGATCACCTCGCCCATGTAGTCGAGGATCTTGTCGGCGGTGGCCAGCGGGGGGCCGACCCAGGGCTTGAAGCCGTAGCCGAAGGTGTGCAGGTCGCTGTCCGACCGGATGCCGGGGTAGCGATGCGTAAGCCAGGTGCCGCCGAAGCTCTCCATCTCGTCGAGGATGACAAAGCTGTCGCCGGGCCGGTCCACCCGCAGGTAGCGCGCGGCGGCGATGCCGGAAATCCCCGCGCCGACGATCAGCACGTCGAGCGGTTGCACCACGTCCTCGAGCGGCCGTTCGGGCCGGATTTGTCGCATCTGGTTCATCGCGTCCTCCTCCGCAACCGGCGTGGCCCGATGATGGGTCTCCCCTCCCGCACGGGCCATGGCGTGATCGCATCTTCCACGGATGTGCCGCCCGCGTCACGCTGGCCGTCCGCGCCGCACCCCGCTACGTTGCGTCACGAGGGAGGCGCCATGATCCGCACCGTTCTGTTCATCCTGTCCCTGGCCATCGCTGCCGGCCCCGCGCAGGCCATCGATCGCGCCGCGATAGAACGCCAGTTCCGTGGCTGGCTGGAGCAGGTCGTCTGGCCCCGTGCCAGGGCCGAGGGCGTCGCGCGCGGCACCTTCGTCGCGGCCTTCGACGGCGTGCGGCTGAACTGGGACCTGCCGGACCTGGTCCCGCCCGGCACCACGCCGGGGCCGCGCGCGCAGCGGCAGGCGGAATTCGGATCGCCCGGAAGGTATTTCGCCCGGGGCACGGTGGACGGCGCGACGTCGGTCGGCCGCCAGATGGCGGGGCGCCACGCGGGCACTCTGGCGGCGGTCGAACGCGAGACCGGCGTGCCGGGCCGGATCATCCTGGCCGTCTGGGGCCGCGAAAGCGCCTATGGCCGCGCCGCGATCCCGCATGACGCCTTTTCGGTGCTGGGCACCAAGGGGTTCATGAGCACGCGTGCCGACTATTTCACCGGCGAACTGATCGCGGCCCTGCAAATTGCGCAGGCCGGGCACGTGGCCGCGCGGGCGATGAAGAGCTCCTGGGCCGGGGCGCTTGGCCAGCCGCAGTTCATGCCGTCGAATTTCCTGGCCTATGCCGCCGACGGAGACGGGGACGGGCGGGCGGACATCTGGCGGTCCGAGGCCGACACGCTGGCCTCGATCGGCACCTACCTCGCGCGTCATGGCTGGGTCACCGGGCGCGACTGGGGGTTCGAGGTCACGGTGCCCGCCGGCGTCTCCTGTGCGCTGGAGGGGCCGGACCAGGGGCGCCCGATCGCCGACTGGGCCGCCATGGGAATCACCCGCGTCTCGGGGAAACCGTTCCCGGATCACGAGTTGCGCGGCGAGGGGTTCCTGATGATGCCCGCCGGGCGGCACGGGCCCGCCTTCGTGGTGACACCGAATTTCTACGTGCTGAAGGATTACAACATGAGCGATCTCTACGCGCTCTTCGTCGGGCACGTGGGCGACCGCATCCAGTACGGCGTCGGCGATTTCAGCGGCCGCTGGGGGGCTGTCGGCGGGCTGATGCGCTCCGACGTGGCGGCGATGCAGCGGGGGCTCGAGGCGCTTGGCCACGATGTCGGCGGAGCGGACGGGCTGGCCGGGTTCAAGACGCGCCGGTCCATCGGCCGCTGGCAGGAGGATCGGGGGCAGGCGGCGACGTGTTTTCCCGACGCGGGCATCGTTCGGGCGCTGGCACGGTAGAGGGCAGGCGGGGGCGAGGCCCCAGACCGCCAAGCCCGCCGCGCAGAACCGCACCAGGTGCGCCACCTGCGCTTCCTCTTCGGCCAGGCCATCGCCAAGCGCGCCGATCCGCCCCTGCGAGGTCAGCAGCGCCAGCATCGCCGAGACCGAGAAGACGAAGCCCGCCGCCACCTCGGGCTGTGTCCGGCCGGGGGTCAGCGCCGCGATCTCACGTACGAAGACCTCGGCGGTCGGGTCGAAGCATTCCGCCGAAATCGCGCGCCAGCGATCCTCGGCCGAGACGAAGGCGACGAGGCGGGCGTAGTCGCGCCAGCGCGGTTCGTCCCGCGCAAGGTCGAAGAACGGGCGCATGAAGGCACCGAGCAGGCCATGAAGCGTCAGCGCGCCGTCCTGCCGCAACCGCTCCAGCGCAGCCAATCGCACCTCGGAAAGCGTCGCGGACCGGCGCGCCACGGTCTGGTGGAACAGCGCCTCTTTCCCCTGTCCGTGATGGTGCACCGATCCCACCGGTTCCCCGGCTTCGGCCGCGATGTCGCGGATCGTCGCGCCGTCGAATCCCTTGGCCGCAAAGACCCGTTCGGCGGCGTCCAGAACGCGCTTGCGGGTGGCGAGTGCGCGTTTCGACGGCGCCCTTTGTCGTGGCTTTTCAGGGATCTGCTCTGCGGTCATGAATTCAGCTTGCCTTAGATTGAACAAATGTTCAAGTTAATCGCCAGAGGGAGGACGGTAATGAGTGACACAGGTGATCAGTACGCCCTGATCGGGGCAGGACCCATGGGCCTTGCGGCGGCCAAGCTGCTCAAGGCCCATGGCATTCCGTTCCAGGGGTTCGAGCTGAACTCCGACGTGGGCGGTCTCTGGGACATCGATGCACCGCGCTCGACGATGTATGACAGCGCGCATCTCATATCCTCGAAGAGGATGACGGAATTCGCCGACTTCCCGATGCGGGACGAGGTGGCCGAATATCCCTCGCACCGGGAGCTCAAGGCCTACTTCCGAGACTTCGCCGCGCATTTCGGCCTTTACGAGCACTACAGATTCGGCGCCGAGGTGATGTCCTGCGAGCCGCTTGGCGGCACCGGCGATGGCTGGCGGGTCACCTGGCGCGATGCCGGGGGCGAACACGCGGCCGTCTATGCCGGGGTCCTGATCGCCAACGGCACGCTCTCGACCCCGAACATTCCGGCCTTCAAGGGCACCTTCACGGGGGAGTTCCTCCATTCCGCCGACTACAAGTCCGCCAGCCAGTTCGACGGCAAGCGGGTGCTGGTGATCGGCGCGGGCAACTCGGGCTGCGACATCGCGGTGGACGCGATCCATCACGGCACCTCCTGCGACCTGTCGATGCGACGGGGCTATTACTTCGTGCCGAAATACGTCTTCGGCAAACCGGCCGACACGATGGGCGGGGCGATCAAGCTGCCGATGCCGATCAAGCGGGTGATCGACGGCGCGATCCTGAAATGGTTCGTCGGCGATCCGCAGAAATACGGGTTCCCGAAACCGGACTACAGGCTCTACGAAAGCCACCCGGTGGTGAACTCGCTGGTGCTGTACCATGCGGGCCACGGCGACATAAAAATCCGCCCGGACATCGACCGGTTCGAAGGCCAGACCGTCCACTTCAAGGACGGCACCCGGGCCGAGTACGACATGATCCTCGCCGCGACGGGATACAAGCTCGACTACCCGTTCATCGACGAACGGCTGCTGAACTGGCGGGGCGACGCGCCGCACCTCTACCTCAACTGCATGCATCCCGAACGCGACGATCTCTTTGTCCTCGGCATGGTCGAGGCGTCGGGCCTCGGCTGGCAGGGCCGACACGAACAGGCCGAGATGGTCGTGCGCTACGTCGAGGGGCTGAAGGCGGGCACCGAAGAGGCGCGGAAGCTCAAGGCCCGCAAGGCCGAGGGCTTTGAACGCGCGACCGGCGGGATGGACTACATCGACCTGCCGCGCATGGCCTATTACGTCGACAAGGCGACCTACCGGAAGGCGGTCGGGCAGTGGATCGGCAGGCTGGGGGGCGCGGCATGATCGACGAGGCGGTCCTCGACTTCGCGCCCGGCTCGCTGATGCTGCTGAACGCGATCCTCGCGGTGGTGATGTTCTCGATCGCCATCGACCTCAGGCTCCGCGATTTCCAGGTGCTGCTGCAGGCCCCGAGGGCGCTGATCGCGGGCCTCGTCTCGCAGTTCCTCGTCCTGCCGGCGCTGACCTTCCTGATGGTGCTGGCGCTGCAGCCGCGCGCCTCGGTCGCGCTCGGCCTGATGCTGGTGGCGGCCTGCCCGGGCGGCAACATCTCGAACTTCATCACCTACCGGGCGGGCGGAAACGCGGCGCTGTCGGTGTCGATGACTGCCATCGCCACGGTCGCCGCCATCGTGATGACCCCGCTCAACATCGCCTTCTGGGGCAGCCTCTATCCGCCCTCGGCCGCGATCCTGCGGGTGACCCATATCGACCCGGTGCAGGTGGCGATCACCGTCGGATTCATGCTGGTGCTGCCGCTGGTGCTGGGCGTGGCGCTCAACACATACCGCCCGCAGGTCGCGGCGCGGCTGCGGCGGCCGCTGCAATGGCTGTCGATGGGCATCTTCGTTGCCTTCATCGTGATCGCGCTGGCGGCCAACTGGGCCCAGTTCCTGGCCTATGCCGGGGCCATCGCGGGGCTGGTGATCCTGCACAACGCGCTGGCCATGGCGGGGGGCTATGCCACCGCCACCGTCGCAAGGCTGTCGCCCTATGACCGCCGCGCGGTGACGATCGAGACCGGGATCCAGAACTCGGGCCTGGGCCTCGTGCTGATCTTCGGCTTCTTCGGGGGCTTGGGCGGCATGGCCGTGGTGGCGGCGTTCTGGGGCATCTGGCACGCGATCTCGGGCATCGCGCTCGCCGCGGTCTGGGGCCGGACGGAGGCGCGCCGATGAGCCGCATCCTGATCACCGGCGCGGCCGGGATGGTCGGCCGTGCGCTGCTGGCCGAGATGCCGGGCGCCGACGTGGTGGCGACCGACCTTGCGCGCGGCGGCATCCCCGACCTCGTCCGGTTCCGCACGATGGACGTGACCGGCAACGACCCCGCGCGCGTCATCGGGGACGAACGGCCCGAGGTGGTCGTGCACCTCGCCTCCATCGTGACGCCGCCCGCGGGCATGTCGCGCGACGCGGCCTTTGCCGTCGACGTCACCGGCACCCGCAACGTGATCGAGGCCTGCGTCAAGCACGGGGTCCGTCGCCTGGTGGTGACCAGCTCCGGCGCGGCCTACGGCTATCACGCCGACAATCCCGTGCCGCTCAGGGAAACCGATCCCTGCCGGGGCAATGTCGAATTCGCCTATTCCGATCACAAGCGCCAGGTCGAGGAGATGCTGGCCGAAGCACGTACCGCGCACCCGGCGCTGGAACAGGTCGTGCTGCGGGTCGGCACCGTGCTGGGGGCGGGGGTCGAGAACCAGATCACCGCGCTCTTCCATCGCAGGCGGCTGCTGGCGGTCGGCGGCAGCGACAGCCCCTTCGTCTTCATCTGGACGCGCGACCTGGCACGCATCCTGAAACGCGCCGCCACCGACGGACCGGCGGGCACCTACAACGTGGCGGGCGACGGCTGGCTGGGGGTGGGGGACCTGGCGGCGACACTGGGCAAGCCGGTGATGCGACTGCCGGCCTGGGCGCTGAAGGCGGCGCTTGGCCTCGCGCATCCTCTGCGGCTTTCGCGCTACGGGCCCGAGCAGGTCCGTTTCCTGCAGTACCGGCCGGTGCTGGCCAATGACCGGCTGAAATCGGACTTCGGCTATGTGCCCGAGAAGACTTCGGCCGAGGTGTTCGAGCTGTGGAAGACCGAGGCGGGACTATGAAGACGGCGGTGATCTCGGGCGGGAACGGCGGGCTGGGCCGGGCGCTTTCGGCGCAGCTGCAGGCGCGGGGCTGGCATTGCGTCCTGATGGACGTGAACACCATGGGGCTTGAGGCGACGGCGACGCAAACGCCGCTGCAACTTGACCTCACAGACAGCGCCGCGCTGGCGCGGGCGGCCGCGGCGGTGCTGGCCGAACGACCTTCTGTCGACCTCGTGGTCTACAACGCCGGCGTCTCGCAGATCGGCCCGTTTGCCGAAACCGACGAGGCCAGCCACCGCCGGGTGTTCGAGATCAACTATTTCGCCGCGGTCGAGATGGCGCGCCTCTTCCTCGTCCCGCTCAGGGCCAGCGGCGGCACGCACCTGGCGATCTCGTCAGTCGCGGGGTTCGCACCGCTGCACAACCGCACCGCCTACGCGGCCTCGAAACATGCGATGGAGGGGTTCTTCGGCTCTCTCCGGTCAGAGGAGCGGGCGCACGGTGTGAAGGTCCTGATCGCCGCGCCCAGTTTCGTCGCGACCAACATCGGCAACCCGGAACGCCGCGCCGACGGCATCATGCGCCCCGGCGCGGCGTCGGACGGGGTCGATTACATGACGCCCGAGGATGCGGCGGCGGTGATCCTGCGCGGCGTCGCGCGCGGGCGGGAGTTCATTCCCGTGGGCCGCGTCGCACGGCTGGCCTCGTGGATGATGCGTGCCTCTCCGGCGCTCTACCAGCGGGCCATGCGGCGCAACATCAGCGGCGAGCACTAGGCACGGCCCCAAGGCCCGGGGGCATTAGCTATGGGCATGACGTAGGGAAAAGGTGCAGTCTCCCCCGAAACCGCGTTTTCAGGAGGAGATTCGAAATGAAGGACGGCATTTACAGCACCAAGGGCCGCGGCACGCTTTACCACGATATCGTCGAGACGGTCGGCAACACGCCCGTGGTCCGCATCAACCACCTCGCCCCGGACGGGATCGAGATGTACGTGAAGGCCGAATTCTTCAACCCGGCGGCCTCGGTCAAGGACCGGCTGGCGCTTGGGATCATCGAGGCGGCGGAACGCGACGGCACGCTGAAACCCGGCCAGACCGTGGTCGAGGCGACCAGCGGCAACACCGGCATCGGCCTCGCCATGGTCTGCGCCGCCAAGGGCTATCCGCTGGTGGTGACGATGGCCGAAAGCTTCTCGATCGAGCGGCGACGGCTGATGCGGATGATGGGCGCCAAGGTGATCCTGACCCCGAAGGAGCAGAAGGGCACCGGCATGTACAACAAGGCGGTGGAACTGGCCGAGAAGCACGGCTGGTTCCTGGCCCGACAGTTCGAGACCGCCGCCAATGCCGACATCCACGAGGCCACGACCGCGCGCGAGATCATCGCGGATTTCGAGGGCCACAAGCTCGACTACTTCGTCACCGGCTACGGCACCGGCGGCACCGTCACCGGGGTCAGCCGCGTCCTGCGGCGCGAACGGCCCGAGACCAGGATCATCCTGACCGAGCCCGCGAATGCACAGCTTGTCGGATCGGGCACCGCGCAGGAGCGCAACGACGACGGCAGCCCGGCCGTCTCGCACCCGGCGTTCGAACCGCACCCGATCCAGGGTTGGACGCCCGACTTCATCCCCGCCGTCCTGCAGGAGACGCTGGACAAGGGGCAGTACGACGAGCTGATCCCCGTTCCCGGCCCGGAGGGCATCGACTGGGCCAAGAAGCTGGCCCGCAAGGAAGGCATCCTGACCGGCGTGTCGGGCGGATCGACCTTCGCGGTGGCCATGAAGGTCGCCGAGAAGGCCGAGAGGGGATCGGTGATCCTCGCCATGCTGCCCGACACAGGGGAGCGTTACATGTCGACCCCGCTCTTCGAGAGCATCGCCGCCGACATGGACGCGGACGAGGTCGAGATCTCACGCTCCACCGACGGCTACCAGATGGGCTGAACGGGCTCAGCGCAGCGACACGGTGACCTGCGCCTCGGCGACCAGGGTGTCGTCCGGGGCGCTGATGCTCACGCGCACGACGCTCTGCCGCCCGCCGCCCCGCAAGAGCGTGCCGCGGGCCAGCAGGTCGCAGGCGACAGCGGGACGCAGGTAGCTTATCGCGATGCTGCCGGTGCCGCCGCCCGACGGCAGGTCGCGCACGCCTGATATCGCGGTCGCCACGCCCGCGATATCGGCCAGCGTGGCGATCACCCCGCCATGGATCACGTCGCCCTCGGTCCGGTTGGCCCGGTCGTGGGCCAGCGCGATCTCGACCGCGCCGGGCGCGGCGGCGGTCAGGCTCAGGCCCAGCCGGCTGGCCGCCGGGGTCGCAAGCGTGCGGCGGATCAGCGCCTCGCGCGCCGGATCGTCTGGCAGCAGGACGGGAATGGCTGTTGCATCGGGGTCCGGCATCGGGGCGCTCCTGTCGGTCGGGTGCCGGCAGCATGCCACGCCGCGATCCCCCCGGCGATAACCCGGGAGGTCATGGCGGGGCCGCGGGACATCGTCGCCCGCGGCCCCGGTCGGTCAAAGGTAGACGGCGGTCAGGATCGCCACGACGGCATCGGCATCGTCGTAAAGCACCATCGTCTCGCCCCGGATCTGGAACCGCGCGACCTGCGTCAGCGTGTCGACCAGCGCCCGTTCCATCGCGTCGAGCGGGGGCGGGCAGGCCATCAGCGTCATCGGTCCGGGCATCAGGGTGAGCCGGTCGCCGCCGGTAGCATAGCCGCCCAGCACCTGGTTGCAGCCCACGGTGGCGGCAAAGCGCGGCTCCTCGCCCTGGTGCAGGATGATGTGCGGCTCGCGCCCGCCATCGACCGGGCCGACCTCCTGGCCCTGCAGGGTGTCGATCCGCCAGTAGGTGTTGGCCAGGCTGGCGTTGGCCCGTTGGTGGTCGCAGGTGCCGACATCGGCGCGGGTGCGGATGAACTGCTCGACCACCAGGCTCTGGCGGTCGGGGCCTTCCATCTGTTCGCGCATCAGCAGGCTGCCGACCACGTCGACAAAGAGCGGCTGTCCGCCCTCGACCGCTTCGAGGTACGCGCGCTCCAGTTCGACGTAGGCGTCGCCCTCCATCGCGATCGGCATGGTCTGGAGCGATGTGCAGGTCTGGAACGACCCGGCATCGGCCATGTAGACCATGAAGCCGTTCATCAGCAGCCCCTCGATGTCGGTCGGCGCGAGCGTGCCGTCGGTGGTCAGGTTGTACGGCAGATCGGATTCGATGTGTTCGCCCGCGGTGTCGAGCGCGCGCAGCGTGTTCTCGTCCAGCACCTCGAACTTCAGCGGCGGCACGGCGGAGTCGTAGAGCGTGATGACATTGGTGCCCGGCTCGCCGGCCCAGAGCCCGATCGCGTCCTGCCGCAGCTCGCTGCCCTCGGCGGTGGCGTCGCGGCCCAGCCACTGGCGGCGCAGGCTGTAGCTGTGGTCCGGCCAGAGGTCGAGGTGATGGGAAATCCCCTCGCAATCGGCGCAGGGAAGGGTGCCGGTGAAGGTCGCGGGCAGGGTGAGGCCGCGCACGTCGCGCTGGTCGTCCTGCGGGGCCTGCGACTGGCCCGGCGCCGCGCGCACCATCATGATCTGGATGCCTTCGGTCGGTGCGCCGTTGGTGATCACCGGCGTCACGGTGTCCGAGGTGAACCACAGCTCATCGCCCACCCTGAGCGTCGCGCGCACGGCGTAGGTGTGGCGCGGGTCGATGGCGCTGGCGTCATACGCGATCTCGAAATCGTAGGGCGGGTTGCCGGCATCGGTCAGCTCGAACCGGCCAAGCTCCTGCGTCGGTGCGTCGGCGAGAGAGATGTCCTGCAGCACCGCGGTGAAGGTCGCGCCGGGCGGCGCGGCGATCCGTTCGCGGTAGAAGGCCGATCCGGTCACGCTGTCGGCAAGAAGCGGCGCGGGCATCAGGGCCAGCACCAGGAAGGCAAGGGAGCGAAAGTGAAACATCGCGGGCATCCATGGCAAAGGATTGTATTTCAATAACCTGTGCGGTCTTACCGATCCTGCAACCCTTGGCTGTCCCTGTCTACTGCCACGTCATCTTTTCGCCCGTGCCGGTCACCTTCCGTCCGTCACGGGCGAAAGAGCCGCGTCTCGGCCCGTTCGAACGAGGGTCGCCCGTCCTTGAGCCCCCAGAGGGGGCGCCCGATCTCGGCCACCGCCGCGCCGGCGCTCCCCACCGGCAGCAGGACGAGGTCGGCGGCCTGACCTTCGGCCACGGCGCCGCCGCGCCCCAACAGGCGGTAGGGATCGGCGGTGATCATGGCGAAGCTGCGGGCGAGGTCCTCGGGCGCGCCGAGCTGGGCCACGTTGGCAAAGAGGTTCGCCATCCGGGGCAGGGAGGCGTCGCCGTAGGGCGTGAAGGGGTTCAGCACGTTGTTGCTGGCCACCGTGCAGCACACGCCGGCCCTGTGGAACAGGTGCGCCGGTGCCACCCCGCGCGGCACCGCGTGGTCGTGGTCGCGCCCTGTCATGAAGAGATCCGTCGCCGGCAGCACGGTCAAGGCGATGCCCGCGTCCTTCATCAGCGCGATGGTGTCCGCCAGCGGCCCGGGCGGCAGCATCGACAGCTTGGTCACATGGCCGATGGCGACACGGTCCTGGTAGCCATGGGCGACCGTCTGGCGGGCGACCTCGTCGAGGTGCCGCCACGTGGTGTCGAGGTCGAAGTCGAGGTGGAAATCCAGATCGACATCGTATTCGCGTGCCATCTGGAACACCCGCGCGACATGGCCCGCCGGGTCGCTGTCGGTATAGGGGCAGCCGCCCAGCAGGTCTGCGCCTTCGTCCAGTGCCTGGCGCAGCAGCTCCTCGGTGCCGGGGTAGTTCAGCAGCCCCTCCTGCGGAAAGACGCAGATTTGAAGGTCGAGCGCCCAGGCATAGTCACGCTTGAGCCGCTGCACGGCGCGGAACCCGGCGAGGCCCACGACCGGGTCGATCTCGACCTGGGTGCGGATCAGGTTGGTGCCTTCGGCCACGGCCTTGTCCAGCACGCGGGCGCCGCGGGCGTATACGTCGTCCTCGGTGAACCCCTTCTTGGCCGCACTGACCGCCGCGATGGCGCCCTTCAGCGTGCCCTCGGGATTGGCGGCGCGGTCGAGCAGGCAGGCCTTGTCGAGGTGCAGGTGACTGTCGGCGAAGCCCCGGATCAGCAGGCGCCCCTGCGCCTCGCGCACCTCGGCCTCGCCCTCGATGCAGGGGGCGATGCGGGCGATGCGCCCGCCCGCGATGCCAAGATCGACAGGTTCGGCCCCGTCCGCCAGACGGGCCTTTCGGATGATCAGGTCAAGGCTCATTGCGCCGCGGCCCTCGCTTCTCCGCCGCCCAGGTAGGCGGCGATTAGCGCGTCGTCGCGGCGCAGTTCGGCCGCGCTGCCCTGCGCGACGATCCGCCCCTGTTCCAGCACATAGCCCCGGTCGGCCACCGCCAATGCCAGCGTCGCCATCTGGTCGACCAGCAGGATCGTGACCCCGTCGTCGCGCAGTTCCGCGAGGATGGCGTAGAGCTCCTCCACCATGGCGGGCGCAAGGCCCAGCGACGGCTCGTCCAGCAGCAGGATCTGCGGCGCGGCCATCAGGCCCCGGGCGATCGCCATCATCTGCTGTTCCCCGCCCGAGAGCAGACCGGCCGGGCTTTCCATCCGTTCGCGCAGGCGCGGGAAGCGGTTCAGGATGCGCTCCAACTCGCCCGCGTCGGGGCGGTGGCGACGACGGTACGCGCCCAGCTCGATGTTCTCGGCCACGGTGAGCTCCGGGAACACCTGCCGCCCCTCGGGGACCAGGACCAGCCCGCCCTCGACGATGCGGTAGGGCGGGGCTTCGTGGATGTAGGTGTTGTTCAGCACCACCTGGCCCTTGCTGGGCCGCACCAGCCCCGACAGCACCTTGAGGAAGGTCGACTTGCCCGCGCCGTTGGCCCCCAGCAGGGCCACCAGTTCGCCCTGCTGGACCGTCAGGTTCACGTCGCTCAGCACGTCCGCCGCGCCGTAGCCCGCGCAGAGGTTGCGCGTCGCGAGCCGGGCCATCGCGCCGGGCTCGTAGGGGCGGACGCGGGGCGGGGCCCTGAGCTCTCCCTCGCCGAGGTAGGCGGCGATGACGCGCGGGTTCGACCGGATCGCCTCGGGCGTGCCGAAGGCGATCGGCTGGCCGGCGTCGAGGGCAAAGATCCGGTCCGAGATGCCCATCACCATCTCCATGTCGTGTTCCACCAGCACCACCGCGATGCCGAGGTCGGCGATCTGGCGCAGCAGGGCCGCGAGCGTCATCTTGTCGGCATGCATCAGCCCCGCCGCCGGTTCGTCCAGCAGCAGGACATGCGGCCGCATCGCGAGCGCGCGCGCGATCTCGACCAGGCGGCGGTCGACATGGGGCAGGTCGGCGGCCGGCGTCGCCGTGTCGCCCGAGTAGCCGACAAAGCGCAGCAGCCCCTGTGCCATCGCCCGGGACCCGTCATCCGCGATCCCCTTAAGCGGGGCGCCGAACCGCCCGTTGCGGAAGCCGGTCAGCACGTTCTCTTCGGCGCTGAGGGCACCGAAGAGGCGCGTCGCCTGGTAGGTCCGCGCCACGCCCAGCCGGGCGGTTGCGTGCATCGACCAGCCGGCGATGTTGCGGCCCGCCGTTTCGATACGGCCGGCGCCGGGGGTGTAGAAGCCCGACACCATGTTCAGGAGCGTCGTCTTGCCTGCCCCGTTCGGCCCGATGATCGAGGTGACCTGTCCCGGCCGTGCCTCGAAGCTCGCTCCCTCGACCGCACGCAGCCCGCCGAAGGTGATGCCCAGTTCCTGCACCTTCAGCCCGGTGCCGCCCGGTTCCGGCGTGATGAAGTCGAGGACGGCAGACGCGTCGGCCGCGCGCGACGGCTCGGCCCGGCGCGGCAGGACCGCGGCGATGGTCCCGACGATCCCGCGCGGGGCCAGCAGCAGCACGGCGATCAGCAGCGCGCCGAAGAAGAGCAGGCGGTACTCGGCCATGTCCGACAGCATCTCGGGCAGCATCACGGCGACGGTCGCGCCGATCAGCGGCCCCAGCACTGTGCCCGCGCCGCCGAGGATGACCGCGAAGAGGAAGAGGATCGACTGCGACAGCACGAAGTTCGACGGCGCGATGAACATCATCAGCGGCGCGAAGAGCCCGCCCGCCAGCCCTGCCGCGCCCGCCGCGATGGCAAAGGCGGCAAGCTTGGTGAGGAACGGGTTGAAGCCGAGAGAGGCGGCGGCCACGTCCGCCTCGCGCAGCGCGACCATGGCGGTGCCCCAGCCGGAGGCTGCAAAGCGCCGGTAGGCCAGCAGCGCCAGCCCGGCCAGGAGCATCGAGAGGATGATCAGTTCCCGCTCGCCGAAGGCCATGCCGAAGAGCGTGGGCATGTCGAAACCCATCAGCCCGTTCTGGCCGCCGGTCAGGCTGCGCCATTCGATGGCGACGTGTTCGACGATGAAGGCAAAGGCGATGGTCACCATGGCCAGGAACGGGCCCGCCATGCGCACGGCCGGGACTGCCAGCAGGCAGCCGACGCCCGCGGTGATCGCGGTGGCGGCGGGCAGGGCCAGCCAGAAGGTCACGCCAGCCTTCATCAGGATCGCGTTGGCATAGGCCCCGATGGCGAAGAAACCGACCTGCCCGAGGGAGACGAGGCCGGTCAGCCCGTAGAGCACGTTCAGCCCGACGCAGAGGATGGTCCAGATCGCGACCATCCCGAGGATGAACTGGGTGTAGCCGCCCGTGGTGTGCAGCAGCACGAGGCCGAGGATCGTCGCGGCCAAGATGGAGAGGTCGAGCGCGCGGGCTTTTATCTGTGCAGTCATCGTCTCAGACCTTCCGCAGCGCGCGGCGGCCAAAGAGGCCCGCGGGCTTGATCGCCAGCACCGCGATCAGCAGGGCGAAGACGACGATATAGGTGTAGGACGATCCGAAGTAGGTGGTCACCAGCGCCTCAACGAGGCCATAGATGAAGCCCGCCAGCATCACCCCCCAGGCCGAGGTCATGCCGCCGAGGATTGCCACCGCGAAGGCCTTGATGCCGAAGAGCGTGCCCATGTCGGAATGCACCGACAGCAGCGGTGCGATCAGCAGGCCCGCGATCCCGGCCAGGATCGAGGACAGCGCGAAGGCGCCCGAGATCATGGCGACCGTGTTGATCCCCATCAGCCGCGCGGCCTCGGGGTTTTGGACCACGGCGAGCAGGGCGCGGCCCTGTTTCGTGCGGCGGAAGAGAAGCTGCAGCCCGATCGCCAGCCCGATTGCCACCACCGGGATCAGGAGCTGCTGGGGGTAGACGCCGGTGCCGAACACCTGCCAAGTCGTCTCGACCCCCGGCGAAGGCAGGGAGCGGGGTTCGTTGCCGAAGGTGAAGAGCACCGCGTTGTCGAGCAGGATGCCCCCGCCACCGTCGCCATCAGCCAGGCCTCCGAGCCGCGGTCGGCAAAGGGCCGGATCAGCAGCAGTTCGACCAGCATGCCCATCAGACCGCAGCCCAGCAGGGCCAGTGGGTAGGCGACGATCACCGGCAGCCCAGCACGCACGGTCAGGACATAGCCGAGCACCGCGCCCAGCATGACCATCGATCCCTGGGCGAAGTTCACGCGGGAGCAGACGGAATAGGTGATCTGGAAGCCAAGCGCGATCAGGCCGTACATGGCGCCGAGGCCAAGTCCTGTCACGAGGGCGGTGATGAGAAGCGTCATGGGGGCGGCTCCGGCGCGAAAGCCCCGGGCGCGGCCGGGGCGGGTCTTTCGGGAAAGGACCGGCCCCGGCGGCGTGCCGGGACCGGGACACTGGATCAGTCGGCGATCGGGATGATCTCGCCCTCGACGAACTGGGTGAAGGTGTAGTCCTCCGGCCCGAGCGCGTCCTGGTTGTCGGGGGTGAAGGGCTTGTCGTAGGTCTTGATCACGCCCTCGACGCCCTCGATCTCGTACATCGCCTGGCGGATCGCCGGGCCCTCGGTCGAACCGGCCTTCTCGATCGCGGCGGCCAGCAGCAGCGTCGCGTCATAGGCATTGCCGATGCCCGTCGCGGGCGTCACGTCGGCGAGCGATGTCACCTCGGGGAATTTCTCCTTCAGCTTGACGTAGAGCGGGTGGTCCTCGCCGCTGAAGAGGAAGGTCTGGATGAAGTGCACCTTCTCGCCGCTCTTGCCGGCCAGTTCGGTGAAGCGGCCGCCGGCCGGGCCCCAGTGGGACGAGATCGGAACGTCCCAGCCCATCTTGTCGAGCGACTTGATCACCTGGGCCGAGGGCGCGACGTTGGCGACCAGGAACAGGCTGTCGGCCCCGTTTTCCTTTAGCCGGGTGAGCTGCGGGACCACGTCGACGTCGTTGTTCTCGAACTTCTCGATGCCCGCGTGTTCCATCCCGCGCTTCTCGAGTGCCTTCATCAGGCCCTTCTCGTTCGACTCGCCCCAGGGGTTGTTGATCAGGATCATCCCGGGCTTTTTCGCGCCGTACTTGGTGACCAGGTATTCGGTGATCGCCTCGTCCACGTATTCGTCCACCGCCGAGACGCGGAAGACATAGTTCTCTTCCGCCCCGTTCACGGTGATCGGGGTGCCGGCGGCCCAGGGGCCCATGAACGGCACCTTGGCCTCGTTCGCGAAGGGCACGATGGCCATCGACACCGGGGTGTCGAGCCCGCCGATGAGCGCCGCGACGCCTTCGCGCTGGACCAGCTCGCGCGCGGCGATCAGGCCCTTGCCGGGGTTCGATTCATCGTCGCGGCTGACCAGCTCGAGCGGCCGTCCCAGCACGCCGCCCTCGGCGTTGATCTTGTCGATGGCCAGCGTGATGCCGCGGGTGATGGCCTCGCCGGACTTGGCCGACTGGCCGGAGAGCGCGGCAACAAGGCCGAGCTTGATCGGGTCCTCCGCCCGGGCGGGCAGGCCGGCCACGACCATCAGCGAGGTCGCGGCGGCCAGCAGCGCGCGGCGGGTGAACGTGAAGGGTGCAGGCATGTGGTGGTGTCTCCCTGTGGGCATGTTCGCGATGTCTTGTGCATTCATGGCGTCCACGGCATGCCCAGCTGTCAAACATCGCCGCCCGAATTCGCGCCGGTTTCCGGGGTGACCGCGCGTTCTGCCCAAGGATCGATCAGATTGTATGCAATTTTTGCATCGGATTTGCGTATGCAGTATCCGGAGGGCGCCCTCGGGCGCATCATGCGAATCACACCAGATAGGAGAGCCCCATGCCCGACACCGCCCGGATCGACCTCGACAACCTGCCCGAAGAGGCGCGGATCGTTCACGACTACCTCGAGGCCTCGATGGTGCCCGATCCGGACCGCGCCGCGACCTACGTGGCAGAGAGCGTCGTCATCACCTTCACCGGCGGCAAGGTCTTCGATCATCCCTCGGGGCCGACCTCGGTGAACAAGAAACGCTACGCCTGGGTGAAGAAGGACATGCGCCAGTTCGACGTGGCGCAGGGGGCCGAGGGGGTGGTGGTCTACTCCACCGGCTTCCTCTATGGCGAATGGCCCGACGGCACGCCGTTCGAGGGCAACCGTTACGTCGACCGCTTCGTGGTCGAGGGCGGCAAGATCGTGAAGATGGACGTCTGGAACGACAGCGCCGAGAGGATCCTCGTGCGGATGGGGATCGAGGCCTGAACGGACACGTTCACCCCTTGCCGCGCGACAGCATGTAGGTGTCCATCACCCACCCCTTTTCATCGCGCGCGGCGGCGCGGCGGCGGTCGATTTCCTCCCGGACGTCGCGAAGCCTGCCGGCGACGAGGATCTCGTCGTCGGTGCCGATGTAGGCGCCCCAGTGGATGTCGAGGTCCGGATCGACCTGGTGGTAGGCCGACCGTGAATCCAGCATCACGACGACATTGCCGCCGGTCTCGGGCAGGCCCTGGGAGACGAGCCGCGCCGTCGTGATGGTCAACGGCTCGCCGATCCGGTTCAGCGCGATCCGGTGCCGCGCCGCCAGCGCCGAGACGCTGCTGATGCCGGGGATGACCTCGTAATCCAGGTCCATCCGGCCCTCGTCCCGGATCGTGTCGAGGATCTCCATCGTGCCGTCGTAGAGCGAGGGATCGCCCCACACGAGGAAACCGCCCACCTCGTCCGCCCCAAGCTCGTCGGTGAGGAGCGTTTCATAGATGCGCCGCACCTCGGCCCGCCACGCGGCGACGTCGGACTTGTAGGCTCCGGCCTTGGAGCGTTCGGGGATGTCGAAATCGACCAGGCGGTAGGCATCGCCCTCGATGTAGCGCTCGCAGATCTCGCGGCGGAGGTGATGCAGGTCGGCCTTGTCGTCGCCCTTGTTCGGGATGAAGAAGACCGACACCCTGTTCAGCGCCTTTATGGCCTGCATGGTCACGTACTCGGGGTTGCCCGCCCCGATACCGATTACCGAAACCTGTCGTTTCATGGGATACCTGCCTGTGATGGTTCTGCCGCCCGGTGCTCAGCCCTGTTGCACGCCGGTCGCGTAGGGTTCCAGCGCGTCGAGGTAGCTGAAGCTGCCCGGATCCTTGCCCTTGAACTGCGCCCGGTCGGACACCGCCGCCAGGTGGTCGCGCGCGATGCGCTTGGCCGCCTCTGCATCGCCCGAGGCGAGCGCCCGCAGGATGTCGCGGTGTTCCTGGATGCCGCAATGGGTCGAATGCGGGCGCGAGAACATCGACAGCGTCAGCCCGCAGCGATAGCTCACCTCGTTGACGTACCGGATCAGCACCGGCGATCCGGTCAGCTCGGCCAGCAGGATGTGGAACTCGGTCGCCAGCCGGATCGAGATCGGTTCGGGCCCGTCCTGCGCCGCCTCTTCCTTGGCGATGTGCGCCTGCAGCGCCGCCTCGGCCTCGGGCGAGAGGCCGGCGACGAGTCGGGCGATCACCAGGTCCTCGATCTGGGCGCGCAGTTCGAACAGGTCGCGCGCCTCTTCCAGGCTGGGCGAGGCGACGGCGGCGCCGCGGTTCCGGCGCAGTTCAACCAGCCCCTCGGCGGCCAGCCGTTCCAGCGCCTGCCGGATGATCGTGCGGCTGGTGCCGAAGCGTTCGCCGAGCGAGTCCTCGGGCAGCTTCATGCCCGGCAGCAGCGCGCGTTCCAGGATCGCCGACCGCAAGGCCGAGCAGATCAGCTCGGTCCGGTTCTTCTCGGGCGTGGACATCTGGTGGCACCTCGGCAGTCGGATTGTGCATACAATGACAGCATACGATCGCCGAGGACAAGATCCCGGTGCGATCTGGTGGCCGCCGGGCGGTCGCCAGGGCCGCGGATTTGGGCTAAGCCGCCGGGGACGCGCGGTTTTGGCAAGGGGGCGGCGGATGATCCTGTGTTGCGGCGAGGCCCTGGTCGACCTGATCCCGGATGCCGATGGCACCCTGGTGCCGCATCCGGGCGGCGCGGTGTTCAACACGGCCCTGGCGCTCGGGCGGCTTGGCGTCGAGGTGGGGCTCCTCACCGGGTTGTCGACCGATGCCCATGGCCGGATGCTGGCCGCCACGCTGGCCGAAAGCGGCGTGGAGACCCGCCTGTCGATCCGCACCGACCGCCCGACCACGCGGGCCATCGTCACGCTGGAAAACGGCGTGGCACGATACCGGTTCAAGGACGAGGGCTCGGCCGGCCGGATGCTGCGCCCCGCGGACATGCCCGTCCCGGGACCGGAGGTCGGCACGCTCGTCTTCGGCGGCAACAGCCTGGCGGTAGAGCCGGGGGCCGAGGCCTTTGCCGCCCTGCTGGACCGTGCGGCGGGCTCCCGCGTGATGATGATCGACCCGAACATCCGACCGGATTTCATCGCGGACGAGGCCCGCTACCGCGCCCGGCTTGGCGCGATGCTGGCGCGGGCCGACATCGTCAAGGTCTCTGACGAAGACCTCGACTGGCTGGCGCCCGGGGCGGCGGCGTTGGCCGGAAAGGTGCAGGCCATCGGTGCGACGGGGATCGTGATCGTGACCGAAGGGGCACGGGGCGCGACGGCCGTCCTGCCCGGCGGCCGCACGGTGCAGGTGGCGGCCAAGCCGGTGACGGTGGTCGACACGGTGGGGGCAGGGGATGCCTTCAACGCGGGCGTGCTGGCGCACCTGGCGCGGGCCGGATTGCTGGACCGAAAGTCGCTGGCCGTCATGAGTGATGATCAGGTCGCCGCCGCCATCGCCCATGGCCACCGGGTGGCCGCCGTCACCGTGTCGCGCGCCGGGGCCAATCCGCCGCGGGCGCACGAGCTCTGACCGCAACAGGGCGCTACTTCAGCTGGCTGTCCTTCGATCCGCGCCGGTTGATGCCGCCGCGCACCTGTACCCGGCCGTCGCGTTCCTGCTGGCAGTCGATGCAAAGCTTCACGCCCGGGATCGCGATGCGGCGCGGCTCGGGGATCGGCTCTTCGCATTCGGCGCAATGGGTCAGGCTCTCGCCCACGGGCGCCCTGCGGGCCTTGAGCCGCTGCAACTCGTCCGCGATCGAGGCTTCGATCTGTTCGTTCACCGCGCCGTCGCGCGACCAGCCTCCGGCCATGTCCTGTCCTCCGCTTGAGGCCCAAATCTAGGCATCGAGGGCGGCCGCGTCAAAGGTCAGGCGGTCACCGCGCCGCGTTCGCCGCGTTTGGACACCGGCAACGCGTCGCGCGGGGCCGGGCGTGCGGCGGCAGCCTTGCGGCGGGGCGCATCGGCCAGCCAGGCGGCCCCGATCATCACCAGCACGCCAAGCGGCAGAAGCACCCAAGGCAGGGCGGGGATATGGGCGTAACCCTCGATCACGACCTGCAGCGCCAGCGCCATCAGCGTGCCGAGCGAGAAGACCAGCAGCCCCTGCCGCCCCATCAGCCGCAGCGGCTCCGCCGCGGGCGCGGCGCAGAGCCGGGTGACCACGGGCAGGCAAGACAGCACGTAGACCATCGCCAGGACGTGCAGCAGGCGGGGCAGGGCGACGAAGGTCTTGTCGTGCGACACGAAGAACCACGGCGCGCCGGCCTCCTTCAGCTGCCACATCCCCTGGTTCATCACCTCGCCGACCGCCGGCACGTTGCGCCAGACCAGAGAGAGCGCCAGCCAGCCGACCGCCAGCCAGAAGAGCGCGCGGGAGTACGGCACCAGCCGTTCGCCCCGCCGCATGTAGAGGCCGATGAGCAGGCCAGTGACAAAGATCACCTGCCAGGAGAAGGGGTTGAAGAACCAGCCGCCCTCGTTCGGGAAGTTGGGAAAGTTCAGCCGCACCGTCGCCGCCGCGAACCACAGGAAGACCGCCGAGCAGATCAGCGCCAGCGGGTTGCGCAGGCCCAGCATGATGGCGAAGGGCGCGGCAAGCAGCAGGGCGGAATAGGTCGGCAGGATGTTCACATAGCCGATCTGGTGGCCAAGCGCGGCCAGGCCAAAGAGCGCCTCCTGCGGGGCCTCGAACACGGGCGCGAGGTTGTGGCGCGTCAGCAGGTCGGGGATGCCGAAGTAATCCGCCCCTGCGGCAAAGATCGCCACCGCCCAGAGGCAGAGGAAGACATGCGTCATGTAGAGCGTCCAGGACCGCCGCCAGATCGGCGCGATGCCGTTCCAGGCACCCTGGTCAGCCCGGGTCTCTGGCAGCAGGCGCCCGGCATATGCCAGCCCGGCCGCGATGCCCGACATGATGAAAAACGCCTCGGCCGCGTCCGAGAAACCCCAGTTGCGCAGGGTGTAGTTCTCGTACGGGTTGCCCGGCGTATGGTCGATGAAGATCATCACCAGCGCGATGCCGCGGAAGGCGTCGATGCGGGGGTCGCGCGGGCGGCGCACGGGCTGCTTGCTGGCCTTGGGAAAGGTCAGGAGTTCGGCATCATGCGGCATCTCGGGCCTCCGTCGCGCCAAGGTCTTCGGCCGGGGCCGTCCAGTCTGCGAGTGTCGCGCGGTAGGTCGCGACGACCGGCGGGGTGTCGCGTTCCTCGGGCACGGTAAAGAGCGAGCGTCCGATGGGCTGCGACGACCAGGCGATGACCGCCGGGCCTGCCATCATCGGCAGGCAGACGGGCAGCAGCCAGGGCGCCAGCGCGGGCGAGAGGTAGAGCGTAGCCGCGTAGGCGATCCCGCCGACAACGGCGACCCAGAAGGCCGCCCGCAGGGCTTGGGTCAGCGTCAGCCGCCCCTCGCCGCGGGCGTTGGCCGGCCAGCCGCCGTCCTGTCCCGACGCGACCTGCAGCACCGCACGGCTCTGGTAGAGCATCATGATCGGCGCCAGGATCGAAGTCAGCAGGATCTCGACCACGACCGACCCAAGCGCCCGGAGCGTGCCGCCGAACCCGCGCACGCGTCCGCTCAGGGCCGCTTCGGCCAGGACGGCGAACTTGGGCAGGATCAGCAGCCCGACGATGCCGAGCGCCAGGGTCGCCAGCTCGCGCGTGTGGTCGTCGGGGAAAGCCGGGAACAGCTGGTAGGGTTCGGGGAAGTAGTTCGGCTCGGGCGTGATCATGGCGGCCACGACCGAGGCGATCAGGAACACCGCCCAGACCAGCGACACGATGTAGGCAAAGATCCCCTGCAGGAACACGAACCGGCTCCACCCGGCAAGGCCGGGCGCGAACAGGAGGCGCGAATGCTGCAGGTTGCCCTGGCACCAGCGGCGGTCACGCTTGGCAAAGGACAGCACGTTCTCGGGCCCTTCCTCGTAGGACCCGTCGATCGAGCCGTCGACCTCGACCTTCCAGCCGGCGCGGGCGAGCAGGGCGGCCTCGACGTAGTCGTGGCTCAGAATATGCCCGCCGAAGGGCGGCTTGCCGGTAAGCTCGGGCAGCGCGCAGCTCTGGGCAAAGGCGCGGACGCGGACGATCGCGTTGTGGCCCCAGAATGGCCCGGTCACGCCCTGCATCCGCGCAAGGCCGCGGGTGAAGACCGGCGCGTGGAACCCGGCCGAGAACTGCATCGCGCGGCCAAAGAACGACCGTGCGGCGATCACCTTGGGCAGGGTCTGCAACAGCCCGAGGTCGGGATCGGCCTGCATCCGCGCGATCATCTCGCGGATTGCGGCGCCCTCCATCAGGCTGTCGGCATCGAGGATGACGGCATAGTCGTAGGCCGCGCCCGAGGTGCGAAAGAACTCCTCGACATTGCCGGCCTTGCGTCCCTTGTTGTCGGTGCGGCGGCGGTAATAGATGCGGGCGACGCCCTCAGCCTCGGCCCGCAGGCGGGCGAACGCCTCGCGTTCCTTACGGGCGGCGACGACGTCGCTGGTGTCCGAGAGGATGGCGAAATCGGCCTCGACCCCGGCGGCCTGCACCGAATGGGCCATGGCCGAGACGCGGGCAAAGCATTCGACCGCGTCCTCGTTGCAGATCGGGATCAGGATGACCGAGCGTGGCGGCGGGCCGTCGACGGGCGCGGGAAGGGGGCCGCGGCGGCGCATCGGCGCCAGCCCGGTAAAAGCCAGGGCGGCCCCCCAGGCCAGCCAGCCGGTGGTGACAAAGATCAGCCCGCAGCGCAGCAGGTCCATCCAGTCGAGCCCGTCCGAGATCGTCGCCTCGGCCAGCAGGGCGGTTGCGCCGCAGGCGGCAAGCAGGCTTGCCAGCAGCGCCACGGCCCGCAGGACCCGGGTCCCGGGGAAGCTTTCAACCGCTCCCGCACCTCTGTCACCCGCGTTGCGGCATGAAGAGAACCCGCAGGATATGCGCGATCAGGCCTTCGCCCGCGGGGATGCGTTGGACAGTCTGACGCGGCATGGCCAGCGGCGCCTCGGGCGGCAGCCAGTCGTCGCCTTCGCCATGCGGTGCCGTGTTCGCTGCGAGCTGTTGCGTGATGGTGGTCATTCCTTCACCCATTGGTACACCCAGGTTTCCGTCAGCACTTTGCCGTAGCCCGTCAGGGCCGCTTTGAGTTCGACCGTCGCGCCGGGTTCGCCCGCCGCCTCGATCACCAGCCGCCAGGTTCCGGTGCCGGGGATGCGCGAAAGCACGGCCTCGGCCACCTCGCCGTTTGCGACGCTGACACTGGGCGAAACCTCGGCCGCGTCGGGAAGTTCCGCCAAAAGCGCGCCATCGAAGTCGATGACGAATTTCCGCCGATCGGTTTCCTTCTTCACGCCCGCAACGCCGCCTTTTCCGGCACGTGTGCGCAGAATCCGGGCACGATCATCAGACCCGTCGCCCGGAGGCGTCAGCCCCCAGTGCTGCCGGTAGGAGATTTCCATCGACCCGCCGGCGCGGGCCGGGGTCTCGGGGATCCAGTAGGCGACGATGTTGTCATTGCCCTCGAGGTCCGAGGGGATCTCCATCAGGCGCACCATGCCCTTGCCCCAGTCGCCGAGCGGTTCGATCATCAGCGACGGGCGGCGTTCGTAGTGCGCCTGCGCGTCGAGGTAGTTGTCGAAATCGCGGTTGCGCTGCACCAGCCCGAACGAGGTCGGGTTCTCGGCGGTAAAGTAGGACCCGGCCAGGTGCGGCGGGTTGTTCAGCGGCCGCACGAAGGTCTCGCCCGAGGCGAGGTTCATCACCAGCGCCTCGCTGTCGTGCACCGAGGGGCGGAAGTCATCGAACCCGCCCTGGTCGACGCCGCCGTGCAGATACATCGAGGTTAGCGGCGCGATGCCAAGCTGGCCGATGTCCTCGCGGAAAAAGAGGCGCGCGGTCACGTCGACCGTGGTGGTCGCGCCGGGCGTCAGTACGAACTTGTAGGCGCCGGTGACCGATGGGCTGCGGAGCGCGGCATAGAGGGTCACCGTTTCGGCCCCCGGCACCGGGCGTTCGATCCAGAAGGCGTTGAACCGGGGGAATTCCTCGCCCTCGGGCAGGCCGGTGTTCACTGCAAGGCCACGGGCCGACAGGCCATAGAGCGTGTCGCGTCCAAGCGCGCGGAAGTAGCTGGCACCGAGGAAGGCCGCCATCTCGTCGAACTTGTCGGCGCGGTTGATCGGCGTCATCAGCCGGAAGCCGGCGACGCCTGGCAGGCCGAAGTCCTCGGGGATCTCGGCCTCGACATCGTCGTAGATGAAATCGGCCGTCGAGAACGGCATCTCGGTAGCCTGTCCGTCGACCACCTCGTGGATGTGCACCGGCTCCTTGAAGAGCCAGCCAAGGTGGAAGGCGTTCAGGTGCACGCTCGACCCGTCCTCGGTCCAGCGGACCCGTTCGGGATCGAAGCGGATGCGCTGGTAGTCGTCGTAGTCGAGTTCGGTCAGGAAGCCGCTCACCTGCTCGGGCGGGGTGGCGTCGCCGCGCGCGGCCATCTGCATCCATTCGGTCAGGATCTCGAACGAGAACGGCTTGCTCTCGGGCGCCTCGGACGGCGCCGTGGCGGCGACTGTCTGGGCGAGGGCGCTGGATCCGAGGAGGGTGGGCAAGGCGAGGCTGCTGGTCGCCGCGCAGAGGAATGCGCGGCGGCTGCGCAGGCTTTGCGCGCGGGCACTAAGGGTCGAATCCGGCAATTGGTTCTCCGTCTGTGAGATCGAGCAGATACCTGTTCGCCGCAGCGCGGAAATCAATATGGTTCATCAATCAATTGGCGGTGATAAGCCGAAAATACCGTCCGATTGGCAATCTTCCGCCGCGCAAAGAGGCATGCTGCAGTGCAGCTTGGAACCAAAGGCCTTCGGGCGGACTATCGCGGGTGCGGCGGCCCTTTTCGGCCGACCGGGTGGGGCCCGGTCCCGCGGCATTGATGCGGCGGGACCGGCGTGTCATTTTGCGCCGATTCCCGGCCCCTTCCCGGGTCAGGCGTGGGCGTCGTCGGGTGCCTTCGGGACCAGCGGCTGGATCACCCGCAGGAAGCCATCGACATAGGTCAGCAGGACCGGCACCACCACCAGCGTCAGCAACGAGGACGAGATCAGGCCGCCGATCACCGCATGCGCCATCGGGGCGTTCTGGCCCGACCCGCCATGGATGTTCAGTGCCAGCGGTAGCATCCCGAAGATCATCGCCAGCGTGGTCATGACGATGGGGCGGAACCGGGTCCGCCCGGCGACCAGCAGCGCCTCGTAGAGGTTCATGCCGCCGCGCACGTGCTGGTTGGCGTTGTCGACCAGCAGGATCGCGTTCTTCACCACGAGGCCCATGAGCATGATGAACCCGATGATCGAGAACATGTTCAGGGTCGATCCGCCGACCAGCAGGCCGACCATCACGCCGATGATCGCCAGCGGCAGCGAGGACATGATCGCGAAGGGTTGCACGAAGCTGCCGAACTGCGACGCCAGCACGAGGTAGATGAAGACCACCGCCAGCAGCAGCGCCGCCGCGGCCGAGGCGCCGGATTCCGCGATCTGCTCGGCGTCGCCGCCGGTGCCGACGCCGTAGCCGGGGGGCAGGGCGAGGCCGGTCATCGCCTCCTGCAGGGCCGGGTTTACCTGTCGGATGTCGGTGCCCTGCAGGCCGGCCGTGACCTGCACCGACCGCTGCCGGTCCTCGCGCGTGATCTCTCCCGGTCCCTGCGACCGCGCGACGGTCGCGACCTGGTCCAGCCGGACGACCCCGGTGCCGTCGGCATTGGCCGCCACGGGCAGAGAGCCGAAGGTGATCGGATCGTTGCGCGCGTCCTCGGGCAGGCGCAGGACCACGTCGTAGCTGTCGCCCTGCGGCGAGGTCCAGTCCGACACCGTTTCGCCGCCGATCATCGGGGCCAGCGCATTGCCGACCTGCGCCATCGACACGCCGAGGTCCGAGGCGGAGTCGCGGTCGACCTGCACGCCCAGTGTCGGCTGCGGATCGTCGAGCGAGGTGCGCACGTCCACCATGCCGGGGATCTGTTCCATCTCGCCCGCCAGCGTGTTGGCCAGCCGTTCCAGCACGTCGAGGTCGTCACCGAAGATCTTCACCTCGATCGGTGTCGCCACGCCCGAGCCGAACGACCCGGGGGCGCCGACCCGGAACTTCGCTCCGGGGATCGCCTCGAGCGCGTCGCGCATCGGGCCCGCCAACTCGGTCGGCGTCTGCGTCCGGTCGTTTGGCGAGACCAGTTTCACCAGGATCGAGGCCGCGGTTTCGGAACTGCTGCCGACGCCGGAG
This sequence comes from Pseudooceanicola sp. LIPI14-2-Ac024, assembly GCF_042188925.1. Classification (GTDB taxonomy): domain Bacteria; phylum Pseudomonadota; class Alphaproteobacteria; order Rhodobacterales; family Rhodobacteraceae; genus Pseudooceanicola. The sequence continues at coordinate 63,004 of NZ_CP170102.1, forward strand.
TTGACTGTGGCATAGGTGCCCGTCACCTCGGGGAAGCCGCCGCGCAGCACGGCATCGACCTGCCGGATCTTGGCGGCCGTGCGGTCGAGCGGGGTGCCGACCGGCATTTCCATGTCGACCTGCACCTCGGAGGTGTCGGCGGGCGGCACGAACTCGGCCCCCACCACGGTGAAGAGCGACAGGCCGCCGACAAAGGCCAGCACCGCCACCAGCAGCGTCATCTTGCGCCAGCGCAGGCAGACGCGCAGCAACTCTCCGTACTTCTCGCCCAGCCACTCGAAGAAGGCTTCGAACTTGCCGATGGCGCGGCCCACGGGCCCCCGCTTGACGTTCGGGTTCGCCGCCGGGTCGTACCAGACCGATGACATCATCGGGTCGAGCGTGAAGGACACGAAAAGGGAAATCAGCACCGCCACCGACACCGTCACCCCGAACTGCAGGAAGAACCGGCCGAGGATGCCCTCCATGAAGGCCACCGGCAAGAACACCGCGACGATCGACAGCGTGGTGGCCAGCACCGCCAGCCCGATCTCGTTCGTGCCGTCGAGCGCGGCGGTCACGTGATCCTTGCCCATGTGGAGGTGACGCATGATGTTCTCGCGCACCACGATGGCGTCGTCGATCAGGATGCCGACCGCGAGGCTGAGCGCCATCATCGACATCATGTTCAGGGTGAAGCCAAGGAAGTAGATGGCTGCCATCGTGCCGATGATCGAGATCGGCAAGGTCAGGCCGGTGATCACCGTCGAGCGCCACGAGTTCAGGAACAGGAACACGATCACCGTCGCCAGCAATGCCCCTTCGAGCAGCATGGACTGGACGGCGTGAAAGCTCTCTTCGACCGGGATCGCGTTGTCGCGGATGATCTCGAAGGTGATGCCCTCGTACTGCGGATCCTCGCCCAGCTTGGCGACCTCCTCGCGCACCGCCTCGGCCACGGCGACGGTGTTGGCGCCTTGCGTCTTGACGATGTCGATGGCCAGCGCCGGCTGGCCGTCCAGCATGGCCAGGCTTTCCTGCTCGGCCAGCTCGGTCCCGGTCCGGGCGAGGTCGCTCAGCCGCACCGGGTAGCCGCCGCGCCGCGCGATGATGATGTCGTTGAAATCGGCCAGCTTCTGGATCCGTCCCTCGACCTGCACCGATTGCTTCGACCCGGCCTCGGTCACCGAGCCTGCGGGCAGATCGATGTTCTCGGACGACAGGGCGGTGGCGATCTCAGGCGCGCCGATGCCAAGCGCGGCCATCCGGTTCGGGTCGAGCAGCACGTGGATCTCGCGCGGGATGCCCCCCACGACCGAGGCGCTGCCGACGCCCGAGATGTTCGAGATGCGGGTGGCGATCTGGTCCTCGGCCAGCGCGGTCAGTGTGCCGGGATCGAACCGGTCCGACGAGATCCCGACCGAGATCACCGGCATCGCCGAGGGGTCGAACCGCAGGATGCGCGGGTCGTCCGAGGTGTCGGGCAGGTCGCCCGAGATCTGGGCGATCTTGTCGCGCACGTCCTGCGCCGCGACCGAGCTGTCGACCTCGAGCTCGAACTGGACGATCACCATGGCAGAGCTGGTCTGCGCGGTCGACTGGATCGTGTCCACGCCCGACAGGGTCGAGACGGAATCCTCGATCGGCTTGATGATGTCGGCCTCGACCGCCTCGGGCGTGGCGCCGGGATAGCTGACCACCACCGCGACGACCGGGAAGTCGACATCGGGCAGCTGTTCCACCGGAAGCCGCTGGTAGGCGAAGAGGCCGATCACGAAGACCGCCACCATCACCATGGTGGCAAAGACCGGCTGCGCGACGGAGATGCGGGTCAGGAACATGGCGTCACTCCTCGACCACGGTGATCTTCATACCGGGCTGCAGGCGCGCCATCTCGGTCGAGATGATGATGTCGCCGTCGCTCAGGCCCGACGCGATCTCGACCGTCTGGCCGCCCTCCCAGGTCTTGCCGGTCTCGACCGGCTGGCGGACGACGATGTCGCCCTCCTGCTTGAGCACGTACTGTCCTTCGCTATCCTCGCGCAGCGCCTCGACGGGAATGCCGATGGCGTCCTGCTTTTCGTCCAGCACCAGCACGCCCGACGCGAACATCCCGCCCTTGAGCGCGCCGTCCGGGTTCGCCACGGCGGCAAAGATCGGCAGCATCCGCGTGCCCGAGGTCGCGACCGGCGCGATCCGCTCGACCGTGCCCTGGAACACCCGGTCGCCCAGCCCGTCGACGCGCACCTCACCCGCCTGGCCGACGCCTATCTGCGGGGCGTAGATCACCGGCACGACGCCGTTCAGGTCCAGTTCGGAGATGTCCACCAGCGTCATCAGCGCGGTGCCGGTGTTCACGTAGGCGCCCGGATCGACCGACCGTTCCGAGATGATGCCGGCAAAGGGGGCGGTGACGGTGGCCTTGCCCAGCGAATCCTCGGCGGTGGCGACCTGGCGCAGCTGTGCCTGCAGGTTCGCCTCGAGCTGCCGGACCTGCGCCTGTTGCTGGTCGAGCGCGGAGGGAGAGGAGACGCCGCGGTTCACCAGGCTTTCGGTGCGGGCAAATTCCTCTTCCGCCAGCTCCAGCTGGGCGCGCGTCGCCTCGGCATTGGCGCGTTGCTGTTCCAGCTGGTTGGTCAGGGTCTGCACGTCGATGGTGACAAGGACATCGCCTTCCTCGACTGCGTCGCCGGCCTGCACCTCGACGGTCGCGACACGGCCCGAGACCTCGGCCGGGATCGCCAGCGTGCGGGCCGGGGCGAGGGAGCCGGTCACCCGCACGACGTCGCGCAGCGTGCCGCTCGACACCTCGGCCAGTTCCGACGGCAGGATCTGCATCACGACCTCGTTGGTCGCGGGCGGCGCATCGGCGTCGTCGTCGCCGCCGCCGATCAGCAGGGCCAGCACCACGATCACCGCGACGAGGATCACCACCGGCCAGAGCCAGCGGCGGCGCGCGACCGGTTCGCCGCGTGCGGCGGCCTCCCTGTTGGCCCGTTCACGGTCGGACATGGCCCAGTCGGGTTTCTGATGGTCGTCGTTCATGGGGAACCGATCTCAGTTGGTGTTGCGGCTGCGGGACGGGTCGGCGGCGAGGCGGGCGGACCAGGCCTCGAAAAAGTCGGCGGTGTCGCGGTAAAAGGTCGCGAACTCGGTGACCTTGTGGCGCTTGTGGGCCTCGGCTTCGGGAAAATCCGCCGCGATCTCCTCGACCGTGCGGGCATACCTGCGGAAGCGTTCGGCAAGGCCGGGCAGCATCTTCATGTGCGGGTAGGGCTCGACGATCCAGAGGTCGAGGCGCGAACCTTTGCGGGACACCTTTGATGCCATGCCGCGCGCCTCCAGCAGCCGCGTGTTGGTCGATGCCGAGGCCTTGGAAATGTCGAGCGCGCCGGCGATGTCGTTCAGGCTCCGAGGCTCGTCCGAAAGCAGCAGAAAAGCAAGGATCTGACCCGAGATGCGGGGCAGTCCCTCGGACTGGTTGATCATGCCGAGCGTCTCGACAAAGCGGTCGGTGGGGGAATCGGTCATCCGGGGCCCTGCTGTGTTCAGACCGTTCAGTATGGATTAAACAAAGTTAACGCAAGTAAGGCGATGCCGGAACGCGAGACGCCCGCCTTTGGGGGCGGGCGCCGTGGCTTGCAGAAGGGGGCAGACCTCAGGCCATGTCCTGAAACGCCTTGTCCTTGTCGACCCGCACGTCGCCGGGCAGGCCGAGCACCCGTTCGGCGATGATGTTGCGCAGGATCTCGGACGTGCCGCCCGCGATCCGCTGCCCGGGCGAGGACAGCAGCGACTGCTGGAAACTGCCAAGCGCCGGCGCCACCGCCGGGTCCGACACCGTGCCGGCGGCCCCCATCATCTCGAGCGCGAGGCGTGCGATCTCCTGCTGCTTCATCGCGTTCACCAGCCGCCCGATCGACGCCTCGGGCCCCGGCGTCTCGCCGCGCGACAGGGCGGTGATCGAGCGGAAGCGCGCGTTCTTCACCCCGGCGGAGCGGGCGTAGATGTCGGCGATCCGGTCACGGATCACCGGGTCCTTGATCGCGGGCGCGCCGTTCATCTCGTAGCTTTCGGCGAAGGCGATGAAATCCTCGATGTCCGGGCGCGGTTCGTCCCCGACGGCGAGGCGTTCGTTCATCAGCGTGGTCAGCGCGACCTTCCAGCCGTCGCCGACCGCGCCGAGCCGCTGTTCGTCCTTGACCCGCAGGTCGGTAAAGAACACCTCGTTGAAATGCGACGCACCCGACATCTGGTGGATCGGCCGCACCTCGACGCCGGGGGCGTGCATGTCGATGAAGAACATCGTCAGCCCCTTGTGCTTGGGCACCGACGGGTCGGTCCGGGTCAGCAGTATACCGTAGTCCGACAGATGCGCGCCCGAGGTCCAGATCTTCTGCCCGTTGATAACCCATTCGTCGCCGTCCCGCACTGCGCGGGTGCGCAGGCCGGCCAGATCGGATCCAGCCGAGGGTTCCGAGAAGAGCTGGCACCAGATTTCTTCTCCCCGCAGGGCGGGGCCGGTGTAGCGTTCGAGCTGTTCGTGGGTGGCATAGGCCATCATCGTCGGCAGGCACATGCCCAGCCCGATCTCGTAGACGCCGCGCGGCACGGTGTATTTCGATTCCTCCTGCGCATAGATGATCTCTTCGATCGCGCTGCCGCCCTGGCCGCCCCAGGCCTCGGGCCAGCGGATGCCGGCGAAACCGGCGGCGGCCTTCTGGGCCTGCCAGTCGCGGGCGGCCTTCAGCGCCTCCTCGTCCACCCCGCCGTAGCGGCCCGGGGGCGTGGTGCGGTCCCGCTTGCGGGCATTGGCGTCAAGGAATGCGCGCGCGCGGGCGCGGTACTCGGCTTCTTCCCTCGTGTCTTCCAGATCCATTTCGTGTCCTCCCTTACGCCGCTTCGCGCCGTTCCAGCGCGCCGACCAGCCGGTCTTTCCAGAAAGCGAGCGTGCCCAGCCCGACCGCCATCGCCCCGGCGCGGCGGTAGTAGAGCTGGGGGTCCGCTTCCCAGGTGAAGCCGATGCCGCCGTGGGTCTGGATGTTCTCGCTCGACGCCACGGTGAAGGCCTGGATCGACGACACCCGCGCGGCGGCGGCGACCAGCGCCAGGTCCCGGTCGCCCGAGGTCAGGCCGAGCGCGCCCATGTAGGCGTTCGACCGCGCCAGTTCGAGCGCGACGAAGACATCCGCCAGCTTGTGCTTGATCGCCTGGTAGGACCCGATCTGACGGCCGAAGGCATTGCGTTCCTTGGCATAGGCCACCGCCATGTCGAGGCAGGCCTGCGCGCCGCCGACCTCTTCGAAGGCCGTCAGGATCGCCGCCCGGTCGAGCAGGGAGAGGACCGTGTCCCACGGATCCTCGTTCGATTGCAGCAGTTCCGCGGGGGCTGCGTCGAAATCGATCCGGGCCTGCGGACGGGACGGGTCGATGGTGTCGAGGGGCTGGCGCGTCACGCCCGCGCCGCGCAGGTCGACCAGCGCCTGCACGATCCGCCCGTCACCGTCCCGCGCCGCGACCACGGCGATGTCGGCGGTGGCGCCGTCCGGCACCGGCCATTTCGTCCCGGTGAGCTTTCCGTCCTCGAACCGCAGCTGCACCGCGCCGGGGGCGATTGCGCCGGGGCCCTCGGACAGGGCAAAGGTGCCCGTCGCCGCGCCGCTGGCGAGTTTCGGCAGCCAGGCCTGCTTCTGCTCTTCCGAGCCCGCCAGCATCAGCGCCTCGGCGGCGAGGAAGGCGGTCGAGGCGAAGGGCACGGGTGCCAGCGAATACCCGAGTTCCTCGGCGATCACGCAGAGCGCCTCGTATCCCATGCCGTAGCCACCATAGGCCTCGGGGATCGCGGCCCCGGTCCAGCCGAGATCGACGATCCCCTTCCACAGCGCCTCGTTGCGGATCCCGTCGCCGTCCAGCGACTTGCGGACCATCGGCAGGCACGCCTGTCCGGCCAGGAAACGGCGGCCCTGGTCGCGGACCTCGACCGCTTCCTCGGAAAACTCGAAGTTCATTCACATTCCTCCGGTTCGGGTTGCCCCGTATCCTTCGCCGCTGCCCGTCAGGCCGGCGTCTTGTCCCGCCAGTAGGGTTCGCGCAGGACCTTCTTGTAGAGCTTGCCATTGTCGCCCCGTGGCATGTCACGGATGAAATCCAGCGTGCGGGGACATTTCACATGGCTGAGGTTCGCGCGGCAGAAACCGATCAGCTCGGCCGCGATGGCGTCGCTCTGCGGCACCCCGATCTTGAGCTGCACGACCGCCTTCACCTCTTCGCCGAAGTCCTCGTTCGGCACGCCGAAGACGGCGGCATCCTCGACCGCCGGGTGGGTCAGCAGCAGCGCTTCGACCTCCTGCGGGTAGATGTTCACCCCGCCGGAGACGATCATGAAGCTCTTGCGGTCGGTCAGGTACAGGTAGCCTTCGTCGTCCACGTAGCCGACATCGCCGATGGTCGACCAGGGCTGCGTCGGGTGGCGCGATCCGGCGGTCTTTTCCGGGTCGTTGTGGTATTCGAAGGTCGAACCGCCGCCGAAGTAGATCGTGCCGATCTCGCCCGCCGGAAGCTCGCGCCCGGCCTCGTCGCAGATGTGCAGCTCCCCGACCTTGGCCTGTCCGACCGAGCCGGGGCGCGCCAACCATTCCTCGCTGGTGATGGAACACTGGCCGTTGCTTTCCGACCCCGCGTAGTACTCCTGGATCACCGGGCCCCACCAGTCGATCATCGCCCGCTTGATGTCGTGCGGGCAGGGGGCGGCGGCGTGGATCGCGCAGCGCAGGGTGGAATGGTCATAGCTCGCCCGCGTGTCCTCGGGCAGTTTCAGCAGACGGTTGAAGTGCGTCGGCACCCACTGGCTGTGGGTGACCTTGTAACGTTCGATGTTGGCCAGGCAGGCCTCGGCGTCGAATTTCTTCATCACCACGATGCAGCCGCCGAGCCGCCCGATCCTGAGCGTGTAGCCCAGCGGGGCCGCGTGGTAGAGCGGCGAGGGGTGCAGGTAGATCGTGTCCTCGCCGAATCCGAAGCGTTCGGCGGTCTTGTGCAGGATCGCGGGCGGGACGCCGAAATCGCCCTGCGGCATCGGCTTGCGCACGCCCTTGGGTCGCCCCGTGGTGCCCGAGGAATAGAGCATGTCGATCCCCTCGCGCTGGTCCGGGATCGGGGTCTTGGGCAGGCCGTAAAGCGCCTCGGAGAAATCGACGAAACCGCGGGCGGCGCCGTCGATCATCATCCGTGCCTCGGCCGGGATGCGCGACAGGTCGAGCTGTGTCGCCGTCGGGGCGAGGCCCGAGGAGGTCAGGAAGAACTTTGCCTTGCAATCCGCGAGGATGTATTCGATTTCGCCCTTGGTCAGGTGCGTCGGCATCGGCGTCACCCGCAGCCCGGCGCGGATCAGGCCCCAGAAAATCGGCAGGTAATCGAACCGGTTCTCCAGTAGCACCACGGCATGGTCGTCAGGCTTGAGCCCCAGCCGCCGGGCCAGATGGGCGATGCGGTTCGACATCGCCTCGTACTCGGCAAAGGTGATGACGCGGCCGGTCTCGGCCTCGATCACCGCCGGGCGGTCCGGCGTCTTCGCCGCCCAGACCCCCACATGGTATTCGTCGTCTCGGATGGTCACCACGATCTCCTCCTTATCGTGTGTCCGGGGTTGCTATGTGCCTGGCGGTGGATCGGGATCCGGCTCGGCGAATTTCATGAAGCCCTGCATGCCCGTGATGATCTCGGCCGCGATGTCGCGGCGGGCGGCGGCGGCATCGCGCGCCTCGAGCGCCTCGATGATCGTCAGGTGCTTGGACGGGGTCCAGCGCGGCGCCTCGCGATCGTAGGAATACCACAGCAGCGGGCCGGTGCGGACCCAGAGCCCCTCGATCATCTCGACCAGGATCGGCTGGCCCGACGCGGCGGCCAGCGCGATGTGAAACCGGGTGTTGCCCCGCACCGCGCCCGAGAAGTCGCGCGCCTTGACCGAGGCGACGATGCCGTTGTTCAGCGCCTTCAGTTCGGCGATCTCGCCCGCGGTGATGCGGCTTGCGGCCTCGGCGGCGGCATAGCCTTCGAGCTCGGCGCGGATGCCCCAGATCTCCTGCACCTGGGACCGGGTGAAGGCGGGCACCGTGACGGTGCCGCGGTCGTCCATCATAAGTGCCCCGGCCGACACCAGCCGCAGCAGCGCCTCGCGCATCGGGGTGACCGAGATGCCGAACTGCTGCGACATCGGCCGCAGGTGCAGGGCCTCGCCGGGCTTGAGGTGCCCCTCCATCAGTGCCTCGCGCAGGGTGCGGAAGGCGACATCGGCCAGGCTTTCCTTGACGATGGGACGTGCCCAGGCGGGGCCCGGGTTGATCTGGTCGGCAGCCGCGGGAGAGGCACCTCCATTTGCCGTCATCCCGCGTCTCCTCCTCTGCCGTGCCGGTGAGCGCGCGCCGCTCCTTCGGCTTGCGCTCGGTGTTATAACACATAACGTGTAACCCGAGTCGCCGGGCTTGGCAATCGACCACGCCGAGGGGCGGCAAGGGACCGCGACGGAGGAGAAGCGGATGAGCGAAGACAGGATGCTCGACGGCAAGGTCGTCATCATCACCGGCGCGGGCCGGGGGATCGGGCGCGACATGGCGCTGATGATGGCGGGGCAGGGTGCAAGGGTGATCGTGAACGATCCCGGCGGCAGCCCGGACGGTGAGGCGGGGTCCGAGGACAAGGGCCCGGCCGCCGACGTGGTGCGCGAGATCCGCGCGGCGGGCGGCGAGGCCGAGGCGAACTTCGGCTCGGTCGCGGTGCCGGACGACGCCAAGGCGATGGTCGAACAGGCGATGGACACCTGGGGCGGGCTTGACTGCGTGGTGAACAACGCGGGCATCCTGCGCGACGTGATCTTTCACAAGCTGACGATCGAGGACTGGCACGCGGTGATCGACGTGCACCTCAACGGGTCGTTCTACATGGCCCATGCCGCTGCGCCGATCTTTCGCGAGAAGGAGAAGGGGTGTTTCATCCACTTCACCTCGACCTCGGGGCTGATCGGAAACTTCGGGCAGGCGAACTACTCGGCCGCCAAGATGGGCATCGTCGGGCTGTCGAAATCCATCGCGCTGGACATGTCGCGCTACAACGTGCGCTCGAACTGCATCGCGCCCTTCGCGTGGTCGCGGCTGGTGGGGACGATCCCGATCAATTCGGAGGCCGACGCCAAGCGGATCGAGAAGGCCAAGCAGTCCACGCCCGCCAAGATCGCGCCGCTGGCGACCGCGCTGACCTCGGATGCCGGGGCGGGGACGACGGGGCAGATCTTTGCCGTGCGGATGAACGAGATCTTCCTGATGTCGCAGTCCCGCCCGATCCGGTCGGTGCAGATGTCGGACGGCTGGACCGCGCAGGCGGTGGCCGAGACCGCGCTGCCCGCGCTGAGCGGGAGCTACTACGGCCTCGACCGTTCGGGCGACGTTTTCACGTGGGAGCCGATCTGACACAGGCGGCGGTGCCCCGCGGGGCGCCGCGCCACGTCAGGTGCCGGTGAAGACCGCCTTGCGCTTTTCCACAAAGGCGGCAACGCCTTCGCGGGCGTCCTTCGAGCGGACGAGGCGGGCCTGTTCGACCCCCTCGGCGGAAATCGCGTCTTCGAGGCTCATCGCGTCCATGCCGCGCAGCAGCCGTTTCGCCGCCGCAGCGGCCAGCGGCGCGCCCGCCGCGATCCGGGCCGCCCAGGCGGCAGTTTCATCGGCCAGCGCATCGGGCGCATGGGCACTGTTCGCCAGCCCCAGTTCGACCGCCTGCGCGGCCGGGATGTGCCGCCCCTCGACGATGGTCTGCAGCGCCCGGCGATAGCCCATGCCGCGCAGAAGGTGCCAGCAGGCGCCGCCGTCCGGCACCAGAGAAATCGCGGCGAAGGCCATGTAGATGCTGGCATCTTCGGCCATCGTCATCATGTCGCAGGTCAGCGCCAGAGCCGCGCCGATCCCGGCGGCAGAACCGTGCACCTGTGCAATCCAGATCTTGGGCGAGCGGGCGATCGCGGACAGGAAGGGGCGGTATTCCTGGTCGATCATCATGTTGGTGGGCGAGCCGCCGACGCCTTCCTTGAGGTCCGCACCGGCGCAGAAGCCGCGGCCCGCGCCCGAGATCACGACCACGCGGATCGCATCGTCGTAATCGACCTCGGCCACGGCGGCCTTGAGCCCGTTGCGCAGCGCGGTGTTGAAGGCGTTGAACGCCTCGGGACGGTTGAGCGTGATGTGCGCGACGGGGCCGTCGCGGGTGATGGTGACCACATCGGACATGGGGGCCTCCTCAGGTCAGGACGCCGTCGGCCTTGAGCCGGGCGAGGGTTGCATCGTCGTAGCCCGCGCCCCTGAGCGCGACCTCGGTGTCGCCGCCGGGGGCGGCGGGCGGGCGGAGCGGGCCGGGGGCGGTGCGGCTGAAGCGCGGCGCCGGGGCGGCCTGGGTGACGCCGCCGGGGGCCACGAAGGTCTGCCGCGCGGCGAGGTGCGGGTGATCGGGCGCCTCGCTCCAGGTCAGGACGGGCGTCGCGCAGGCGTCGGTGCCGTCAAAGATCGCGGTCCATTCGTCGCGCGTCTTCTGCTTGAAGATCGCGGCGTAATCCTCCCTCCGACCGGGCCATTTCGCCCTGTCGGTCTGGTCGGCGCGCTGCGTGTCCGGGATCCCGGCACGGGCGATCATCTCGGCAAAGAACTGCGGTTCGAGCGGACCAAGGGCGATGAACTTTCCGTCGGCGCATTCGTAGGTGCGGTAATGCGGCGCGCCGCCGTCGAGCATGTTGCTCTCCCGCGTTTCGCCCCAGCTGCCCATGGCGATCATCGAATGCACCAGCGCCATCAGGGCCGAGGCGCCGTCGACCATCGCCGCGTCGATCACCTGGCCCCTGCCCGAGGTCTGCCGCTCGTAGAGCGCGGCCATGATGCCGAAGAGCAGGAACATCGTCCCGCCCGCGTAATCCGCGCCGATGTTGAGCGGCGGGGTCGGCACGTCGTCCGCCTTGCCGATCGCATGAAGAAAGCCGGTCAACCCGAGGTAATTGATGTCATGTCCGGCCATCTGGGCCATCGGCCCGTCCTGGCCCCAGCCGGTCATCCGGCCATAGACCAGCCCCGGGTTCCGCGCCGCGCAGTCCTCGGGCCCCAGCCCCATGCGCTCCATCACGCCGGGGCGGAAGCCTTCGATCAGCACGTCCGCGCCGGAGATCAGCGCCATCGCCGCGGCGACCCCCTCGGGGTGCTTGAGGTTCAGCGCGACCGACCGCTTGCCGCGGTTGTTGATATCGGCGGGGTTCGCCTGGCCCGACTTGCGGGCGATCAGCGTCACCTCGGCCCCGAGGTCGGCCAGGAACTGGCCGGCCAGGGGGGCGGGGCCGATCCCCGCCATTTCCACGACCCGAAGGCCGGTCAGTGGTCCGCTCATGCCGCCTTGGCCTCGCTTTCACGCAGCCTGTCGAAGGCGCGGTCGGGAATGGCGAACCGGTCGCCATAGGTTTCGGCCAGTTCCTTAGCACGGGCGATGAAGGCGTCCACGCCGATGCCACGGATGTATTGGATCGCGCCGCCGGTGTGGGCCGGGAAGCCGATGGCGAAGATGCCGCCCAGGTTCGCCTCGACCTCGGTGTTCAGCACGCCTTCGTCGAGGCAGCGCAGGGTCTCGATCGCCTGGCGGTAGAGGATGCGGTCGATGGCGTCCTGCTGGGTGATCGTCGCATTGCCACGGGCGAACTGCGACAGGCCCGGCCAGAGCGATTTCGTCCCGTCCGAGGCATAGTCGTAGAAGCCGCCGCCGTAGTGACGCCCGCCGCGGCCCTGCTCGATCATCGGATCGGTGATCGCCGCCGTGGCCGTGTTGTGGTGGCCGAAGTCCGAGCTCTGCCCGAGCCGCTTGTCGAGCGCCTCGTGCGTCTTGCGGACCTTCTGGCTGAGGACCAGCGACACCTCGTCGAAGACGGCAAGGGGGCCGACCGGCATGCCCGCACTCCAAGCCGCGCGTTCGATGGCGGCGGGCTTCATCCCGTCCTGCAGCAGTTGCAGGCCCTCGTCCATGAAGGTGCCAAAGACGCGCGAGGTGAAGAAGCCGCGAGAGTTGTTCACCACGATGGGCATGTAGCCGATCTGCTGGACGTAGTCGTAGGCCTTGCGCAGCGTCTCTTCTGACGTCTTCTCGCCCATGATGATCTCGACCACCTTCATCTTGTCGACGGGGCTGAAGAAATGCAGCCCGATGAAGCGGGTCGGGTCGGGGCAGCTTTCGGCCAGGATCGAGATCGGCAGGGTCGAGGTGTTTGACCCGTAGATGCCGTCGTCGGCCAGCTGTTTCCAGGTTTCGGGGATGACCTTTTCCTTGAGGTCGATGTCCTCGAACACCGCCTCGACGATGATGTCGGCGCCGTGGAAGGCCGCGTCGTCGGTGACCGGCGTGATCTTGTCGAGGAGCGCGGTCTTGGCTTCCTCGCCCATCCGGCCGCGCTTGATCGCTTTGTCGCAGAGCGCCTCGGAATAGCCCTTGCCCTTTTCGGCCCTGGCCATCTCGGTGTCCTTGAGGGCGGTGGTCAGCCCGGCCTTGGCATGGGCATAGGCGATGCCCGATCCCATCATGCCGGCGCCAAGGACGGCGGCGGCGCTGGCCTGCCACTGCGGGCCCTCGGGACGGACCTTGCCCGACTTGATCGCCTGCATGCCGAAGAAGAAGGTGCTGATCGCGGCCTTGCATTCGGGTGTGGTCATCAGTGCGACGATGCCCCGGCTTTCCATCCGCAGCGCGGCGTCATAGTCGATGCGCATCGAGTTGACGGCGATGTCGAGGATCTTTTCCGGCGCGGGCAGCAGGCCACGGGTCTTCTGGAACAGCATGGCGGAGCTGACCTGCACCATCTGCCGGATGCGCGGGGTGAGGATGTCGCCGCCGGGATAGCGGAAGCCCTTCTGGTCCCAGGGCTGGGTGTGCGCCTCGGGGTTGGCCTTGATCCAGGCCTTGGCGGCGGGGATCAGCCCGTCCTTGGCGACGACCTCGTCCACCATGCCCTCGGCCAGCGCGGCCTGCGGTTTGGCCTGCTTGCCCTCAAGCAGGTAGGGCAGCGCCTTTTCGAGGCCGAGCAGCTTGGTCAGCCGCACCACGCCGCCGGCACCGGGCAGGAGGCCCAGCGTCACCTCGGGCAGGCCGACGACGGCCTTGGGGTCGTCCGCGACGATGCGGTGGTTGCAGGCGAGGCAGAGTTCGTAGCCGCCGCCCAGGGCCGCGCCGTTGATTGCGGCAACGACCGGGACGGGCAGCCTTTCGAGATCGCGGTAGACCGCCTTGTTCGCCTCGATATAGGCGAAGGTCTCGGCATCGGCCTTGGTGGTGGCGAGGATGTCGTGCAGGTCGCCACCGGCGAAGAAGGTCTTCTTGGCCGAGGCAAAGATGACACCTGTCAACTTGTCCTCGGCGCGCAGTTTCGCGATCACGTCCTGCATGCCGGGCACGAAGCGGGAGTTCATCGTGTTCGCCGACTGGCCGGCCATGTCCATGGTCACGGTGACGATGCCGTCGGCATCTTTTTCGTAAATGAAATCGGTCACTTGTCTGCCCTCCCTCTCAGACGCGTTCGATGATCGAGGCGATGCCCATGCCGCCGCCGACGCACATGCAGATCAGCGCGCGTTTCTGGTTGCGGCGCTCGAGCTCGTCGAGCATGGTCGAGACGAGGCAACCGCCCGTCGCGCCCAGCGGATGGCCCATGGCGATGGCACCGCCGACCACGTTCAGCTTTTCATCCGGTACATCAAGATCGCGCTGCAACCTAAGGGCGACACTGGCAAAAGCCTCGTTGATCTCGACCAGGTCGATGTCGTCGATGGTCAGCCCGGCCTTGGCCAGCGCCTTTTCCGAGGCCGGCCCGGGGCCGGTCAGCATGATGGTCGGGTCTGTCGCCGTCAGCGCGATGGCGAGCACCCGGCCACGGGGCGTGAGCCCGAGGTCCTTGCCGACCCGTTCGTTGCCGACCATCACCAGCGAGGCGCCGTCCACGATCCCGCTGGAATTGCCGGGGGTGTGGACGTGGTTGATGCGCTCGACCTCGGGGTAGCGGGCGAGGGCGACGGTGTCGAAGCCCATGGCGCCGGGGCCGGCGAAGGAGGCCTTGAGCGCGCCCAGCTTCTGCATGTCGGTGTCGGGCTTGATGAAATCGTCGCGCTCGAGGATGACGATTTCGTTTTCGTCGCGGACGGGGACCACCGAGCGGTCGAACCAGCCGGAGTCGCGGGCATGCGCGGCGCGCTTCTGGCTTTCCAGCGCAAAGGCGTCGACGTCGTCGCGGGACCAGCCCTCGATCGTGGCGATCAGGTCGGCGCCGATGCCCTGGGGCACGAAGCCGGTCTGGATCGCGGTCGCCGGATCCTCGGAGAAGGGGCCGCCGTCGGCGCCCATCGGAACGCGGGACATCGAACTCGTACCCCCCTGCGCAGACAAGGTCTTCCCAGCCCGACGCGACCTTGGCGGCGGCCGTGTTGAAGGTGTCCAACCCACTGGCGCAAAAGCGGTTTACCTGCGCGCCGGGCACGGTGTCGGACCAGCCCGCCTTTTGCAGCGCGATCTTGGGCAGTACCGCGCCCTGTTCCATGACGGGGGCCACGCAGCCCAGCATGACGTCATCGACACGGGCGGTGTCGAGGTCGTGGCGGGTCTGCATTTCATCGAGAAGCGTGGTGACGAGGTCGATCGGTTTCACCTCGTGCAGGGTGCCGTCCGCCTTGCCCTTGGAGCGCGGCGTGCGGATGGCGTCGTAGATGTAGGCGGCTTCGGCCATGGGTTTCCTCCCGGATTTCGACGTCGGTATCACGTCGGTATTGCGTCGGTATCACGTCAGTATTTTCGGCGCGGTCCGTTAACCTCCTCAGGCCGCGTCGAAGAGCGCCATGCGGGGCAGGGGCTCGAATTCGGTCTGGGCCAGGCGGCGCGCCTCGCGCCGTTCCAGCCCGACGGCGCGGAGCATGGTTTCGGCGGTGTCGCTGCCGGCCTCGCGCCATGTTCGATGCCCGTTCAGCACCAGGGTCATGGCGCCGAAGGTGGCGCCGCCCATCACCGCGCAGATCGTGGGGATCTGGTCGCGGCGGATGTCGAAGCGGTTGTCGTTCAGCCCGCGCTGCAGCTCTTCGGCCGGCACCCTCCCCCAGAAGGCGCCGAGCCGCGGTTCCATCATCGCGTAACGGGCGATGAAGCGGCCCCAGTGCGGTTCCTCGTGCACCCGCCGGACACAGAGCCGGATCGCGTTCGAGATGCGCTGGGCGGGATCGGTTTCGGTGCCGAAGCTGTCGCGCACGGATTGCAGGAATTCCTCGGCCATCAGGTTGCAGACGGAATCGAAAAGCTCGGCCGGGCTGTCGAGGTTGTTGTAGATCGTGCCCCGCGACAGCCCCGCCTCTTTCGCCAACTCGCTCACGGCGATGGCCGTCCCGCCGGTCTCGGCGAAGATGCGCATGGCGGCGTGATGGATGCGGAGCGAGGCGCTGTTCATGGGCTGCGGGGAAGGGTCCGAAATATGTGTTGACCGAAATTGAACACGAGTGTTTAAATCGTGTCAACAGCGTTCACGGCGGTCAGGAGGAGGCGGCCCGGACGTTGAAACCAGGGAGGCGCGCGGGTTCAGGCCGCGCGAAGGGAGAGGTTCATGGAGCTTCTGCAACTGCTGTTTGGCGGCATCGCCAACGGCTGTATCTACGGGCTTGTCGCGCTCGGGTTCGTGCTGATCTACAAGGCCAGCGAAGGCGTCAACTTCGCCCAGGGCGACATGATGATGCTAGGCGCGTTTCTTGCGCTGGGCTTTGGAAATTCAGACCAAATGGGCTGGGCGTTCTTCCTGGCCGTACCGGCCGCAATGGCCAGCATGTTCGGGGTCGGCTGGGGGATCGAGCGGGTGTTCGTCCGCCAGATCTTCGGCCAGCCGCAGTTCGCGCTGGTGATCCTGACGATCGCGCTGGGCTTCGTCCTGCGCTTTGCCGCCGGGTCGATCTGGGGCTACACGCCGCTGGTGCTGGAGACCCCGTTCTCGGGCGTCAATTTTCACATAGGTGGCGTGGTGCTGGGCGCGGCGGACCTGGTGACGATCCTCGTCACCGCGGTGTTGACCGGGTTGCTCTGGGCGTTCTTTGCCTACACCCGGGTCGGGCTGGCCGCGCAGGCGGCGTCGCAGAACCAGATGGCGGCCTATATCGTCGGCGTTCCGGTGATGCGGCTGAACGGCTTCATCTGGGGGCTATCGGGCGTGGTCGCGACCGTGGCGGGTGTGCTCTATGCCACCAAGGGGGCGATCGATCCGAACATCGGGCTCTTGGGCATCAAGGCCTTTGCGGCGGCGGTGATCGGCGGCATGGGATCGCTGCCCGGCGCGCTGCTGGGCGGGCTTCTGATCGGGATCGTCGAGCCGATCGCCGGGCGCTATGCCCCGGGCGAGGTGGCGACGATGTCGCCCTACATCATCATGCTGGTGGTGCTGGTGACGCGGCCCGGCGGGCTGTTCAGCCAAATCCAGATGAAGAAGGTCTGAGGCCATGCGGATCGTCTTCAAGACGTCCTACGACAAGGACATCGACATTCACGAGCACTGGGGCAAGCGGGGCGCCTACCTGGCGCTGCTGGCGATCATGGTCGCGCTGCCGTTCCTGGTCGGCGAATACTACCTGGCCGAGGCCGCGAACACACTGATCTGGTCGCTGGCCGGCATGGGGCTGATGGTGCTGGTGGGGCACACCGGGCAGGTCAGCCTGGGCCATGCCGCGTTCCTGGCGATCGGGGCCTATACCGATGCCGCGCTGATGACGGCGGGCGTGCCGTTCGTGATCGCCTTTCCGGTGGCGGGGCTGGCGGCGGGGCTCTTCGGGGCGCTGATCGCGATCCCGGCGGTCCGGATGTCGGGCATCTACCTGGCCATCGCGACGCTCGCCGTGTTCGTGATCGTCGAGGAACTGGTGATCATGCTCGAGCCTATCACCGGCGGGGTGGGCGGCATCTTTGCCCCCTCGATCACCATCCTCGGCATCAACTTCGACCGCTACGCGGCGCTGCCGAACCTCTACTGGCTGATCCTGGCCGTCGTCGTGATCGTCACCTGGGGCTACGCGAACCTGATGCGTTCGCCCACGGGCCGGTCGTTCCTGGCGGTGCGCGACAGCGAGGTTTCGGCCCGTGCGCTCGGCATCAACGTGACGCGGACCCGGGCGCTGGCCTTTGGCCTCTCGTCCGGGGTGACGGGATTGGCGGGGGCGCTGATGGGCCATTACATCGGCTTCTTCAACTACGAGCTCTTCTCGATCTTCATCTCGATCAACCTGCTGCTGGTGGTGACCATCGGCGGGCTGGGCTTCATCCAGGGCGCGTTCCTGGGGGCGATCCTGATCACCGCCGTGCCGCAGGCCATCGCGATCACGCGGGACTGGGCCAACGCCTCGCTCGGCGTGGACCTGGGCGGGATACCGGGGCTCGACACGATGATCTTCTCGCTCGTCCTGATCGGGTTCATCATCTACGAGCCGACCGGGCTCTACGGACGCTGGCTGAAGATCCGCACCTGGTGGGAGCTTTTTCCGCTGGCCCGCAAGGACATGTTCCGGCGGCAGAAATCCTACCTCAAGACGGAGCGGATGCGATGAGCCTGCTGCAGGTGGACGACATCGCCGTGCATTTCGGCGGGGTGAAGGCGGTGGACGGGGTGTCGTTCAGCGTCGAGGCCGGAGAGGTCTTTGCGATCATCGGGCCGAACGGCGCGGGCAAATCGACGATCTTCAACCTGATCAGCCGGATCTACCCGCTGACCCGGGGGCGGATCCAGTTCGACGGGCAGGACATCTCCGACCTCAAGGCGCACGAGATCGCGCCGCTGGGGATCGCCCGGACGTTCCAGAACATCGAGCTCTTCGATCATTCGACGGTGCTCCAGAACCTGCTGATGGGGCGGCACACGCACCGGCGGACCAACTTCGTCCAGGACATCCTGTTCCTGCCCAAGGTCCGCGCCGAGGAGCGCGCGCACCGCAGGCAGGTCGAGGAGGTGATCGAGTTCCTGGAGCTCGAGGCCTACCGCAACAAGATGATCGCCGGGCTGCCCTATGGCGTCCGGAAGGTGGTCGAGATCGGTCGCGCGCTGGCACTGGGGCCGAAGCTGATCCTGCTGGACGAACCGGCGTCGGGCCTGTCGGTCGAGGAAAGCCAGGAGGTGGCGTTCTGGATCGAGGACATGCGCCGCGACATGGGGCTGACCGTGCTGATGGTGGAGCATGACATGGGGCTGGTGACGGCGGTGGCCGACCGGGTGCTGGCGGTGGCGAACGGCCGCCCGCTGGCGCAGGGGACGCCGGCCGAGGTGCAGGCCGACCCCGAGGTGCAGGCGGCCTACCTGGGCACCACGACGGAGGACGCGGCATGAGCGTGCTGGCGGTTCGGAACGTCGAGACCTTCTACGGCGCGATCATGGCGCTGCGGGGGGTGAGCATCGATGTGGCAGAGGGCGAGATCGTCACCATCCTCGGCGCGAACGGCGCGGGGAAGACGACGCTGATGAAGACGATCTGCGGGTTGATGGACCCGGAGAAGGGGTCGGTGACCCTGATGGGCGAGCGGATCGACGGGCTGGACCCGGACCGGATCGTCAAGAAGGGGCTCGCGTTGGTGCCCGAGGGGCGGGAGGTGTTCCCGTATCTCACGATCGAGGAGAACCTGAAGCTGGGCGCATTCACCCGGCGCGATGCGATCGGGGGCGATCTGGAGCTGGTCTATGACTACTTCCCGATCCTCAAGGAGCGTCGCAAGCAGGCAGCGGGGTTCCTGTCGGGCGGGCAGCAGCAGATGCTGGCCATCGGGCGGGGGCTGATGGCGCGGCCGAAGCTGATGCTACTGGACGAGCCGAGCCTGGGCCTGTCGCCGCTGCTGACGCAGGAGATTTTCGGCATCATCGCCCGGCTCAATGCCGAGCAGGGGGTGACGATGCTGGTGGTCGAACAGAACGCGCACATTGCGCTGGCCACCGCGCACAAGGGCTACGTGCTTGAGACCGGGCGGATCGTGATGGCAGGGGCGGCCGAGATGCTGCGCAATTCGCCCGACATCCAGGAGTTCTACCTCGGCAAGTCGGGAGAGACGCAGCGCGGTCAGAAACGCTGGAAGAGGCGCAAGACATGGAGATGAGCCGTTTCGACACCGGGCCCATCGTGAAGGATGGCTGCGACACGGTGGTCAAGCTCTGGAAGCGGCGGTGCGAGATGCACGGCGACCGGGCGGCGCACCGCGAGAAGGAGCTGGGCGTCTGGCAGGAGTATTCCTGGGCCGCGTACTACGAGGGCGCAAGAACCATCGGGCTGGCGCTGATGGCGCTGGGCGTCGAGAAGGGCGAGCCGGTGCTGATCCTGTCCGAGGACCGGCGCGAGTGGCTGTACTGCGATCTGGGCGCGGCGGGGATCGGGGCGATCCCGACCGGGGTCTACACCACCGACAGCCCAACGCAGCTGGCCTACCTGGCGCAGGACAGCGGGGCGCGGGTGCTGTTCGTCGAGAATGACGAACAGCTCGACAAGTTCCTGGAGGCGCGGGGCGCGATGCCGGGGATCGAGAAGGTCGTGGTGTTCGACCGCGACGGGCTGGCCACGTTCTCGGACCCGCAGGTGATGTTCCTCGACGAGTTGCTGGCGCTGGGCCGGGCCGAGGGGGAGGGCAACCCGACCCGTTTCGAAGAGGCGCTGGAGCGGGTGAAGCCCGAGGATCCGCGGATGCTGATCTATACCTCGGGGACCACGGGGCCGCCGAAGGGCGCGATGGTGACGCACCGCAACATCATGTTCCAGCTCGAGGCGGGCAAGGACATGCTGGAGTTCTACGAGACCGACGAGCTTTTGTGCTTCCTGCCGCTCTGCCACGTGCTGGAGCGGCTGATCTCGGTCGAGGTGCCGATCGGGCATGGCTGCACGGTGAACTTTGCCGAGAGCCCCGAGACGGTGTTCGAGAACCTGCAGGAGGTGAGCCCCAACAGCTTTTCCGGCGTGCCGCGGATCTGGGAGAAGATCCATTCCCGCGTGATGATCCTGCGGTCCGAGGCCGGGTGGCTGGGTGGCAAGGCGTTCGACTGGGCGCTGGCGACCGGGCTGAAGGTCGCGGAGCGGCAGGAGGACGAGAAACCGGTCGGCGGCTGGCTGAAGCTGCAGCACTGGGCGGCGGACCTGCTGGTGCTGTCGAACCTGCGCCGGATGGTGGGCCTCAGCCGTGCGCGGCGGGTGACCTCGGGCGCGGCACCGATCTCGCCCGAGCTGATCCGCTGGTTCGCGGGCCTCGGCGTGCCGCTGATCGAGGGCTTCGGCATGACCGAGACGGCGGGCGTCGCCACCATCAACACGGTGGCCGAGAACCGGATTGGCACGGTCGGCCCGGCACTGCCGGGGGTGGGCCTGCGGATCTCGCCCGAGGGCGAGATCCAGGTCGGCGGGCCGCTGGTCTTCGGCGGCTACTGGAACAAGCCCGACAAGACCCGCGAGACGATGACCGAGGACGGCTGGCTGCGCACCGGCGATGTCGGCCGGATCGACAACCGCGGCTGCCTGACGATCACCGGGCGGATGAAGGACATCATCATCACCGCGGGAGGCAAGAACATCACCCCCGCCGAGATCGAGAGCCGGCTGAAGTTCAGCCCCTACATCTCGGACGCGGTGGTGATCGGCGACAAGCGGAAATACCTGACCTGCCTGGTGATGATCGACCAGGAGAACGTGGAGAACTTTGCCCAGTCACGGCAGATCCACTTCTCGGACTTTGCGTCGCTCACCCGGGCGCCGGAGGTGCGCGAGCTGATCGGGCAGGTGGTGCGCGACACCAACCGCGATTTCGCCCAGGTCGAGCAGATCAAGGATTTCCGGCTCATCGACATATTGCTGACGGCGGAGGACGAGGAGCTGACGCCGACGATGAAGCTGAAGCGGAATTTCGTGAACCAGCGCCATGCCGCGCTGATCGACGAAATGTACTGACCCGCGCGCGGAGGATCGCGCGGGCAAACCAGGGAGGAAGAGAATGCGACATATCAAGGCACTGGCCGCCTCGGCGGCACTGGCGCTGGCCGGGCCCGCATGGGCCCAGACCCCCGGCGTGACGGACACGGAGATCAAGCTGGGGGGCGCGCACGACCTCTCGGGGATCTTCGCGCCGTTCTCGGTTCCGGCCGTGGCCGCCGCCAACGCCTATTTCAAGAAGGTCAACGACGAGGGCGGCATCAACGGCCGCAAGATCACCTATATCGTCGAGGATCACGGCTACCAGGTGCCCAAGGCGGCACAGGCGGCCAACAAGCTGATCAACCGTGACGAAGTCTTTGCGATGCTGCTGAACCTCGGCACGCCGCACAACATCGCGATGTTCCAGCTGATGGGGCCGAAGGGCATCCCGAACGTCAGCCCGATCACCGCCGCGCGGCAGATGATCGAGCCGTTCGAGCCGTGGAAGTTCGCGGGCACGTCGAGCTACTACGACGCGATCCTGGCCACCACCGAGGCGATGATCGAGGGCGAGGGCACCAAGAAGGTCTGCCTGATGCTGCTGCCCACCGACTTCGGCAAGGAGATCGAGGCCGCGGTCCACAAGCTGGCCGAGGACGGCAAGATCGAACTGGGCGCCGAGATCTCGCACAAGCCGGACGAGAGCGACTTCACCGGCGCGCTCGGCAAGGTGAAGGATTCGGGCTGCGACACGATCGGCATGGCGCTTGGCGTGTCCCAGATGATCAACGCGATCGCCACCGCGCGGAAGCTCGGGATGGATCAGAAGATCATGCTGTCGGGCGCGGGCTTCCACACCGTGGTCGCCAAGGGCCTGGCCCAGCAGGGCGTGATGGACGGCGTCTATGCCGGCGCCGGCTGGCAGGACCTCGAGGCGCGGATGGGTGATCCGGAGGTGCAGGAATTCGTCGCCTCCTACAAGGAAGCAACCGGCGAGGACTATCCCGGCACCGGCGCGCTTCTGGGTCACGCGGGTGCGCGCATCATGGTCGAGGCGCTGAAGGCGGCAGGCCCCGACCTGACGCACGAGAGCTTCATCAAGGCGATGGAGAGCCTGAACTACGAGGACAAGGTGGCGGGCAACACCGTGACCTTCTCGGCCGAGGATCACGCGGGGGCGGACGAGGTCTTTGTCTCCAAGATCCAGGACGGGTCCTGGGTGCTGGTCAACACCATCAAGTGACGACAACCGCGGGGCGGCACGGTGCCGCCCCGCCTTTCCACAGGAGGCATGGATGCTGCGACGCCGGATTTACGACGAGGAACACGAGATTTTCCGCAAGTCTGTGCGGGCCTGGGCGGAGGCCGAGGTGTTTCCGCAGTCGGAGGCCTGGCGCGAGGCGGGCAGCGTGAGCCGTGACATCTGGCGCAGCGCCGGGGCGCAGGGGTTCCTCTGCATGTATGCCGACGAGAAGTACGGCGGCCTGGGCGTGCAGGATTTCCGCTATGACATGATCCTGAACGAGGAACTGGGCGCGAAGGAGCCGGGGTTCTTCCTGGGTCTGCACAACCGCATCGCCGGGCCCTACATGCAGCATGTCGCCAATGCCGACCAGCAGGACCGCTACATGCCCGGCATCGTCTCGGGCGAGACGATCCTGGCCATCGCGATGACCGAACCGGGCACGGGATCGGACCTGGCGGGGATCAAGACGCGAGCGGTCGAGCAGGGGGACCACTGGGTCCTGAACGGGTCGAAGACGTTCATTTCCAACGGCTTCCTTGCGGGCCTCATCATCGTTGCCGCGCGCACCAACCCCGAGGCCAGCCACGAGATCGGGCTGTTCCTGGTCGAGGGCGACGCCGAGGGGCTGTCGCGGGGGCGGAACCTCAAGAAGATGGGGCTGCCCAGCCAGGACACCGCCGAGCTGTTCTTTGACGATGTGAAGGTGCCCAAGGCCAACGTGCTGGGCGACCCGCGGATGGGCTTCAAGATCATGATGAAGAACCTCGCCGAGGAGCGCCTGATCGGGGCGGCGGGCTTCATGGCGCGGGCGGAATACGCCTTTGGCATCACGATGGACTACATCATGGACCGCCGCGCCTTTGGCCGGGCGGTCGGGACGTTCCAGAATTCGCGGTTCAAGATGGCCTCGATGCGCACGGAGCTCGACGCCGCCTGGGCGCTGACGGACCATTGCGTGCAGGAGCATCTCGAAGGCGCGCTGTCGGCCGAGATGGCGGCGGAGGTGAAGCTCTACACCTCCGAGGTCGAGGGCCGGGTGGTCGATGAATGCCTGCAGCTGCACGGCGGCAACGGCTACATGGACGAATACGAGATCAGCCGCCTCTACAGCGATGCGAGGATCAGCCGGATCTACGCCGGCACCTCGGAGATCATGCGCGAGATCATCGGCCGGGGCCTCGGCCTCGACGACCGGCAGCGCAACTGATGACCGGCCTGTCGCTCACCCAGCCCCTGCACAAGGCGCCGCGTGAGCGGCCGGGCGACACCTTTACCGTGTTCGGCGACCGGCGGCGGAGCAATGTCGCGTTCGTCGACCGGGTGGCCCGGCTGGCCGGCGCCCTGCGCGCGCTTGGCGTGGGGCCGGGGGACCGGGTGGCAATGCTGTCGCCAAATTCGGACCGCTACGTCGAATACGTGTTCGCGACCCTCTGGGCGGGGGGCGTGATCAACCCGGTGAACACCCGGTGGGCACCGCGCGAGATGGCCTTCTCTCTCGAGGACAGCCAGACGCGGGTGCTGATCGTGGACGAGAGCTTCGCCTCCCTGGTGGCGGAGTTGCGCGGCCTCGCGCCGAACCTGACGCATGTGATCCATGCGGGTGACGGGGCCGCGCCGACCGGGGGGCTGGAGTACGAGGCGCTGATCGCCAGCGCCCGGCCGGTCGAGGATGCGATGCGGTCGGGCGACGACTGGGCCGCGCTGCTCTACACCGGCGGGACGACTGGGCGGCCCAAGGGCGTGATGCTGAGCCATGCCAACATCGCGACCGGCGCGCTGGCCGTGAGCGCGGCGGGCGGGCACGGCGGCGACGCACCGGGGCTGCACGTCGCGCCGTTCTTTCACATCGGCGGGGTCGGCACGATTTTCCAGTTCGCGTTCCGACGCGCGGCGCAGGTGATCACCCCGGCCTTCGATCCCGGCGAGACGCTGCGCCTGATCGAGGCCGAGCGGATCGGCGACCTTTTCGTGGTGCCGACCATGCTGCGCTGGCTGCTGGACCATCCCGACATCGCCACCCGTGACCTGTCGAGCCTGGTGAGCATCCGCTACGGCGCGGCGCCGATCGACACCACGCTGCTGGCGCGCGCGATGACGGCGATCCCGACGGCGGGCTTCACCCAGCTTTACGGCCAGACCGAGTTTTCGCCCGTCGTGACCTGCCTGCCGCCGAAGGATCACCTTGGCCCCGGGGCCGGGGACCGCCTGACCTCGGCCGGGCGACCGATCTCGACCGCGACGGTGCGGATCGTGGACGCGGCGCGGCGCGACCTGCCGGTCGGGCAGGTTGGCGAGATCGCGGTGATGGGGCCGCAGATCATGCTGGGCTACTGGAACCGCCCCGAGGAGACGGCGGCGGTGCGCGAGGGCGGGTGGCTCTTTACCGGCGACGCGGGGTTCATGGATGCGGGCGGCTACCTGCACATCGTCGACCGGGTGAAGGACATGATCGTGTCGGGCGGCGAGAACGTCTATTCCGCCGAGGTCGAGGAAGCGCTGTCGAAGATGCCCGCCGTCGCGGCCTGCGCGGTGGTGGCGGCGAAGGACCCCGACTGGGGCGAACGGGTGCATGCCTTTGTCGTCCCCGCCGAGGGGATGGCGCCGACGCTGGACGAGGTGCGCGCGCACTGCCGGGACTGGATCGCGGGCTACAAGGCGCCGCGGAGCCTGACCCTGGTCGAGGCGCTGCCGCTGTCGCCCGCGGGCAAGGTGCTGAAGCACGAATTGCGCGCCCGGCTGGCCGAGGTGGTCGAGGCATGACCGGCGGCGGCCACTGACAAATGGGGCCGGGTCGTGGAGGACGGCCGGGCCCCGCGGCACGATGCGAGGGAGGAGAGCATGGAACATCCCAGGGGCTATGCGCAGAAGACGCCGGACAAGATCGCCTACCGCATGGCGGGATCGGGCGAGGTGCTGACCTACGGCGCGCTGGAACGGATCGCCAACCGCGAGGCCCACGCGCTGCGCGCGCTCGGGGTCGAGAAGGGCGGCAACCTCGCGCTGCTGTTCGAGAACCGGCTGGATTTCGTCACGCTCTGCTGGGCGGCGCAGCGGGCGGGCGTCTTCTACACCGCGATCAGCCACCACCTGACGCCCGAGGAGATCGCCTATATCGTCGGGAATTGCGGGGCGAAGGTGCTGGTGATCTCGGATCGGTTCCAGCATCACCTCGACGCGATCGAGGCCGCCTGTCCGGGCGTGCGCATCTTTGTCAGCGGCGAGGCCGAGGCCGAGGCGCGCGACTGGCGGGCGTTTGCCGCCGCGTTCCCCGAGACGCCGATCGCGGACGAGGCGGACGGGTCCGACCTGCTGTATTCGTCGGGCACGACGGGGCGGCCCAAGGGCATCCTGCGCGCCTTCGAGGAAAAGCCGATCGACAGCATCCATCCGCTGCTGCGGCTGCTCTGCGAAACGATGGGCGGGATGGGCGAGGGGACGGTCTATCTCTCGCCCGCGCCGCTCTACCACGCGGCGCCGCTGCGCTACACGATGACTGCGCTGATGCTGGGCGGGACCGTGGTGATCATGGAGAAGTTCGACGCCGAGGGCATGCTGCGGCTGATCGAGGCCCATGCGATCACCCACACCCAGCTGGTGCCGACGATGTTCGTGCGGATGCTGAAGCTGCCCGCGGACGTGCGGGCAAAGTACGACCTGTCGTCTTTGCAGGTGGCCTATCACGCCGCCGCGCCATGCCCGCCGCAGATCAAGGCGCAGATGATCGACTGGTGGGGGCCGATCCTGATCGAGTACTACGCCGGGTCCGAGGGCAACGGCGTGACCATCGCCACCTCGGCCGACTGGCAGCGGTTTCCGGGCACGGTGGGCAAGTCGATGCTGGGACCCATCGTCGTGGTGGACGAGGACGGCGGCGCCCTGCCCGTGGGCGAGGTGGGCGCGATCTACTTCGACAGCGGGCTGCCGTTCGAGTATCGCGGCGATCCCGAGAAGACGGCGAAGAGCTTCCTCCGCCCGGGCTGTTCGACGCTGGGCGACGTGGGCTATGTCAATGACGAGGGGTTCCTGTTCCTGACCGACCGGGCCGCCTACACGATCATCTCGGGCGGGGTGAATATCTACCCGCAGGAGACCGAGGACCTGCTGATCTGCCACCCGGACGTGGCCGACGTGGCGGTATTCGGCGTCCCGAACGAGGAGATGGGCGAGGAGGTCAAGGCGGTCGTCCGGCTGGAACCGCATGCCCGGCCGTGCCCGGAAACCGAGGCGGCGCTGATCGGCTGGTGCCGGGAACGGCTGTCGCACATCAAGGTGCCGCGCAGCGTGGATTTCCGGGACGAGCTGCCGCGCACGCCCACGGGCAAGCTGGTGAAGCGGAAGCTGAAGGCGGAATACTGGGGTTGAGGCGGACCGCCCGCCGCGCCGCGAAGGGCTCAGCGCGGGGCCGGATGCCGCCCAGACCCTTGCGATTTGAAAGGGTGGATGAGATGCTGGGTGCAACGGTGGGGTGAATGATGCGCGGAGTACACGTATGACCACGTACAACCAGAAGCGTCGCGCGCAGGTCGTCTGCGCGCTCTTGCTGCACGTTCCGCTGGTCGCCATCGCGGCCTATGCGGTGGCGCGGGGCGAGTTCGGCGGCAGTCTTGGCCTGATGGGGGTCGCGCTGGTGTCGACGGTGGCGGCGACGCTGATGATCGTGCCCTACATCGGCCGGGTGCTGGACGGCGGGGCCGTCGCGGCCGAGTGACGCCTCAGAGGAAGAGGTAGAGCAGCCAGGCCAGCAGCGCGAGCTTGGCCATGGCGACGAGGATCACGACATCGCGGTTCTCGGGGGCACGCAGCGCGGCGAGCGCGCGGGCCCAGGGCGAGGGAACGGCGGGTTCGGCAAAGAGCCGCGCCTCGATCCCCGCAAGCACGCGCGCCGGCGGCGGCACGTCGGCGCTGCTGTCGCGTTCGTAAAGCCAGACGAAATGTTCGTTCCAGCTGTGCAGGAGGCTGCGCATCTCGGGATCGGTGTCGAGCGCGCGCAGGGCATCGCGCCGCTCGTCCCCGTCGAGCAGCCCGAGTGAGAGTTCACCGGCCAGGGCGATCTTGGCGCTGTCCACTTCGGCGTCGTCTCCTTTCACGGTCGCGGCTTGCCGGTGCACAAGGGGCCCGGGTGCGGCGCGCGTGCAGAGGGTGCCCGAAAATCCGGATCTTGGCAACGTGGCAGGCGGGGCGGGTGGCGCACGGTGGCGGATACTACTGTGCGGTCAACCGTGGCCCGTGCCGGGGGCCTGCCGCGGTTTTGCACAGTTCCGCGGGTTTCGGCTGGGATTTCGGGGGCTTGGAAATATCCCCTCGTGAATCCGGGGGGGCCATACTAGCATGGCAGGGTGACCCGGCGTGACGCGGACGAGTGCGCGTGGCGCCCTACTATTTGACCAACGAATTAACCCAGGAAGCGACACGTGCATATTGCCTACCTGATCCTGGCCCATGCGCAGCCGGAAATGCTGGCGCGGCTGGTGGCCCGGCTGCATGGACCCGACACAAGCATCTTTGTCCATGTCGACGCGAAGACCCGGGATTTCCGCCCCGACGTGCCGGGGGACGTGGTCTTTGTCGAGGATCGCGTGTCGGTGAACTGGGCCGGGTTCTCGTCGATCAGGGCGACCTATCGCCTGCTCGAGGCGGCGGAGCGCTCAGGCGCGGACCGGTTCGTGCTGCTGAGCGGTGCCGATTACCCGCTGGTGACGCAGGACGCCGTGCGCGAGAGGCTGGCGCCGGACATGGAATACATCATGGTCGGGCACCGGCTGGACCCCGAGGGCAATGGCCAGTTCGACCGCCGCGCGAACCAGTTCTACCTGTGCGACGTCCGCAGCCTGAACCCGCGCGACGGCCTGCCGGTGCTGCGCGACGTCGCGGGCAAGGTGCGGCGCTTCATGCCGCGGCGGCGGTTCGACATGCAGGTCTACTATGGCCCGGTGTGGTGGACGCTGACCCGCGATGGCGTGGCGCACCTGATGAAGGTCCGGCGCGAGCATCCGGAATGGATCGAGGCGTTCAAGTACACGATGGCGCCGGACGAGATGGTGTTCCAGACGCTGCTCAAGGCCTCGGATCGCCCGATCGCCTTTGACGTGGTGGAGGGCGGCTTCGTGCCGCCGCCGCATTGCGCGGCGCTGCACCACGTGAACTGGACCAAGCCGAACCCGCGGCTGCCGCGGGTGATGGAGATGGAGGATGCCGAGGACCTCTGGGCGTCGGACGCCCTGTTCGCGCGCAAGATGGACCTGCGGCGGTCGGCGGAGTTGATGGACCAGATCGACGTGCGGCTGGGGCTGCGCGAGGCGGTGCCCGTCGGGTAAGCCCGGCGCCGGCGTGCCGTCAGGCCGTCACTTCATGCCGTCGATCAGGTCGAGCGTTTCCGGCGGCAGCAGGGATTCCGGCACGGTGTAGCGGTGCACCGTGCCGTCGTCCTGCGTGACCGTGATGCTGTATGTCATCATGTCGGCCGCGCCCGGGGCGCTTTCCGCCCGCGTGGCGGCCGAGAGCGCGTCGTCTGAGAAGGCCGCGCAGTAGGCGTCGCGCACCGCGGGCGGCTGGGCTTCGAGGTCCATCGTCAGGGGGCGGTCCGTGCCGCCCGCGAGGCCGGCGAACCCGCCGGTCGAGGTCACCTGGATCATCATCGCCAGACATCCCGCTGTGGACGGGCCTCCCATTTGTGCCTCCGCTCTAGACGTCGATGCCGACCAGCTTCCACGCCCGCCGCAGCATCAGCATCTCGTAGCTGCCGTTGCCGTGCAGGTCGATCGCCGCATCCAGTGTCTGGGCCGCCCAGTTGCCGAAGGTGGCCAGCGGATTGTTGATCTCCTGCAGGGCCTTGTACCAGATCTGGCCGGGCCGGTCCCAGGCATTGCCGCCCATGTACATGCAGAAGAGATAGAAGGCGTGGTTCGGAATGCCAGAGTTGATGTGCACCCCGCCGTTGTCCGAGGTCGTGTTGACGAAGAGGTCCATGTGATAGGGCTGCGGGTCCTGGCCCAGCAGGCTGTCGGAATAAGCGGTGCCCGGCGCCTTCATCGAACGCAGGGCGACACCGTTGATGTTGGGCCCCAGGATGCCCTTTCCGACCAGCCAGTCGGCGTCGTAGACCGACTGGCCAAGGGCGCGTTGCTGGGTCATCACGCCGAAGACGTCGGCAAAGCTTTCGTTCAGCGCGCCGGACTGGCCCTCGTAGACCAGCCCGCCCGAGAACTGCACGACGCCGTGCGACATCTCGTGCCCGATGACGGACAGCTCGGTGAAGGTCTGGAAAAGCTGCCCGTCGCCGTCGCCATAGGCCATCTGGGTGCCGTTCCAGAAGGCGTTGTTGTAGTTGGCGCGGTGGTGGACGGTGTGGACGAGGTCCATGCCGAACCCGTCAAGCGAGTCGCGGTTGAACGCCTGTGCGTAGAGCTCGAACACTTCGCCCGCCGCGTCGTAGGCGCGGTCGACCTCGGCGTCGCCGGTGGCGGGGTCGCCTTCGAACCGGGCGCGGGTGCCGGGCAGGGAGGCCTTCTTCTCTCCGTCGTAGACCTTGCGGTTGGGGCTGAGGGTGGTGGCCGTCGCCTCGGCCAGTGCGCGGCTGATGAAGGTGCCGCTGCGGCTGGACGGGACCATGCCGCCGGTGGACTGTTCGGCGCGTTCCTCGCGGGTCTTTTCGCCGAGCTTGAGCATCTCTTCGGCCATCTTGCGGACGCCTTCGTCGCCGCGCAGGCGCATGACCTCGAGCATGTGGGGGGGAATGATGCAATTGATGGGGTGACAATGGGTGCACATGGGACGTGCCTTTCGTGATGCGTTTGGGGTCAATGGGCCCGGTCGGAAGGGGGCGGATCGCCGGAATGGGCGGCCGGACCGGGGGTGGTCTGCAAAGGGCGTTCGATCAAAAATAGAATGCCAGTGTACCAGATCTGCCTGTGGTTGTCACCGGGGCAGGCGGGACGCGGCGGCGCGCGTGGAATCGTGGTAGGCTGGCCGGGGCGCGATCCGGCGCCGTGCGCAGGGAGGGCCGCCGATGGACCGCGATCATGTCACCGTCAACCGGGATGTCTGGGACGCCGATGCCGACAACTGGGTGGCGGAGGGCGAACGGCTCTGGTCCGCCGAGGCGCCGAGCTGGGGCAACTGGGGCGAGAGCGAGGACCGGCTGCAGATGCTGCCCGCCGACATGCGGGGCAAGGACGCGATCGAACTGGGCTGCGGGACGGGCTATGTCGCGGCCTGGATGGCGCGGCGCGGGGCGCGAGTGACGGCGATCGACGTGTCGCCCCGGCAGCTGGCCACCGCGCGGCGGCTGGCGGCGGCGCACGGGGCCGAGATCACCTTCATCGAGGGCAATGCCGAGGTGACGGGCCTGCCGGACGGGGCCTTCGACTTCGCGATCTCGGAATATGGTGCGGCGATCTGGTGTCCGCCCGGGGACTGGCTGCGCGAGGCATGGCGGCTGTTGCGGCCGGGCGGGCGGCTGGTGTTCCTGGGCAACCATCCCTTCGTGCTGATCACCACGCCCGAGAACGGCGCGCCCTGCGACCGGACCCTGCACCGGCCCTATCGCGGGATGTGGGGCGCGGACTGGACCACGGTCGAGATCGAGCCGAGCGGGATCGCCTTCAACCTGACCCATGCGGACTGGTGGGCGCTGTTCGCCGAGATCGGGTTCCGCGTCGCGGGCTACCACGAGATCTATGCCCCGGACTGGGCCGAGGACACGCGCGGCAGCGTGCCGGCGGATTGGGCCCGGGACTTTCCCGTGGAACAGGTGTGGAAGCTGGAGAAGCCGGGGTGAGGGGCGGCGGCCCCGATCACCCCGCGGGCTTGGCCGCCGCCAGTTCGCGGGCCAGCCGTTTCTCTTCCTCGACCATCGGGGCAGAGAAGCGGGCGAGCAGCAGGTAGACCACCGGCGTCAGGTAGAGCGTCGACAGCGTGGCGAGGCCCAGCCCGCCCACGATGATCCAGCCAAGCGCCTCGCGCGCCTCGGCCCCGGCACCGGCCGAGAAGATCAGCGGCACGCCGCCCAGCACGGTCGAGGTCATCGTCATCATCACCGGGCGCAGGCGGATGGTCGAGGCCTCGAAGATCGCGTCGCGCAGGGCATAGCCGCGGTCGCGCAGCTGGTTGGCGAATTCGACGATCAGGATCCCGTTCTTGGCCATGATGCCTATGAGCATGACGAGGCCGATCTGCGAATAGACGTTCAGCGTCATGCCCGTCAGCACCATGGCGATCGCCGCGCAGGCGAGGCCGAGCGGCACGGTCGACATCACCACGATGGCCGAGATGAAGCTTTCGAACTGGGCCGAGAGGACGAGGAAGACGACGACGATGGCAAAGCCGAAGGTCAGGAACATCCCGGCCGAGGTCTGGTCGAGCGTCGCGGCCTCGGCCAGGGGCACGATGCGGTTTTCCTCGGCCAGGATGTCCTGGGCCAGGCGCTCGACCTCGGACATGGCGGTGCCGAGCGACATCTGCGGGGTGAGGCCGGCCGAGATCTCGACCGAACGGTTCTGGCCCTCGCGGTTCAGCTCGGGTGCGACGGCGCGTTCGGTCAGGGTGACGAAGGTGGACATCGGGATCATCTGCCCGTCGCCCGCGCGGACAAAGACGTTCTCGAGGTCGCTGGGGTCGTTCACCGGGTGCGAGGTCGACAGCATCTGGATGTCGAACGAGGTGTCGTCGATGAAGAGCTCGCCCACCGAACGGCCGTCGAGCACGGCGCGCAGCGCGTCGCCCAGCCCGCTGATGTCGACCCCCAGGTCCGAGGCGCGGCGGCGGTCGATCTCGATGAAGAGCTGCGGCATGGTGGTTTCGAATTCCAGCCGGACCTGGCCGAAATCCGGGTTCTCGGACATCCTGGCGACCAGCGCATCGGCGACTTCGGTCAGCTGGCCGTAGCTGTTGCCGGTGACCGCGAAGGACAGGCCGCGGCCCGCGCCGCGGATGCCGAGGGAGTTCGGCTGGATCGCGAAGGCCCGGACGCCGATCACGTCGCGCAGCGCGCCGTTGATGTCGCCCACGATCTCGTCCTGCGAGCGGCTGCGGTCCTCCCACGGGGCCAGGGTCATCACCATGAACCCGCGCGAGGTGTTGCCGCCGAAGCCGGTGATCGAAAAGACCGAGACGATTTCCCCGCTGTCACGCAGCGGCTGGATGGCCTCTTCGATCTCGGCCATCTTGCCGGTGGTGTAGTTCAACGCGACGCCCTGCGGCGCAGTGACCGAGAGGAGCGCGACCGCGCGATCCTCGCGCGGGGTGAGTTCGTTCTTGATGCTGCCGGACATGAGCCAGGCGGTGAGCGCGAAGAGCGCCGCGATCAGCAGGACGATGAAGGGCGCGTTGAGCGACCAGCCCAGCGTCGAGCGGTAGAGCGCGGCGAGGCGGTTGCCGACCCAGACGATGGGGCCGCGCGGGTTCTCGTTCACGGGCTTGGTCAGCAGGCGGCTGGCCAGCACGGGGCAGAGCGTCAGCGCCACGACCGAGGACAGCATCACCGCGATGGCCAGCGTGAAGCCGAATTCGCGGAAGAGGCCGCCGACCTGGCCGGGCAGGAACGACAGCGGCACGAAGACCGCGGCCAGCGTCGCGGTGGTGGTGACGACGGCAAAGAACACTTCCTGCGTGCCGATGACGGCGGCGGCGCGGGGGCCGGTGCCCATGGCGCGGTGGCGGACGATGTTTTCCAGCACTACGATGGCGTCGTCGACCACCATGCCGGTGGCCAGCACGAGGGCCAGCAGGGTCAGGATATTGACCGAGAAGCCGACGAGGTAGAGCGCCGCAATGGTGCCGATCAGCGCGACCGGCATGGTCAGCGCGGGGATCAGCGTGGCGCGGATGTCGCGCAGGAAGAGATAGATGATCCCGATGACGATCGCGATGGCGAGGCCGAGGGTGGTCAGCACCTCCTTGATCGAGCCGTTGATGAAGTTGGCGTCGTCCGAGGTGATGAAGATGTCGACGTCCTCGGGCAGGGTTTCGGCCAGAGAGGCCACCACCGCGCGCACGTTGGTCGAGATGTCGAGCGTGTTCGACGTGGCCTGCCGGATCACGCCGATGCCGATCCCGGTCCGGCCGTTGGCGCGCAGCACCGTCTCGTTCGGGGCGGGGCCGAGCGAGACCTGCGCCACGTCGCCGAGCAGCACGTTCTCGGCCACCTCGAGGGCCTCGAAGGCCTCGGCGGTCGAGATCAGGGCGGTGGTGCGGACGTTGATCGTCTGGCGGTCGCCCGAGAGGTCGCCGGCCGGCACGTCGAAGGCCACGGTGGCCAGCGCGTTGCGCAGGTTTGCCAGCGTCAGGCCGCGCGCGGCGAGCTTTCTCTGGTCGATGTCGACGCGGAAGATCGGTTCGCGGTCGCCGTAGACCTGCAGGTCGGCAACCCCTTCGACCGAGATCAGCCGATCCTCGACCCGGTCCGAGACAAGCTGTGTCAGCTCCTGCGGGGATCGCGACGCCGAGGTGACGGCCAGGCGGATCACCGGCTGGGCGTTGGCGTCGGCCTTGACGATGCGGGGATCGTCGGCGTCCTCGGGCAGTTGGTTGGCGATCCGGGCCATGGCGTCGCGGGTGTCGGTCGCGGCCACGTCGAGGTCGACGTCATCGCCGAACTCCAGTGTCACGCGGCTGCGGCCGTAGCGCGAGTTGGACGAGATCGAGCGGATGCCCGACACCCGGCCGACCGCGCCCTCGACCCGGGCCGTGACCTCCTGGTCGACGGTTTCGGGCGAGGCGCCGGGAAAGTCGGTGGTGACGGTGACGACCGGGCGGTCGACGTCGGGCAATTCGCGGATCTCGACACCGGCGAGGCCGGCGAGGCCCGCGATGACGATGAGGGCCGACAGCACGAAGGCGAGGATCGGGCGACGCACGAAAAGGCCGGTGCCGCCACCGGTGCCGGCGGCGAGCGGCGCCTCTTCGGGGGTGGGGGCGGTCGGTTGGCCGGGCTGGTCGGTCATGTCTCGCGCGCCCCGTCTACGATTTGCGCGCGGGCACGGCGGTGGCTTCCATCGCCGCCGCCTCGCCCTGCACCGCGACCTCGGCGCCGGGGCGAAGGGTCTGCACGCCCTCGATCACCACCATTTCGCCGGGTTGCAGCGCGCCCTCGACCAGCACCGCGCCGGCGTTGCGCTGGCGGATGTCGACCGGCACGCGCGCGGCCTTGCCGTCGCGCACGACCCAGACAAAGGCGCCCTCGCTCGACCATTGCACGGCCAACGGGTCGACGGTGGGGTAGGGATCGCCGGTAAAGGCGAGCGTGACCGACAGCGACATGCCGTCACGCAGCCGGTCGCCGTCGTTGTGAAGCTGCGCGAGGAGGCGGACGGTGCGGCTGTTGCGGTCGACCATGTTGTCGATGGCGACGATCTCGCCCGCGATCTTCTCTCCGGGCAGCGCCAGCGGCTCGGCCTCGATCGGCATGCCGGGCCTGAGCTTGGCCAGCAGCCGTTCGGGCACGCGGAAGTCGATCTGGATCTCGGACCGGTCCGAGATCACGGCCAGTTCCTCCTGCGCGCCGACGCGGTCGCCGACCTCGTGTTCCAACAGGCCCATCCAGCCCGAGATCGGCGCGGAGATGATGCGCTGGTCGAGGTCGAATTCGGCCTGCCGCACGCCCAGTTCGGCGGTGCGCAGGGCGAGTTCGGCCTCGCGTTGCGCGACGGTGGTGGCCGACCCGGCCTGGCGCAGGCGTTCGACGCGGTCGGCATCCTCCTGCGCGTCGGCCAGCACCAGCCTCGCGCGGTCGAGGGCGATCGCCTCGGCCTGGTCGTCGAGCCGGAAGATCACGGTGCCTTCCTCGACCTGCTCACCGGCGCGGAAGCCGATGTCGGTGATCCGCCCGTTCGCCTCGGCCCGGACCGAGACAGAGCGCAGGGCACGGCCGTCGCCGATGGCGGTGATCCGGTCGTTCAGCGTGCCGGTGCCGACCTCGGCCGCGACGACCTTGGCGCTGCCGCCGCCGAACCCGCGTCCGCCGCCGCCATCGGCCTCGGCCGCCTGCGCCGGGGGCAGGCCCAGCATGTCGGCGATCCCGGCCTTTTCCAGCCATGGACGCGCCGAGGGCACGTAGAGGATCCAGATGGCCAGGAAGGCGCCGATCACGATGGCGGCCAGCGCGAACTGGCCGAGGGCGGATTTGATCCAACTGGGCCGCATGGGCATCGAAACCTTGCTTGCGCCGGGGCGCGTAACTGGGGCGACGGGCCGGGTCGGGCGTCGCGCGCGAAACCTATCAGCAAAACATCCGTTTGCACCAGATGCTTTGCGTGGCCCCGCCGGCTGCCGGGTGGTGGCGGGAGGACCTGGCCGGAGTGTAATCCCTCGGGCCGGCGCTGTCGCATGAACTTAGGGTGAGGCGGACGGTTGCGGCGCGGTTTTCGGCCGCACTGCCCGGATCGTCACCCTGGGCCGGACATGCGAATGCCCCCGCCGGGGCAGGGGCATCGCGAAAGGGGGGGCCGGGGCTCAGGCCGCGCGGGCGCTGTCGAGGTCGGTGTCCTCGCCGGTTTCCTCGGGGGCGTTCGGGATGTCGAAGGTGAAGCAGCTGCCGCGGCCCAGCACGCTCGACGCCGAGATCGTGCCGCCGTGCAGCTCGACCAGCTGGCGGGTGATAGCCAGCCCGAGGCCGAAGCCGCCGTGGGCCCGGTGGTCCGACCCATCGACCTGCTGGAAGCGTTCGAAGATCCGCTCCAGGTCGTGGTCCGCCACGCCGCAGCCGGTGTCGGTCACGCTGAAGACGGTCGCGTCTTCGAAGGTTTCGGCGCGCACGGTGATGCGGCCCTTCTCGGTGAACTTGATGGCGTTGCCGACGAGGTTGTAGAGCACCTGCTTGAGCCGCTGCGGATCGGCGTGCACCGGCGTATCGGTGCAGTCGAAGATCAGATCGAGCCCCTTGGCGCCAGCCTGCGCGCGCAGCTCTTCCAGTGCGTTCTCGGTGATCTCGGCCGGAGAGACGGACTCGGGCACCAGGTGGATGTGGCCGCGTTCGACCTCGGCCCAGTCGAGCAGCTCGTTCACCATGCTCAGCATGTGCTTGGCCGAGCCGAAGATGCGGTTGCTCTGGGTGGCGATGGCGGTGGCGTAGTCGTCGGCAGCGGCGCGGGCGGTTTCGATGTCGGGCGACTTGCCCGACAGCGCGTCGGTCAGCTGGCTGAGCTGCGGGAAGAAGCTGCGTTCCCCGAGCAGCTGCGCATAGCCCGAGATCACCGTCAGCGGCGTGCGCAGTTCATGGGTGACGTTGGACAGGAATTCCGACTTCTGCCGGTTCGCTTCCTCGGCCTGCTGGCGCGCCTTGATCTGGGCGGTGATGTCGGCGTGCACGCCCACGATGTAGCCCTCGGGGGTGCGGTTCTCGGCCACCTTGAGGGTGCGGCCGTCGTCGAGTTCTTCGAGCAGGACGGTGCCGTTGCGGTGCGCCTCCATGCGTTCCTCGACCCAGTCCTTCTCGCGGCCGACGCCTTCGATGAACTGGCCGTTCTTGGCGGCGATCCGGATCAGCGTCTTGAACCGGACGCCGAGCAGCAGGTTGCGGTCGGTCTTGTAGTATTCGGCAAAGCGCGAGTTGCAGAGCGTCAGGCGGTCGTTCTCGTCGTAGAGCACGAAGCCTTCGTCCAGCGCCTCGACCGCGTGCACCAGCAGCGAGCGGGAGCGTTCGATCTGCAGCGCGAGGCGGCGGATGAGGAAGATCATGCCGCCCAGCACCAGCGCCGCGGCGATCACCGCGATGGCGATCTTGAGCGCGTTCGGCGAAACGGTCGGCCAGCCGCCGGCGGGCATCGCGGCCAGTTCCCAGCGGCTTTTCAGGAACGACGCGTTCTCGACGATGGCGTCGGTCTGGAACAGCCCCGGGTCGCCGAAGAGCATGTTGCGGGTGCGGCCGTGATCGCCGACCTCGCGCAGGGCGAAGTTCAGCGTGCCGTCGAAATGCTTTTCCATCGTCTCGGCGCCGAGCAGGCCCTGTTCCGACAGCACGACCGAGATCACGCCCCAGAACCGCTGGCCAACGACGGTTTCGGTCGGCACGAAGACGGGATAGCGCAGGATGTAGCCGCGGCCGCCCTGCACGAGCTGCACCGGCCCGGCCAGCACCGGCGCGCCGTCGCGGTAGGACCGTGCGACGCTGCCCAGCTGGGACGGGACCTTGCCGTAATCGAGGCCGATCACCCCCTCGTTGCCCTCGAGCGGCGCGACGTGGCTGACGATCAGGTCGGGCGCCAGCGCGATCGACTTGATCTCGGGATGGCGTTCGACCAGGGCGCTGGCGGCGTCCTTGAGCAGGCGGTCGGGAATGTCCGGGCTGATCGCGATGTAGGTGGCCAGGCGGTTGGCGACCAGTTCCATCGCGAAGATGCGCGATTCAAGCGCCCGCATCGCGGCCTTGGCATCCTCGGCGGTGTCGGTCTGCGCCGACATCAGGTGATCGCGATAATCCTGCCGGATGAGCTGGATCCCGAAGGCCAGCAGCATCACGCCTGCCATGATCGCCAGGAAGATATGCGCACGCGAGATCGCGACTGCTACCTTCTTCTTCATTTCCGTTGCGCCTCTGTTAACGGTGCCCGGTGGCCGGTATGGCCGGGGGCGTGCGGGGACGGGTACTGCGGCCGGAACACGTGACCTGACGCCAAGGAGTGTCGGACAATTCGGTCGCAAATATGGCCGTTTGTTGTTGTTTCCTGCGGACTTCCCGACGCTGACGCTGCGTTAGCGGTGCGTGCGTGGCCGGGGCCACCGGGGTGCGGGGAACCGCCGCGCGGATGGCGGGTTGTGCCGGTAACGTCGCGGTGAGGGCACCGTGACCCCGGTGAACAAGGGAACCCATGGTCATGTCCGAAGGTGTCTTCTGCCTGATGCTGATCGCCGCCTTCACGGTCGCCTCGGCGCTCTGAGCGCCGGTTCAGGGCCGCACCGTGATGAAGTGCATCGAGGCGGGCCGTTCCGATCCGCGCTCGGCGCCGATTTTGCTGAACAGCGGCCGGCTGCCGACCTTGCGGAACGGCGTCTCGTCCGAGATCATCGCCCCGCCGCGGGTGATCGTGGTGTCCCCGGCCGTCAGGCGGGCGTGGCGCAGGGCGCTGGCCTCGGGCGCGCCCGACACCCGGTTCTGCACCGAGTGCAGGTAATCCGACAGCGCGAAGTCCTGCCCCCGGGCCTGCGCGGATTTCATCCTCGGGTAGGCATCGGCCCAGAACACGGCGGCGCTCGCGAAAAGCGCCAGCCCGATCAGCGACGGGATGCGGATGGGCATGGGAAGCCCCTGCTCGGTTCCTCGTTTCTGCCCGGATACCTGTGAAATTTGCCGAAAATGCGATGTGCCCATGGCCGCGCGATGGAAATCCGCGGATGCGCGGGCGGCAGATATTTGAAATCGCGGGCCGCGCGCCTGCCGGAGGCGACGCGCGGTGCTATGACCGGCGCGCGGCGTGATGGGAGGACAGACCATGCTGAAGACACGGTTCACCGAACTGATGGGGATCGAGCACCCGATCGTGCAGGGCGGAATGCAATGGGTGGCGCGCGCGGACC
This sequence comes from Pseudooceanicola sp. LIPI14-2-Ac024, assembly GCF_042188925.1. Lineage (GTDB taxonomy): Bacteria > Pseudomonadota > Alphaproteobacteria > Rhodobacterales > Rhodobacteraceae > Pseudooceanicola. The sequence goes on from NZ_CP170102.1 coordinate 101,674, forward strand.
TCTCCGCGGCGGTGTCGAACGGCGGGGGGCTGGGCATCATGACGGCGCTGACGCAGCCGACGCCCGATGACCTTCTGAAGGAGATCGAGCGCTGCCGGAGCCTGACCGACAAGCCCTTCGGCGTGAACCTGACGATCCTGCCTTCGCTGCGGCCGATCCCGCACAAGGACTATGCCCAGGCGATCATAGACAGCGGCGTGAAGATCGTCGAGACGGCGGGCAGCAACCCGGGTGAGTTCATCGGCATGTTCAAGGACGCGGGCTGCAAGGTGATCCACAAGTGCACCGCCGTTCGCCACGCACTGACAGCGCAGCGGCTGGGGGTCGATTGCATCTCGATCGACGGGTTCGAATGCGCGGGCCACGTGGGCGAGGACGACATCACCAACCAGATCCTCGTGCCGCTGGCGGTCGATGCGCTCGACATCTGCGTGATCGCCTCGGGCGGGTTCGGCGAGGGGCGGCAGTTGGCCTCGGCGCTGGCGCTCGGGGCCGAGGGGATCAACATGGGCACCCGGTTCATGGCGACGCGGGAGGCGCCGATCCACGACGCGGTGAAGCAGCGGCTGGTGGATGCGGGCGAGCGCGACTCGGTTCTGATCATGCGGGCGCTGCGCAACACCAGCCGGGTGTTCCGCAACGACGTCTCGGAAGAGGTGGCGCGGATCGAGAAGGCGAAGGGGCTGGAGTTCCGGATCGACGACGTGGCCGAACTGGTCGCGGGCGCGCGGGGCAAGAACGTCTATTCGACCGGCGATGTGCAGGAGGGGCTGTGGTCCGCCGGCATGGTGGCGGGTGTCATCAACGACGTGCCGAGCTGCCGCGAGCTGATCGAGCGCATCGTGGCGGATGCCGAGGCGGTGATCCGCGGCCGGTTGCAGACGCTGGTGGCGTGATCCAACGGCGCGCCGCGAGCGGCGCACGACAAGCTTGGCGATCCGGCGGGGCCGGATCGCGTGCCTCCGGCGGGAGTTTTCCGGGCAAGATGAAGAGGGGCGTGGTCGCCGGTTTTCCCCGGTCGGGAATGTCTCCGGAGCGCCCGCGTCACGTCATGGGTCTGGGCGTTGTGGCGGCGTCTGCGCCCGGCCTGGCCAGATGAGGCCCGGACAAAAGAAAACGCCGCGCGATCCGGGGATTGCGCGGCGTTCCTCATGCGGGTGCCGGAGGCGTCAGGAGACGTCCTTGTAGGAGATCTCGCGCGCGTCGGTGCCGGTCTTGCCGCGGCGGACAAGCAGGCGGTTGAGCGCGTGGACGTAAGCCTTGACGCTGGCGACGACGGTGTCGGTGTCCGCCGACTGGCCGGTGACGATGCGGCCGTCCTCTTCCAGCCGGACCGAGACGGTGGCCTGGGCATCGGTGCCTTCGGTCACGGCGTGCACCTGGTAGAGCTGCAGCCGGACATCGTGCGGGAAGATCGCCTTGATGCAGTTGAAGGCCGCGTCGACCGGGCCGTCGCCGGTGGAGGTGACGCTCTTCTCCTCGCCGTCGACGACCATGGTCATCTCGGCCTCCTGGCCTTCCGTGCCGCAGACGACGCGGAGGCGTTTCAGCGCCAGCCGGTCGGCGCCCGCGTCCTCGGACATCTGGACAAGGGCGATGAGGTCCTCGTCGTAGACCTCCTTCTTGCGGTCGGCGAGGTCCTTGAACCGGACGAAGACGTCCTTGAGCTGGTTTTCCCCCATCTCGATCCCGAGGCCCTTGAGCTTGGAGCGCAGCGCGGCCCGGCCCGAGTGCTTGCCGAGGACGATGTTGTCCTCGTTCAGCCCGATGTCGGCGGGCTTCATGATCTCGAAGGTCTCGACGTTCTTGAGCACGCCGTCCTGGTGGATGCCCGACTCATGCAGGAAGGCGTTCTTGCCGACGATGGCCTTGTTGAACTGCACCGCGAAGCCCGAGACGCTGGCGACCCGGCGGCTGAGGTTCATGATCTTGGTGGTGTCGATGCCGGTGCGGTAGGGCATGATGTCGTTGCGCACGCGGAGCGCCATCACCACCTCTTCCAGCGCGGTGTTGCCCGCGCGTTCGCCGAGGCCGTTGATCGTGCATTCGATCTGGCGCGCGCCGGCCTCGACCGCGGCGAGGGAGTTCGCCGTCGCCATGCCGAGGTCGTTGTGGCAGTGGGTCGAGAAGATCACGTCGTCGGCCCCCGGCACCCGTTCCAGCAGCATCCGGATGATGTCGGCGCTTTCGCGGGGCGCGGTGTAGCCGACGGTGTCGGGGATGTTGATGGTGGTGGCGCCGGCCTTGATCGCGATCTCGACCACGCGGCAGAGGTAGTCGCGTTCGGTCCGGGTGGCGTCCATCGGCGACCACTGCACGTCCTCGCAGAGGTTGCGGGCATGGGTCACGGTTTCATGGATCCGCTCGGCCATCTGGTCCATGTCGAGGTTCGGGATCGCGCGGTGCAGCGGCGAGGTGCCGATGAAGGTGTGGATGCGCGGCCGTTTCGCGTGCTGGATCGCTTCCCAGTTGCGGTCGATGTCGGGGATCTGGGCGCGGCTGAGGCCGCAGATCACCGAGTTGCGGGAATTCCTGGCGATCTCGGACACGGCGCGGAAGTCGCCCTCGGAGGCGATGGGAAAGCCCGCCTCGATGATGTCCACGCCCATCTCGTCGAGCAGCGATGCGATCTCGAGCTTTTCCTCGTGCGACATGGTCGCGCCGGGGCTTTGTTCGCCGTCACGGAGCGTGGTGTCGAAAATGAGGACGCGGTCCTGGTCGGATGTCTGTGTCATGTGATTTCTCTCTTATCTCCTGAAGCCATGGCGCGAAGGCTTGTCCCCTGAGCGGTCGCGCCGAACGGCACGCTCAGAGGCGGATTAGGAGAATCAGGGCAGCAGCGGACAGGGCGCCGGAACGGCGCGCGTCGGATGCGATATGGCCCAAGGTCATCATGGGGCCTCTATACGACGCCGCGCCGGGGTTGGAAACCCGGCAATTACGCGGCGCTGCAGCATGGCGTTTTTGACCATGCGGTCAGGGGTGCTAGGTCAAAGGGGATGAGAAAAGCACTTGTCATCGGCGCAAGCGGGGGGATCGGCGGGGCCCTGTGCAAGGCCCTGAAGGATCGCGATTTCGTCGTCACCGCGCTGTCACGCTCGGCGGACGGCCTGGACATCACCAGCGAGGCGCGGGTGGTCGCGGCCTTCGACCGGCTCGACGCGGAATACGACCTGGTGCTGGTGGCGACCGGCGCGCTCGAGGTCGCGGGGCGGGCGCCGGAAAAGACCCTGCGCGAGGTCACGGCGGCGGGCATGGCCGAGCAGTTCGCGCTGAACTGCATCGGCCCGGCGCTGGTGCTGAAACACGCGCTGCGGCTGATGCCCCGGCGGCGTCGGTCGGTCTTTGCGGCGCTCTCGGCGCGGGTCGGCAGCATCGGGGACAATCGGCTGGGCGGCTGGTATTCCTACCGGACGGCCAAGGCGGCGCTGAACCAGGTGCTGCACACCGCCGCGGTCGAGGTCGTGCGCACCCATCCCGACGCGATCTGCGTGGCACTGCACCCCGGCACGGTGCGGACCCGGCTGACAGAGGATTACGTCGGCCGCCATCCCGCCGTGACGCCGCAGGACGCGGCGGGGCATCTGCTGGACGTGATCGACCGGCTGCAGGGCCGTGACACCGGCGGGTTCTTCGACTGGGCGGGCAAGCCGGTGCCGTGGTGAGGCGCCTCGTCCTCGTGCTGGGTGACCAGCTGTCGCCGGATGTCGCGGCGCTGCGCCGGGCGGACAAGGCGCAGGACATCGTCGTCATGGCCGAGGTGCGGGACGAAGCGACTTACGTGCCGCACCATCCGAAGAAGATCGCGCTGGTCTTTGCCGCGATGCGCCACTTTGCCGAGGGATTGCGGCGGGACGGGTGGCAGGTGGCCTACACCCGGTACGACGATGCCGACAACGCGGGCTCGATCCCCGGCGAACTGATGCGCCGCGCCGGGGAGACGGGGGCGCAGGCGGTCATCGCCACAGAGCCGGGCGAATGGCGGCTGATCGCGGCGCTGCAGGACTGCCCGCTCGACATGACGATCCTGCCGGACGACCGGTTCCTCTGTCCGCGCGCGGATTTCGAGGGCTGGGCGAAGGGCCGCAAGGACCTGCGGATGGAATGGTTCTATCGCGAGATGCGCCGGCGGACCGGCTACCTGATGGAAGGGGGCGCACCGGCGGGCGGCAAGTGGAACTTCGACGCGTCGAACCGGAAGCCCGCGTCGCGCGACCTGTTGCAGGCGCACCCGATGGCCTTTGCCCCGGATGCGGTGACGGAAGAGGTCCTGGCGCTGGTCGAGGCTCATTTTTCCGACAACTTCGGCCGGTTGCGGCCCTTCGACTATGCCGTGACGCGCGGCCAGGCCCGGCAGGCGCTGTCGCATTTCGTGCGCCACCAACTGGCGGATTTCGGCCCCGGCCAGGACGCGATGCTGGAGGACGAGCCTTACCTGAACCACGCCCGCATCTCGGCCTACATGAACATCGGGCTGCTCAGCCCGCGCGAGGTCTGCGATGCGGTGCAGGCGGCGTGGGAGGCGGGGGAAGTCCCGGTCAACTCGGCCGAGGGGTTCATCCGGCAGGTCATCGGCTGGCGGGAGTTCGTGCGCGGCGTCTACTTCCTTGAAGGGCCGGACTATCCCCGCCGCAACGCGCTGAACCACCAGAGGGGGCTGCCGCCGCTGTTCTGGGGGGCGGAGACCCGGATGAACTGCCTTGCCCGGGTCGTTGGCCAGACACGCGACCTGGCCTATGCCCACCATATCCAGCGGCTGATGGTCACCGGCAACTTCGCGCTGCTCGCCGGGGTGAACCCGGCCGAGGTGCACGAATGGTACCTGGCCGTCTATGTCGACGCCTTCGAATGGGTCGAGGCACCCAACACCGTGGGGATGAGCCAGTTCGCCGATGGCGGGGTGGTCGGGTCGAAACCCTATGTCTCGTCCGCGAACTACATCGACCGGATGTCGGACTACTGCGGCGGATGCGCCTATTCCGCGACGACGAAATCCGGCGAGGGCGCGTGCCCGTTCAACTTTCTCTACTGGGCCTTCCTCGATCGCCACCGGGACCGGTTCGAGGCGAACCACCGGATGGGCCTGGTCTATGGCACCTGGGACCGGATGGAGCCGGCGCGGCGGGATGCGATCCTGTCGGATGCGACGCGGTTCCTCGACGCGCTCTCGGCGGGGAAACCGGTCTGATCGCTTGACGCGCCCCGCAGGCTCCCCCACCTTCCCGCGCAACCATAACCGGAGAGCAGCATGTCGGGCCGAACCCCTCCTTTCGCGCCGTTCGAATTCCTGATCGCCTGGCGCTACCTGAGGGCGCGCCGGTCCGAGGGCGGCGTGTCGGTGATGACCTGGATCTCGCTGATCGGCATCGCGCTGGCGGTCTTTGCCCTGATCGCGACGCTGGCCGTGCGGTCGGGTTTCCGCGCGGAATTCGTCGACACCATCGTCGGGGCCAACGCCCATGTCACCGTCTACCCGCCCGCCGTGCGTGACGAGGCCGGGCGCGTGACCCGCAGCATGACGGATTACGAGGCGGTGGCCGACCGGGTGTCGCATGTCCCCGGCGTCACGCGCGCCGCGCCGCTGGTGCGGGGCCAGGTGATGGCGAACGCCAACGGTCGCAACGCCGGGGTCGAGGTCTTCGGCATCTCGGCCGAGGACCTGGCTGCAATCCCGCGCATCGCCGATCCCGAAACCAGCTATGGCGAGCTGGCCGAGTTCGGCGAGGGCATCGCGCTCGGCTCGGGCGTGGCGCAGGAGCTGGGTGTGACGGTGGGCGACACGATCCGCCTGATTTCGCCCGACGGGGTCAAGACCGCCTTCGGCACCAGCCCGCGGGTGAACGCCTACCCGGTGGTCTACGTCTTTTCCGCCGGGCGCTACGACATCGACCGGACCCGGGCCTACCTGCCGTTTGCCGAGGCGCAGGCCTATTTCAACCGCGAGGGCACGGCGGACGAGATCGAGGTTATGATCGAGAACCCCGACCGGGTGGACGACCACACCGGCGCGATCCTGGTCGCGGCGGGGGACGGGATGCTGGCCTGGACGTGGCAGCAGGCCAGCGGCGGGTTCCTGCGCGCGCTCGACATCGAGGACAACGTGATGTTCGTGATCCTGTCGATCCTCGTGCTGATCGCTGCGATGAACATCGTCTCGGGCCTCATCATGCTGGTCAAGAACAAGGGCCGCGACATCGGCATCCTGCGCACCATGGGGCTGACCGAGGGGTCCGTCCTGCGGGTGTTCTTCATATGCGGCGCCTTCACCGGGATCATCGGCACGGCGCTTGGCGTGATCCTCGGCTGCCTCTTCGCGATCTACATCGACCCGATCTTTGCCGCGGTGAACTACGTCTCGGGCGGTCAGGCCTGGGACCCGTCGATCCGCGGCATCTATTACCTGCCGGCCAAGCTGCAGATGGCGGACGTGCTGTCGGCGGTCGCCCTATCGCTGGGGCTGAGCTTTGTCGTCACGATTTTCCCGGCCCGCCGCGCGGCGCGGATGAACCCGGTGGAGGCCCTGCGTTATGAGTGATCCGGTCCTGAGCCTTCACGGCATCGAGAAGACCTACAACAAGGGCCTGCCGTCCGAGATCCGCGTGCTGCGGGACGTCGGACTCGAGATCATGCCGGGTGAGGTGGTGGCGCTGGTCGCACCCTCGGGCGCGGGTAAATCCACGCTGCTGCACATCGCCGGGCTGCTCGACACGCCCGACGCCGGGTCGGTGCGGATCGGCGGCGAAGAGATGACTGGCTTGTCCGACCGGCGGCGCACGGCTGCGCGGCGATCAGACGTCGGGTTCGTCTACCAGTTCCACCACCTGCTGCCCGAGTTCTCGGCGCTGGAGAACGTCGCGCTGCCGCAGCGCGCCGACGGTGTCGCCAGGGGCGAGGCCGAGGCGCGGGCGCGCGAGCTGCTGGCCCGGGTCGGGGTCGAGGCGCGGGCGGATCACCGGCCGGCGCAGATGTCGGGCGGCGAACAGCAGCGGGTGGCCTTTTGCCGGGCACTGGCGAACCGGCCGCGCCTGCTCTTGGCGGACGAGCCGACCGGGAACCTCGACCCCGAGACCTCGGACCGGGTGTTCGGTGCGCTGATGGAGCTGGTGCGCGACACCGGGCTGTCGGCGCTGATCGCGACCCACAACCTCGAGCTTGCCCAAAGGATGGACCGGGTGCTGCGCCTCGACGCCGGAGAGTTGGCGGGCGCTTGACCCCGTGACACCCCCTTGCAAGGCTGGGGCCAGCAGGGGGTGCGGATGCCGGACGTATCGCTGAACGAGATCGAGGCGCGGACCTTCGCCGCGCTGACCCGCCACGGGGCGGCCGACGTCCCCGCGCGGGCGGTGGCGCAGGCGGTGCGCGAGGCCGAGGCGACGGGCAACCGGATCTGCGGGCTCTACTACCTCGACAGCTATTGCCGCCAGCTTTCTTCCGGGCGGGTCAGGGGCGATGCGGAGCCGCGGGTGCGGCGGCCGCGGCCGGGCCACGTGCTGGTCGACGCGGCGGACGGATTTGCCCAGCCCGCCTTTGCCGCCGGCCTGCCGCCCGCGATCCGCGCGGCCGAGGCGAACGGGATCGCGATACTGACGGTGGCGCACAGCCATACCGCGACGGCGATGGGGTTCTTCACCGGCCAGATCGCCCGCGCCGGGCTGATCGGGCTGGGGATGACCAATGCCTCGCCCACGGTGGCGGGGCCGGGGGGCAGGGCGCGGGTGATCGGGACGAACCCGGTGGCCTTCTCGGTGCCGGACGGGCAGGGCGGGGTGGCGCTGCAGTTCGATTTCTCGACCTCGGCGACGGCGCTTGGCGCGATCACCATGGCGGCCGAGGCGGGCGAGGACATCCCCGAGGGCTGGGCCGTCGACGCCGAGGGGCAGCCGACGACCGACCCGCAGGCGGCGCTCAACGGCGCGCTGTCGTCATCGGGGGGCTACAAGGGCTGGGGGCTGGGCCTGATGGTCGAGGTGCTGGCGGCGGCGATGACCGGATCGGTCCTGAGCCAGGACGTGCATCCCCTGCGCGACAGCGCGGGGCCGCCGCATGATTTCGGCCAGTTCTACCTGCTGATCGACCCGGGCACCGCCCCGGATTTCGCCGAGCGTTTCACCCGGCTGGCCGCGGCCGTGGCCGCCGATCCCGGCGCCAGGCTGCCGGGGGCAGGCCGGGTGCCGACGGACCCGGTGGCGGTGGACGACGTGCTCTGGGACGGGGTGCTGGCGCTATCCGGCGCGCCGGAGGCCTGAAAAAAGCGGGGCCGTGCGCCTGGGTAGAGTGCGCACGGCCCCGCCACGTTCCGAGAGAGCCGGAACGTGTCCGAGGTCAGAGGGCGAGGCGGAAGTAGTCGGCGGCGAAGTTGTCCTCCATGCCGCTGCCGCAGAAGCCCATGTCCATGTTCGAGGTGCCGCTGATCTCTTGTGCCGAGATCAGGGAGGCGCCCTGGATCCCGTTGGCATTGGCCGCGAATTCGATATCGCCGAGGGCGATGATCTGGCCGCCGTAGATCTGCAGGTCCGAGGCGACATCAACGCCGCCACGGGTGACGATCTGGGACCCGCCGCCGTCGGCGCAGTCGTCATTGACCCCGATCTGGAATCCGCTGGGCGAGTTGATCGACTTGGCCCCGGTGGCCTGGTTGAAGACCAGCACGTCCTCGAGGATCACGCCCTGGCCGAACTGCAACTCGCAATCAGTGAACAGGACCATGTTCTTGAGATGGGTGTTCATCTCGATCGTGCCCTTGGCGCCGGTGCATTCGAGGATGTTGATCCGGTTCTCGACCAGGTTGTCGTTGTTGAACTTCTTGTCCGAAACCGTCTCGTGGATCGAGCTGGTAATGTAGTCGGGCACATGCTCGCCATATCCTGCCAGGAGATCGGCCTCGATGTCCTCGATCTGGCCGAGCACGCGCAGGCGGTAATAGCCGCGGCGCAGGGCGACCTGAAGACCTTCGTTGGTCTCGAAACCGGATTTCGGCAGGTCGAGTTCGTTGAGGTCGGGCATCGACACGATGGTGCCGCCCTCGAAGTAGTTGTTCGAGTTCAGCGACACATAGGTGTTCGAATGCACGCAGAACCCGTTCGAGAAGCCGTTGTTCGACTGGATGTCGACGATGCCGTCGGCGACGAAGCCTTCGCGCAGGCAGGGCGGCTGGAAGGTGACGAAGACCGCTTCGGTCGTGATGTCCCAGTCGCGCGCGTCGAGCACGGCGAAGAGGTAGGCTGTGACCGAGTTGCCGTTGTCGCTGCGCCGCGCGGTCCGCACGCGCACCGCCTCGAGCGACGTGGCATCGGGCGTGAAGGTCTGGGTGTTGTAGTCCCAGCTGCCGAACTCGATGTTCTCGGGCCGCAGGACATAGCCGTAGCGTTCGTCGGGCATGTCGTAGCTGGCCATCTCGATCGCCTTCAGTTTGGCGTCGTTGGCCGAGTTCCTCTCGCGGTAGTAGAGCGCGGCATGGGCGGCGCGGTCGGCGGCCACCTGGAGCTGCGTGCGCGAGGCCTGCAGGTAGGAGAAGTCGATGGCGAAGGCGCTGGTCATCAGGGTGATGATGACCATGAAGAGCGCGAGCAGGGTGATCGTTCCCTTCTCGTCGTCACGCTGTCGGGCAAGGCGGGTGAAGAAACGGGGGGGCAGCGACATGGCCTCAGTACTCCATGAAGTGTTCAGAGGAGATGTTGATCCAGATATTGGCGAGGTCGGTCATCTTCTGCGGCAGCAGCAGCTCGGTGACCCGGTAAGCGACGACACTGGTCACCGTGCCATCCGCGATCGTGGTGTTGATCGTCGCGCTCGGCGCGATGTGCGCGATCCGCTCGCGGATGTAGTCCTCGACCTCTTCCTCGGTCTGCATGTACCCGGTGCTGACGATCCTGTTGGCGTTCTGGACGACCCGGTAGGCCTGGTTCTTTTCGAACAACACCATGGATACGTTGATGATCAGCGCGAGGAACCACACGAAAATCGGGATCCAGATCACTGTCTCGATCGTGGCCGACCCGCGGTCCTCTTTCCAAAAAAGCCCCCATGACAATCTTGGCTGGCGCATTGCTGGCTCCGTAACTTCGTCGAAACCAAGTTCCGCCTCAACCGCGGCGGGAATGAGGCGATATGCGGCGGCGAATGCGGCAAGCGCGGGACGAACCCGGGGCATGCATTGGCGATTGCGGGAATATGGGCGAAAATTCGCCTATAGCGTGCTCTCGGCGGGGTTGCGCCGAGGCATTGGCGCACCCCCGCAGGCGTGTGCACGCGAATTGCGCGACTCGGCGGGGTGTGGCGGTGCCTGGCCTTGACGGGGCGGGCGCGTGCGCTAGACGTCGATATCCTCGACGAATTTCGCGTTTTCCTGGATGTACTGGAACCGCAGTTCGGGCTTCTTGCCCATGAGCCGTTCCACCAGGTCGCCGGTCTCGCCCGGTTCGTCCTCGTCGATGGTGACGCGGATCAGCTTGCGGCTGGCCGGGTCCATCGTGGTTTCCTTGAGGTCCTTGGCGTCCATTTCGCCCAGGCCCTTGAAGCGCGAGACGTCGATCTTGCCCTTGCCGCCGAGGCCCTTGGCCAGCCAGATGTCACGCTCGGCCTCGTCCTGGGCATAGATGCGGTGCGCGCCCTGCGTCAGGCGGAACAGCGGCGGACAGGCGAGGTAGAGGTGCCCGTGGTCGATCAGCGGCCGCATCTGGGTGAAGAAGAACGTCATCAGAAGCGAGGCGATGTGCGCGCCGTCGACATCGGCGTCGGTCATGATGATGACCTTGTCATAGCGCAGGTCGTCGACGTTGAAGCGCGTCCCGAGGCCGACGCCGAGCGCCTGGCAGAGGTCCTGGATTTCCTGGTTCGAGCCGATCTTGTTCGAGGCGGCGCCCAGCACGTTCAGGATCTTGCCCTTGAGCGGCATCAGCGCCTGCAGGCGCCGGTCGCGCGCCATCTTGGCCGACCCGCCGGCCGAGTCGCCCTCGACCAGGAAGAGCTCGGTCCCGTCGCGGGCGGTGGCCGAGCAGTCAGTCAGCTTGCCGGGCAGGCGCAGCCGCTTGGTCGCGGTCTTGCGCTGCGTCTCCTTTTCCTGCCGGCGGCGCATCCGCTCCTCGGCGCGCAGGACGAGGAAGTCGAGGATCGCGCCCGCCGACTTGGTGTCGGAGGCCAGCCAGTTGTCGAAGTGGTCGCGCACCGCGCCCTCGACCAGGCGCTGCGCCTCGGTGGTGGCGAGGCGGTCCTTGGTCTGGCCGACGAATTCCGGTTCCGAGATGAAGCACGATACCAGCGCGCAGCCACCGGTCAGCAGGTCGTCGCGGGTGATCTGCGCGGCCTTGCGGTTGTTGACCAGTTCGCCGTAGGCCTTGATGCCCTTGAGCACCGCGTTCCAGAAGCCCGCCACGTGCGTTCCGCCCTCGGGCGTCGGCACGGTGTTGCAGTAGGACTGGATGAAACCGTCGCGCGAGGGCGTCCAGTTGATCGCCCATTCCACCCGGCCCGGCACGCCGAAGCGTTCGCGGAACTCGACCCGGCCCGCGAAGGGCGCGTCGGCATAGGTGGAGGAGCCTTCCAGCGTCTCGGTCAGGTAATCGCTGAGGCCGCCGGGGAAGTGGAACACCGCCTCGGTCGGGGTCTCGCCGTCGTCGATCGCGGATTTCCAGCGGATTTCCACGCCCGAGAAGAGGTAGGCCTTGGAGCGGATCGACTTGAACATCCGCGCCGGCTTGAACCGGTGATGGCCAAAGATCTCGGGGTCGGCATGGAACGTCGTGGTCGTGCCGCGCCGGTTCGGGGCGGCGCCGATCTCCTCGACCGGGCCGAGGGGGATGCCGCGTGAGAACCGCTGTTCGACCAGCTTCCGGTCGCGGGCGACCTGGACAACCATGCTGTCGCTGAGCGCGTTCACCACCGAGGCGCCGACGCCGTGCAGGCCGCCCGAGGTCTCGTAGGCCTTGCCCGAGAACTTGCCGCCCGCGTGCAGCGTGCAGAGGATGACCTCGAGCGCGGACTTGCCGGGGAACTTGGGGTGCGGGTCGAAGGGCATGCCGCGGCCGTTGTCGCGGATGGTGACGGAGTAGTCGTCGTGCAGCTCGACCTCGATCCGGTTGGCGTGGCCGGCGACGGCCTCGTCCATCGAGTTGTCGAGGATTTCCGCGACCATGTGGTGCAGCGCGCGTTCGTCGGTGCCGCCGATGTACATGCCCGGGCGCTTGCGCACCGGTTCGAGGCCTTCGAGGACCTCGATCGAGGAAGCATCGTAGTCGGCTTGCGGCGCGGCCGCGAGAAGGTCGTCTGCCATGGAGTCTGCTCTGTCTTGGTTGCCGGGCACTATGACAAATCCCCGGGGGCGGGAAAAGACCTTGGGACGGATTGTCCACAAGATAAGGGTGCGGATCGGCGGTCAGGCGCAAGATCCGGGCGGGTGACCGCGCGTGAACCGGGCCTCAGGCGGCCGTCCGGGGCTGCAGGCGGCCCAGGTCCGGCCCACCCGCGACGTGCCAGGACCGCGGCGGATCGGTGCGCGCGCGCAGCCGTTCCAGCCGCCAGCCCTCGCCCTCGGGGGCGGCGGGATGCGGATCGGCGGTGTGGTCCGCGTCGAGCCGCCAGCGGCTTTCCACCCCCGGCGCGCCGCCCGCGCCCTCGGTCAGGATCAGCCCCAGCGGCATCAGCCGCCCGGCCTCGGCCCCGGTTTCGGCGGCCAGGTGCATCCGCCGCACGGCGGTCAGCGTGGGCAGGCCGGGCAGGTCGGCGACGGTGAGCGGGGCGGCACCACTCCTCAGCACCTCCTCGGCGACCCAGAGGACATCCTCGGCCCGGGTGGGATGCACGAAGATCACCTGGCCCGGCGGCAGGAACCGCAGCATCCCGTCGCCGTGCAGCCGGTCGGGCAGCCAGGCGGGGGCGATCCAGATCACCGGCCGTTCGGGCGTGGGGGCCAGCCGCGCCGCGACCATCAGGGCAAAGGTCCGGCGGGCATTGCCGCAGGCCTCGTGCAGCCGCGCCAGCCGCAGCGTCGCCCCGGCCCCGAGGGAGAGCGCGGGCGCGGCACGGTGCGGGGCGTTGCGGATCAGGGTGGAGGCGGGGGCTGGCATGGTGCGATCCTAGCATGTTCGCTTTTTGTTCTCAATATCCCGCGTTTGGCCTTCGGTAACTTCCTCCGGCTATGCAAGGGCACCGGGGCAGCGAGGCGGTCATGCAGAAAGTCAAACTCGGCCGGTCGGACCTGATGGTCAGCCGCTACTGCCTGGGCTCGATGACCTGGGGCGGGCCGACGTCGATGGACGCGGCGCACCGGCAGATCGACATGGCGGTGGACCACGGGATCAGCTTCATCGACACGGCCGAGATCTATCCCATCACCCCGGTGCGCGCCGAAACCGTCGGCCGGACCGAACGGATCATCGGGCTGTGGTTCGACAAGACCGGCCATCGCGGCGACGTGGTGATCGCGACCCAGCACACCGGCGGCGGGCAGCGCGCGGTGCGCCACGGGGCAGCGATCACGCCGGGCACGATCCAGACCGCGGTCGAGGGCTCGCTGCGGCGGCTCAAGACCGAATACATCGACCTCTACCAGTTCCACTGGCCGAACCGCCCGACCTACCGTGACCGCCGGTTCGAGGAGGGCGAACACCGCCCCAAGGTGAAATCGGTGCTGCAGAACATGGCCGACTGCCTCGGCGCGCTGGAGGCCGAGCGCAAGCGCGGCACCATCCGGCATTTCGGCCTGTCGAACGAAACTGCCTGGGGGATGGCGCAATGGCTGCGGCTGGCGGGCGCGGGGACGGGGCTGCGGCCCGTGGCGGTGCAGAACGAATACTCGCTGCTCTGCCGCCACCACGACACCGACCTGGCGGAGCTCTGCCTGAACGAGGATGTCGGCCTGATAGCCTATGCACCGCTGGCGCTTGGCCTTCTGACGGGCAAGTACCAGGGCCGGGCCAAGCCGCCCGACAGCCGGATGACCCTGATGCCCGACCTCGGCGGGCGGCGGACGGACCAGGTCTTTGCCGCCGTGGACGATTACCTCGACGTGGCGCTCAAGCATGACCTCGACGTGGTCGGCATGGCGCTGGCCTTTGCCGCCTCGCGTCCGTTCACCGCCTCGGTCGTCTTCGGCGCCACGACCGAGGACCAGCTGCAGCGCATCCTGTCGCAGACCGAGCTCGAACTGTCGGCCGAGGTTCTCAAGGACATCGAGGCAGTGCGCCGCGCCCACCCGATGCCGTTCTGAGCCTCAGAGGTCGCGGGCGAGGCGGGCGAGGTAGGGCTTGATCTCCCGGTCCGGGACGGAGGCCTCGCGCACGAGGTTGTCGAAGTGTTCGGTGAACGCCTGCACCCGGACGGAATCGCGGAAGGCGAGGTAGTGGCGCCCGGCGTACATCACCGCCAGCAGCGGGCCGAAGACTGTGACCGGAGAGGAGAAGATGCGCCGCGCGTCGAAGAGGTAGAGGCGCAGGCGGGGATAGAGCGTGTCGTTGACCTCTATGAACCACTGGATCTGCCGGCGGCGAAGGTCGCGGGGCAGGCCGCGGTAATAGCCTTCGCCATGGGCGAAACTGACCATCTCGTGCAGGGGCAGGGCGATCTCGTAGTCGGACCGCGCCTCGCGCATCCAGCTGAGCCGATCCTCGGACGCGCCGATGGCCTGCTGCGTTGTCCTGCCGAGGTGCGGGGAATATTCCCACTCCAGCACCTCGCGCAGCTTGAGCATGTCGGGCAGGGCGGCCGGGACATGCCGGATCTTGTAGCCCGCCGCCTCCTGGTGCCAGGCAAAGATCTGTTCGTCGACCAGCGCCCGCGGAGCGGCGGTCAGGGTCAGGGAGGTGGCCAGCAGGTCGGTCGCCGTCTCGGGCCGATTCGACAGCGACAGCAGCCAGTCCGCCGACACGCCAAGCGCCGCCGCGCATTCCCCGATCACCTGCGCGTTCGGCAGCCGCGCGCCATCGCCGTTCAGCAGCTGCGACACGGTCGACCGGTCGACCCCGATCTGCCGCGCCAGCGCGCTCTGGCTCATCCCGGCCGTCTGCATCGCGTGGCCCAGCCGGGCGCGGAAGGCCGAGGCGCGGGCGCGTTTGTCGATTGTTTCACTCATGCCGTGATAATTATCACCAAACGGGGCGTTTGTTAATCACATCCCGGATGTCTCGCCGCAGTGCCGCATGTGACACTGGCATGACAAGACGCCGGGGTGTCACCGGCGCAGACCAAGGGACATCTCGGCATGGAAACGCGCGCACGAACTTTCGTGAAATCAATCCTGTGGACGCTTCTCGGGCTTCTCGTCATGGGGCTGGTCGGCTTTGCCTTCACCGGGTCAGTGGCGGTCGGCGGCGGCATGGCGCTGGTCAACGCGGCTCTCGGCTTCATCAGCTACGCGATCTACGAGCGGGTCTGGGCCAACATCGCCTGGGGCCGCCATGTCTGAGCCGCGCCGCCCCGCCACATCGACCGCGACCGAATGGCCGACGCTGGGCCTGCTGGCCGCCTGCTACATCGGATGGGCCGTCGGCACGACCTGGCTCGCCGCGCTCTGGCTGCCGGCCGGCATGATCCTCACCGCGCTCGCCATCGCGCTGCATTCCTCGCTCAGCCACGAGATGATCCACGGCCACCCCTTCCGCGACCGACGCGTGAACGAGGCACTGGTGTTCCCGGCGCTGACCCTGGTGATCCCCTACCGCCGCTTCCGCGACACGCACCTGGCGCATCACCAGGATTCGATCCTGACCGATCCCTACGACGATCCCGAAAGCAACTACTGGGACCCGGCGGTCTGGCAGACGCTCAAGCCCTGGCAGCAGGGCATCCTGCGCTTCAACAACACGCTCGCCGGCCGGCTGCTGATCGGTCCGGCGGTCGGGACCTTCGCCTTCACCCTGTCGGACATGCGCGCGATCCGCGAAGGCACGCCGGGCGTGCTGAACGCCTATCTCTGGCATATCCCGGCGCTGCTGCCGGTGGTGCTGTGGCTGGCGCAGGTCGCCGACATGCCGGTCTGGGCCTACCTGCTGGCGGCCTATGCCGGGCTGTCGATCCTCAAGATCCGCACCTTCCTGGAACACCAGGCGCATGAACGGGCGCGGGGGCGGACGGTGATCATCGAGGACCGCGGGCTCCTGGCCTTCCTCTTCCTCAACAACAACCTGCACGTGGTCCATCACATGCATCCGCGCACGCCGTGGTACCGGCTGCCCGAGCTCTACCGCGCCAACAAGGAACGCTACCTCGGTCGCAACGACGGCTACCGGTATGCCACCTACGGAGAGATCTTCCGCCGCTACCTCTTCAAGGCCAAGGACCCGGTGCCGCACCCGCTCTGGCGCTCCCCCGAATAACAGGGCATAGGCCCAAGTCATGGAAACTTGGGTCCTTCTCACCTTCGGCGCGGTCACCTTCCAGACCCTCCGCTTCATGCTGCAGAAGCAGCTGTCGACCGTCGCCCTGTCGGCCAGCGGGGCGACCTTTGCGCGGTTCCTCTATTCCGCGCCGCTGGTGCTGGCCGCGCTGCCGCTGGTGCTGTCGGTGAAGGGCGCGGCGCTGCCGCCGATGCCCTGGCTCTTCTGGATCTACGCCTGGATCGGCGGGGCGACCCAGATCCTCGCCACCGTCTTCGTCCTGTTGATCTTTCGCAGCCGAAACTTTGCCGTCGGCGTCACGCTGAAGAAGACCGAGGTGCTGCTGACCGCGCTCGTCTCGCTCATCGTGCTGGGCGAGGGGGTGTCGATCCCGGCGCTGATCGCGATCGTGGTCGGGATGACCGGCGTGCTGGTGCTGTCCAACCTGCCCGAGGGCAAAGGCGCGTGGTGGAAACGCCTCGACAGTCGGGCGGCGGTGCTGGGGATCGGGTCGGGCGTGTTCTTTGCCGTCTCGGGCGTCTGCTACCGTGGCGCGACCCTGCAGATCGCCAGCGACGATGCCTTCCTGCGGGCGATGGTCACGCTGGCGGCGGTCGGCACGTCCCAGCTGATCGGCATGGGGGCCTGGATGGCGCTGCGCGAGCCGGGGCAGGTCGGCAAGGTCATGGCGGCGTGGCGGACGGCGGGGCTGGTGGGGCTTGCCTCGCTCGGCGGATCGCTCTGCTGGTTCACCGCCTTCACGCTGCAGAACGCGACCTATGTCTATGCCGTCGGGCAGAGCGAGGTGATCCTCAGCCTGCTCGCCTCCTACGTCATCTTCCGCGAACGGCTATCGTGGAAGGAGGGTGTGGGAATCGCGTTGGTCACCGTCTCGGTGCTGTCGCTGATCCTGCTGGTGTAGGACGCCGCGGGCCGGGCGCCGCCGGCGCCTCAGTCCGCCCGGGCGCCGCGGTTGATCTGACCCTTCAGGCGCTGGAAGGCGCGGTTCTCGTCCTCGTTCGAGAAGAACGGCACCGACTCGGGCGGGGTCGGATCGGCGGCGCGCTGCGCGACCTCGGCCAGCACCACCTCGGTGATGAACGGCAGGTCGAATTCGCGCGCTTTTTCCAGCGGGATCCACTGCAGCAGCGACAGCTCGTCCGACGCGCGGGAGAAATCGTCGGGATCGCTCTGCAGCGCGTCGGTGTCGGTCAGGAAGAAACGCGCGTCGAACCGGCGCGGGCGGCCCGGTGGGGTGATCGCGCGGAACACGAACTGGAGGGAGCTCGGATCGGGGCGGTGCCCGGTGGCGGCAAAATCCGCCCAGTCCGCGTGCGGGGTGCCGGGCCAGTCGCCGGGCGTGCCGAGGATCTGGCCGGTTTCCTCCCACAGTTCGCGGATCGCGGCGGCGGCCAGCGCATGGGTCAGGTCGGCATCGCAGTTTTCGCGGATGCGGTCGGCACAGAGGTCGGGCAGGGCGCCCGCCAGCGGCACACCGGCATCGTCGGGATCGACCGCGCCGCCCGGGAACACGAACATCGAGGGCATGAAGACCGCCTTGGCGCCGCGCTGGCCCATCAGGACCTTGGGGTCCGTCGCGCGGTCGCGCAGGACGATGATCGTGGCGGCGTTCCGGATGGCGGTCTTGTCTGTCATGGCTGCTCGTGTCGCTGATCTTGCGCGGCGGAGTGCCGCCGGAAGAGCCTATCGGTGCGCCGGGGCGGTGCCAAGCGGCCCCGCGCGCATCGGCACGGATGTGGCCGGATCAGGCCTCGGACGGCTTGCCGAACCCGTGCATGTGCCGCGCCCACTGGAACGCGACCAGCGCCCCCTTCATCCGGGGCAGCAGGAACAGCGACAGGCCGACCGTGGCGATCAGGAAGATGGTGAAGAGCACCAGCGGTTCCGGTTCCCACGTGGTGAAGACCACCAGCAGGAGCGGCGCCATCAGGTGGCCGACGATCAGGATCGTCAGGTAGGCCGGGCCGTCGTCGGCGCGGTGATGATAGAAATCCTCGCGGCAGACCGGGCAATGGTCGCGCACCGTGAGAAAGCCCTTGAGCATCGGGCCCGAGCCGCAGTTGGGGCAGCGGCAGCGCAACCCGTTCCAGAGGGCGCGCTTGGTGTCGCGTTCTTCCGCGGCGTCCGCGGGCAGGGGGGTGTCGGTCATCTCGGGCCTCGTCGTCTGACGCGGGGAAGGTAGGGTGTCCCGGGCCGGATGGGTAGAGGCGCTTTGGTCGCAGGCGCCGCGCCGCTTCCCCTTCGGTCAGGCAAAAAACTTTGCCGCCCCGCGACGGAACCGCCGATCCGGCCCGTATGATGGTTCGAAAGCGGATGTTGAGGCCGGTTTCGAGACTGAGACAGAACGTCAAGGAGAACGTGATGAACCGCAAGATGCTGATGTCCGGGGCAATGATCCTCGCCGTCGCAGCCGGTGCCGTTTCGGCGCAGGAGCAGCAGGAGAACCGTGGCCCGCGGCCCGACTTTGCCACCATCGACACCGATGGCGACGGCCAGGTCAGCCCGGAAGAGATGCGCGCCCATGCGGCCGCACGCTTTGCCGGGGCGGATGCCGACAACGACGGCGTGATCACCGCAGACGAGATGATCGCCCACATGGAAGCCCGCGAAGAGCAGCGCAAGGCAGAACGCCGCCAGCGCATGGTCGAGCGGATGCTGGAACGCGCCGAC
Source organism: Pseudooceanicola sp. LIPI14-2-Ac024 (assembly GCF_042188925.1). Classification (GTDB taxonomy): domain Bacteria; phylum Pseudomonadota; class Alphaproteobacteria; order Rhodobacterales; family Rhodobacteraceae; genus Pseudooceanicola. The sequence goes on from NZ_CP170102.1 coordinate 120,672, forward strand.
GACGACGGCGATGGTGCGCTGAGCATCGACGAGCTTCTGCCGCCCGAGCGCACGCAGGACCGGATGTTCAAGCGCCTGGATGCCGACGGCGACGGCGTGATCTCGGAAGAAGAGTTCGCCAAGATGGCCGAGATGCGCGGCCCGCGCGGCGGTGGCGACCGCGGTGAGCGGGGCCACGGCGACCGTCACCACGGCCCGCGCGAAGGCCGGATGGAGCGCCCCTTCGGGTTCGAGCACCGCGACGGCAAGGTGTTCAAGCAGAACGCGCCCGAACGGCGTGCCCCCGGGCACGACTGACGGGCCGTCGGGGTCCGGTCCGACATCCCCTGAGGACCGGACCCCGCAAGTGATGGCATGGCGCCGGGTGGATTGCCCGGCGCCATGGAAAAGGATACGTCCGCCGGATCATGACCGATATGGCCTTCGACGCCCTGAGCGAGCTGGAAGATGACGCGCTGCTGGTGCTTTATGCCAACGGCGACCCCTCGGCCGCGCGCCTTCTGACGGCCCGGCTGGGCCCCAAGGTCTTTGGCCATGCCTTCCGGCTGCTCGGCGACGGCGCCGAGGCCGAGGATATCGCGCAGGAGGCGATGCTGCGCCTCTGGCGGATCGCGCCGGACTGGCGCCAGGGCGAGGCGAAGGTCCGTACCTGGCTCTACCGGGTGACGGCGAACCTCTGCACCGACCGGCTGCGCCGGGCGCGGGGCGGGCACCGCGGGCTGGACGAGGCGGCCGAGCCGCTGGACGACACGCCCGGCCCGGCCGAGCGCATGCAGCAGAAGGCGCGGATGGACGCGCTGCAGCAGGCGCTGGACACGCTGCCCGACCGGCAGCGGCAGGCGGTGGTGCTGCGGCACATCGAAGGCCTTGGCAATCCCGAGATCGCCGAGGTCATGGAGATCAGCACCGAGGCGGTGGAATCCCTCACCGCCCGGGGCAAGCGGGCGCTGGCGGCGGCACTGGCCGGGCGGCGCGAGGAGTTGGGCTATGTCGAAGACTGACCGGACCGAAGGCCTGGGCGACGTCGAACTGGACGCGCTCTTTGCCATGGCGCGCGACGACGCGCCGGAGCTGCCCGCAGGACTGGCCGCACGGATGGTGTCGGACGGGCTGGCGGAACAGGCGCGGCGCGCGGCGCCGGTCCCCGTGGCCGCCCCGCCGCGGCCCGGTCCGGTGCGCCGCTTCCTGGCCGGGATCGGCGGCTGGCCGGCGCTGACGGGCCTTGCGACCGCCACGGTCGCCGGGGTCTGGATCGGCATCAGCCCTCCCGCGGTGCTGGCCGAAACCGCCGCCAGCCTGCGCGGCAATGCCACCGCCGACGACCTTTACCTCGTGGACGTGATGTCGGCCTTCGACGGCCTAGGCGCCGAAGGCTAGGAGACCCTGATGAACGATACCCCTCCCACCCCCACGCCCGCCGCGGCGCCAACCCGGCTCTGGGTCCGGATCCTGCTGGTCGCGTCCCTGGCGCTGAACCTGCTGGTGATCGTCACGGTGGTCAGCTTTGCCGCCTTTCACGGCGGCCCCGACGGCAAGCATCGCCCGCCCCGCGTCGACCGCACCGGCGGCCCACTGACCGGCGCGCTGAGCGAAAGCGACAAGCGCGAGATCGGCCGGGCGATCTGGCAGAGCTACCGCGAAGGCCGGCCGTCCCGCGCCGATGTGCAGGCCGAGTACCAGGAGGTCATCCGCACCCTCAGGACCGAGCCCTACGACCCCTCGGCGGTCGAGGCGAGCCTGCAGAAGCAGCTGGATTTCGCCGTCGAACGGCAGGCCGTGGGGCAACAGATGCTGCTGGACCGGCTGGCCGCCATGACGCCCGAGGAACGCGCGGCCTTTGCCGACCGGCTGGAAGAGGGGCTGAGCCGCGGGCCGAAGCGCGACAAGGACTGACCGGAACAGGCGCCCCGCGCGGCGAGGTCAGTCGGTGTCGGACGCGGCGGCCAGGGCGACGCGGTTGCGCCCGGCCTCTTTCGCGGCGTAGAGCGCCCGGTCGGCCCGGTCGATCATGCTGTCGACCAGCGCCTGAGCCGACAGGCCCTTGTCGGCGATCTCCACGCAGCAGCCCATCGACATCGTGACCTCGACGCGCGCGTCGCGGCCGGGGATCGGGATCGGCGCGTCCGCCAGCCGGCGGCGCAGGCGGTCGGCGACGATCTGCGCCTCGTTGCGGCCGGTGTCGGGCATCACGATCAGGAATTCCTCGCCACCGAACCGCGCGACCAGGTCGCGGGCGCGCAGGTTGTCGCGCAGGAGGTCGGCGATGAAGATCAGCGCCGCGTCGCCCGCCGGATGGCCGTGGGTGTCGTTCACCAGCTTGAAGTGGTCGACGTCGGCCAGCAACACCGCAAAGGGCTGGTGGCTCTGGGCCGAGGCCTCGGCCAGGCGCAGCATGTAGGGTTCGGCATAGCGGCGGTTGTAGAGCCCGGTCAGCGCGTCGGTGACGGAATCCCGCAGCCCTTGCTGCAGGCGCTTGCGCATCCCGTCCGACGCCTGCTTGCGACGCAGCAGCGCCTCGATCCTGAGCAGCGCCTCGCGCGGGTCGAAGCCGAAGGCCATCACCGCGTTGGCCCCGTGGTCAAGCGCGTCGGGCAGGATCGGGTTGCCGCTGTCCTGCGTCACCAGCAGGATCTCGGCATGGCGCGAGGCCGGGCGGGACCGGACCTCGACGATCAGGCGCAGCACCGCGCGGCGGTCGGCCGAGGTCGTGTCGATCACCAGCACGTCGATGCTGCCGCCGGTCTGGAACCAGCGCAGCGCCTCGCTGATCGGGAAGGGTTTGAATTCGTGCCGCGACAGCCGTGACAGGGCGCTGTGCCAGTCGAGCGCGGTGGTCGATCTCTGGGTGACCAGCGCGACGCTGCCCGGCTGTTCGAAGGGCGCGGCCGCTTCCGACAGGCCGAAGGCGCGGCCCATGCTTTCGCGCAGCGCCAGTTCTTCTTCGGTGCCATGCGCGCGGATCAGGCAGCGCAGCCGCGACAGCAACAGCGTTTCGGGCTGGGCGCGGGAAAAGAGGTCGTCGGCCCCCGCCGCCAGCAGTTGCGCGCGCCTGGACCGGCCGGCGTCGCCCACCATGACCACGATCGTCAGCTGCGCGTTTCGCGACACCTCTCGCAGGCGGCGGCACAGATCGTCACAGTCGATGTCGGTGAGGCTGTCCGAGACCATCACGAGGCCGGGGCGGTCGCGCACGACCTTGTCCAGCGCCTCGGCGCCCGAGGCCGCCAGGCTGATCTGGGGGAACGAAGGCGAGAGATTCACCTTCAACATGATCCTGCTGGTCGCCGCCTCATCGACCACGAGGATTGTTCCGGGCATTGGGGTTGCGCTTTCGCCTGGTGTGAACGATGCCATCATACTTTATTGGGAAAGGTTAAGGATTCCTTAAGATCAGGTTCGTCCTAACTCCCTGACTGTGGACGGTTATCTTGACTGTGGACATATCTAGGTACCCCAAAATCCTGTCATGTGGGGCAACCTTGGGGGTGCTCGTATCGAGCGGTAAAGGACTTTATCGGGAGGCCGGTAGGGAAGGCTCAGCTCGACGCTAGGCGACCCGTGCGGTCGGCACTCGAAGAGCTAGGCGGGTAGGGTGGCGACCCGGTGGATGGACCCGACGCAGGGGGGCGCGGGTAGGCCGGTACGCCGTCTCGCCGTTGGCTACCGCCCGGCGCTAGGGCGCTTGTCGGCGAAGGGGGCCAACGTCCGTTCCTTGCGGTCATCACGTACCCGCTGGTCAAGGTCGCGGATACGTCCGGCGCTGGCGAGGGCTGACGGAGATCGGTGGTCTCGCCAGCAAACACCGCACCCCTTTCCGGTCATCAGTTTATCCAGCCGAGTGACCCATACGTGGTTGCAGGGAACTCCCCGATGAACCTGCTCGCATTGTACTTCGACCATTGTTCGGTGCCCGGCGTCAGCGACGAACCGAACAATTGTCAGGTTGTCCCCGAACACGCCCCGCGCCTTGGCGCGAACCTCTTCAATCGTGTTCAATGGTCGAATTCCTTTCCTCGGCCCCCGCAACTTGTCGCGGCAGGACCAGCACAACTCGCTGTTCTTGTGATGGTCGTTCTTACCCAGCCGCCGATCGCATGTGGCGCAATTCTCGGGTAGCACTGCGCCCCGGGCCAACCGGCCTTCAAGCTGCTTCGCCTTCTGGCACGAATGGCACCGCTTCGGTTTGGTCTGGTGCGCTTGCTTCCGCGTGAGATGCTTTCCGCAAGCCGCACAGGTCTCTGTTGGGTGCAGTTCCATGCGTTCAGGGTACCCGCCCCCGGCGAAGTGCCGAAACGCCGGTTCGGCCCCCGGTGCGACCTATTCCAGCTGCCCAGGCGCACCTGTGGCGGCCCCCGTCGTGGAGTAGCCGAAGGCCCTCTGTGCGTCGAATCACGCACGCCACTTCAAACACGTGTTTGAGCACAAGATAGCCTTAACGCCCCCCGTTAACTCCAATATCTTGTGTTTTGGTTGTGGATAACTCCAACACTCTGCGTTGCTTGGGCCCTTGCGCGAATGCCTAATTTTGGCCGACCATAGGGGCGCTCCAATGAGCATGAACAGTAACTAACCCGCAGAACCTAGCTCTGCGGGAACAGGGAAGGAGTGCGTAAATGGCACAACCTAGACACGAACGACCACCGGACTTCATGAACAGGAAGGAGCTCGCGAAGTACCTCACCGAGCACGGCCTTCAGACCTCGCCACGTACCTTGGAGAAGTGGGCACAGATGGGAGAAGGGCCGTTGTATCAGCGATACCGTCGAGCGGCGGTCTATCACCGGGATGACGTTGACACGTGGCTCGCTACTCAACTCAGCATTCCAACCAATCAGTCTTGGTCTGAACCGAAGGTCATCAACGACCCCGGCGTCATCGAAGGCACATACACGGAGGTGAAGGGATGAAAGACCAAGTCACCGAAGTAGACCACCTCAACACGATAAGACTGACGGACGATGAGGTCATTCTTCTGGACAAGGCTCTGGTCGTTCTCGAAGACCTCTGCCGGTTCCACGACGCGGGTCAAATATTTGAACTCCTCTGGATGAAGGCGCTGACTGCCGAAGTCCGAAATGAGTTCAAAACAAGGGAGGGGTGGATATGACCAAACCACGCAATCACCAGCTCTCGTTCACCTACGAAGAGATGGAACTCATGGAGTTCGCGGTCCAAGACATCCACCGTCACCTGGAGGCTATGGAGAGCATTGGCGTGTTCGCCGCGCTGTGGCTGAGAGAGACCGTCTTGGAGAGAATAAAGTATGCCGAGAAGGTCGAGGAGAAGGCCGATGACTAACATTCAACAGGAGAGAGACATGACTGAACTGGAACAGCAAACCCGAGATGAAATCTACGATGTCGTGGACCGCGTAACGGACCGGATGGAACAGGTGTTCGCTGAAGAGCTCGCCAAGAGCTCTCTGAAGGTGAAGGAGTTGCCCGGCCTTGGGATACTCCATGAACTCCTAGCTGACGCTTTGGGGGAAGAACTGGTCCTGAAGGAAGAACCTGACGCCCGGTAGCGTCCATAAAAAGACCCGGCAGGCTGTACGCTTGCACCTGCCGGGCTCAAAGTCAGAAGAGGTGTCCGGACAGTGGACGGCGATAGTATACGGCGAAGCTTCCGGCCGAGCCTAGGACGCACGGGTTCGCCGTGCAGGAATGCTGCTCGGGCAGGATGGCGGACCCGCTCGACGCCATGAAGGAAGCGGAGCGGGTCCTATGGGCGCTGCTGAGCTAAGTACCTGCGACCGGGGTAGGGTAGCGCCGCGCGGAGGTAGGCCGATACAGGCGGTTCCTACGCGCGGCGTTGTTCATCTTCGGGCGGGGGAGGTACGTAGGTCTTCACGCTCTTCATCCGCGTTCCTGCCTTCCCGCGAACCGCCGCCGAAGTCCAACCAAGCGCAAGCGCCCAGTAGGTGTCTGGGTTCTTCACCGTGCACTTGGGGCAGACCGGAGGGTAGGACTTCTCGATACCGGCAGAACATACGTAGCACCGCGAGAAGGACTTAGGTGGCGCAAGAGGAAGTTCCACCCGAGGCGGGCGCTTGACCGGCGCTTCTCGAACCGGGCCAAGACCATTCCCGCCGTCCGCGCACCGGTAACATAGTTCCTTCGTCGATCTCCGCGACAGCTTGGCCCCACACGAAGGGCATTCCCGTTGCGGCGGTAACGGTTCCTTCTTTCGCTTCATCGGTGGTACGGGCTTTAGAGGAACCTCGTCCTCGGCATTCCCGATCCTCAAGCGTCGACGCCGTGCGCGGCTGCACTTCCGACACAAGCCGGTAGTATGTTTAGCGGTGATCGGGTCGCCACATGAAGAGCATTCCATAGGGCTACGCTAGGTCGGGGGTAGGGACCTGCTAAGAAGAATTCTTATTCGGCGGTAATGGCTATCAGTGTAGTTAGGCGCGTTCGGGAGTAGACGCGGGGGATTGTCTCGGCGTCTCGCCGTGTGCTCCAATTCACATGAAGATACACCGGGACGACTTAACTCCTATCGCCGTAGACGTAGCGGCGTAAGCTATAATCCCTACTCATGGTTCTTGGTAGTGAAGTACCCACCAATCATGAATGTAGCCCCCAGTAAGTGGTGAACAGGCTGGGGGCTACGTTAACCGTTGGGCGAGGCTAGCGCCCGTAAGGTGATTAGGTAAAGGTACCTTACGACGTTTCGCCTCCGCCGTAAAGCAGCCCCTTCGGGCTGTGTAATACAAGAGGCTAAATAGATGTCGTTCACGTTCACCCTGTACACGAACCTCAATCCTAATGCGCCTTCCTTGGGCAAGACATTCTCATGGAAGAACGGGGCACTTCAGAAGGAGGGCGTCAGCGTCATCAGCGGAGCATTGGCTTCGAAGGAGACGGTTGATGACCTCAGGCAGTTCGGCGAGTTCTTGAAGGGGATACGGGATACAGGAGAAGTACGGGTCGCGCTTGGGTTGGGGGTTACGAACTACGACCACGTTCTAATCTGCACGAAGGATAGTCGCCGGGTCACCGAATGGGCCACTCCGCGGATTGGCCAGAAGCCGTCGGCGGATATGGAAGCGGCTCTCAAGGTCCCACCCATTCCACGTATCAAGGAGAACTTCAGTTGGTCTACCGGCGGCGGGTTCATCCTACTCGACTATGACTTCAAACCCGCCGCCCTTCACCCCGAGTACCGCCCCCGAGCAGAGGCGTTCCATGCAATGGTGCAAGAGCTAGGGTACGTGGAAGCATTGAGCCGGGTCACCGGTCTGCCGCTGGCTGACTTCGGCTACGTCACCGTCGCCAGCAGCAGCGCGGGATTGGTGGCCCCGGCGGGGACGCCGCTGGAAGGGGGCGGGGGGCTACATACCTACTTCGCCCTCGAGAACATGAGGCAGGCCGAGCGGTACCGCGACATTATCGAGAGCAATGCGTTGGCCAATGGCTATGGCTGGCTCTTGGTATCAGCGGGCGACCGTAAGAAGGGGCTGTTGCGTACGGTGCTGGATACGGCGGTGTTCAGCCCAGAACGGGTAATCTTCGAAGCCGCCCCGACGTTGAACGACGGCATTACCCGAGCGGACCCGGGCGTCATCATCAAAGACGGCCCGCCTCTACCGTCCGTGCCCCCTAAGAACTGGAAGGTGAAGGCGAGCACGAAGGACGGCTACTCCCTATCTTCGAGCGCGCGAGAGTACCTTGAAGCCCTATGCGACAAGGCGGGCCTTGAACCTCACGTTCGCGGCGAAGACCTAGGCGAAGACTTCATTCTCTACCGAGCAGACGGTTCCACCGTGACTATTGGAGAGCTATTCGACGCAGGCAAGGATGACGGCGAATTCTTCGACCCGCATGACGGTATGGAGAACGAAGAGTATAAGCACACGACGTCTCGCTACTTCCATCATCACGGGCGTAACCCCGTAGTCGCTAGTCAGGCGCACCACGGTATTGTCTACCCGGTCAAGGTCTCGGTGGAGAGGGCGTCAGCCCTTGTCCGGACAAAGGCCAAACGGGGCGCTCCGGGCCTCGCGGGGGCGCTTGACCGTATCCTCGATGACCTAGGCATGAAGCTTCGCTTCAACGAGTTCACGGGTCGCTATGAACTGAACGAGGGGGACGAATGGCGCGTCATGGAACAGACCGAATTTACGTTGGTCTATGAAAGTTGGCGGCAGCTCAGCGAGGCGCATGACGACGTTCGCGACCTTCCGGGTCAGGGGGAGTTCTACAATTCGCTCCGACTGCTGGCCCGACGTGCCTACGCCTATCACCCCGTCAGGGAGTATCTTGAGGGGCTGCGGTGGGACGGCGTGCCTCGCTTGGACACCTGGCTGACCGACGCTCTGGGTGTGGCGGATAACGCCTATACTCGGGCGGTGGGCGCCAAGGTGCTGATTGCCGCCGTCACGAGGATATTCCGCCCGGGGACGAAGTTTGACCAATTGCTCATCCTTCACGGCCCTCAGGGAACCGGCAAGAGCACAGCGGTACGAAGGCTGAACCCGGTAGAAGCGTGGGCAGGGAACAAGGTCGAATTGGGTATCAAGCCCCGCGAGGCGATAGAACTGTCCCAAGGTATGTGGATTGGGGAGGCGGAAGAGGTCGTCGGCCTTAGCAAGCGTGAAGTCGAAGACCTAAAGAAGTTCTTGTCGGCGCAAGAGGATACGGCCCGTATGGCGTACGACGCCGTGGTGACAACGGTCAAACGTCAGTTCGTTCTCATCGGGACCACGAACAAGACTGAGATACTTAGGGACCCGACGGGGTCGCGTAGGTACTGGCCGGTCGTGGTGGGGAAGGTGGACCTCGACAAGCTGGTAGAAGACCGCGACGCATTGTTCGCTGAGGCCGTCTCGCGAATGGGGGAGAACCTGTTCCTCCACGCCGAAGAGGACAAGGAAGCATTGCATATCCTCGCGGGCGTCCACGACGAGTTCACCGACAGGGGACCGTACTACGAGGTCTTGGTCGAAGTGCTTGATGAGTTTGAAGAGGGGTGGATACGCAGTATGGACGTGTCGGAACTTCTCGGGTTCGGCCAAGCGGAATACAGGAACCTGACCCAGCAGAAGAAGTCTCTGATTACGTCAACCATGAGCTATCTTGGATTTGAGCGTACGAAGCAGAGGCACCCCGCCACTAAGAAGACGACGGCAATGTATCGTAAGGACCCGCGTGGGGTTGGGAATGTTGCGCAACTTCCGCAGCTTGAGCTTAGCGAATGCCGAACCAAGGTTGAGAACGTGGGCACGCAAGTAGAGCAGATTGCAGATGAGCCAGACGGCGAACCTCAGAAGAAGCTCGTGCGTCAGCCGGGGAGTGGTCCGGCGGGGCGGGCCGCGAAGGCGATTGAAGATATGAAGAAGAAGTAGGGAGTTCAGGCGTTCAGGCGTCTCGTGTCTGGGGCCACCTATTAGGTGGCCTTTAGGTATTGAGCGATTGGGCGTGTAGCGTCAGGCAGTCTCTCGGGTACGGCGTTACCTCCAGTTACCCTACACGTTACCCTCTAACTCCCTCTTGTTATTATCGTTACCTCCGTTACCTCACAAAATTCAAGCTATATAGGAAATATGGGTGGTGGTTGGTAAAACACCCATGACCCCGATACGCCCTATAAGGTTAGGCGATTGTGAGGTAACGGAGGTAACGATAATAACAGCAGTGAGTTAGGAGGTAACGAGCGTCGTAACCGGGGGTAACGAATTAGCCTTAGAGACCTCTGTAGCGACGCACGAGACCTAAATCTCATAGCGCCGCTACGCAACTAGGATACGCGGCGCAGGCGGCAAGGGAAAGGGAAACTCTTCTGACCTTGAATAATCAGCGTGTCATCGGGCAAACAGCTTGGCGATCGGGTTCTTCGCATCCCGTTCTATCGCACGCTTAAAAAATCCTTCAAAGTCTGTAAATTCGTCTGGTTCTACGCCCGCGAACTTCACGGCAGATATAACACGTATGTTTGGGAATGGTTTGCTCGCGTCAAGTGTTCCGCCTCTAGAGTACTCGAACAGGTCTTCGGAGAGAGCGTGAACCAGCGCCCACCTATAGGACAGAGATATCCTGTTAATCCCTCCGAGTGATTGTTTTAGCGGGTCTTTGGAAATTGATTGCAGAGGCCCAAAGTCCTCGCTGGCAAGGGCGAGTTGGTATCCTCGAAGAATGCCTTGCAATCTCTCCTTTACGGGGGTGTCTGATACCACAATGGCAGCTTTAATACTGTCAATGTGATCCTTCTCTAACTCTGTCGTGCAAGGCAATATCGTGCCATGTATATTGCTGTGTTCGACTATGTCTTGAATGCCTCGTTGCGCCACTTGGCATACTCGGGTCAGAGCCAAGGGAAGGCTCGCGATCTCCGCGTCCGCCTCTCTCATCCTCCGGCGCTCGGCCACCTCTTCCGAATGCGATATCTGCCTAAGTATGCCCGCATAGGCGATTGCTGCTGCGGTTATGGTTGCGCCGATGGCGAAGAACGACGCCGCTTCGGCCTCGAACACCGGCCCAAGCTCTGGGTCCAAAAGCCAACACATTGCCAGCGTTGCAATTACGCCGACTGCTAGTCCCGCTGGAAAGCCGTCTCTGAGAACTCGCTTCATGGTGTCCGATGCCTACAGATCTTTGCGCTGTCTATCGAAGAGCGCACCAGCTGTCAGTAAAACTACTCCCCGACCCGGCGCATAGACACTGGCGCGAGACCGTCGTTACTTTTTTGCGGTGAGGAGAAGGTTGCCCCGGCCTTAATGGGGAACGGGCCGGGGCAACGGGCCTGAGCGACGAGGTTGGGGATGGGCAGTGTCAGGCCGGGTCTAAGGTTGTCCACGGCATGCCGTGGCGTCAACCTTTGATTGTCCCTTGTCGCGCCGCTGTGACCGAATGTCGCCGGACGCAGACCCCGGTCTCAGCCGACGGCTAGCCGCTCAGGTCGTCATTCAGCTGATCGTTGTAGACTTCGGCTACTCGCGCCGCCGCAGATTGGCTGGCCAAAATGCGCCTCCCATACCTCGCGGGCATTTCGGGCGAACTCCACCGACCGGCGACCATGATCGACGACAAGTCGCACCCGATCCTAAATGCGTCATGCACGCCACCGATACGTGTACTGTGGGCCGATATATCGTCGCGCCCGGTGCACTTCTTAAGAATGCGGGACAGTGAAGTTGGATTAAGCGGTGCCACGCGGGCGTTGGGCTGCGACTTGGTTAGAAGTGGGTCATCATGTTTGAGACCGGCCAACTCCACCCACGCTAAAGCTGCCTCGGTGCCACGGTCAGATAGGAAAGCATAAGCGCCTTCGCCGTACGGGTCGGTCTTGGAGCGATGAACGAATAGAAGGCTGGAGCCGTCGTCTTGACGGATGATGTCTCTTACGCGGAACGCAACGATCTCTGACGCCCGACACCAACTATCGCTGGCGATCCATAGGAGAGCTTTGTCGCGGACATCCCTTCGGCTATCTCCGAGACGTCTGATTGTCTTTAGGACCTCTAGCTTAGTCAGGGGCGGGGCTTGCCGAACTGCTGCCCCATACCGCCTCTTCACACCCTTTAGGGCGAGCTCCACTAGCCGGTGGCGGCAAGGGTTGGGTTGGAAGTGCGACCGGTGGTATTCAGCAATTGCCCAGAGGCGGGTCTCGATCGTCGTGCTTCGTATCTTGCCACCAAGGTGGTCGATATACTCGGCGATGACCTTCGGTTCTATCGGCGGCGTGTGGTGATGGCCTTCCTGTTCGCACCACTGGATGAACCCCTTTAGGATCTGACGGTAGTTCCTCAAGGTGGCTGGGGCGAACGCGGCTTCACTGCGCAGGCGATACTCCTCAATAAGCTTGTCACGGCTTGCGAGATTGGTTCCAGACAACTGGATAACAGCGGCGTCACGCTCGCTCTCTCTGTCGAAGCGATGCTCCATGTCTCCCTCCCGGGTTCTCGAACATGTCGGAACTAGGGTAGCGATGCAGTAGGCCGAGTTGGGGATTTAGCTGTCTTCCGCCACGTTCGGGTCTAAGGCCATTTTGCGGTACTGCTCGTGGGAACATACACCCGCGACCGGCGGCGTCGAAAGTACTCGCCTTGCCGTGTCTGACAATCCATATCGTTCGACGTACTCGATTAGCGCCACTTCGGCGGCGCGAAGCTGCGCTTCCAAGTCGGCGCACCGCAGGCAAGCTTCCATCTCGCATCTCCAGCATAGCTTCGGGCAGTATTGTTCAAAGTGGTTAGCGTGTCGTTAACGTAGGGCCACCGTAGTCGGCATCTTACGCGCTACCCGCCGCCGGGCTACCCCCGTCTCCAAGTTACCCACCTAACCGATACAGCCCCGGTTACGCGACGCCTGCTAGACAACCAGCCCTGCGCCTCACCGCCGCTCGCGCCCCGGCCCCGGTTCTACCGCCCCCTAGCGGCCCCGTAGCGCCCCGTAGCGCCCCGCCTAGTCGCCTCCTTGGCCCACGGCCTAGGCGCTACCCGCCCCGGCCCTTGGAGCGGCCCTACGGCCCGCCTAGCGCGCCCGTTTTCATGGGGAGGGGGAAAGCTCTGGGGATGCCTGACACCGGCCAGAATTCACATTCCCCGCACAGTTGGAACGCTCTGGGCAGTAGGCACTAATGCACCCAGCTCAGCGCTATCGCTACCGGACCCGCCCCGAGCTGCGCCCCTAGGCAGCTACTTATTCAACCCGCGTGCCAACGGCATTAGTCTGCAGTCCAAGCGCCCCGTGCACGAGCGCTATCACACGGTCGCGTGGGGGTACGTCTCAAGCGGGGGACCCTAACCAACCACCCGGCACATTCGGTAGCCTGCCGATGACGCTGACCCTAAGCGCCCAACACCCCGAACCCTAGCGCTCCAGACACTTCAACAATTGCTCCATCCGGGGACCCGTACCCTACCGGCCCCTCGGCTTTCCCTAGCTATTACCGTCTGCCCTTTGCTGAACGATACGCACGCAAACTGTATGCGCCCCCGGACGGCATCGCGGTCACTGCTCTCGCGCGTTGTTGTTTAGAAAATTGCTCCGACGCGTGTCCGTACCCCCTATCAAATCCCGACCCTTACGAAGCGCAAAACTACATTAAGAACGGAGCGCAACCCGGAGGAATAGCTAGCTCATGGCGGGGGTGTGTTCCAAGCGTCGGGCGGGGGGCCGGCAACCGCCGGGGGGCCTCCAAAATATGCGGTTGAAGTCGGGAATTTTCGGATACGAAAACCCTACCGGTGTCCCGGAAGCCCGACCATACATCCTATCCAACTCCCAACACTATCCGCCACTGTAGCCAGAGCATTACCGACTAACCGCTGGCCCACCCGAAGCGATCGGGCGACCAGTCGGTGCCTAGGGATGGGCAGGGCACCGTTCATTGTGGTTTTAATACGTACTCCTCTGGTACACTTACTCCAGCTTCGTCAAACGCCTTAGACCAGAACGCGTTGATAATGTCTTCCGTTGGCTGGTCTGCGCTGACCGACATGCGGACATAGACGTCCTTCTCGAAAATTGGACCTGGCCACGGGTCGAAGGATCCATTGATGCCCAGATACACGTCTTCTGCCCCTGCAAGGCCCATTTCGACTGTGTACCTGTCTCCATAGCTGAGTTTCTCTGCTGCCTTCCTAATGTTGTTAATTGTGCGTGGGTATTCTCGGTTAATCGCTCCAACGGGAAGGAAGTGCCGAGGCTCCTCGTCCTCATCATCAGGGTTCGACATTCGTTGAGAGTAGTCTGTATCGACGCCCCAAAGCTCGCGGTTCCTGAATACTTGAGTGGCTCCGATGAGGGTGCAGCCGTCGCTCAGTCGAGAGAAGGCAATCGCGCCCCACTTGTTTCGACGTCGCGAGCATCCGCCGTCCATGAGAAGCGGGTACAGGCTCGCCGTGTGCTCCATGGCTTCTGCCGAGCTCAAATCCGGCAGCCTGATCTCAGGAATACACCGGAAGTAGAGAATGCTGGTTCCGTACCAGTACAGGTCCTCACCAAGCTGCCGTTCCGTGTCTTTCGGAACGAGGACGTCCGAAATTTCCCAAAATTGCCCTCGTAGTGCAGTCGGCGGCACTTCTTCGTGCTGCGGTTTCTGGGGTTCAGCTTTGTTGTTCAAGTATTCTTTCAGAATGTTCTTAAGCGTGCCAACGAGCTGCTTTCGTTCGGATTTGATAGTTTCCGCATCGGCATCTGGGGCAAGGCAATACTTGACCGGGTGGCGTCGGCCTCGGAGGTCGAACGGCAGTTCGGTTGGGGGGCCATAGTGGGTATTCATTACCTTCAAGACCTTCTTAAAACCGGTCTTCCCGTAGGCGTAACCTAGCTCTATGGCGACATTGCTATTTATGTGGTGCTTGTCGTTCCCGCCCCTCGCTACGAGAGAAACGTCCGCCGCGAACACATCGGCCGCCGCAATCTTTTCGAAGATGACCGCCGCGATGTCGGGGGAACCGGGCACGCCTTGAGTGTCTTGGTCGACCTCAATCTCTTCGCGTTCGGCTTCTTCCAAATCTGGTTCTTCGGAGAGCTTCGCGATTGCTTCAACTATTGCCGTATGGATGAAGTCCTTGTTGGTTTTTCGCGGCGCGTCCAACTGCCAAGAGTAAAAGATTTTCATCTGCTGTGTGTCTTCTTGTGCCTGCTGCTTTGCGTTGGGGACAATAGACCGGAATACCTCATTTCGTACCCCCGGAACGGCTCCTTACGCTATTCGTAGCGGCCCGTAGGCCCTACCAACAGCACCGGAGGTCCAATTGCTATCGCGCACCATACCCACACCCACAATCGAAGTGGGGGCCTCCACGCTTTCCCTCACAGTTGGGTTCACCAAGCACCTCTGTCAGACCTTCAGCACAGAGTACGGTAAGTCTTCCTCTGCCGCCGTCGCGAAAGCTGACCCGGCCACCGCCTACGACAACGCATTGCAGGCAGTCGAAGACTACAAGGCAATCCTCAAAGCCGATGACGCCCAACGAGCCTTCCTCATGCGCGTCAAACTCGCAATCGCCGTGATGGAGGATGGAACCGTTCCGGTGAATGGCGAGAAGGACCCCCTCATTGCCACCGCTCTCAACGCCAAGCTCTACGCCAGCCACATTCTCAAACACAATCCTGACAGCGCCCTAGCGAGTATTGACTATAGCGATACGCTTGAAGAGCTGAAGCTGCTCAAGGAGGCCTTGCAGGACGCTATCACGGTCACCGAGGACCGGTTGGAGCGGTGCAAGGTCGTGCTTCAACGTAGCGCCAAGGCCGCGTTCGCCTTTTCGCCGGACTTCGACCTTCTGCTAGAGGCTGGGCTAGAGAAGCACCTTCCTCCGCGCTGGTCGAACCAGCTGGAACGCGGGACCGCCTACGGCAAGGCCACCCAAGACCAATGGGACGAGAACGAGGCCAACCTCAACGCCTCCATCGTCCAACTCAAGTTCCGCAAGTTCCTCACCTCGGAAATCGAAGCCGCCGCCGCCAAGCGCCAGCGTTCGCGTGAAGAGCTCGACGCCTACTCGCTCAATCAAGACCTGAAGGAGCTGTACCAATGAGCACGAATGCCGCTCTCACGCACGCCGTAGGTCGCATCATCAAAGAGGTACGGGACGAGCTAAACACCCGTATCGATGAGACTTCCGGCGAGACGTTCGCCCGGGGCGTAATCGCCGAGATACTTCGCGCCGATCTGAACTCGCTCAAATCCATATCCCTTAGCGTTCAGCACAAGCGGAGCACGTTCCTCCACAAGTCACGCCCGAGCAAGCTGCTCGTCAAAGCCGTGGGGGACGCCGAATGACCAGTACCACCACTATCCCGCCCGAAGTACTGGTAATCGCTGACCACGAACTAAGGCACGCCGCAACCACCGCTCTCGCTATCCAGCACTTCTTCCCTAAGCAGTACAACAGCGCCAAGGCTCACCTGCATATCGACGCCATTCACGGCGAGTTCGCTCTCGAAAGTGACCTTAGCCCCAGCCAGACGGATAAGGTGCTTGCCTACGGCGCGGTTGCTCCCGTAACCGCCGAAGCCGATTGGCAAGAACAGCTATGGCAAGGGGCGAAGAGCCTAGCGAACCATAAGGCAATGTCCGAGGAAGACCGCACTCTGTTCCGCCGTTCCCCGCCGGACTTCGATACTCTGGAACTGCTCCTCCACGCGACAGAAGCGCTGGTAAAGAGCGTCCCCTTTACGCGGCTCACCGAACTGGTGGCCGACGGAAGGGCCAGCCGTATGGAGCGTGGCCTCGCCTTGCCTTCGCTCTTCCCCGCCAAGTTCTTGCGCGGAGCGCTCATCACCGCCGAGCGGTCGCTGACGAACAGGAGTATCCGATGATTATCAACCTCAAAGACCTAGACCACGTCGAGGGCACCGTTTGGGGTTCCGCCCTCGGTAAGGTTGACCTGGCCGAGGAACCGCAACGTAGCCAACTGGAACACGGAGTGCGCGCCCGGTTGGCCGAGGACCCAGAGTTGGCGTACCGGCAGATGCCGTTGGCCCTCGCGGGTAAGGCGTACGCCACTACGCGCTACCCGGTGAACCTCCAGAAGGGGACCACCGATAAGAACTCCATCCTAATCGAGGTGCGCGGTTCCCCGAGCGACGAAGAGCCGGTCCTTACCGAACTGCTCGAACGTAACCCCGGCGAGAGCCATGACGCCTTAGCGGCCCGAGCCAATGAACGGGCGCTAAAACTTCGCGCCGAACTCGGGGCCAAGGTCCACGCCGCGCTGCAAGAGAACGAACAGGTTCGGGAGTATCTCAAGGAGAACCCCGAAGTCGCCGCGCTGGTCAAACTACTAAGGAAGATGGACATATGAGTATTACCGAAGGCCCCACCGGAGTTCTCTACACGAACACGCCCCTCGGCGCTGAACCCTTTGCCTTTCCGGTCAACCGGACCGTTACCATTGCCGAGCACGAGATATCTCACTGGCTGGGCCACGCTACTATCGAGTTGGTGGAACGGGCACTCGACCCTACGCCGGTCGGCCTCGTCAAACTGGGCTCGCCCAATGCGGTGGCGCTGGAAGCGGACCCTCGCAGCAGCGGGTTCACCGTGTTCTGGCATATCCTCCAGCGGGACACCGGCTGTATAAGCTCTAGCGACCTGAACGACATTGCCGCCCTCTCGGAAGCGGACCCGCGCCTTCTGACAATCCTAAAAATGGTCGCGTCTTGGGCGCTCCACCACCAAGTTGTTCAGCGTATCGCGGAAGACGTTCGGGAGAACACCGACGGCCTGCTCGCGGTCAACGTCAAAGCGCTGCGCGGTACAATAGAGAACGCCGTTGGCATGGCGCAGATTGTCCTCGACCGGCAGAACGGCACACACTGGGGGTCAATCATCGAGACCATACCGGCTCCCAGTATGGTTCGCGCCACTGCTATCGAGATTGACGATATCCCCGAGCACGTCCGGCGGCTGCTCAAGCTATGAAGAGATCGGCATGAAGACCCGTATGAAGGTAGAGGAAGAGGGGAGAGCGCCCATAACGAGAACCTAGCGAACGGCCCACAGAGGCCACGCTACCCAGAAGAGGATCTACCAATGCTCTCCCACGAACTCCGCAACACCCTGCGCGAAGATACGCAGTTCTTCCACGGTAACCCGCACCGGCGTATCCGCGTCCGCGCCACCACCGAGGAAGAACTCTCTGTCACCAATTCTTACTTCATGGACAGCGATGAGCGCACTGCCGCTCGGCGGTTCGAGACCGTTTACGACGCTGGACTAACGCCGCTCGCCTTCGTGCTCTGCAACGAACTCAATGTTCTCACCCGCATGTTCCACTATGTGGACCCATGGAAGCTTGATGATATGAGCGCCGCCGAGACCGATTGTGAGGTTCTGTATCTGCTTAGCGATGAGCCTGCCGTGAAGAAGCGCATCTCTGGCCTTCGCCTTCCGCGCCGGTACGCGACGGTCGCAGCATAAACCACTAGGCTATCAGGTCTTTGGCTCGACGCTACGCAACGCGTCGAACGTCTTGGCGTCCCAAGCACCAGTTTGCTCTGTCCCCAACTCCCGTTGGGCTTCCTTAAGAAAGAGTTTTCCTTCGTCGGACATGACGACAATGTCGCGGCCCTTGTCCAAGGACATTAGCCCTTTAAAGTCGAACTTTTCCGGCAGGATAGTAATAATCTGCTTGTCGGTGATCGCTTCAAAGCCCGCGGATTGTGCGAAGACGCCATACTCGTATGCCAAGCTCTCGTCTCCGGCTTGGTAGAGTGTCCATTGCAGATCGTTTGCTAACTCAGCAGCACGTACGACATCACCTCCGCTCACGGCTTCTTTAAACTCCAGAAACTGGTCGCTTACTGCCGCAAGAGCCGCCGGAGCCTCACCCGAAATGGCCTGCTTCAACACGTCCGAGATGATGGACGCCTGCGCCGTAGGTTCCATCGCAAGTTCAACTGGAACCGGGTCACAAGACTTTGTCGCCTTCGTGTGACCACCCCACACCGAGCGGGCTTCGATGACCACCGTCGCGTCGCAAGCTTTCAAGCGAAAAGTCTTGCGCCCATCCAAGTTGGTTTCAAACTCTTCGGGCCTTTCGTCGGGATAGATGACCTTGATTTTTGCGTGTACACCTTTCTCTGGAGAGGTTGATGAAAAGGCATGGAATTCAACCGCGACCATCTGGGCTGTCACCGGCTGGCTCGTCAGCAACAAGAGTGTGGCGAACAGTGACATCGTAGAGTATCGGAGCATCATCTTCCTGTTCCTTTTTCGAGAATACCAGCATCCACAGTTGGATAATCGCGAACAAAATCAGTCCAGCCAAGCAAGCAGCGAAAGTTACGATCAGCATAGTGTCGAAGTGTCGTATGACGCCGCTTTGAAACCCTGCCTCGTAGAACTCGGGCATAGTGCTCGACTGGTCATCGGCTTCGGGAAAGTACTGGAAGTTGTAGTTCGACTTTGGGTGCGATGGGGCAAACTCTATTTTGACTGAGGCCGATGGGGGTATCCACGCGTTCACCTGAACCACATTGGCTTCCGGCGAAGTTGTCAGTGTAATTTCGTTCGACAGGTTGAACGGTTCCACGACCTGGTACTGGGCGTTTGCCTTCTTGGCGGTGTCGAAGCAGGGTTCGTCATCTTCGTTCCTGTCGCAAACTATATTGAAAACGCCACTAAAGACCTTTTCACGCGAAATGTTGTCCAATTTGAGTACGAGGTTTCCATCCTCGCCGTTCGTGATCTCGTAGACTAGGGAAAGTCGGTCGCCCAGCGTGGACTGGAGCGTCGCAATGTACCATCCTAACGCTCCGGTCAGGATCACCACCGCAAAGGGGGCGTTGGGCGACTTGAAAATGTTCATCTGAAGCGGCTCACCTACTTCATGTCAAAACCGACTTTGCGCTGAAATCGAGTTGCATGGTCGCCCAAGGCGCAATGCAAATCAACCTTTAGTAGCGAAGCTCCTCAGCCAGACTTTCTAGGTCGCTTGTTGCTGGCCACCTGAGTTGATGAGAAACTTCCTCCAAGCGCTTCATCTAGCCAACCCTCATATACGACCAACGCCTGCGCCTTCTCGGCGTCATAGCCGTAGCGATTATAGACCGCCGCGATGCCGCTTACGGCCCCGGATTTGTGGTTGATGACGGCTTCGATGATGTGCGGCGCCACGCCGAGGCGTGCCATGTTGGTTGCCGCCGTGCGCCGCAGGTCGTGCAACGACCAATCGGCAATTCCGGTCATCCGGCGCAACCGGTTCCGCATAACGTCACCGTTGAAGTGGAACACGTGGGCATCCCGTTTGGGCAGCTTCTTCAACTGCCCCGCTAGGCCCGGCGGAAGCGACAACCGGTGCCCGCGCCCGTTCTTAGTCCTCTCGGGGGGCAGCACTAGCTCGTCTCCTTGCAGTTCGGGCCATCGCATTTCGATAACTTCGGACTTGCGGCAGCCGGTTACCACCAGCATCCAGAGGGCCACCCGTTCTTCGGCGGAAAGGGCTTCCGCCGCCCTTAGCACGGCCATTAGCTCTTCATCCGACAACACGCGATCTCGCCCCGGCCCCTTACTAGGTGCGCGCACGCCGGTCAGCGGGTTGCGGTCGATGTAGCTGCGCCGAACGCAATGGTTCAGCAACGCGTGGAGCAGATTGTAGGTCAGATACGCCGTGCCGTGCTGCCCGTTGGCGACCAGCTTGTCGATGCCGACCAGAAGAGCTTTCCGGGTCAAACGGTTCACCGCAATCGGCTTGATGTTGGCCGGCACGAAGTATTTCCAGACCCGGCGATACGCTCCTTCGGTGCTCGGCTTTCGTAGGACGGCGTATTCTTCGAACGCGGCATCAAGCGTCAGCTCCTCTACGAAGTCGAGGCTTTCACCAGAAGCGATCCGCACCGTCAGCTTTCGGGCGACTTCGCGCGCCGCGTCGATGCCCATGGCGTTGGTCTTGCCTATCGTCTTACGCCGCTTCTTCCTCGTCGCCGGGTCACGGTAGTTGAAGACGAAGGCTTTGGACCCGCCGGGACTGAGGCGTACGGCGAGGCCGGGTGCTTCGGCATCGGGCACGAACTTCTGGCGGCCCTCTGGCGCTGGCAGCTTCGCGATCCGTGCGTTGGTCAGCCGTACGCCGGTCATGCCTCGTCCTCCCCGGTAAGGGAAAACGAGTACCCAGAAATCATCGGTTCTGCACCGTAACTGGGCGTGGTAGACCGTACGTGGTAGTCCTGCGGCGTTAAGTCTAAGGTGCTGTCATCAAACGGTTCCTCCGAGAAAACCGTGACAACACGTACCCTTAGCAAAAGGTCGGCGTTGTACGGATTCCTTTCCAGAAGGCCAGAGAGTCGACACGGACGTCATGAATCGGGAAAAAGCGGAAACCATTGCCCTGGAGTGTCTCGCCTGGCTGGCCGGAGAGGATGACCTGATGTCCGTCTTCCTTGGCGCGTCAGGGGCGAACGAGGCGGATATCCGCCAGCGGGCGGCCGAGCCGGAGTTCCTGTCATCGGTGCTGGAGTTCGTCACCATGGACGACCAGTGGGTGGTGCGGTGCTGCGATGCGCGCGGGCTGCGCTACGAAGAGCCGATGATGGCCATGGCCACGCTGCAGGGCGCGGGCCGGACCCACTGGACCTGACGCCTAGAGCCGTTTCAGGGCCTTCTGTTCACCCTCGATCAGCTTGTCGAGCAGCGCCTTCAGCGTGTCCTGCTCGGTCGCCGTCAGTTGCCGCGCCATGGTGTCGTTGTTGTCCTGCGCGATCGGGGAGCCCTTGGCCAGGACCTTACGGCCGTGATCGGTCAGGGTGACGCGCCGGGTGCGCCGGTCGTCGCGGCCCGAGGCGCGGGCGAGCAGCCCGTCTTCTTCCATCTGCCTGAGCGCGCGCGAGGTGGCGGTGCGGTCGATGCCGACGAACTGCGCGATCTCGGAGGGCTGGCTGAGCTCCTCGTTGCCGACCGCCAGCAGCACGCACCAGGTGATCCGCGTCAGCCCGAGCTCGCGCAGCCCGTCGTCCAGCCGCCGTTCCTGCTGGCGCGACGCGATCGACAGGCGATAGCCGAGGAACTCGTGCAGGCGGTAGCGGGTCTGGGTCATCGGGCGCGGCACTCCGGCGGCATGTTGTTGTCAGGGCGCAGTTTATCAGCCTTCACGCCTTGCGGCCATGTCCCTGAAAGGTCAAGTTGCCGGCGGATGCGGCCGGGCAGGGGATTGCGATGCGCGTGGACGGGATACTCTTTGACAAGGACGGCACGCTGTTCGATTTCGCCCGCACCTGGAACGGCTGGGCAGGCAGCCTGATCGCCGACACCAGCGCGGGCGATCCGGTCGTGGCCGAGCGGCTGGCGGCGGCCCTGCGCTTCGACCTCGAGGCACAGGCGTTCCGGCCCGACAGCCCGGTGATCGCCGGCACCAATCGCGAGGCGGCGGAACTGGCGGTGTCGGCCCTGCCGGGCTGGAGCGTCGAGGCGATGGAGATCCACCTGATGGAACGTGCGGCCCTGTTGACGCAGGTGCCGGCCACCGAGCTTGCCCCGCTATTGACCGGCCTGCGGGATGCGGGCCTGAAGCTCGGGGTGATGACCAACGACACCGAGTTCGCGGCGCGCGCGCATCTTGACCAGGCGGGGGTCGCGGCGCTGTTCGACATGGTGATCGGCTTCGACAGCGGCTACGGCGCCAAGCCCGATCCCGACCCCCTGCTGGCCTTTGCCACGGCCGAGGGGCTGGAGCCCGCGCGCACCGCGATGGTCGGCGACAGCACCCACGACCTGATCGCCGGCCGGGCGGCGGGGATGCAATGCGTGGCCGTCTTGACCGGCCCGGCGCAGGAGCATGAGCTGGCACCTTTCGCCGACGTGGTGCTGCCCGACATCGGGCATCTGCCGGTCTGGCTCTCGGCCTGACGGCGCGCGGCCACTTGTTGAAAACCGACGCGATCCGTCGCATCCGGTGGCGCAAGGGGCGGATTTCGGCAGTTCTCTGGGCGCGCAGGACACGGAGGACGCGATGACCGAACACCCCAGACGCAAGCGCAGCGGCGGCCGCGCGGGCCATGCCGCACGGCGGGGACCGGCGGCGATCGAACAGCGGCCCTGGTCCCTGACGGTCAACCGCGACCGGCCGACCGAGCCTCTGGACGAGGCCGGGATCGAGGCGATCCACGAAGGCGCGATGACCATCCTCGAGGAAATCGGCATCGCCATGTTGAACCCCGAGGCGGTCGAGATCCTGCGCCAGGCCGGCTGCATCGTCGAAGAGGGCGAGATCGTCCGCTTCGGCCGCGATTTCGTGATGGAGATGGTGGAAAAGGCGCCGTCGCAGTTCACCCTGACCCCGCGCAACCCGGACCGGCAGCTCACGGTGGGCGGCGACGTGATCCTCTTCGGCAACGTGTCGTCCCCGCCGAACTACTGGGACCTGGAACTGGGCCGCAGAATCCCCGGCACGCGGGAGCATTGCGCGAACCTGCTGCGGCTGACTCAGTATTTCAACTGCATCCATTTCGCCGGCGGCTACCCGGTCGAGCCGGTGGACCTGCACCCCGGGACCCGCCACCTCGACGTGCTCTATGACAAGCTGACGCTCACCGACAAGGTGCCGCACGCCTATTCGCTGGGGCCCGAGCGGGTCGAGGACGTGATGGAGATGGTGCGGATCGCGGGCGGACTTTCGCACGAGGAATTCGACGCAACCCCCCGGATGTACACCAACATCAACTCCACCTCGCCGCTCAAGCACGACTGGCCGATGCTGGACGGCTGGATGCGGCTGGCACGACGGGGGCAGGGACTGATCGTGTCGCCCTTCACGCTGGCGGGCGCGATGGCGCCGGTGACGATGGCCGGCGCGGTGGCGCAGAGCCTGGCCGAGGCGCTGTCGGCGGTGGCGCTGGCGCAGTACATCAATCCGGGCGTGGCCTGCGCCATCGGGACCTTCACCTCGAATGTCGACATGAAGTCGGGCGCGCCGGCCTTCGGCACACCGGAATACATCCGCGCCACCCAGATGACCGGCCAGATGGTGCGCAAGTACGGGCTGCCGCTGCGGTCGTCGGGGGCCTGCGCGGCCAACGTGCCGGACGGGCAGGCGATGTGGGAGACGTCGAATTCGCTCTGGGCCGCGGTGCAGTCGGGGACGAACATCGTCTACCATGCCGCCGGGTGGCTCGAGGGCGGGCTGATCGCCAGCCCCGAAAAGTTCGTGATGGACTGCGAGGTGATCCAGCAGATCCAGCGCTACATGGACCCCGAAACCTACGCCACCACGCCGGATGACATCGCGCTGGACGCGATCCGCGAGGTTCGGCATCAGGGCCATTTCTTCGGCACCCAGCACACGCAGGAACGCTACACCACCGCCTTCTACCAGCCGTTCCTCAGCGACTGGCGCAATTACGAGGGCTGGGCGGCCGCCGGCGGCATCTGGACCGCCGAGCGGGCGCACCATGTCTACAAGCGCATCCTGGCCGAGTTCGAGCCGCCGCCGATGGACGAGGGCATCCGCGAGGAACTGGCCGAGTTCGTCGAACGCCGCCGGGCCGAGGGCGGGGCACCGACGGATTTCTGACCGCTCTGGCGCCATCCCCCCTCAACCGCTAGCCTCGCCGGAAAAAGGATCGAGGCGAGCGATGATGCACGACGACACCCAGCGGGCCGCGGGCCTGGACCGGCTCTGGATGGGCCTGCTCGGCGCGCTGGCCGGGGCGGCGGCCTGGGGCCTTGTCGCCCATTTCGACGGCTCGCGCCTGATGCTGGGGCTGATGGCGCTGGTCTTCGGCACCTTCGGGGTTTTCTTCGCGCTTTCCGGGCCGGCCCGGCTGGGGCAGGCCGCCGCGGCGGCCGTGGCGCTGGTGCTGCCGGCCACGCTCCTCTTTCTCTGGGCGAGTTTCCGGTTCGCCGGGGTGGCGGATTTCCTCGACAGCCCGGCGGCGGTGGCGGCCTTCGTCGCCATCGTCACGGTGGGCACACCCTTCGCCGCCGCGCAGCTCCAGTGGCGGGGTGGCTGGCGCGATTATGCCACGCTCTTTTCCATCACCTGGACGATCATCCTGCGCTACGGCCTTGCCTGGCTTTTCACCGGGGTGTTCTGGCTGCTCCTGATCCTGGCGGACCAGTTGCTGCGGATCGTCGGGCTGGAGTTCATCGGCGACCTCGTCGAGATCGACTGGGTGCCCTTCACGCTCACCGGCGCGGCGCTTGGCGTGGCGCTGGCGGTGGTGCATGAACTGCGCGATACCCTGTCGCCCGTGCTGGTGGTGCGCCTGCTCAGGGTGCTGCTGCCGCCGGTCGTGGCGGTTGTCGCGATCTTCCTCGTCGCGGTGCCGGTTCGCGGGCTGTCGGGCCTTTTCGGCAGCCTCTCGGCGGCGGCGACGCTGATGGCGGTGACGGTGGCCCTGCTGACGCTTGTAACGCTGGTGGTGGATCGCGACGACCCCGCGGCGGCGCGGGCGGGCCTCATGCGCGGCTGCGCGATGGCCGGGGCGCTGCTGGTGCCGCTGCTGGCGGGGCTGGCGCTGGCCGCCGTCCTGATTCGGGTCGCGCAGTACGGCTGGACGCCCGACCGGGTGACGGCCGCGGCGGCGGCGCTGGTGCTGGTGATCTACGGGATCGGGTATGCCGGGGCGGTGCTGCTGCGTGCGGGCTGGATGGCGCGGCTGCGCGAAGTGAATCTCTGGATGGCGCTGGTGACGATCGGGGTCTCGGCGCTCTGGCTGACGCCGGTGCTGAACCCGCAGCGGATCGCGACCGATAGCCAGGTGGCGCGCTTCGCCTCGGGGGCGACACCTGCGGCGCATCTGCCGCTCTACGAGATGGCGCATGATTGGGGCGTGGCGGGTGCCCGCGGGATCGAGGAGCTGGCGGCGATGGCCGATCATCCCGAGCGTGGCGAACTGGTGGCGCTGATCGAAGCGGCCCGGGCGGCCAGCTACCGTGACGGGTACCTCAGGGCGACCCGCGGCGTGGCCGAGGCGGAGCTGCGGCAGGAGCTGCGGGCGGCGATGCCGGTGCGCCCGACGGGTGCGCGCCTGCCGGAGGATGCCTTTGCCGGGATGCAGGAGATTGAGCTGCGCCGCTGGCTGGACGCCTGCGAAAGGCCCCTGCCGGACGGGCGGCCCGGCTGTGTCGCGGTGGCGGGGGATTTCCGGCCGGCCGAGACCGCGCCGCAGGCGATGATCGTGCTGCTTGGGGACGCGAAGACCGCGACCGTCTACCACGCGACCTTCGGGGCCGAGGACCGCCCGCGCATACGGCAGGTCTTTGATCCCTCGGCGGCTACCTGGCCGCAACTGCAGGCGGCCGACGTGGCACGGCTGCTGGACGGCGACTTTGCCGTCGGGCCGTCTAGCCTGCGGTCCCTGCGCCTTGGCGAGGTCGAGCTGACACCCGCGAACTGAGCGTGTTTGCCGTTCCTTAAGCCGCGCCGTGCGAGCCTGTGGCCAGGGTAGCCCGGGACCGCCGCGATGCACGGATTGATCAACCTCGCGCTTCAGCGCTTTGCCACCGACACCTACGGGCGCGACCTGTGGGACGGCATTGCCCATGCCGCGGGCCTGGGGTTCTCGGATTTCGAGCCGATGATGCTCTATGAACCCGAGGTGACCGAGGCGGTGGTCGATGCGTTGGCTCGCCGCCTTGGCCGGGACCGCGCCGCGCTGCTCGAGGACGTGGGCACCTACCTCGTCTCGCATCCGAACTCCGCCCCGGTGCGCCGGCTGCTGCGGTTCTGCGGCGCCGGGTTCGAGGACTTCCTGCAATCGCTCGACGAACTGCCGGACCGCGCGCGGCTGGCGGTGCCCGAGCTTGACTTGCCCCGGCTCGAACTGCGGGTGCACGGGCCCACCCGCTGCGCGCTGGTCTGTGACGGGGCGATCCCCGGCGCGGGCCACGTGCTGGTCGGGGTGCTCAGGGCGATGGCGGACGATTACGGCGCGCTCGTCACGCTCGAGCACATGGGCACGCGGCAGGGGCGCGAACGGATCGGGATTGCGCTGGTCATGGCTGGCTACAGCGAGGGGCGGCGCTTTGACCTGGGCGCGCGGACCGGATGACCGGGCCTGCGGCGATGGCGGCGGCGCTCGACGTGCTCTGCCCGATGCACGTTGCGCTCGACCCGACGGGGCACATGCGCCATGTCGGGCCGGGCCTGCGCAAGCTGCGCCCCGAGGCCCGGATGGAGGGGCAGAGGTTCCTCGAACGGTTCCAGCCGCTGCACCCGCGCAACCTGGCGTCGATGGCCGACCTGATGGCGACCGCCGGGCAGAAGCTTCGGCTTAGGCTGCGCGATCAGCCGCGGACCGTGCTGTCCGCCGTGCTGATGCCCTGGCCCGGCGGCGGGGCGGTGGTGAACCTGGGCTTCGGCATCTCGATCGTCGACGCGGTGCGCGACTACACCCTGACCCAGGCCGATTTCGCGCCCACCGACCTGGCGGTCGAGCTGCTGTTCCTCGTCGAGGCGAAATCGGCCGCGATGGATTCCCTGCGCCAGATGTCGATGCGGTTCCACGGCGCCCGCGTGATGGCCGAGGAACAGGCGTTGACCGATCCGGTCACCGGCCTCGGCAACCGCCGCGCGCTGGAGCTGGCGGTCGATCAGATGATCGGCGCGGGGCAGGAATTTGCGTTGATGCACCTCGACCTCGATCACTTCAAGCAGGTCAACGACACGCTGGGCCATGCGGCGGGCGATCACGTGCTGGGCGAGGTGGCCCGCATCCTGCGCGACGAGACACGGGAGGGTGACAGCCTGGCCCGCGTCGGCGGGGATGAATTCATGCTGGTGTTCCGAGCGCTCTGCGATCCCGCCGCCCTGGCCGAGGTCGGGCGCCGGATCATCGCCCGGCTGCAGGTGCCGATGGCCTGGCAGGGCCAGCCCTGCCGCGTCTCGGCCAGCGCGGGCACCGCGATCTCGACCGACTATCGCCAGCCGCAGGCGGGACGGATGGCAGCGGATTCCGATACCGCGCTCTACGCGGCGAAACGGGGCGGGCGGGGGCGGCACTTGCTGCACCGCGACCTCGCCCAGCCGGACGACGCGGCCTAGCGGGCCGGGCCAAAAAGGCAGGTGGTGGCGATGACGGAGCTGTCGGTCATCTGCTCGCGCCGGCGGCGGAAGCGTTCGACCCAGTCGGCAGTCTGGTCCTCGGCACCGCGGTTCCAGAACCGGCTGGCGTCCCAGGCGGCGAGGTCCGCGTAACGCGCGATCAGCAGGTGGGCGGTGACGCCGTCCTGCGCAGGGGCCTTCCACAGGCCCACGACCTGGGTGTCGGTCCCGGCCTCGAAGGCGTCCCAGGCGGCGAGGGTGTCGGCCTCGAACGCGTCCGTGCCCGCGTCGCGAACGTGGAACCAGCGGTTGGTGTACATCGCCCCGTCCGGGGCGAGGGCGGGCAGGTTGCGTTCCTGCACCGGGGTCAGCGGCTGGCGTGTCACCTGCAGCGCCCCGTCGACGGACAGGATCGCTTGCGCGGCCGCGTCCAGCGCCGTGGCGTCCCCGGCCCGCAGCAGCAGGTGCAGCGCATTGATCGAGCCGCCGATCATCGCGGTGAACCCGGCCTCGATCCCCGCGGCGGGGCCCGTGCGGGGCAGGGCGGCGATGGCGGTGGCCACGTCGCGCGCCCGGTTCGGGGCGGTGGCAAGGGTGAGGTATTCGGTCAGCATGGGTTGAGCCTGCGGGCGGGGTGCGTGCCGGTCAATCGCGCCGCCCTGCTTTGCAGCCCGCTGAAACGGCGGCGCGGTGGCGATCCGGCCGTCCGCACCACCAGGGCCGATCCCTTGGTGGACGTCGGTCGCGGGTTCGGTTAAGCCTTGCGCGGCTTCAAAAAGGGCTTGAACACATGGCTGAATCGAACACCCCCGATATCGTGTATACAAAGGTAGACGAAGCGCCGGAGCTGGCCTCCGCGTCGCTCCTGCCGATCATCCGGACTTTCGCGGCCGCGGCCGGGGTCACGGTGGGCACCAAGGACATCTCGCTGGCCGGACGCATCATCGCGACCTTCCCTGAGCACCTGACCGAGGCGCAGCGCCAGACCGACGACCTGGCCGAGCTGGGGGAACTGGTGAAGACCCCCGAGGCCAACGTGATCAAGCTGCCGAACATCTCGGCCTCGGTCCCGCAGCTGGTGGCCGCGGTCAAGGAATTGCAGGCGCAGGGCTACGCGCTGCCCGACTACCCCGAGACGCCCGCCACCGACGAGGAAAAGGCCGTCCGCGCCAAGTACGACGGCATCAAGGGCTCGGCCGTGAACCCGGTCCTGCGCGAGGGTAACTCCGACCGCCGCGCAGCCGAAGCGGTGAAGAAATTCGCCCAGAACAACCCGCACCGCATGGGCGACTGGACGTCCGAGAGCAAGACGCGCGTCGCCTCGATGGACGGCGGCGACTTCTTCTCGAACGAGGTGTCGGCGACGCTCGACAAGGCGGCCAAGGCCAAGATCGTGCTGGAAACGGCCGACGGCGAGACCGTGCTGAAGGACGGTGTGTCCTACCCGGCGGGCACCGTCGTGGACGCGACCTTCATGTCGGCCAAGGCGCTCGACGCGTTCCTGGCGGATGAGATCGAGAAAACCAAGGCCGAAGGCACGCTCTTCTCGCTGCACATGAAGGCCACGATGATGAAGGTTTCGGACCCGATCATCTTCGGCCACGCGGTCGAGGCCTGGCTGGCCCCCGTGTTCGAGAAGTTCGGTGACAAGCTCAAATCGCTGGGCGTGAACCCCAACTCGGGCATGGGCGACCTGCTGGAGCGGGTGAAGGGCGATGCAGAGATCATGGCCGCCATCGAAGAGGTGCGCGACCAGCGCCCGCCGATGTACATGGTGAACTCCGACAAGGGCATCACCAACCTGCACGTCCCCTCGGACGTCATCATCGACGCCTCGATGCCCGCGCTGATCCGTGCCGGCGGCAAGGGCTGGGGCCCGGATGGCAAGGAACACGACACCAACTGCGTGATCCCCGACAACTCCTACGCCCCGGTCTACGACGAGACGATCAAGTTCTTCAAAGCCAACGGCAAGCTGAACCCGGCCACCGCCGGGACCGTGCAGAACCTTGGCCTGATGGCACAGAAGGCCGAGGAATACGGCTCCCACCCCACGACCTTCGAGATCCCGGCCGACGGCACCGTGAAGATGGTGCTGGAGGACGGCACCGTCCTGCATTCGCACAAGGTTGAGAAGGGCGACATCTGGCGCTCTGCCTCGGCCCGCAATGCGCCGATCGAGGACTGGGTGAACCTGGCGATCTCGCGTCAGAAGGCAACGGGTTACCGGGCGATCTTCTGGCTGGACGCGAACCGCGGCCACGACGCCGAGCTGATCAAGATGGTCAAGCCGATCCTCGAGGCCAAGGGTGTCGCCGACAAGTTCGAGATCATGGCACCGCGCGAGGCCACCCGCGCGTCGCTGGAAACCATCACCAAGGGCGAGAACACGATCGCCATCACCGGCAACGTGCTGCGTGACTACCTGACCGACCTCTTCCCGATCCTCGAGCTGGCCACCTCGGCCAAAATGCTGTCGATCGTGAAGCTGATGCAGGGCGGCGGCCTGTTCGAGACCGGCGCCGGCGGCTCGGCCCCGAAGCACGTGCAGCAGCTGGTCGAGGAAAACCACCTCCGCTGGGATTCGCTGGGCGAGTTCTGTGCGCTTGGCGAAAGCCTGCAGTTCCTGGCCGATGCCAAGAGCAACGAGAAGGCGCGCGTGCTGGGCAAGGCGGTGGATGCCGCGACGCAGGGCATCCTCGACCATGACCGCAGCCCGTCCCGCAAGGCGGGTGAACCGGACAACCGCGACAGCCACTACTGGTTCGCCCGCTACTGGGCCGAGGCACTGGCCGCGCAGTCGGACGACGCGGACCTCGCGGCCCATTTCGCCCCGATCGCCAAGGCCCTGGCCGACGGCGAGGCGGCGATCACCGGCGAACTGGCGGCGGCACAGGGCAAGCCTGCCGACCTCGGCGGTTACTACCACACCGACGATGCCAAGACGGCGGCGGTGATGCGCCCCTCGGCGACGCTGAACGCGATCATCGGCTGAGGGGGCAACGCCTGACGGAACGGGAAGGGGCGCGGCGCCGAGGGTGCCGCGCCCTTTTCGTCTTGCGGAAGGGCGCGCGGACACGAGCGCGCAGGAGCAAGCCGCAAGGGAGAGGGGTGTCCCGCGTCGGCTGATTGCGATGTCGTGGGGGGGGAGAAGTGGCAGCCCGTAGGGGAATCGAACCCCTCTTTCCAGGTTGAAAACCTGGCGTCCTAACCGATAGACGAACGGGCCATCGCCGTGGCTTCTGTTGTATCACACGGCCGGTGACCGTGTCTCTGCCGGGGAAGTGGCAGCCCGTAGGGGAATCGAACCCCTCTTTCCAGGTTGAAAACCTGGCGTCCTAACCGATAGACGAACGGGCCAGCGCCGTGGCGTGAGCGGGGTTCTAGGCAAACGACCCGACCTCTGCAAGCGGATTTTTTGCCCCGTGCGCAGATTTTCGGGGGGTCGGCAGGGTGACGTCGCGATGCGTTCCGGCGGCCCGTTTGGGCACCGGGAAACCACCGCGGCAGCCGTCAGCGCGCCTCGGCCGGGGCCGCGTCTTCGAGCTTGAGCTGCACGCTCTGGCGGCCGCCCCAGTCGTTGATTTCAAGCCGTCCGGCCAGGTGGAACCGCCGTCCGCCGTGCTCCGACAGCGCGGGGCCGAGCGGGCCGTCGAAGGCGCCGAAACAGATCGCGTCGATCCGCGCACCGAGCCCGTCGCCGAAGCCGACCTTGAGATGGCTTTCCCCGACCCGGCGGGTGTAGGAGATCGCCACGTCCGGAAAGGCAAAGCGCGGGGCAGGGGCACCGGCGCCGAAGGGGCCGGCATCCTCGACCCGGCGGACGAGTTCCACGGTGGCGGCGCCGGGCATCAGCACGCCGTCGAGGCGCAGATCGGCCGGGCCGCCCTGGCCCGCGCCCTGTTTCGCCAGCAGTTCGGCCAGCCGGGCCATCGCGGGTTCCAGTTCGCCGCGCGCGACGGTCAGGCCGGCGGCCATCTTGTGCCCGCCGCCCTTGATCAGCAGCCCCTCGGAGGCCAGGCGCTGGATGCTGGCGCCGAGGTCGACGCCCGCGACCGAGCGGCCCGATCCCTTGCCCTCGTCCCCGTCTAGGCCGATCACCACGGCGGGACGATTGGTCATCTCCTTCAGGCGCGAGGCGACGATGCCGACGACCCCGGGATGCCAGCCTTCGCCCGCCGCCCAGACCAGCGGAGCGTCGAGGCCGCGCGCCTCGGCCTGCGCGATGGCGGCGCCCTGCACCTCGGCCTCGATATCGCGGCGCTCGGTGTTGAACTCGTCCAGGCGCTCGGCCATCGCCAGCGCCTCGTGCGGGTCGCGGCAGGCCAGCAGACGCGCGCCGAGGTCGGCCTTGCCGACGCGCCCGCCCGCATTGATCCGGGGGCCGAGGACATAGCCCAGGTGATACGAGGTCGGCGCGGTGGTCAGGCGGCCCACGTCCGACAGCGCCGCCAATCCGGGCCGGTCGCGCCGGGCCATGACCTTGAGCCCCTGCCGCACCAGCGCCCGGTTGACCCCGATCAGCGGCGCGACATCCGCCACCGTGGCCAGCGCCACGAGGTCGAGCATCGCCATCAGGTCGGGGCCCTTCGCGCCCTTGTCGCGCATCTGGCGGTTCACTTCGACCAGCATCAGGAACACCACCGCGGCGGCGCAGAGATGGGCGAGGTCGCCGCTTTCGTCCTGCCGGTTGGGATTCACGCAGGCCACGCAGTCGGGAAGCGTCTCGCCGCCCAGGTGGTGGTCGAGGATGACGACATCGCAGCCCGCCGCCGCCACCGGTTCGTGGCTGAGCGTGCCGCAGTCGACGCAGACGATCAGGTCATGGGCCGCGCCCAGTTCCTGCATCGCGGGCACGTTCGGGCCATAGCCCTCGTCGATCCGGTCGGGGACATAGAGCGTCGCGTCCCGCCCCACTTGGCGCAGCCAGTCGAGCAGAAGCGCGGCCGAGGTGCCGCCGTCCACGTCGTAATCGGCAAAGACCGCGATCCGCTGACGCCCCTCGACCGCGCGCAGGAACCGCGCGGCGGCGGTTTCCATGTCGCGCAGGGATCGCGGGTCGGGCAGCAGGTCGCGCAGGGCGGGCGAGAGGTAGGCCTCGGTCCCGGCGGCGTCGATCCCTGCTCGGGCAAGGATCTGGCAGATCGCCCGGTCGAGCCCGGTGGCCTGGGTCAGCGCCTCGGCGGCGCGGTCGACCTCGACCGAGGGGCCCAGCCAGCGCCGCCCGTTCAGTGATTGCTCGACCCCGAGATATGCCACCGTCTGCCCCCGGCGCCGCGTGCCCGGCGCTCCCTGCTTCATCTTTCTGAAAATACTCCCGCCAGAGGCGTCCGCAAGCCTGCCGCCCGCGGGACGCCGCCGGTCGGGCGCATCTTCAGACTTCCTCGATCCTCAGCGCGACCGGGTCGCCCACCACGACGCCTGTCGCGGCCATGGCGGAAATCGCGCGGTCGAGGTCGGCGCGCACGCAGCGATGCGTGACGATCAGCACCGGCGCGGTGTTCTCGCTGTGGCCGTACTGGCGCATCCGGTTGATCGAGATGCCGTGCTCACCCAGCACCGTCGCGATCTTGGCCAGCGCGCCCGGTTTGTCCTGCAGCGCCATGCGCAGGTAGAAGGGCGCCGGCGTGGCCGAGGCGGCAGGGGTCGAGTCGGCCAGGCCCGCGGCGGGCTGGCCGAAGACCGGCAGCCGGACACCGCGCGCGATGTCGCAAACGTCGCCCATCACGGCCGAGGCGGTCGGGCCTTCGCCCGCGCCCGCGCCGCGCAGCACGACCTGGCCGACGCTGTCGCCCTCGATCACCACCATGTTGGTCCCGCCCTCGAGTTGGCCGAGCGGCGATCCGGCGGGGACGAGGCAGGGCGACATGCGCTGCTCCAGCCCGCGCCCGGTCATCCGGCTGACGCCGAGGAGCTTGATCCGGTAGCCCATGTCGGCGGCCTGGCGGATGTCCTCGATGCTGATCCGGCCGATGCCCTCCAGCTCCATCGCGTCGAACGCGACCTTGGTGCCGAAGGCGATGGAGGCCAGGATCGACAGCTTGTGGCCGGCGTCGATGCCGCCGACGTCCAGCTCGGGATCGGCCTCGAGATAACCCAGCTGGTTCGCTTCTTCGAAGACGGTCGCGTAGGGCAGGCCCGAGGATTCCATCCGGGTCAGGATGTAGTTGCAGGTGCCGTTCATCACGCCCATGACGCGGGTGAACTCGTTCCCCGCCAGCCCTTCGAGCAGCGACTTGATCACCGGGATGCCCCCGGCGACGGCGGCCTCGTAGCGGATCTGGCGGCCCTGCGCCTCAGCCAGTTCGGCCAGCGCCTGGCCGTTGACGGCCAGCATCGCCTTGTTCGCGGTCACGACGTCCTTGCCCGCCTTCAGCGCGGCCTCGGTCGCAGCCTTGGCCGGGCCGTCGGCGCCGCCCATCAGCTCGACGAAGACGTCGATATCGTCGCGGGTGGCCAGGGCGACGGGGTCGTCCTCCCAGGCGTAGTCCTTGATCGGCACGCCGCGGTCCTTGTCGCGGTTCCGGGCCGAGACGGCGGTGATGGTGATCTGTCGCCCGGTGCGCATGGTCAGCATGTCCGCCTGCTTGCGGATGATGCGGATGACGCCGACGCCGACCGTTCCCAGTCCGGCGATCCCGAGGCGCAGGGGTTCACTCATGTCCGTCTCCTTGCGGTGTGTTCGGGCCTCGCTTAGCGCGTCGGCATGGGCGGCGCAACGCATTGCGCCGGGTGCCGCCCGGTCCTGTCGTCGCGGGTGGAGGGGCGCTGCCCGAAGTTTCAGCCGTCGGTCGGACGGGCCCGCAGCGCGACCGCGTCGCGGCGCAGCCGGTCGCCGCTGGACTGCAGCGCGGCGGGGTCGGATTCGGCGATGCGCGGTTGCGGCAGGCCGCTGGTCAGCGCCGCGGTCGGCGCGAGGTCGGGGTAGGGCGCCGCCCGCCCGGCCGCCGACACCGTCGTCTCGACCGGCGGCAGCTCGGTGCAGGCCGCGGCAAGGGCGGCGAGGCCGAGGGCCATCAGGGCAAGGCGCGGGGCGGTCATCGTCATGTGTCAGCAATGACGCATCTCGGGCGGAGCGTCCAGCGCCGGTTGCCATGAACGGGTGTTCATATATCCTGCGGCCCATGACACGCCCGACCCGCGCCCGCAGCGCCGAGACCGCCGCCCGTATCCGCGCCGCCGCCCTGCGGCTGATCGCGCGCGACGGTTACGCGGCCGTGTCGATGCGCCAGATCGCGGGCGAGGTGGGGCTGCAGGTCGGCGCGCTCTACAACCACGTGGCCGACAAGCAGGGGCTTCTGGTCGTGCTGATGCGCGACCACATGGAGGCGCTTCTGGCGGCGCTGGACGCCGCCGATCTGCCGGACGAACCGGTCGACGCGCTCGATGCCTTCGTGCGGTTCCACATCCGCTATCACGCGGCGCGGCCCGACGAGGTGTTCATCGCCTACATGGAACTGCGCAACCTCACGCCCGAGAACTTCGCCGAGATCGAGGCGATGCGCCGCGCCTACGAGGACCGGCTCGAGGGCCTCCTGGCGCGCGGCGCCGCGGCGGGCGTCTTTGCACTGCGCGATGCGCGGGTGGCGACGATGGCGATCATCGCGATGCTGACGGGGGTGACCACCTGGTTCCGGCCCGAGGGACGGCTGAAGCTGGCCGAGGTCGAGGAGATCTATGTCGACATGGCCCGCAAGGCCGCCGGCGTGCGGTAGACGGCCCTCACCCGGTCACATCGCCGGGGGATCGGTGTCGGCGACCACGGCGCCACGCTCTCCCTTCGGGCGGTCGGGGCCGGTGGTGGTGTCACGCTCGACCTGGTGCTCGAGCTCGGCGTCGAGCTCGGCCCCCAGCAGGACGATCAGCGCCGAGAGCCAGAGCCAAGTCATCAGGATGATCACCCCGGCCAACGCGCCGTAGGTTTCCGTGTAGCTGCCGAAGTTGCGGACATAGGCCGAGAACGCCGCCGAGAAGGCGATCCAGACGAGGGTCGCGGCCACCGCGCCTGGTGAGAGCCAGCGCCAGCGGGCCGGGCGGCGCGAGGGCCCGTAGCGGAAGATCACCCCAAGCCCGAAGACCACCAGCACGGCAAAGATCGGCCAGCGCAGCCAGGTCAGTGCCGCGTCGAGCGCGGGCGGCAGCGGCAGCAACTCCTGCAGGATCGGGATCGCGAGGGTCATGAACGAGGCGAGGATGAAGCCCACGATCATCATCAGCGTGAGGCCGAGGCCGGTGGCGTAGAAGACGATGAACGATCGTTTCTCGGTCTCGCGGTAGGCGGCGTTGAGGCCGTCCATCAGCGTGCGGATGCCGGCCGAGGCCGAGAAAAGCGCCAGCGCCAGTGAGAAGAGCAGGGCGATGTTGAGCGCGGTACTGTCGTCCGACACGACCTGTTCGACCTGGTCGGTGATGATGGTGGCGGCCTCCTGCGGAAGCGCCTCGGCCAGGCCGTCGATGATCTGCGCCAGTTCCGGCGGCTGGATCGCGATCCCGGCCATCATCACCAGGGCGGCGATGGCGGGAAAGATCGCGAAGAGCGCAAAGAAGGCGATGCCCGCGGAGAGGGTTGAGAGGTGGTCACGAGAGATCGACGTGAACACGCGGCCGAGGACCTGGAGCCAGCCCCTGGCCGGAATTTCGGAGGGCCAGCGGGACCGGGCGCCGGGGCGTGGCTGGGAGGTCTCTGTCATGTGTCTTGAAGGATCCGTTTGTCGGTCAATGTCATGCGGGCAGATGCTGCCAAAGGATAAAGTGGTGTCTGGCCAATGCTATACCGGCGATGCACCGGGGTCTCAATGCGGGGGGCGGGCGCGGTGCGGTGCATCATCCGGCCGGCGCATCCGGGCGGCCGGGCCACTCATAGGTCGTGGCCGGCACGTCACGCCCTGCTGCCATCCGAGGTCTTCCGCACGTCGAGGTCGTTGTATTCGCTAGGGTCGAAATCGCTGAGGTCATAGGTCTCTTCGTCCTCGCCGATCCCGGTGACGTGGGTGGTTCCCGTCACTTCGTCGTAGGCCAGGCCGTAACTGGCCTTTCCTTCGGATCTGAACCGCCGGAACTCGTGGATCCCGGCGTAGACAAAGGCCAGTGCGAAAGGAAGGATGATGATTGCGGCAATCACCTGAGCTTCCATGGGGCGCTCCTTTGCTGTCTGCTCGGCCTTGGGAACGCGGCGATCAGACGGGCCGGTTCGGCTCCGGGCCTGATCGTGTCCGCGTCGATCCCGGCACCCCAGAACCTGTGGCACATCACGGGTTTGTCAAACGCGGCACAGGCGTCCGTCACCGGGCGGGTCGCGGTTTGATGTTGGTTACTGATCAGTGGCGGTGCCAATGAAAGGAAAAGGGCGCCCCGTGGGACGCCCTTTGCGATGTCGCGTTTCGAACGGCTCAGCTCTTGGCCAGGTTGCGCAGCACGTAGTGCAGCACGCCACCGTTCTCGACGTATTCCTTTTCGATCGCCGTATCGATCCGGCACTTCAGCGTGATCTCTTTCGAGGTGCCGTCGCCGTAGGTGATCGTGCAGGGCACTTCGGAGAGCGGCTTGAGGTCGCCTTCGAGGCCGTGGATCGACACCGTCTCGTCGCCCTTGAGGCCCAGGGACTTCCGGGTGTCGCCGCCGGTGAACTCGAACGGGATGACGCCCATTCCGACGAGGTTCGAGCGGTGGATGCGCTCGAAGTTCTCGGCGATGACCGCCTTGACGCCCAGGAGCGCGGTGCCCTTGGCCGCCCAGTCACGGGACGAACCCGCGCCGTATTGTTCGCCGCCGAAGATCACGAGCGGAACGCCCTTGTCCTGCCACGCCATCGAGGCGTCGTAGATCGAGGTCTGTTCGCCCGCGGGCGACAGGGTGTAGCCGCCTTCGACGCCATCCAGCATCTCGTTCTTGATGCGGATGTTGGCGAAGGTGCCGCGCATCATGACCTCGTGGTTGCCGCGACGCGAGCCGTAGGAGTTGAACTCCCGCTGGGGCACCTGGCGTTCGATGAGGTACTTGCCGGCCGGGGTGGTGTCCTTGAAGGACCCGGCCGGGGAGATGTGGTCGGTGGTGATCATGTCGCCGAGGATGGCCAGAACGCGGGCGCCCTCGATGTTCTTGATCTCACCGGCATCCGGGCCCATGCCTTGGAAGTAGGGCGGGTTCTGGATGTAGGTCGAGGTCGGCGGCCAGTCGTAGGTTTCGCCGCCGGACACGTCCACGCCCTGCCATTTCTCGTCGCCCTTGAAGACGTCGGCGTACTTCGACTGGAACGCCTCGCGGGTGACGACCTTTTCGACCAGCTCGCGGATTTCCTCGTCCGAGGGCCAGATGTCCTTGAGGTAGACGTCCTTGCCGTCCGGCGTCTGCGCGATCGGCGAATTGGCCATGTCGACGTTCATGTCACCCGACAGCGCATAGGCCACGACCAGCGGCGGGGAGGCCAGGTAGTTGGCGCGGACATCGGGGCTGATCCGGCCTTCGAAGTTCCGGTTGCCCGACAGCACGGCGGTCGCGATCAGGTCGTTGTCGTTGATCGACTTGGAGATCTCCGGCTGGAGCGGGCCCGAATTGCCGATGCAGGTCGTGCAGCCGTAACCGACGAGGTTGAAGCCGACCGCGTCGAGGTCTTCCTGCAGGCCTGCGGCCTCGAGGTACTCCGTCACCACCTGCGAGCCGGGGGCGAGCGAGGTCTTGACCCAGGGCTTGCGGTTCAGGCCGAGCGCGCGGGCTTTCCGCGCCACGAGGCCCGCGCCGATCAGCACGTAGGGGTTCGACGTGTTGGTGCAGGAGGTAATCGAGGCGATCACGACCGAGCCGTCGTTCAGTTCGTAGTCCTCGCCCTCGACCCTGGCGGTCTTGATCGGCGACTTGGCCAGCACCGGGGTCGGGCCTTCGGCGGCCATGTCCTGTGCGTCTTCCGAGATGTCGATGCCGCGGAAGTCGGCCACGACGGTCTTGAAAGCGTCAGCGGCGGCTGTCAGGGCCAGGTAGTCTTGCGGGCGTTTCGGGCCCGAGATCGCCGGCACGATGGTGCCCATGTCGAGGTGCAGGGTCGAGGTGTAGATCGGGTCGTAGCCCGCGTCACGCCAGAAGCCGTTTTCCTTGGCGTAGGCTTCGACCAGCGCGATCCGGTCCTCGTCCCGGCCGGTCTGGCGCAGGTAGCGGAGGGTTTCGTCGTCGATCGGGAAGAAGCCGCAGGTGGCGCCGTATTCGGGGGCCATGTTGGCGATCGTGGCGCGCTGTGCCAGCGGCAGCTTGTCGAGGCCTTCGCCGTAGAATTCGACGAACTTGTTCACCACGCCATGCTTGCGGAGCATCTCAACGACCTTCAGCACGAGGTCGGTGCCGGTGGTGCCTTCGACCATCTCGCCGGTCAGCTTGAAGCCGACGACCTCGGGGATCAGCATCGAGATCGGCTGGCCGAGCATGGCGGCTTCGGCCTCGATCCCGCCGACGCCCCAGCCGAGAACGGCGGCGCCGTTCACCATGGTGGTGTGGCTGTCGGTGCCGACGAGGGTGTCGGGGTAGGCGACTTCCTCACCGTTCTGGTCCTTGTCGGTCCAGACGGTCTGGGCGAGGTATTCGAGGTTCACCTGGTGGCAGATGCCGGTGCCCGGCGGAACCACGCGGAAGTTGTCGAACGCGGTCTGGCCCCACTTGAGGAAGGTGTAGCGCTCCATGTTGCGCTCGTACTCGCGATCCACGTTCATCTGGAAGGCGCGCGGGTTGCCGAATTCGTCGATCATCACCGAGTGGTCGATCACGAGGTCGACGGGCACCAGCGGGTTGATCTTTTTCGCGTCGCCGCCGAGGCCGACGATGCCGTCACGCATCGCGGCGAGGTCGACGACGGCCGGAACGCCGGTGAAGTCCTGCATCAGCACGCGTGCCGGGCGATAGGCGATCTCGACGGGGTTCTGGCCGCCCTTCTTGCCCCAGTCGGAGAATGCCTTGATGTCGTCGACCGAGACGGTCTTGCCATCTTCGAAACGCAGCATGTTTTCGAGCACGACCTTCAGAGCGGCCGGCAGGTTCGAGAAATCGCCAAGGCCGGCCTCTTGGGCGGCGGCGATGGAGTAGTAGGCAAAGCTCTTGCCACCAACAGACAGCGTTTTGCGTGTCTTGGAGGTGTCTTGTCCGACTTGGATGGGCATGGAGTGGCCTCCCTTTCGTAAGGAACAGGGGTTGTCGCTGGCCCGCTTCTGCCCCTTTTCGCGCGGCCGATCAAGGGGGCAGGCGGAGCTTTGCATACATTTGCATACAAAATTTGCCGCGGAATGTGCCGCCGCACCCGCGATCTGTGCGAAAGGCGCAGGACTGATACAGTTGAACCCTAACATGACGGGGGCGTGAAGGCCCGCACGGCACGGAGGATTCGCGCCGCTTGGCGCGCGGAATGGCCGGATTCGGCCCGGAAAGGCGCGATGCGGCCGGTCGGGGGCGGGTTTCGGCGCCTCCCCGCTCTTGCCCCTGCGGGCCAAGGCGGGGTAAGGACGGTTTCGGAAAAATACCGGGGAGAGGCAGCCCATGCGTCGAGTTGTGGTTACGGGACTGGGAATGGTCACGCCCTTGGCCTGCGGGGTCGAGGAAAGCTGGTCGCGGCTGTTGGCCGGACAGTCGGGGGCGGGCACGATCACCCGGTTCGACGCCAGTCACCTGGCGACCGACTATGCCTGCGAACTGCCGTTCGGCGATGGCAGTGACGGCACCTTCAACCCCGATGACTGGATGGAGCCGAAGGAGCGTCGCAAGGTCGATGACTTCATCCTCTACGGCATGGCGGCCGCCGACCAGGCGGTGCGGGACGCGGGCATCGCGGACCTGCCGGAAGAGGTCAAGCTGCGCACCGGCGTGACCATCGGGTCAGGCATCGGTGGCCTGAACTCGATCGCGGAAACCGCCGTCCTGATCAAGGAACGCGGACCCCGGCGCGTGTCGCCGTTCTTCATCCCCGGCGCGCTGATCAACCTGATCTCGGGCCAGGCGCAGATCCGGTACGGCTTCAAGGGACCGAACCACGCGGTCGTCACCGCCTGTTCGACCGGCGCGCATGCCATCGGCGACGCGGCGCGGATGATCCAGTGGGGCGATGCCGACATCATGCTGGCGGGCGGGGCCGAGGCCTCGATCAGCGAGATCGGGATCGCGGGCTTCAACGCCTGCAAGGCACTGTCGACCAAGCGCAAGGACGACCCGACCAAGGCCAGCCGTCCCTATGACGCGGACCGTGACGGGTTCGTCATGGGTGAAGGCGCGGGCGTGGTCGTGCTCGAGGAATACGAGCACGCGGTGGCCCGTGGCGCCAAGATCTACGGCGAGTACCTGGGCTACGGCATGTCGGGCGACGCCTATCACATCACCGCGCCGTCCGAGGATGGCGACGGGGCGTTCCGTTCGATGACCGCGGCGCTGGACCGAGCGGGGATCAAGCCGTCCGAGATCGACTACATCAACGCGCATGGCACCTCGACCATGGCCGACGTGATCGAACTGGGCGCGGTGGAGCGCTTGCTGGGCGACGCGGCGTCGCAGGCCACGATGTCCTCGACCAAGTCGGCGACCGGGCACCTGCTGGGCGCGGCGGGCGCGATCGAGGCGATCTTCTCGATCCTTGCGATCCGTGACCAGGTGGCACCGCCGACCATCAACCTCGACAACCCTGCCGTCGAGACGCCGATCGACCTCGCGCCGAACAAGAAGGTCGAGCGCAAGATCGACGTGGCGCTGTCGAACTCCTTCGGCTTCGGCGGGACCAACGCGAGCCTCGTGTTCGGGAAGGTGCGGTAAATGTGGCGGTCCGTCGCCTCGAATGCCCTGACCCTGATGATCGTCGCCATCTTCCTGCTGGGAGGGGTGATCCTGTGGGGCCAGAACGAATACCGGAGCGAGGGGCCGCTCGAGGAGGCGATCTGCCTGCGGGTGCCGAGCGGGTCCACCATGTCCCGGGTCAGCCATGACCTCGAGGACCAGGGCGCCATTTCGAGCGGGCGGCTGTTCCGGGTCGGTGCGGACTATTCCGACAAGTCGAGCCAGTTGAAGGCCGGCAGCTTCCTCGTCCCCGAGGGTGCGTCGATGGAAGAGATCATCGACCTGATCACCCGCGGCGGCGCCAGCACCTGCGGGACCGAGGTGGTCTATCGCATCGGCGTGACCCAGTCCGAGGTCGAGGTGCGCGAGCTGGACCCCGCCACCAACGCCTTTGTCGAAACGGTGGAGTTCGACCCGGTCGAGGTGGGCGACAGCCTGCCCGCGGAATACACCAAGGTCGTGGACGAGGCCGACACCCGCTACCGCGTGGCCGTCGCCGAGGGCGTGACAAGCTGGCAGGTCGTCGACGCGCTGAGCCGGTTCGACGTGATGACCGGCGAGGTGTCGGAGGTTCCGCCCGAGGGGATGCTGGCCCCCGACAGCTATGAGATCCGCAAGGGTGCAGACCGGGCCGAACTGCTGGCGCGGATGCAGGCCGCGCAGGAGACGCTGCTGGCCGCCGCCTGGGAAAGCCGGGCCCCGGACCTCGCGATCTCGACCCCGGAAGAGGCGCTGATCCTGGCCTCGATCATCGAGAAGGAAACCGGCATTCCCGACGAGCGCGGGCAGGTGGCGAGCGTCTTTTCGAACCGGCTGGACCAGGGCATGCGGCTGCAGACCGACCCGACGGTGATCTACGGCATCACCAACGGGCAAGGCGTGCTGGGGCGTGGGCTACGGCAGAGCGAGCTGCGCCGCGAGACGCCCTACAACACATATGTCATCAACGGCCTGCCGCCGACCCCGATCGCCAACCCGGGGCGCGCGAGCCTCGAGGCGGCGGTGAACCCGCCGGCGACGGATTTCCTGTTCTTCGTGGCCGACGGTTCGGGCGGGCATGCCTTTTCGCGCACGCTGGAAGAGCACAACGCCAACGTCGCCAAGTGGCGCAAGATCGAGGCCGAGCGGATCAACCAGTGATCCTCTCGGCGCGGTCGAAAGTGAAGAAAACGTATATGGAACGGGCGCTTGAGGGCGACCGTTAACCTTTGATTTCTTGACTTTCGGCACGGTCCGGCGTATCAACACGGCCAAGCTGGAGGAATTGGGCAAACGGCCCCGGGGTTCGTACCCCGAGGCCGTTTTTTCGTTCCGTCGCGCGGGGGATCCACCAGCGCAAGGGGGCGCATCATATGACGGCGGATCACACCGACACGGAAGAAAGATGGCTGGCACGGGAGCTGGAGATCATCGCGCTGCAGATCGGCGACCTGAAGGAGGAGATGCTCCGCCTTCAGGCGCGGGCGCGGGACGGGGACATCTCGGCGGTGAAGGAGGCGCAGAAGACCGTATTGGACGTGCGCCAGTTCCTGAACCGCGCTGCGGAAACGGAGGAGAAGCTTGCAGAGATCAGACATGGAAAACCGGGTGGAGACGGAGGGCAGTTCGCCCTCGACCTCGACGGGGCCCGGGCTTCGATCCGGTGCCGCCTGGATCGCCTGCGCAGATGTTGCGGTGCAGGATGAGTTCCTGGACGGATTGGAAGAGGGAGAGCTCATGGCTCTCCCTTTCCTGTTCGAGTTCTGGGCGATGGAGCACCAGCTGCCACCCGAAGGCGACTGGCGGGCCTGGGTGATCCTGGGCGGGCGCGGCGCGGGCAAAACACGCGCCGGGGCCGAATGGGTGCGGGCGCAGGTCGAAGGCGCGCGGCCCGGCGATCCCGGGCGATGCCGGCGCGTGGCGCTGGTGGCCGAGACGATCGAACAGGCACGTGACGTGATGGTGTTTGGCGACAGCGGGATCATGGCCTGTTCGCCCCCCGACCGCCGGCCGGCGTGGGAGGCGGTCAAGAAGCGCCTCGTCTGGCCCAACGGCGCCGAGGCGCGGCTGTTTTCGGCGCATGATCCCGAAAGCCTGCGGGGGCCCCAGTTCGATTGTGCCTGGGCCGACGAGCTTGCGAAATGGCGGCGCGGGCAGGATGCCTGGGACATGCTGCAGTTCTCCCTTCGGTTGGGAGAGGACCCGCGGATCTGCGTGACCACGACACCACGAAACGTGCGGGTGCTGAAGACGCTGCTCGACAGCCCCTCGTCCGTGACCACGACCGCGCCGACCGAGGCGAACCGGGCGAACCTGGCCGACAGTTTCTTGGCCGAGGTGAAGGCGCGCTACGAGGGCACGCGGCTGGGGCGGCAGGAACTGGACGGGCTGCTCCTGGAGGATGTCGAGGGGGCGCTATGGTCCGCCTCGGCGCTGGAGCGGGCTTGCGTGGACATCCTGCCGGAGCTGGACCGCGTGGTCGTGGCGGTCGATCCGCCGGTGACGGGCCATGCGGGTTCCGACGCCTGCGGCATCGTGGTGGCGGGCGTCACCATGCGCGGCGAGGTGCGGAACTGGCGGGCCTACGTGATCGAGGACGCGAGCGTTTCGGCCGCCAGCCCGTCGCAATGGGCCGAGGCCGCGATTGCCGCGATGCACCGGCACGGGGCCGAAAGACTGGTGGCCGAGGTCAACCAGGGCGGCGACCTGGTGGAGAGCGTGATCCGTCAGGTCGATCCGCTGGTGCCGTTCCGCAAGGTGCATGCGGCGCGGGGCAAGGCGGCGCGGGCGGAACCGGTCGCGGCCCTTTACGAGCAGGGGCGGGTGTTCCACCTGCGCGGGCTCGGCAAGCTCGAGGAGCAAATGTGCGCGATGGCGACCTCGGGCTACCAGGGCAAGGGGTCGCCAGACCGGCTGGATGCGCTTGTCTGGGCGCTGCACGAGCTGATGATCGTGCCGGGCGGCAACTGGATGCGGCCGCAG
Organism: Pseudooceanicola sp. LIPI14-2-Ac024; assembly: GCF_042188925.1. Classification (GTDB taxonomy): domain Bacteria; phylum Pseudomonadota; class Alphaproteobacteria; order Rhodobacterales; family Rhodobacteraceae; genus Pseudooceanicola. The sequence goes on from NZ_CP170102.1 coordinate 164,860, forward strand.
GTGCGGGCGCTCTGAGGGGCACCGAACGGTGTGCAGGGACGCCCTTAACTCTTCACGAAGATAACTCCCCCCGACGCTGCCCAAGGAGACGGGCCGCGTGACGGAGGGATGGCGCGAGGGCTTCGGCCCTCGCCCAAACTGGAACGGAGAGGCGGATGGGTGTGATCGACTATTTCCGGCGGGCCGAGGCAGCGGCACCCGAGGCAAAGGCCAGCGCGACCGGCAAGGTCGTGGCGTGGCAGACCTCGGGCCGGGTGGCCTGGAGCCCACGGGACACCGCGACGCTGGCCCGCACCGGGTTCGCCGGCAACCCGGTCGGGTTCCGCGCGGTGAAGATGATCGCCGAAGCCGCCGCCGCCCTGCCGCTGGTGCTGCAGGACGGGACCAAGCGCTACGACATGCACCCGGTGCTGGACCTCGTCCGCGTGCCAAACCCGGCACAGGGACGGGCGGAGCTGTTCGAGGCGTTCTATGGCCAGCTTCTGCTGACCGGGAATGGGTATCTCGAGGCGGTGGCACCGGAAGAGGGCGCGCCGGTGGAGTTGCATGTGCTGCGGTCGGACCGGATGAACCTGGTGCCCGGCGCGGACGGCTGGCCTGTGGCCTATGAATACAGCGTCGGCGGGCGCAAGCACCGCTTCGACGTGAGCGGAGCGCGGCCGCCGGTCTGCCACGTGAAGTCGTTCCACCCGCAGGACGACCACTACGGCCTCAGCCCGCTTCAGGCGGCGGCGCAGGCGGTGGATGTGCACAACAGCGCCTCGCGCTGGTCGAAGGCGCTGCTGGACAATGCGGCGCGGCCTTCGGGGGCCATCGTCTATCGCGGGGCAGAGGGGCAGGGCGTGATGTCGTCGGACCAGTACGACCGGCTGGTGGCCGAGATGGAGAGCCATCACCAGGGCGCGCGGAACGCCGGGCGGCCGATGCTGTTGGAGGGTGGACTGGACTGGAAACCGATGGGGTTTTCGCCCTCGGACATGGAGTTCCAGAAGACCAAGGAAGCAGCGGCACGGGAGATCGCGCTGGCCTTCGGGGTGCCGCCGATGCTGATGGGGATCCCGGGCGAGGCGACCTATGCGAACTACCAGGAGGCGCACCGGGCGTTCTATCGCCTGACGGTGCTGCCGCTGGCGAGCCGGGTGACGGCGCGGGTGGCCGAATGGCTGTCCGGGTTCGTGGGCGAGCGGCTGGAGCTGAAGCCCGACCTCGATCAGGTGCCGGCGCTGGCGGCCGAACGGGATGCGCAGTGGAGCCGGGTGTCGGCGGCGGATTTCCTGTCGAAGCGGGAGAAGCGGGTTTTGCTGGGATTGCCGGTCGAGGCCGATGAGTGAGCTTCGCGCCCCAAGAGATTGGGATGAAGCGCTTTTCGAATGCGCGCCGGGGCTGCGGTTGCAGGCACACGAACGGTTGAGCGCCGTGCAGATCGCGGCGCTGGAGCGGCGGGTCGACAAGCTGGAAGAGCTGTTGGAACGGTTGGAGAAACGGCTGTGGCTGACGGTCTACGGCGTGGTCGGGGTGATCCTGGCGCAGGCGTTGCAGTCGATCGTGACACAGGTGCCGTGAAGGGGAACGGGATGGAACTGGAACGGAAATACTGCGCGGCCGGCCAGGCACTGACGGTGCGCGACGGGCATGTGATCGAGGGCTATGCCTCGCTCTTCGGCGAGGCGGACCAGGGCGGCGACATGGTGCAGCGCGGGGCCTATGCGGCATCGCTGGCCAAGCTGGGGCGCGAGGGGCGTTGCGTGAAGATGCTGTGGCAGCACGATCCGGCGCAGCCCATCGGGGTCTGGGACGAGGTGCGCGAGGACGGGCGCGGTCTGTTCGTGAAGGGCCGGGTGCTGGAGAGCGTGGCGAAGGGGCGCGAGGCGATTGCGTTGCTGTCCGCGGGGGCGATCGACGGGTTGTCGATCGGCTACCGCACCCTGCGCGCGGTGAAGGATGACGGGGGCCAGCGGCTCCTGACGGAACTGGAGCTTTGGGAAGTGTCGCTGGTGACCTTCCCGATGCTGCCCAGTGCGCGGGTGGCCGCGAAGGGAGACGATCCCGGCGCGGAGATCTGGCGCGAGCTGGCGGCGGGGCTGCGTGCCCTGCGGCAGGACGCGGGCTGAAAGGCCCCACAGGCAACCCATCGAGGGGACAATTCGATGACGTCAACCGAGAGCGCGTCTCGGACCGGGGAAGGTTTGTCCCCGGAGACCGGCGCGAAGGCCGCAGTGGCCGAGTTCATTCGGGAGTTCAAGGGCTTCCGGGACGATATTTCCAAACGACTCGAAGAACAGGAAAGCCGCATGACCAAGCTTGACCGCACCTCAGTCCGGGCCGCGCGCCCGGCGCTCGCCTCGGCCGCCGAAGGCGAGGCACCGCATCAGAAGGCCTTTGCCGCCTATGTCCGGTCCGGCGAGGACGACGCCCTGCGCGGGTTGGAGTTCGACACCAAGGCGATGAGCACGGCGATGGTCGGTGATGGCGGCTACCTCGTCGATCCCGAAACCTCGGACCGGATCCATTCGGTGCTGTCCGGCGGCGCGTCGATCCGTCAGATCGCCAATGTCGTGACGGTCGAGGCGACGTCCTACGACGTGCTGATCGACACCACCGACGTGGGCTCGGGCTGGACCGGAGAGACGACCGTGTCGGAAACCGGCACGCCGACCATCGACCGGATTTCCATCGAGCTCTTCGAGCTGTCGGCCATGCCGAAGGTGAGCCAGCGGCTGCTGGACGATAGCGCCTTCGACATCGAGGGCTGGCTGGCGGGCCGGATCGCTGACAAGTTCCTGCGGGCCGAGGCCGCGGCCTTTGTCAGCGGCGACGGGTCGGACAAGCCAACCGGCTTCATGACGCACACCAAGGTGGCGAATTCGCTCTGGGCCTGGGATAGCCTGGGGTATGTCACCACGGGCGTGTCGGGCGGCTTCCACAGCACCAATCCCGGCGACGCACTGGTCGACCTGGTCTATGCGCTGGGCGCGCGGTACCGCGCCAACGGCACCTTCGTGATGAACTCCAAGACCGCCGGCGCGCTGCGCAAGATCAAGGATGGCGAGGGACGGTTTATGTGGGCCGACAGCATGCAGGCGGGCGAGCCGTCGCAGCTGATGGGATACCCGGTGCTGATTGTCGAGGACATGCCGGACATCGACACCGACAGCTTTGCGGTGGCCTTCGGCGATTTCTCGGCGGGCTACACCATCGCGGAACGTCCGGACCTACGCGTGCTGCGCGATCCGTTCAGCGCCAAGCCGCATGTGTTGTTCTTCGCCACCAAGCGGGTCGGCGGAGACGTGAGCGACTTCGCCGCGATCAAGCTGCTGAAATTCGGCACCTCCTAAGGGGGCCGGATGGGCCGGGCCGCCCTGCGGCCTGGTCCGGCGCGTGTCACCGACAGGCGTTGTCCAGCTGCTCCCTCCGTCGAGCAACGCGGGTGGCGCGCGTCACCTTGTGCGGGGGGAGCCATCCGCTGAGGGTTCGAGATGCTGACTGAAGACACTGACATTCCGCTCGCCGCGCTGCCGGTCGATGCGTTCAAGACCCACCTGCGGCTGGGGACCGGGTTCGCCGCGTCGAGCGTGCAGGACGAGGTGCTGGAAAGCTTCCTGCGGGCGGCCATCGCGGCGGTCGAGGCGCGCACCGGCAAGGCGCTGATCGCGCGGGAATTCACCTGGCGGATCGCGGCCTGGCGGTCGGATTGCGGGCAGGTGTTCCCGGTCGCGCCGGTGAGCGCCATCGCCGCGATGGCGCGGGTGCAGGCCGACGGGAGCGAGACCGTGATCGATGCGACGGCCTACCGCCTCGTACCCGAACTGCACGCGCCGCGGATCGAGCCCGCCGGGACGATGCTGCCCGCGGTGCCGACGGGCGGGGCCATGCGGATCAGGTTCACGGCGGGGTTCGGCGCGGCATGGGACGACGTGCCCGCCGATCTGCGCCAGGCAGTGCTGATGCTTGCGACGCACTTCTACGAGTTCCGGGGCGAGACGGCACTGGGCGACGGCTGCATGCCCTTCGGGGTGTCCTCGCTTCTGGCGCGGTATCGTCCGATGCGGATCGGGGTGGGGCAATGAGGCCGCGGCTGAACCGCCGCCTGGTGCTCGAGGCGCCGGTGCGGGTGGCGGACGGGGCTGGCGGGTTCACGCAGAGCTGGGCGACGCTTGGCACGCTCTGGGGTGAGGTGCTGCCACGCACCGGGCGCGAACGCGAGGGCGAGGGGCTGCCGCTGGCGCGGGTCGGCTATCGGATCGTGGTGCGCGCGGCGCCGGTCGGTGACGCGGCCCGTCCGCAGCCCGAACAGAGGTTCCGCGACGGCGACCGGGTCTACCCGATCGAGGCGGTGGCCGAGCGTGACGTGACGGGCCTGTACCTGATCTGCTTTGCCCGCGAGGAGGTGCTGGCATGAGCTATGCGGTTTCTGCGGCCTTGCAAAAGGCGGTGTTCCAGGCGCTGACCGGATCGGGGACGCTGGCGGCCCTGGTGGGCAGCGCGATCTTCGATGCGCCGCCGACCGGGGCGGTGCCGACGACCTACGTGTCGCTCGGCCCGGAGGATGCACGCGATTTGTCGGACAAGTCCGGGCGCGGCGCGCGGCACGATTTCACGGTGTCGGTGGTGACCGACGCCTACGGGTTCCAGCAGGCCAAGGACGTGGCCGCGGCAATCTCCGACGCGTTGATGGCGGGGGTGCCCGCGCTCGACCGGGGGCGGGTGATCACGCTGGATTTCCTCAAGGCCAAGGCCCGGCGCGAGGAGGCAGGGCAGGTCCGGCGGATCGACCTGACCTTTCGCGCCCGTGTGCATGACGACTGACCCAGGATTGGAGTGACCAGATGGCGGCCCAGAACGGCAAGGATCTGTTGATCAAGGTGGACATGACCGGCGCCGGTCTGTTCGAGACCCTCGCGGGGCTGCGTGCCACGCGGATTTCCTTCAACGCGGAAAGCGTCGACGTCACCAGCCTGGAAAGCCAGGGCGGCTGGCGCGAGCTGCTGGCGGGAGCGGGCGTGCGGTCGGCCGCGATCAGCGGGGCGGGCGTGTTCCGCGATGCGGCGAGTGACGAGCGGGCGCGGCAGATCTTCTTTGACGGGGAGACGCCGCATTTCCAAGCGATCATCCCCGATTTCGGCGTGGTCGAGGGCGCGTTCCAGGTGACTTCGATTGAGTACGCCGGGGCGCATGACGGCGAGGCGACCTATGAGATGGCGATGGCCTCGGCCGGGGCGCTGACGTTCACGGCGCTCTGATGGCGAACCCCTGGGCAGGAGAGGTCGCGCTGGCGATCGACGGCGAGCGCCGGGTGATGCGGCTGACGCTGGGGGCGCTGGCGGAGCTCGAGGCGGGGCTCGGCACCGATACGCTGGTGGGCCTCGTCGAGCGGTTCGAGGACGGCGGCTATGCGGCGCGGGACGTGATGGCGCTGATCGTCGCGGGCCTGCGCGGCGGCGGCTGGCGCGGTCGGGCGGAGGATCTTCTTTCGGCCGAGATCGAGGGCGGCCCGATGGCAGCGACACGGGCGGCGGCGGAACTGCTGGCGCGGGCCTTCGTGCTGCCGGGAGAGGCCGGGTGAGCGGGTTCGACTGGCCGGTGCTGATGGCGGCGGGGATCCGGGGGCTGCGGCTACGGCCCGAGGAGTTCTGGCGACTCACCCCGGCCGAGTTGCGGCTGATGCTGGGCGAGGACGCGGCGCGCGCACCGCTCAGGCGGGCGGGGCTGGAAGCGCTGCTGGCGGCCTATCCGGACGAGGAGCGGATGGATGGATGAGTTCGACAACCTGGAAGAGCTGAGCGACCGGGCCGAGGCGCTGACGCTGAGCCTGGGAAGCGCGGCCGAGATGACCGCGAGCTTCGACGGCGAGCTGCGGCGGATGCGGGCGGCGATGTCCGAGACCGGCAAGGATGTCGCGACGCTGGAGCGCGGGCTGAGCCGCGGGTTGCGGCGGGCATTTGATGGCGTGGTGTTCGACGGGATGAAGCTGTCGGATGCCCTGAGGACCGTGGCGCAAAGCATGGTGAACACGGCCTATTCCGCCGCGGTGCGGCCGGTGACCGATCACTTCGGCGGGATGATCGCGCAGGGGGTCGGATCGTTTGTCGAGGGCCTGTTGCCGTTCAAGGATGGCGCGCCCTTCAGCCAGGGGCGCGTTGTGCCTTTTGCCAGCGGCGGCATCGTGTCCGGCCCGGTGCGCTTTCCGATGCGGGGCGCCACCGGGTTGATGGGTGAGGCCGGGCCCGAGGCGATCATGCCGTTGTCGCGGGGCGCGGACGGAAAGCTCGGCGTGCGCTCGGACGGCGGGCGGGCGGTGAACGTGGTGATGAACATCCAGACCTCGGACGTCGAGGGCTTCCGCCGGTCGCAGAGCCAGATCGCTGCCCAGATGGGGCGCGCGCTGAGCCGCGGCCAGCGCAACCGCTAGGAGGGGACGATGAGCTTTCACGAGGTGCGCTTTCCCGCGAACCTGAGCTTTGGCTCGGTCGGCGGGCCGGAACGTCGGACGGATGTCGTCACGCTGGCCAACGGGTTCGAGGAGCGGAACACGCCCTGGGCCCATTCCCGGCGGCGCTACGATGCCGGCGTCGCGATGCGCTCGCTTGACGATGTCGAGGCCCTGATCGCGTTCTTCGAGGCGCGGCAGGGACAGCTGTTTGGGTTCCGCTGGAAGGACTGGGCCGATTACAAGTCCGTCGCCACCGCGGCCGAGGTGCATTTCGAGGACCAGGTGATCGCCTATGGCGACGGGGTGGTGGACGAGGTGCAGCTGGCCAAGCGGTATCGTTCCGGCGGGCAGGAGTACCTGCGGCCGATCACCAAGCCGGTGGCGGGGACGGTACGACTGGGGGTCGGCGGCGACGAGTTGCAGGAAGGCCTGCACTACGAGGTCGATACGGCGACGGGTCTGATCATCCTGGCCGAGGTGCCGGCCTTCGGGGACGAGATCACGGCAGGCTTCGAGTTCGACGTGCCGGTGCGGTTCGACACGGACCGCATCCAGGTCTCGGTCGCGTCGTTCCGGGCGGGCGACGTGCCGAGCGTGCCGGTGGTGGAGGTGCGGGTATGAGCTTCGACCCCGCGCTGAAGGCGCACCTGCAAAGCGGCGCGACGACGACCGCGCATTGCTGGACGATCGTCCGGCGCGACGGGGTGGCGCTCGGCTTCACCGATCACGACCGCGACTTGTCGTTCGACGGGGTGACGTTCCGCGCAGACACCGGGCTGAGTGCGCTTGCGCTGCAGCAGGGCACGGGGCTCTCGGTCGACAATTCCGAGGCGATCGGGGCGCTCAGCGACGCGGCCCTGCGCGAGACGGATATCGAGGCGGGGCGCTTCGACGGGGCGGCGCTGACGGCGTGGCTGGTGAACTGGGCCGATGTCGCGGCGCGGCAGGTGGTGTTCCGCGGCACGATCGGAGAGATGCGGCGCGCGGGCGGGGCCTTTCGGGCGGAACTGCGCGGTCTCACCGAGGCGCTGAACCAGCCGATCGGCCGGGTCTACCAGCGGCCCTGCACGGCGGTGCTGGGGGATGCGGGATGCAAGGTCGCGCTGTCCGAACCGCTGTTCTCGGCTGAGATGTAGGTGGACCTGGTGGAGGACGCGCAGGCCTTCGGGTTCGGCGATCTCGACGGGTTCGACGCCGGCTGGTTCACGCGCGGGCGCCTGGTCGTTCTGGACGGGGCAGCCAGCAGCCTTGCGGGGCTGGTGAAGCGCGATCATGTCGTCGACGGTATCCGGTGGATCGAGTTGTGGCAGCCGATCCGCGCCGCGATTGCGTCCGGTGATGTGATCCGGCTGGAGGCGGGCTGCGACAAGCGGTTCGAGACCTGCCGGGTCAAGTTCGACAACGTCCTGAACTATCGCGGTTTTCCGGACATTCCTGGCGAGGACTGGCTGATGACGGCCCCGGCGCGTTCGGGCGAGACGGGCGGGGGGAGCCGGCGATGAGCGAGGTGTCGATGGCCATGGCGGCGCGCGGCTGGATCGGGACGCCCTACGTGCACCAGGCCTCGGCCAAGGGGGCGGGGGCGGATTGCCTGGGCCTCATCAGGGGTGTCTGGCGCGAGGTGTTGGGGGCGGAGCCGGAAGCGGTGCCGTCCTACACGCAGGACTGGTCCGAGCCGCAGGGCGAAGAGCTCTTGTGGGCGGCGGCGCTGCGGCACCTGGTGCCAAGGCCGCTGGCGGCGGAGGCGGAAGGCGACGTGCTTTTGTTCCGGATGCGGGACGGCGCGGTGGCCAAGCATCTGGGCATCGCGGGCCGGATCGGGGCGGGGGCGTCGTTCGTGCACGCCTATTCCGGGCAGGGCGTAGTGGAAAGCCCTCTGAGCCTGCCCTGGCGGCGGCGGATCGTGGCACGGTTCGCCTTTCCGGCGGGACACTGAACGCGGGGGAACAGTCATGGCAACGGTAATCCTTTCCGCCGTCGGCGCGGCGGTCGGCGGGTCGATCGGCGGCTCGGTCCTTGGGCTGTCGGCCGCGGCGGCGGGACGGTTCGTGGGCGCGACGCTGGGCCGGGTCATAGACCAGCGGCTGCTGGGGCAGGGGTCCGAGGTGGTCGAGACCGGCAAGGTCGATCATTTCCGCCTGACCGGCGTGGGCGAAGGCGATCCGGTGGCACGCGTCTATGGCCGCATGCGAGTTGCGGGGCAGGTGATCTGGGCCTCGCAGTTCGAGGAGATCGTCACCACCTCGGGCGGTGGCAAGGGCGCCCCGTCGCAGCCCAAAACGCGCAGCTACAGCTACCGGGTGAGCCTGGCGGTTGCACTCTGCGAAGGCGAGATCTCGGGAATCGGGCGGATCTGGGCGGACGGCATGCAGATCGCGCAGGATACGCTGTCGATCAGGGTCTATCGCGGGTCCGGGACGCAACTGCCCGATCCGCGGATCGAGGCGATGGAAGGTGCGGGGCAGGTGCCGGCCTATCGCGGGCTGGCCTATGTCGTGTTCGAGGACCTCGCGTTGGAGCCGTTCGGCAACCGGGTGCCGCAATTCGCGATCGAGGTGATCCGACCCGCGCCCGCCGGACAGCCGGAGGGCGCGTTTTCGCCCACCCGCGCGGTGCGGGCGGTGGCGATGATGCCGGGCAGCGGGGAATACGCGCTCGCGACCACGCCGGTCAGCTTTGACCACGGTCACGGCACCGTGCGGATGGCGAACGTGAACACCGCGTCGGGCAAGGCCGACCTGCCGACCGCACTGGACGAGCTGGACGCGAGCCTGGTGGACTGCCAGGGTATTTCGCTGGTGGTGAGCTGGTTCGGCGACGACCTGCGCTGCGGTCAGTGCCAGGTGCGGCCCCGGGTGGAACACAAGGAGGCTGACGGGCGCGAGATGCCCTGGACGGTTGCCGGGCTCGACCGGGACACGGCGGGCGTGGTCGGCAGCGATGCCTGGGGGCGGCCGGTCTACGGCGGGACGCCGGCGGATGCCTCGGTGATCGAGGCGATCCGCGAGATGAACGCGCGCGGCAAGCGGGTCATGTTCTATCCCTTCATCCTGATGGAGCAGCTGGCGGGCAACGGCCTGCCCGATCCGTGGAGCGATGCGGACGACCAGCCCACCCTGCCGTGGCGGGGGCGGATCACGCTGTCCGAGGCCCCCGGCCGGCCCGGATCGCCGGACGGCACGGCGACGGCTGCGGCGCAGGTGGCGACGTTCTTCGGCACGGCTTCGGCCGCGGATTTCGCGGTGTCGCCGGGGGCGGTCAGCTATTCCGGCCCGGCCCAGTGGCGGTTCCGGCGGTTCATCCTGCACTGCGCGGCGCTCTGTGCGGCGGCGGGCGGGGTCGACAGTTTCTGCATCGGGTCCGAGATGCGCAGCCTGACGCAGGCGCGGGGGGCGGGGAACAGCTTCCCGGCGGTGGATGCCCTGCGCGCGCTGGCGGCCGAGGTGCGGGTGCTGCTGCCGGGTGCCAGGATCGGCTATGCCGCGGACTGGAGCGAGTACTTCGGCTATCACCCGCAGGACGGGTCGGGCGACGTGTTCTTTCACCTCGATCCGCTCTGGGCCGATCCCGAGGTCGATTTCGTCGGGATCGACAACTACATGCCGCTGTCAGACTGGCGCGAGGGGGACGATCACCTCGATGCCCATTGGGGGACGATCTACGATCCCGATTACCTTGCCGCCAATATCGAGGGGGGCGAGGGGTTCGACTGGTTCTACCATTCCCCCGAGGCCGCGGCGGCGCAGATCCGCACCCCTATCACCGACGGCGCCCATGGCGAGCCGTGGGTCTATCGCTACAAGGACCTGCGCAGTTGGTGGTCGTCCCCGCACCACGAGCGGATCGGCGGCGTGCGGCAGGCCGCGCCGACCGCCTGGCTGCCCGAGGGCAAGCCGATCTGGTTCACCGAACTGGGGTGTGCCGCTGTCGACAAGGGGACGAACCAGCCGAACCTGTTCCTCGATCCCAAGTCGTCGGAAAGCGCGTTGCCGCGCGCTTCGACCGGGCGACGCGATCCGGTGATCCAGGCGCAGTACCTGCGGGTGATGCACGAATACTGGGCCGACCCGGTGAAGAACCCGCTTTCGGTGGAATACGGCGGGCGGATGATCGACATGGGCCGCGCCCATGTCTGGGCCTGGGACGCGCGGCCCTTCCCGGCGTTTCCCCGCGTGCTGGATGTCTGGAGCGACGGGGGCAACTACGGTGCCGGGCACTGGATCACCGGGCGCGCCTCGGGGCGGTCGCTGGCGTCGGTCGTGGCCGAGTTCTGCCGGGACGCGGGGCTGGAGGCCTTCGACGTCTCGGCGCTCCACGGCCATGTCAGCGGCTACGTTTTGGACGAGGTCGGCGCGGCGCGGGGCGGGTTGCAGCCGCTGATGCTGCGCTATGGTTTCGACGCGGTCGAGCGGGAGGGCGTACTGCGGTTCCGGATGCGGGACGGCAAGGCGACGGCAGTGCTGGGCGAGGACGACCTGGCGGTGACGGACGAGCTGGAGGGCCGGATCGAGGAGACCCGGACACCCGAGGCGGAGCTGTCGGGGCGGTTGCGGCTGAAGTTCCTCGAGGCGGATGCCGAGTTCGCGGTCGTCGCCGAGGAGGCGGTGCTGCCGGACGAGAAGAGCCGGGCGGTGTCGTCGTCGGAGGTGCCGCTGGCGATGACGCGCGGCGAGGGGCGCCAGGTGCTCGAGCGATGGCTGAGCGAGGCGCGGGTGGCGCGCGACGGGGTCCGGATCGCGCTGCCGCCGTCGCGCCGGGACCTTGGCGCGGGCGACGTGGTGCAGCTGCCGGTGGCGGATGGCGCGGGGCTCTTCCGGATCGACCGGGTGGAGCAGGGGCCGCATGCGCTGGTCGAGGCGGTGCGGATCGAGCCCGAGACCTACCGCCCGGTGGACATGGAGGAGGATGGCGCGACTCTCAGCCGGTTCGTGCCGCCGGTGCCGGTGCTGCCGCTGTTCCTGGACCTGCCGTTGATGACCGGCGAGGAGGTGCCGCACGCGCCGCACCTGGCGGTGACGGCGGCACCCTGGCCCGGCGCGGTGGCGGTCTATGCCTCGGACGAGGACGCGGGCTATGCGCTGAATTCCGAGGTCACGCGGCGGTCGACCGTGGGCTACACCGAGACCGCGCTGGCGGCGGGGCCGGTCGGGGTGATCGACTACGGAGAGGGGCTGCAGGTAAAGCTGACGAGTGGCACGCTCGCCTCGGTCACCGAGAGCGCGTTTCTCGCGGGGGCGAACCTTGTCGCCATCGGTGACGGCACGTCGGGCAACTGGGAGCTGTTCCAGTTCCGCGATGCCGAGCTGGTCGCACCGAAGACATGGGTGCTGCGGCACCGGTTGCGGGGACAGCTGGGCAGCGATGCGCTGATGCCCGCCACCTGGCCCGCCGGCAGTCGCGTGGTGCTGATGAACGGGGTGCCGGACCAGATCGGCATGCGGCTGGATCAGCGCGGGCGGGCGCGGCACTACCGCATCGGGCCGGCGCTGCGGCCGGTGGATGATCCGTCCTATCGGCACGAGGTGCTGGCCTTCGACGGCAACGGGCTGCGGCCGTATGCGCCGGTGCATCTTTCGGGCAGCTGGTCGGGCGGCAGTGTTGTCGTCGATTGGGTCCGGCGGACGCGGATCGGGGGCGACAGCTGGGAGGGCCTCGACGTGCCGCTTGGCGAGGAGCGGGAGCTTTACCTCGTGCGCGTCGAGCAGGGAGGCACGTTGCTGCGCGAGGTGCAGGTGAACCAGTCGGAATGGACCTATGGCGCCGCCGCGCAGGCGGCGGACGGGCTGGCGGCGGGGCTTTTCACCGTGCGGGTGGCGCAGGTGTCGGCGCTCTACGGCGCCGGTCCGTTCCGGGAGCTTGTCCTGTCGGCTTGACCCTGCGTGGCCATTTTTCCACGTGATTGACCGCATCACGGGTTTGCGTTTTCCGCGGGCATCGCTATCTGGTACCCTGTCGCTGCAAACGCGAGAGGGCGGACCATGGCCGAGACGAGAGCGAAACTGGCGAAGCTGGACCCGGTCTGGGCCCGGATCACCACCGAAGCTGAACAGGCGGTGCGGGATGAGCCCCTTCTGGGCGGGTTGATCCATTCCTCCGTGCTGCACCACCCGACGCTGGAACGCGCGCTGGCCTACCGGATCTCGGCCAAGCTGGCGAGCCACGAGATGTCGGCGCAGATCCTGCGCGAGATCTGCGACGAGGCGTTCGGGTCGGACACCTGGCTGGCGGATGCCGCGCGGGCGGACATCGCGGCGGTCTATGACCGTGACCCGGCCTGCCATCGCTTCCTGCAGCCAGTGCTGTTCTTCAAGGGCTTCCAGGCGCTGCAGGCGCATCGCGTGGCGCACTGGCTCTGGGGCGAGGGGCGCAGCGACCTTGCGTATTTCTTCCAGATGCGGGTCAGCGAAATCTTCGGCGTCGACATTCACCCCAATGCCCGGATGGGCAAGGGCGTGATGATCGACCACGCGCATTCCATCGTCATCGGTGAGACCGCCGTCGTGGGCGACAACGTCTCGATGCTGCATTCCGTCACACTCGGCGGGACGGGCAAGGAAGACGAGGACCGTCACCCCAAGATCGAGGATGGCGTGCTGATCGGGGCCGGGGCCAAGGTGCTGGGCAACATCCGCATCGGCCACTGCTCGCGCATCGCGGCGGGGTCGGTGGTGCTGCACGACGTGCCGCCCTGCAAGACGGTCGCCGGGGTGCCCGCCAAGATCGTGGGCGAGGCCGGCTGCGACCAGCCATCGATCAGCATGGACCAGCTGATCGGGATGTGATCGCCCGGGATTGCGAAACAGTTGCGCCGCGTGACGGAGAGTCGCGCGGCGTTTTCATGTCACGTGACAGGGGCGGCGGAGGCCGAAAGGTGCCAGGTCAGTCCCGCGGGGTGGCGGGGCGGACGTCGGGCAGGGTGATGTTCGCCACCTGCTCGCCGATCGGATCGACCGAAAGGGGATGCGTCTCGCTCTCGTAATCCTCGGGCCGGGTCATCTTCTGCCACTTGCCGTCGACGTAGAGCTCCAGCCCCGAGAACTTGGCCTTGTAGCCCATCTTGGGCGATCCGGGCACCCAGTAGCCGAGGTAGACGTAGGGCAGGCCCGCCTCGCGCGCGATCTCGACATGGTCGAGGATCAGGTAGGTGCCGAGCGATTCCTTTGGCCGGTTCGGGTCGTAGAACGAATAGACCATCGACAGCCCGTCATCGAGCACGTCGGTCAGCGACACCGCGGTCAGCCCGTCCTGCGGATCGTGGTATTCGACCACGCGCGAGCGGATCGGCGTCTCTTCGATCATCGCGGCGAACTCGAAGACGTCCATGTCGGCCATGCCGCCGTCGGCGTGCCGGCTGTCGAGGTAGCTGCGGAAGAGGTCGTACTGTTCCTCGGTCGCCCAGGGCGAGGTCGCGGTGCGGGTCAGCGCGCTGTTGCGGTTCAGGGTCCGCCGCTGGCTGCGCGAGGGCTGGAAATCGGCCACCGCGATCCGGGCCGACAGGCAGGCCGCGCAATCGGCGCAGGAGGGGCGGTAAAGGACGTTCTGCGAGCGCCGGAAACCCTGCTTGGACAGGCAGTCGTTAAGCCGCCCGGCATTGTCGCCCTGCAGGGCGGTGAACAGCTTCCGCTCCATCCGCCCGTCCAGATAGGGACAGGGCTGCGGGGCCGTCACATAGAATTGTGGTGCGAGCGGTAAGGTATGACGCATGCGATAAAGTTGGCAGATTCCCGGATCGCACGTTACCAGCCCCCACCCAACAGGCCAATACCAGAGTTCCGCAGCGATTTGGGCGGCCCCGAGCCGCCCCATATGTGTTTTCGCAGAGGGCCTTGCAGGTCAGGCGGCGCGGTTCAGCGCCACCGTTCCCAGCAGATAATCGCTTACCCCCTGGCCGCGATAGGTGGTGGCCATCAGCACCATCGAGACCAGCTGCACCACGAAGAAGGCGATCGAGATCGTGTAGCCCATCGTGTGCAGGAAGGCAGTGCCGCCATCCAGGCGGTCGCCGTCGGCGCGCCGGATTTCGATCGACAGCAGCCGCATCCCCCAGGTCGCCGAGCCGCCGCTGAGCGTGGCCCAGCGATAGAGGAAGCCGGTCACCATCATCAGCAGCGGGAAGAAGAAGAGGCCGGTGAAGGCGGTGAAGGGCAGGACCAGCAGGCAGAGCGCCAGGATCAGCGCGGTGTCCACGATCCAGGCCAGCAGGCGCTTGAGCGGCACGCCGGAATAGAATTCGGGCTGCGTATCGGGATCGGGCAGGGCGAGGGCGTCGTAATACATCGTCATCGTATCATGTCCTGAAATGGGAACCGGCCCCCGGGGAACGAGGGGCCGGTCCGGGCCAGCGGGCTCACGCGTCTTCGCGTTCGTCCTTTTCGGCCTCTTCGCGGGCACGGCGGTCGCGGTCGTCCATGAACTGGTCGAACTCGGCCTTGTCCTTGGCGTCGCGCAGGCGCTGGAGGAAGGCCTCGAAGGCTTCCTGTTCCTGTTCGAGCCGTTGCAGCGTCTCGGACTTGTAGGCGTCGAAGGCGGTGTTGCCGCTGGATTTCATCGCGGCATAGCCCGAACGGCGCATTTCATGGTTCCGGCCGCGGCGGCCGCAGGATTTCGAAAACATGCGTTTGCTCCAGATCATGTAGGCAAGAAGGGCGAGGCCAACGGGCCAGAAAAAGATGAAGCCCAAAATCATCACGGCGATCCAGGCGCCTTTGCCCTTGCTGTCGAGCCAAGCCTCGCTTTTCGACAGCCAACCCATGGGTCTTTCATAGGTCTGGGCCGTTGCGGTGGCGGGGGTCATCGTGGTCATCTCCGTTGTTGGGTCGATGTGAATGCTTTTCACATTGCAACAGATGGCAACCCGCGGCCCTTCCCGCAAGGGTCGATGTGAAGCTTTTTTACATTTTTCTGGCTCAGCTAATGAAATCAGCCACTTGCGCGCCCGTCAGGCGGGGCAAATCGGCCGGTTTCAGCGCAAAGACATGGTGCGGCGTACCGGCGGCGGCCCAGATCACGTCGAAGTCCATGAGTCGCGGGTCGAGGTAGGCGCGGATCGGGTTCAGGTGCCCCACGGGCGCCACGCCGCCGATCGCGAACCCTGTCTGCGCCCGGATCAGGGCCGCGTCGGCCTTGCCAAGCGGCTCTCCGGCCACCGCGCTGGCCTTGGCATCGTCGACCCGGTTGCCGCCCGCGGTCAGGAACAGCACCGCCTCGCCGCTGTCCTCGCCGCGGAAGATGATCGACTTGGCAATCTGGTCCAGCGCGCAGCCGACACCGTCGGCGGCCATCTGGGCGGTCTTGGCCTCTTTCAGTTCCACGATCTCGGCAGCGATGCCCGCATCCTCGAGCGCCTGGATGACGCGTTTCTTGCTCTTGCTCATGGGGCCTCCGCGATGGTTGTTCCGCAGGTTCTGCCAGTGTGGCGGCGGATTGACCAGCCCGGGCGCGGGCGTAAGGTGCCGGCATGACCATCGCCTCCCGCATGACCCGCTGTCCGCGCCCCTTCGATGCCGAACGGGGGGGCGAGGCGCTTGATCTGATGCCCGGCCTGTCCGGCGCGGCGGCGGATCTGATCCGCGGCGCGGGCGGGTGCAGCCCTTACCTGTCGGGGCTCATGGCGAAGGAAGGCGACTGGCTGGCCGAAGCCTTGGACGACCCCGAGGGTGCCTTCGATGCCGAGATGGCGCGCGTCGGCGGACTGGAGGACGATCTCGCCTCCGAGCTGCGTCGGGCCAAGCGGCGGGTGGCGCTGCTGACCGGGCTCTGCGACCTCGGCGGGGTCTGGGCACTGGAGGGCGTGACCGGGCGGCTGACCGATTTCGCCGACCTGGCCGTGGCCCGCGCGATGCGGGCGGCGCTGGCCCACGAGGTGCGGCGGGGCAAGCTGCCGGGGATCGACGAGGGCGATCTGGACACCGGCACCGGGATGGTCGCCTTTGCCATGGGCAAGATGGGGGCGGGGAGCTCAACTATTCCTCGGACATCGACCTGATCGTTCTGTTCGACGAGACGCGGTTCGACGCCGAAGCCTTCCTCGAGGCGCGGCCCGCCTACATCCGCGCGACGCGGAAGTGGGCGGCCATGCTGTCGGATATCACCGGGGAGGGATACGTCTTTCGCACCGACCTGCGGCTGCGGCCCGACCCCTCGGTCACGCCGGTCTGCCTGGGGATGGAGGCGGCGGAGCGCTACTACGAAAGCCTTGGCCGGACATGGGAGCGGGCGGCCTGGATCAAGGCGCGGCCCTGTGCCGGGGACATCGCGGGGAGAGCGCTTCCAGCAGGAGCTGCGACCCTTCGTCTGGCGCCGCCACCTCGACTTCGCGGCCATCCAGGACGCCCATGACATGCGGGTCCGGATCAAGGATCACAAGGGCTTGCACGGCGGGCTTGATCTGCCCGGCTTTGACATGAAGCAGGGCACCGGCGGCATCCGCGCGATCGAGTTCTTTGCCCAGTTCCACCAGATCGTCGCGGGCGGGCGCGATCCGGACCTGCGGGTGCGGGGCACCGTTCCGGCCCTGGCGCTGCTGGCGCAGAAGGGTTGGATCCCCGCCGACATGGCCGAGAAACTGACCGCCGCCTACCGCGCGCATCGCGAGGTCGAGCACCGGGTGCAGATGGTCAATGACGCACAGACCCACGCCCTGCCGACCACCGAAGAGGGGTTCGCGCGGCTGGCCTGTTTCATGGACCGCGACGCCGCAGAGCTGAAGGCCGAGGTCCGGGGCCGGCTGGAAGAGGTGCGCGACCTCACCGACGGCTTCTTTGCCCGCGAGGGGTTCGAAACCCCGGCCGAGGATCCGGCCGCGCCTCAGATCACCTTTGACGAGGCCATCGTCGCCCGCTGGCGCGGCTATCCGGCGCTGCGGTCGGAACGGGCGCGGGCGATCTTCGAACGGCTGCGGCCCGAGATGCTGAAACGGCTGGCGCGCGCCGCAAAGCCGGACGAGGCGCTGGTGGCGTTCGACCATTTCCTGTCGGGCCTGCCCGCGGGTGTGCAGCTCTTTTCCCTTTTCGAGGCGAACCCCCAGCTGATCGACCTGCTGGGCGACATCGTCGGCACCGCGCCGGAACTGGCGGCCTACCTGTCACGCAATGCGGGGGTGTTCGACGCGGTGATCGGGGGGGATTTCTTTGCCAAGTGGCCGGGGCTGGACACGCTTTGCAACGACCTCGACACTACTTTGCAAACCGAGGCGGATTATGAACGCAAGCTCGACGCCGCCCGGCGCTGGCAGAAGGACTGGCATTTCCGCATCGGGGTGCACCACCTGCGCGGGCTGATCGACGCCAAGGCCGCCGGGGCGGAATATGCCGAGCTGGCCGAGGCGGTGCTGCGCTGCCTCTTCCCGGTGGTCGCGACGGAGTTCGCGCGCAAGCATGGCGACCTGCCGGGGCGCGGCGCGGTGGTGCTGGGCATGGGATCGCTGGGCGCCGGGCGGCTCAATGCACGGTCCGACCTCGACCAGATCGTGATCTACGACGCGGGCACGGCCGAGGCGTCCGATGGCCGCCGCCCGCTCGACGTGCGGACCTACTACGCCCGCCTGACGCAGGCTCTGGTCACCGCGCTGACCGCGCCGATGTCGGAAGGGCGGCTCTACGAGGCCGACATGCGGCTGCGCCCCTCGGGCAACCAGGGGCCGGTCGCGACCTCCTGGCCGTCGTTCCGCGACTACCAGGCGGACCAGGCCTGGGTCTGGGAACACCTGGCCATGACCCGCGCGCGCGTCGTGGCCGCGGTCGGGGCCGAGGGCGCGGCGCTTGGCGATGACGTGACCGCCTTCCGCGACAAGTTGCAGGCCCGTGGCCGCGACCGGGACGAGATCCTGTCGGCCGTGGCCGAGATGCGCAGCCGCATTGCCCAGGCCCGGACGCCCGACGCCTGGGAGGTCAAGACCGGCCCCGGACGAAACCAGGAGATCGAGCTGATCGCCCAGGCGGGCGCGCTGATCGGCGGCGTGCCCTCGGGCCCGCTGGTCACCGGCCTCGACGGGGCGGTGGACTGCGGCTGGCTGTCGGTCGGCGACCGCGCCGACCTGCTGGCGGCCTACGACCTCTGCTGGCAGCTGGGGCAGGTGGCGAAACTGCTCAGCGACCGCCCGCTCGACCCCGACGCGATCGGCGAGGGCGGGCGCGAGATGCTGCTGCGCGAGACCGGGGCCAGCGACATCGCCGCGCTCGAGGCGCGGTACGAGGAAGCGACCGGGCGGGCGGCGGCGGTGATCGACCGGGCGCTGGCGGGATACGAGGAGGAGAGCGGATGATCAGGGACGTGAACGACCCCAAGGGGTTGATCCGGGAAAGCTACCGGATCGAGGGGATCGGGCTGGAGGAGTGCCGGTCGATCTTCATGGACTGGGCGTTGAGCCTGCCGGACGGCACCGACACGGGCCCGGCGCTGGACGCGCTGATCGAGACCTACGGGGCCGAGGCGCCGGACCACCCGATGACCGGCATCCTGCGCGAGGGGCGTGCGGGCATGGTGCCGTCAGGGCGTCGCGGCGGACGGCGCGGGCGGATGCAGTGAGCGGTGGCGCGGGTGGGGTGGAACCCCGCCCTACGCGGGGTCCTACCGGCGCCGACCACATTCCAACGGGACGCGCCGGTCAGCCGCCGAGCGCTGCGGCCTCGCGCGCCAGGTCCTCGATCGCGGCCCAGTCGCCCGCGGCGATCAGCTTTTCGGGGCAGACCCAGGACCCGCCGACGCAGGCGATGTTCGGCAGGGCGAGGTAGTCACCCGCGTTCTGCGGGGTCACGCCGCCGGTCGGGCAGAATAGGATCCCCGGGATCGGCGCGCCGATGCCCTTGATCGCCGCCACCCCGCCCGAGGCCTCGGCCGGAAAGAACTTCTGCACCCGGTAGCCGCGTTCCAGGAGGCGCATCGCCTCGCTCGCGGTGGCCGCGCCGGGAAGCATCGGCAGGCCGGCCTGCTCGGCGGCGGTCAGCAGCTTGTCCGTGGCGCCCGGCGAGACGCCGAAGGTCGCGCCCGCGGCGACCGCCTCGGTCACCTGTTCGGGGGTGAGCAGGGAGCCGACACCGACCTCGCCCCCTTCGACCCCCGCCATGGCACGGATCGCGTCGAGGGCCGCGGGCGTGCGCAGCGTGACCTCGAGCACGGGCAGGCCGCCGGCGACCAGCGCCTCGGCCAGGGGGCGGGCATCGGCCGCGTCGTGGATGGTGATGACGGGGATCACCGGCGCGAGGCGGCAAAGGCGCTCGGCATGGGTGCTGGCGGTTTCGGGCGTCATGGTCTGGATGCCTCCGGCGGGAGTTTTTTCAGCAAGATGAAGATGTCAGACGACGTTCGACGCACCGGCGGTGGCGGGGGCGGCGTAGCGGCGGAAGTTCTCGAAGAGCTCGCGGCCGATGCCGAAGCCGTTGGCCGACAGGTCCGGCTGGCGCACCGCGCGGGCCGAGAGGTCGGCGGGGGTGGACAGCGTACCCGCCACCGCGTCGACCCGGACGATGTCGCCGTCCTGCAACTGCGCCAGCGGCCCGCCGTCGGCGGCCTCGGGCGCGACGTGGATGCAGGCGGGCACCTTGCCGGAGGCGCCGGACATCCGGCCGTCGGTCACCAGCGCCACCTTCAGCCCGCGGTCCTGCAGGACGGCCAGCGTCGGGGTCAGCGAATGCAGTTCGGGCATCCCGTTGGCGCGCGGGCCCTGGAAGCGGACGACGACCACCGTGTCCTCGGTGAACTCGCCGTTCTTGAACGCGGTCTTGACCGCCGCCTGGTCCTCGAAGATGCGGGCGGGCGCCTCGATCACGTGGTAGTCGGATTTCACCGCCGAGACCTTCATGATCCCGTCGCCCAGGTTGCCGCGCAGGCGCTTCAGCCCGCCGGTCTGCTGGAACGGATCGTGGGCCGGGCGCACGATGCGGTCGTTCTGGCTGATGCCCGCACCGGGTTTCCAGGTGACGCGGCCACCTTCGACGAACGGCTCCTCGGTGTAGCGCGACAGGCCGTCGCCCGCGACGGTCTTGACGTCCTCGTGCAGGAGGCCCGCCTTCAGCAGTTCGCCGATCATGTAGCCGAGGCCACCGGCGGCGTGGAAATGGTTCACGTCGGCCAGGCCGTTGGGATAGACCTTGGCCATCAGCGGCGTGGCCTGGCTGATCTCGTCGAAATCCTCGGTGGCGAGCTGGATGCCCGCCGCCCGTGCCATCGCCGGCATGTGCAGGACGAGGTTGGTCGACCCGCCGGTCGCCATCAGCCCGACGATCCCGTTGACGAAGGCGCGTTCGTCCAGCACCTCGCCCGCCGGGCGGTAGTCGTTGCCGAGCGCCGTGATCTCGAGCGCGCGTTCGGTGCCCGCCACGGTCAGCGCGTCGCGGAGCGGCGTGTTCGGGTTCACGAAGGAGGCGCCGGGCAGGTGCAGGCCCATGAACTCCATCAGCATCTGGTTCGAATTCGCGGTGCCGTAGAAGGTGCAGGTGCCCGGAGAATGGTAGGACGCCATCTCGGCCGCCATAAGCTCGGCCCGGCCGACCTCGCCTGCCGCGAACTGCTGGCGGACCTTGGCCTTTTCGTCGTTCGGCAGGCCCGAGGGCATCGGCCCCGCGGGCAGGAAGATCGCCGGGATGTGCCCGAAGGTCGCCGCGGCCATCACAAGGCCCGGCACGATCTTGTCGCAGACGCCGAGGTAGAGCGCCGCGTCGTAGCAGTTGTGCGACAGCGCGATCCCCGCCGCCATCGCGATCACGTCGCGCGAGAAGAGCGAGAGCTCCATCCCCGGCTGGCCCTGGGTGACGCCGTCGCACATCGCGGGCACGCCGCCCGCGACCTGCGCGGTGGCGCCCTGCGCGCGGGCGGTGTCGCGGATCAGGGCCGGGAAGCGTTCATAGGGCTGATGGGCCGAGAGCATGTCGTTGTAGGCGGTCACGATCCCGATGTTGGGGGCGTGGCCCTTCGACAGCGCGTCCTGATCGGCGGGCATGCCGGCATAGGCATGGGCCTGGTTGCCGCAGGTCAGGTGCGCACGCACCGGGCCCTTTTCCGCCGCCGCGTGCATCCGCGCCAGGTAGGCCTCGCGCGTGGGGGCGGAGCGTTCGCGGATCCGGTCGGTCACGGCGGCGATGGTTGGGTTGAGGGGCATGGCGCGTCTCCTGGTCCTGGCGTCATCTTAACAGGCGATGTTAGCGATAACAACGGCACGACGCGGGCCATTGTGCGGGTGTGCGGGCGGTCAGCGGGGTGGCCTGGGCTTGCGGGTGGTGACCTTGTAGACGGCGCCGGTCTTGTCGTAGGTGGTCCATTCGCCGACGGGCTCTCCGGCCTCGAAATGGCCCGACCGCATCCGCGTGCCATCGAGGCGGAACCATTCCCAGTACCCCGTCGGCAGGTCGTCCAGCTTCTGGCCCCGGGCCCAGACGGAGCCGTCCTTGTGATATTCGGTGTAGGGCGTGGGATCGGCCATGCGGAATAGCTAGCCCTGCCGCGGGGGCAGGGCAAGCGGACAGCGGCGTTCCGGCCCTTCCCGGGCGGCCGAAGACGGAGTAGAGGAGGGCGCATGAGCACATCCGACATCCCCGTGATCCGCCTGAAGCCCAAGGCCAACGCCCGCGCCATCCGCCACGGTGCACCCTGGGTCTATGACAACGAGGTCGTCACCGACCGCCGCACCAAGGGCATCGCGCCGGGCACCGTCGCGCTGCTGGAGGATGCCGAGCGCGCGCCGCTGGCGCTGGTGGCGGTGAACCCCAACTCGCGCATCTTCGCGCGGGTGCTGGACGAGGCGGGCGCTGCGGCACCGGACGAGGCGTGGTTCGCCGCGCGGATAAGCCGGGCGCTGGAGATGCGCGAACGGCTGTTCGACGCGCCCTACTACCGGCTGATCCACGCCGAGGCCGACGGGCTGCCCGGCGCGGTGATCGACCGCTTCGGCGACACCTGCGTGGTGCAGCCGAACGCCGCCTGGGCCGACGTGCTGATCGCGCCGCTGGTGGCCGCGCTGGTCAGGGTCACCGGCTGCGCCAACGTGCTGAAGAGCGCCAGCGGACGGGCGCGCGGGCTGGAAGGGCTCGATGACGTGGACGCGGTGATGGCCGGGGTCGCCCCCGACGCGCCCGTGGCCGTGCCGATGAACGGCGCGACCTACATGGCCGACCTGACCGGCGGCCAGAAGACCGGGCTGTTCTACGACCAGCGGCCGAACCATGCCTTTGCGCAGCGCCTGGCCAAGGGCGCCCGCGTGCTCGACGTCTTTTCCCATGTCGGCGGCTTCGGCCTGGCCGCGCTGGCGGCGGGGGCGCAGAGCGCGCTCTGCGTCGACGGATCGCAACCGGCGCTCGACCTCGCCGCGCAGGGGGCCGAGGCCGGCGGCATGTCCGACCGGTTCGCGGCCCGCAAGGGCGATGCCTTTGACGTGATGACCGCGCTGGCCGACGCGGGCGAGACCTTTGACGTGGTGATCTGCGACCCGCCCGCCTTTGCTCCGAACAAGCAGGCGCTGGAGGCGGGGCTGCGGGCCTATGAACGTGTCGCGCGGCTGGCCGCCGGGCTGGTGAACGAGGGTGGATATCTCGGCCTCTGCTCCTGCTCGCACGCGGCGGACCTGTCGAAGTTCCGGCAGGCCTCGACCCGCGGGATCGGGCGGGCCGGGCGCAAGGGGACGCTGATCCACACCGGCTATGCGGGCCCCGATCACCCGATGCACCCGCAACTGGCCGAAAGCGGCTACCTCAAGGCGCTGTTCTACCGGCTATGAAGGCGCTGCTCGACGCCTGCGTGCTCTATCCCACGGTGATGCGCGAAATGCTGATCGGCACCGCGCGGGCCGGGCTCTACCAGCCGCTGTGGTCGCCCCGCATCCTCGAGGAATGGGCGCATACCGGCCGCCGTTTCGGCGCGGAGGTCGAGGCACAGGCGCGGGGCGAGATCGCGATGCTGCAGGCCAACTGGCCGCGGTCCGAGGTGCGGCTTCAGCCCGGGCAGGAAGATCGCTTCTGGTTGCCCGATCCGGCCGACATCCATGTGCTGGCGGCGGCCGTCGTGGGCCATGCCGATGTCATCGTCACCACCAACGCCAAGGACTTTCCGCAGCAGGTGCTGGCCGAGGACGGGCTGTCGCGGGTCGATCCCGACAACTTCCTGCTGGGATACTTCCAGGCCAGTCCCGACCCGGTGCGCGCGGTGGCAGAGGATGTGCTGGCGACGGCCCGGCGGCTGTCGGGCGAGGACTGGACCATGCGCGCGCTGCTCAAAAAGGCGCGGCTGCCGCGGCTTGGCAAGGCGCTGGCCTGACGCGGCCTCCCTTCGGGGAATGTCGCTTTTCCGCGCAGACCGCCGCAAATGATCCGAGCCGATGACCCCCGAGCGGCTATGACACTCGCCAAGGGGCCGATCCGTTTCGGCCCGCAGTGAAAGGGCCGGACATGAGCGAAGCAGGCGCACGGCGCAAGGCACGGAGCGGCGGCGGAGCCGCGCGTCGGGCAGAACGCACGGCGGTGAACATCGAAACCGCACGGTTCATCGAACGCAACATCCCCAACATGGAGCTTCTCGGCGAAGAGGCGCTCCAGATCATCGAGCACAACGCCGAGACGGTGCTGGAAGAGATCGGGGTGAACTTCGTGAACAACCCCGCCGCGCTCGATCGCTGGCGCGAGGCCGGGGCCGACATCACCGGCGAACGCGTGCGCATCCCGCGCGGACTGGCACGAAAGCTCTGTGGCACGGCGCCGTCGTCGTTCACCCAGCACGCCCGCAACCCCGAGAAATCGGTCGAGATCGGCGGGAAGAACCTTGTCCTCGCCCCGGTCTATGGCCCGCCCTTCGTGCGCGAGGGCAGCGTCCGCCGCTATGCGACGATGGCGGATTTCGAGAAGTTCGTGAAGCTGGGGCACATGGCAAAGTGGCTGCACCATTCCGGCGGCACGGTCTGCGAACCGACGGACGTGCCGGTGAACAAGCGTCACCTCGACATGGTCGCGGCCCACATGACGCTGACCGACAAGCCTTTCATGGGATCGGTCACCGAACCCAGCCGGGCGCAGGATTCGGTCGACATGTGCAAGATCCTCTTTGGCGAGGGCTTCGTGGCCGAGAACACGGTGATGACCTCGCTCATCAACATCAACTCGCCCCTTACCTTCGACGACACGATGATGGGTGCGCTCGAGGTTTATGCCGCGAATATGCAGGCGGCGATCATCAGCCCCTTCATCGTCGGCGGTGCGATGGCGCCGGTCTCGGTCATGGGCACCCTGACCCAGGTGCTGGCCGAGGTGCTGGCGGGCGTGGCCTATTCGCAGCTGGTCCGTCCCGGCGCGCCGGTGATCTTCGGCGCCTTCGTGACCTCGATCGACATGAACTCCGGCGCGCCCACCTTCGGCACGCCCGAGGCGTCGCAGATCCTCTATGGCGCGGGTCAGCTGGCGCGGCGGATGAACCTGCCATTCCGATCTGGTGGTGGGCTCTGCGGGTCGAAGCTGCCGGATGCGCAGGCGGCCTATGAAACGGCCAATACGCTGAACGCGGCGCTTCTGGGCGGGGTGAACTTCATGCTGCACGCCTGCGGCTGGCTCGAGGGCGGGCTGGTGTCGTCGTTCGAGAAGTTCGTGATGGATGCCGACCAGCTGGGCGCGTTGCACAAGATGGCGCAGGGCGTGGCGATGGACGAGAACGCGCAGGCGATGGATGCCCTGCGCGAGGTCGGGCCGGGCGGTCACTTCCTCGGCTGCGCGCACACGCAGGCGAATTTCAAGTCCGCGTTCTGGCGGACCGAGGTGCTGGACTACAAGCCCTTCGAAACCTGGGAGGAAGAGGGCGCCCGCGACACGCAGGCGCTGGCGGCCATCCGGGTCGAGAAGCTTTTGGCGGCCTACCAGCAGCCCGCGCTCGACCCCGCGATCGCCGAGGCGCTGGCCGCCTTCGTCGCCCGCCGCAAGGCCGAGATGCCGGACGCCTTCGTCTGAGGTGCCGTTGCGGGCCTCAGGCGCCCGCCAGCTGCGCCGCCCGTGCCTCCTGCAGGATCTGCGCTTCGCCGAGGAGCGCGGTCATCGCCTCGACGTGGCGAATGACCGAATAGGCCGCGTCGCCCGCGCGGCGGCCGTCGTCATGCCACCCCTCGATCTCGATCAACTGCACCAACGCCTCGGCCGGGCGCGGCAGGGCGGCCAGGCCGAAGAAGCGTGGCAGCGTCCGCTCGCGCCGGTATTCGGCCGCGGCGATCCGCGCGGCCTGCAGCAGCAGCGGCGGGCGGCGCATGGTTTCCAGGCGGGTCAGGACATCCTGCATCGGCGTCTCCTTCAGCGGGCGGAACGCATCCGCCGGAAAAGGCCGAACCCTACACACGTGCACCGGGTGTTGCGTCCCGCCGACCCGCCGCACGATGTGGTCAGACAAGTTTATCCATTGAGAACAATGATGTTGGGAATGGTTAACCATTAACCATTGAGAAACTTATCCCTCGCTACGCTGTGCGCGCTTTTGGGGATAAGAACACGGGCCGGACAACGGCCGGGGAAAGGATTTTTTGTCATGCCGGGAACCGTTCCGGCCGACCCGGAAGCCTGGACGGTCCCGTCCTGGGTGCCGGAGGCTGCACTTCGCTATCTCGCTCACACCGAAGACGGTCAGTCGATCCGGGCACTTGCCCGCAAGTCCGGCTGCCATGCCTCGACCGTGCTGCGTCAGATCCGGCGGGTCGAGAACCTGCGTGACGACATCCTCGTGGACGAGGTCCTGACCGGGCTCGGCCGCATCGCCTTCCGCCGCTCCGCCCGTCCATCGGACAAGGAGCCAGAAGCGATGACCATACACCAGCCGGTACAAGATGAATCCCTGCCGAACGCCGCCGAGCTGCGGCACGAGGCGCAGCGCGTCCTGCGCCGCCTGTGCGAACCCGGCGCGGTTCTGGCCGTGGCCGCCGACATGGAAAAGGCCGTCGTGGTGCGGGACGGGCCGGGCGGGGCGACCGAACGGCTGGCCGTGCTCGACCGCGCGGTGGCGCAGGCGATGGCGCTGAAGGACTGGATCGCCTGCGACGCGCCGGGCCGGGTCGCGCGCTACACCATCACCCCCGCTGGCCGGGCCGAACTGAACCGACTGATGGTCCAGGCCGACCGCTTTGCGCGGCCGGGCCTGTCCGAGGCGCCGCGCGGCTTCGTGCACGTGGCCGAGGCGCTCTGCGGGGCCGGGGACGAGGCCGAGGATGACGAGGACGCCAGCGCCCGCCGCCGGGTGCGGTACGGCACCGCCGACACCCCGGTCGCCATGCTGGCGCGGCGGCGCGACCGGGACGGCAAGCCGTTCCTCGACGGCTCGCTGGTGCGGGCGGGGGAACGGCTGGCCGAGGATTTCGAACTGGCCCAGATGGCGCCGCGCGTCACCCAGAATTGGGATCGCTTCCTCGTGGCCGGGGTCGATGACCGGCCCGGTGCCGACGGGCACCTGCGCGGCGCCGAGGGCGCGCGGGAACGGGTCGCGGGGGCGCTCAAGGCGCTTGGCCCGGGGCTGGGCGACGTGGTGCTGCGCTGCTGCTGCTACCAGCAGGGGCTGGAGACGGCGGAGAAGACCATGGGATGGTCGGCGCGGTCGGGCAAGATCGTCCTGCGCATCGCGTTGGAACGGCTGCGCCAGCATTACGACAGCCTGGGCCACGACGGCGGGCTGATCGGCTGACTGGCTGACGCGGCAGGGCCGGGCGGGGGCGATCAGCCCCCGACCATCCGCCCGACAAGGAACGCCACCGCCGCGCAGACTGCGCCCACGGTCATCGTCTCGCCGACCGAGCGGGCAAAGCGTTCCTCGGTCGCGCGCCAGCGCAGAAGGCCAAGCGCGAAGAGCGAGGTGAAGGTGGCGGCGAGCGACCAGTAGAAGGTCGTCTGCGTCGGTTCCATCAGGATGTAGGGGATCAACGGCACGAAGCCGAAGGCGAGGAAGCTGAGGAAGGTGAAGCCGCCGTTCACCGCCGGGTTGTCGCCGTCGCCGGTAAACATGCCTGCATAGGCCATGCGCAGGTCGGCCATCATGCCGGGATGCGGGCGCAGGATCTCGGCGATCCGGGCGGCGTCCGCCGCCGGCAGACCGCGGGCCGCCAGCATCCCGGCGGTGGCGCGGCTTTCGCCCTCCGGGTCCTGGGTGATGGCCGCAAGCTCGGCCTGGCGGCGGCGGGCATGTAGCTCGTCCTCGGAATGGCCCGAGAGGTATTCGCCCAGCCCCATCGAGACGCCGTCGGCAAAGAGGTTGGCAAGCCCGAAGACCAGCACCGCCACTCCGCCGATCTGCGCCACGCCATCGGCCTCGGTCCCAGCGAAGCCGGCGAACCCGGCGACGGTGGCGAATGTCGTGACGATCCCGTCGTTGCCGCCGTAGACCAGCTGGCGCAGGTATTTCTGCAGGCGGCTCATGCGGCGGGCGGGCCCGGGCGGGGCGGTGTCGGCGGCGGTCATGCGGGCGGGCTCCGTGGCTGGCTGGCGTCGTCTTACCCTAGGACCTGCCGCGCCGCGCACAACCGTGCTCTGGCAACGGCGCACCGGGTCAAATGCAAGTTTCGAATGACCGTTTTATTCGCTTGGTCACGGCCGCGTGCGGATCTAGCATCCTGTACCATGTACAATACCGCGATGAGTCTCCTCCTGTTCCTCTCGCTGGCGCCCGGTCCGCGGGCGCAGCCCGTGGACTTGCCCGGCACCTGGACCTGCACGGTGGAATCGCGCTCGGACGATCCCAAGGAAAACTACGGCCTCGAGCTCGAGATGCGGATCGGGGCTGACGGCAGCCTGACCGCCAAGGGCAAGCGCATCATCCCCGGCGGCCTTCGCCCCGCCGACAACTTCAGCGGTGCGGGCCGGTGGGTGACGCGGGCCGCGGCGGGCGACACGCCGGAGCTGGTCGAATTCAGCGTCTGGACCGTCACGCTCGGCCCGATCGTCTGGGTCGCGGCGCCCGTGGAAGGCGGCCACATGTACCATTTCCTGACCCGCGACAGTGCCGAGGGGCAGACCGTGCATATCGAAACCCAGTGCGGCCACCACAGCTGATCGCCGGCAGAGGGGCAGGGGACGTGACCGCCCCCTGCCTGCCATGGCTCATTCGGCCGCCTTGGTCGGCGTCTCTTCGGTCACCGGGACGGCGTTGACGTCGCCTTCCTCTTCGACCGCCTTGCGCACCCCCGCGGCATAGTCGGGATGCACCCGTTCCAGCACCGCGTACCAGCGTTCCTTCACCGGGTCCGAGCACGGGCCCATGGCCGCGGCCATGTTGTGGTGCAGGCGATGCCGTTCCTCGTCGTTCAGCACCTCGGCATAGAGCGCACGGGGCTGGACATAGTCGGCATCCGGGTCGTCCTGCGCATAACGGTCGGCGTCGCCATCGATCCTGAGCGGGGGCTCCTGCACCGAGGGATCGGGGCGCGCGGCCTCTTCGTACTGGTTCGGCTCGTAATAGGCGTCCGGGTGCCCGGTCTTCTGCGGAAAGAACCGCATCGCACCGTCCTTGTGATAGAAATGCACCTCGGCCGCCTTGGCCTGGTTCGCGGGCAGCTGTTCGTAATGCGTGCCGAGGCGGTAGCGGTGCGCGTCGGCGTACGAGAAGATCCGCGCCTGCAGCATCTTGTCGGGGCTCCAGGAAATCCCGGGCACGATGTTCGACGGCGCATAGGCCGCGTTCTCGACGTAGATGAAGTAGTTGTCGGGGTTGCGGTTGAACTCCAGCTCGCCGACCTCGATCAGAGGGAAGTCTCCGTGCGGCCAGACCTTGGTCAGGTCAAAGGGATTGAAAGGCTGCTTCGCGGCATCCTCTTCGTTCATCACCTGGATGAAGAGCGTCCATTTCGGAAACCGCCCCTCGTCGATCATGTTGTAGAGGTCTTCCTGGTAGCTCTCGCGCGTCTTGCCGATCAGCGTCTCGGCCTCGGCATTGGTGTGGTGCCTGTGGCCCTGCTGGGTCTTGAAGTGGAACTTGACCCAGAACCGTTCGCCCGCGTCGTTCCAGAACGAATAGGTGTGGCTGCCATAGCCGTTCATGTGGGCGGGGTTGGTGGGAATGCCCCGATCCGACATCAGGATGGTGACCTGGTGCACCAACTCGGGCTGGGCCGCCCAGAAATCGAACATCGCTTCGGGCGAGCGGAGGTTGGTGACCGGGTGGCGTTTCTGCGTGCGGATGAAGTCGGGGAACTTGTAGGCGTCGCGCACGAAGAAGACGGGGGTGTTGTTGCCCACCATGTCCCAGTTGCCGTCCTCGGTGTAGAACTTCAGCGAAAAGCCCCGAACGTCGCGTTCGGCATCCGCCGCGCCCTGTTCGCCCGCCACGGTGGACCAGCGCGACAGCACCTCGGTCTGCTTGCCGACCTCCGAGAAGATCCTGGCGCGAGTGTATTTCGTGATGTCGTGGGTCACCGTGAAGGTGCCGAAGGCGCCCCAGCCCTTGGCGTGCACGGGGCGCTCGGGAATGCGTTCGCGGTTCTGGTGGGCGAGCTTCTCGATCAGCTGGTAGTCCTGCAGCAGGACCGGGCCGCGCTGGCCGGTGGTCAGGCTGTGTTCGTTCGTCGGCATCGGTGCGCCGGCGGTGGTGGTCAGCTTCTTGGACATGGGAAGGCTCCTTGTGGCTGCTGTGGCTGAAGGGCCAACGGCTGACGCCGCGATAGTTTCCATTTGAATTTCTCGGGGGTTTTGATAATCAAAACCTATGGCCGTCACCCTCCGACAACTCGCTTATTTCAAGGCCTTGGCCGAGCAACAGAATTTCGGCCGTGCGGCGGATGTGGTGCATGTCTCGCAGCCCGCGCTGTCGGCGCAAATCCGCGAACTCGAGGCGTCTCTGGGGGCGCCGCTGATCGAACGCCAGCCGCGTCGCGCGGTGCTGACGCCGTTCGGCCGGCGGATGCTGACCCATGCCGAGGCGGTCCTGTCGCAGGTTGCCCAGATGGAGGAGGACGCCCGCTGGCGCGAGGGGCTGGCAGGGCAGTTGTCGCTGGGGATCATCCCGACGTTGGCACCCTACATCCTGCCCGGGGCGCTGGCCGCGCTGCGGGCGCGGGACCTGTCGCTCGACGTGCAGGTGAGCGAAGGCAAGACCGCCCGCCTGCTGTCGGACCTTGCCTCCGGGCGGCTTGACGCGGCGCTGATGGCGCTGCCGGTCGAAGGCGAGGGGCTGGTCTCTGTTCCGCTCTTCGAGGACCGGTTCCTGCTGGCGGGGACAGAGGCGCGGCTGGCCTCGCTCGGCACCCGCGCCGAGCCGATGCGCCCGACCGAGATCGCGCCGGGGCAGCTTCTGCTGCTGGAGGACGGGCATTGCCTGACCGACCAGGCGCTCGAGGTCTGCGGCCGAGGCCGGGGCAACGCGCAGATCAACATGGGCGCCTCGTCGCTGGCCACGCTGTCGCGGCTGGTGGCGGCGGGCTTCGGCCTGACGCTGCTGCCGGAAATCGCGCTGGCCGCCGAGATGGCGGCGGCGCCGGGCATGGCGGTGACGCGTTTCTCGGCCCCCGAACCCGCGCGGCAGATCGGCCTCGTCCGCCGCGCGACCAGCCGGGACGACGGCTGGTTCTCGGCCCTCGCCGCGATCCTGGGCGAGGTCGGCGACCTGATCGTCGGGCAGGCCCGCGACGCGGTGCCGCCGGCCCGCTGACCCCCCAACCGCCGGAAATCCGGGCAGAGTTCTGCGTGCCACACAGGGCGGGCCTGCGGCACTGGCGCTTGCGTTGCGGCCCGCCTATGTTAAACGCACGGCGACACGACCGGAGGCGGAGCATGCGCGACCTCAAGATCCCCGCACAGCGGCACCCAGAAAAGGCCCATCGGCCCGACAACGCCCAGCCCAAGAAACCGGACTGGATCCGGGTGAAGGCGCCGACATCCAAGGGCTATTTCGACACCCGCAACATCATGCGCGAGCATCGCCTGACCACGGTCTGCGAAGAGGCGGGCTGTCCCAACGTCGGCGAATGCTGGAGCCAGGGCCACGCCACCATGATGATCATGGGCGAGGTCTGCACCCGTGCCTGCACCTTCTGCAACATCGCCACCGGCAAGCCGCCCGAGGCGCTCGACGTGTTCGAGCCGGGCCGCGTCGCCGACGCCGTGCAGAAGCTGGGCCTGAACCACGTGGTCATCACCTCGGTCGACCGCGACGATGTCGAGGACGGCGGGGCCGAGCATTTCGCCCAGACCATCCGCGCCGTGCGGCACCGGTCCCCCGGCACCACGATCGAGATCCTGACGCCCGACTTCATCCGCTGCGGTCCCGAGGCGCTTGAGACGGTCGTCGCCGCGAAGCCCGACGTCTTCAACCACAACCTCGAAACCGTGCCCGGCCTCTACCCCGAGGTGCGGCCCGGCGCGCGCTACTTCCATTCGCTGCGGCTGCTGCAGCGTGTGAAGGAGCTCGATCCCACGATGTTCACCAAGTCGGGCATCATGGTGGGCCTGGGTGAGGACCGGCAGTCGGTCATCCAGGTGATGGAGGACATGCGCGCCGCCGACATCGATTTCCTGACCATCGGGCAGTACCTGCAGCCGACGCCGAAACACCACGCGGTCGACCGGTTCGTCACGCCCGAGGAATTCGCGAGCTACGAGAAGGCGGCCTACAACAAGGGCTTCCTGATGGTCTCGGCCTCGCCGCTGACGCGGTCGTCCTACCACGCCGGCGACGATTTCGCCCGGCTGCGGGAAAACCGGTTGAAGAAACTGGGGATGAAAGCCTAGGCGGCACAGGGCCCGGGCGGGGATACCCGCCTGGCCCGTTTATGGTTTGTCACCGGGGTGGGTTGCCTTCCACCCGGGGCGCTCCGCCCCACACCTACCGCTCCAGCACCAGCGCCCCGTTCTCGAACGACATCCGCGAGAACTGCTGCAGGTAGGTCATGCCCATCAGCGATCCCGGCATCTCGCCCTCGCTGACGAAGGCGCGGAAGCCCTCGTCGGTCACCGGGCCCAGCGTGACGCTGTCGAGCGTGACGGGCGCGATCCGCACCGCGCCGTTCGCGGTCTTGGCCGATCCGAAGTAGCGCAGCCCGTTCAGGTCGATCCCCGCCTTCTCGGCGTCCTCGTGGCGCAGCACCATGTCGGTTGCGCCGGTGTCGACGATCATGCGGATCGGCGTGCCGTTGATCTCGGCGGTCAGGTAGTAATGCCCGTCGTTCGAGCGCGGCACCTCGATCACGCCGTTCTGCACCCGCTGCACCGGGACCACGGTGTGCCGGATGTCGCCCCAGAGCCCGATGGCCGCGACCGTGCCGAGCAGGATCAGCCCCCAGATCGCCGCGTGCTGGAACATCGTCCCGCGGCGACCGCGATAGGACACCACCAGCGTGCCGCCGATGAAGACCGCCAGCATGACAAGGTAGAAGAGGCTTCCGAACTGGATCGACGACATCGGGTTCTCCGGTTTCCTGTCAGGGATATAGGGCGGGGCGCGGCGATCTGCGAGGGTTCAGCCGGCGATGCCGAAGGCGGTCAGCCCGTCGAGGACGAACTGCACCGACAGCGCCGCCAGCAGCATCCCGAGGAGCCGGGTCACCACGTTGATGCCGGTCTGCCCCAGCAGCCGTTCGAACAGGCCCGCGGTCAGGAAGAGCGCGTAGACCACCACGAGCACCGCCGCCGCGACGGCGAGGGTGGCCAGGCTGCCGGTCAGCCCCGGGTTGCGCCCCGCAAGCAGGATGACCGAGGCGATGGCGCCGGGCCCGGCGATCAGCGGGATGGCCAGCGGAAAGACCGACGGGTCGTCGCGGTCCTCTTCCTCGGCCTCCTCGGCCTGGTCGGCGCGGCGCTTGGTCCGGCGCTGGAACAGCATGTCGAGCGCGGTGAGGAACAGGAGGATCCCCCCGCGATCCGGAACGCCGGCATCGAGATGCCGACGAAGCCCAGCACCGCCTCGCCGAAGAAGGTGAAGAGCGCGAGGATGAAGAGCGCGACGAGGCAGGCCCTGAGCCCCACGGCGCGGCGATGGCTTTCCGGGTCGCCCTGGGTCAGGGCGGCGAACAGCGGTGTCAGCCCCACCGGATCGATGATCACGAAGAGGGTGACGAAGGCGGTTATGAAAAATCCGGTGTCCATCCGGGCTTATGGAACACGGAATGCGCCCCGAGGGGAAGGGGCACGGGCCGTCAGGCCCGTGCCGATGTCAGGCCGTGCCGGATGCCGCGGCATCGCCGCGCCGGCGGGTCAGCCGCATGATCAGCACGTAGAGCGCCGGGACCATGAAGATGCCGATGAAGGTCGAGGCCAGCATCCCCCCGATCACCCCGATGCCGATGGCGTTCTGTGCCGCGGCGCCCGCACCGCTCGCGACGGCCAGCGGCAGCACGCCCAGGATGAAGGTTAGCGCGGTCATCAGGATCGGCCGCAGCCGCAGCTGCGCGGCCTCGGTCGCCGCCTCGGCGATGGTCCGGCCCTCGCGCCTGAGCTCTTCGGCGAACTCGACGATCAGGATCGCGTTCCGCGCGGCGAGGCCGATGGTCGTCAGCATCCCCACCTTGAAGTAGACGTCGTTCGACTGGCCCAGGAAATAGGCGGCGAGCAGGGCGCCCAGCACCCCCACCGGCACCGCCAGCATGACCGAGAACGGGATCGTCCAGCTTTCGTAGAGCGCCGCCAGCGCGAGAAAGATCACCAGCGCCGAGATCGCGTAGAGCAGCGGCGCCTGGTCGCCTGACTGCTGCTCCTGGTAACTGATCCCGGTCCAGGCCACGCCGTACCCGCCGTCCATGTCGGCCACCAGCGCCTCCATCGCGTCCATCGCCGCGCCGGAGCTGGTGCCGTCGGCGGCCTGGCCCGAGACCTCGAGCGCCGCGGTCCCGCCGTAGCGCTGCAGCGAGGGCTGCACCGGTTCCCAGCTTGTGGTCATGAAGGCGCTGAACGGCACCATCTCTCCGCTCGCATTGGTAGCATACCACGACAGGATGTCCTCGGGCTGCATCCGGTGTTCGGCGGCGGCCTGCACGATGACCGGCCGGAGCGAGGAGCCGAGCACGAAGTCGTTCACCTCGGAGCCCGAGAAGATCACCGACAGCATGCTGTTCACGCTCGACAGCGAGACGCCGAGGCTCTCGGCCTTCTCCTGGTCGATGTCGATCCTGAGTGCGCTGTCCTGGTCGGTGCCGCGGGCATCGACGTTCGACAGCCGGGCGTCCTGGCCGGCCAGTTCGACCAGTTCCTCGGCGGCGGCGATCATCGCCTCGGTCCCGTTGCCGGCCTGGTCGATCAGGTACATCGTGAACCCGCCGGTGTTGCCCATGCCCTGGATGGCGGGCGGTTGCATCACGCGGATGGTGCCCGCGCGGCTGGCCGCGAAGGCCTGGTTGGCGCGTCCCGCCACCGCCTCGGCCGACAGGTCGTCGCGCCCCTCGCGGGTGTCGAAATCACGCAGCTTGACGAAGACCATCGCGTTGTTCTGCCCGCTGCCGCCAAAGCCGAAGCCAAGCGCCACGAAGGTCGCCTCGACCGCCTCGGATTCCTCGTCGAGCAGGTAGGCCTCGACCTTCTTCACCTCGGCCAGCGTCTGCTGCGAGGTTGCGCCCTCGGGCAGCGAGATCATCGTCATCAGCACGCCCTGATCCTCGGACGGGATGAACGAGCTGTCGATCCTCTGGAACATCGCCCAGGCTCCGCCGAGGATCACGCCAAGCACCAGCAGGATCACCAGCGGCGCGCGCAGGGTGAACCGGACGGCATCGGCATAGCCGTCGCGGAACCGGTCCATGCCGGTGTTGAACCAGCGCGCCGGGGCAAACCGGGCCTGTTCCGGCTTGGGCTTCAGCAACCGCGCCGACATGGGCGGCGAGAGCACCAGCGCCACGAAGAGCGACAGCGTCATCGCGGTGACCATGGTGACCGAGAACTGGCGATAGATCACCCCGGTCGAGCCGCCGAAAAAGGCCATCGGCAGGAAGACCGCCGCCAGCACCACGTTGATGCCCAGCAGGGCCGAGGTGATTTGCCCCATGCTCTTGACCGTCGCCTCGCGCGCCGAGAGCTTTTCTTCCTCCATGATCCGTTCGACGTTCTCGACCACAACGATGGCGTCGTCGACCAGGAGGCCGATCGCCAGCACCATGGCGAACATCGTCAGCGTGTTGATGGTGAAGCCGGTGGCGTAGAGCACCGCGAAGGTCCCGAGCAGGACGACCGGCACCGCGATCAGCGGGATCAGCGTCGCGCGCCACGATTGCAGGAAGATGATCAGCACGAGGAAGACCAGCACGATTGCCTCGAGGATGGTGTGGTAGACCTGTTCGATCGACAGCTCGACAAAGGGCGAGGTGTCATAGGAAATCTGGAACTCCACCCCCTCGGGCAGCGCGTTGGCAAGACCCGCCATCGTCGCCTTGACCGCGTTGGCCGTGTCCACGGCATTGGCCCCGGTTTCGAGGTTCACGCCGAAGCCCGCGGCGTTCAGGCCGTTGAAGCGCGAGTCGCCGCCATAGCTTTCTTGACCGATCTCGATCCGGGCGACATCGGCCAGCCGGACGATGCCGCCGTCCTCCTCGGTGCGCAGCAGGATGCGTTCGAACTGCTCGACGCTGGACAGTTGGCTCTGGGCCGTGACGGTGGCGGTGAACTGCTGCCCCTCGATGGTTGGCTGCGCGCCCAGCGATCCGACCGAAACGGTGGTGTTCTGGTTCTGCACCGCCGTCACCACGTCGGTGGGCGTCATCTGGTAGCGGGCCAGCGACAGCGGGTCGAGCCAGATGCGCATCGCGTAGCCCGAGCCGAAGGCGTTGATGCCGCCGACGCCCTCGGTGCGCTGGATCGGGCCTTCGACGGTTTCCGACAGGATGTCGCCTAGCTCGAGCGTCGAATAGCGCCCGGTGGTGTCCACCAGCGCCCCGACCAGCAGGATCGAGCTGTCGGATCGCGAGACATCGACGCCGTTGCTCTGGACGGCCGAGGGCAGGCGGCTGGTGACCCGGCTGACCTTGGACTGGACGTCGTTCTGCGCGGTGACCGGATCGACGCTGTCGTCGAAGGTCAGCGTGATCGACGACGACCCCTGCGAAGACCGGGCCGTCATGTAGATCATGCCCTCGAGCCCGGTCATCGCGTCCTCGATGACGCGCGTGACCGAGTTCTCAACCGCGCTGGCCGTGGCGCCGGAATAGGTGGCCGAGACGCGCACCGTGGTCGGGGCGATGGCCGGGTACTGCGACACGGGCAGGGCGGTGAAGGCCCAGGCCCCGGCCAGCATGGTCATCAGGGCGAGCACCCAGGCAAAGACCGGGCGGTGAATGAAGAAACGGCCCATGGATCAGTTCCCGTCCGTCGCCGCGCCGTCCTGGTCGGCCGAGGCCCCGTCCGGCGGGGCGCTGCCGGGGCGGACAAAGGCCTCGGACCGGCCATCGGCCGGGACCGGCACGCCGTCGTCCCCGATGATCACCGGCACCGGCGTCACCTCGGCCCCGTCGGTAAGGTTGCTCAGCCCGTCGACGATCAGCTGTTCGCCCGCCGCGACGCCTTCGGTCACGACCCAGGCGTTCTCAAAGCTGCCCTGGTCGGTCAGCGTGCGCTCTTCGGCCCTGCCATCTACCGCGACAAAGGCGGTCAATGCGCCCGCCGCGGTGCGCGAGGTCGCACCCTGCGGCACCAGGATCGCCTCGCTGGTGCCGAGCGTCATGTCCACCCGCAGGAACTGGCCCGGCATGATCCGCCGTTCGGGGTTGTCGAACTGCAACCGCAGCTGACGGGTGCCCGTGGTGGTCGACACGGTTGCACCGGGCGAGACGAGCGTGCCCTTGCCGCTGTAGGTCTCTCCGGTCTCCAGCTCGAGCGCGATGTCGATCTCTCCGCCGCGTTCGAGCGACCCGGATTCCATCCGGTTGCGGATCTGGGCAAAGCGGCGGCTCGATTCCTCGACATCGACGAAGATCGGGTCCAGGCGGGTCACCGTGGTCAGCGCGTCGGTCTGGTTCGCCGTCACCAGCGCCCCGACCGACACCGTCGGCACGGCGGCATATCCGGTGATCGGGCTGGTGATCTCGGTCCGGTCGAGGTCGAGCTGCGCGACCTGCTGCGACGCCCGGGCCGAGCTGAGATCGGCCTGCGCCTGCAGCACCGCGACCCTTGCGCTGTCCAGTGTCTCGGTGGTCACGCCGACGCCTTCCAGCCGCTCGTAGCGCGTGACGGTCTGTTCGGCGGTGGCCAGCGCGGCCTCGGCGCGGGCGACCTCGGCTTCGGCGGCGGTCAGCTGCGCCTCGAAGCTGTCGTCCTCGATCCGGAAAAGGACATCACCCGCGGCCACGGTGCGGCCCGGCTCGTACACGATCTCGGCGATCACGCCGCCGACGCGGGGGCGGATGTCGACTGCCTCGAACGCCACCGCCCGGCCCGGCAGGGTGTTCGAGAATGGCACGTTCGCGGTTTCGAGCGTGACGACGCCCACCTCGGTCGGGCCAAGGGCCATGCCCGGCGGTCCCGCCGGTTGCGCCACGGCCGCGTTCACCATCCATCCCAGGGTCACGAGGGCAGTCAAAATCGGGCGGACGGGCGGGG
The DNA here is from genome assembly GCF_042188925.1 of Pseudooceanicola sp. LIPI14-2-Ac024. Taxonomy (GTDB): domain Bacteria; phylum Pseudomonadota; class Alphaproteobacteria; order Rhodobacterales; family Rhodobacteraceae; genus Pseudooceanicola. Next base: position 202,726 of record NZ_CP170102.1, read on the forward strand.
AAATTGGCATGGGGCCTCCGGCAGTGGTCAATACGCAGAGGGTCATACGGACGGCGCATACGCTTCCGTCGGTCCTGGCCGGAAAAAAGTGGCGCACCCTCGCGGTATTCTCACGCGGCGGGCGGCGCGAGGTCAACGCCGGTGTCAGGCCGCCGGGTTCTCGGCCGCCTCGAGCTTTTCGAGCGCGCTCATCCAAAGCGTCTCGGCCCGGCTCATCGCCTCGCGCAGCTCGGCATACTTGCGGTTCCAGACCTCGAGCTCGCCGACCTTGTCGTCCTCGTAGAGCGCCGGATCGGCCAGCCTGGTGGACAGCTTGTCGCCCATTTCGCCCAGCTTGCCGACGCGTTCCTCGCATTTGCGGACCTCGGCCCGCAGGGCCAGGATCTGCTCGCGCGAGGCGCGTTTCGGCTTTTCCTTCACCTTCTCGGCCTTGGGCGGCGCGGCGGGCGTCAGCAGCATCTGCCGGTAGCTTTCCAGGTCGCCGTCATAGGGCGCGACACGGCCGTCCTTGACCAGCCAGAGCCGGTCGGCGACCAGGCTCAGCAGGTGCATGTCGTGGGACACGAGGATCACAGCGCCGGTGTAATCTGTCAGCGCCTCGACCAGCGCCTCGCGGCTCTCGATGTCGAGGTGGTTTGTCGGTTCGTCGAGGATCAGCATGTGCGGCGCGTCGAGCGTCGCCAGCAGCAGCGACAGCCGTGCCTTCTGCCCGCCCGACAGCTTTCCGACCAGCGTTTCGGCCTGCTCGGCGCCCACGCCGAAGCCCGCCAGGCGCGCACGCAGCTTGGCGGGCGCCTCGTCAGGGCGTTCGCGGCGGACGTGGTCGATCGGCGTCTCGTCGAGGTGCAGTTCCTCGACCTGGTGCTGGGCAAAGAAGCCGATCCGCAGCTTGGAACTCTTGACGATCTGGCCGTCCATCGCGTTCAGCCGGTCCGACAGCAGCTTCGACAGGGTCGATTTGCCCTCGCCGTTGCGGCCCAGCAGGGCGATGCGGTCGTCCTGGTCGATGCGCAGGTCAAGGTTGCGCAGCACAGCCTTGCCGTCATAGCCGACCGAGACGCCCTCGGTCCGCAGGATCGGCGGCGACAGCTCCTCGGGCTGCGGGAAGGAGAAGCGGCGCAGCGCGGCCTCCTGCGGGCGGGTGATCGGGGTCATCTTTTCCAGCGCCTTGACGCGGGACTGGGCCTGCTTGGCCTTCGATGCCTTGGCCTTGAACCGGTCGACGAAGCTCTGCAGGTGCGCGCGCCGCGCCTCCTGCTTGGTCGCCTCGGATTCCGCCACCGCCAGCTTGGCCGCGCGGGTGCGGGCAAAGGTGTCGTAGCCGCCGGTGTAAAGCGTGAGCTTCTTGTCCTCGAGATGCAGGATATGCCCCACGGCGCGGTTCAGCAGGCCGCGGTCGTGGCTGATGACCAGCACGGTATGCGGGTACTTTGCCAGGTAGCTTTCCAGCCACAGCGCGCCCTCGAGGTCGAGGTAGTTGGTCGGCTCGTCGAGGAGCAGCAGGTCGGGTTCCGAGAAGAGGACCGCCGCCAGCGCCACGCGCATCCGCCAGCCGCCCGAGAAAGCCGAACAGGGCATCCGCTGTTCCGCGTCGGTGAAGCCAAGGCCCTTGAGGATCGTGGCCGCCCGCGCCTCGGCGCCCCAGGCGTCGATGTCGGCCAGGCGGGTCTGGATCTCGGCGATGCGGTGCGGGTCCTCGGCGGTTTCGGCCTCGGCCATCAGGGACGCGCGTTCCTTGTCGGCCGCCAGCACCGTGTCGATCAGCGACACCTCGTTGCCCGGCACCTCCTGCGCGACGCCACCGATGCGCGCGCGCGGGGGCAGGCCGATCGCGCCGGTGTCGAGCGCCAGTTCGCCCCGGATGATCTTGAACAGGGTGGTCTTGCCGGTGCCGTTGCGGCCGACGATGCCCACCTTGTGCCCCTCGGGGATGGTGGCCGAAGCGTGGTCGATCAGCAGGCGGCCGGCAACCGAATAGGAGATGTCATCAAGGCGTAGCATGGGCGCGACGTATCAGAGGCCGGGGAGGGGCGCCATAGGGGGCGTGGCGTCGAAAACGTGTGCGGCGGGCGATGCCCGATAACCGGGCCGGATGGCAGGCCGACGCCCGGACCGGGGCCCGGGCATCGTGCCTTCAGGGCTTGCGCAGCAGCAGGACGATCGGCACCACCGACACCGTCAGGATCATCATCAGGAAGAAGTTGTCGATGTACCCGATCATCGCCGCCTGCTGGTTCACCAGCGTGTCGGCCACGTAGGCATAGAGCGGCGAGCCCTGCAGCAGTTGCGGCAGCCCGTCCCGCACGGCGGACGACTGCGCGGTGAGGGTGGATGCGATCTCTTCGTGGTTCACCGTTGTCATCCGCACCAGCACCGCCGTCACCAGCGAAATGCCCGCGCCCGACCCCATATTCCGCACCAGGCTGAACATCGAGGTGGCGTCGCCGCGCAGGTGCGGGGCGATGGTGGCGAAGGTCAGCGTCGACAGCGGCACGAAGACAAAGCCGAGGCCGAAGCCCTGCATCACGCCTGAGAGGATGATCAGGTGCGAATCCATCCCGGATTCGAAGCCCGTCATCAGCCAGAGCGATCCCGCCGTCATCGCCAGCCCGAACACCACCAGGGCACGGGCGTCGAAACGTGCCACCAACCGGCCGACGAGGATCATCGACACCATCGTGCCGACCCCGCGCGGCGCCATGACGAGCCCGGTCTCGATCACCGGGTAGCCCATCAGCTTCTGCAGCAGGGGCGGCAGGAGCGCGAGGCCCGAGAAGAGCGTCATCCCGATGATGAAGATGAAGATCAGGCCCATGACGAAGTTGCGGTCACGGAACATGGCAAGGTCGACAAACGGCTCGTCCGCGCCCCAGCAGTGCACGATGAAGGCCCAGAGCCCCGAGATCATCAGCCCCACGTAGATCCAGATCTCGACGGAGTCGAACCAGCCCACGGACTGCCCCCGGTCGAGCATCATCTGCAGCGACCCGACGGCGATGGCGAGGAAGGCAAAGCCCATCGTGTCGAACCGGCGGCGCCGGGTCTCTTCGCGCGGCATGAAGGCCGCGACGCCGAGGAAGGCGATGATGCCGACGGGCAGGTTGATAAAGAAGACGTAGCGCCAGTCGAACATCTCGGTCAGGTAGCCGCCGAGGGTCGGGCCGATGATCGGCCCCACCATGATCCCGGCGCCGTAGATCGCCATCGCCTGGCCGATCTTTTCCCGCGGGTTGATGTCGAGAAGGACGGCCTGCGCCAGCGGGATCAGCGCGGCGCCAAAGACGCCCTGAAAGATCCGGAACAGCACCATCTCGGGCAGGGAGGTCGCCAGCCCGCAGAGAACCGAGGTAAAGACGAAGCCCGCGATGCAGGTGGTGAAGACCCGCCGCCGCCCCATCGTGTCCGCCGCCCAGCCGGTGAGCGGCGTGGCGATGGCCGAAGCGACGATGTACGAGGTCAGGACCCAGGTGATTTCCTCCTGGGTGGCGTTGAGGCTCGCCGCCATGTGGGGCAGGGCGACGTTGGCGATGGTGGTGTCGAGCACCTGCATCACCGTCGCCACCATGATCGAGGCGGTCAGCAGCCCGCGCGAGGCGACCTGCAGCTTGGGGGCCGACAGCGCCGGTCCCGTGGCGGGGATATCGGCGGCGGCGGCCATCAGAGGTCGTCCAGGCGGGAATGGCCGGTGTCGACCGAGACGCTGACGCTCATCCCGTCGCGCAGGGCGAGCTCCGGCGCTTCGTCCAGCTTGATGCGCACCGGCACCCGTTGCACGACCTTGACCCAGTTGCCGGTCGCGTTCTGCGCCGGGATCAGCGAGAACTGCGACCCGGTGGCCGAGCCGAAGCTTTCGACCTCTCCGCTCAGCTCAAGGTCGGGATAGGCGTCGACCTCGATGGTGACCCGCTGGCCGGGCACCAGCTTGCCCAGCTGGGTTTCCTTGAAGTTCGCCTCGATCCAGGTGTCCGAGCTGTCGACCAGCTTGGCGATGCTCGACCCGGTCGAGATGAACTGGCCCACATTCAGGCTTTCGATCTGGCTGACGGTGCCGCCGGTGGCCGATTTCACTTCGGTATGGGCAAGGTTGCGTTCGGCCGCCTCGCGGGCTGACAGCGCCGCGCGGACGGCGGGCAGGGTGTCGGTCTCGGCCTCAGGGTCGCCGCCGAGGGCGGCGGCGGCGGCGGCCAGCTGGCTCTGGGCCACGGCGACCGAGTTCGTGGCGCTGCGCGCGGCCACCGTCGCCTCGTCCAGCGCGGCCTGCGAGCCGATCCCGCGCGAGGTCAGTTCCTCCTGTCGGGCCAGTTCGCGTTTCTTCACGTCCTCGATGCCGCGCGCGGCTTCGAGCTGGGCATTGGCGGTGGCATAGGCGGCGCGCTGCTGCTCGACCGCCAGGCGGGCGGCGGCCAGCTGCGCCTCGGCATTGTCGAGCGCGATGCGGTAGTCGGTCGGGTCGATCCGGAACAGCGGGGTGCCGGCGGCGATGACCTGGTTCTCGTGCACCAGCACCTCGGTCACGCGGCCCGCGACGTCGGGCGAGACGCTGATCATCGGCTGATGGACATAGGCGTTGTCGGTGCTGATGTAGCGCCCGCCGAGCAGCCAGTAGCCGCCCCCGACCACCGCCAGTGCCAGCGGCACCGAGATCATCAGCATGCGGCGCCGGCCCTTGCCCTTTGGCTTCTCGGCGGGTGGGGTGGCCGCGGTGGCCACCGGGGCGGCCTGTTCCATGTCGTCAGCTCGTGCGTTCATCGTCTCGTTCCCTTGCCGGCCGGCGTCACATCGCCGCCAGGTTGTCCTTGATCTTGCCCAGGGCGCCGCGCAGCCCATCGATGTCTTCCGGTGCGAGGCCGGCAAAGACCTCGGCGAACATCGCCTCGGTCAGGGCGCGCATCGCGTCCACCTTGGCGCGCCCGGTCGCGGTCAGGTCGAGCGACTTGGCCCGGCTGTCCGTCGGGTCCGGCCCGCGCGAGATGAGGCCCATGCCCTCGAGCCGTTCCGCCAGGTCGCTCACCGTCATGGGCGAGGCTTCGAGCGCCTCGCCAAGCGCGACCTGCCGCATCGGCCCGTCCAGCGACAGGAGCCGGAGCGCCCGCCATTGCAGCAGCGTCAGTCCTTCGGGCTTTGCGGCCGCCTCGAACCGGCGGCGCAGTAGGCCGGTGGTTTCGTGCAGCAGGATGGCGATGTCTTTCATGGCGTCCTCGATAAGATACGGAGTTATATAATACGGATGCGTATAATAAAACCCCGTAACGAATGCAGTGATTGCATGGCAGCCATCCATGGACGGCAGGTCCGGGTGGTCCGCTTGCCTTGGCCGGACGGCCGCGGATAGGGTTTTCCGGCAGCGTCACAGGGTGTTGGAGGATCGGTTTCATGAGGATTTTCGACGTGGTGCGCACCCGCGCCGGGCAGGCCTTTCCTCGCAGCCTCTATGCCGAAACCCATCCCGCGCCCGAACGGGTGGCGCTGGCGGGCGACCTCAGGGTCGACATCGCCGTGGTCGGCGGGGGCATCCTGGGCCTGTCAACCGCGCTGGCATTGGCGGAACGGGGCGTGTCGTGCTGCGTGCTCGAGGCGAACGCGCCCGGCTGGGGGGCGTCGGGCCGGAACGGCGGGCAGGTGAACTCGGGCCTGAAGTGGCCGCCGTCGCAGGTCGAACGCGATCTCGGCTCCGAGGCGGTGACGTTCTCGCACGCCGCGCCGACGCGGTTGAAGGAGCTTGTGGCGCGGCTGGGGATCGATTGCGACTATGCCAACGGCGGCGGCTACCGCGCCGCGCTCGACCCCGCCGCGATGCGGGAGCTTGAGGTGCTGGGGGCAGAGTTCGAGCGCCGCAACATCCCGGTGCGGATGATGGATGCCGACGGCATGGCCGCGGCGGCGGGGACACCGGCCTACGCGGGCGGCCTCTACGACCCGGTGGCGGGGCAGGTGAACCCGTTGAAGTATGTCCGGGGGCTGGCGGCCGCCGCCAGCGCGGCGGGCGCGCGGGTCTTCAGTGACACGCCCGTCACCGCGGCAGTGCGGGACGGCGACTGGCGCCTCACCACCCCGCACGGCACGGTGCGGGCGGACAAGGTGCTCTTTGCCACCAACGGCTACTCCGACGCGACGGTGCCGGGGCTGCGCGGATCGCTCCTGCCGGTGTTCAGCACCATCGTCGCGACCCGTCCGCTGCCCGAGGCGCTGCGCGCCCGCATCCTCGCCGGGCGCGAGGTGCTCTATGAAACCGGGCTGCAAACCACCTACTACCGCGTCGATGCCGGGGGGCGGCTGCTCTTCGGTGGGCGCGGGCCGCAGGCGCCGGCCTCGGGGCCCGGGGCGGCGAAACGGCTGACACGGCTGGCCGAGGCGCTCTGGCCCGGGGTGGCCGAGGTCGGCTGGGACCATGGCTGGAACGGGCGCATCGCGATGACGGGCGATCACTATCCGCATGTCCACGAGGTCGCCGAAACGGGGCTGGTCTGCGCCGGGTTCAACGGGCGCGGCGTGGCGCTGACCACGGCGCTCGGGCCCCGGCTGGCGGCGCGGCTGGTGGCGGGCGAGGACCTGCCGCTGCCGGTGACCCCGATCCGCCGCGTGCCGTTTCAGCCGTTCTGGCCCGCCGGCGTGGCCGCCGTGCTGGCCTGGCACGACCTCACCGGACGCTCCCGCTAGGCCGGCGGGGCATTCCGCGCAGGCCGGGCGGTAACGGCTTTTCAAACCCCGGGGCGCGTGTTAGGCGAGCGGCGGATTTTTCGGGGGCGTCGCGGACGCCTCCCTCATGCACGAAAAGGGACCGACATGGCCATCGAACGCACGCTCTCCATCATCAAGCCCGACGCCACCCGCCGCAACCTGACCGGCAAGATCAACGCCAAGTTCGAAGAGGCGGGCCTCCGCATCGTCGCGCAAAAGCGGATCCAGCTGACCATGGCGCAGGCCGGCAAGTTCTACGAAGTGCACGCCGAGCGTCCGTTCTACGGCGAACTGTGCGAGTTCATGGCGTCCGAGCCGGTCGTCGTGCAGGTGCTGGAAGGTGAAGGCGCGATCGCGAAGAACCGCGAAGTCATGGGCGCCACCAACCCGGCCGACGCGGCCGCCGGCACCATCCGCGCCGAATTCGCCGAAAGCGTCGGCGAGAACTCGGTCCACGGCTCCGACGCGCCGGAAACCGCGGCACAGGAAATCGCCTACTTCTTCTCGGGCCTCGAACTGGTCGGCTGAACCGCCCACCGGGTCTGAGCCCTGCAAAGCCGTCCGCTCCCGCGGGCGGCTTTTTCTTTTGCGCGCACGGTGGCGCGGGTCACGGACCTCAGATCGCGGCCCAGTCCTTGAACCGGAACGTCGCCGGCTGCTGCGGCGTCTCCTTAGGCGGCTGCGGCTTGGGCGCAGGTTGTTTCGGCATGTCTGGCCTCTTTGGCTCTGGTTGTTACCCTTAGGTCAAGGAGGCCTGCGAATTGTGGCTGAAATGGGGCAGGGGGTTTCCCATCCGGTGACGATTTCGAAACCATTCTGCGATGGTTTGTTAATCGTGGAAAATCCGAGCTTTCTTTCACGGATAAGTCACTCTTGTGGCTTTTCCGCACCCGATATTGCCAGCCCGAATCCGCGCTCCTACGGTCCGGCCGAGATCCAACGTCGGCAGGGAGGAGACCCGCACATGGCATATGAATTCTGCAAGGTGGACCGCGAGGGCCCGATCCTGATCGTCACGATCAACCGCCCCGAGGTCTACAACGCGCTGCACGCGCCCGCCCACAACGAACTGGCGCAGGTCTGGGATGATTTCGCCGCCGACGAGGACCTCTGGGTCGCGGTGCTGACCGGCGCGGGGGACAAGGCGTTCTCGGCCGGCAACGACCTCAAGTACACCGCCCAGGGCGGCAAGGGCACGCCGCCGCCGTCGGGCTTTGCCGGGCTGTCGATGCGCTACGACCTGGAAAAGCCGCTGGTTGCCGCCGTGAACGGGTTTGCCATGGGCGGCGGGTTCGAGACCGCGCTGGCCTGCGACGTGATCCTGGCCGCCGACACCGCCAAGTTCGCGCTGCCCGAGGTCAAGGTCGGGCTCTTCGCCGCCGCCGGGGGCGTGCAGCGCCTGTCGCGCCAGATCGGCCGCAAGCCCGCCGTCGAGATGATGCTGACCGGCCGCAGCGTGAGCGCGGCCGAAGGCCGCGAGCTGGGTTTTGTCAACGCCGTCCACGCGCCGGGCGAGCTGATGGATGCGGCGATGGCCAAGGCCAGGGAAATCGCCAGCGTCTCGCCCTCGTCGGTCAAGGCGACCAAGCGCGTTCTCAACAAGATGGACGAGATGGATGACCTGAAGACCTCGCTGCAGTATTCTCGCGAGGTGATGACGGCGCTGCGCGACACCGAGGACTTCAAGGAAGGGGTCACCGCCTTCGTCGAGAAGCGCGCGCCGCAGTGGAAGAACCGCTGAGCGAAAGGCACCATGACCATCCACCTGCGCCAGATCTGCCTCGTCGCGCGGGACCTCGCGCCCGCGATCGCTGACCTGCGCGCCGTGCTCGACCTGCCGGTGGCCCACGTGGACCCGGCGGTCGGCAAGTACGGGCTGGAGAACACCCTGCTGACCGTTGGCACCCAGTTCCTCGAGGTGGTCGCGCCGATCCGGGACAACACCGCCGCCGGTCGCTACCTCGACCGGCGGGGCGGGGACGGCGGCTACATGGTGATCTGCCAGGCCTCGTCGCGCGCGGTGCAGGACGAACTGCGCGAGAACGCCGCCGACGCCGACGTGCGCGAGGCGTATTTCTCGGACCGCGGCGACTGGAACATCCTGCAGCTGCATCCCGGCGACCTGAAGGCCGCGTTCCTCGAGGTCGACTGGGACGCGCAGGACGATCCGACCGGCAACTGGATGCCGGCGGGCGGGCTGGACTGGCGCGACGGTGGCGGCACCGGTGCCTCGATCGCGGCGGTGGATTTGCAGTCGGACGACCCGTCGGCCTTGGCCGAGCTCTGGGGCGCGGTGCTGGGCCTGCCGGTCGACGGCCCCCGCGCCAGCCCCGAGATCGCGCTGGCCGACGCGCGGCTGCGGTTCGTCGAGGATCGCGATGGTCGCGGGCCCGGTCTGTCGGCGCTCGACCTCAGGATGCGCGACCCGGCGGCGGCCCGTGCCCGCGCCGCGGCAGCGGGCCTGCGCAGCGGGTCCGGCGCGGTGATCTGCGGCACGCGGTTCCGGTTCCTCGACTGATCCCCGCGCGCTGTCATGCGCTTGTGGGTTGCGCGGGCGCCACCGATCCGCGCATCCTGACCGGGGCGGCCCGCCTGGCCGCGTTCGGGAGAGGATATTTTCAGATGACCAGGACCATTGCACTTGCCGCCGTTGCCACGCTGGCCTCGGGCGGCGCCCTTCTGGCACAGGACGGCCCGTCCTTCGACTGCGCCCGGGCCGAGAGCTCTGCCGAAAAGATGGTCTGCGAGGATGCGGGCCTCGCCGCGCTCGACCAGGTCGTGGCGACGCGCTACCAGGCCGCGCTCGACGTGGCGCGCGGCCTCGATGCCGGGGCGGACAAGGCCGAGGCCGACCTCAAGGCGTTCCAGCGCGGCTGGATCGGCGGACGCGACGACTGCTGGAAGGCCGACGATCCGCGCGCCTGCATCCAGTTCTCCTATGAACGCCGCGAGGCCGAGCTGGTCACCCAGTTCATGCTGAAGGAACCGACCAACGTCGTGACCTGGACCTGCGACACCAATGCCGAGATCACGACCTACTACTACGACACCACGCTGCCGAGCGTGCGCATCGAGTACGGCGACTCGATCCTGACCGGCACGCTGTCGCCGACCGGCTCCGGCGCGCGCTACGACACCGACTTCGGCGGGTACATCTGGGAACACCAGGGAGAGCTGACGTTCCGCACGCCCGACCCGGACGGGCAGGAGATGACCTGCACCCCGGCCTGACACGGGACCGACATGCCCCATCACCTTGGCCGCCGCGCGAATGACCCCGCGCGGCGGCCTTTTCGTGGTGCGCCGCCATCGCATCGCGCAGCGATGTTGACGTAGCGCAAACCCTGTTGCAGCTTTTGGTTGTGGGATTCTTGCGGCTGCCACAGCCTTGCAGACATTGAAGAAAGTGATTGATGGCCCAGTCTAACCGTCGATGGATCGTGATCGGTGTCGTGGTGGTGGCGGCCATCGCCCTGCTGATCCTGTGGAACAGGTTGTCGAACCCGGGCCTGCCGGATGGCATCGCCAGCGGCAACGGCCGGATCGAAGCGACCGAGATCGACATCGCCGCGCTGTCGGGGGGCCGGATACAGGAGATCCTGGCGGTCGAGGGCGCCTTTGTCACCGCCGGCGACCCGCTGGTGCAGATGGACACGACGCTGCTCGCCTCGCAGAAGAAGCAGGCCGAGGCGGCACTGGCGCGCGCGCAGGTCGGCATCTCGACTGCGGACAGCCTGGTCGCGCAGGCCGAGGCGCAGAAAGCTTCGGCCGAGGCGGCGGTCGAGCAGGCGCAGGCCGGGGCCGATGCGGCCGCCTCGCAGGTGGCGCGCAGCGAAAGCCTGGCCGCCAGCAACACCATCTCGCAGCAGGTGCTGGACGCCGACATCGCCACCAACCGCGAGGCGCAGGCGGGTGTCACCGCGGCGCAGGCCTCGCTCGCCGCGGCCGAGGCAGGGGTCGGCAGTGCCAAGGCGCAGGTGATCGACGCCACCGCGGCGGTCGAATCCGCGCGCGCGCAGGTCGACTACATCGCCACCCAGATCGCCGACAGCACGCTGACCTCGCCGCGCGACGGACGGGTGCAGTTCCTCGTCGCCCGCGACGGAGAGGTGGTGGGCGCCGGGTCACGCATCCTCAGCCTCGTGGACCTGGCCGATGTGTACATGACCTTTTTCCTGCCGACGGCCGAGGCCGGGCGCCTGGCCGTGGGGTCCGAGGCGCGGCTGGTCCTCGACGCCGCGCCGGCCTTTGTCCTGCCGGCCGAGATCTCGTTCGTCGCGGACGTGGCGCAGTTCACCCCCAAGACGGTCGAGGCCCCGGACGAACGCGAAAAGCTGATGTTCCGCGTCCGCGCCCGGGTCAGTGCCGAGCTGCTTGAGAAATACATCCAGTACGTCAAGACCGGCCTGCCCGGTGACGCCTATGTCAAGATCGATCCCGAGGCCGAGTGGCCGTCCTTCCTGGACAACGTGGTCGAATGACACCCGCGGCGCCTGTCGCCTCGGTCGCCGACCTGTCGCAGCGCTATGGCAAGGTGCTGGCGCTCGACGGCGTGACGCTCGACATCCCGGCGGGGCAGATGGTGGGGCTGATCGGGCCGGACGGCGTGGGCAAGTCGAGCCTGCTGTCGCTCCTGTCCGGGGCGCGGGTGATCCAGGACGGCACGGTGCGGGTTCTTGAGGGCGACATGCGCGACGCGGGCCACCGCAACGCCGTCTGCCCGCGCATCGCCTACATGCCGCAGGGGCTGGGCAAGAACCTCTACCCGACGCTGTCGGTCTTCGAGAACGCGGATTTCTTCGGCCGCCTCTTCGGCCATGACCAAGCCGAACGCGAGAGGCGGATCAGCGAGCTGCTGGCCTCGACCGGCATGTCGGCCTTCCGCGACCGGCCCGCCGCCAAGCTGTCTGGCGGGATGAAGCAAAAGCTGGGCCTCTGCTGCGCGCTGATCCACGATCCCGATTTCCTGATCCTCGACGAGCCGACCACCGGCGTCGACCCGCTGTCCCGCCGCCAGTTCTGGGAACTGATCGAGGCGATCCGCGCCGACCGCCCCGGCATGAGCGTCATCACCGCCACCGCCTACATGGAGGAGGCCGCCCGCTTCGACTGGCTGGTGGCGATGAACGCGGGCCAGGTGCTGGCCACCGGTACGCCGGCCGAGATCCTGGCGCGCACCGGGGCGCCCAACCTCGACGAGGCCTTCATCGCGCTGCTGCCCGACGCGGCCAAGCAGGGCCACAGCCGCGTGGTGATCCCGCCACGGGACGAGACGGCGGCGCAGGATGTCGCCATCGAGGCCGAGCACCTGACCATGCGCTTTGGCGATTTCACCGCTGTGAACGACGTCAGTTTCCGCATCCACCGGGGCGAGATCTTCGGCTTCCTCGGCTCGAACGGCTGCGGCAAGACGACCACGATGAAGATGCTGACGGGGCTGTTGGAACCGACCGAGGGCACCGCGCGGCTTTTCGGGGCCGAAGTCGACGCCCGCGACATGGACACCCGCCGCCGGGTGGGCTTCATGAGCCAGGCGTTCTCGCTCTATTCCGAGTTGACGGTGGAACAGAACCTCGACCTGCACGGCCGTCTCTTCGGCATGGCGCCCGAGGAGATCCCGCCGCGCAAGCGCGAGATGGCCGAGCGTTTCGACCTGACCGAGGTGATGGACAAGCTGCCCGATGCCCTGCCGCTGGGGATCCGGCAGCGCCTGTCGCTGGCGGTGGCGATGATCCACGGGCCCGAGATCCTGATCCTGGACGAACCGACCTCGGGCGTGGACCCGGTGGCGCGCGACGGGTTCTGGGAGATCCTGGCCGACCTGTCCCGGCGCGACGCGGTGACGATCTTCGTCTCGACACATTTCATGAACGAGGCCGAGCTCTGCGACCGCATCTCGCTCATGCATGCGGGCAAGGTGCTGGTCAGCGACACCGCGGCCGAGATCACGCGGCAGAAGGGCGCCGCGACGCTCGAGGACGCCTTCATCGCCTACCTTGAGGAAGCCATCGGCGACACCGGCACGCCCGAGGCGACCGCGCCCGCCGATCCGGCGCCCGCACCCGAGGCCGCCGCCCCCCGGCAGGGGTTCAGCCTGCGCCGGATGCTCAGCTACACCCGGCTCGAGGCGTTGCAGCTGGAACGCGATCCGATCCGCCTGACCATGGCGCTGCTCGGCAGCCTGATCCTGATGTTCGTCATCGCCTACGGCATCAACATGGATGTCGAGGACCTGTCCTTTGCCGTGCTCGACCGCGACGACACGATCGAAAGCCGCAGCTACATCTCGGACATCTCCGGCTCGCGCTACTTCATCGAACAGCCGCCGCTTGCCGATTACGACGAGATGGACGCCCGGATGAAGACCGGGGACCTGAGCCTCGCCATCGAGATCCCGCCGGGCTTTGGCCGCGACGTGGCCAGCGGCAACGGCGTGCAGATCGGCGCCTGGATCGACGGGGCCAACCCCTCGCGCGCCTCGACGGTCAGCGGCTACGTGCAGGGGATGCACGCCGACTGGCTGACCCGCGCGGCAAGAGACACCTACGGCGACGCGGCGGTGGCGGGCACCTTCGACCTGGTCACGCGCTACCGCTACAACCCGCTGGTCGAAAGCATCATCGCCATGGCCCCGGCGGTGATCCCGATGCTCCTGATGATGATCCCGGCGATGCTGACCACCCTCAGCGTGGTGCGGGAAAAAGAGCTGGGGTCGATCGTCAACTTCTACGTCACCCCCGTCACCCGGATGGAATTTCTGCTGGGCAAGCAGATTCCCTACGTGGTGCTGGCGATGTTCAACCTCGCCATGATGACGCTCTTCGCGATCTTCATCCTGCGCGTGCCCTTCACCGGCAGCCTCTTGGCATATTCGCTGGCCGGCGTGCTCTACGTGATGGCGGCGACATCGCTAGGGCTCTTGATCTCGAGCTTCATCGCCAGCCAGGTCGCGGCGCTCTTTGCCACCGCGCTGATCACGATGATCCCGGCGGCGCAGTATTCCGGCATGATCGACCCGGTGTCGTCGCTGCAGGGCTTTGGCCGGGTCATAGGAGAGATCTATCCCACCACCTACTTCATCACCGTCTCGCGCGGGGCGTTCTCCAAGGGGCTGGGGTTCGGCGACCTCGGCACATCGATGATCGCGCTCGCCGTCATCGTGCCGGTGATCCTGGCGGTCGCCGCGCTCGCGCTGCGAAAGCAGGAGAAGTAGGCCATGAACGCCAAGACGGTCTACCACCTCGGGATCAAGGAACTGCGCGGGCTGATGCGCGATCCGATCATGCTGGTGCTGATCGTCTATTCCTTCACGCTGGCGATCTGGGCGATGGCCAATTCGCTGCCCGACGGCCTGTCGAACGCCGCGATCTCGATTGTGGACGAGGACCGGACGATGCTGTCCCAGCGGATCAACGACGCCTTCTATCAACCCTATTTCATTCCGCCCCAGCTGATCACCATCTCCGAGATGGACGCGCGGATGGACGCGGGGCTCGATACCTTTGCGCTGAACATCCCCTCGGGCTTCACCCGCGACGTGATGGCGGGGCGGGTGCCCGACATCCAGCTGAACGTCGATGCCACCCGGATGAGCCAGGCCTTCACCGGCGCGGGCTACATCCAGCAGATCGTGTCGGGCGAGGTGACGGAATACCTGAACGGCTACCGCTCCGACAGCGACCCGACCGTCGATCTGGTCCTGCGCGCCCGCTACAACCCCGAGCTCGACGCCAGCTGGTTTGGCGCGATCAACAGCGTGATGAACTCGATCACCATGCTCGCGATCATCCTGACAGGCGCGGCGCTGATCCGGGAAAAGGAACACGGCACCGTCGAGCACCTGCTGGTCATGCCGGTGACGGCGGAAGAGATCATGCTGTCCAAGATCTGGTCGATGGGCCTGGTGGTGCTGGTGGCCTCGATGTTCGGCATCGTCTTTGTCGTCGAGCTGCTGCTGGGGGTGCCGGTGGCGGGCTCGCTGTTGCTCTTCTTCCTCGGCGCGGTGCTGATGCTCTTTGCCTCGACCGCGCTTGGCATCTTCATCGCGACCATGGCGGGGACGATGCCGCAGTTCGGGCTGCTTCTGATGCTGGTGCTGATGCCGCTGATGGTGCTCTCGGGCGGGATGACCCCGCGCGAGAGCATGCCCGAGATCATCCAGACCATCATGCTGGCCGCGCCGAACACGCATTTCATCATCATCGCCCAGGCGATCCTGTTTCGCGGCGCCGGGCTGGCGGTGATCTGGCCGAACGTGCTGGCGCTGCTCGTGATCGGGATCGTGCTGTTCTGGCTGGCGCTGAAACGGTTCAGGGCCTTCCTGCGCTGATCCCTGCATCTGCCTGTTTCCACGCGGCAATCCCGGCTGCTATGGCTGGGTGAACACCCCGAGGAGACGCCCGCATGACCATCGATCCCAACAGCCTGTCCGCCCGTGCCCTGGCCGACCGCATCCGCCGCGCAAAGGTCACGGCGCAGGAGGTCACGCGGGAGACCCTGGACCGGGTCGCGCGGATCAACCCCGCGATCAACGCCATCGTGCAGGACTGCGCGGAGGAGGCGCTGGCCGATGCCGCCGCCGTCGACCGCCGCATCGCCGCAGGGGACCCGGTGGGGCGGCTGGCGGGCGTGCCGGTGACGATCAAGGTGATCGCGGACCAGAGAGGATACGCGACGACCAATGGCGTGACGCTCCTGCGGGATGCGGTCGCGACCGCCGACAGCCCCTTCCTGGGCCGGATGCGGGCCGAGGGCGCAGTGGTCGTCGGGCGGACCAACACGCCGGCGTTTTCCTATCGCTGGTTCACCTCGAACCAGCTGCACGGCACCACGCTGAACCCGCGCAACCCGGCGCTGACGCCCGGCGGCTCATCGGGCGGGGCCGGGGCGGCGGCGGCGGCCGGGCTGGGCCACATCGCGCATGGCACCGACATCGCCGGGTCGATCCGCTACCCGGCCTATGCCTGCGGGGTGCAGGGGATCCGGCCCACGGTGGGGCGGGTGCCGGCCTTCAACAACTCGGGCGGGGACCGGCCGATCGGTGGGCAGATGATGGCGGTCTCGGGCCCGCTGGCGCGCCGCGTGGATGACCTGCGCCTCGCGCTCGAGGTGATGTCGGGCTACGACCCCGACGACGTGATGAGCGCGCCCGTGCCGCTGCGCGGAGCGCCCTACCTGCGCCGGGCGGCCCTGGTGACGCATCCGGGCGGTATGCAGACCGATCCCCGCATCCTGGCCGACCTCGACCGCGCGGCGGCGATCCTGCGCCGGGCCGGGTGGGAGGTCGAAACCCCCGCCGCCGTCCCCGAGATGCGCGAGGCGGTGGACCTGCAGACCGACCTCTGGCTCTCGGACGGATACGCTGCCAAGGTCGCCGCCGCCGAGGCCGAGGGCGATCCGGGGGCGCTGGCCTGCCTGGGGCGGTTCCGGGACCGGGCGCCGGGGATCGACGTGGAACGGTTCAGCGAGATCTTCGTCCGGCGTGCCACGCTGGTTCGGGCCTGGCGGGCCTTCCTCGCCGACTACCCGGTGGTGCTGATGCCGAACTCGGCCGAGCTGCCGTTCAAGCGGGACGAGGATCTTGACGGTCCCGCGGCGCTCGACCGGATCTGGGCGGCGCAGCTGCCGCAGATCGCGATCCCGCTGCTGGGGCTGCCGGGCGCCTCGGTCGTCTCGGGGGTGGAGGGTGGCGTGCCCTCGGGCGTGCATGTCGTCACCGCGCCCTGGCGCGAGGACATCTGCCTTGACGCCGCCGAGGCGCTGGAGGCGGGCTTCGGCGTGCCGGAGCTGGCCGAATAGGTCAGCCGAGCGGCTTTTCCATGTAGACCCGGTCGAACCCCTTTTCCTGCACGCGGCCGGTTTCGGCATAGCCGAGGGCCGCGTATAGGGCGATGTTTTCAAACATCTTTTCGTGGGTGTAGAGCCGGATGCGATCGAAACCGGCGGCGCGGGCGGCGGCCTCGGCGGCGGCCATCAGGCGCTTGCCGTGGCCCTTGCCCTGCGCCTCGGGGGCCAGGGCGATGTTGTCGAGGAGCATGGCATCCGCCTGCGGTTCGAGCACGAGAACCCCGCAGACGCCGAGCGCGGGATCGTCCAGCACCTGCACCTGGCCGGCGGCGATCCGGGCGGCGTAGTCGTCGCCCATCGGGCCGGGCTCGCGGCCGATGCGGGGGATGTAGGGGGCGTAGGCGGCGCGGACGATGCGGGTGACGGCGTCGGCATCGGCGGGCCGGGCAGGGCGGAGGGGGGCGGTCATCGGGGCCTCAGGATCGGTCATGCGGTCAGAAGGCCCCGGCGCGCTGGAGGATGCAAGGGGCAGCCCCGCATCCGCCGAAAACCCCGGATCCGACGTCGGTATCACGTCGGTATTGCGTCGGTATCACGTCGGTATTTTCGTCGGTGCGGCCCGACGTGTCATTTCACCTCGAGCCGCGTCTCGACGATCCGGGCGTAGATCGAGGCGCCGACCGGCAGGATCGCGTCGTCGAGCACGAAGCCCGGATTGTGCAGCGGGACGTTGCCGGCATGGCCGACCCGGCAGTAGGCGCCGGGCACGATCTTGAGCATGTCGGCGAAATCCTCGGACCCGGTGGCCGGATCGCCGCCGAGCGTGGTGCTGTCCGCGCCCACGATCTCGGCCGCGGCGTCGATGTAGGCGGCGGAAAGGTCGCGGTCGTTCTGCAGCACGTCGAAGACGTTGCGCAGGTCGACCTCGATCTCGACCCCGAAGCCTTGGGCGATGCCGGCGCAGAGTTCGCGCATCCGGGCCTCGGCCAGGGCGATGACGTCGTCGTGGAAATAGCGGATCGTGCCGGTGATGACGGTGCGGTCCGGCACCACGTTGTAGGCCGACCCGGCGTTGAAGGTGGTGATCGACAGCACGACGGGTTTCAGTGGCGGGGTGTTGCGGCTGACCACGGTCTGCAGCTGCTGCACCAGCTGGGCACCGATCACGATCGGGTCGCGCGACTGGTGCGGCATCGCCGCGTGGCTGCCGGTGCCCTTGATGGTGATGTCGAAGAAGCTGGCCCCGGCCATCGCGGGCCCCGGGGTGACGGTGACCTTGCCGGGTTCCGAGTTCGGGTCGTTGTGCATCCCGTAGAGCTCGTTGCAGGGGAAGCGGTCGAAAAGGCCTTCGGCGATCATCCGGCGGGCGCCGCCCAGGCCTTCCTCGGCCGGCTGAAAGATGAAGACGACGGTGCCGTCGAAATTGCGCGTCCCGGCCAGGTAGCGCGCGGCGCCAAGGAGCATGGTCGTGTGCCCGTCGTGGCCGCAGGCGTGCATCTTGCCGGCGTTGGTCGAGGCATAGGGCACATCCGCCGCCTCGGTGATCGGCAGGGCGTCCATGTCGGCGCGCAGGCCGATGGCGCGGTTGCCGCCGCCCTTGCCCTTGAGCACGCCGACCACGCCGGTGCCGCCGATGCCCTCGTGCACCTCGTCGAGGCCATAGGCGCGCAGCTTCTCGGCCACGATGCCGGCGGTGCGGGTTTCCTCGAAGCCCAGCTCGGGGTGGGCGTGCAGGTCGTGCCGGATCTCGGTGAGGTCTTCGGCAAACTCTTCAATGGCGGGGATGACGGTCATGGGGCGGATCCTTGCGTTCGGGCTATTCGGGCAGCGCTGCTGCCGATGCTAGGGTATCGAGCGCCGAAGCGCCCGTGATTTCGCGCTGCCGGACGTGGCAGGCCAGCCGGTGGCCCGGCGCGACCTCGACCGGGGCGGGACGGAGCGTGCTGCAGCCATCCTCGCGCAGCGGGCAGCGCGCGGTGAAGGGACAGCCCGGCGGCATGTCCATCGGGTTCGGCACGTCGCCCTGCAGCGGCCGCCCGGTCTTGGCGCGTTCGGCCAGCGGGTCGGGCAGGGGCACGGCGGCAAGCAGCGCCTCGGTGTAGGGATGCAGGGGGCGGGCGAAGAGCGCGTCGGTCGGCGCCTCCTCGACCACGGTGCCGAGGTACATGACCGCGATCCGGTCGGCGATATGGCGCACCACGCTGAGGTCGTGGCTGATGAAGAGATACGACAGCCCGAGGTCGCGCTGCAGCCGCAGGAGCAGGTTCAGCACCTGGCTCTGGATCGAGACATCGAGGGCCGAGACCGCCTCGTCGCAGATCACCACGCGGGGTTCGAGGGCGAGGGCACGGGCGATCACCACCCGCTGGCGCTGACCGCCCGACAGCTCGTTCGGGAAACGGTCGCGCTGGCCGGGGCGAAGGCCGACGAGCTCCATCAGTTCGTCCACCCGGGCGCGGCGCTGCGCGCGGGCGACGCCGTGGATTTCCAGCGGTTCGGCGATGGACTGGCCGATGGTGCGTTTCGGGTCCAGCGCCGAGACCGGGTCCTGGAACACCACCTGCAGGTCGCGCCAGAGGGCCTGGCGTTTCTTGCCGGTCAGGGCCGACACGTTGCGGCCGTCGAACAGCACCTCGCCCTCGGTCACGGGGGCGAGGCCGAGGATGGCGTTGCCGGTGGTCGACTTGCCGCAGCCGCTTTCACCCACGATGCCCAGCGTCTCGCCCTTGTTCAGGTTGAAATCGACGCCGTCGACGGCGCGGACGACCGGTTTCTCGGCAAAGAGCTTGCCGGTTGCGACGGGGAAATGGACCTTGAGGCCCTTCACCGAAAGAAGCGGCGCGGTCATGCGAGGGCCTCCACCTGGTCGGAATGCCAGCAGGCGGCGACGTGATCCTCGCCCACGCGGTCGAGCGGCGGGCGGGTGGCGCAGGCGTCGCTGGCCAGCGGGCAGCGGGTGCGGAACCGGCAGCCCTCGGGCCAGGCCGCGACGTCGGGCACCATGCCCTTGATCGAGAAGAGCTCGGTCTTTCGTGTGCCGGTCATCCGCGGGATCGTGGCCAGCAGCAGCTTGGTGTAGGGGTGCCGGGGCGCGGCGAAAAGTTCGTGCACCTCGGCCTGTTCGACGATCCGGCCGCCGTACATCACGCAGACCCGGTCGGCGACCGAGGCGACGACGCCCATGTCGTGGGTGATGATGAGGACCGAGGTCTGCGTTTCGTCCCTGAGCCGCCGGACGAGGTGCAGGATCTGCGCCTGGATCGTCACGTCGAGCGCGGTGGTCGGCTCGTCCGCGATCAGCAGGCGCGGCTCTGCGATCAGGGCCGAGGCGATCATGACACGCTGGCACATGCCGCCCGACAGCTCGGACGGCAGCTGGCGGGCGCGCTGTTCGGGCGCGGGGATGCCGACGTCGCGCAGCATCTCGACCGCGCGGTCCCAGGCCTGGGCCTTGGTTGCGCGGCCGTGCACGATCAGGCTTTCGGCCACCTGCGCCCCGACGCTGAGCAGCGGGTTGAGCGAGGCGACGGGTTCCTGGAAGATCATCGACAGCGCCGTGCCGCGCAGCCGCTGCATTGCCGCGTCGTCGGTGAGGGCAAGCGGCGTGCCGTCTAGCATCGCCGTGCCGCCGGTCTGGTGCACCGCGCCCGAGAGCAGGCCCATGATCGACAGCGCCGTCAGGCTCTTGCCGGAACCGCTTTCGCCGACCAGCGCCACGATCTCGCCCTTGCCGATGGAGAAATCGACGCCGTCGACGACGGAATGCTCACCGACCCCGATCGAGAGGTCGCGGATCTCGAGCGTCTGCGCCTCAGCCATTGCCGCCGCCTTCCGCCGCGCAGGCGGTCCAGGGGTTCACCGGGTGCGCCATGCCCGCGTTCATCCCGTCGCTGCGGCTGACCGCAGAGGGGATGGCAAAGAGCACGGGGTGCAGGGAATTGGCGCGGATCTCGACCGGGTAGTGCTGGCTGACGGCGGCGGCCACGTCGGGCGCGGCGGCCTGGTCGACCACGATGGTCGGGCCCGAGCCGTCGATGCGGGGGGCGTGGAACGCCTCTTCCAGCGACATGCCGCGGTCGAGCACGTAGGAGATCACCTGCGCGATGCAGGGGAAGATCTGCCGCCCGCCGGCCGCGCCGATGGCGAGCGCGGGACGGCCCGCACGGCTGAGGATCGCGGGGCTCATGTTCGCCAGCGGCCGGGCCGCGGGGGCGATGCCGTTCGGCTGGCCCTCGCGCGGGTCGAACCACATCATGCCGTTGTTCATCAGGATGCCGGTGCCCGGCAGCGTGACCTTGGAGCCGAAGCGCGACAGCAGGGTGTTGGTGAGCGCGACCATGTTGCCTGCCGCATCCACGACCGAGACGTGGCTGGTGCAGTCGCCCTGCGCGCCCGCGTGGCCCATGGTCTTGAGCCGGTCCTCGTAGGTGGTGCGGATGGCACGGGCGTAGATCGCCGCGGCCTCGGCGTCGGAGGCGGCGGGCGTCAGCTCGGCCTCGATCCGGGTGAGGGTTTCCAGCAGGCTCGGCCCGCCGCAGAGGCCGGGGACCACGGCAACGTCCATGTCGCGGTAGCGCCCGGTCCGGGCCTCGGCCCAGCGGGGCTGGAAGCTGGCGAGGTCGGTGGCGTCGATCACCGATCCGCCGTCCTGCAGGTCGGCGACGAGGCTCTGCGCCACCCCGCCCTCGTAGAAGTCGCGCGCGCCCGCCGTCGCCAGCCGCCGCAGCATCGCGGCCTTGGCCGTCATCGGCAGGTAATCGACCTGCTTGCCGTTCGGCACCCGGCGCGGGCGGCCGTTGTCGAGGAAGAGCGCGGCGCTTTCGGGAAAGCGCGCGAGGCCCTGCGTGTCGACGGCGAGGCAGAGCGAGGTGAACCAGTCGATCCGCATCCCGCGTTCGGCGATCTCGATGGCCGGGGCCAGCGCATCGGCCCAGGAGATCGTTCCGTGCTTTTCGAGCGCCGCGGCAAGGCCCGCCACCGCGCCGGGGACGCAGATCGAGGAATAACCGATCAGGTTGCGGTCGCCCTCGACCGAGGGCCAGTCGAACCAGTCGCCGTCGCGGCCGCCGGCCAGCGGGTACTGCGAGCGGTCCATGTTGCGGCTGGCGCGGACGTTGAAATCGAGCGTGTCGATCGTGCCGCCGTCGCCCGGCGCCCAAAGCATCAGCCCGCCGCCGCCGACCCCGCTGAGCCAGGGCTCGACCACCGAGAGGACCAGCGCCGCGACCACGGCGGCGTCCATCGCGTTGCCGCCGGCCTCGAGCACCCGGGCGCCCGCATTTGAGGCCTCGAAATGCTGGCTTGCGATCACGCCGCGAGCGCTTTCGACCTGCTTCTTGCTGACGGTCCAGGTCTCTCCGGCGCGGTCGATCACTGCCTGGTCCATGCCGGGTGCTCCAGAAGGGTTGCGGGGACGTGCGAGGCGATGGCGTTGCGGTCCATCGCTTGGGCCGCGTGGTGGGCGGCGACCTCGGCCACGGTGGCGACCCAGACGTCGCCCTTGGACAGAACCTGTTCCAGCAGGCTTTCGAGCATCACCGGGCGCGCGCCGCGGCCCGAGATCCAGTCGTGCACCGTCAGCATGAAGAGCGCGCCGAAGCGGTGGCTGGCCTCGAATTCCTCGGACCACATGCCAAGGATGTCGGCGGTGCTGCGCGGCGCCGGATCTCCGCCGCCGAGGAACTTGAAGAAGATCGCGTCATCGGTGCCCCAGTTGACCGGAACCTCGACCACGCCGTCGACGGAATGCGGCGTGTCGAAGCCCATCAGCGAGCTGTCGTAGAGCCCGAGGCGCTTCACCTCGCGCAGCATGTGCGGCGTCATTTCCCACGCGGGCGAGCGGAAGCCCTTGGGCGTCTCGCCGGTCTGGGCGCGGAAGATTTCGAGCGAAGATTCCAGGACGCGGGAAAACTCCTCGTCCGAGACCTGGGCCACCAGCTCGTGGAAATAGCCGTGCAGCCCGACCTCGTGCCCGGCCTCGATCAGCGCGGGCAGCATCCAGGGATGCGCTTCGGCCACTGCGCCGGGGACGTAGAAGCTGCCCTTGACGCCGAGCGACTTCAGGATCGACGCGATCCGCTGGATGCCGACGCGGGGGCCGAAGTGGCGCTGTTCGAGGTGGCTCAGCAGCTGCGGCACATCGTGGCGATTGTTCCACATCCAGGGCGAATGCGCGTCCACGTCCATGGTGAAGCAGAAGGCCGAGGTCTTGCCCTCGGGCCAGGGGTAGGGGGTGGGGAGGTCGAGGGTGCTCATAGCGGGGCCTTCTTGTCCTGGTAGACGTCCATCGATCCGATCGAGTTGCCGCCGTCGACGGTCAGCGTCGCGCCGGTGACGAAGCTGGCGGCGGTGCTTGCAAGATACATCGCGGCCGGCACCACGTCGTCGGGCGACGACGCCCGGCCGAGCGGCATCGAGGCGGTCACGCGCTTGACGTGCTCCTCGGGCAGGGGGCTGGCGGTGGAGCCCGCGGCAAAGCCCGGTTCCAGCGCGTTCACCCGGATGCCGTAGCGCGACAGTTCCAGCCCGTAGCCCTTGGTCAGCCGGTCGAGCGCGGTCTTCGACAGCGAATAGGGCGCGGCGGTCAGGCGCATCTTGCGCGCGGCGCCGGAGGAGATGTTGATCACGCTGCCCTTGCGGTCGGCCCGGATCATCTGGGTCGCGATGCCCCGGGTCATGAGGTGCACGGCGCGCAGGTTGATGTCGAGGATGCGGTCCCATTCCTCGGCATCGGTGTCGAGCAGGAAGCCCGAGGGGTAGACGCCGGCGTTGTTGATGAGCACGTCCGCCGCGCCCCAGCGTTCGCCGACCTCGGCCACCAGCGCGTCGATGGCGGCGGCGTCGCGCAGGTCGCAGGCGTGGCCAAAGCTGCCCTCGGCCCCGACCTCGGCCGCGAAGGCGTCGAGCGCCGCCTGGTCCCTGTCGGTCAGGCAGAGCTTTGCCCCCGCCTTGCCGAAGCCTTCGGCCAGCCACCGCCCGACGACGCCGAGCGCGCCGGTGACGATGACATGCTTGCCTTCAAATTCAGTTCCGAAATCCATGACTTACCGTGACTTTGGGTTGAGGTATGCGCTGAGCCGGTCGCCGATCAGGTTCACCGACAGCACGAGAAGGAAGAGGCAGAGCCCCGGGAAGGTCGCGATCCACCAGGCGCTGGAGACGTAGTTCCGTCCGACGCTGAGCATCGCGCCCCAGCTGGCCGTCGGGGGTTGGACCCCCATGCCGAGGAAGGACAGCCCGGCCTCGAACAGGACCATCAGGCCGAATTCGAGCGTCGCCACCACCGCGAGCGGGGCGAGGATGTTGGGCAGGATGTGCAGGAAGAGCACCCTGATCGGCCCCGCGCCCATGGCCTTGGCCAGCCGGACGTAGGGCTGGTTCGACACCGCAAGCGTCTGGCCGTAGGCCACGCGGGCGTAGCGCGGCCAGCGGGTGAGGGCGAGGACGAGGACCACGTTCACGAAGCCGGGGCCAAGCACCGCGACCATGATGATCGCGAGCAGGATCGCCGGGATCGACAGGAAGATGTCGACGAGGCGCATCACCACGACCTCGACCCAGCCGCCGCGGTAGCCGGCCAGCATGCCAAGCGTGATGCCGACCGCGCCCGACAGGATCACCGACAGCACCGCGACCGCGAGCGAGACGCGCGCGCCGTAGATCACCCGGCTGAGCAGGTCGCGCCCCAGCTCGTCCGAGCCGAGGACGTAGTAGGTGCCGCGCGCCAGCGTGCCCGGCGGCTTGAGCCGTCCCAGCAGGTTCTGGGTGTTGGGATCGTAGGGCGCGATCAGCGGCGCGAAGATCGCCACGAAGACCATGGTGGCGAGGATGGTGACGAAGACGCCCACGGGCACCCCGCCGCCCGCCTGCGGCCGGAACATGCGGCGCCAGGTTGCGGCAAAGGCGGTCATGCCCGGCCTCCCTTGCGGATGCGCGGATCGACCACGCTGTAGAGGATGTCGGCCAGCAGGTTGACGCTGATCGTGACGAAGGCGCCGAGCAGGACGATACCCTGCACCACGACGAAATCGCGCGCCTGCACCGATTGCACGGTCAGCTGGCCGAGGCCGGGCCAGGCAAAGACGGTTTCCACGATCACCGCCCCGGCGAGGAGCTGCGAGATCTCGAGCGCGGAGATCGAGATCACCGGGATCAGCGAATTCCGGATCAGGTGCTTCTGCACCAGCCGCGCGGTGCCGACGCCGCGCGCGCGGGCCGATCGGACGTAATCCTTGGACATCTCGTCCAGAAGCGAGCTGCGGGCGATCCGGGCGTAGGTCGCCATCGACAGCAGGCCGAGGGCAATCGAGGGCATGATGAGGTGGGCGAAGCTGCCCGAGCCCGAGGGCGGCAGCCAGCCCAGCCAAACCCCGAAGACCATGATCATGAGGATGCCGCTCCAGAAGGTCGGCATGCTCTGCGCGCCCAGCACGATCCCCATCAGCACGTTGGTGAAGGGATGCTTGCGCCAGACCGCCATGGCGAGGCCCACGGGCAGGCCGATGACGAAGGCGACGAAGAGCGCGCCCGCTGCCAGTTGCAGGGTGTAGGGCAGGCGGGAGGCGATGATCTCGGTCACCGGCACGTTCTGGACGTAGGAGGTGCCGAAATCGAAGCGCAGCATGTCCCAGAGGTAGTTCACGTATTGCACGACCAGCGGCTGGTCGAGGCCAAGCGCCCGGCGCATCGCCTCGATATCCGCCTGTGTCGCCGTTTCGGGGACCAGCAGGTAGGTGGGATCCCCGGTCAGGCGCTGGATGAAGAACACCAGCGTCATCACGCCGAAGATCGCCACCAGCGCCTGACCCAGTCTTTGCAGCAGGAAGACCGACATGGGCGGCTTATTCGCTCCAGCTCATACGGTTGAGGAACAGGCTCTCGTTCGCGGTCGGCGTCCAGTCGAGCTTGTCCGTCGCGCCGTAGATCGCCACCGCCTGGTAGAGCGGCAGGATGTAGGCGTTTTCCTGCACGATCTGCTGCACCTTGGCATAGGCGGCCAGCCGGGTGTCGGCGTCGAGCGAGCCGCGCGCCTCTTCCAGCAGGGCGTCGAGTTCCGGATCCTGCACGCGGCTCCAGGTCGAGGAGGAATGCAGCAGCGGGAATTCCACGCCGTCGACATCCTGGCAGGCGCAGGACCAGCGGCCGAAGCTGAAGTACGGCCGTTCCGAGATCTCGGGCGAGCGGGCGGCCTTCAGGTAGGTGCTCATGTCGGTCATGCTGATCTCGACGTTGAAGCCCGCGTCGGTCAGCATCTGCTGGACCGCCTGCACGATGCGCTGATCGTAGACCGGCGAGGTGGCGAACTGCATCGGGATCTCGCCCGCGCCGGTTTCGGCCACGATGCGCTTGGCTTCCTCGGGGTCGTAGGCGATCGGCGCGGCGCCCTCGACATAGCCGAAGTGCGCGGGTGTAGCCATCTGGTCGACCGGGGTCTCACCGCCGGCGAGGATGCCCAGCACGATGCCTTCGCGGTCGATCGCCATGGCTGCTGCGTGCCGCACCTTGGGGTCGTCGAGCGGCGGACGGGTGGTGTTGATGCCCATGAAGGCCACCCGTTCGGTCGGCGCGGTCAGCACCTTGACGCCCGACTGGCCCTCGATCTGGGTGGCGATGTCGCTGTCGAGCGACACGATCAGGTCCGCCGTGCCTGCCCGCAGGTTTGCGACGCGGGTGGAGGCATCTGCCACGGCCTTGAAGGATGCGCCTTCGAACGGGCCTTTGGTGCCCCAGTAGTCGTCGTTGCGGGTCAGGTCGACCTCGACGCCGCGGGTCCAGCTGTCGAACTTGTAGGGGCCCGAGCCGACGGGCGCGGCATTGAACGCCTCGTCGCCCATGGCCTCGACCACCGCCTTGGGCACGACCGAGAGCTTGACCAGCTGCGCCAGCAGCACCGGGTAGGAGACATCGGTGGTCAGGGTGACCTGGTTCTCGCCGGTGACCTCGGCGCCGATGATCTGGTTGAACTGGCCCAGCTGTGGCGAGCCGAAATCGGGGTTGGTGATCCGCTGCACCGAAAACGCCACGTCCTCGGCGGTCAGCGGCGAGCCGTCGTGGAAGGTTACACCGTCGCGGATCGTCAGCACCATCTCGGTATCCGACACCTGTTCCCACGCGGTCGCGATCTCGGGCACTATCTCACCGGCGTCGTCGCGGGTGACCACGTTGTCGAAGATGTTGCGGTAGACGTAGTAGCTGTCGGGGTTCCACTGCTGGTGCGGGTCGAGCGAGGAGGGCTCGTTCACCAGGTTGACGGTGATGTCCTGCGCGAGGACCGCCGGAGCGGTGAGCAGGCTTGCGGCAAGCAGCATGCCGCGGAGGCTGGTGCGGATCATGGTCGGATCCTTCCTTCGATGGGTTGAACGCCGGGGCCGCGCGATGCTGCGCGGCCCCGTACAGGGTCACTCGGTCCAGGACATGCGGTTCAGGAACAGGCTTTCGTTCGAGGTCGGCTGCCAGTCCAGCTGGTCGGCCGCGCCGTAGATGATCGCGGCCTGGTAGAGCGGCAGGATATCCGCGTTCTCGACCGCCTTGCGGTTGATCTGGGCGTAGAGGTCGGCGCGCTTGGCCTCGTCCAGCTCGCTTCGGGCCTGGTCCAGCAGGGCGTCGATCTCGGGGTCGCTGACCCGGCTCCAGGAGGAGGACGAATGCAGCAGCGGGTACATGATCCCGTCCGGGTCCTGGCAGGCGCAGGACCAGCGCGAGAAGGTCAGCATCGGCGCCTGTTCGGGCGTGGTCTGCTGGTCCTTGAGCCAGGTGGCCATGTCGGTCGTGTTGATCGCGACCTTGAGGCCGACGTCGGTCAGCATCTGCTGGATCGCCTGCACCACGCGCTGGTCGAACACCGGAGAGGTGGCCAGGCTCAGTTCCATGTCGGGTGCGGTTTCGAGCCCGGCGATCAGCTCGCGCGCCTTGTCGGGATCGTAGCTGAAGCCCTCGATCCCGTCGGCCCAGCCGAAGTGGGCGGGCGACAGCATCTGGTCGACGATCTTGGGATAGCCGCCAAGCAGCCCCTCGACGATCCCCTCGCGGTCGATGGCATGGCCGATGGCCTTGCGCAGGTCGGGCTGATCGAGCGGCGAGAGCGCCGAGTTCATCGCGAAGTAGGCGACGCGTTCCGTGTTCACCGTCAGCACCTTGCCCTTGCCGCCGCCTTCGACCTGGGTGGCGAGGTCGGTGTTGAGCGTCACGACCAGGTCGGCCGCCCCGGCCTGCAGGTCGGCCACGCGGGTCGCGGCATCGGGCACGCCGCGGAAGACGACGGTGTCGAACGGCCCCATGTCGCCCCAGTAGTCGGGGTTCTTGGTCACGGTGACCGAAACGCCGCGGTCCCACTTGTCAAAGACGTAGGGGCCAGAGCCGACCGGCGCCTCGTTGAACTCGGCCGAGGTCATGGTCGAGGCGATGTGCTTGGGCACGATCGACAGCTTCACCAGCTGCGACAGCAGCGCGGGATAGGCGCCATCGGTGGTCAGCGTCACCTGGTTGTCGCCGGTGACCTCGGCCTTGACGATCTTGTTGAACTGGCCCAGCTGCGGCGAGGCGAAGTCGGTGTCGGTGATCCGCTCGACGGTGTAGACCACGTCCTCGGGCGTGAGCGGCGTGCCGTCGTGGAAGGTCACGTCGTCGCGGATGGTGAACACGGTCTCGGTGTCGCTGATCCGCTCCCACGCGGTGGCGATCTGCGGCACGATCTCACCGGCGTCGTCGCGGGTGACCATGTTGTCGAAGATGTTGCGGTAGACGTAGTAGCTGTCCGGGTTCCACTGCTGGTGCGGGTCGAGCGAGGAGGGCTCGTTCACCAGGTCGACGGTCAGCAGGTCCTTGGCGAGGGCCGGGGAGAGCGCAGAGAACGCGACCCCCAGCGACAGGGCAATCGGCAGCGCGAACCGCGCCGCCCTTTTCGTGGCTTTCATGAGGTGACTCCTTTGTTGGACTTGGTCCCGGGCTCTGCCGAGAGGGTCGGCCCGGGTGTTGCGCCTGCGTCCGGCCTTGGTTGACCGTTGTTGGGTGCGGCGTCTGCGGCGTCGGGAGAGACGCCAAGTTCGGTGCGGTCCCGCATGAGGCCCGCAACGGCAAATTCCTGGAAGGCGGCGATGTCGGCCATGCGCAGCTCGACAATGGCAGCCGCATCGCCGGCACCGGCGGCGCGCGCCAGCGCCCGCGCGCAGCAGGGCGCCAGTGGCCGCGCCGCCTGCGGTTCGAGGAAGCGCAGGATCCGGTCGGAATGGTCCCAGAGCCCGACGAGGAAATGCGCCATCAGGCGGTTGCCGACGGCGTCCGAAAGGGTTTCCAGCAGCTCGCGTTCATAGCTGCGCCGGGTCGTCAGCGCGGCCCGGTCGCCCTGGCCGTCGAGCACCTCGATCATCTCGGCGAGTTCCTCCATCCGGGCCAGCGCCGCGGGCGCGGGCCGCGCCTCGGCCAGGCAGGGTTCGACCTGCCGCCGGGCCGAGATCACGTCGCCGATCAGCGCGCCGGTGACCGGCAGCACCTTCCACCCGGCGCGCGGGATCGGGTGCACGAGGCCAAGCGCCGAGAGCCTTGCCAGCGCGACCCGCACCGCCGCGCGTCCCAGCCCGAAACGGTCGGAAATCTGCGCCTCGGTCGAGATCGAGCCCGGCGCCAGTTCGCAGGACTGCACGGCGACCTTGAGCCGATCCTCGGCAAAGCTGGTCTTTTGCGCCGGCTGGAGCGGATCGGCCTTGGCGATGAACGGCGACTGCGGATCGAACACGTGACGGTCTCCTCGATGGTATGGAAATGTTAAAATCGAGGTTTGGAGATCTTCAAGAGGGAATATGAACATCTTCATGTTTGAAGAGGGGAGGCGCGCGCGCGGCGGGGGCGCGTGCACAGAGTTTCATCGTGAGGGGGGGGCGTGGCGACGACTGCCTTGGCAGGGGCTGTGAGCGGTCCACGGTGCAGGGGGCGTCTCGGAGGGTGCGTCGGGTCCCGTGGCCGACCCTTGACCGGACCGGACCCGATCGCCGGAATGCGGGTGATGGGGTATGTGAGGGAAACACGGTCGGGAGGACCGCTGTGCGGAAGGGTTTTCCTGTGCCTGGCCTGCAAGATATGATGCCGGTTGGGCTTCGAGGGCAGGCTCAGCGCCAGTTCCGTATTCCCCCGGTGGCGGACGGAGAGTGTTGAGAGCACCGTCTGCTGTGACAGGGCTTCAAGGGCGTTGTCGAGCGATGACTTCGCGCGCGCCTCTCGGCCGACGGGGGCCTTACCGTGTTTGCCGCAATGATCCCGGCGGGCCCGCACCGGACGTGTTTGCTGGCGGCGAAGGACTGAAGCCCCGAGGCGGCGCGAGGCAGGCAACCAGCCGCCCTGAAGTATCTGAACAACCAGAGCGTACGACGATGCCGCGTTCGGAGAGACGCTTCCAAGGCAGCCTTGACTTGTTGCCCGGTCAGATTCTGCCGGACTATGAGCCCCACTTGAAGCACCCTTTTCACGATGGGCCTGAAGCCGGCTGACTCCATGGGTCGACGTCAAATGCGGAGTGTGTGAGGCGGTGCGCCCGGCCATCTGCCAGAAACGCGAAAGGCGACCCGCGTGGGTCGCCTTTTCGTTCAGTATCAACACGTTGTGGGAGTGTTGGCTCCGGCGGTAGGGATCGAACCTACGACCAATTGATTAACAGGCTTCCGGATGAACACCTTCTCTAAAAGTTGAAATCTATACTTATCAATCACTTATGCGGGGAAACTCGACGCGGATAAACACCG
This sequence comes from Pseudooceanicola sp. LIPI14-2-Ac024, assembly GCF_042188925.1. Lineage (GTDB taxonomy): Bacteria > Pseudomonadota > Alphaproteobacteria > Rhodobacterales > Rhodobacteraceae > Pseudooceanicola. The sequence goes on from NZ_CP170102.1 coordinate 232,920, forward strand.
AAAGTTGCAGGACAATGCAACTTCTTGCAGAGCGAGGCAAAAACTTGGGCAGGAAATGGGCAAGTTTTCCACTCGTCGGATGGGTGGAAGCCTTGGTTCGCGACATCCCCCGTTTATTCGGGTTCAGCCGAGTGTGTCCGCCGCAGAAATGCGGTGGTGCGCTGCTCATTCAGAGCATACCGACGTCCGCCTAAATTCCAGTGCGCTCTCGCCGCCCATTCTTCTGTTCGACACAGGCGTGCCGCCAAACGCCATCAGAAGGTGCCGACATACCGATTGCACGTTCATGAGATCAACCGGCGTTAGTGCCTTTGTCTCTCGTTTCGTATTATGTGCTGCAACCCTATGACGAATTCTCGAACTCAAGAGAATACCCTCGTAGAGTGGGATTATTCGGTCCCTTACTCGTGCGCGGTTCCAGTCGGCAAGCTTCCCTTCCCCAGGCGAGTATTTGGCAGAGATCAGATTCTTGCGCCCGCGAGACATCCAAATGATTTGCTCAAAGGGGTCAATTCCATGTGATGCAAGTCTCGTCTTAAGTTCTTCAGAGACATTGTGATTCCATTTGTTGCCTATGAGGATGGCCTCTCCGCGCCTGGTGGATGCAGGCTCGCACCCCAATTCCTCAATTGCGCTGTACGCCGCAGTAATGGCCAGCGCATATGCCATTAGCGGGAAGAGGGACGTATCGAAATCCGCAAAGTCCCCGTACGACGGTGAGGCGTCCAAAGGATGAAAGTAGGCGAGATATGTTGAATGGAACAAGCGGGCTAACGCTAACCGAATATTCTCCATATTCCAAGTATTAGCCACATACTTACAGGAATCAACAACCCCGGATGCGGCTAATCGGGAGGTATTCGCGTACGGCGATTCATTGACAAAACTATGAGGGAGAGTGCTAAGAGTATCCTCTTTTACATGTATGTCATCTCGTTCGAATGCAGTATAACCATTGTAAAGCAGCATCGCGGCGTTGATATGCGCCAATATTTCATCGGCTTTCTTCTGCGAGCCCGCGTAAATTAGAGCCTCCGGTGCGCTAACTCCGTATTCGGTCGGCATATTTATGAGGCACGGGTGGCCACCGTAGACTTGCCATGCATCAAACTTTATTTCCGTGCGAGTTTTGAATAGCGCGAATGTCTGCCTGAAGTCGATATGCCAATCCCTACAGAATATTGGCTCTGGAGCAAAGTTGTCTTGGTCGTACAGTCCAGTAGAAAATGAGTATCTAGGCCGAACGAAGCCCCTGTCTTTGAACGGCATGAACCCAATCATTTCCGGGATCGATATCCATCGCTGGCCGCCTTTTCTGCGTACGCTGACAACGTGATCTCCAAGGTGAACCGAACACGCTTCGCGCAATTCGGATAGCGTTGAGGCGTGCTTCATTGGATTCCTGTATTCATTGCTATCCGTCAGGCGTTATCGCCAAGTGTACTTGTCTGTTCGGTGTACAGCAATTGTTGCCGTCACCGTGCATCGGCTAAGGCTGTCACGCCGATAAGCCTCCACATTCTTCAAGTTGGTCGTCACTCGATTGCAATATCCATTGGAAGGCCGCGGCTGCCGATGAAGCGAGTGGTCTCGCCATCCCGCTTTCTTGGTCGATGCATATGATGTGAGACCGCGTGCTCAGGGGGAGGCATTGACGTGTCGGTGTCTCGTTCTTGCGGGATCCCAGACAGACTTCGCGCAGAGATCGACACAGAGTCTGGTTCTGCGCACCCATCTTCTGGGTAAACGATAGCTGCCTTACCCGTATGTAAGCCCGCATAACATGGGCAAGAAAATGGGCAGGTTTTGCCCTGCAGATCTCACGTCATCGTGATGTGTCTTAGGTAAGCGACTGTTAAATATAGTTATATTTTCGGGCGTCCGCGTGGAAATTGTTACAGGACGCGTTGATCACCAATCAATTAGTCCTGAGGTGCGAATCGCTTAAGCTTATGAAATATCGAACAAAGTTACTTATGCGTGTGTCATGGAGAATTGACGGCTCCACAAAAATGCGAAAAAAATAGCTTATGTTTTTCATGTGGTTAGGTGGCGTTACCTTATGTAAGGTTGCGCGATCGCCGTGTATTCAATCTGTGGCTGTGGGCAGGAAATGGGCAAGATTTTTTTCACGCCAACCTGTTGACTCCTGTTTTTTCGTTTAATTTCAGGAGGTTGGTTGGCTCCGGCGGCAGGGATCGAACCTGCGACCAATTGATTAACAGTCAACTGCTCTACCGCTGAGCTACGCCGGAACTGGGCGTCCGTATAGCAATGGCGGTTGGGGGCGGCAAGAGCGAAACCGGGGGGAAATCGCAAAATTCCGCGCGGTCAGTCCTGGCGGGCGAAAACCGTGTCGGCGGTCAGGGGGCCTTCGGGGGCGACGCGGGATTTTCCTGTCAGGTCAATGAGATGGGCGAGGACGTTTCGCGCGGCGGCAGGCAGGAGGGCGGGGGCGACGTCGGTATAGACGCGCTCGGCCAGGGTGCGGGCGTTGGCCGGACCTTGCGTCAGGGCCTCGAGGATCGCGGCCTCGCGCGAGTGGCGGTGCGCGATCAGCCAGTCGATGCGGGCGACCGGATCCTCGACCGGGGCGCCGTGGCCGGTCAGCAGGCGCCGCGGGCTCCGGGCGCGCAGGCGGGCGCAGGAGAACATGAAGTCGGTCAGATCGCCGTCGGGCGGCGAGACGATGGAGGTCGACCAGCTCATCACCAGGTCGCCGGCAAAGACGGTGCCGTCGGCGTCAAAGACCATGTGGTTGCCGAAATGGCCCGGGGTCCAGACGGCGGTGACGGACCAGCCGTCGCCCGCGATCACCTCGCCGTCGGCGACCAGGCGGTCGGGGGCGAAGTCGGGATCGGCCCCTTCGCCGCCGCCGATCCGGCCCGCGGCGGCGAGGCGGCGCATGATGTCGGACTGGCCGGCCTCCGAATCGCCGTAGGCCCAGACCTGGGCGCCGGTCGCCTCGGCCAGTGGCCGGGCGAGGGGGGAATGGTCGAGATGCGAATGGGTGACGAGGATGTGGCTGACGTGTTCGCCCGGCGCCAGCGCGTCGAGGATCGCCTGCAGGTGCGCGCGGTCATCCGGGCCCGGGTCGATCACCGCGATACCGCCGCCCTGGCCCAGCAGGTAGGTGTTGGTGCCGCGGTAGGTGAAGGCCGAGGGGTTGTTGCAGAGGATGCGGCGGATGCCGGGGGCGACCTCTTCGGCGACACCGGCGGGCGGGTTGAAATCGTCGGGGGCCTGCATGTCGGCTTTTCTCCTCTCCGGCGCGCGCGTAGGTTGGGCGCATGTCCATGGAATGGCTCAAACGTTACGTGCCGGGCGGACTTTACGGCCGCGCCGCGCTCATCCTGATCCTGCCCGTCGTGGCAGTGCAGCTTGTCGTCTCGATCGTCTTCGTGCAACGGCATTTCGAGGATGTGACACGTCAGATGACCGGGGGCATCAGCCTCGAGCTGGACCTGATCCAGGCCGAGGGCGGGGTGCAGGCGCCGGCCGAGGTGCTGCAGACGCTGGGGATCACCGCGCGGCCCGTCACGCCGGCGCAGGTGCCGTCGGCGCCGATCCGGCCGTGGTACGATTTTTCCGGCATCGTCGTGATCTCGACGCTGGAGGGGCTGCGGGGCGACCTGCTGGGCATCTCGCTGGCCGAGGATGACTGGGTCCGCGTCTACCTGGCGGGGCCGGACGGGCCGGTGGAGTACCGGTTCGACCGCGAGAGGGTCTCGGCTTCGAACCCGCACCAGCTTTTCGTGAACATGATCTTCTTCGGCGCGGTGATGACGGCCATCGCCTTCATCTACCTGCGCAACCAGCTGTTGCCGATCAAGGAGCTGTCCGAGGCGGCGGCGGCCTTTGGGCGGGGGCGCGTGGTGCCCTACAAGCCCGGTGGCGCGGCCGAGGTGCGGCAGGCGGGGCAGGCGTTCCTCGACATGCGGAACCGGATCGAGCGGCACATCGAGCAGCGGACCCTGATGCTCTCGGGGGTGAGCCACGACCTGCGGACGCCGCTGACCCGGCTGAAGCTGGGGCTGTCGCTGCTGGACGACGAGGACCGCGAACCGCTGGAGCGCGACGTGGCCGAGATGCAGGACATGATCGAGGGGTTCCTCGACTTTGCCCGCGGCACGGCCGAGGACAGCCCGGCCGAGGTCGACCCGATCGCGCTGGTCGAGGGGATCGTCGCCGATGCGCAGCGGGGCGGCCGGCCGGTGGAACTGGTGCTGAGCGAGGGCGAGGGGCAGATGTCGCTGCGTCCGACCGCACTGCGCCGCGCGCTGGAGAACCTGATTGGCAACGCGGCGCGCTATGGCAGCCACGCCGAGGTGTCGGTCTGGCTGGGAGAGCGGGCGCTGAGGATTCGGGTCGAGGACGACGGGCCGGGCATCCCCGAGGCGGATCGCGAGGCGGCGATGCGGCCGTTCCAGCGGCTCGATTCGGCGCGCAACCAGGACAAGGGTGGCGGCGTCGGGCTGGGGCTGTCGATCGCGGCCGACATCGCCCGCGCCCATGGCGGGATGCTGCGTCTCGACCAGAGCGAGACATTGGGCGGCCTGCGCGCGGACCTGGTGATCGCGCGCTGAGGCCGGGCCGGGGCCTACGCGCCCTCGGCCACGCCCGCGGTGCCCAGGATCGTCGCGAGACCGGCCGAAAGACCGCGCAGGGACTCCTCGATCTCGACGTCGATCCATTCGTCCAGCGAATGCGCCCGCCCGCCGGTCCCGCCAGAACCGAGGCGGATCGCGGGAATGCCGAGGCTCATCGGGATGTTCGCATCGGTGGAACTGGCACCGGTGGTGGTGGCTATGCCGAAATGCGGCAGGGCGGAAAAGGCCGCCTGCACGATGCGGCTGTCATGCGCGGTGGAACCGGCGGGGCGGTTGCCGATCCTGTCGATCTCGGCGGTGATCGCGCCCTCGGTCGTGTCGGCGCGGGTGTTCTCGTCCTCGACGGCCTGGGCGATCAGGGCGCGGAAGGCGGTGTCGAGGTCGTCGAGCGCCGGCTGGCTTTCCGAGCGCAGGTCGACCTCGACCCAGACCTCCTCGGGGATCGCGTTGATCGAGGTGCCGCCGCCGAAGACCGAGGCGCAGAAGGTCGTGCGCGGGGTCTCGGGCACCCGCAGCGCGGCCATGCCGGTCAGCATCTGGCCAAGCGCATAGGCCGGGTTCACCAAGCCGAAGGCCATCAGCGAATGCCCGCCCGGTCCGCGAAAGGTGACACGGTAGCGGTAGGAGCCGATGGCGGCGGTGGTGATCTCGTCCAGGTTCAGCCCGTCGACGGTGAAGAAGCCCGCGATCTGGTCGCGGTACTTGCCCTCGGTGAAGAAGTGGCGGACCCCCCGCAGGTCGCCCTTGCCCTCTTCGCCGACGTCGCCGACGAAGAGCAGGTCCTGTTCGGTCACGATCCCGGCGGCGTCGAGCGCGCGGATATAGGCCAGCAGGGCGGCCAGGCCACGGGTGTCGTCGCCCACGCCGGGGGCAAAGAGTTTCGTGCCCTCGCGCCGGACGGTGCAGTCGGTGCCTTCCGGGAAGACGGTGTCGAGATGCGCCGCGACGCAGATCATCTGCCCGTTGCCGCGCCCGCGCCGGACACCGAGGACATTGCCGATCCCGTCGATCTCGACCGCGTCGAGGCCATGCGCGCGGAACTTCTCGGCATAGGCGGCGGCGCGGACGTCCTCCTTGAACGGCGGGGCCGGGATCTGGGTCAGCTCGATGATCTCGTCGACAAAGCGGTCATGGCCGTCGCGCAGGCTGGCGCAGGCGGTGGCAAAGGCGTCGGAGGCGATGATCTGGTCCACGTCGTAGGTCATGCTGGGGTCGGTCCTGTTCGGGGTGTCGGGATCTGCGGGCACAGGTCTAGGCCGCGGACGCCGGGCCGCCAAGGGCAGGCCGCGCGCACAGGCGCGATTGCGGCGATGGCCGGGGCGGGGCGCGGGATGCGGGGGAGATGGTAGGCCCGGCAGGATTCGAACCTGCAACCAAAGCGTTATGAGCGCTCTGCTCTAACCGTTGAGCTACAGGCCCGCCACGTACGTGCAATAGGCGGGCGCCGGGCAGCGGTCAATGGCCGCGCGCTTGTGCCGTGGCGGTGCGCTTGGTTCTGTGGTGCCGGGTCCGCAACGGGAGGATGCGATGTCGGAACTGGAAAGCCACCGGATCGGCGGGATCGAGGTCACGGTCCTCGAGGACGGGCACATGATGGCGCCGAACAGCCTGTTCCCGGATTTCGAGATGGAGCGCGCCCGTGCCGCCGCCGAGCAGGCGGGGATCGCCTATGACGGGGTCGAGTCGATGGTGCCGATCCGCGGCTTCCTGCTGCGGGACGGGGCGAACGTGGTGATCGTGGACGCCGGCAGCCCGGCGGGCTTTGGTGAGACGACGGGGCGGTTTCACGCGGCACTGGCCGCGGCCGGGGTGACGCCCGACGAGGTGACGCACCTGGTGATGACGCATCTGCATTCCGACCATGTCGGCGGGATGATCGACGGCGCCGGCGCGGCGGTGTTCCGCAATGCCGAGCTGATCGCCGGGCCGGGGGACTGGGATTACTTCACCAGCGCAGAGGTCGAGGCCAGCCTGCAGGGGCGCAAGCGGGCGCTTGCGGGGTGGCTGACGGCGAAGCGGTCGATCTTGCCCTATGCCGAGCGGCGGCGCGAGGGCGTGGGGCAGGTGCTGCCGGGGATCAGCCTGGTGCCGCTGCCGGGGCACACGCCGGGGCATTCCGGAGTCATGGTCTCGTCCGGCGGGGCGCACCTGCTGATATGGGGCGACACGATCCATTGCGAGACCTTCCAGATGGCCGAACCGGACTGGGGTGTGTTGTTCGATGTCGACCCGGATGCCGCCCGCGCCTCGCGCAGGCGCATCTTCGAACGCGCGGCCAGCGAGGAGTTGCTGGTGACCGGCCCGCATGTGCGCGGTCCGGGACTGCGCCGGGTGGAGCGGATGGCGCGCGGCTACCGGCTTGTGCCGGCGGGGTAGGGATCAGGCGCCGTCCACCACCTCGACCCCAAGGATGGTCGGCAGGTGGCGGGCGATCTCGGTCCAGGTCGCGCCCTCGTCGGCGGTGGCAAAGACCGAGCCGGAGTTGGTGCCGAAATAGACCCCTGCCGGGTCCTGCCGGTCGCCGGCCATGGCCTGCCGGAGCACGGTGAAGTAACACGCCTCCTGCGGCAGGCCCTTTCGCTGCGCCTGCCAGCTGGCGCCGCCGTCGGTCGAGCACCAGACGGCGGCGCTGGCATCGGGCGGGTAGCGGCCGACGCTGTCGCCGTTCAGCGGCAGGGTCCAGATCATCTGCGGATCGCGCGGGTGGACGTGGATCGGAAAGCCGAAGGTCGAGGGCAGGCCGGTGGTGATGTCATCCCAGCTGCGCCCGCCGTCGGTGGATTTCCAGACCCCGTGGTGGTTCTGCTGATAGATCACCTCGCCCCCGCCGGGGGCGCGTTTCATGTTGTGCACGCAATGGCCGATCTCGCCGTCGCGGGGGGCGGCGGGGTGGTCGTGGCCCTCGCAGGCCTCGGCGTTGGACAGGCGGTTGCGCCGGTCCCATGTCGTGCCGCCGTCCTCGGTCGCGAAGACCCCCGCGGCCGAAATGCCGACCCAGATCTTCGCCGGGTCGGCGGCGTCGGGCAGGATGGTGTGCAGCACGAGGCCCGCCGCCCCGCCGTCCCAGTTCCCGGCCGAGGGGTGATCGGTCAGGCCCTCGACCTTTTCCCATGTCGCGCCGCCATCCGCGCTTCTCATCAGGGCGGCCGGTTTCATCCCGGCGTAGAGCGTGCCGTCGCGGCGGGCGAGCGACCAGACCTGGCTGAAGGCATCGCCGAAGGGCAACGGTTCTTCCGTCCAGCCGATCATCCTGGCGAAGTCCGGATCGTTCGCTGCCCAGTCGTCCATCATGCCCTTGGTCAGCCGCGCCACCGTCCATGTCGCGCCGCCGTCGGTCGACCGCCAGATGCCCGCGCCGGACCATTCGCCGCCGCCACCGGCCCAGAGCGTGTCGCCGGTGCCGATGGCGTGGTTGATCGGCCAGCCGTCGCAATGCGGGCCCGAGACTTTCCACCCGGAGCGGTCCGGCCCGCCCTCGACGATGAACAGGCCCTTGGTGGTGCCGACGAGCAGCTTGGTGGTGTCGGTCATGGTGCGCTCCCTTCCTTTACGGAAACGCTAACACGGCGGTGCGGGCCGTGCATCAGCGGCGATGCGGCTGGCGGCGGAAGCGCGCGTATCTGCGACCTGCGGCGATTACTCGGGTCCCGCCGGCCTCTCCCCCGTGGACTCCGCCCGCGTCCTGCCGTATCGCACCACGAAACCACCGGAGGGCGGGACATGAGTGGCAAGAACGGCATCACCTACGCCGATGCGGGCGTGGACATCGACGCGGGCAACGCGCTGGTCGACCGGATCAAACCGGCGGCGAAACGCACCGAGCGGCCCGGCACGATGTCGGGGCTTGGCGGGTTCGGCGCGCTCTTCGACCTCAAGGGGGCGGGCTATACCGACCCGATCCTCGTCGCGGCCACCGACGGCGTGGGCACCAAGCTGCGCATCGCCATCGACACCGGGCATGTCGACGGGGTGGGCATCGACCTTGTCGCGATGTGCGTGAACGACCTGGTCTGCCAGGGGGCCGAGCCGCTCTTCTTCCTCGACTACTTTGCCACCGGGAAGCTGTCGGTCGATCACGCCGCTCGCGTGGTCGAGGGCATCGCCGAGGGCTGCGTGCGGTCGAACTGCGCGCTGATCGGCGGCGAGACGGCCGAGATGCCGGGCATGTATCCCGAGGGCGATTTCGACCTCGCGGGTTTTGCCGTCGGCGCGATGGAGAGGGGCAGCGACCTGCCGCGCGACGTGCAGGTCGGCGACGTGCTGCTGGGCCTTGCCTCGGACGGGGTGCATTCCAACGGCTATTCGCTGGTCCGCAAGCTGGTCGAGATCTCGGGCCTGGGCTGGGACGCGGCCTGCCCGTGGGGCGAGGGGACGCTGGGCGAGGCGCTGCTGACGCCGACGCGGCTTTACGTGACGCAGGCGCTGGCCGCCGTGCGCGCGGGCGGCGTGAAGGCGCTGGCCCACATCACCGGCGGCGGGTTGACCGAGAACCTGCCGCGCGTCGTGCCGGGCGCCGAGATCGACCTGACCGCCTGGAGCCTGCCGCCCGTCTTCAAGTGGCTGCAGGAGACCGGCGGGATCGAGACCGCCGAGATGCTCAAGACCTTCAACTCGGGCATCGGCATGGTCGTCGTCGTGGCGCCGGACCGGGCCGAGGCGATCGCCGCGCTGCTGCGCGAGCAGGGCGAGACCGTCGCCACCCTGGGCACCGTGACGGACAGCGGCAAGGTGACTTACACGGGCCAGCTTTCGTGACCAAACGCGTCGCCATCCTGGTGTCGGGCGGCGGGTCGAACATGGTGAAGCTGGTCGAGAGCATGACCGGCGATCACCCGGCGCGGCCCGTTCTTGTCCTGTCGAACGACCCGGAGGCGGGCGGCCTTGTCCGCGCGCGCGAGATGGGGGTGCCTGTCGCCGCCGTCAGCCACAAGCCCTTCAAGGGGGACCGCCCGGCCTTCGAGGCGGCGCTGTCCGAACCGCTGGAGGCGGCAGAACCCGACATCGTCTGCCTGGCCGGGTTCATGCGCGTGCTGACCGAGGGTTTCGTGCGCCGCTGGGAAGGCCGGATGCTGAACATCCACCCCTCGCTGCTGCCGAAGTACCGCGGGCTGCACACGCACGCCCGCGCCATCGAGGCGGGCGAGACCGAGGCGGGCTGCACCGTGCACGAGGTGACGCCCGAGCTGGACGAGGGGCCGATCCTGGGCCAGTCGCGCGTGCCGGTCCTGCCGGGGGACACGCCCGCCGACCTCGCCGCGCGGGTGCTGGTGCAGGAACACCTGCTCTACCCCGCCGTGCTGCGCCGTTTCGCGGCAGGCGATCGCAGCCCGATCCTGCTGCCCTGACGGCAATCCCGTGCGCTTTTCAAGCGTTTCGCATTGCGATATACCGCCCGGACGGCTTGCGCCGTTTTCGCTGATCAACGGATTCAAATGCAGACACTGACAACCACCGAGGAACTGGCCGAATTCTGCAAGCGCGCCTCGGAATGCGATTACGTCACCGTCGATACCGAGTTCCTGAGGGAACGCACCTACTACTCCCAGCTGTGCCTCGTGCAGCTCGCCATGCCGGGCGAGGGCGACGAGAATGCCGTGCTGGTCGACCCGCTGTCGGAGACGCTGTCGCTCGACCCGCTCTACGAGCTGTTCCGCGACACCTCGGTCGTGAAGGTGTTCCACGCGGCGCGCCAGGACCTCGAGATCTTCCAGGTCGATGCGGGCGTGATCCCCGAGCCGCTGTTCGACACCCAGGTCGCGGCGATGGTCTGCGGCTTCGGCGAGCAGGTGGGCTACGAGACGCTGGTCAAGAAGATCGCGCGCCAGCAGCTCGACAAGTCGTCGCGCTTCACCGACTGGTCGCGCCGCCCACTGAGCGACGCGCAGAAGAAATACGCGCTGGCCGACGTCACGCACCTGCGCGACATCTACGAATTCCTCGACGCGCGGATCAAGAAGACCAAGCGCGAGAAATGGGTGGAGGAGGAGATGGAAATCCTCACCAACCCCGAAACCTATGTCGTCCATCCCGAGGACGCGTGGCAGCGGGTGCGCACCCGGACCAATTCGGGCAAGTTCCTTGCCATCCTGCGCGAACTCGCGCGGTTCCGCGAAAGCTATGCCCAGACCCGCAACATCCCGCGCAACCGGGTCTTCAAGGACGACGCGCTGGTCGAGCTTGCCTCGACCAAGCCGCGCGACCTGAAGGACCTGGGCCGCTCGCGGCTGCTGCTGCGCGAGGCCCGCAAGGGCGACATCGCCGACGGCATCCTGGCGGCGGTGGAGGCGGGCAGCAACTGCAAGCCCGAGGATTACCCCGAGGTCGACAAGAGCCGCGAGAAGATGCAGGTGAACCCGGCGCTGGCCGACCTGCTGCGCGTGCTGCTGAAGGCCAAGAGCGATGCCGCCGGTGTCGCCGCGCGGCTGATCGCGCCGACCGCGGACCTCGATGCCATCGCGGCGGGGGAACGCGACCTGCCGGCGCTCAAGGGCTGGCGGCGCGAGGTCTTCGGTGAAGACGCGCTGCTGCTCTGCGAGGGCAAGGTGGGGCTGGCCGCGCGCGGCCAGCAGGTCCAGATCGTCGAACTCTGAGCCGGCTCAGCGGCGCGTGCTGAGCGCGTTGCGGGCCCCTTCGACCCGGATCTCGCGGGTGCCGGCCAGCTGATCTTCGTCCAGGTAATGCGCGGCCACGATCTGGCGCGAGGCCGGCGTGCCCACGGGCGCGCGCGGCAGCAGCCGGGCGGCCAGGGTGTAGGCCAGCACGCCGTTCACCGGCTCGTCCGCCAGGGTGAAAGGCACCAGTTGCACGTCGTAGGCGCCCTGCCGGTCGGCTACGCCTTCGACCCGGACGATGGCACCGCCGGGGATCGGTTCGACCACGAGGCTGGTGATCTGGCCCACGGGCACGCCCCTGTAGACATCCGGCGCGCGGGCGGTCAGGCCGGACTGGCGCGGGATCAGCGGGTTGCCGGCCTCGGCCGAGACGGTGGTTTCCTGGGCGCCGCCGAACCAGTTCACCGGGTTCAGCCGCGAATTGCCGCAGCCTGCCAGAGCCAGCGATGAAATCAGCAGGAGGGCGGTCGTCTTGCGCATCATGAAAGCCTTTGCCTCGTCACGTCCCGGAACGGGGTAACGTATCGAAAGCGCGTTGAAAAGGCGCTTGCTGCCGGGGCGGGGGCTGGATCTTGCGGCCCGCTCCGCTTAGGTGGGGCGCAACAGGAGGGCCTGACATGGCACAGGACGCATTCGAGGACATCGTGGCGGATTTCGAGTTCCTCGAGGACTGGGAAGACCGCTATCGCCACGTGATCGACCTGGGCAAGGCGATGCCGCCGCTGGACGATGCGCTGAAGACGCCCGCGACCAAGGTCGACGGCTGCGCCAGCCAGGTCTGGCTGCATCCCCGGATCGAGGGCGGGACCTTCACCTTCGACGGCGACAGCGACGCGATGATCGTGCGCGGGCTGATCGCGGTGCTCCGTGCGCTCTACAACGGTGCCCCGGTGGCCGAGGTGCCGGGCATCGACGCGGGCGGCGAACTGGCGCGGCTGAGCCTGCAGGACCACCTGTCGGCGCAACGCTCGAACGGCCTGCGCGCGATGATCCAGCGCATCCGCGAGACCGCGACGGCCGCGGCCGCCTGACCCGCCGCGCCCCTCAGCAGGGGTGGCCGTCGACCCGGTTTAGGCAGCTGCTCAGCATCCATTCGCCCTCGGGCCAATGGGCGTCGAAGGCAAAGGCGAAGAGCACGTCGTGCGCCACCGCGCGGCCCTGTGCGTCGCGCACCCGGACCATCCCCACGTCCCGACCGTCCGCGACCCCGGCGGCATCGACGGGTGAGGCCATGCCCGCGGTCCAGGACAGGGTATAGCCCGCCTCGGTCAGCGTGCCGCTTGCGGCGATCCGGGCCAGCGGCCAGGCGCGGGTGCCGATCCGCACCATCCGGGCCAGCATCGGGATGCCGTTCGGGGGCGGGTTTCCCTGGTAGTAGCGGGGCGGCAGGGTGGTGTCGTAGGCGGGCAGCGGGTTGGCGGCATAGTCGAAGCCCCACCCTTCGGGCGGGGCCATGACCACGCCGTCGGGATGGGCGGCGCGGAACGCGGCCCAGCTCGTCCGTTCGGCGGGCAGGGTCCGCAGCGTGGTGCCCGCCCGCGCGCCGACCAGCGCCGTGCCGGTGGCCTGCTGCCACCAGCTTTCGGTCTGCCGGTCGTAGAGCAGCGCGTTTGACAGCCGGATCAGCCCCGCAACCCCCAGCGACACCGTCTCTTCGTCCGAGATGCGGCGGTCGAAGACCTGGGCCGAATTCGAGGGCGCACAGTAGGTCACCGCCACGGCCAGGTCGCCGATGCGGTCGTTCACCACCATGTGGCGCATCAGGTAGCGCAGCGGGTAGGCGCGGGCGGGCCCCTCGCCGGGGTCGAGCGCCAGCACCGCCTCGACGGGGGCAAGCTCGGCCGAGGCCTGCGGCAGCATGGTGGGACGGCTGAGCGACGGGATCGTGTCGCGTTCGTGGCCGACGGTGTGGATCCGGCTGGGATCGACGGTGAACCGGGTGAAATCGGTCTTGGGCCAGGCCCGGTCGAGCATCGGGTTCTGGGCCGCTGCGGCCAGCGGCAGCAGCAGCCCCCAGACGGCCATCAGAATTGTGCGCAGGGCGACCTGCATCCTTCCCTCCAGAAAAACGGAACACGAGGGGATGAACGGCCCGGCGCCGAACGGGCGCCGGGGAACTCGCGGGCCTGGGGCCCTCAGTCGGTGACGGTGACCTTGACCATGCGGTCCGGCTCGCCGGTGACGGCGCCGCTCTGACCCTGGCCGCGCTTGATCGCGTCGATCACCTCCATGCCCTCGGTGACCTGGCCGACGACGGTGTAGTCGCCGTTCAGGAACGGGCCGGGGGCGAACATGATGAAGAACTGCGAGTTGGCGCTGTCCGGGTTGGCCGCGCGGGCCATGCCGACGGTGCCGCGTTCGAACGGCCGGTCCGAGAACTCGGCGGGCAGGTCGGGCAGGTCCGATCCGCCGGTGCCCGCGCGCGCCATGTTGCCGCCGACCTTGGCGAATTCCACGTCGCCGGTCTGGGCCATGAAGCCCTCGATCACGCGGTGGAAGTAGACGTCGTCATAGGCGCCGTCGGCGGCCAGCTTGGCGATCCGCTCGACGTGCTGGGGGGCGACGTCCTCGAAAAGGTCGATGTGCACGGTGCCGTTGGCCTCGCCCGCGATCTCGATGTCGAGGCCGGTGGCATGGGCGGGCAGGGCCATCAGCCCCGCCAGCGCCGTGGCCGTCAGAAGGTTACGCATCCGCTGCCACCTTGACCGAGATCATGCGGTCCGGCGTCGCCGGCGGCTCGCCCCGGGTGATCGCGTCGACATGCTCCATCCCCTCGATCACGCGGCCGTAGACGGTGTACTGGCCGTTGAGGAAGTGGTTGTCCTTGAAGTTGATGAAGAACTGCGAGTTGGCCGAGTTCGGGTTCTGCGACCGGGCCGCGCCCAGGGTGCCGCGGTCGTGCGGCAGGCGCGAGAATTCGGCCGGCAGGTCGGGCAGGTCGGACCCGCCGGTGCCGGCGCGGCGCAGGTTGAAGCCGTCTTCCATGTCGCCATGCTCCACGTCGCCGGTCTGGGCCATGAAGCCGTCGATCACGCGGTGGAAGGCGACGTTGTCATAGGCGCCGGCGCGGGCCAGCTCTTTCATCCGCTCGGAATGCTTGGGGGCAACATCGGGCAGAAGCTCGATGGTGACGGTGCCGTCCTTCAGCTCGATGAGGATGGTGTTTTCGGGATCCTTGATCTCGGCCATTTCGGCGCTCCTCTGGTGGTTTGTGACCCAATTAAGAGACCGGCGGCGGATTGCCAAGCCATGTGCGGTTGACGCCCCGCGCCGCACCGGCCATGAAACGCGCGAAACCGGGCACCGCCAGGAGAGATTGATGGGTTGGAAGACGCTGGATGACATGGACCTCGCGGGCAAGCGCGTGCTGGTCCGCGTGGATATCAACGTGCCCGTGGAGGGCGGCAAGGTCACCGACGCGACCCGGATCGAACGGATCGTGCCGACGCTGAACGACATCCTCGCGCAGGGCGGAAAACCGCTGCTGCTGGCGCATTTCGGCCGGCCCAAGGGCAAGGTCGTGCCCGAGATGTCGCTGCGCGTGGTGCTGCCGGCGCTGCGCACCGCGCTTGGCCGCAAGGTGACCTTTGTCGAGACGCTCGAGGCGCTGGAACGCGGCACCGAGGAACAGACCGAGGCCGATGTCCTGCTGCTGGAAAACGTCCGTTTCCATCCGGGCGAGGAAAAGAACGACCCCGATTTTGCAAAGCGCCTCGCCGCGCTTGGCGACATCTACTGCAACGACGCGTTTTCCGCGGCGCACCGGGCCCATGCCTCGACCGAGGGGCTGGCGCACCTGCTGCCGTCCTGCGCCGGCCGGCTGATGCAGGCCGAGCTCGAGGCGCTGGAGGCTGCGCTTGGCCAGCCCAAGCGCCCGGTGGTGGCCGTGGTGGGCGGCGCGAAGGTGTCGACCAAGCTCGACCTGCTGGGCAACCTGGTCGAGAAGGTCGACCACCTGGTGATCGGCGGCGGCATGGCCAACACCTTCCTCGCCGCGCGCGGGGTGCACGTGGGCAAGTCGCTCTGCGAGCACGACATGACCGAGACGGCGGCGCAGATCCGGCTCAAGGCGCTGGACCTCGGCTGCACCATCGTGCTGCCCGCCGACGTGGTGGTGGCGAAGGAGTTCAAGGCCAACGCCCCGCACGAGGTGGTGGCGGTCACGGATTGCCCCGACGACGCGATGATCCTCGACGCAGGCCCCGAGGCAGTGACGCGGATCGAACAGATCTTTGCCGAGGCCGCGACGCTGGTCTGGAACGGCCCGCTCGGCGCGTTCGAGCTGGAGCCGTTCGACGCGGCGACCAACGCGGCGGCAAGGAAGGCGGCAGAGCTGACCCGCGCGGGCAAGCTGGTGTCGGTCGCCGGCGGCGGCGACACGGTCGCGGCGCTCAACACCTCGGGCGCGGCGGAGGAATTCACCTATATCTCGACCGCGGGCGGCGCGTTCCTGGAATGGATGGAAGGCAAGACTCTGCCCGGGGTCGCGGCGCTCGGCGGTTGACGGCGGCGCGTTAGCGCCACCAGAATTGAATCTGTCATACCCCTCGCCTAGAAGTCGGGTCGAGGGGCAGAGGCCCAGTGTTTTCAGCAATTTCAGGCGATAATCATGGCGAACGAGAAACAGGCAGACCAGATGCGCAGCGGCGCGGGATTCGTGGCGGCGCTGGACCAGAGCGGCGGATCGACCCCCAAGGCGCTGCGGCTCTACGGGATCGGCGAGGACGCCTATTCCGGCGATGACGAGATGTTCGGCCTGATCCACGAGATGCGCGCGCGGATCATCAAGTCGCCCGCCTTCACCGGTGAGAAGGTGATCGGCGCGATCCTGTTCGAACGCACCATGGACGGCGAGATCGACGGCGTGCCGACCGCGCAGTACCTCTGGGAAGAGCGCGGCGTGGTGCCGTTCCTTAAGGTCGACAAGGGCCTGGCCGACGAGGTCGACGGCGTGCAGCTGATGAAGCCGATGCCCGAGCTGGATGCGCTGCTGAACAAGGCGGTGTCCAAGGGCATCTTCGGCACCAAGATGCGGTCGGTCATCAACAAGGCCTCGCCCTCGGGCATCCGCGCCAACGTCGCCCAGCAGTTCGAGGTCGGCCGCCAGATCCTGGCCCACGGCCTGATCCCGATCATCGAGCCCGAGGTCACGATCTCGATCGCCGACAAGGCCGAGGCCGAGGCGATCCTGCGCGACGAGATCGCGGCCCAGCTGGATGCGCTGCCGGAGGACATCCAGGTGATGCTCAAGCTGACGCTTCCCGAAGAGGCGAATTTCTACAAGCCGCTGATCGACCATCCCCGCGTGATGCGGGTGGTGGCGCTGTCGGGCGGCTATTCGCGGGACGAGGCGAACGACCGGCTGTCGCGGAACACCGGCATGATCGCGTCCTTCAGCCGCGCCCTGACCGAGGGGCTGTCGGCGCAGCAGGCCGACGGCGAGTTCGACGGCGAGCTGGGCAAGACGATCTCGAGCATCCACGCGGCCTCGGTCGCGGGCTGACCCGATCCGGCGGAGCGCGGGCCCTGCGGCCCCTCGCGCGTGATCCATGATCGGATGAGGGGGCCTTGCCCCCTCAAACTCCCCCAGGATACGTGACCAGAGGAAGGTCGGGTCAGGCGATCCGGTCGAGAATGGCGCCGTGGTCGGCCGCCGGGATCGCCCCGGTGAGGCGGCCGCGGTCGCCGGTCAGGCGGGTGGCGCAGAAGGCGTCGGCAACGGCGCCGGGGGCGTGGCGGATCAGCTCGGCCGCGGCCAGCAGGCGGGCCAGGCTTTCGGCGAACCAGCGTGCCTCGGCCTCGTCCGGGGCGCCGGGCCAGCGGGCGACATGGGCCTTGAGCGCGGCGTCGTAGGCGCGGTCGGTGCCGGTGGCGGCCATCAGCGCGGCGGTCAGCGCCTCGGCGCTGTCGGGCGCGCGGTGCAGGGTGCGCAGGATGTCGAGGCAGATCACGTTGCCCGATCCTTCCCAGATGCCGTTCAGCGGCGCTTCGCGGTAGAGCATCGGCATCGGCGTCTCTTCGACGTAGCCCATGCCGCCAAGCGCCTCCATCGCCTCGACCGTCACGATCGGGCAGAGCTTGTTGCCGAGGTACTTGGCCAGCGCCACCGCGATGCGCGACAGCGCGCGGTCCGCTTCGCTGTCGCCGTCGAAGGCATGGGCGGCGGCGAGGCCGAGGGCGAGCGTGCCCTCCCAGTCGAGCGCGAGGTCGGCGAGCACGGCGCGCATCAGCGGCTGGTCGATCAGCCGGCGCTGGAAGGCGGTGCGGGAGGCGGCCCACCACTGCGCCTCGGACAGCGCGGCGCGCATCAGGCCGGCGGGGGCCATGGCGGTGTCGAGCCGGGTGTGGTGCACCATCTCGATGATGGTGCGCACGCCCGCGCCCTCGTCGCCGAGGCGGTAGGCGAGGGTCTGGTCGAACTCCACCTCGGAGGAGGCATTGGCGTGGTTGCCGAGCTTGTCCTTGAGGCGCTGCAGGCGGAACGGGTTGCGGGTGCCGTCGAGCCAGCGGGGGACGAGGAAGCAGGTCAGCCCCTCGGGGGCCTGGGCGAGGGTGAGGAAGCCGTCGGACATCGGCGCGGAGCAGAACCACTTGTGCCCGGTCAGGCGGTAGTGATCGCCGTCGCGGACCGCCTGGGTGGCATTGGCGCGGACGTCGGAGCCGCCCTGCTTCTCGGTCATTGCCATGCCCATGGTGACGGCGGCCTTCTCCCGGACCGGAACCGGGCGGGGATCGTAGGTGCGGGCGGCCAGCTTCGGCTGCCATTCGGCGGCGAGGGTCGCATCGGCGGCCAGCGCCGGGTGGGCCGCGTAGGTCATGGTCATCGGGCAGCAGGCGCCGGGTTCGAGCTGGCTCATCAGGTAGACCATCGCCGCGTGGGTGGCGTGGCCGCCGGGGGTGCCGTCCCAGGCGGTGGCGGCGTAGCCGTGTTCGAGGCCGAGGGTCATGCAGGCGTGATAGCCCGCGTTGAAGTGCACTTCGTCAACGCGGCGTCCGGTGCGGTCGTGGGTGAGCAGGCGGGGCTTGTCGCGGCGGGCGTCATCGGCGGCGGTGAGCGCCTCGGGGGTGCCGAAGGCGGCGCCGGCGCGGGCAAGGGCGGTGGTGTCGGCGCCGGTGCGGGTGGCGGCGGCCTGCAGGACATGGTCCTCGGCCCAGAAATCGCGGCGTCGGCGGGGGACGGGCTGGTTGGCGACCTCGTGCGTGGCGAGATGCGCGTCGGGGGCGGAAATCGGCATGGGGGATCCTCCTGCCGGGCACGATGACATCTGCGGGCGGCGCAGGAAAGCGCCAGTGGCGGGATTTTTCGAATCACGTTTGCACGAGGGGGATTCACAAGGCGAATCGGTTGTGTCATGGTGCGAGCATCCGCCCGTAAGAGGCGGAGAAGAGGCAGAGAATGACCATCCGCAACCGTCCCGCGCTTGGCGCGGTCATGTTCTTTTTCATCGTCTTCGGCCTTGGGCTCTATTTCACCTTCGCCGCCGTGCAGGGGGATTACGGCCTGTTTCGCCGGGCCGAGATTCTGGGCGAGGCCGAGGAGCTGAAAGCGCAGCTGGGCGCGCTGGAAAGAGACGTGGCGCGGATGGAGAACCTGACCCAGCGGCTGTCGGACGACTACCTCGACCTCGACCTGCTGGACCAGCAGGCGCGCGACGTGCTGGGCATGGTGCGCAGCGACGAGATCGTCATTCGCTGAGCCCGGACGGGCCGCCGAGAACCCCGAAATCGCCGAAATCGGACGTCGGTATTGCGTCGGTATCACGTCGGTATTTTCCGCACGGTGCGGTGAGGCGCGGTTAACGGCCGGGCGGGCGGCTGAGGCGGACGGGTGGCCGGGCCTCGCGCTGCAGGACGCCCTTGGCCTCGAGGTCGAGATGCACGCATTTCAGCCACCAGCCCGCGGTCGCGCCGCCGGGGAAATGATCCTGCGACAGGTGCGGATCGAGGGCGGTGCGCAGTTCGGCGACGGTCAGCGGGCCGGCGCCCGGCGGCAGGGCGGCCAGCACCGCGCGGTGCATCGCGGCGTATTTCGCGGCGTCCACACGCTCCACCCGGCCGGGATGATTCACGTTCTCGACTTCGATCTTCTCTGCCATAGGTGGAGCATGACAGGTGCCCCGCCGCCTGTCATCGTCCTTGCGTCAAATTCGCTCTCGCATGGCCGGAGAGAATGCTGTAATAAATAGTTTAACGCTAAACCATCTCGGGAGGAGCGCGATCATGGCGACCCGCAAACCCGCCGCCAAGCCGAATGTTTCGGCCGATGAGCTCAAGCAATTCTATCGCGACATGCTGCTGATCCGGCGCTTCGAGGAGAAGGCCGGGCAGCTTTACGGCATGGGGCTGATCGGTGGCTTCTGTCACCTCTACATCGGGCAGGAGGCGGTCGTCGTCGGCCTCGAATCCGCGGCCGAGGAGGGCGACAAGCGCATCACCACCTATCGCGACCACGGCCACATGCTGGCCTGCGGGATGAACCCCGACGGGGTGATGGCCGAGCTCACGGGCCGCGAGGGCGGGTATTCCAAGGGCAAGGGCGGCTCGATGCACATGTTCAGCCGCGAGAAGCATTTCTATGGCGGCCACGGCATTGTCGGCGCCAACGTGCCGCTGGGGGCAGGGCTGGCGTTTGCCGACAAGTACCTCGAGAACGGGCGCGTGACCTTCACCTATTTCGGTGACGGCGCGGCGAACCAGGGGCAGGTCTACGAGACGTTCAACATGGCGGCGCTCTGGAAGCTGCCGGTGATCTTCGTGATCGAGAACAACCAGTACGCCATGGGCACGTCGCAGAAGCGGTCGACCTCGACCGAGGACATCTATACCCGCGGCGCGCCTTTCGGCATTCCGGGCGAGCTGGTCGACGGGATGGACGTGCTGGCGGTGAAGGAGGCGGGCGAGAAGGCCGTCGCGCACTGCCGCGAGGGCAAGGGGCCCTACATCCTCGAGGTGAAGACCTATCGCTACCGCGGGCATTCCATGTCGGACCCGGCCAAGTACCGGACCCGCGAGGAGGTGCAGAAGATGCGCGACGAGAAGGACGGCATCGAACACGTCCGCGACCTGCTGATCTCGGGCAAGCACGCGACAGAGGATGACCTCAAGGCGATCGACAAGGAGATCAAGGACATCGTGAACCAGTCGGCCGAGTTCGCCAAGGAGAGCCCGGAGCCGGAGGCCAGCGAGCTCTGGACCGATATCTATGCAGACGACATCCCGCAGGGCGCGGCGATGGAAGAAGACGCCTGAGGGGGAGACGCGAGATGCCGACCGAAATTCTGATGCCCGCGCTGAGCCCGACGATGGAAGAGGGCACGCTGGCCAAGTGGCTGGTGAAGGAGGGCGACACCGTCTCTTCCGGCGATATCCTGGCCGAGATCGAGACAGACAAGGCGACGATGGAATTCGAGGCCGTCGACGAGGGCACGATCGGGAAGATCCTGGTCAGCGAGGGGACCGAGGGTGTGAAGGTGAACGCCCCGATCGCCGTGCTGCTGGAAGAGGGCGAGAGCGCCGACGACATCGGCGAGACCAAGGCCGCGCCGGCGAAGTCCGAGACCAAGGAGGAGCCGAAGGCCGCCAAGGCCCCGGCCGGGGCGAAGGCCCCCGAGGCGCCCAAGCCCGACCAGACGCCCGACTGGCCCGAGGGCACCGAGATGAAGACGCAGACCGTCCGCGAGGCGCTGCGCGACGCCATGGCCGAGGAGATGCGGGACAACCCCAACGTCTTTGTCATGGGCGAGGAGGTGGCCGAGTACCAGGGCGCCTACAAGGTCACGCAAGGCCTGCTGGACGAGTTCGGGGCCAAGCGGGTGATCGACACCCCGATCACCGAGCACGGGTTTGCCGGGATCGGTGTCGGTGCGGCACTTGGTGGGCTGCGCCCGATCGTCGAGTTCATGACGTTCAACTTCGCCATGCAAGCCATTGACCACATTATCAACTCGGCTGCCAAGACGCTCTACATGTCGGGCGGCCAGATGGGCGCGCCGATCGTGTTCCGGGGGCCGAACGGCGCCGCGGCGCGGGTGGCGGCGCAGCACAGCCAGGACTATGCCGCGTGGTACGCGCAGATCCCCGGCCTCAAGGTCGTGCAGCCCTATTCGGCGGCCGATGCCAAGGGCCTGCTGAAAAGCGCGATCCGCGATCCGAACCCGGTGGTTTTCCTTGAGAATGAAATCCTTTACGGGCGGTCCTTCGAGGTGCCGGTGCTGGACGACTTCACCATCCCCTTCGGCAAGGCCAAGATCTGGCGCGAGGGCACCGACGTGACGCTGGTGAGCTTTGGCATCGGGATGCAGTACGCGCTGGAAGCCGCTGACAAGCTTGCGGAAGATGGCGTTTCGGCCGAGGTGATCGACCTGCGGACCCTGCGGCCCATCG
The DNA here is from genome assembly GCF_042188925.1 of Pseudooceanicola sp. LIPI14-2-Ac024. Lineage (GTDB taxonomy): Bacteria > Pseudomonadota > Alphaproteobacteria > Rhodobacterales > Rhodobacteraceae > Pseudooceanicola. The sequence goes on from NZ_CP170102.1 coordinate 254,524, forward strand.
ACTATGACACGGTGATCGCCTCGGTCATGAAGACGAACCGCTGCGTGACCATCGAGGAAGGCTGGCCCGTCGGCTCCATCGGCAACCACATCGGGGCGACGATCATGCAGCGCGCGTTCGACTACCTCGACGCGCCGGTGATCAACTGCACCGGCAAGGACGTGCCGATGCCCTATGCCGCCAACCTCGAGAAACTGGCGCTGGTGACGACGGACGAGGTCCTCGAAGCCGTGCGCCAGGTCACCTACAGGTAAGGAGAGCCAGAGATGCCGACCGAGATCCTGATGCCCGCGCTGTCCCCCACGATGGAGGAGGGCACGCTGGCGAAGTGGCTGGTGAAGGAGGGCGACACCGTCTCCTCCGGCGACCTGCTGGCCGAGATCGAAACCGACAAGGCGACGATGGAGTTCGAGGCCGTCGACGAGGGCGTGATCGGAAAGATCCTCGTGGCCGAAGGCACCGAGGGCGTGAAGGTGAACGCGCCGATCGCCGTTCTGCTGGAAGAGGGCGAGAGCGCCGACGACATCGGCGAGGTCAAGGCCGCGCCGAAGGCGGAGGCCAAGGCTGAGGCGAAGGAAGATGCGCCGGCCGCCAAGTCCGACGCCGCGCCCAAGTCCGGCGGGGCGGTGGAGAAGAGCGACACCAAGGCGCCGGCGGCGCCCAAGGATGCCGACGGCGGGCGCATCTTTGCCTCGCCGCTGGCGCGGCGGATCGCCAAGGACAAGGGCCTCGACCTTGCGCAGATCGAAGGCTCGGGTCCGAAAGGCCGGATCGTGAAGGCGGACGTGCTGGAGGCCAAGCCCGCGGCGGCCAGGGCCGAGGCGCCGAAAGCGGCAGCCGCAGGCGCTGCGCCGGTGGCGGCGGGGCCGTCCACCGACACCGTGCTCAAGATGTATGCCGACCGCGAGTTCACCGAGGTGAAGCTCGACGGGATGCGCAGGACGATCGCGGCGCGGCTGACCGAGGCCAAGCAGACGATCCCGCATTTCTACCTGCGGCGCGACATCAGGATCGACGCGCTGCTGAAGTTCCGCGGCGAGCTCAACAAGCAGCTCGAGGGCCGGGGCGTGAAGCTGTCGGTCAACGACTTCATCATCAAGGCCTGCGCGCTGGCGCTGCAGGCGGTGCCGAAGGCCAACGCCGTCTGGGCGGGCGACCGGGTGCTGGAGCTGACGCCGTCGGACGTGGCGGTGGCCGTCGCGATCGAGGGCGGGCTCTTCACGCCGGTGCTGCGGGATGCGGATGCGAAGTCGCTGTCGAAGCTTTCGACCGAGATGAAGGACCTCGCCGCCCGGGCACGCGACCGCAAGCTGGCGCCGCATGAGTACCAGGGCGGCAGCTTCGCGGTGTCGAACCTGGGGATGTTCGGGATCGACAACTTCGACGCGGTGATCAACCCGCCGCACGGCGCGATCCTCGCCGTCGGGGCCGGGGTGAAGAAACCGGTCGTCGGCGACGACGGCGCGGTGACGGTCGCGACGGTGATGTCGGTCACGCTGAGCGTCGATCACCGGGTGATCGACGGGGCGCTCGGGGCGGAACTGCTGCAGGCGATCGTCGAGAACCTCGAGAACCCGATGGCGATGCTGGCCTGAACGCAGGGGTGGGGGAAACCCCACCCGACGCGGCGAACTCCGGTCGCGACCTGTCGCAGGGTGGGGTTCGCCCCCACCCGACGCCGTTCACGGCCCGGTGCGCACCCGATTGCATCACGAGGCCCCGCCTCTATATCCCAAGGGACCGCGCCCGCGACGGGCGCCTGCCGGAGACCTGGGATGGGGTACGTCAAGACAGCGATACTGATGGCGGCGATGACCGCGCTCTTCATGGGCGTGGGCTACCTGCTGGGCGGATCGGGCGGCGCGCTGATCGCGCTGGTCGTGGCGGCGGTCATGAACCTGATGACCTGGTGGAATTCCGACAAGATGGTCCTGCGCATGCACAATGCGCAGCCGCTGGGGGCCAACGATCCCTACGGCCTGCACCAGATGGTGGCCGAGCTGTCGCGCAACGCCGGGCTGCCGACGCCCGCCGTCTACCTGATCCAGACCGACCAGCCGAACGCCTTTGCCACCGGGCGCAACCCGACGAACGCCGCCGTGGCGGTGACCGCGGGGCTGATGCGCACGCTGTCGCGCGAGGAGCTGGCGGGCGTGGTGGCGCACGAGCTGGCGCATATCAAGAACCACGACACCGCGATCATGACCGTCACCGCGACCTTTGCCGGCGCGATTTCCATGCTGGCCAACTTTGCGCTCTTCTTCGGCGGCTCGCGCGAGCGGCTGGGGACCATCGGCACCATCGCGATGATGATCCTGGCCCCGATGGCGGCGGCGCTGGTGCAGATGGCGATCAGCCGGACCCGCGAATATGCCGCGGACAAGGAAGGGGCGCAGATCTGCGGCCATCCGCTCTGGCTCGCCTCGGCGCTGGAGCAGATCCAGCGCGGTGCGGCCCGGATCGACAACGTCGCGGCCGAGAACAACCCGGCCACCGCCCACATGTTCATCATCAACCCGCTGCACGCGCACAAGCGCGACGCGCTCTTTGCCACCCACCCGGCGACCGAGAACCGCGTGGCGGCCCTGCGCCAGCTGGCCGCCGAGATGGGCCAGGGTGCCGCGCCGTCGCCGCGCCGCGATGCCGCCCCGCGCGCCCCTGAGCCGCCGCAGGGCGATCCCTGGGGCGGGGCCGAGGTGCCGCCGCAAGCGCCGCGCGCCGTGCCGCCGCAGCGCGGCCGCAAGCCCGGGCCCTGGGGCTGAGACACGATTCGGCGCGGCGCGGACCTGCCGTAGGGGCAGGCCGCGCCGCCGCCCGTTCGCGATGCGACAAAGCCGCCTGCGCGGGGCGAATCCACCAAATGTGAAGGATTGAGCCTTTCATCGCGCCCCGCGACCTATTAGATATGCCTGACCATTTCGGCCCGCGGGGAGGCGGGCCCACCTAGGGAGCAGAACCCATGCTGAACAATATCGGACTTCCCGGCCTGCTGCTGATCGCCGTGGTCGTGCTGGTGCTTTTCGGGCGCGGCAAGATCTCGTCGCTGATGGGCGAGGTCGGCAAGGGCATCACCGCGTTCAAGAAGGGCGTCACCGACGGCCAGAACGAGCTGGAAGACAGCGCCGCCACCGGTGCGCGCGACGTCACTCCGGCAGATGCAGAGAAGGACAAGGCCTGAGGCGCCCAGCCTCAGCCATGACCGGGACAGCGCAACATGTTTGACCTCGGCTGGACCGAGCTTCTTCTGATCGGCATCGTGGCCCTGATCGTCGTCGGGCCCAAGGACCTGCCGGTGCTCTTCCGCAACGTCGGCCGGTTCGTCGGCAAGGCGAAGGGCATGGCGCGCGAATTCACCCGCGCGATGGAAGAGGCGGCGGACGACGCCGGGGTGAAGGACATCTCGAAGTCCCTCAAGGACGCGACCAATCCCGGCAAGATGGGCCTCGACAAGCTGAAGGAGGCCACGGACTTCACCAAGTGGGAGCCTGACAGCGCCACCGGCCGCCTGGCCGAGGAACGCGCCGAGGCCGCCAAGAAGATCCACGCCGCCACCGCCGAGAAGGCCGCCAAGCGCCAGGCCGAGGAAGCCGCGGCCGCCGAGAAAGCCGCGGGCGCCGCCAAGGAAGCCGCCGCCACGCCGGCCGCGACTCCGGCCGCCACGCCCGCGCCGAAGGCCGAGGCCCCGGCGAAGCCCAAGGCCAAGGCCGCGTCGAAACCGGCCGCGAAACCGGCGGCCAAGTCCACCAAGACCACGAAGTCGGGCACCAAGTCCAAGGCGGCCAAGCCGGCCAAGGCCAATGGCGCCGCCGCACCCGAAGCGCCGGCCGAGCCCAAGACCGCCTCTGGAGGCGCGAATACATGAGCATCGAGACGGACGAGCTCGAGGACAGCTCGGCCCCGCTGATCGAACACCTGGCCGAGCTGCGCACCCGCCTGATCTACTCGGTCAGCGCCTTCGTCGTGGCGATGGTGATCTGCTTCACCGTCTGGAACCCGATCTTCAACTTCCTGACCCAGCCACTCTGCAACGCGCTGGCCGACCGCGGCCAGGTCGGCGACTGCGGGCTGATCCTGATCAAGCTGCAGGAAGGCTTCTTCGTCGCGATCTCGATCTCGCTGATGGGCGGGCTCTGCCTCAGCTTCCCGTTCATCGCCTACCAGATGTGGCGCTTCGTGGCGCCGGGGCTCTACCGCAAGGAAAAGAACGCCTTCCTGCCGTTCCTGGTAGCCTCGCCCATCATGTTCGCGCTCGGCGCCTCGTTCGCCTTCTACGTGGTGACGCCGCTGGCCTTCGACTTCTTCCTGGGCTTTCAGCAGCCGGGCAGCGTGATCGCCGAGGGCGGGCCCGAGGGCAACGGCATCGCCGGCATCGCCTTCCAGGGCTCGGCACAGGAATACCTGTCGCTGACCATCAAGTTCATCGTCGCCTTCGGCCTCTGCTTCCAGCTGCCGGTGCTGCTGACGCTGATGGGCAAGGCCGGGCTGGTGTCGTCCGGCGGGCTGAAATCGGTGCGCAAGTATGCCGTCGTCGGCATCCTGGTGCTGGCCGCGCTGGTCACGCCGCCCGATGTCATCACCCAGGTGATCCTCTTCGTCGTGGTCTACGGCCTCTACGAGGTGTCGATCTTCCTGGTGGGCCGGGTCGAGCGCAAGCGAGAGGCCGAACTGCGCGAGCAGGGGCTCTGGTTCGAGGACGAGGACGCGGAGGCAGAAGCGGCGGCGGATGCCGACCTGCCCGAGGCCGCGGAGCCCGAACGCCGGGATGACTGATCCGCTCGACCGCATCGCCGCCGCGCTGGAGCGCATGGCGCCCGCGCCGCTGGCCGCGCCGGATTTCGACGCCGCCGATGCCTTTGTCTGGCACGTCGCCCCCGAGCGTCTGTCCCCGGTGGGCAAGGTGAACCGCGTGGGGCTCGAGCTGCTGGTCGGCATCGACCGGTCGCGCGACACGCTGCTGGCCAACACGCTGCAGTTCGCCCGCGGCCTTCCGGCCAACAACGCGCTGCTCTGGGGCGCGCGGGGGATGGGCAAGTCGAGCCTGGTCAAGGCGATCCATGCCGAGGTGCTGCGCCAGGGCCTGCCGCTCAAGATCGTGGAACTCCAGCGCGAAGACCTGCCCACCGTGGGCCGGCTGATGGAGATCTTGGCCGCCTCGGACCACCGCTTCCTGCTGTTCTGCGACGACCTGTCGTTCAGCCATGACGACGAGCACTACAAGTCGCTGAAGGCAGTGCTCGACGGCGGCATCGCCGGGCGGCCCGAGAACGTGCTGCTCTACGCCACCTCGAACCGCCGGCACCTGATGCCGCGCGACATGATCGAGAACGAGCGCGGCTCGGCCATCAACCCGAGCGAGGCGGTCGAGGAGAAGGTCTCGCTCTCGGACCGCTTCGGCCTCTGGCTGGGCTTCCACGCCTGCGACCAGGACAGCTACCTGGCCATGATCCGCGGCTACTGCGACGCGCACGGCGTCGAGATCGACGATGCGACCCTGCGGGCCGAGGCGATCGAGTGGCAGGCCACGCGCGGATCGCGCTCGGGCCGGGTGGCCTGGCAGTACTTCACCGACCTCGCCGGCCGCAGGGGCGTGGCGCTCAGGGCCTGAGCCGCGCCGCGCCGCCGCTTTCCCCTGGTTTCGTATCCCGGGGGGAGGCCGCAGGCCGGGGGGCAGCGCCCCCCTGACCGGTCCGTTACTGGAGATAGGGCATCGGGTCGGTGCTCTCGAGCCCCTTGCGGACCTCGAAGTGCACGTAGGGCGAGCCGCTGGCCGGGATCGCCGCGATCTTCTGGCCCCGGCTGACCTTCTGCTTTTCCTTTACCGCGATGCCCGAGACGTTCGAGTAGATCGTCAGCAGCTTGTTGTCGTGGCGGATGACCACGACGTGGTTGCCCTCGGCGTCCGAGGTGATCGCCGCGACCTCGCCGGCCTCGGCCGCGCCGACGGCGGTGCCGGGGCTGGCCTGGATGTCGATGCCGTCGTTCCGGCCCTTGGCGTACTCGCGGATGATGCTGCCCTTGACCGGGAAGGCCATGGCAGCGGCGCTGGCGGCGGCGGCCGCCTCGGCCTGGCCGATGTCGGGCGCCTTGGGCGTCTCGGCCACGGCCTTGGCCTGCGGCACGGTCTTTTCGGCCGGCAGCGGCCTGGCCGCGCTTGGCGGGACCGGGGTGGCCGATCCGGTGCCCGGCGCCTCGGTCGTGGCGCGGGGCGCGGGGGCGGCGGCGCTGCGGCTGCCGGTCTGGGCGGCGACCGGGATCAGCAGGAACTGCCCTTCGCGGATCGTGTAGTTGCTGTCGAGCCCGTTCCATTCGCCCAGCAACTCGATCGGCACGCCGTAGAGCCGCGAGACGGTGAACGCGGTCTCGCCGCGCTGGACCTTGTGGCGGGTCGGTTCGGTCCCGGTCTGGGCCTGCGGCGCGACGGGGGCCGGGGCGGCGGTCTGCGCGGGGGCGAGCGTCGTGGTCTGCACGCTGCCCGCGCCGGCGCGGTCGATCGCGCTGCCGGCGACCGAGGTGATGTCGGTGCCGGGGCCGGCGGGGCGGATCGGGCCGGTGCCGATGGCGCCGGTGGCGGGCGAGGGTTCGGCCACTCGGGCGGGCAGCGACAGCACCTCGTCCCGGCGCAGCTGGTCCTCGGGGCGCAGGCCGTTGTGGCGGGCCAGCGTCTGCGCGTCGATGCCGACGCGGGTGGCGATGCTGGCCACCGTGTCGCCGTTGCGGGCGACCGCGACCTGATAGTTCGGATAGGAGATCACGCCGCGGTTGTCCGGCTGCGGCCGGGGGGCGGTGGCCATCCGCGCGGCTTCGGCCGTCGAGAACTGGTCGAAGTTGCCGCGCAGGTCGTAGTCGAGCGGGGTGGTGCAGCCCGCCGCCAGCGCAATCAGCGAGGCCGCGATGCCGCGGGTGGCGGTCCGGTATGTGACGATCATCTGTTCGATCCCTCGGCGCGCCCCTGTTGCTCGGGGCTTTCGTTTCTGTGCTCTGCGCCCCGGCCGGTCCTGGCCAGAGGCACGCCTGTCCGTCTCATCAGTCCCGCGCCAGCCCTTCGACCAGTGGCACGAAGCGGACCGGGCTGAGTTCGTCATAGTGCAGCCCGTCCTCGCTGCGACGGACACGGATCAGGCTCTGGACCGTGTCCGACTGGCCGACGGGCAACACCATAATACCGCCAATCTTCAACTGGGCCAATAGGGGGCCGGGCGGGTCTTCGGCGGCGGCGGTGACGATGATGCGATCGAACGGCGCCTGGTCGGGCAGGCCGTGCGATCCGTCGGCCACGATGGCGGTGATGTTCGACAGGTTCATCTGGTCGAAGAGCTTGCGCGCCTCGTGCACCAGCCTCGCGTGGCGGTCGACGGTGTAGACCCGGCGGGCGATCTGGCTGAGTACGGCCGCCTGGTAGCCCGAGCCGGTCCCGATCTCGAGCACCTTGTCGCGCGGCCGCACGGCCAGGGCCTGGGTCATCATGCCGACGATGGAGGGCTGGGAGATCGTCTGCCCGCAGTCGATCGGCAGCGGCGTGTCCTCGTAGGCGCGGTTGGCGAAGATGCCGCGGACGAAGGGGCCGCGGTCGATCTTTTCCATTGCCGTCAGGGTGGCCTTGTCCGTCACGCCGCGCGCGCGCAGCGTGTAGAGGAACTGCATCTTCCGTTCGGCGGCGCTGTCCGTCATTCGATGGCCTTCAACCCTTCGAGCATGTCGTGCGCGGTCAGGTCCGCGCGCATCGGGGTGACCGAGATGTAGTTGTCGAGGTTCGCATGCGCGTCCGAGCCGGGCAGCGTCGGCACCTGCTGGTCGCCGCCCGAGATCCACAGGAACTTGCGCCCCGAGGGCGAGAAATGCGGTTCGGTCGAGAAACGCGTGTTGCGGCGGAAGCCCTGGGTGGTGACGCGCGCGCCGCGCACGTTCGCCGCCGAGCAGGGCGGGAAGTTGATGTTGTAGAACAGCCGGTAGTCCTGCTGGTCGTCGGGCTGGGTGTCGAGGATCTTGCGCACCAGCGCGGCGCCGTGCACGGCGGCCGCCTCGAACGGGTTGTCGGCCTGAAAGTTGTCGGGGCCCAGGTACTGCGACAGAGCGAAGGACGGCACGCCCTGCAGCGCGCCCTCCATGGCGCCGCCCAGGGTGCCGGAGTAGAGCGCGTTCTCGGCCGAGTTGTTGCCGCGGTTCACGCCCGACAGGACGAGGTCGACGGTTTCGCCCTTGAGCACGTCGTGCAGGCCGGCCAGCACGCAGTCGGCGGGAGAGCCTTCGGCGGCGAAGCGGCGGGGGCCGAGTTTCGAGACCATCATCGGGTGGGTGTAGGAGATCTTGTGCGCGACGCCCGACTGTTCGAAGGCCGGGGCGACGCACCAGACCTCTCCTGCCTCGCCGGCGAGGTCCGCCGCGATCGTCTGCATGATCTCGAGCCCGCGGGCCGAGATGCCGTCGTCGTTGGTGATGAGGATACGCATGGTCTTCTGCCCCTTCTGCCCAAGGTCTGCATAGGCGAGAGGGGGCAGCGGGGCAAGCGGATGGCGGCGGGGTTTTCGTGCCTGTGACGAGGGGACTCGGTGCTGCGGATTTCCGGGGCAGGGACGGCGTTTCGGCCCCCCGCACCGTGGGGCCCGCCGCGCTTTCGAGGTGTCGGCGGGCCGGCCGATCTGCTAGGCGCTCGGGGCACGTTCCCTTGACCCGGCGGTTCCCATGGCCCCTTCGCATCCCAACCTTGCCCAGCTTGCGGCCCTGGTCTTTGCGGCGGTGTCCTGCGTGGTGCTGGGCGACACGGCGGGCAAGCTGCTGACCGGGCAGGGGATCGATCCGGTGCTGGTGGCCTGGACGCGCTTCGGGCTGGCGGCGCTGGTGCTTCTGCCGTTCAGCGGCCTGTCGCGGGCCGAGCTGCCGAATTTCCGCGACTGGCGGGTGCTGCTGCGCGGCGGCCTGATCGCGGGCGGGATCCTCAGCATCCTCACGGCGCTGCGGACCGAGCCGATCGCGAATGTCTTCGGCGCCTTCTTCGTCGGGCCGGTGGTGTCCTACGTGCTGGCGATCCTGTTTCTCGGTGAAACGCCCTCGCGCGGGCGGAGCCTGTTGCTCGCCCTCGGGTTCGCGGGGGTGATGCTGGTCGTCAAGCCGGGCTTCGGCATGACGCCGGGCATGGGCTTTGCGCTGGCGGCGGGGACGTTCTACGGCGCCTTCCTGGCCACCACCCGCGCCGTGGCGGGGGCCTACCGCCCGCGGTTCCTGCTGATCTCGCAGCTGCTGATCGGGACGGTGATCCTGACGCCGCTGGGGCTGGGGGTCACGTGGCCTGCGCCGACGCTGCCCTTGGCCGGCCTCGTGCTGCTCAGCGCCTTCGGATCGGCGCTTGGGAACTACCTGCTGGTGCTGGCGAACAAGCGCGCCGAGGCCAGCCTGATCGCGCCGCTGGTCTACAGCCAGCTGCTGTCGGCCACGGTTGTCGGGGTCCTGGTGTTCGGTGACTGGCCGGACGCCTACGCGCTGGCCGGGCTGGTCCTGATCGCGGTGTCGGGCTTCGGGTCGCTGCTGGCGCACCGGCGGACGGTGGCTTGCGCGATGGGGCGCGAGGCGGGGTGACACCCCGCCCCACGGGGCGATCAGCCGCGGATCGCGGCCAGCAGGCGTGCGGCCTCGGTATCGGGATGGCTGAGCTTCTCGCGGTCCTCGCCGGGATGGAAGCGGGCGCGCAGCGCGGTCGGCATCGGGTTCGGCGTCAGGATGTGGATGTTCGGCGCGGCGGCCGTCGCTTCCTGCGCCCAGGCCCGGGCGAGGGTGATCTGCGCGCGCTTCGACGCGCCGTAGGCACCGTGGAATTTCCGGTCCGCCGCCGGGTCGTCGAAGAAGAGGACATCCGACGTGGCGGTCAGCAGCGGCGAGACGTAGGGGATCAGGATGCCCGTCGCGGTCACGTTGGTGGCCAGCGTCTTGTCCCAGTCCTTGGCGTCGACGTGGTCGGCGGGGCTGAGCGGCGGGGCATGGACGGCGGTGTGCGCCCAAAGGGCCAGCTTGCCCCAGCGGTCGTGGATCGACCGGCAGAGCTGGGCCATGGCATCGCGCTTGGTGACGTCCATCGGCGCGAGGGTGGCACTGCCGCCCCTGGCCTTGATGCGGTCGTCGAGCTCTTCGAGCCCGCCCACGGTGCGGGCGACGGCGACGACGTGATACTCGGGCGCGAGCGCGAGGGCGAGGGCGGCACCGAGGCCCCGCGAGGCGCCGGTGACAAGGGCGATCTGATCGGTCATGCGGCGCGGTTTGCGGGCAATCGCGGCGACAGTCAAGCGGTCGGGAAGCCGAAGCGGCGGGTCGCGCCCTTGCGGGCGACGATGACGTGGTCCTCGGCCACGGCCAACACCCTGTCGCCGGCCAGCCTGTCGCCGACGGCGACCCGTTCGATCAGCCCGTTCGGCAGCCGCAGCACCGCCCCGCGGCGGTCGTCGGCCCCGAAGGTGCCCAGCAGAAGTGGGGCGGTCGGGTCGAACTGGGCGGGCAGGGTGGCGTGGGCGCCGGCGGTGCCGCTGGCGGGGTCGGGGCGCAGGGAAGTATCGAGTTGTGCGGGCCGCAGCTGCGGCCGGAGCGAGGTCTTGGGCATGTCTCTACCGGTGAAATGTGGGCCGGGTCGACGCGGATGCGGACGGCGGCGCGGGAGAGATATGCGGGCTTTAACCTTGGTGAAAGGAGGGGCGCCGGGTGACGCTGCGGCATCGGCGGGGTGCCGCCGGGGAAAGCCGGGTCAGGCCCCGATCTCGGCCCGGCGGGCAGCGATCACGGCGTCGAGGACGGCGTCGGGAATGTCCCGGTCCCACGGCGCGCGCAGGGTGCCGCGGTCGATGGTGAGACCCTCGGGCGCGGGGCCCACGGCAGAGAGGGCGGTGCCGGAATGCGGGTAGAGCGCGTAATGTGCCTTCCACGCCGCGTAGCCGAGGATGACCTTGCCGTTGGGCATCCGGAAGCCGGGCATGGCGTACGAGATGACCTCGACCGCGTCGGGGAGGCGGGCGTTGATGCGGGCGCGCAGGGCCGCCAGCCGGGCGGCCCGGTCGGCGGGCAGGGGCGCGAGGTAGGCGTCGTGGTCCGCGGGCGCGGTCACTCTGCCGCCTTCAGCTCGAACCCCTTCTCGATCATGTCGGCGGGTTCGACCGGGTATTCACCCGAGAAGCAGGCGTCGCAGTACTGCGGGCACTTGTTGTCGCGGCCCTTCGCCTCGCCAACGGCGCGGTAGAGGCCGTCCAGCGAGATGAACTTGAGGCTATCGACGGCGAGGTGATCGCGCATCTCGTCCTCGGACATCGTCGCCGCCAGCAGCTTTTCGCGCTGCGGGGTGTCGACGCCGTAGAAGCAGGGCCAGGCGGTCGGCGGGGAAGCGATGCGGAAATGCACCTCGGCCGCGCCGGCGTCGAGGATCATTTCCTTGATCTTGCGCGAGGTGGTGCCGCGCACCACCGAGTTGTCGACCAGGATCACCCGCTTGCCCTGGATCAGGGCGCGGTTGACGTTGAGCTTGAGGCGGACACCCATGTTCCGGATCTGCTCGGTCGGTTCGATGAAGGTCCGGCCCATGTACTGGTTGCGGATGATCCCCATGGCATAGGGGATGCCCGACTGCTGGGAAAAGCCGATCGCCGCGGGCGTGCCGCTGTCGGGCACCGGGCAGACGAGATCGGCTTCGACCGGGGCTTCCTTGGCCAGCTCGACGCCGATCTGGCGGCGGGTCTCGTAGACCGAGCGGCCGCCGAGGATCGAATCCGGGCGGCTGAAGTAGACGTGTTCGAAGATGCAGAAGCGCGGCGACTGCGGGCGGAAGGGACGGCGGCTCTCGATGCCCTTCTCGGTGATGACGACCATCTCGCCCGGCTCGATCTCGCGCACGAACTGGGCGCCGATGATGTCGAGCGCGCAGGTTTCCGAGCTGAGGACATGGCCGTCGGCCACCTTGCCCAGCACCAGCGGGCGCACGCCCAGCGGATCGCGCACGCCGATCAACTGCGTGGCGGTCATGGCGACGACGGAAAACGCGCCCTCGACCCGGCGGAGCGCATCCTCCATCCGTTCCGGCAGGCCCTTCTGCAGGGACCGCGCCATCAGGTGCACGATGCATTCGCTGTCGGACGAGGACTGGAAGATCGACCCGCGCTCGATCAGCTCGCGGCGGAGCGCGTCGGCATTGGTGATGTTGCCGTTGTGCGCGATGGCCGCGCCGCCCATGGCAAATTCGCCGAAGAAGGGCTGCACGTCGCGGATCTGGGTGGCGCCCTTCGACCCGGCGGTGGAATAGCGGACATGGCCGATCCCAATCGGGCCGGGCAGCGTGTCCATCACCGACTGCGAGGTGAAGTTGTCGCGGATGTAGCCGAACCGGCGGGCCGAGTTGAACCCGTGCTCGGCGTCGTGCGTGACGATGCCGCCGGCCTCCTGTCCGCGGTGCTGCAGGGCGTGCAGGCCGAGGGCGACGAAGCTCGCCGCGTCGGTCACCCCGATGGCACCGAAGACGCCGCATTCCTCGTGCAGCTTGTCGTCGTCCCAGGGGTGGCGGGGAAGGTCCTTGGCGGGGCTGTCAGGCAGGTGGCTGGACAAGGGAGCGGCTCCGAATCCTATCGCGCTTGGGCCCTAGTTAAGACTTCCCGGCCGTTATGTCACGAAAGGATCACAGAAGGTTGTAGCGCTATCCCTTCGCAACGCGCGCCTGACGTGAAGTCAGGCTTCCTGCCGCCCGAAACGGCAGGCTGATCAGGCCGCCAAGGGCGCGGAAAAGCCCCCGGGCCAGGTGGTGGGCCTGCGCGCCGCGCATCTGGCGGCCGCGGGCGGCGTAGTGCGCGGTGTCGATCGATCCGTCGGCGCGCAGGACGATGTCGTCGGTATGGGGCTGCATGGTGTGTCTCCTGTCTTGCCCGGCCAGGATGCCGGTCGTTGGGCCGACGCGCTTGAAGACGGTCCTGAGATGCCCTTGGGATTCTCCTGATTTACGACCGAAGGTCTTGAGGCGACGCGGGATGCGTCCTTAACTGCCCGGATGATCTATCGTTTTGCGGATTGCCAGCTGGACACGGACCGCCACGCCCTGCGCGTGGCCGGGGCCGAGGTGCACGTGGAGCCGCAGGTCTTTGCGCTGCTGCGTCTTCTGGCTGAAAGCGGCGGACGTCTGGTGACCCGCGACGAGATCGTCGAAGGGGTCTGGGACGGACGGATCGTGTCGGAGGCGACGATCAGCGCCCGGATCAGCGCGGCGCGGCAGGCGGTCGGCGACGACGGCCAGCGGCAGGCGGTGATCCGGACGGTCACGCGGCGCGGGCTGCAGATGGCGGTGCCGGTCGAGACGGATGCCGGGGCCTCGGCCGCGCCCGTCCGCACGGCGATCCCGCACCAGGTGATCCGGATGACGACCTCGGCCGACGGGACCGGGATCGCCTGGGCCAAGTCGGGAGAGGGACCGCCGCTGCTGCGCGCCGGGCACTGGCTGTCGCACCTCGAGCTCGACTGGGAAAGCCCGGTCTGGCGGCCGCTGATCGAACGCTTCGGGACGGGGCACACGCTCTATCGCTACGATCCGCGCGGCACCGGGTTGTCGGATCGCGATTGCGACGCCTTGACGATCGACGCCTTCGTCGCCGACCTGAAGGCGGTGGCGGACGCGGCGGGGCTGGAGCGGTTCGCGCTTTACGCCGTGTCGCAGAGCGTGCCGATCGCGGTGGCCTTTGCCGCCCGCTACCCCGACCGCGTCGCGGCGATGGTCCTGCACGCGGGCTTTGTCGAGGGCAGCAAGGTGCGCGACCGGCGCGAGGGGACGGCGATGACCGAGACCTTCCTGAACCTGATCCGCAACGGCTGGGGGCGCGAGGACAGCGCCTTCATGCAGGCGTTTTCGTCGCTTTTCCTGCCGACCGGCACGCCGGACCAGATCGCGAGCTTCGTGCATATGCAGGTCGAGAGTGCCACGCCCGAGCTGGCGGCCCGGCTGCGCACGGCCATCGGCGAGATCGACGCGAGCGGGGACCTGCCGCGCGTCGCCTGCCCGGTGCTGGTGAGCCATGCGCGGGGTGACGCGGTGCAGCCGTTCTCGCAGGGCCAGGCGCTGGCGCGGGGGCTGCGGGACGCACGGTTCGTCGCGCTCGACAGCGCCTGCCACATCATCCCGCCCCAGGAAGCGGCCTGGGATCACGTGATGACCGCGGCCGAGGCATTCCTGGCCGAAGTCGGGGTCTGAGGATTACTGCGGCTGTTCGCAGGAGCCGACGAGGCCCTCGTACTGGGTGGTGATCCAGCCAAGCGCGCGTTCCGGATCCTCGCTGTCGATCTTGCCGGTGACCTGGGCAAAGACCTGGGCCGAGCGGCTGTCATCGACCAGCGGGATGTCCTGCGAGGTCAGCATGGTGTCGTAGACGAAGAAGGCGATCGCCACGAGGAGCACGCCGCGCGCCGCGCCGAAGAAGAAGCCGAGCGCCTGGTCGAGCCCGCCCAGCACCGACTTGTTCACTGCCGAGGAGAAGAACGGCGTGAAGAGCGAGGCGATGAGCAGCGCGATGGCAAAGACCGCCGCGAAGGCGGTGATCATCGACAGTTCGCAGCTGTCCGAGATGAAGTCGCCGAGGAAGGGAACCTCCTTGACCAGCGGCTGGACGGAGGGCGCGAAGATGTAGGCGACAATGGCCGCGACGACCCAGCCCGCGATGGCGAGCACCTCGCGCAGGAAGCCGCGCGAATAGGCCAGAATGGCCGACAGCACGATGATTGCGGCCACCACGCCGTCAATGATGGTAAAGCCTTCCATGTCGCTCCCGTTCCTAGCGGAGCACGGTTAACCCGCGCCGAAAATCTCGCCCACGAAAGTGGTCAGATCCGTCATGCGCGTCACCTTTAACCCACTTTCACCGCCCGGCTTGCCTCCGGCCGGGGCGATGGCCGATGAGAAACCAAGTTTCGCGGCCTCTTTCAACCTGTTTTCCGTTTGCGTCACCGGGCGCAGGGCGCCGGACAGGGAAATCTCGCCAAAAACGACACACTCGGCGGGCAGGGCGGTGTCTTCTCTGGCCGACAGTAGCGCCGCGGCCACAGCCAGATCGGCCGCCGGTTCGCCGATTTTCAGGCCGCCGGCGACGTTGAGATAGACGTCGAGCCCGGCAAAGGGGATGCCGCAGCGGGATTCCAGCACGGCGAGGATCATCGCCAGGCGGCCGCCGTCCCAGCCCACGACCGACCGCCTGGGCTGCGAATGCGGGCTGGGCGCGACGAGGGCCTGGAATTCGACCAGCACGGGGCGCGTGCCCTCGATGCCGGCAAAGACGGCCGAGCCCGGGGCGGGCGTGCCGCGGTCGGACAGGAACAGGGCCGAGGGGTTGGCGACCTCGCTGAGGCCGCTGCCGGTCATCTCGAAAACGCCGATCTCGTCCGCGGGGCCGAAGCGGTTCTTGACCGCGCGCAGGATGCGGAACTGGTGGCCGCGCTCGCCCTCGAAATAGAGCACGGTGTCGACCATGTGCTCGACCACGCGGGGGCCTGCGATCTGGCCTTCCTTGGTGACGTGGCCGACGAGGATCACCGCGCTGCCGCGCCGCTTGGCAAAGGCCGTCAGCTCATGCGCCGCCGCGCGGACCTGCGAGACGGAGCCGGGCGCGCTGTCGACGCTGTCGGACCACATGGTCTGGATCGAGTCGACGATCACGAGGTCGGGGCGTTCGGCGTCGAGCGTCGTCAGGATGTCGCGCAGCACGGTCTCCGAGGCCAGCTGCACCGGTGCCTGGCTGAGGCCGAGGCGTTCGGCCCGCATGCGGACCTGCGCCGCCGCTTCCTCGCCCGAGATGTAGAAGGTCTTGAGGCCGCGGGACGCGAAATGCCCGGCCGCCTGCAGCAGCAGCGTGGATTTCCCGATCCCCGGATCGCCGCCGACGAGGATGGCCGAGGCGGGGACCAGCCCGCCGCCGAGCACGCGGTCGAGTTCACCCAACCCGCTCTGGGTGCGGGGCAGCGGCGCTTCGCGGGTCGAGAGGTCGGTGAGCGTGATCGCCCGGCCGCGCTGTGCGCCGAGCGCCCCCTTGGAGGCGGGGGCGGCCGAGAGCGGCTTCTCCTCGACGATGGAGTTCCACGCGCCGCAGGCGTCGCACTGGCCGGACCACTTGGAGTGGACCGCGCCGCATTCGTTGCATGTGAAGGAGGTGGTTGCCCGCGCCATGAGGCTTCTTGCCAAGGCGCGGGCGGGTGGTCAATCGCCCTATTCGGCGGCGGGCTTGGCGAGGCCCACGATGTTGTCGGGCCGCGCCTTGTCCTTGTGCAGCGCGAGGCCGAGGTTCAGCTCGGGCAGGATGTCGTCGAGCTCGGCCTTGATGCGGTCGAGCTGGCTCTGCGCGACGGCTTCCTCGAGTTCGACGGCGTCGAGCCAGTGGCGCATGTCGTTGGTCAGCGCCTTGGCGGTTTCGAGCCGGTCATTGAAGGCGGCCAGTTCCTCCTGCCGCTGGGTGAGGAAGGTGCGGGCGCGGTTCACCTTTTCCTCGGAATAGGTATCGGCCAGCTGGTGGCTGATCTGGCTCATCTGGGCCGCGGCCTCGAGGATCTCGGGTTCCAGCGTGCCGAGGTCGGGGTGTTCGCGCAGGAAGGCGATGCGTTCGCGCACCGCGTCGAACTCGTGCGACATGCGGAACATACCTTCGCGGTCGGCGGTGTGGGCGGTGTAGTAGGCATGGGCCACGTCCTGCATCGAGATGCGGAAGTCGCGGTGCGAGCGTTCCAGCGCCATGACCCGGCCGTTGGTGGGCAGGTAGGTGCAGAGCGCCAGTGCCAGCAGGGCAAGGCCGATCAGCGCCCACATGCCG
Organism: Pseudooceanicola sp. LIPI14-2-Ac024; assembly: GCF_042188925.1. GTDB lineage: Bacteria > Pseudomonadota > Alphaproteobacteria > Rhodobacterales > Rhodobacteraceae > Pseudooceanicola. The sequence goes on from NZ_CP170102.1 coordinate 271,314, forward strand.
GCATCCTCGACCGGCTGGCCGTTCCACGAGACCGCGAGCTCGGGCCAGGCGATGACGCCGAAGGCCGCGAGGGCGACCGCGGCGGACAACCCGAGGGCGATCAGCAGCAGCAGCGCCATCGACAATGGTTGCAACACATTCGTGATGAGAAGCGTGAGCATCCCGCTGGGATGACTATGGGCCTTGTAAGCCATGGCGCTGACCCCCCGGTCTGGCGATTGAGAAATCGATTCGGCAAACAATTGCCGCCAGTATAACACGGGTTGACTCGAAATGTTCCGCGCGGTCAGTCAGTTAGCGCGAGCAGTTGCAGCAATCCGGTGCTCGGTCATCCACGACAGGAGGAGCGAGCTGAAGATGCAGGCAGTGAAGAGGTAGAGGCCCCAGGCGGTTTCGACCCGCCCGACACCGATCCCCTTGGACAAGGCAATGTAGAGCGAAATCAGGAAGATATCGGCCATTGCCAATCTTCCGCTCCATTCCGCGATCCGCAGCGTGCGCGGCCCGGCGCGGCCGATCTGGACTGCAGCCATGGCGAGAATTTTGGCATATGGTGCAATCAGGGCGAAAAACGCCACCACGAGCGCAAGGAAGATGTCTGTTTCCCAGAGAGATACAATGCCGGACCAGATGGATATTTTGTCCATGCCGAAGATGGGCAGGAGTCCGGCCCTGAGCAGCGGTGCAACCCACGCGACGGGGTAGAGAACCAGCAACGCGAGGCTGCCGGCGATCAGCCAGCGCATGTCAGCGCACCGCCTCGATCGGGCCCTCGGCGCGGCCATGGATGAACTGGTCGAGGTAGGGATCGCCGCTGTCGTCCATCTGCGCGACAGGGCCGGTCCAGCGGATCTTGCCCCCGTGCAGCATCGCGACGCGGTCGGCGATGGCGCGCACGCTGGTCATGTCGTGGGTGATGGTGACGGCGGTGGCGCCCATCTCGACCACGATCTCGCGGATCAGCTCGTTGATGACGCCGGCCATGATCGGGTCGAGCCCGGTGGTCGGTTCGTCGAAAAAGATGATCTCGGGCTCGGCGGCGATGGCGCGGGCGAGGCCCACGCGCTTCTGCATGCCGCCCGAAAGCTCGGCCGGCAGGCGGTCGGCGACGTCTGGCTTGAGGCCCACCCGGCGCAGCTTTTCGATCGCGATCTCGTGCGCCTCGGCCCTGGGCCGCTTGAGCGAGCCGCGCAGCAGGCGGAAGGCGACGTTCTGCCAGACCGGCAGGGAGTCGAAGAGCGCGCCGCCCTGGAAGAGCATCCCGAAGCGGGCGAGGAAGGCATCGCGGTCCTGGGCGCCGTCGCCCTCGACCTCGATCCGGCCGCTGTCGGGCTGGATCAGGCCCAGCACGCATTTCAGCGCCACCGACTTGCCGGTGCCCGACCCGCCGATGATGACCATGCTCTCGCCCTTGGGCACGTCGAGCGTCATGCCGCGCAGCACGTGGTTGGTTCCGAAGGATTTGTGGACGTCGATGTAGCGGATCATAGCGTGAAAAAGACCCCCGTGAGGAGGAAGTTCGCGGCCAGGATCAGCACCGCGGCCGCCTCGACCGCGGTCTTGGTGGCCGCGCCCACGCCCTGCGCGCCGCGGCCCGAGGTCATGCCGAAGTGGCAGCCCATCAGCGCCGCGATCACGCCGAAAACCGCGCCCTTGACCAGGGACGAGATCACGTCGAGCGGTTCGAGAAAGTCGATGGTGTTCTTGAGGTAGGCCGCCGGGTTGAAGCCCAACTGCCCGGTTGCCACCCAGTAGCCGCCGAAGATGCCGATGACGTCGCCGACGCCGACGAGGATCGGCACGGTGATCAGCGCGGCCAGCACGCGCGGCACGGTGAGGTACTTCATCGGGTGGGTCGAGAGGGTGACCAGCGCGTCGATCTGTTCGGTGACCTTCATGGTCGCGATCTCGGCCGCGATGGACGAGGTGACGCGCGCCGCGATCATCAGCCCGACGAGGACCGGGCCCAGTTCGCGCACCATGCCGATGGCGACGATCTGCGGCACGACCGCCTCGGCCTGGAAGCGCGCGCCGCCGGCATAGATCTGCAGTGCCAACGCGCCGCCGGTGAAGACGGCGGTCAGGCCCACGACGGGCAGAGAGGCCCAGCCGATCGACATCAGCGCCGTGCCGAATTCGCGCGGGTAGAACGGCGGGCGGAAGACGTGGCTGATCGTGTCGAGGAAAAAGAGCGTGATCCGCCCGATCAGCGCCAGCAGGCCCAGGACCCGCGCGCCGATGCCGGCCAGACCGCGTGTGAGCACGCCCATGCTCAGCCGCCCGCGTAGCGTCGGCGGTAGCGATGGCCGAGCGATGTGAGGATCTCGTATCCGATGGTGCCGGCGTTGTCGGCCAGCGTGTCGACGCCCTGTTGCTGGCCGAGCAGCGTCAGAAGTCTCGGGCACCTCGGGCAGGTGGGTGATATCGACGGTGATCAGGTCCATCGAGATGCGGCCGCGGATCGGGCAGGGCGTGTCGCCGTGGTACATCGAGGTCAGCGTCGCCATCGCCCGGTGCAGACCGTCGGCGTAGCCGGCCGAGACGGTGGCAATGCGGGTCGGCTGTTCGGCGGTCCAGGTGTTGCCGTAGCCGACGGTTTCGCCCGGCAGGACCTCGCGCGTCTGGATGACCGGCAGGTCGAGGTGGGCCACCGGCCGCGCGCCGTCGAAGGGGCGGCCGCCGTAGAGCCCGACGCCCGGGCGGGTCAGGTCGAAATGGTACCTGGGCCCCAGCAGGATGCCGCCCGTGGCCGAGAGCGAGCGCGGCACGTCCAGCCCCTCGGTCATCGCGGTGAAGGCGGCGAGCTGCTGTTCGTTCATCGGGTGGTCGGGTTCGTCCGCGCAGGCGAGGTGCGACATGACGAGGGTCAGCTTCTGCTCCTCGGCGATGGCACGGACGGCCTGCCATTCGGCGGGCTCCATCCCGAGGCGGTTCATCCCGCTGTCGAGCTGCACGCCGAAGCGGTGGCCCGGCAGCGCCTCGACATGGCGGAGCATCTGGTCGAGCGAGTTGATCATCGGCACGAGGTCGAGATCGTGGATCATGTCGGTGTCGCCGCGCATGTGCCCGCCGAAGACGTTGATCTCGACATTGGGGCCGAGCGCCTCGCGGACGGCGGCGCCTTCCTCGGCCGCGGCGACGAAGAAGCGGCGCGCCCCGGCCTTGGCCAGCGCGCGGGCGACCCGTCCGGCGCCCAGGCCGTAGCCGTCGGCCTTGACCACCGCGGCGGATTCCACCCGGTCGGCCGAAAGAGCGTTCAGCGCCTGCCAGTTGGCGATCAGCGCGTCGAGGTCGATGGTAAGCTGTCCCGTTCCCATGCGCGTTGTTCTGGCCCCGGGGCGCGAGGGGCGCAAGGGTCAAAACGTCGCCGTCACGTCACTGTGGCGCGGCGGTCAGGGTTCCCAGTTGTTGCGGTAGTTTTCCCAGATCTTTTCGCCCACGAGGCAGTCATACGTGCCGTCCGACGCGGCGCGGATCAGGCGGGGGGCGGTGGCGCGGGGCGGGGCGGGCGCCGGGGTCAGGCCGGCGATTTCCAGCACCAGTTTGCGCCGGACTGCGCTGGCGAATTCGGCCCAGTCGGTGACCGGGATGACGAAGCTGCCGGTGCCGCCGGTCACGCAGTCGGTGTAGTAGCGATCCAGGTCCTCGAGCTGCCACTGGCTGCCCATGCCTTCCTGCGTCATCAGCGGCAGGCCATTGATGGTGATGCCCTGCGCCAGCACCCGGTCGCGGGCGGGCAGGACCGGGCCGCCGTCGTTGTTGGGCCCGTCGCCCGAGATGTCGATCACCCGGCGCAGGCCGGTGTACCCGTTGTCCTCGAACATGCCGGCCCCGGCGAGCAGCGCGGACGAGATCGAGGTGCGGCGCATCCCGGTGGCGAAATGCGTGGTCAGGGTGGCGGCAAACGCCTCGGCATCCGCGCGGGAGCCGATGATGGCCCAGTCGTGCACCACCCGCTGGGCATAGCTGCCGGCCCATTCGACATAGGCGATGGCGATATGGCCCAGGAACCCTTCGCCGATGGCGTCGATCACGGCGTCCGAGACCAGCGCCTCGGCATAGCCCTTGCGCTGGATCTCGAGCTCGCGCGGGGTCATCGAACGCGATACATCGACCAGCAGCAGAAGCTCGACGTCGACCTCGACCGCGTTCGGATCCCATGGTTCGACCTGTGCCCTGAGCGGACCTGAGGCGAGGAGGGCGAGGCAGAGGAGGAGGGCGCGGCGCATGGGCAAAGTGTCCCAGCGTAAGGTTAACGTGTCCAGAACAACCCTGCGGTGCACGAAAAGGTGAAGCGGACCGCCGCCGGGCCGCCCTGCAACTGCCGCTTCAGGCGGCGTCGCGGAGCGGGGCGGCGCGTCCTTGGGCGCGTCCTCTTCGGGCAGCAGCCGGCGGACGGCCCAGCGGGCGGTCAGCCCGTGGATCAGGGTCGAGGCGAAGATGACATACACCACCAGCGCCCAGAGGGCATGTTCGTTGACGAACTCGATATGGCTGGCGGCATAGGCAAGGTAATAGACCGACCCGATGCCGCGCACCCCGTAGAAGGCCGTCAGCCAGCGCTGCCCGTCGCGCATCCCCGACCCGGCCAGCCCGATCCGGCCCGCCAGCGGGCGGATCACCAGCAGCAGGCCAAAGCCGATCAGGCTGTGGCGCCAGTCGAGCTCGGACCAGAGGGCGGGCATCAGGCTGCCCAGCAGGACCAGCAGGATCGCCGTGACCGCCTGTTCGATCGATTCCGAAAAGACGTGCAGGCGGTGGTGGATGCGGTGATCCTCTTCTCCGCGGCGGCAGACCAGCCCGGCGACGAAGGCGGCGATGAAGCCATAGCCCTCGGCCAGTTCGACGACGCCGTAGCCCAGCAGGACGGCGCCGAGCGCCAGTGACCCGGGGCCCGCATCCGCCAGCCGCCGGTTGCCGACGCCCGAGAACAGCAGCCGTGCCACCAGCCAGCCGATCGCCGCGCCCAGCACCGCGCCGACGGCGATCCGGTAGACCACGTCGAGCAGCAGCCAGTTCGTGAGCCAGCCGCCCTCGGGCGCCACGGCGAGGTGCAGGGCAAGGTAGACGAAGGGAAAGGCCAGCCCGTCGTTCAGCCCCGCCTCGGTCGTCAGGGTGAAGCGCACCGGGTGTTCGCGCCCCTGCAGCGGCGGGCCGACCTGCACGTCGCCCGCCAGCACCGGATCGGTCGGGGCCAACACCGCGCCCAGCACCACGGCGCCGGCCAGCGTCAGCCCGCCCAGCCACCAGCCGAGGAAGGCGACCGCGGCGATGGTCAGGGGCATGGTGACGACCAGAAGCCCGATGGTCGGCCGCCAGTGGGTCAGCCGGCCGGGGTCGTCGATCCTGAGCCCGGTGGCGAACAGCACGACGATGACGACAAGCTCGGCCGCGATTTCCCAGACCTTGGGGTTCTCGGCCGGGTCGAGGAACGCGGTCGCGCCGGGAAAGAGGAGCGCCAGCAGGAACCCCGACAGCATCAGCAGCGCCGAGCCGGCGGGCGGTCGGCGGAAGAGGTGCATCGGCAGCCACCACGACAGCAGCAATGCGCCGCCGGTGACCGCCATCAGGACGTGGTACGGGGTGAAGTCGAAAAAGTCCGCCATTGGTCCGAAAAACGCCGTACGGGGGCGGCGGGTTCCCGGACGTGCCCCGGCGAAAAGTGGTCCCCTGCCGGGGCAGACCCGTATCAGGGGGACGCCTCCGCCGTCCCGGCGGCGCGGCGCCACCTTGCCAGGGGGATCACCGCGTGAGCAGCGCACCATCCGAACCGCACCGCCTCTGGGCCTATTCGACCTTTGCCGGGGTGCTCGCCGCGGCGGGGCTGCCGATCTACATCCACGCGCCCAAGTTCTTCTTTGACGAGTACGGCGTGAGCCTTGCCACCCTTGGCGTCGTGCTCTTTGCGCTGCGGCTGGTGGACGTGGTGCAGGACCCGGCGCTCGGCTGGATGTCCGGCGCTCTGGCGCGACAGCGGGCGCTGGCGGTGGCGATCTTCGGCGCGGTCATGGCGGCGGCGATGCTGGGCACCTTCGCGGTCAGCGCCCCGGTCGCGCCGCTGGCCTGGTTCGCGCTGGTGCTGGCGCCGCTCTTCACTGCGTTCAGCTTTCTCACCATCACCTTCTACGCGCAGGGGGTGGAAAAGGCCGGACGCGCGCCGGGGATGACGCACCTGCGGCTGGCCGCCTGGCGCGAGACCGGGGCGCTGGCGGGGGTCTGCCTTGCGGCGGTGGCGCCGACCCTGCTGGGCCTGGTCGCGCCCGCGCCTTTCGCCGTCTTCGCCTGGATCTTTGCCGGGGCCACGCTGGTCGCCGTGATCGCGATGCACCGGGAATGGCGCGCGACCGGGCAGGAGGCCGGGCTGGCCTTTGGCGCGATCCTGCGCGACGCGGCCGGGCGGCGGCTGCTCTGGATCGCCTTTGCCAATGCCGCACCGGTGGCCGTCACCTCGACCCTGTTCCTGTTCTTCGTCGAATACCGGCTGGCGGCGCCGGGGGCCGAGGGGCCGCTGCTGCTGCTCTTCTTCGTCTCGGCCGCCCTGAGCGCCCCGCTCTGGGGGCGGCTGGCCGGGCGGTTCGGGCTGCGTGCGACGCTGGCGGGCGGCATGGTGCTGGCGATCGTGACCTTCGGGGGGCGATCTTTCTCGGCGCGGGCGACGTGCTGCCCTTTGCGGTGGTCTGCGTGCTGTCTGGCGCGGCGGTCGGCGGCGACCTGACCCTGTTGCCCGCCGCCTTCGCCACCCATGTCGCGGCGCGGCGGGGCCCGGCGGCGCAGGCCTTCGGGCTCTGGAACTTCGTGTCGAAACTGACGCTGGCGGTGGCGGCCGGCATCGCACTGCCGGTGCTGGAGCGGGCGGGCCTCTCGGCCGGTTCGGCGCCGGGGCCCGCGGCGCTGACCACGCTGACGCTGCTCTACGCGGTGCTGCCGCTCGGGCTCAAGCTGGTGGCGCTGGCACTGCTGCTGACCGCGCCCGCCGCGACATGGCAGGAGAAGCCCGCCGGGGACGGGGCAGGGGCGTTACGGCCGCCCCACCTTCCCGAGGGAAGACAGGGCGGCACTGCTCGATAATCCGGTGTGCGGGTGGCTCAGTAGCCGGCGTCGTCGCCGCCCTGCCACTTCTTGGCCAGGTTGCCGAACCGCGTGAAGCGGCCCTCGAAGCTGAGCTCCACTGTGCCGATGGGGCCGTGGCGCTGCTTGCCGATGATCACCTCGGCCTTGCCGTGCAGGCGCTCCATGCGTTCCTGCCAGGCGGCGATCTCGTCCATCTTGTCGTCCGAGGGCTTTTCCCGTTCGACGTAGTATTCCTCGCGGAACACGAACATCACCACGTCCGCGTCCTGTTCGATCGAGCCCGATTCCCTGAGGTCCGACAGCTGCGGGCGCTTGTCCTCGCGGCTTTCCACCTGGCGCGACAGCTGCGACAGCGCGATCACCGGGATGTTCAGCTCCTTGGCGATGGCCTTCATGCCCATCGAGATCTCGGCGATCTCGTTCACCCGGTTCTCGGCGGTGCCGCGGACCAGCTGCAGGTAGTCGACGATCAAGAGGTCGAGGCCATGGGTCCGCTTCAGCCGCCGCGCCCGCGCCGCCAGCTGCGCGATCGGCAGGGCCGGCGTGTCGTCGATGTAGAGCGGGCAGGATTCCAGCGTCTTGGCGGCCTCGACGAAGCGGCGGAATTCCTCTTCGGTCATGTCGCCCTTGCGGATCTGCTCCGACGGCACCTCGGCCGCCTCGGACAGGACCCGCGCGGCCAGCTGCTCGGCGCTCATCTCGAGCGAGTAGAAGCCGACGACACCGCCGTCGATCGCCCCCTCGGTCCCGTCGTGGCGCAGGCCGCGCTTGTAGGCCTTGGCGACGTTGAACGCGATGTTGGTGGCCAGCGAGGTCTTGCCCATCGAGGGGCGGCCCGCGAGGATCAGGAGGTCCGAGGGGTGCAGGCCCCCCAGCTTCTTGTCCATGTCGATCAGCCCGGTTGAGATGCCGGCCAGCCCGCCGTCCCGCTGGTAGGCGGCGTTGGCGACGTTGACCGCATCGGTGACGGCGCGCAGGAAGGACACGAAGCCGCTTTCGGTCTGGCCCTGTTCCGACAGCTTGTAGAGCTGCTGCTCGGCCTCGACGATCTGTTCCTTGGGTTCGGATTTCACATCGACCTTGGCCGCCTTGGCCGAGATCTCCTGCCCGAGCGCGATCAACTGGCGACGGATCGCCATGTCATAGATCATCTGGGCGTAGTCCTTGGCGGCGTAGGCGCTGACGGCGGCCCCGGCGATCCGGGCCAGGTAGGCCGGACCGCCGAGTTCCTTCAGCCCCTCGTCGTCTTCGAGGAACGCCTTCAGCGTGACGGGGGACGCAAGGTTGTTCTTGGCGATACGCGCCGCGGCCGTCTCGAAGATCCGTGCGTGCACGGGTTCGTAGAAGTGCTGCGGCCCGATGATCCCGGCGATCTTGTCGTAGATGTCGTTGTTGGTGAGCAGCGCCCCCAGCAACTGTTGCTCCGCCTCGATCGAATGCGGAATCCGGTCCGCAGTGTCGGCCTCGGACGCCATCGCGCCCGCCGCGTCAATCCTCGCGTGGTCGTTCATTCTGTCCCCTCGCAGCCGCAGGCGGCCACGGCGCTCCCCATGCGCCGGTCTGCCCGAAATGCCTCGATCCGCGCGCCTCGCATGGCGCGTCTTGCTGTATCGGCACCTTTACCCAAGCCACCCCGCGCCGGGCAAACTGTATAAGCTGTGGATGGTTTGTGCATAAGCGGACCCTACCACATCTATCCGGGCTCAGCGAGCCTTCCGCGAGATGTTGGGAAAACGAGGGGGTCGCTATACGAAGGTATACGGTGAATTTTCGCGCATCGCCCCCGCGCCGCCGATGCGGCGGCGCAGCAACTCGCCCGCGATGCGAAAATTCGGGCGCCGCGCCGCCGCGTCGGCGGGGCGGGCGCCCGAATCGTCAGCCTTTGCGCGCCTCCTGCCAGGCCCGCGGCGCCTTGAGGAAGCTTTCGACCTCGGCCAGCGTCTCGGCGTCGAAGGCCTCGCGCCGCCGCGCCTCGGCCAGCACGTCCCACCAGGTGCAGAGGTGGTGCAGGGTCACGCCGTGGTCGCCCAGCGTCGTCTCCGTCTCGGGGAAAATGCCGTAGTAGAAGATGACCGCGGTGTGCGCGCAGGTGGCGCCGGTGTCGCGGATCGCGTCCACGAACGAGATCTTGGAGCCGCCGTCGGTGGTCAGGTCCTCGACCAGCAGGACGCGCTGGCCCTCGGTCATCTGGCCCTCGATCCGGGCGTTGCGGCCGTAGCCCTTGGGCTTCTTGCGGACATAGGTCATCGGCAGCGCCATCCGCTCGGCCACCAGCGCGGCAAAGGGAATGCCCGCCGTCTCGCCGCCCGCGATGTTGTCGAACGCCTCGAGGCCCGCGTTGCGCATCACCGTCACGGTCAGGAAGTCCATCAGGGTCGAGCGGATGCGGGGATAGGAGATCAGCTTGCGGCAGTCGATGTAGGTCGGGCTGGGCAGGCCGGAGGCGAGGGTGAAGGGCTCGGCCGCGTTGAAATGCACCGCCTGGATGTCGAGCAGCATGCCCGCGCTGAGCCGGGCGATGTCCTCGGGCGAGGGATAGGACGAGGGGATCATGCGAAGGGTCTCCTGTGGGCGAGGGGTCCTGTCTTCATCTTGCCGGGAAAACTCCCGCCGGAGGCATCGCCGCCCAAGGCGGCGATCACGGGCAGGCCCGTGCCGGTTTCGCCGGTGGCGAAAGTGGTTCGGACCAGATGAAGCCGTGGGTCAGGCATCGACCCGCCAGTGCAGCGGGAAGCCGGGATCGAAGACGGTGACGGGGCCGTCGCCGCTGTCGATCTTGGCGGGGTAGGTGACGGGATCGCCCTTGGTGAGGGTGATCGTCGCCTCGTTGGCGGGCAGGCGGTAGAAGGCGGGGCCGTTCAGCGAGGTGAAGCCCTCGAGCCGGTCGAGCGCCCCCTCGGCCTCGAACACCTCGGCCAGGACCGACATGGTGTTCGTCGCGGTGAAGCAGCCGGCGCAGCCGCACGCATGTTCCTTGAGCGGGTCGACATGCGGCGCGCTGTCGGTGCCGAGGAAGAAGCGGTCCGCGCCCGATGTCGCGGCCTTGACCAGCGCCAGGCGATGCTCCTCGCGCTTGGCGACGGGCAGGCAGTAGTAGTGCGGCTTGATCCCGCCCACGAGGATGTGGTTGCGGTTGATCACCAGGTGGTGCGTCGTGATCGTGGCGCCCAGGCTCTCGTCGGCGGCGGTGACGTAATCGACCGCCTGCGAGGTGGTGATGTGCTCCATCACCACGCGCAGCCCGGGATGGGCCCGGCGGATCGGGTCGAGCACCTTGTCGATGAACAACGCCTCGCGGTCGAAGATGTCGACCTCGGCCGCCGTCACCTCGCCATGGGTGCAGAGCGGCAGGCCGATCTCGGCCATCTTCTCGAGCACCGGGGCGATCCTGGCAAAGTCGCGCACGCCCGAGGCCGAGTTGGTGGTGGCCCCGGCCGGGTAGAGCTTGACCGCCTTCACCAGCCCGCTCGCATGCGCCGCGGCGACGTCGGCCGGATCGGTGTCCTCGGTCAGGTAGAGCGTCATCAGCGGCTCGAACGCCATGCCTTCGGGCAGCGCGGCCATGATGCGGTCGCGGTAGGCGGCGGCCTGCGCGCCGGTGACGACGGGCGGCACCAGGTTCGGCATGATGATGGCGCGGGCGAAGTGGCGCGCGGTTTCCGGCAGGACGGCCCTGAGCATCGCGCCGTCGCGCAGGTGCAGGTGCCAGTCGTCGGGGCGGCGGAGGGTCAGGCTGTGGCTCATGCGCCCGCGCATAGCGCAGGGCGCGGGCCTTTTCCAGCCCCGCCGCGCGGCATCAGCTGTCGGCGTCGCGGGCGGCGGCCAGTTCGGCGCGGCGACGGGCGGCGGCCTCTTCCAGCACCTCGAGCCGGCGGGCAAAGCGCGGCGCCTTCATCCGGGCGACCACGCTGCGGCAGAGGATGTAGGCGAGGATCGGGCGGTCCTTGACCTCGACCGCGGCCATCAGGCGCCGCAGGTAGGGCGGATAGCTGCGCCGCTTGCGCGCGAGGCGGGCAAAGGCCAGCGGCGTCAGGCGGCGGGTGCCCGCGAGTTCCAGCAGCCGCGGCAGGATCTGCATCTGCCGCAGGTCGATCTCGAGCGCGGGACCCATCCGGCGCATCCGCAGCATGGTGGTCTGCGGCCGGCGGAACAGTGCGGCGTGCATCGCGTCGAGCGGCAGGCAGGGGTCGTAGACGACAAAGGCCTGGTCGGCCGCGTCGGTCATGTCGGGGGCATAGCCGTAGCGGTTGGTGAAGTTGATCCGCCGCATCTCGGCAAAGCGGTCGTCCCAGAGGGCCACGTCGGGGTCGAGCGTGGCCTGCGGCGCCACGGCGACGACGGTGGCGCCCGGCGCCGCGACCGAGAAGGCGGCCGCCGCGTAGCCGCAGGGGCCCGCACCGTAGAAGATCACCCGGTCGAAATCCTCGAGGAAACCTTCGTCGATCAGCCGGTCGAAATAGCCGTAGACGTGGTGGTCGCGGAACCAGGTGTCGCCGTCACAGGCCAGGCACAGGTGCGACCAGCCGTGGTCGCGCACCATCTGCCAGCCGATGGGCGCGCCGTCGCTGCGCATCGCGGGCAGGGTCTCGAAGGTGACGAGCAGGGTCGAGCCATTCTCCACCAGCGCGGCGAAGTGGCGTTTCCCCAACGGCTGGAAATAGCCGTGTTCCTCGGCGATCTCCACAAACTCGTGAAGCCACTCGGCCTCGGTCAAGCCGGACAGATCCCGACTGACGGCCGTCTCGACCTCTTCCATGTCTAACCCCGTAACCCAGTCCGCGGTTAAACCCCGCGGTTCCGACGGTCAGTGTGCACCAGCTTGGGGAAAAGTCGAAGGTTTGCCTGCATTTGTCCGCCAATCGTCACAGATCCGGCGGGATTGGCGCTATTGTCCCTGCGATCGGGCTGCCATCGCCTGCCGGACGAGGAAACGTGCGGCTTTCAGCGGCACCGGGCGGCTGGGGGGCGTCATCAGCAGCCGGCCGAACAGGGCGCGAAACGGCTCCTGTCCCATAAGTGTCTCGAATCGTTCGTGCCGCCAGGCGACCGCGGCGGCGTGCAGGCGGGCCAGGACGGGGTCGTCCATCAGGCGGGCGCGTTCGGCCTCCATCGCCGGGGCGAGGGCATGGATCGCGGTGTCCTCCTCGGTGTTGAAATTCCGTTCGACCCAGTAGTCGATGTCGAGCATCTGGTCGGCATGCACCGCGCGACCGCGGTCGGCCTTGAGCACGTAGCTTTCCATCGCGCCCAGCGGGTAGTGGTTCAGCTGCACCAGCGCGTGGTTGTCGCGCCCGTAGTTGGAAAAGATGCGCCGCGTGCGGAACTGGGCGTCAAGCTCGCGTCCGGACCCGTCGAACCAGCGGGCGGCGTCGATCCGGTCCGGATCGGGGTCGCGCGGGCGGTGCACGCCCGGCCTGCGGTAGGTGCCGTCGTTGCGGACGAGCGTCTTGAACATCGCCGCCCGCCAGGGCCAGTAGATCACCCGCGGCGCGGCGCGGGTGAACTGCCGGGTCACGGGGAGGTCGGTGAACCGAACCGTGTCGGCATTGCCGAAGAGCCGCCAGGTCAGCGTGATGGCCGTGGCGTCGGGCAGGGCGGCAATGAGATCGTCGAGCCGATGCGCCCCGGATGGATCACGACGAATTCGTCGATGTCGCACGGCAGGATCCAGTCGGCCCCTTGCACCATCGGCAGGGTCGCGGCGTGGTCGAGCGCGGTGAACTGGATACCGCGGGCGCCGTGGGGGCCGTCGTTGCGGTGGTGCGTCAGCTCTCCCATCTCGGCCAGGCGGTCGAGCATGGCGTCGGTGCCATCCTGGCAGTCGTTCGAATAGACCAGCACGTGGGTGAATCCGCAGGCGCGGTGATGGGCCAGCCATTCGAGGAGGAAGGCGCCTTCGTTCCGGATGCAGAGGATTGCAAGCGTTTTCATGTGGTTTCGGCCATATCCTTGCGCATCACCTCAGCTCTCCGTGTCGAGTGCGAGGGCATAGGCGGTGCGTTCGGTGGCGGTCAGCCGGATGTTCAGCGCCTGCTCAAGAAGCGCGGCGAACTCGGGCGTGGCGCGCAGCTCGACCGCCTTCCGGCGGTGCCATGCGCCGGCCTCGGCGTGCAGGCGCGCCAGGTCGGCATCCTCTTTCAGCCGCGCAACCTCGGCCGCCATGCGCGGCAGGTGACGTTTGATCGTCAGGTCCTTGAAATCGCACCAGTCCATGCGGATCCAGTAGTTCAGCCCGATGGTCCTGTCGACATGCAGGGCGCGGCCGCGCTGGCGCTTGATGAGATAGCTGTCGGCCGAGCGCAGGGCATAGTGGTTCAGCTGCACGAGGTCGTAGCCGATAGAGCGTTTCGAGTTCCGCCAGCCGCTGCGCACCACCGCCGGCCCCATCGGACGGCCCGATCCGTTGACCCAGCGGATTTCGTCCAGCCGGTCGGGATCGGGCCTGTTCGGCCGGTGGCAGGACAGCTTTTCATAGGCGCCGATGTTGCGGAACAGGGTCTTGAAGCCCCAGGCGGTGTGCGGCTTGGGGCAGAAGCTGGGGGCACAGGCGTCGAACTGGTCGATGACGAACCGGTCCTCGAAGCGTTCGACCCCGTTGTGCCCGAAGAGGCGCCAGGTCATCGCGATGTTGGTGGCTTCGGGTGCGCGGTCAAAGACGTCCTGCAACGTCCCGTTTCCGCAGCGTATATTGATGAACTCGTCCACGTCGATATGGGCGATCCACGCGGCATCGCGCAGCACCGGGTCGTCCACCGCGGCGTCGAGGGCACACTGCTGCGGCGACTTGCCGGTCCAGCCGTCGTTGTCGCGATGGTGCACGATCCCAAGTGCATCGAGCCGCCGCAGGATCGCGTCGGTGCCGTCGCTGCAGCCGTTGGTGTAGACGACAAAGCTGTCGATCCCGATGGCGCGATGATGCGCGATCCATTCGAGGATGTAGGGGCCTTCGTCCTTCATGCAGGCGACGATCACATTGCCGGTCGATCCGCGCGGCGGGCCCGGGTGCGATACGGCGGCGTAGGGCGGTGCGGCGTCAGCCTCGGCCACCGCGCCAAGGTCGTTGTGCGGGCGGAAGGGCGACTGGACGAGCTGCCGGAACTTCTGCACCGCGAGGGGCGACATCACCGCCTGCGCCTCGGGGCGCGGCAGGGCGTTCCTGGCGGCCGCGGCCCGTGCCGCGGCCTTGTGCGCGGCGGCGGTGGCACGGTCGATCCGCCAGCGGTTGGCGGCGAGGTAGGCGGTGGCGCGAAAGCCGTGCTGCGGATCGGCCTCGGCCCATGCGGTGGCGTCGGGCGGGGCAAGGTCGGCGGGCGTCAGCGCCGGATGGGCCGCGAGCAGCCGGGCGTTGCCGGCGGCAAAGCGTTCGGCGAGCGGCGTAAAGGCGCCGGCGTCGACAGGCGGGCCGGGAATGCGCAGATCCTCGAGCATGGCCCGCCAGGCGGACCGGGGCGCGATGCGCTCTCCGTCCGACAGGAGCCGCAGGATCAGCGCGTTCATCTGCCGTGCCCGGGCCAGCCAGGCGGCGGCGGGCGCCGCGGGTGCGTTGCCCGCGCGGGCCTTGCCGAAGGGGACGGTGATCCCGAAGGCCCCGCGCAGTTCCTCGACCGCGCCTGGCCCGTAGTGGTTGGCTCGGACGGGGCGCAGGGTCACGCTGTCGAACGCCTGTTTCCAATGGTTTGCAAGCGCTTCGTAATCCAGCCAGAACGCCGGCGCCTGCACGTCGAAATAGACCGCCCGGGCCGCATCGGGCCGGGGCGCGGCGGCCAGCGCGGCGGCCCACCAGTCCGGCGCGTCCCGCAATGCCAGTTCGACCTCGGGCCCGGTGGCCCGTCCGTCGATCACCTGGCCCGCATAATGTGCCGCGAAGGCGTGGGCCTGGTCGCGCAGGTGGGCGACGATGCGGATATCGCCGGACAAGGGCGCCAGCATCGCGCGGAGCCGGTCGAGCTCGGCCCTTTCGGCGAGGCCCGGGCCCAGCTGGGCCGCCGACAGGATCAGCACCTCGGGCTCCGCCGCCTCGACCTCGGCCCTGAGCGCCGCCGTCACCTCGCGCGCCAGCGCCGCCTGCCGGTCGGGCGTGGCGAAGCCGCGGTTGTGGCGCAGGCTGTCCACCGGGCCGGTCACCGCCATGAAGAGCCGCGTGTGGTTCAGCGTGCCGGGGCTGCGGGGAAAGAGGACGCCCTTGCCGGCCAGCTGCTTGCGCTTGTCGGCCAGCACCGATTGCAGCCGGGCGGCATGGCCCGCGTCCATGCCGATGTGCAGCTGGATGATCACGCGGCACCCTCGGGGTTGGCATTGGCGCGGCCCCACCACGGGATGTCGATCCCCAGGAACCCCGACAGCCGCCGCGGCGCATCCCCGGCCTCGACATCGAGCATCAGGACAGCGTCGTCGCCGCCATAGAGGTGGCCCAGGTGCGCGTAATGCCCCGCGATCCAGCGTTCGCGGGCCGCCGCCTCGGCGCCGTAGCCGCGCGGCAGGCCCGGGATCTGCCCTTGGTCCAGCCGCTGGCGCATGTTGGTCCATTTCTCCATCGAGGCGGCGAGCGCCCCCGGATCGCGCCGCGTCGCCACGAACCGCGCCCCCGGATGATGCGCGCGGATCGCCGCGATCAGGCCGAAGTCCATCTGCGGCCAGGCCGACCGGCCGGGCGTCAGGAACGAACACTCCGCCACCGCGTCGAACCCGTCGAGCAGGGCCAGCGGGTCGCCGGTTTCGAAGTAGCCGCGATAGAGCAGGTCGCCGACAAAGGCCCCCCGCAGCGCCGGATCGTCGGTCTTGCGCGGCCGGATGCGGTGATCGGCCACGGAGAGCCCCGCGCGGCGGAGCGCCACGCCCAGCGTCGTCGTGCCGCTCTTCGGCAGGCCCAGGTTGATGACCCGCAGCCGGCTCATGGCTGCACCCCGAGCGCGTCGATCAGCGCCAGTTCCCGCGGCGGCAGCGTCGGCGCGGCCCCGAGCGCCGCCCTGAGCGCACGGTAGCCGGGCAGCGCGTCCAGCGCGGCGATCCGCGCGCGGTGCCGTTCGACCGCCGTGTCATGCAGGGCGGCGATGCCGGGCAGGGCCTTCAGCGCGGCGATCCCCGCCACGAGCGCGGGCAGGTGGCGCTGGATGCGCCGGTCCTGCCAGGCCACGTCCGCGCGTTCCTGCCAGTAGGTCGCGTCGAAGTCGCGCCGCGCCCGGTTCACGTCGCCGCGGTCGCATTTTACCAGGTAGCTGTCGAGCGAGCGGAGCGCGTAGTGGTTCAGCGTCGCAAGCCGCCGCGCCCCCTTGGCCGGAAAGCGCCGGATCCGGCGCTCGACCTGGCCAAGCGCAAAGGCCGGCGGCACCGGGCGGCCCGAACCGTCGGTCCAGCGCGGCAGGGCGGCGGCGTCGATCCCGCGGCGCGGGAACGGTCGGTGCGCACCGAAGTACTGCAGCGGAAAATCCTTGCGCACCAGCGACTTCACCTCGATCGCCGTCTCGGTGTTCCAGATGTCGGGATCATGGGTGCCGCTGAACTGCGCGATGACCGGCCGGTCCTCGAACCGCGCGACGCCGCCGTTGCCGAAGAACTGGAAATGCACCGAGATAGCGGCAGGCTCTCCGCAGGCCGCGACCAGCCCGGGGATGTCGGCGCCGGGCGCATGGATGTCGAGGAACTCGTCCACGTCGGCGATCCAGACCCAGTCCGCGCCGGTGACGGCGGGATGGCGGCGGGCGGCTTTCAGCGCCTCCATCTGGTAATGCCGGCCCTTCGCCGGGTTCGGCAGGTGGTGCAGCAGCCCGTGCCCCGCCAGCGCGTCCAGCAGGCTGTCGGTGCCGTCGCTGCAGTCGTTCGAGTAGAACAGGAAATCCGTCACGCCGATCAGGCGGTTGTAGGCGATCCATTCCAGCAGGAACGGGCCTTCGTTCTTGACGCATGTGACGGCGGTCACGCGCATGTCCGCGCCTCCGCCCGGGGCCTTGCTGCCATCTGCCTGCTCGTCGGTGTTTTCACCGTCCTACACCCGGTTTGTGGGCGAAAAGATGACCCGAAGGAGGTCTTTCCGTCAATTGCCGCGGGCCCGGCCCCCGCATATGCGGGCAGGGCTGCGGGCCGCTTGACACACCCCGCGCGGGATGCAGGCTGGCGGCAGGCAAGGGACGGATGCGCATGGACAATCCACGGTCGATCGACGCGATGCAGCAGAGGCTGGGGGCCGAGGGCTATGTCGCCGCGCGCCCGCTGGCGACGGTGGCCTTCCTGTCGCTGACGCTGGGCCGGCCGCTGTTTCTCGAGGGCGAGGCCGGCACCGGCAAGACCGAGATCGCCAAGACGCTGGCCGCCACGCTCGGCCGCGACCTGATCCGCCTGCAATGCTACGAGGGGCTGGATGCCACGGCGGCGGTGTACGAGTGGAACTTTGCCGCCCAGATGATCGCGATCCGCACGGCCGAGGCCACCGGCACCGCCGACGCGGCGGCGCTGAACCGCGACCTCTTCGGCCCCGACTTCCTGATCGAACGCCCGCTCCTGCAGGCCATGCGCCCGCACGACCGCGGCGCGCCGGTGCTGCTGATCGACGAGATCGACCGCGCCGACGAGCCGTTCGAGGCCTTCCTGCTCGAGGCGCTGTCGGATTTCCAGGTCACCATCCCCGAGATCGGCACGATCCGCGCGCCCGAGCCGCCGATCGTGGTGCTGACCTCGAACCGCACGCGCGAGATCCACGATGCGCTGAAACGGCGCTGCCTCTACCACTGGGTCGACTACCCGGATTTCGAACGCGAGATGCAGATCCTCTCGGCCCGCGTGCCCGAGGCCGCCGCCCGGCTGGCACAGGAGGTCACGGCCTTCGTGCAGCGGCTGCGGGGCGAGGACCTGTTCAAGAAGCCCGGCGTGGCCGAGACCATCGACTGGGCCAAGTGCCTGATCGCGCTCGATGCCGTCGCGCTCAGCCCCGAACTGATCGCCGACACCCTGGGCGCGGTGCTTAAGTACCAGGACGACATCGCCCGGATCGAGGGCTCCGAGGCCGCGCGCCTGCTCGACGAGGTTCGCGCCAGCCTCGGCCCGGTGGCATGACCGCCCGCTTCCCCTGGTTCTGTATCCTCGGGGGGGACGCCCGCAGGGCGGCGGGGGCAGACAGCCCCCCTCCCACGCCGCCGCATGAGCGCCCTGCCGGACAGCACGGCGCCGCAGCTGGCCGCCAACATCGCGCATTTCGCCCGCGCCCTGCGCCGCGCCGGCCTGCCGATCGGTCCCGGGCGCGTGGCCGACGCGGTGACGGCGGTGGCGGCTGCGGGCTTCACCGAACGCGCGGATTTCTTCTGGACGCTGCACGCCTGCTTCGTCTCGCGCCCGGAACAGCGGGCGGTCTTTGCCCAGACCTTCGCCATGTTCTGGCGGGATCCGCGCGCGCTGGAAACGCTGATGGCCGCGATGGTGCCCGCGCTGCGCGAGGCCGGGGCCGCCGCGGCGCCGCCCGCGGCCGAGGCGCGGGCCGCGGATGCCGTGCTGGGCGGGCTGCGGCCGGACAGCGGCGGCGACGGGCCGTTGCCCGAGGTCCGGCTCGACGCCGCCGAGACGGCGTCCTCGGACGAACGCCTCCGCCAGCTCGATTTCGACCAGATGACCACGGCCGAACTGGCCGAGGCACAGCGCATGATCGCCCGCCTCAGCCTGCCGGTGCCGCCGCTGCGCGCCCGCCGTCACGCGCCCGCGCACCGGGGCGGGATCGACCGGGCGCGGACCCTGCGCCGCGCGATGCGGCGCGGTGGAGAACTTCGGGCGCCGGTCTTCCGCCAGCCGCGCGAGCGCTGGCCCGACCTGGTCGTGCTCTGCGACATCTCGGGGTCGATGAGCCGCTACAGCCGGATGCTGCTGCAGTTCGTGCACGCGGTGGCGAACCGGCAGGGAGCGGGCTGGTCGCGGGTGCACGCCTTCACCTTCGGCACGCGGCTGACCAACATCACCCGCCACATGCGCCAGCGCGACGTGGACGAGGCGCTGGCCGCCGCCGGGGCCGAGGCGCTCGACTGGGAGGGCGGGACGCGGATCGGCGACTGCCTGCACGCCTTCAACCGCGACTGGTCGCGCCGGGTGCTGGGGCAGGGTGCGGTTGTGATCCTGGTGACCGACGGCCTCGACCGCGGGGCGCCTGATCGACTGGCCGCCGCGGCCGACCGCCTGCGCCTGTCGGCCCGGCGGGTGATCTGGCTGAACCCGCTCCTGCGGTTCGACGGTTTCGCGCCGCGCGCCCGCGGTATCGCCGCGCTGCTGCCGCAGGTCGATGCGGTCTGCGCGGCCCATTCGGTGACGGCCTTGCAGGATCTGGGCGGGGTCCTTTCCTCGATGACCGGCGACGGCGAAAAATCCCGCCTGATGAGGCTCTTGCGTCAATCCTGACCCGGCGATTTCGCGCCTGCGGCGAAGGTTTCCGGAAACCCGGTGGCCTGCTCGCGCGTTCCCGCCTCGAAACCGCCCGCGCGGTGAGGAAAGGAACGTAAGACATGATGACCCGATTTCTGAACTCGACCACGGCCATCCTCGTGGCCCTGTCCGTGGCGACACCCGCCCCGCTGATGGCGCAAAATGCGCCGACGCAGGAAGAGCTGAAGAAGCAGCTGGAACAGGCTGGCGAGAAGGCCGAAGAGGCCGTGAAAGGCGCCGGCACGAAACGCAAGGCCGAGGCGCAGGCCGAGGCCGAGCCGGGCGATTCCGACCGTCCGCAGAAGCCGAAGCAGCAGGAGCGCGCCGCCGAGGCCGAGCCGGGTGATTCTGATCGCCCCGAAAAGCCCAAGAAGCAGAAACAGGCGGCCGAGGCCGCCCCGGCCGAAGCCCCGCGCGAGGAGCCGAAACCGAAGGCCGCCGAAGCGGCCCCGGCCGAGGCGCCCCAGGAAGAGCCGAAGCCGCAGGCCGCCGAGGCGGAACCGGGTGATGCCGACCGCACCGAGGAGCCGCGCCGCGAAGCGGCAGAGGCCGCACCTGCGCCGGGTGATGCCGACCGCGTCGAGGAACCGCGCCGCGAGGCCGCCGAGACCCAGGCCGCCCCGGCCGAGGCCGAACCCCGCGCGGCCGAGGCTGCGCCGGGCGATGCCGACCGCACCGAGGAACCGCGCCGCGAGGCGGCTCCGGCCGAGGCCGAACCGGCCCCCGGCGACGCTGACCGCGTGGCCGAGGAACTGCGCCGCGCCGAGGGTGAGCGCGCCGAGCCCGCACCGGGCGACGCCGATCGCCCCGAACAGGCCGAGGCGCGCGCCGAACCCTCGCGCGAGGTCCTGTCGGGCGAGGCGCCGAAGACGGCCGCCGCTGCCGCCGGCTCGGGCGAAGGCAAGCTGGTCGAAGAGACGGTGACCGAGGAAACCGCCCGCCGGTCGAGCGAGGAGTTCCGCACCCGCGTCGACGAACAGGCGCGTCCGCGCCAACGTGAACGTGACGGCGACCGGGTCCGCGATCGCGAGCGCACGGCGGCGCGCGAGGACGGCAACGACAGCGGCCTCAGCACCGTCGAGAAGATCGGCATCCTGGGCCTTGGCGCCCTGGCCGTCGGCACGCTGCTGAACAACAACCAGCGCGTGGTGTCGAACTCGGGCGACCGGGTGGTGATCGACGACAACGGCACCTACCGGGTTCTCAAGAACGACGACATGCTGCTGCGCCAGCCCGGCGCGGACGTGAAGACCTACGAGTTCCAGGATGGTTCCACCCGCACGGTGGTGACCTACGAGGACGGCACGCAGGTCGAAACGGTCCGGGCCTATGACGGCCAGGTGCTCAGCCGCACGCGCGTGCTGCCGGACGGCCGGTCGGTCACGCTCTTCGACGACACGCGCAACTACGAACGTGTCGCCGTGAACGAGCTTCCGCAGGTCACCGACACCCGCCGCGAGACGTCCTACAGCTCGGACTCGGACGAGGCCGCGCTGCGCGACGCGCTGCAGGCCCGGCTGGCCCGTGACCCGGGGCGCAGCTTCTCGCTCGCCCAGGTGCGCAACATCCGCGAGGTGCGTTCGCTTGCGCCCGAGGTCGAGGTGAACAACGTGAACTTCGACACCGGCTCGGCCGTGATCCGGCCCGAAGAGGCCGAGGCGCTGGCCGCGCTCGGCTCGGCCATGAAGTCGGCGATCGAGGACAACCCGGCCGAGGTCTTCCTGGTCGAGGGTCACACCGACGCGATCGGCGGTGCGGGCTACAACCTCGCCCTGTCGGACCGCCGGGCGGAATCGCTCGCACTGGCGCTGACCGAGTACTTCAACGTCCCGCCGGAAAACATGGTGGTGCAGGGCTACGGCGAAAGCGACCTCAAGGTGATGACCGCAGAGGCCGAACGCGCCAACCGCCGCGCCGCCGTCCGCCGGATCACGCCGCTGCTCGACGGGCAGGGCTGAGGCGCGCGGTTCCCGCGACCTGATCAAGTGACCTGAAAAGGCAGCCGCCCCCGCGGGACACCGCGGGGGCGGTTTGCGTGTGCGCCCTGACCCCGGACGGGCGCTGGTAGCCCGCACCTCGGTGGCCCCCAAGTCCGGCGCAGCTTGCCCCGCGCCGCGCGCGGCTCTATCCCGAAGCTCCACGACCCTGGGAGACCGACATGCGCGGCACGTCCGACCGCATCCGACAGGCCGTCGGCTACGAGCTGACCGCGTTCATCCTGCTGACGCCGCTGGGGGCCTGGCTCTATGGCCATTCGCTGGCCGACTTCGGCGTGGTGTCGATCATTTGTTCCGTGATTGCAACGATCTGGGCCTATTTCTTCAACCTCGGATTTGACCTTGCCGCGCACCGGCTGCGGGGCAGTTCGGAAAAGACGCTGGGGATGCGGGTCCTGCACGCGGTGGCCTTCGAGGGCGGGCTGGTGATCCTGCTGGTGCCGGTGGTGGCCTGGTCGTTGGGCGTCACCTGGGCCGAGGCGTTCTGGATCGACCTCGGTGTCGCGGTGTTCTACCTCGGCCATGCCTTCGTCTACTACTGGGCCTATGACCGCGTCTTCCCGCTGCCCGGGACCGGGGCGGCCGGGACGGTCCCTTGACCCCCGCGGCCCGAAGGCCGACATAAGGCCCGGACCAACGGAGACCCGAATGCCCGAACGCAATCAAGCCGTCCTCGATTTCCTGCTGTCGCGCCGGTCGCGTCCGGCCAAGACGCTGACGGGCCCCGCGCCCGAGCGGGCCGAGATCGAGACCCTGCTGACCGCCGCCGCCCGCACGCCGGACCATGGCAAGCTGGAGCCTTGGCGCTTCATCGTGCTGGAGCGCAAGGCGCTGGGCCGGCTGGCGGAGCTGGCGCGGGACCGTGGCGCGGCACTGGGCAAGGACGAGGCGGACATCGCCAAGGTGGTCGACCAGTATGCGCAGTCGCCGCTGGCCGTGATCGTGGTCGAAAGCCCGGTCATCAGCGACAAGATCCCCGTGATCGAACAGACCTATTCGGCCGGCGCGGTGGCGCTGGCGCTGCTGAATGCCGCGCTGGCCGCGGGCTGGGGCGCCAGCTGGCTGACCGGCTGGGCGGTCCACGATCCCGACTTTGCCGCCCGTGGCCTGGGCCTCGCGCCGCATGAACGGGTGGTCGGCACGATCCACATCGGCACCGAGACAGCCGCCCCGCCCGAACGCCCGCGTCCCGACATGAACCGGATCGTGACATGGCGATCGGCGTGATCTTCGGGGCGTTCAGCCTCACGCTCGGCCAGCTTGACGACCCACGCTTCCGCCGGGTGCTCTTCATCGGCATCGGGCTGACCTTTGCGCTGCTGATCGCCGTCACCGCGGCCTTCCTGCTGCTTGTCGGCTGGTGGATGGGCCCCGAGACCTCGCTGCCGCTGATTGGAGAGGTGCGCTGGCTCGACGACTTCGCCTTCTGGGGCAGCCTGCTGCTGATGATGGGGCTGTCGGTCTTCCTGATGGTGCCGGTCGCCTCGGCCATGATCTCGTTCTTCCTGGACGACGTGGCGCAGGCGGTCGAGGACAAGCACTATCCCGAACTGCCGCCGGTCGGGCGCCAGTCGGTGGCAGAGATGATCACCGACACGCTCAGCTTTCTCGGCGTGATCGTGGTGGTGAACCTCTTTGCGCTGGTGCTCTACATCATCTTCGCGCCGCTGGCGCTGTTCATCTTCTGGGCGGTGAACGGGCTGTTGCTGGGGCGGGAATACTTCACGCTGGCCGCCATGCGCCGGGTCGGCCGCGAGGAAGCGACGCGCCTGCGCAAGCGGCACATGGGCACGATCTGGCTGGCGGGGGTGTTCATGGCGATGCCGCTGTCGGTGCCGCTGCTGAACCTGGTGGTGCCGATCCTGGGCGCGGCCGCCTTCACCCACATCTTCCACGCCCTGCGGGACCGGGCGCCGGTGGCCGCCTAGTTCAGGTGGTAGCCGCCGTCCGGCCCCATCCGGCCGAAGAAGTCGATGTCCTGCACGCTGATCCAGCCCGACAGGATGATCCCGGCGATGATGAGCCAGAGCACCACCGACACACCGGTGGTGATCCACATCTTCTTTTTCAGGTGATGGTGTTCCGGGGCGCCCGCATGGGTGCCCGGCACGATCTCTCCCTCGTCGCCCTGGGTGCGCACGCGCATCGGCGCGATGATCAGCAGCACCATGAACCAGATCACGGCAAAGAGGACGAGGGCAGAGGTCGGACCCATCAGACCTGCTCCAGCTCCACCAGGGTGCCGTTGAAGTCCTTGGGGTGCAGGAAAAGCACCGGCTTGCCATGGGCGCCGATCTTGGGCTCGCCGTCGCCCAGCACGCGGGCGCCGGTCGACTGCAGGTGGTCGCGGGCGGCAAGGATGTCCTCGACCTCGTAGCAGACGTGGTGGATCCCACCCGACGGGTTCTTGTCCAGGAAACCCTGGATCGGGGAGTTTTCGCCCAGCGGGTAGAGCAGTTCGATCTTGGTGTTCGGCAGCTCGATGAAGACGACGGTGACGCCGTGGTCCGGTTCGTCCTGCGGCGCGCCGACCTTCGCACCGAGCGCATCGCGGTACTGCGCGCTTGCGGCGTCGAGATCCGGCACGGCGATGGCCACGTGGTTCAGGCGTCCGATCATGTCTGTCCTCCTCGGCGTGTGTCGCGGCCTATATGCGCCGGGCGGCAGGTCGGCGCAAGCGGCGCAGCGTCGCGGGCAGCACCGGCCTGCAGCGCCGCGGCGCGCGGTGAGACCGCCAGGGCCGCCCGCAGCGGGAGCATCTCGGGAACGGCCAGGTGCTGCGGCGCGGAAACGGGTGCCTTGGGGGAATCTTTTGCAATGACAAGCATTTTCTGATTACCATGAGACACGGTGTCGCGGAGGAGGAATGGGAGCCGCGACGCCCAGACGTGCGGTCCACGCGCGCATCATGGGAGGAAAACATGACACATCAGACAGTATCCCGGCGCCGTGCGCTCGGGGGGCTCGCGACCATGGGCGTCGCGGGGCTGGCCGCGCCACGCCTCGCCACTGCCCAGGGCCAGACCACGACCTGGAAGATCCAGAGCAGCTGGCCCGGCGGGGCGGGGCTGCAGATCTTCAAGGACTGGTGCGGCACCATTCAAGAAAAGAGCGGCGGTGAGCTGGCTTTCGAGCCGTTCGGCGCCAATGACGTGGTGGGCGATTTCCAGCTCTACGACGCGGTGAAGAACGGCGTGCTGGACGCGATCAACCCCTTCACCATCTACGGCCAGGGCATCGTGCCGGCGGCAACCTTCCTGACCAGCTATCCGCTGGGCCTGCGCAATCCGCACGAGTGGGACGTGTTCTACTACGGCCTTGGCGGGCTGCAGATCGCGCGCGATCTCTTTGCGCAGCAGGGGATGTACTTTGTCGGGCCGGTGCACCACGGGCCGAACATCATCCACTCCAAGGTGCCGATCCGGTCGATCGACGACTTCCGCGGCCGCAAGATGCGCCTGCCGGGCGGCATGGTGGCCGAGGTCTTCAGCCAGATCGGGGCGGAAACCACGGTGCTGCCGGGGTCCGAGATCTTCCCGGCGCTGGAGAAGGGCACCATCGACGTGGCCGACTACGTGGGCCCGGCGGTGAACTACGCGCTCGGCTTCAGCCAGGTCACCAGCTACATCTCGATGGGCCCTCCGGGCTTCATGTCGCTCTACCAGCCGGTCGACCTGATGGACATCACGGTGGGCATGGATGCCTGGAACGCGCTGTCGCCGCAGATGCAGCAGTTCGTCGAGATGGAGACGCATGTCTATTCCGACATGCACCACGCCGCGATCCAGAAGGCAGACCAGGAAGCCTGGGCCAAGTTCGAGGCCGACGGCACCGAGGTCACCCGCCTGGGCCAGGACGACGTGGAACTGATGACAGAGGTCGCCGTGCCGATCTGGTTCGACTACGCCAACCGCGATCCGAACTCGGCCAAGATCTTCAAGATCCAGCTCGACTACATGCAGTCGGGATCGCTGGGCTATGTCGACCCGGCGCTGACCGAGGGGCTGGAGCTCAAGATCTGATCCGGCCGCACCCGTGACCAAGGGCCATCCGGCGCATGCCCGGGTGGCCCCGTCGTCCTGTCTGTCACGAACCATCGAGGAGACCCCATGCCCGGTCTCGATTTTACCCTGCCGCACTGGCTCTACTGGATCGGACTGATCGTCTTTCCGATCGTCGCCATGAGCCTTGGTCGCCGTCCGAAACCGACCGAACGGCTCTACTCCGTGCCGCTGGCCTACATGATCTGGATCACCGGTGGCATCATCGGTCTGCATCGTCTGTATCTGAGGAACCTCTGGGGGCTGCTGTTCATCCCGGTGTTCCTGTTCATCCTGATCGCCAACAGCCAGCAGCAGGACGCCCGGTCGCTGCAATCGGACGCGACAAACCAGCTGAGGATGGCCGAACGGGTCATCACCCGCGAGGAAGAGCGCGTTACCGGTGCCGAGGCGGACCTGCCCGGCCTGCGGGCCGAGCTCGAGACCACCGAGGAAGGCAGTTTCGCCCGCCGCAGCGTCGAGCGCCGGATCGAACGCGCCGAACAGGGGATCGAAAGCGGCCGGCAGAAGCTGGAACAGGCGCGCGAAGAGGCCGAGCTGGCGCGCCCGCTGGTCGACGCCGCCACGCGCGACCGGACCTGGTGGGCGGCCGCGGCGAAATACGCCTTCTACCTGATCGTGGCCCTGCTGGTGATCGACGCCTTCCTGCTGCCGATGCTGGTACGCCGGGCCAATGAACGCCTGCCGCGCGGGACCGAGGTGGACGAATTCGAACGCACCGCCGCCGCGGCGGCCGCGGCCACCGGCGAGGCCCGGCGCGACGACCGCGACCTGGCCGAGAACTGGATCGACCGCCTGTCGCTCTTCTGCGGGGAATTCGTGTCCTACTGGGCGGTGATCGCGGTCTTCGTCTACTACTACGAGGTCATCTCTCGCTACGTCTTCAACTCGCCCACCAACTGGGCGCACGAGGCGATGTACCTGATGTTCGGGATGCAGTACCTGATCGCGGGTTCCTACGCGATGCTGACCGAGAGCCACGTGCGCGTCGACGTCTTCTATGCCCCGCTGCCGCGGAAGAAGAAGGCCTGGGTCGACCTCTTCACCTCGGTCTTCTTCTTCATCTTCGCCGGAACGCTTCTCTTCACCTGCTGGACCTTCGCCATGGACGCGATCGCCGTGCCCTCGGGCAACGCGGTGGTGTCGGACTGGGCGCGCGGCCAGGTCGGGTTCGGCGAGGCGCTGGCGAACTGGAACCTCGGCCAGTGGACCGATCCCAACATCCGCTGGGGCGAGATCAGTTTCAACGAATGGGAGGTCCCGCTCTGGCCGATGAAATGGGTGATGGTGATGGGGGCGGCGCTGCTGGTCCTGCAGGGTGTGTCGAAATTCGCGAAGGACATTCGCGCGATCGCAAGGGGTGAGTGAGATGGGTCTGGAAATAGGTATCGGGTGGCTCACCCTCATCATGTTCGGATCGCTGCTGGCGCTCTTGATGGCGGGGCTGCCACTGGCCTTCGTCACCGGCGGTCTGGCCTGCGTGTTCCTGTTCCTGCTGGGCGACGCCCGCGCGCTCAACATCGTGCCGAGCCGCATCTTTCCGCTGATGACGAACTACCAGCTCTCGGCGATCCCGCTGTTCATATTCATGGCCGCGATGCTCGAGAGGGCGGGGATCATCAACGAGATGTTCGACGTCATCTACAAGGTGCTGGGCGGCGTGAAGGGCGGGCTGGCCTCGGCCACGGTCATCGCCTCGACCATCCTGGCCGCCATGGTCGGCGTGATCGGCGCGGCGGTGGTGACGATGGGTATCATCGCGCTTCCGGCGATGCTCAAGCGGCACTACGACCCGCAGATCGCCATGGGCTCGATCATGGCGGGCGGCACGCTCGGCATCCTGATCCCGCCCTCGATCCTCGCCATTATCTACGCGGTGGTGGCCGAGCAGTCGGTGGGCGAGCTCTTCATCGGCGCGGTGATCCCGGGGCTGATGCTCTCGGGGCTCTACATCGCCTACGTGACGCTGCGCTGCTACGTGAACCCCGACCTCGGCCCGCCGATCCCGCCGGAGGAGCGGATCAGCACACGCGAGAAGGTCCGCCTGATGGGCAACATGGCCGCGCCGATCGTGCTGATCGTCGTCGTGCTGGGGGTGATCTTCTCGGGCGTGGCAACCCCGGTCGAGGCGGCGGGCATCGGCACCTACGGCGCCTTCATCGTCGCCGCGATCCACCGCAAGCTTGACTGGCAGACCGTGCGGGAGGCCTGCATCACCACGCTCAAGGCCAGCGCCATGGTGATCTGGATCATGTTCGGCGCGACGATCTTCGTCGGGCTCTACGTGCTCGAGGGCGGGCAGCAGTTCGTGCAGGACGCGCTGGAAGGGACCGGGTTGGGGCCATGGGGCATCCTGATCGTGATGCAGGTCGTACTGATCATCCTCGGCATGTTCCTCGACTGGGTCGGCATCCTGCTGCTCTGCGTGCCGATCTTCGTGCCGATCATCAAGGCGCTCGGGGCGCAGGCCTTCGGCCTCGGGGACGAAGGCGACCTGGTGCTGTGGTTCGGGGTGCTCTACCTCGTGAACATGCAGATGAGCTTTCTCTCGCCGCCCTTCGGCTATGCGCTCTTCTACCTGCGCGGGGTCGCCCCGCCCGAGATCCCGATGACCACGATCTTCAAGTCGGCGCTGCCGTTCCTGGCACTGCAGGTGGTGGGGCTGGCGATCTGCATGCTCTTCCCCGAGGTGATCACCTGGTTGCCGAGGCTGGTCTACGGATGACGATTGGGGGCTGACGCTGCCGCTGCGGGTGCTAGGATCCGAGGCGCGAAGGAGAGGCCCATGGACCGTTTCGACGACAGCCCCGAACAGGCACTGGACTGGCACCGCGCAGGCAAGGGCGCGGTGCTGGCGACCGTGGTGGAAACCTGGGGCTCGGCCCCCCGCCGGACCGGCGCGATGCTGGCGGTGTCGGGGGCGGGCGACCTTGTCGGTTCCGTCTCGGGCGGCTGCGTCGAGGGCGCGGTGGTGATGGAGGCGCTGGAGGCGGTCGAGGATGGCCGCAGCCGGGTGCTGACCTTCGGTGTTTCGGACGACGACGCCTTTGCCGTGGGGTTGGCCTGCGGCGGCACGATCCGGATCATGGTGGAACCCGTGGGGGCCGAGGGCGGCCTGTCCGAGGCGATGCTCGCCGCGCTGGTCGAGGCGCGGGCGGGCCGGGTGCCGGCGGCCTATGTCGTGAACACCGAGAGCTGGGAGCGCCGGGTCGAGGGGGCGGAGGCCTTTGCCGACCGCTTCCGCGCCGACCGCTCGGGCTTCGAGGCGGACGGCGCCACCTTCGTCGCCATCCACAACCCGCCGCTGCGGCTGGTCTGCGTCGGTGCGGTGCACATCGCGCAGGCGCTGCTGCCGATGGCCCGGATCGCGGGCTATGACCCGGTCGTGATCGATCCGCGCCCGGCCTTTGCCGCCGAACATCGCTTTCCCGGAGAAACCATCCACGAGGCCTACCCGGACGAGGTGCTGGAGGAGATCGGCCTCGACACCCGCACCGCGCTGGTGCTGCTGACGCACGATCCCAAGATCGACGATGCCGCGCTGGCGTTGGCGCTGCCGTCGGAGTGTTTCTACATCGGCGCGCTCGGCTCGACGCGGACCCATGCCAAGCGGGTCGAACGGCTGAAGGCGGCAGGGCATTCCGACAACTCCATCACCCGCATCCACGCCCCCATCGGCCTCGACATCGGGGCGGCGGACCCGGCCGAGATCGCGGTGTCGGTCATCGCCGAGATGACCAAGGTCCTGCGCGGGAAATGAGGTTCGGACCGGTTCCGCTGAACGAGGCCGAGGGCGCGATGCTGGCCCATTCGGTGCGCCTGGCACGCGGGAGGCTTTCGAAGGGGCACGTCCTGACGGCAGCCGATGTCGACACCCTGCGCGACCTCGGGATGGCGCGGGTGATCGTCGCCCGGCTCGACCCCGGCGACGTGGCCGAGGATGCCGCCGCGCAGACGGTGGCCGAGGCGCTGGTGCCCGATCCGGCGGGGCAGGGGCTGCGGCTGACGCGGGCCTTCACCGGCCGCGTGAACCTGATCGCCGAGGGGCCGGGGATCGTGACGCTCGACGCCGACCGGCTGAACGCGCTGAACCGGATCGACCCGATGCTGACGCTGGCCACGGTGCCCGATCACCAGCAGATGACGCCGGGCGGCATGGTCGCCACGGTCAAGGTCATCGCCTATGCCGTGGCCGGCGAGAGCCTGGCCGCCGCGCGGCAGGTGCTGGCCGGGCCGCCCGCGATCCGCCTGCATCCGCCGGTGCTGAAGACCGCCCGTCTGATCGTGACCGAGATCCGCGGCGGCCCCGGCGACAAGGGGGCCGAGGCGGTGCGCGCCCGGCTCACCGCCCTGGGGATGGAGATGACGGGACCCGTCCTTGTCCCGCACGAGGCGGAGCCGCTGTCGGAGGCCATCGCGGCGGCCGGTGAGGACCTCGTGCTGGTGCTGACCGGATCGGCCACCTCCGACATCCACGATGTCGCGCCCTCGGGCCTGGCGCTGGCCGGCGGGCAGCTGGAACATTTCGGGATGCCGGTCGACCCGGGCAACCTGCTCTTCCTCGGCGCGCTCGGGCCGCGCCCGGTGATCGGCCTGCCGGGCTGCGCCCGCTCGCCCGCGCTGAATGGCGCCGACTGGGTGCTGGCGCGCCTTGCCTGCGGAATTCCCGTGAAGGGACAGGACATTGCGGGCATGGGCGTGGGCGGATTGCTCAAGGAAATACCGACCCGGCCGCAGCCGCGCAGCCGCAGACGTGAATAGGGCGGTTCGCCCCTTTTCCTTTGCCGGGGTGCATGTTTAACTCCCCCCGAAACGCAGATGACAGAGGTCCAGGCATGCCCCAGATCAGCATGAAGGTGAACGGCGAGACCATGAGCGGGGAGGTCGAGGGCCGCACGCTGCTGGTCGAGTTCCTGCGCGAGACGCTGGGCCTGACCGGCACCCATGTCGGCTGCGACACCTCGCAATGCGGCGCCTGCACGGTGCATGTCGACGGGCTGCAGGTGAAGGCCTGCACCATGTTCGCCGGCGAGGCGGACGGCGCCGAGGTCACCACCATCGAGGGCATCGCCCAGGGCGACACGCTCTCGGTCGTGCAACAGGCCTTCCAGGACCACCACGGGCTGCAATGCGGCTTCTGCACGCCGGGCATGATCATGGCGGCGGAATCGCTGCTGAAGGTGAACCCGATGCCCAGCGAGATGGAAATCCGCGAGCACCTGCACGGCAACATCTGCCGCTGCACCGGCTACCACAACATCGTCAAGGCGATCATGGCGGCCTCGGGGCAGGACGTGTCGAACCTCACGCCGGCGGAATAGGCGGAGGACGCCGGGGGCTCTGCCCCCGGACCCCCGGAGTTTTTCTAGCAAGATGAAACGGGGTCGGCGCCCCGCGACCCCGTCCTCCGTCAGCCGAAGCGGACGCCGGCGGGGCCGTCGGTGACCCGGCCGATCCGGGTGGCGGCGTCGAAGCCGTGTGCCTGGAAGCAGGCGAGGACCTTGTCGGCCGCCTCGGGCGCGCAGGCGACAAGGAGGCCGCCGCTGGTCTGGGGGTCGGTGACAAGGTTGCGGTCCGCCTCGGTCAGGCCGTCGAGGGTTACGCCGTCGCTGTAGCTGGCCCAGTTGCGGCCCGAGGCGCCGGTGGCGGTCCCGCCGGCGGCGAGGGTGCGGGCCTCGGACAGGACCGGGACGGCGGGCCAGTCGATCGCGATCTCGACCCCCGCGCCGCGCGCCATTTCCAGCGCGTGTCCTCCCAGCCCGAAGCCGGTGACGTCGGTCATCGCGTGCACGCCCTCGATCCGAGCGAGGTCGGGGCCGGGCGTGTTGAGCCGGGTCATGGTGGCGACCATCTCGGCATAGTCCGCGTCCGACAGGGTGCCCTTCTTCAGCGCGGCCGACATGATGCCGACGCCAAGCGGCTTGCCGAGGATCAGCACGTCGCCCGGCACTGCCCCCGCGTTCCGTTTCAGGGCGTCGATGTCCATCAGGCCGATGGCGACGAGGCCATAGATCGCCTCGACCGAGTCGATGGTGTGGCCGCCCGCGATCGGGATGCCCGCCTCGCGGCAGGCGGCCGCCCCGCCTTCGAGGATCTTGCCGATGGTCCCGGGCGAGAGCACGTTGATCGGCATGCCGACGACCGCCAGCGCGAAGATCGGGGTCGCGCCCATGGCGTAGACGTCCGAGATCGCGTTGGTCGCGGCGATGCGGCCAAAATCCTGAGGGTCGTCGACGATGGGCATGAAGAAATCGGTCGTCGCGACGAGGGCCTGCCGGTCGTTGATCCGGTAGACGGCCGCGTCGTCCGAGGTT
The DNA here is from genome assembly GCF_042188925.1 of Pseudooceanicola sp. LIPI14-2-Ac024. Taxonomy (GTDB): domain Bacteria; phylum Pseudomonadota; class Alphaproteobacteria; order Rhodobacterales; family Rhodobacteraceae; genus Pseudooceanicola. The sequence goes on from NZ_CP170102.1 coordinate 303,150, forward strand.
TCGATCCCGACCAGAAGCTCCTCGGGCACCGGCAGGGCACGGGTGCCGCGCAGCAGGCCCGACAGCACGCCGGGCGCGATCTTGCAGCCGCAGCCGCCGCCGTGGCTGAGGCTGGTGAGGCGGGGTTCGGTCATCTCGGTGTCGGGCATGGCTGGGCTCCTTCGGCTGCCCCGGATCTAGCGCGTGCGGATCATTTCGGCCAGCCGGTCCGCGATGCCGGGCAGGGCGGCGGGGGAAAGGCTGTCCACCGCGAGCGGCGTGACCGGCACCTCGACCCGGCGGCGGTGCTTTTCGTAGCGCGGATCGTAATGCGCCTGCATCAGCGCCTGCGCGAGCGAGGTGAAGGCACCGGTGGCGGCCATGGCCTGCCAGGCCTCGATATCCGCCTGGGCGTGAAAGGCGCGCAGCGCGTCGATGGTGGTGGCCAGCCGGGCGGGATCGGCGGTCATGTCGGCATAGGCGCGGGTCAGGTAGGCGGCCCGTTCGGCGCGGGGGGCCGCGACCTCGATCCGGGGCGCGCGGTGCATGGCGTGCCAGAGCCGCGGCGGGATGCGGCAGTCGCCGATCTTGGCGCTCTCGGCCTCGACCACCACGGGGCGCGCGGGGTCGAGCGCGTCGATCGCCATGGCCAGCCGGCATTCGAACTGGCGTTGACCGGGCTGCGGACCCGTCGCGCCGAAGAGCGAGCCACGGTGCTGCGCCAGCCCCTCGAGGTCGATGACCTGCACGCCGCGCGCGGGCAGCAGGTTCAGCACTTCGGTCTTGGCCGACCCGGTGTTGCCGTCGAGCAAAATGACCGGGCAGGGGAATGCCCCCTCGGTCACCGCCGAGAGCACCAGCTTGCGCCAGGCCTTGTAGCCGCCCTGCAGCGTCTCCACCCGCCAGCCGATCTGGCCGAGGATCGTGGCAAAGCTGCCGGAACGCTGCCCGCCGCGCCAGCAGTAGACCAGCGGGTGCCATCCGCCGGGGCGGTCGGCCAGCGGGCCCTCGATGTGCTTCGCGGCGTTCCTGGCCACCAGCGCCGCGCCGATCTTGCGCGCGTCGAAGGGGCTGACCTGCTTGTAGATGGTGCCGACGCGGGCGCGTTCGGCGTCGTCGAGCACCGGCAGGGACAGCGCCCCGGGCAGGTGGTCGTCGGCAAATTCGGACGGGGCGCGGACATCGATGATCTCATCGAAGTCCTGCGCCCTCAGGTCCGATATGGCGTTCAGGATGACAGGCACCCGGGGCGCCTTACTTGACCGGCCCGATCATCATGACCATCTGGCGGCCTTCCATCTTCGGCATGTTCTCGACCTTGCCGATTTCCTTGACGTCCTCGGCCACCCGTTCGAGCAGCTCGCGTCCAAGGTTCTGGTGCGCCATCTCGCGGCCACGGAAGCGCAGGGTGACCTTCACCTTGTCGCCGCCTTCGAGGAACCGGATCACGTTGCGCATCTTCACATCGTAGTCGTGGACGTCGGTGTTGGGGCGGAACTTCACCTCCTTCACCTCGATGATCTTCTGCTTCTTGCGTGCTTCGGATTCGCGCTTCTGCGTCTCGTACTTGAACTTGCCGAAGTCCATCACCTTGCAGACCGGAGGGGTCGCATTGGGCGAAATTTCAACCAGGTCCAGCCCCGCTTCTTCCGCGATCTGCATGCCGCGAGACGGCGATACGACGCCGATGTTCTCGCCTTCCGGGCCGATGAGACGGATCTCGGGGGCACGGATTTTGTCATTCACGCGGGGGCCGGTATCGCGCGTCGGCGGCGCGTTGTGGGGTCTGCGAGCCAGTTTATCGCTCCTTCAATGGTGCAGAATTGTGAGGCGGCAAGGTAGTGCCGCCGTCCGTGTCTTTCAAGGCGCAAAAGGCGCGGGTCGCGCTATTTCCGCGCGGCTCATCCTTCGGCGGCAGGCACGCCGCGAGGGTCTTCGCTGCCGCGCATGTACTTGAAGGTGCCGATGGAATGCGCGCAGAGCGTACCGGCGTCGTCGCGCACCTCGGCCGAGACGGAATAGATCGTCCGCCCGGACTTGGTGACCCGGGCGTCGACATGCAAGGTGCCGCCGCGCGACATGCCGACGTAATTGACCGTCAGCGACAGGGTGGAGCTTTGCCGGACGCGGCCGGGGTAGGGGCAGTAGAGCCCCGCGCCGGTCGACGCGCTGTCGAGCACGGCGGCATAGACCCCGCCGTGGGTGACGCCCGCCTTGTTCATGTGCTGGGGTCCAAGATCGATCTCGGCCCTGAGATAGCCTTCGCCCCGCTCGGTGAAGCGCAGGCCCATCATCCGGTTGAACCCGCCCAGGCGGTGCATGCCGGTGTCGGCGCTGGCGTCGGGGGTCGCGTCGTCCATCAGGGCCTCCTCAAGCGAAGGGCGCGCCGGGGACCGGCGCGCCCTGTCCGTGCGGTCCCGCGCTCAGGCGGCGCGGGTCATGTCGGGCAGCGTGCCGCAGCCCTCGGCAAAGCGCAGCTTGGCGCCGGAGCGGTCCTGCAGCTCCTCGGGGGTCAGCCCGGCGACCATCTCGGTCACCACGAAGCCCTCGGGCTCCACGTCGATCACGGCCAGGTCGGTGTAGACCCGCTTCACGCAGCCCGACCCGGTCAGCGGGAAGGTGCACTGTTCCAGGATCCGCGCTGCGCCCGACTTGTCGTTGTGCTGCATCATCACCCAGATGCGCTGCGCGCCGACGGCGAGGTCCATGGCCCCGCCGACCGAGGCGATCGGGTCGCCGTGGTCGAGGCTCCAATTGGCGAGGTCGCCGGTCTCGGCCACCTGGTAGCCGCCCAGCACGCAGAGGTTCAGGTGCCGGCCCCGGATCAGGCCGAAGCTCATCGCGTGGTCGAAGATCGAGGCGCCGGGCAGCATGGTGATCGGCTTCTTGCCGGCGTTCACCAGGGTCGGGTCCTCCTGCCCCTCGGGCGGGGTCGGGCCCATGCCGAGGATGCCGTTTTCCGAATGCAGCAGGATGTCGCGGCCCTCGGGCAGGAAGTTGGCAACGCCCTCGGGCATGCCGATCCCGAGGTTCACGTGCCAGCCGTCCTGGATGTCCTGGGCCAGGCGGGCGGCGATGGCTTCACGGCTGAGCGGTGTCATGCGGCTACTCCCCATTCATTGTCCGCCACCGGGCGGGACAGGACCAGGCGGTCGACGCAGACCCCCGGCGTAACGATTTCATTCGGGTTCAGGTCGCCCAGCTCGACGATCTCGTCGGTCTCGACCACGGTGGTTTTCGCCGCCATCGCCATCAGGGGCGAGAAATTGCGCGCAAGATTCATATACGTGAGATTGCCGAAACGGTCCGCCTTGTGCGCCTTCACGAAGGCATAGTCGGCGTGCAGCGCGGTTTCCATCACGTGGCCGACGCCGTCGAACACGCGGGTTTCCTTGCCCTCGGCCAGCGCGGTGCCATAGGCGGTCGGGGTGTAGAAGGCGGGGATGCCGCAGCCGGCGGCGCGGATCCGCTCGGCCAGGGTGCCCTGCGGGTTCACCTCGATCTCGAGGCCGTGGTCGCGAATCCAGATCTTCATGTCCTCGCTCATCGCGCCGCGCGGGAACGAGCAGATGAGCTTTTTCACCATCAGGTGCCGGAACCACATCGCCAGCCCCTCGAACCCCGCTCCGGCGTTGTTCGAGATCAGCGTGATGTCCTTCACGCCCTTGTCGATCAGGCACTTGATCAGGTAGTTCGGGCGCCCGGCTTCGCCGAAGCCCGACACCATGATCGACGCGCCGTCCTCGATCCCGTCCAGCGCCTCCTCGATAGTCTTGCAGCGTCTGTCCAGCATGGCTCCTCCGATCCGGTTGTCCTATGGTTCTGCGATCCGGCGCGGCGGTCAATCGTGTTGACGGCGCTGCGCCGGGTTCCTAGCGTGAGATAGATCGCGAAACAGATTTCCGCAACGCGGAACCCTGTCGCGATCACATACGCGAATGAGAGGAGCATCTGCGTGACCGGGGCCGGGAGGATCATCCAGAACGTGGGCGGACATACCGCTTTTTCTGTTCGGGCGACCGGCAGGCCGTGCGGGGTGCTGCCGATGTGACGGTTCAGCGGCGGGCAGACCGGAGAGGAGACCGGTTTTCCAGTGCCGATCAAGGGAGGACATGATGAACCAGGACTTGCCGATCTGGGCAGAGCATTATCTGCCGGGCGTTGACCCGAACTTCGAACCCGAGAAGGTGTGCCTCAACACGCTGCTGTCGCGGGCGTTTGATCAGTGGTCGGACCTCGTGCAGTTCGAATACTACGGCAAGACCTACACCTATGCCGAGATGCGCCAGTGGGCGGCGACGGTGGCCGCGTCGCTGAAGGCCGCGGGGGTGGCGCGCGGCGACCGCGTTGCGCTGCACCTGCCGAACTGCCCGTGGCACCCGATCTTCTTCTTCGGCGTGATGACGGCGGGGGCGGTGGTGACCCATCTCTCGCCCCTCGATGCCGAGGCCGAGATCGCGCACAAGGTGCACGAGGTCGGTGCGAAGATGGTGATCTCGCTCACCACGCCCGAGTTCGCGGGCCGGTTCGCGCGGCTCGCGCGCCAGCCCGACTTTCCGCCGGTCTACCTCTGCCCCGATCCGATTTCCGCGCAGGGCCGCCCGTGTCCGGTGCCCGAGAACATGCACGGCGTCGAGGAACTGCTGGCAGGCCACGAGGGCGCGGCCTACGACCCGCCCGCCATGGACCTCGACGAGCTGGCGCTGCTGCAGTTCACCGGCGGCACCACCGGGGTGCCCAAGGCGGCGATGCTGACCCACGGCAACCTCTCGGCCTCGGAACAGACCTACTGCCACCTCTCCGCCGTCGATCCCGAGGCGGGGCCGGGCCAGCCCGGCATGCTCTATGCGCCGCTCTTCCACATCATGGGCCTGACCTCGGCCATGCTGAAGCGCACGCTCGAGGGCGGCCAGATGCACCTGCGCCTGCGGTTCGACGCGGCCTCGGTCATCGACGATGTCGAGAAGTTCGGAATCGTCAGCCTGGGCGGCGTGCCGACGACCTGGATCGCGATCATGCAGCTGCCCGAGATCGAGAAACGGAACCTGTCGTCGCTGAAATTCGTGGGCTCGGGCGGCGCGCCGCTGCCGCGCGAGGTGTTCAACCGCATCCGCCAGCTGACGGGGCTGAAGATCCGCGGCGGCTGGGGGATGACGGAAACCGCGTCGAACGGCACCACGGTCCCCAAGGACTTTCCCGAGGACAAGCTGGGCACCATCGGCATCCCGCTGCCGGGCTGCGACATGGCGATCGTCGACCTTGAGGATCCGACAAGGCGCCTCGGGCCGAACGAGCCGGGCGAGATCATCTTCAAGGGCGCGGCCGTCACCCGCGAATACTGGAACATGCCCGAGGAAACCGCCGCGGCCTTCGTCGACGGCTACCTGCTGACCGGCGACATCGGCTACATGGACGAGGACGGGTATTTCTACATCGTCGACCGCAAGAAGGACATGATCCTGTCCGGCGGGTTCAACGTCTACCCGCTGACCATCGAGAACGCGATTCACAAGCACCCCGACGTGGCCGAGGCGCTCGTCATAGGCGTGCCCGACGATTACCGCGGCGAAAGCGCAAAAGCTTTCGTATGCCTGAATAAGGGCGCCTGCGAGTTTACGCTCGAAGAGTTGCAGGGTTTCCTTGCCGACAAGCTGGGCCGCCACGAGATGCCGCGCTTCCTGGAGTTCCGGACGGAGCTGCCGCGCACATCCGTGGGAAAAGCGTCGCGCAAGATGCTCAAGGACGAGGAACGGGCCAAACGGGAATCCGCCGAGGCCTGAGAGAGATCGAGGAGGAGACCATGGAACTCAAGTTCACACCCGAGGAGGAGGCCTTCCGCCAGGAAGTGCGCGACTTCATCGACGCCAACCTGCCGGACGCCACCCGCGCGCATCTCAAGCTGGGGAATGCCCCGACGAAGGAGATGACCATCGAATGGCAGAAGATCCTGAACGCCAAGGGCTGGGCCACCCCGCGCTGGCCCGAGGAATGGGGCGGCCCCGGCTGGACCGTGACCCAGCAGTACATCTTCCAGCAGGAAAACCAGCGCGCGCCGGCGCCGGACCCGCTGGGCTTCGGCGTCAACATGGTCGGTCCGGTGATCATCCAGTTCGGCAACGAAGAGCAGAAGAAGCGCTTCCTGCCGCGGATCGCCAACCTGGACGACTGGTGGTGCCAGGGCTTCTCGGAACCGGGCGCGGGGTCGGACCTTGCCGGTCTCAAGACGCGGGCCGAGAAGCAGGGTGACCACTGGATCGTCAACGGCCAGAAGACCTGGACCACGCTGGCGCAGCACGCCGACTGGATCTTTGCCCTGGTCCGCACCTCGAACGAGGGCAAGAAGCAGGAGGGCATCAGCTTCCTCCTGATCGACATGAAATCTCCGGGCGTCGAGGTGCACCCGATCCAGACCATGGACGGCGGGCACGAGATCAACTCGGTCTTCTTCACCGACGTCAAGGTCCCGGCCGAGAACATGGTGGGCGAGGTCAACAAGGGCTGGACTTACGCCAAGTTCCTGCTCGGCAACGAACGCCTCGGCGCGCCGCGCGTGGGGGCATCCCAGGCGAAGCTCGAAGAGCTGAAGGAGATCGCCAAGCAGCGGATCGTCCGGGGCAAGCCGCTCTGGGACCACCCGCGGTTCCGCGACAAGTTCGTCGAGGCGCAGATCGAGCTGAAGGCGCTCGAGATGACGGTGATGCGCGTGCTCTCGGGCATCGCGGCGGGGGCCGACCAGTCGAAGCCCGACCCGGCGACCAGCGTGATCAAGATCAAGGGCGCGCAGATGGTGCAGCGGCTGACCGAGCTCTACGTCGAGGCGGCGGGCGAACAGGCGCTGCCCTGGATCGACGACGAGGGCGGCAATGCGCAGGTGGGCCCCGACTGGACCATCCGCGCCGCACCCAACTACTTCAACTTCCGCAAGTCGAGCATCTACGGCGGCTCGGACCAGGTGCAGAAGGGCATCATCTCCAAGGCGATCCTGGGACTCTGAGGGACAGACATGGATTTCGAACTGAACGACGAACAGCGGATGCTGTCCGAAAGCCTCACGCGCTTCCTGGCAGACCGCTACGACTTTGAAAAGCGCAAGAAATACGTCGAGAGCACCGAGGGCTTCGACCGCAAGATCTGGCAGGGCTACGCCGAGATGGGCCTGTTCGCGCTGCCCTATCCCGAGGACGAGGGCGGCATCGGCGGTACCCCGACCGAGACGATGCTGGTGGCCGAGGCCATGGGCCACGCCATCGCGGTCGAACCCTGGACCGAGGCCATCGCCATCGCGCCCGCGCTGCTGCAGGCGGCCGGCGCCGACCAGCGCGCCGCGATCGCCGAGGGGATCATCGGCGGCGAACACGTGCCCGCCTGGGCGCATCTCGAACCCGGGATGATCGAACGCGACGAGGGGATGAAGACCACCTTCCACGACGGCAAGCTCTCGGGCACCAAGACGGTGGTGAGCTTCGGCGCCGAGGCGGACGTGATCTTTGTCACCGCGGTCGACGGCAGCGGGACAACCGGGCTCTACGTCGTCCGCAAGGGCGCCGAGGGTTTCGAGGCGCGCAGCTACCGCACCCAGGACGAGGGCCGCGCGGCCGAACTGACCTTTGACGGCACCCCGGCCGAGCCGTTGTCCGGCGGGATCCCCGCCGCGGACGCCATCGCCCAGGCCGAGGCCAAGGCACTGGCCGCCTCGATCGGCGAGGCACTCGGCATCATGGAGCAGGCGATCGACCTGACGGTCGAGTACATCAAGGGCCGCGAACAGTTTGGCCGCCCCATCGGCACCTTCCAGGCGCTCCAGCACATCGCGGCCCAGGCCGTGGTCGAGAAGGAGCAGGTGAAGTCGATGGCGATGTACGCCGCGCTGATGTCCGACGAGGCCGACGCGCAGGCGCGGGACCTCGCGCTGTCGACGGCCAAGGTGAAGATGGTGGATGCCGCCCGCTTCGTCGGCCAGATGTCGATCCAGCTGCACGGCGGGGTGGGGATGACGATGGAATATGCCATCGGCCACTACTTCAAGCGGCTGACCATGCTGGAGATCGCCTGGGGCGACCGGGATTTCCACATGGACCGGCTGTGCGAAGCGGGCGGCCTCGCGGCCTGAGGCCGCGGCACCTGCGGTGAGCGGGGAAGGGGGGCTGTCTGCCCCTCTTGGCCTTCGGCCAATTCACCCCCCGAGGATATGGAACCAGGGGAAGGCAGGAGGCCTGCGCCCTGGTGAAAGAGGACGAGCGGATGATGAAACTCGACGAGGCGATGCAGGACCGGCGCAGCATTCGGGGGTTCAAGGACAAGCCCGTGCCGCGCGAGCTGCTGGAGGAGATCATTGCACTGGCGATCCGCGCGCCGTCGTCGATGAACACCCAGCCCTGGCACATGCACGTGCTGACCGGCGACGTGCTCGAGCGCGTGCGGCAGGGCAACACCGAGCGGATGCTGGCCGGCGTGCCGCCCAGCCGCGAGATCCCGGCGCACGGGAAATACGAGGGCATTCACCGCGACCGTCAGGTCGAGATCGCCAAGCAGCTCTTTGCCGCCATGGGGATCGAACGCCACGACGCCGAGGCGCGGCAGGACTGGGTGATGCGCGGCTTCCGCCAGTTCGACGCGCCGGTGTCGGTGGTGGTGACCTATGACCGGGCGCTCGACGAACACGGGCCGGTGGCGATCTTCGACGCGGGCGCGGCGGTCTACGGGCTGGTGCTGGCGGCCTGGAGCCGGGGCCTGGGCGCGGTGATCAACGGGCAGGGCATCATGCAGAGCCCGGTGGTGCGCGAGAATGCCGACATCCCCGAGGACCAGGTGATCCTGACCTGCGTGGCGCTCGGCTGGCCGAACGACGACTTTGCCGCCAACGACGTGCGGTCGCTGCGCCGCGAGGTGGGCGAGGTCGCGACCTTCCAGGGCTTCGACGGCTAGATGCCGCTGGCCATCCGCGCCTTGCGGGTGGCCGTCAGCTTCATCCCCGGCGCGGCGAGCGAGCTTTCCGCGCCGACCCAGGCATAGGCCAGCAGGCAGGGATCGAGCTCGGCCGTGGTGATCCGGTGTTCGTCGCCGGGGCGGTTCAGGATCAGCGATCCGGGGGCATGCACCGCCACCTCGTTCTCGGACCAGTCGCCCGAGACCGAGATGTAGCTTTCCTCGATCTCCTTGTGGGAGTGCTGCGGATAGGTGGTCGCGGGGGCGAAGAGCACGAAGCCCAGGATCAGGCGTTCGGCCTTCACCGGGCCGCGCGGGCCCAGCACCTCGCAATAGGCGTATTTCCGGGCCAGCGCCTTCGGCACCTTCTCGTAGCCGTATTCCCAGGTCAGCGCACCCGCCACCCGCGACAGGGCACGCGACAGCCCCGCGACCGCGCCGCGTTCGCCGCGGTCGAGCGCGCGGCCGAGGTGCGCGGTCACGGGCTTGGCATGCGGGTCGCGGAAGGTCAGCTCGGGGTTGGCGTCGATGATCGCCGACAGCGTGTCGCGCACCCGCTTGCGGTGGCTGCGGATGGCCCGCGCCCCGCCGGCCGAGCCGTGGCGGTAGAGCGCCTCGAACTCGCGCAGCAGGTAGAGCCAGTCCGGCACGTCGTGCAGGCGCAGGGCGGGCGCGGTCGGGTCGGCGGGGCAGGCCGTCGCGGGATCGTTCTGGGTGTCTGTCATGCGGGGCACCGGTGGTCATGGTCCTGGACGGGCGGGCGGGGGCCGGCCCGGGTTGGCGGATTAGAGCATGCGGACCGGGATCTGCCTAGGGGCGCGGTGGACCGTCGTGGCCCCGGCCCGGGTGCCGGGGCGGCGTATACCCGGTGCCGCGGGAATGCGGGTGGTTCGGCCGGCAACGGGGCCTTCCGGGATTGACGCCCGCGATTGACCGTGACAGGCGCCGGGGGATGCTGCAAGCTGGCGGCATTTGAACGAAACAATTTCCCGGTGCCGCCCCATGCGCCTCCCCATCATGCTCGTCTGCCTCGGCCTCGCCTGTCCGGCCGGTGCCGAGGACGTCTCGTTCGCGACGCCCTCCGGCAACATCCAGTGCCGGATCGGCACGCAAAACGACATCGAGGCGCTGACCTGTTCGATCCACGAACGCAGCGGCCCGCTGCCGCGCCCGCGCCCGCCGGGCTGCACGTTTGACTGGGGGCATGTCTTTGCGATGCAGCGCGAGGGCGAGGCGGTGCTGCTCTGCGCCGAGGTCGAAGAACCGGCGCCGCCCGAGACGCTGGTGGAATTCGGCATCACCAGCGAATTCGACGGTTTCACCTGCCAGTCGACGGCGGCGGGCCTCGACTGCCGCAACCTCGACGGCCACGGCTTCTTCCTCTCGCGGTCGAGCCAGGTGCTCTACTGAGCGCCGCGGCGCGTGCTGGTGCCGATCTCGTCCAGGATTGCCTCGATTCCCGCGGGCACCAGCGTCACCTGCGCCTTGATCGCGTCGAAGCGGGCGCGCAGCGCGTCCTTCTCGGCGCCCTTGCAATCGTTCCAGGGGCGGCCCTGCAGGCCCATCACCATCGCGTAGTAACCGATGAAATGTGCGGTGCCGCCGGCCCGCAGGTAGGCGAGGTAGGCGGCGTCCGGCCCCAGGGCGCGCAACTGCCCGGCCGAGGTGATCCCGGCGCGGGCAAAGTCGCGGTCGGCGGCGGGGCCGAGGTTGGGAATGGTCGATACGGGCTCGTCCATTCCCGCGGGCTCAGATCTGGCGCACGGCGCCCTTTGAAGCGCTGGTGGTCAGCGCCGCGTAGGCGCGCAGCGCGCCGGTGATCTTGCGCTTGCGCGGTTTCGCCGGGTGCCAGCCCGCGGCCTCCTGCGCCTCGCGCCGGGCGGCGAGGGTGGCGTCGTCCACGGCGAGGTTGATCGTCCGGTTCGGGATGTCGATCTCGATGATGTCGCCCTGTTCGACGAGGCCGATGGTCCCGCCCTCGGCCGCCTCCGGCGAGCAGTGGCCGATCGAGAGGCCCGAGGAGCCGCCCGAGAAGCGGCCGTCGGTGACCAGCGCGCAGGCTTTGCCCAGGCCCTTCGATTTCAGGTACGAGGTCGGATAGAGCATCTCCTGCATCCCCGGCCCGCCGCGCGGCCCCTCGTAGCGGATCAGCACGACTTCGCCCTCCTTCACCTTGCCGGTGAGGATGCCCGACACCGCGTCGTCCTGGCTTTCAAAGACATGGGCCGGGCCCGAGAATTTGAGGATCGACTCGTCGACGCCCGCGGTCTTCACGATGCAGCCGTCCTCGGCCAGGTTGCCGTAGAGCACGGCGAGGCCGCCGTCCTGGCTGAAAGCGTGTTCCTTGGTGCGGATCACGCCCGTCTCGCGGTCGAGATCGACGCTGTCGTAGCGGCGCGATTGCGAGAAGGCCGTCTGGGTCGGCACCCCGCCGGGCGCGGCCGAGTAGAATTCGTGGACCGAGTTCGACTGCGTCTGCTTCACGTCCCATTGCTTGAGCGCGTCGCCCATGCTGGCGGCATGCACGGTGGGCAGAGAGGTGTCGAGCAGGCCGGCGCGGTCCAGTTCGCCCAGGATCGCCATGATCCCGCCGGCGCGGTGCACGTCTTCCATGTGCACGTCGTTCTTGGCGGGCGCGACCTTGCAGAGGCACGGCACCTTGCGCGACAGCCGGTCGATGTCGGCCATGGTGAAATCGACCTCGCCCTCGTGGGCGGCGGCCAGCAGGTGCAGCACCGTGTTGGTGGACCCGCCCATGGCGATGTCGAGCGACATGGCGTTCTCGAACGCCTCGAAGGTGGCGATGGAACGCGGCAGCACGCTCGCGTCGTCGCCTTCGTAGTAGCGCCGCGCGAGGTCCACGATCAGGTGACCGGCCTCGACGAAGAGCCGCTTGCGATCGGCGTGGGTGGCCAGCGTCGAACCGTTGCCGGGCAGCGAGAGGCCAAGCGCCTCGGTCAGGCAGTTCATCGAGTTCGCGGTGAACATGCCCGAGCACGAGCCGCAGGTCGGGCAGGCGTTCTGCTCGATGCTGGCGACTTCCTCGTCGGTGTAGTTGTCGTCGGCGGCCGCGACCATGGCGTCGACGAGGTCGAGCGCCTGTTCCTTGCCGTGCAGCACGACCTTGCCGGCCTCCATCGGCCCGCCCGAGACGAACACGACCGGGATGTTCAGCCGCATCGCCGCGTTCAGCATGCCCGGCGTGATCTTGTCGCAGTTCGAGATGCAGACCATGGCGTCGGCGCAATGCGCGTTGACCATGTATTCGACGCTGTCGGCGATGATCTCGCGCGAGGGCAGGGAATAGAGCATCCCGTCGTGGCCCATGGCGATGCCGTCATCCACGGCGATCGTGTTGAATTCCTTCGCCACGCCGCCGGCGGCCTCGACCTCGCGCGCGACCAGCTGGCCCAGATCCTTCAGGTGCACGTGGCCGGGCACGAACTGGGTAAAGCTGTTCACGATGGCAATGATCGGCTTGCCGAAATCGCCGTCCTTCATGCCGGTGGCACGCCAGAGGCCGCGGGCCCCCGCCATGTTGCGGCCGTGGGTGGTGGTTCGGGAACGATATACGGGCATCGGAATCCTCCTGTCTTGGCCCGTCTATAAACGTCGCGCGCGACAGAGGCCATGGCAAAGCGGACATAATCACCACGCATACCGGGGTCTTCGCGACACATTCGGTCGCGGGCGACGGGCCGGGCGCGAGCGGTTGTAACGTACCACGGCGTTTTCGTGAGGCCTCGGGGCAGGAATTTGCTGTTTTCCATGCGCCCCGCGCAACGCTCTCGACGGCGTGACATGGCGGGGCTTGCCAAGTGATCGGGACAGGCGCATCTGGCGGAAAGGCGCGGCCCCGATTGCCGCGTGCAGACCTACAGGCAAAGCAATGAGCACCGCTCCGACGACCCCGAACACCCAAGGCCAGCAACAGCAGGGCCAGCAGCCCGCGCAGCCGCAGGCGCCCTCGGCGCCCAAGACGCGGTTCACCGACTGGGCCGCGATCTGAATTCAGACCGATCGGGCAGATTGAAAACGGCGCCGGACCCATGGTCCGGCGCCGTTCCTTTTCCGCCGGGGAGGAGCTCCGTCAGCCCTGCTGTCGCGGGTTCTGCCAACGGACACGGCGGCGCACCTTGCCTTCGCCATCCCCGCGCCGGGGAATGTCCTTTTCCGGGCCGTTGTCGGGTTCGACCAGGGAAAGGCGCAGCTGAGGACAGGTGTCGTCGGTGATGGAGAAGACGATGCCTTCTCCGGGATCGGTCTTGAGCGTCTTGGGGGACATCTTGCCGCCGCCGACGGTGACGGCATGGCCCTGTTCGCGCGGGCGGAAGGGCGTGTCGCCCTGTTTCGGATAGGCCACGGTGATCCTGGCCTGTCCGCCACGGCCGCCGTCGGCCTCCCACGCGCCCGGACGCAGCAGCGTTACCGCCACCATGTCGCCCTTGGCCAGCGCGGCGCTGTCGAACACCGGATCGCCCGGCTTGTCCGGCGCCTTGCGGTCCTCGGCCCGTTCCAGCGTCACCCGGAACCCGCCGGCGCCCTCGCCGACGTAGAGCAGGAGGTAGCCGCCGGCCTTGACCTTGTGCCGGGTGAACCGCGTTTCCGAGGTGCTGCCGGTCCGGCCAAAGCGCGACAGGTCCACGTCGGCCTGCATCCGGTCGCTGTCCTCCAGCACCTCGAGGTCGAAGCGGCCGACCACCTCCTTGCCCAGGAACACGGTGCCGATCAGGCTGCCCGCTTTCTCGACCGGGTGCACGATCATCGTGAGCGGTCCGAGGGCGGCGCTGTCCATCCGCAGGGCGGTCAGGGCGGCGGTGTTGACGAAGGGTCTCATGGCTCAGGCTCCCACGTTGGCGGTGATGGTCATCTCGTCGGTGTCGATGCCGACGGCCACGTCGCGCATCGGCACCTTCACCGGGATGAGCGGGCCGTTGTAGCCCAGGATCGGGTAGGGGTCCTCGAACTCGAAGAGCGGGAAGAGGTTGGCAAGGTAGTCGGCCACCACCGTCAGGACGAAATCGAAGAGCCCGATGCTGACGCCCAGCAGGTTCGACAGCCATTCGTCGATGTCGTCCACGATGTCGAGGATCGCGCGGACAAGGTCCACGATCGGCCCGAGGATCGCCTTGATCAGGTCCCGCGCCCAGCCGGGCAGGAAGCCGAGGAGCCCGTCCACCGCCGTATCGATCGCGGCGTCGAGGATGTTGCCCACGGTGTCCGAGATGTCGATCAGGTCGATGTCGAGCCACACGGGATCGAGCATGAACTGCCACTTGTTCGGCACGCCCGCGTCCTCTGCGTCGAGGTCGGTCATCCCCGGCGTCCGCATCGGGTCGACGAAGTAGCGGGTGTTGATCCGGAACGCGCCCGAGATCTCCGAGGTGACGAGGCCCGAGAGGTTCAGCGGGATGGAGATGTCGGGATCGGCCTCGAAGATGCAGATCCGCGGAGCCCGCAGCACGCAGCCGGCGAAGGGTATCCAGATGATGCAGAAGCCGCCGATGCAGATCCGGGGAATGTCGATCCCCAGCGTCAGGCTCAGCGGATCGTAGACCACGTCGAGCTCGTCGATCCGCACGGTGCCGTCGGCCTGCAGGTCGACCGACCCGCCCTCGAGCCGGAAGCCCGCGGCCCAGGCGACGCTGAACGGCCCGGCATCGGCGCTGCCCGAGGTCGACTCCGCCACATTGTCCCGGACAAAGGTGAAAAGCTCCTGGAAGGTCCGCTCGGAGGCGGCGACTGTGAAATGTGCCATCACGAAATCCCCAGATCGATGAAGAGCCTTGCCTCGTCTTCCTCGACCGCCGGGTTGTTCGGCACATCGGCCGACAGCGGGGTGAGAGAGGCGGTGAGGGTCATGAAATCCCCCATCTCGAAGGCCATGGTATCCACGGCGATCCGTGCCTTGGGCAGGATGCCGACGCGCAGGACGGTCTGGACGTAGCATTCCAGCGCGTCCTCCATCTCCTGCGGGCGGATGTCGACGATCTCGAACCCGCGCAGGCGCAGGACGATGTGCTCGACCCCGTTCACGTTCAACCGTTCCAGCCGCAGCTTGGCAAAGATCTCGAGGCAGAAGCACTTCACCTCTCGCCCCGGGATCGGCCGCAGCGGCGGGCGGGGCGCGTCGTCGGGCTTCTCGCGGTCATCGCGCGCCTCGCGGCTGGCGATGTCGTCGCCGATGCGTTCCGCGAACTCCAGGTCGGGGCAGCGGATGCCGACGCAGAACTTCGCGTGCAGCGACAGCATCTGCGGGTCGAGCGGCCGCAGCTCCGGCGGCAGGGCGTTGACGGTCTCGGGATGGAAATCGATCTGCGCCTCGGTCAGCTGGACGCAGAAATCCACCCCCCAGGCCCCGCCCGATCCGGGGATCGGCAGCGGCTCCTCGACCGTCACCAGCGGGTTGGACCGGCGCAGCACCTCCGGGTGCGCCTTGATCTCGTGACACAGGCGGTCGGGGCTGGCCGCGAACCAGGCCGAGCCGTAGTTGAACAGCGATGGCCGCTGCTGCTGCATGTGTCGGAGGATGAGGTTGAAGCCGTCCTCATGCACGGAAGCATAGAGGTTCGAATGGTCCGTAAAGGCCATGAAAGAACTCCGTCATCAAAATGTATTGGGTCTTGAAAATATGACGGGAGCTTACCGCAAAACGGTCAGATTCGCAATCTGATTACACTTTGGGTTGCGTCCGCGCGCCGTTCGCACGCAAGCAAACGGCGCGCGAATATCTTCGCGCGCCGGGTGAGGTATGAGCCTCAAGTGTATTGAAAATAACGATTTTGAGAACGCTTCCAGCACGACCCTCGTCGGTCGGAAGTACCGGGCGAAAACTGGCCCGCCCGGCCCGTGCGTGTCTCAGGACGCGCGCTTGACCTGCTTGAAGAGACGCTCCTGCGCCGCCTCGTATTCCGCGGCCAGGCGGTCCACCAGCTCGGCCGCCGGGACCACCTTCTTGACCTTCCCGATGCCCTGGCCCGAGCCCCAGATTTCCTTCCAGCTCTTCGGCTTTTCCCGGTTCTCGGCAAAGTTCATCTTGGACGGGTCCGAGATCTCGAGGTTGTCGGGATCCATGCCCGCCGCCGCGATGGACGGTTTCAGGTAGTTGCCCCAGACCCCGGTGAAGAGGTTGGAATAGACGATGTCCGACGCGCCGTGGCCCGCGATCATCTGCTTGTAGCCCTCGACCGCGTTCGCCTCCTCGGTGGCGATGAACGCGCTGCCGGCATAGCCGCCGTCGGCCCCCATGGCCTGCGCGGCCAGGATCGAGTTCGCCCGAGGCGATGGCGCCCGACAGGTAGAGCGGCCCGTCGAACCATTCGCGGATCTCCTGCACCAGCGCAAAGGGCGACAGCGCGCCCGCGTGGCCGCCGGCCCCGGCGGCGACCGCGATCAACCCGTCCGCGCCCTTCGAGATCGCCTTGCGCGCGAAGGTGTCGTTGATGATGTCGTGCAGCACGATGGCACCCACCGAATGCGCGGCCTCATAGACCCATTCCTGCGCGCCGAGCGAGGTGATCCAGACCGGCACCTTGTGCTTCACGCAAAGCTCCACGTCACGCTCCAGCCGGCCGTTCGAGCGGTGCACGATCTGGTTCACGGCATAGGGCGCGGCCGGACGGTCCGGGTTCGCCTGGTTGTAGGCGTCCAGTTCCTCGGTGATGTGGGTCAGCCATGCATCGAGGCTCTCGCCATCCTTCTCGCGCGCGTTCAGCGCCGGAAAGGACCCGACGATGCCGGCCTTGCACTGGGCCAGGACGAGCTTCGGCGTCGAGATGATGAAAAGCGGGCTTCCGATCAGCGGAATACGCAGGTTCTGAAGAACTGCGGGCACGGTCATGGATGGTCCTCCCAGATTGTCCGTAGCGCGGAACGGCGTTCCGCGACCTGTCGGCGGGCAGGTTAGCCAGCGCGCCGGGGGTTGCAATCGGATTTGGGGCTCTGCCACGTGGCGGAACGAAATGCCGTCACGTCGCGGCGGCGCGCAGCCTTTCGGTCGCCGCCGCGTCAACCGTGCCGTCCGCCGCCAGCGCCACGCCGAACAGCCGCGCGGCATCCGCCGCCGCATAGTAGCCAAGCGCCACGTCACGGGCCACCGCCGCCGGGTCGCGCGTCATCGGATCGCCCCAGCCGCCGCCGCCGGGCGTGCGCACGTGGACCACGTCGCCCGGGGCCAGCGGAATGTCCTGTTCCTTCGACAGATGCGGCGGCACGTGCACGGCGCCGTCCCGGATCACCTCGACCCGGTTCACCGCGCCGTCGCCGCCGGAAAGCGCCCCCTGCGGCCCGACCCGGCCATGATCCATGACAAAGCTCGCCCGCGCCGCGCCGCGCCGCAGCTCGACCGCGTAGTCGAGGCCGAAGCCACCCCGATGCGCCCCCGCGCCGCCCGATCCCTCGTGCAGGGCGTAGTGGCGGTAGAGCACGGGGAACTGCTGCTCCATGATCTCGACCGGTGGCGCCTTGGAAATCCCGATGGTGGAACAGCCGTTCGACAGCCCGTCGTGATCCGCATTGCCGCCGTATCCGCCGCCCGACAGCTGGTACATGACGAAATCGCGCCCGCGCTCCGGATCATGCCCGCCAAGCGCGAAGTTGCCCGATGTCCCGGCAGGCGCCGCCGTGCAGCGGTCGGGCAGACAGGGGGCAAGGGCGGCAAAGACCGCCTCGGCGATGCGCTGGCTCACCTCGGCCGCGCAGCCCGACACCGGGCGGGGATACTGCGCGTCGAGGAACGTGCCCTCGATCCCGGTGATCTCCAGCGGCTCGAAGGCCCCGGCGCTGATCGGCACCTCGGGAAAGATGTGCCGCATGGCGAGGTAGACCGAGCTGAGCGTCGTCGCCCGGACCGAGTTCATCGGCCCGGCACAGGGTGGGGCCGATCCGGTGAAGTCGAAGCGCAGCGTGTCGCCCCGCCGCTCCACCCGCAGCCGGATCGGCAGCGGCTGATCCACCACCCCGTCGCTGTCCACGATGGCCACGCTCTCATGCGCGCCCTCGGGAATATCGGCGATGAAGGCGCGCATCTGCTGCGCCGCGCGGGCGCGCAGCTCGGCGATGGCCGCGCGCACCGTGTCGTCGCCATAGCGGTCGAGCAGGGCGGTCAGCCGTGCCTCGCCCACCGACAGCGCCGCCGCCTGCGCCTGCACGTCGCCGATCCGCTGGTCGGCCACCCGGATGTTGGAACAGATGATCGCGTAGATCTCCGGATCCAGCACCCCCTGCTTGAAGAGCCGCACGGGCGGCAGGCGCAGCCCCTCCTGCTCGACGCTGGTGGCCGAGGCGGAAAATCCCCCGGGCACCGCGCCCCCGGTATCCGGCCAGTGCCCGGTGTTCGACAGCCAGCAGAAGATCTCGCCCCGCGATAGAATGGCCGGGCAAAGCGCACGTCCATCAGGTGCGTGCCGCCCAGGTAGGGGTCGTTCACGATGTAGGTGTCGCCTGGCTGCGGCGCGGGGGTCAGCCCGTCGCGGATGCGTTCGACCAGCACGCGGGTCGAATACTGCATCGTGCCGACAAAGACCGGCAGCCCGCCCGCGCCCTGCGCGATCAGCGCCCCGTCCTCGGCGGCATAGATGCCGTCCGAGCGGTCGTTCGCCTCGGCGATGACGGGCGAGAAGGCGGCGCGGGAAAACGCCAGGTCCATCTCGTCGCAGACCTGCTGGAGGCCCGCCTGGATGACCGAAAGGGTGATCGGATCGACGCTCATGCGGCACCTCCCACGGTCACGACGATATTGCCGATGGCGTCCCCCTCGGCCCGGTCGCCGGGCGGGATCAGGATGGTGGTGTCCATCTGCTCGATCACCGCCGGCCCCTCGATCACCGCGTCGACCGGCAGCCATTCCCGGCGATAGACCGGCGTGTCGAGCCATGCGCCATCGAAACAGACCCTGCGCCGGTCGCGCAGGGCCTCCGCCACGGTCGCGCGCCGCCCCTCGGCGTCGATCAGCGCCGAAAGGTCCATGTCCGGCCGCGCCCCGATCACCGAGCAGTTGGCATTCACCACCGCCGCGCGGATGGTATCCAGTCGCACGTGGAAGCGATCCCAGTAGACCGCCTCGAACTTCGCCTGCAACGCGGCGCGGGTGATCTCGGGCCCGTCGAGCGTCACGCGCAGCACATGGGTCTGGCCGATGAACTGCATGTCGAGGGAATAGACCGCGCGCACCTCCTTCAGTTGAACCGTCTCGCGGGCGATCTCGGCGCGGCCCTCGGCCTCCTGCCGGGTCAGCACCGCCGCCAGTTCATCCATGTCCAGCACATCGAGCGGCCGGTTCAGCGTCGTCACATAGTCGTGCCGCAGGTCCGCCACCACGCAGCCGAGCGCGTTGGTGATCCCCGGCCGTGCCGGGATCAGCACGCGCGGCACCCCCATCTCGCGCGCCAGGGCGCAGGCGTGCAGCGGCCCGGCGCCACCAAAGGCGAAGAGCGCGAAGTCCCGCGGATCGGCGCCGAGCGAGACCGACACCATCCGGATCGCGCCCGCCATCTTCACATTGGCCAGCCGCACCACCGCCTCGGCCGCCGCCTCGGGCGACAGGCCCAGCGGCTGGCCCAGCGTCGCGTCGAAGATCGCCCGCACGGTGTCCAGCGACACGCCGCCCTCGACCGATTTCAGCCGCGCGGGGTCAAGCCGGCCAAGCAGCAGGTTGGCGTCCGAAATCGTCGGCCGGGTCCCGCCACGGCCATAGCAGATCGGGCCGGGCAGGGCGCCCGCGCTCTCCGGTCCCACCTCCAGCAGCCCCGCCGCATTCACCCGCGCGATCGACCCGCCGCCCGCGCCCACGGTGCGCACGTCGACCATCGGCACGTGGATCGGCATGGCATATTCGACCTCGATCTCGTTCGAGACGGCGGGCTGCGCGCCCCGGATCAGCGCCACGTCGGTCGAGGTGCCGCCCATGTCATAGGTGATCAGGTCCTCGACACCCGCCGCGCGCCCGGTGACCGCCGCCGCCATCACGCCCGAGGCCGGGCCCGACATCACCGTCTTGGCCGCCTCGCGCGAAATCCGGTCGGCCGAGACCATGCCGCCATTGCCGCCCATCACTAGCAGCTCGCCGCCATAGCCGCCCTCGGCCAGCGCGCCCGACAGCCGCGACAGGTAGCGTTCCAGCAGCGGCTGGACCGAGGCGTTGACCGCCGCCGTCACCCCGCGCTCGAACTCCCGGCTTTCCGACAGCAGCGCATGGCCCAGCGTCAGATGCGCCTCGGGCCATGTCTCCGCGATGATCTCGCCTGCCCGCCGCTCGTGCGCGGGGTTGGCATAGGCGTGCAGGAAATGCACCACGACCGACACGCATCCCATCTCGCGCAGCCGCGCCGCCGCCGCCGCCACCGCGTCCTCGTCCAGTGCGGTCACCACGCGGCCCTGCGCATCCATCCGCTCGGGCACCTCGAGCCGCAGGTCGCGGGGGATGACGGGGGTAAACACGCCCTTCATCCCGTAGGCCTGCGGCCGCGTCCGCCGCCCCAGCTCCAGCACGTCGCGGAAGCCCGCCGTGGTGATCAGCCCGGTGCGCGCCAGCTTGCGCTCCAGCACCGCGTTGGTGGTCGTCGTGGTCCCGTGCACCACCAGCGCGACCCGGGCCAGGTCCAGCTCGGCCTCGGCCACCGCCGCCATCACGCCGCCCGACTGGTTGCCCGGCGTGGTGGGCACCTTGGCCAGCGTCACCCGGCCGCTTGCGGGATCCATCCGCACGAGGTCGGTGAAGGTCCCGCCCACGTCACAGCCAACCACCTCGTCGCGCATTGCCGCCTCGCACTTGTTTGTGTGCAAATGATCTTCGCGCCCGTGCCCCGCTGTCAATCTCTTGCGCGCGCGGGGCATGCCGCGATCCGCCGGTCTGCCCGTTTCCGACCCCGTCCGCGCGACGTTACGGCGCGCGCAAAATCCCGGTATACAGCCGCCCCCGACTAGTTTAGAGGGGGCGCTTTCCTCACCTGTCCCAAGGACAGCCCGCGGCAGATCGCGCCGCACGCCCTACGCAGAACGGTTTCCCATGATCCAGTCCCTGTCCGATGCGCTGTCCGAGCGCGGCTACGATACTTTGACCGCCGTGCAGGAGGCCGTCACCAACCCCGAGCTTGCCAATGCCGACCTGCTGGTCTCGGCGCAGACCGGTTCGGGCAAGACGGTGGGCTTCGGCCTCGCCATCGGTCCGACGCTTCTGGGGGACGACCAGACCATGGGCCCCGCCGCCGCGCCGCTGGCGCTGATCGTGGCGCCGACCCGGGAGCTGGCCTTCCAGGTGACCCGCGAACTGGGCTGGCTTTATGCCAAGACCGGGGCGCGCGTGACCTCCTGCGTCGGCGGAATGGACATGCGCGACGAACGCCGGGCGCTGGAACGCGGCGCCCATATCGTCGTGGGCACCCCCGGTCGCCTGCGCGACCACATCCAGCGCGGCTCGCTCGACATGACCAGCCTGCGCGCCGTCGTCCTCGACGAGGCGGACGAGATGCTGGACCTCGGCTTCCGCGAGGACCTCGAATTCATGCTGGGCGAGGCGCCCGAGGATCGCCGCACGCTGCTCTTCTCGGCCACCGTGCCGCCGATGATCGTGACGCTGGCGCAGAACTACCAGCGCGACGCCGTGCGCGTGACCACCGTGTCGGAAAAGGGCCAGCACAGCGACATCTCCTACCAGGTGCTGCGCGTGGCCCAGCAGGACGCCGAGAACGCGATCATCAACGTGCTGCGCTTCCACGACGCCCAGAACGCCATCGTCTTTGCCAACACCCGCGCCGCAGTGAACCGGCTGACCGCGCGCTTCGCCAACCGCGGTTTCTCGGTCGTGTCGCTCTCGGGCGAGCTCAGCCAGTCCGAACGCACCCACGCTTTGCAGGCGATGCGCGACGGCCGGGCGCGGGTCTGCGTCGCCACCGATGTGGCCGCCCGCGGCATCGACCTGCCGAACCTCGAACTGGTGATCCACGCCGAGCTGCCGACCAACACCGAGGGGCTGCTGCACCGCTCGGGCCGGACCGGCCGGGCAGGGCGCAAGGGCATCTCGGCCCTCGTGGTGCCGCCCAAGGCCATTAAACGCGCCGAGCGGCTGCTGAAATTCGCCCGCGTCACCGCCGAATGGACCACCGCTCCCAGCGCCGAGGACATTCTCGAGCGTGACGAAGAGCGCCTGCTGAGCGATCCCGCCTGGGGTGACGAGATCTCCGAGGACGCCGCCGCCTTTGCCGCGCGCCTGCTGGAGCGCCAGTCGCCCGAGGCCGTCGCCGCCGCCTACCTGCGGCTCTACCGCACCCACCATTCCGCGCCCGAGGAGCTGTCGGACCCCGACGAGCGTCCGGCGGCCAAGGAGCGGCCGCCCTTTGGTCCGAGCACCTGGTTCTCGCTGTCCGTGGGGCGCAACGACCGGGCCGAACCGCGCTGGATCCTGCCGCTGCTCTGCCGTGCCGGCGGGCTGGAGAAGGAGTCGATCGGCGCGATCCGCGTGCAGAATTCCGAAACCCATGTCGAGATCGCCGATCCTGCCGTCGCCGCGTTCCTCACGGCGCTGGGCGAGGGCGGGGTGCTCGAGGATGGCGTGACCGCAACGCAGATGGCAGAGGCGCCCGAACGCACCGCGCCGCCCGCCCGCCGCGCGCCCGGGCCGAAGCGGGACCGCGACGAGGACCGCAAGCCCCGTTACGAGGACCGCAAACCGCGTGGCGAGGATCGGAAGCCCCGCTACGAGGACCGCAAGCCGCGCGACGAGGATCGGAAGCCCCGTTACGAGGACCGAAAGCCGCGCGACGAGGATCGGAAGCCCCGTTACGAGGATCGCAAGCCGCGCAGCGACGACCGCAAACCCCGCCACGACGACCGCAAGCCGCGCGGCGAGGACGGCGCGGGATACCGCCCGGCCGGCAAGGGCAAGCCCGAAGGGCGGCCCGACAAGCCCGCCTACAAGGCCAAGGCCAAGTACGGTGCGGATCGTCCCGACGGCAAGCCCGGCAAGGGCGCGGGCGGTTACAAGGGCAAACCGGGCGGCAAGCCCGGTGGCAAACCGGCGGGCAAGGGCGCCGCGGGCAAACCGCGCGCCAACGCGGCCGATACCTCCAAGCGGTTCGAGAAACCGGGCGCCAAGCCCAAGGGCAAGCCCGGCGGGATGCAGCCGCCGCGCCGTCCCAAGTCCTGACCCGGACGGGGGCGCCCGCGTGGTGCCCCCCTGTCGCGGCAAACCCGTGACTCTCCACCACGATTTCGCCGCCGCGACAGCCTGACGCTGGACGCCGCCCGCCCGGCGCGCTTTGGTCGCGCCATGCGGTGGTGGCTGGGTCTCTTTGTGCTGTGCCTGCCGGGGCGGGCGCTGGCCCATGCCTCGGAGCAGGGCTTTGTCCTGCTGCTGCCGACCGATCTCTACGTCGCGGGCGGCGTCGCCACCGTCATCCTGACCCTCCTGCTGATCGCCATCGTCCCCCGCCGCGTGGCCGAGGCGCTGTTCCGTCCGCTGCCGCTCTGGCGCGTCCGACGGCGGCCCCGGCGCGGCTGGCTCAGCCTGCTGTCCCTCGGCCTCCTGGCCTGGGCCGTCTGGCGCGGCTGGACCGGCGACCAGGACCCCACGGAAAGCCCGCTGCCGCTGCTGGTCTGGACGGCGTTCTGGCTGATCCTCGTCTCGGCCCAGGCGATCCTCGGCGATCTCTGGCGCGGGCTGAACCCCTGGACCGGCCTCTGGCAACTGCTCGGCCGCCCCGCGCCGCTGCACTACCCCCGCGCGCTTGGCCACTGGCCCGCCGTGCTGATGCTGCTGGCCTTTGCCGGATACCTGCTGGCCGACATCGCCCCGGCCAACCCCGAGCGTCTGGCGCGGGCCGTCGCGCTCTACTGGGCGCTCAACATGGCGGGCACGCTGGCCTTCGGGCCGCGCTGGCTGCTCAGGGCCGAGGCGCTGAGTGTCCTGATGCGCGCCTACGCGGGCCTCGCGCTCTTCGGGCGGCGGGGCGGCCACGTCGCCCTCGGCCTCACCGGCTGGCGCTGGTCCCGCCGCGCCGCGCCGCCGCTGGCACTGGCGCTCTTCCTGGTGCTGCTGCTCGGCATCGGATCCTTCGACGGGCTGAACGAAACCTTCTTCTGGTTCGGCGTGATCGGCCAGAACCCGCTCGAATTCACCGGCCGCTCGGCCGTGGTCTGGCAGAGCCTCGTCGGCCTGCTGATCGCCTGTGCCGGGCTGATCGCGGTCTTTGCCGCCACCCTGCACGCCGGCGCCATCCTGGCCGAGGACGCCCGCCCGCTGTCCCGCCTCGTGCGCCTCTACGCCCCCACGCTGCTGCCGATCGCCTTCGGCTACCACCTCGCGCACTACCTGCCGACCCTGCTGGTCGAGGCGCAGTACCTCGCCCTGATGCTCAACGATCCCGCGGGGCAGGGCGCGAACCTCTTGGGTCTCAAGGGGATGCAGGTCACCACCGGCTTCTTCAACACCCGCGCCACGGTGCAGGCGATCTGGCTCACCCAGGCCGGCGCTGTGGTCTTCGGCCATGTCGTGGCGATCCTGATGGCGCATGTCGTGGCGCTGCGGCTCTACGACAGCCCGCGCCGCGCGCTGATGTCGCAACTGCCGCTGGCGATCTTCATGGTGCTCTACACGCTTTTTGGGCTTTGGCTGCTCGCCTCGCCCCGTGGCGCCTGACGTATCGGCAAACTTCTGGACAAGGCACTGATATGGCGACAAACTCGGCCCGACCCTCGCCAGAAGGGGCTCATCCGTCACCAACAGGGGAAGACACGATGACCAAGCCGACCGACCGCCCGCAATCGACCTCCCGCCGCGCCGCGCTCAAGACGCTGGGTGCCGCCGGGGCCGCCGCGACCCTTCCGCTCTGGGCCCGCTACACCCACGCCCAGACCGCCGAGCCGATCCGCATCGGCTTCCAGAAACACGCTACCGGCATCGGCGCCGCCTATGGCCGCTGGTATGACCGCACCAGCCAGGCGGCCGTGTCCAAGATCAACGCCGAGGGCGGGATCAACGGCCGCATGATCGAGCTGGTGACCGAGGACGACGGCACCGATCCCAAGCGCGGCGCCGAAGTGATCGAGAAGTTCGCCAACCAGTCGAACTGCGACATCGCCTTCGGCACGCTGTTCTCCCACGTCGTGATCGGCTCCGCCCCCCGCGCGGGCGAGCTGAAGCTGCCGTACTTCGTCGTCTCCGAAGGCCACCACGTCGCGTCGGGCATGCTGAACCGCTGGACGCTGCAGCCCGGCATCACCGACGTGAAGTCCCAGGTCAGCGCCATGGCGCCCTTCATCACCGACACCCTCGGCAAGAAGGTCACCATGATCTTCCCCGACTACGGCTTCGGCTACGACCACCGCGACAACCTGACCCCGGCGATCCAGGCCGCGGGCGGCGAGGTGGTGGCCCAGATCGCCATCCCGCCGACCGAGACCTCGTTCACCAAGTACTTCCCCAAGATCCCGCGCGACACCGAGGTGATCTACCACGTCATGGTCGGCCCCGCCGTGCTGACCTTCGTCAAGGAGATGGGCGAATTCTTCGGCCCCTCCCGGCCCGAGATCTTCGGCTTCATCGACAGCCTCGAGGCGGTCGACATGACCTCTCCGGGGCTCGAGTTCCTCGATGGCACCTACTTCTGGGAAGGCATGCCGCGCTACCTGCAGGACGGCGCGCCCGAGTACGTGACCGCCTACCGCGACGCCGTCGGGATCGATGCCAACGGCGCCAGCACCAGCGACGCCAAGGACGTTTCCACCGCCGCCCACATGTTCGGCTGCTGGGAGACGCTGCACATCATCAAGGCGGGCATGGAAGCCTCCGGCTACGCCTCCAAGGACGACCGCCAGGCGCTGGTCGAGGCGGTCGAGGCGATGTCCGACATGGAGGCCGGCGCCGCGCATCCGCAGGGGCCCAAGCTCTTCAATGGCAAGACCCACCAGGTCTTCGGGCAGCAGTACATCTCGCGCGTCGAGGGCGGCAAGCTGGTGGTCCAGCACACCGCCTCGATCGAGGACACGCTCTACCCGGACGAGGTCGATTACACGACGATGAGCTTCTGAGCCGTCGCCCGAAACGCCGAAGGCCGGGCACCGCCCGGCCTTCGTGCATCACCTGAACGACCCATTACAGGCACCTGACTCGCAATGGATTTCGGCCCCTACCTGATGCTCGCCGTGCTCGAAGGCGCGGTGCTGGCGGCGGTGCTCGCGTTGATGGCCTCGGGCCTCAGCCTCGTCTTCGGCGTGATGCGCGTCGTGAACGTGGCGCATGGCGAATTCTACATGCTGGGCGCGGTGGTGGCCTATGCCGTGGCGCAGGCCTTCGCCGGCGCGCCCGCCACCGGCTTCGTCGCCGCCGCGGTGATCGCGCCGCTGGCGGTCGGGGCGATGGCCGCGGCCGCCGACATGACCATCCTCAAGCGGATCGACTACGACCCCGAACGCACCATCGTCGCGACCATCGGCCTGCTCTACATCATCCAGCAGGTCACGCTGATGACCTACGGCGCCGACGCCCGCCCGGTCGCGCCGCCGTTCAACGACCGCATCGCGCTGCCCTGGGTCGAATGGGGCGAGGGCGGCCTGTCGCTCTATTTCCCCTGGGGCCTCTCGACCACCTCCTACAAGCTCTTCGTCATCGTCGCCGCCGCCGTGCTGATCGCTGCGATCCGGCTCTTCATGGCGCGGTCCCGCGCAGGGCTGATCATGCGCGCGACCCAGCTCGACAGCGAGATGGCGACCGCCTTCGGCATCCCGGTCGAACGGGTCTACGCCGCCGTCTTCGGCATCGGCGCGGGTCTGGCGGCGCTGGCCGGCGTGCTGATCGTGCCGATCCAGCAGGCGCATTACCTGATGGGCGGCGACGCGCTGCTGCTCAGCTTCATCGTGGTGATCATCGGCGGCCTCGGCAGCCTCTCGGGCACCATCGTCGCGGCGATCCTGATCGGGCTCTCGGACGGCATCATCTCAGTCTTCTTCTCGCCGACGCTGGCCAAGATCCTCGCGACGCTCCTCGTGGCCCTCGTCCTCGTCTTCCGCCCGCAAGGGCTCTTCGGGGAGCGTCCGGCATGAGCGCCCGCAGCCTCGCGCTCCACCTCGGCCTCGTCGTGGCGCTCTTCGCGCTGAATTTCGTGCTGCCGCCCTACACCCATGGCAACATCGCGCGGGTGATGACGCTGGCGGTCTACGCCATCGGCTACAACATCGCCTTCGGTTACACCGGGCTGCTGTCGCTCGGCCACGCGATGTTCTTCGCCGCGGGCATGTACGGCGCGGGGCTCCTGCTGCAATTCACCACGCTCAACGCCGTGGCCGCGCTGGCCGCGGGCCTCCTCTGCGGCGGCGGCCTCGCCCTCGTCGTCGGCCTGCTGGCGCTCCGGACCATCGGGGTCGCGTTCATGATCGTGACGCTGATGTTCAGCCAGGCCTGCTACCTGACGATCCTCTATTTCGGCGACATCACCCACGGCGACGAGGGCTTCGTCATCCCCTCGGCCCGCCGGATCGTCGCGGGCTTCGACCTCGGCGATGCGCAGGTCCGCTACCTCGTCGCCTGGGCGCTCTTCTCCACCGCGCTCCTTTTCACGCTCTGGCTGGTCAACCGCCCCACCGGCCGCGTCTTCGTCGCCATCCGCGAGAACGAGCCGCGCGCGCGGCTCCTCGGCTACGACACCTTCCGCATGAAGCTGCGCGCGCTGGTGCTGTCGGGCACCATCGCGGGCGCGGGCGGGGCGGCCTACGGCTTGCTCTTCGGCTATGTCGGGGCCAGTTTCGCGGGGGTGCAGTACTCGATCTTCCCGCTGCTCTGGGTGCTCCTGGGCGGCGCGGGCACGGTGATCGGACCGTTCTTCGGCGTGCTCTTCATGTTCTACCTGATCGACCTCACCTCGGGCCTGACCGACGCCTACATGCTCTTCGCCGGCATCGCGCTGGTGGCGCTCACGCTCTTTGCCCCGCAGGGCATCGCCGGAGAGCTCCGCCGCCGCAACTGGGCCCGCCTGCCATGAGCGCGATCCTCTCCGCCCGCGGCCTGTCGAAAAGCTTCCAGGGCCTGCGCGCCGTACACGAGGTCGATTTCGATCTCGCCCCCAACCAGGTCCACGCCCTGATCGGCCCGAACGGCGCGGGCAAGACGACCTTCGTGTCGATGCTGATCGGGCGTCTCGCGCCCAGTTCCGGCACCATCGCCTTCGAGGGGCGCGACATCACCGCGCTGCCGGACCACGCCCGCGTCGCCCTCGGCATGGCCTATACGTTCCAGATCACCTCCGTCTTCTCGCGCCTCACCGCGCATGAGAACGTTGCGCTTGCCGCCCGCCGCCGTCTCGGCACCGACCGCGCCGCGGTGGACCGAGAGGTTTCCGAGGCGCTCGCCCGCACCGGCCTCGGCGACCGGGCGCAGGTCGCGGCCGAGGATCTCTCCTACGGCCACCAGCGCCTGCTGGAAATCGCCATGGGCCTCGCACAGCGCCCCCGCCTGATGATCCTCGACGAGCCGACGCAAGGTTTGGCCGAAAGCGAGATCGCCGCCTTCAAGTCCCTGATCCGCGAGCTGAAACAGGAAACCACCATCCTGCTCATCGAACACAACATGGCCGTCGTCATGGAACTGGCCGACCGCATCACCGTGCTGAACTTCGGCGAGGTCCTGGCCGAAGGCACCCCCGGCCAGATCCATGCCGACCCCGCCGTCCAGGCCGCCTACCTCGGCACCGAGCCCGCCGATGCCTGACCGCGCGCGCCCATCCAAGGCCATCGCCCGTGCCCTCGGTCGGATGCCTCCGGCGGGGATATTGATCACCAGGGGAAGCAGGCGGTCCGCCCCGACCTTCATCTTGCCAAGAAAACTCCCGCCGGAGGCAACGGCGCAGAGCGCCGTTCCCCGCACCACGGACCCCGCCCATGCTGAGCGTCGAGGGCCTCACCGCCGGCTACGGCCACGCCATGATCCTGCGCGACCTGTCGCTCACCGCCGAGCCGGGCCGGATCACCTGCCTGATGGGCCGCAACGGCGCCGGCAAGACCACCACGCTCAAGGCGATCATGGGCCTCGTCGCGCCCGAGACGGGCCGCATCACGCTGGACGGAGAGGTCATCTCCGACCTCGCCCCGCACCGGGTGCCGGGGCAGGGGATCGGCTACATCCCGCAGGGCCGCCGCCTGTTCGGAGAGCTGAC
This sequence comes from Pseudooceanicola sp. LIPI14-2-Ac024, assembly GCF_042188925.1. GTDB lineage: Bacteria > Pseudomonadota > Alphaproteobacteria > Rhodobacterales > Rhodobacteraceae > Pseudooceanicola. The sequence continues at coordinate 332,192 of NZ_CP170102.1, forward strand.
CGTGCAGCAGAACCTGCGCATCGGCCTGATGACCCGCAAGAGCGGGCCCGAGGTGCAGGACGAGGTGCTGACCCTCTTCCCCGCCTGCGTGAACGGCTGACCCAGCGGGCCGACACGCTCTCGGGCGGGGAACAGCAGATGCTCGCCACCGCCCGCGCGCTCTGCCTGCGGCCCAAGCTGCTGCTGCTGGACGAGCCGACCGAGGGGCTGCAGCCTTCGATGATCGAGGCGATCCGCCAGGTGATCCTGACCCTGCGCGACCGCGGCGCCGCGATCCTGCTGGTGGAGCAGCGGATCGACGCGGTCCTCGCCATGGCCGACCATGTCCACGTGATCGAGAACGGCCGCAACCTCGAGGATTTCGATGCCGCCCAGCTGACCCGCGCCCCCGACAGGCTGCGCGCGCACCTGGGCGTCTAGCCGAGCCGCGCCAGCAACCGCAGGAAGGTGGCCCGCTCCTCGGGTCCGAGCGGGGCGAGGGTGTCGGCGCTGATCTCCAGCCCCGTCGCCGCCAGCCCCTCGAACAGCGCCAGCCCCGCGGCGCTCGGGCTCAGGATGGTGCGGCGGCGGTCGTCGGGATCGGGCGCGGCCTCGACCAGACCCTTGGCGCGCAGCCGGTCCGCCACCCCCTTGATCGTCGCCGCATCCATCGCCACCGCCCGGCCAAGCGCGTTCTGCGACAGCGGCCCCTCGGCGCGCAGCCGGGCCAGCGCGGCGAACTGCATCGGCGTCAGGTCGGGCAGCCGTTCGGCAAAGATCGCCAGGTGACGCTGGTTTGCCCGCCGCAGCAGGTAGCCCACCTGGGCGTCCAGATCGTAATCGTCGGCTGCCGTCATTCCGGGTCCTTCCGATCCGCGCGCTTGACAGAGGCGGGGGCTCAGCCTCAAGATCCGTTTGTACACCAACAATACCCGTCGCACCACGCGACTTTGCGGAGGCGCAGCGTGACCGCCTATCACCGGCCGGACAGCCTGACCGAGGCTCTCGCCATCGCGGCGGACGGGCCGGTGGCGCTGGCGGCCGGCTGCACCGATCTCTACCCCGCGACGCCGGCGCAGGTGCTGCTGGGCCCAGTGCTCGACCTGACCGCCATCGCCGACCTGCGCGGGATCACCCGCACCGACGGGGGTGGCTGGCGCATCGGCGCGACGACCAACTGGGCCGCGATCCGCGCCGCCGATCTGCCGCCCGCCTTCGACGGGCTGAAACAGGCCGCGGCCGAGGTCGGGTCGCTGCAGATCCAGGCCACCGGCACCATCGGCGGCAACCTCTGCAACGCCTCGCCCGCCGCCGACGGCATCCCGCCGCTCCTGACCCTTGATGCCGGGGTCGAACTGGCCTCTGCCACCGCCCGCCGCCAGATGCCGCTGGCGGACTTCCTCACCGGCCCGCGCCGGACCGCCCGCCAGGGCGGAGAGATCCTGACCGCCGTGCTGATCCCGCCGGTGGCCGGGCAGGGCGGGTTTCTCAAGCTGGGCGCGCGCAAGTACCTCGTGATCTCGATCGCCATGGTCGCGGCGCGGCTGGCGGTCGACGGCGACCGGATCGCCGCCGCTGCGCTGGCCGTCGGGGCCTGTTCCGCCACCGCGCAGCGCCTGCCCGCGCAGGAGGCCGCGCTGACCGGCCTGTCGCCCGCCGAGGCCGCCGCCGCGATCGACCCCGCCCTTGTCCGGCCCGCGTTGTCGCCCATCGACGACATCCGGGCCGATGCGGACTACCGCGCCGACGCGGCCATCGAACTGCTGCGCCGGCTTGTCGGGGGCATGGCGTCATGAACCTGCGCGCGGGCGAAACCTTTCGGATCACCGTCAACGGCCAGGCCCGGCACGTCGAAACCCAGCCGGGCCGCCGCCTGTCGGACGTGCTGCGCCGCAACCTCAGCTTGACCGGCACGAAATCCGGCTGCGACGCGGGCGACTGCGGCGCCTGCACCGTGCTGCTCGACGGGGCGCCGGTCTGTGCCTGCCTGACGCCGCTAGCCCAGGCCGCGGGCCGGCAGGTCCTGACGGTCGAGGGGCTTGGCGCCACGCAAGCCCATGCCGCCCTTCAGGACAGCTTCCTGCGCCACGGCGCCGCGCAATGCGGCATCTGCACGCCGGGCATGCTGATGGCCGCGGTCGCGCTCCTGTCGCGCACCGCCACCCCCAGCCGGGCCGAGGCCGAGGCAGCGCTTGGCGGGGTGCTCTGCCGCTGCACTGGCTACGCCAAGATAATCGACGCGGTCTGCGACGTGCGGATGGACGCCCCCGCCGCCCCGATGCCCGCCCCCGGCGCCGCGGTCGGCGCCCGCCTGCCGCGCCTCGACGGGCGGCCCAAGGTCACCGGGGGCGAGCTTTTCGGCGGCGACTTCCGCTGCGAGGCGCCGCTCACCGTGCTGGCCATCCGCTCGCCGCACCCCGCCGCGCGCTTCACCCTCGGCGACACCGCGACCTGGGCCGCCGACCGCTCGGCCCAGGTCTTCACCGCCGCCGACATTCCCGGAGAGAACCGGTTCGGCGTCATCCCGCCCTTCGCCGACCAGCCCGCGCTGGCCGAGGGCGAGGTGCGCCTGAGGGGCGAGGCGGTAGCGCTGGTCGCCGCCCCCCGGCGGTGGCCGAGGCGCTCGATCTCTCCAGCTTCCCGGTGACGTGGGAGGTGCTCGATCCCGTCACCGATCCGGCCCGCGCCCTCGGCGCCCGCGCGGTGCAACCGGCCCGGGCCGACAACGTCCTGACCCGCGGCCACGTCCGCCGCGGCGACGCCGCCACCGGCCTGGCCGCGGCCGCCCACCTGGCCGAGGACACCATCGCCACCACCTTCGTCGAACACGCCTATATCGAGCCCGAGGCCGGCAGCGCCTGGATGGAGGACGGCACGCTCTGCATCCGCGCCTGCACCCAGGCCCCGGTGATGGACCAGGAGGATGTCGCCAAGGTCCTGGGCCTGCCGCTCGACCGGGTGCGGATCCTGCCCTCGGGCACCGGCGGCGGCTTCGGCTCCAAGCTCGACGTCTCGCTGCAGCCGCTGATCGGGCTGGTCGCGCTGAAGACCGGGCAGCCCTGCACGATGACCTACACCCGGCGGGAATCGATGCAGTCGACCACGAAACGCCACCCGGCCCGGATGCACGCCCGGATCGGCTGCGACGCGGCCGGGCGGATCACCGGGATGGCGTTCGACGGCACCTTCGACACCGGGGCCTATGCCTCTTGGGGGCCGACCGTGGCGAACCGGGTGCCGGTGCATGCCTCGGGGCCCTATTTCACGCCCGCCTACCGCGCCGACACCGTCGCGATGCACACCAACAACCCCATCGCCGGGGCCTTTCGCGGCTTCGGCGTGCCGCAGGCCGCCGTGATCCAGGAGGCGCTTTACGACGACCTCGCCCGCGCCGCCGGGATCGACCGGCTCGCGTTCCGGCGGCTGAACGCCCTGCGCGACGGCCAGCCCACGGTCTGCGGGCAGGAACTGGGCGGCGTCGGCATCACCGCCTGTTTCGATGCGCTGGCCGACGGTTGGGCCCGCGCAGGGGACGAGACATTGGCCTTCAACACGGCCGCCGCCGCCTCGGGCAGCCGGTTGCGCCGGGGGCTTGGCATCGCCGCCTGCTGGTACGGCTGCGGCAACACCGCCTTGCCCAACCCGTCGACCATGCGGCTGGGGCTGACCGCGGCGGGGCGGCTGGTGCTGCACCAGGGCGCGACCGACATCGGGCAGGGCGCGAACACGGTAATCCCGCAGATCTGCGCCGACGCGCTTGGCCTGCCGCTGTCGGATTTCGACTTCATCGGCCCCGACACCGCGCTGACGCCGGACGGCGGCAAGACCTCGGCCTCGCGCCAGACCTACGTGTCGGGCAAGGCCGCGATGCTGGCGGGCGCCGCGCTCCGGGCCGAGATCCTGGCGCTGACCAACCGGGCCCCCGACGCATGCCTTGCGCTCTCCGACGCACAGCTGACGGTGACCGACGCGGCGGGGGAAAGCACCCTCGACCTCGCCCGCCTGCCGCTGGTGCTGGGGGACTACGTGCTGGCGGCCGAGGAAAGCTATGATCCCCCGACCCGCGCGCTGGATGCCGAGGGGCAGGGCGCGCCCTACGCGGTCTACGGCTACGGTGCCCAGCTGGCCGAAGTCGAGGTCGACCTCGACCTCGGGACCACCCGGGTGCTGCGGATCACCGCGGCGCATGACCTCGGCCGGGTGATCAACCCGCTGCTGGCCGAAGGGCAGATCGAGGGCGGCATCGCCCAGGGCCTCGGCATGGCGCTGATGGAGGATTACGTCCCGGGCCGGACCGAGAACCTGCACGACTACCTGATCCCCACCACCGGCGACATGCCCGAGGTCGTGACGATCCTGCTCGAAGTGCCCGACCCCGAGGGGCCGATGGGGGCCAAGGGCCTTGGCGAACACGCCCTGATCCCGACCGCGCCCGCGATCCTGAACGCGATCACCGACGCCACCGGGGCCCGGGTGCGGCAACTGCCCGCCCTGCCGCACCGCGTGCGGGCCGCGATCCGGGGGGTCGAGGGATGAGACGGCCCGCGTCAGCCCATCTCCGCCACCCGGCGGTCCGGCCCGGGTCGTCCCGATCCACACCGTCAGGGGCCGCGTCCCGGCCCGCGCCTGCGTGCCGCCCCGACGGGCGGCGTCAGGCTGGCACCCCGGCGACAGCTGCAGGCGCGCGCCCCGAGGACCGCATCCCATGACCACGCCCGCGCCGAAACCCGACAAGGTCCGCTGCGACGCCTGCCCGGTGATGTGCTACGTCGCCGAGGGCCGCACCGGCGCCTGCGACCGCTACGCCAACGAGGGCGGGCGCATCGTGCGCTGCGATCCCCTCACCATCCTCGAGACCGCCAAGGCCGAGGGCCAGCCCCTCCGCCGCTTCCTCGACCAGGGCTGGAACGGCGCGATCACCCCCGACGACGGCCGCCGCGTGACCGCCATCGGCGCGGGCACGACCTACCCGGACTTCAAGCCCGCCCCCTTCATCGTCTCGCGCCAGATCGACGGCGTCGATGCCGTGACCGTGGTCACCGAGGCGATCTATTCCTACTGCGGCGTGAAGGTGAAGATCGACACCGACCGCCACCTCGGCCGCGAAGGCGCCCGCGTGCTGGCCCAGGGCGAGGCGGTTGGGCTGGTCATCACCTCGGAATACGGCTCCCAGATGCTGTCGCTCGGCGGGGTCGACCACCTGACCGGCGGCTCCAAGGCCGAAGGCCGGGTCACCTGCGACACCCTCATGGCGCTTTGCAACTGCGAAGCGGTCGATTTGCAAATCGAAGGCGGGGCGCAGGTCACCGTGCAGGCCGGCAAGCCCCCGATCGTGGACGGCGCGGTCGAGACCCGGATGCGCGTCGGCTGCGGGTCGGCCACCATCGGCATGTTCGCCGCGCAATGGCAGGGGCTGGTGGACGAGGTCGTCGTGGTCGACGACCACATCACCGGCGTCGTCAGCGAACACCAGGCCGGCAAGGTGATCGGCTGGCCCGACACCGGCATCCGCATCAGGGGCCACCGCTCCACCCCCGGCCGCTACTTCCGCGTGGCCGAGCCGGGGCAGGGCTGGGGCGGCACCGACATCGCCGACCCGCTGACCATCCTTAACCCCTGGCTGGAGAAAAAGGGCGCGCGCCCCGGCCTGACGCTGCTAATGGTCTCCACCACCGGCGAACACGCGGCCTACTACGTGCTGGACGACGACCTGACCCCGGTCGAACACCCGCTGCCCGACACCCTCCGCCCCACGGTGGACCTGATCGCCGAGAACTGCGAACCGGCCCTCTGCACCGTGATGTTCCAGGCCGGCGCCGGCGGCTCTCTCCGCTCGGGCACCACGCGCAACCCGGTCCTGCTGACCCGTGCCGTGCAGGCGGGCGAGGTGCGCGTGACCGTCGGCGGGGCCGAGGCGTTTGTCTGGCCCGGCGGCGGCATCACCCTGATGGTCGACGTGACGAAACTGCCCCCCAACAGCTTCGGCTACGTGCCCACCCCCGCGCTGGTCGCGCCGCTGGAATTCACCGCCAGCCGCGACACCTACCGCGCGCTCGGCGGCCACGACGCGGCGGTGCGCGATATCGACGACGTGCTGGCCCGGGGCGGCGACTATGGCAGCGCGCACCGCGTGCTGAAGGACCCGCAGCCGTGAGCGGCCCGCAGGCCGCGCGCCTGCCGGGCGACCGGCTGCACCTGAACCACGGGCCGATCGACCTGGTCATCGGGGCCGAGGGGGCCGGGCGCGACGCCTTCTTCCACGCCGCCGCCCAGCGGTTCGCGACGATCCTAGAGGAACTGGTGGCCGAGCTTCCCGACCTGCGCCGCCCCGACGCCCCGCCGCCCAGCGGCCCGACCGCCCGCCGGATGCAGGCCGCCACCGCCCCCTTCGCGCCTGAATTCATCACCCCCATGGCCGCCGTCGCCGGCGCAGTGGCCGAAGAGGTCCTGTCGCAAGCCGCCGGCATGCCCGACCTGCAAAAGGCCTACGTGAACGACGGCGGCGACATCGCCTTTCTCCTCGCCCCCGGCGCGACCTTCACAGCCGCCATGGCCGGTGGCACCGTCACAATCCCCGCCGACACCCCGTGGCGCGGGATCGCCACCTCGGGGCAGGGCGGGCGGTCTCACAGCCTCGGCATTGCCGACAGCGTGACGGTGATCGCGCGCGGCGCGGCGCTGGCCGATGCCGCCGCCACGATGATCGCCAACCGCGTCGACCTGCCGGGCCATCCTGCGGTCCGCCGCGTGCCCGCCCGCGACCTCGCCCCCGACAGCGACCTGGGCGACCGCCGCGTCACGACAGCCCTCGGCCCGCTGACCCCGGCCGAGGTCGACCGCGCGATCGCCGCCGGGCGCGCCTATGCCGAGACATTGATCGCCCGCGGCCTGATCGGCGGCGTGGCCCTGACGCTCAACCACCGCACGGCGCTCGCCGGGGCGGCCCACGACCTGACGAAAGACCCGGCCCATGCCTGATTTCACCCTGCGCAAGACCATGATCTTCCTCGAGGATATCCAACACGACGGCGGCCCCGCCGCGACGCCCCCGCGTCAGCGCGGCGCCATCGTGGCGCTGGTTCGCAACCCCTTTGCCGGGCGCTACGAGGACGACCTGCAATCCGCGATGGACGATCTGAAACCGCTTGGCCTGACGATGACCGACCGCCTGATCGCGGCCATGGGCGGGGTCGAGGGGATCGACGGCTACGGCAAGGCCGCGATGTGCGGCACCGCCGGAGAGCTTGAGCACACCGCCCTCTGGCACGTGCCCGGCGGCTATGCCATGCGCGAACGGCTGGGCGAGGCGCTGGCCATCGTGCCCTCGGCGATGAAGCAGGGCGGCCCGGGCACGCGCATCGACGTGCCGCTCGGCCATGTCAACGCGGCCTACGTCCGGTCGCATTTCGACGCGATGGAGGTCGGGCTCCCGGACGGGCCGCGCCCGGACGAACTGCTTCTCGCGCTGGCGATGAGCCGGGGCGGGCGCGTCCATGCCCGGATGGGCGGGCTGCAGGCCGACCAGATCAGCGCCCGCGACGGTCTGCGCTAGGCGTAGCGATAGGGCCCGCCGACCTCGAGCGCGCGGCGATAGGCCGGGCGCGAATGGATGCGTTTCAGGAAGTCGCGGATCACCGGCCGCATCCCCGCGCCGCCACGATCCGACGCGGTTTCCAGCGGGAAGGACATCATGATGTCGGCGGCCGAGAAGCTGTCGCCGACGAACCAGCCGGACCGCCCCAGCACCTCTTCCCAGTAGTCGATGTGCAGCTTGATCTCGGGCGCGACGAAACCGTTGCGGACCGGGTCGATCACCCGGTGCACCAGCGGCTTCATCAGCCGGGGCGCGCGTTGCGGCATGGTGTCGAACACCAGCTTCATCAGCAACGGTGGCATGGCCGAGCCTTCGGCGTAGTTCAGCCAGTATGTTATCTCGCGCGCCGCGCGCGTGCCCGCCTCGGGCTCCAGCCGGCCCTGTCCGTGCCGGTCCAGCAGGTAGCGGATGATCGCCCCGGTCTCGGCCATCACCTCGTCATCCTCGACGATCACCGGGGACCGCCCCAGCGGATGCACCCGGCGCAGCGCCTCGGGCGCGCGCATCGTCTTGGGGTCGCGCTTGTAGAATTCGACCTCGTAGTCGAGGCCGAGCTCTTCCATCAGCCACAGCACCCGCTGGGACCGCGAATTGTCGAGATGGTGCAGCGTGATCATGGGGCCTCCTGTCGTCCGGGCCAGAGTAGGCGGCGGGGCGGCGAGGGCAATGGCAAACGCGGGCCGACAGCCCTTACGCCGTGCGGCTTTTTTCCACCTCGCGCAGGATCGAGGTCGCCAGCTCCAGCATCGGCATCGGCACCCCGCGCGCCCGGCCAAGCGCGACGGTCGCACCAAAGATCGGCTCGATCTCCATCGGGTTGCCCTTGCGCAGGTCCTGCAGGGTCGAGGGCGCGTGGTCCGGCCCGTGCGCCGCGTGGTGCAGCCGCTTCTCGGTCGTCATGCGGATCGTCGCGCCCTCGGCCTCGGCCAGCGCGCGCACCTCCTCCATGATCGCCGCCGCAAATCCGCGCAGCGCCGGGTCGTTCGCGATGCTGGCCTGCGACGCCCGCGAGATCGCGCAGACCGAGTTCAGCGAGCAGTTGCTGAAGAGCTTGGAGAAGAGCGAATCCTGGAACGGCTCGGTCTCGCGCACGGTCCATCCGGCCCCGCGCAGGATCCCGGCGATGCGCTCCACGTCCGCGCGCGGCTCGCCCGGCAGGCGGCCAAGGTCGAGGTAGCCCTCGATCTCGACCGAGATCACGCCCGGTTCCGGCACCGAGGCGCCGAGATAGGCGATCGCCCCGATCGCCCGTTCCGGCCCGATCTCGCGCCAGAGCGCACCGCCCGGATCGACTTCCTCCGCGCCCTTGACCCCGCCCGCGCCGTCGGGCAGCGGGTACCACCAGGGCAGCCCGTTCACCACCGGCAGGATGCGGCTTGCGGGCTTCATCATCGCGGCCAGCTTGGCGGCCATCGGTGGGATCTGGTGGCCCTTCAGCGCGGTGATCACCACGTCCTGCGGCGGCAACTCGCCCGGATCGGCCACCGCGTTCACCGCGACGCAGGTTTCGCCCGCGGGCGTGCGCAGGCGCAGCCCGTTGTCGCGGATCGCGGCAAGATGCGCGCCGCGGGCCACCACCGACACCCGGCCCAGCCCGCCGGTGCCCTGCGCCGCGGCCAGCCGCGCGGCGATGGTCCCGCCGATGGCCCCGGGGCCCACGATGCAGATGTCCAGCGGGCCCTCGGGCAGCGGCGGCAGGTCGGCGGCGGTCATGGCGATATCCTTGATGCAAACGGCTGTTTCACGCACCGACTTGTCGCAGCAAGGCCACCCTGCCGCAAGGTGACGCGGCCCGGTTTACAACCCCGCCGCCCGTTGCTAATGGAATTGCGCCTAAGGACGGAACAAACTCGCATGTGCAAGCGATGGCAAAGCCGGTGGACGAATGGGCGATGGCGCGGGCCATCGCAACGCTGACCCTTTTCCGGCAATAGGGGCCACGCGCCCCGGCACACGAGAAATCTGACCAAATGAGCATCCAGACCTTTGTGACCAAGGGTGGCGTCGAAGTTTCGCGCCGCGAATCCGACGCAACCTACCTGCAGACCGCCGAAGAGCTGATCGACCGGCTCGACAGCGCCTACGGCGCGCTCTTCAGCTCGAATTACGAATACCCCGGCCGCTACACCCGGTGGGAGTTCGGCTTTGCCGAGCCGCCGGTGATGATCGAGGCGCGCGGCCGCGAAATGACGATCCGCGCCCTGAACCCGCGCGGCCGGGCGCTTCTGCCCATCCTGCGCCCCGCGCTCGAACATCTGCCGGAACTGGCCGCGTTCACCGCCACCGACGAATGCCTCACCCTCACGGTGAAAACGCCCGACCGCGTCTATAACGAGGAAGAACGCTCGCGCGCGCCGTCGGTCTTTACCGTCCTGCGGGCGATCACCGATCTCTTCCACACCGAAGAGGATCACCACCTCGGGCTTTACGGCGCATTCGGTTACGACCTCGCGTTCCAATTCGAACCGATCGACCTGAAACTGGAACGCCCCGCCGATCAGCGCGACCTTGTCCTTTTCATCGTCGACCGCCTTCTGGTCACCGACCATTACTCCACCCGCGCGTTCTGGATTTCCTACGATTTCACCCAAGGCACCCATACGACGGTGGATGCCGAGGGCGGCGGCCCGCGCGAGCCGTTCCAGCGCGGACCCGAGGATCTGCCGCGTGGCGACCATGCGCCCGGCGAATACGCCAAGCTGGTCGTCGAGGCCAAGAAGAGCTTCCGCCGCGGCGACCTTTTCGAGGTGGTTCCGGGCCAGGTCTTCTATGAGCCCTGCAAGGACAGCCCCTCGGCCATCTTCCGGCGGCTCAAGCGGATCAACCCCGCGCCCTTCGGCTTCATGATGAACCTCGGCGCGCAGGAGTACCTCGTCGGCGCCTCGCCCGAGATGTTCGTCCGCGTCACCGGCCGCCGGGTCGAGACCTGCCCGATCTCTGGCACCATCAAGCGCGGCGCCGACGCCATCGAGGACAGCGAACAGATCCTCAAGCTACTGCAGTCCAAGAAGGACGAGAGCGAGCTGACCATGTGCTCGGACGTCGACCGCAACGACAAGTCCCGGGTCTGCGAACCCGGATCGGTCCGCGTCATCGGCCGCCGCCAGATCGAGATGTATTCGCGCCTGATCCACACCGTGGACCATATCGAGGGCCGCCTGCGCCCCGGCATGGACGCCTTCGACGCCTTCCTGACCCACGCCTGGGCCGTGACGGTCACCGGCGCGCCGAAACTCTGGGCGATGCGCTTCATCGAGAACCACGAGAAATCGACCCGCTTCTGGTACGGCGGCGCCGTCGGCGCGGTGCAGTTCGACGGCGACATGAACACCGGCCTCACCCTGCGCACCATCCGCATCAAGAACGGCGTGGCCGAGGTGCGGGCGGGCGCGACGCTGCTGAACGACAGCGACCCGGACGAGGAAGAGGCCGAGACCGAGCTCAAGGCCTCGGCCATGCGCGCGGCCATCCGCGGCGACGTGAAGGCCAACGACACCGGCGGCGACGGCACGCGGCTCAAGGTCGGGCAGGGGCGCCGCATCCTGCTGGTCGATCACGAGGACAGCTTTGTCCATACGCTGGCGAACTACTTCCGCCAGACCGGGGCCGAGGTGCTGACCTCGCGCAGCCCCGTCGCGGACGAGTTGCTGGCCGATTACGCGCCCGACCTCGTGGTCCTGTCGCCCGGTCCCGGCAACCCGTCCGATTTCGATTGCCGCGCGACGATTGCCAAGGCGCTCGACCGCGATCTGCCGGTGTTCGGCGTCTGCCTCGGATTGCAGGCGATCGCGGATTACTTCGGCGCCACGCTCGACCAGCTCGACGAACCGATGCATGGCAAGCCGTCGCGGATCGCGGTGCATCATCCGGGCACCGTGTTTGCCGGATTGCCCGATGCGATCACGATCGGGCGGTATCATTCGCTGCATGCGCGGCCCGATACGCTGCCGAATGAGCTGACGGTCACCGCCACCACCGCCGATGGCGTTGTGATGGGGATCGAACATGCCACGCTGCCGATTGCGGCGGTGCAATTCCATCCTGAAAGCATCATGTCGCTTGGCCAGGATGCCGGCATTCGCATGATCGAAAACGTCGTCAGCCGCCTCGGCCGCTGATCGAAAACGCGGGGCGCCGTTAATGGCGCCCTGCGCATTTCGCATGACGCGAATTCGCGCCGTACCGCGCTTTCGAAATATACGCAGCAAAATACGCCTGACGTTAATGCGCATCACAAAGATTAATCGAAACTGAAATCGCAGAAGCGTGATGTGGGGATCCCGATTACGTTTTCGGTGATTTTCCGCCGAATCCATCGATTCCTCATTGCTCGACACAAATGGACTGCTTGACTTCTATTGCAATGCCAACACTTTGAGAGCAGGGCGACAGAACGAAGGAAAACCGCCTTTGGGCAAGAACATGGGACTAGCATACAAATGAAAGTTGAATTGGATAAACTGTCACTGGACGAGCTCAAGCAGCTCCGAAAGGACGTGGACGGTGCAATTCGCACCTTCCAGGATCGGGAACGAAAGCGCGCGCTCAGCGCTCTTGAGTTAAAAGCTCAGGAAATGGGTTTCAGCCTTTCCGAACTGACCGGCCCGGCCAGCAAGTCGCGCAAGGTGCATCCCGCCAAGTATCGTCATCCGGATGACGCAACCAAGACCTGGAGCGGTCGTGGCCGACAACCGGGCTGGGTCAAGGAAATCCTGGCCGACGAAGGCGACCTGGAAGAATACTTGATCCGCAAATGACCTGAACGGGCCGTCCGCCCGGGCCTATTGCCGCAATCACTCGTGCGGCGGTGTCACAGACGCAGGCTGAACAGACATCGTGCCGGATCGATCCCCATCCGATCCGCACCAACGGCCAGACGGGCACGCCCCCGGTTTCGGCCCGCGCCATCACCGACGTTCCGGCGGGGATTCCCCATCTTGCGACGGCAGCGACAACGGGCGCGGGCACCAAGCCCTCGAAACCCTGTACGACAGACGCCCGTCCGGCCCTACTTCCTCACCCCCATCGGGCGACCGACCCAGCCGGGCACCGGCAGCTTGCGGTGCTCTTCCAGCATCGCCTGCAGGTTCTCCTGCACCTTGGCCGGGTAGGGCGCCACCTTCGGCCCGCTGCGGTCGATGTGCAGCGAGATGCCTTCGCCCGTGGCCGACAGCCAGCCGTCCTCGTGGTAAAGCTCCTGGCAGAAGTGATAGGCCTTGGGCCCGACGTCGAGCAGCCGGAAGGTCGTGTAGACCGTCGATCCCGGCGGCAGCTCGCGGACATAGCGGATGTGGAACTCGGCCGAGAAGGTGGTGAAGCCACTGGTCTCGGCGTACTTCACCCCAAGGCCCACGCTGTCCTGCACCTCGTCCACGCCCCAGTCGAAGAGCACGACGTAGTAGGCCATGTTGAGATGACCGTTGAAATCGATCCATTCGGGCTTCAGCACCTGCTGCCCGGCGCGAAACGGCACGGTCATTTGCGCAGCCCCATCGGTTTGCCCAGCCAGTCCGGGCGGGGAAGCCCGGCCTGTTCGGCGAGGATCTCGTCCAGCGCGGCCTTGATCTGTGGCGGATAGGGTGCGACGCGCGGCCCGGTCTGGTCGATGTGCAGGCTGATCTCCTCGCCGGTGGCGGCGACCCAGCCGTCCTCGTGGATCAGCTCCTGCACGTAGTGGAACGACTTCGGCCCCACGTCGAGCATCTGGAAGGCGCAGCGCACCTTGTCGCCCAGCTTCAGCTCCCGCAGGTAGCGGACGCGGAATTCGCCCGAGAACGTCGTGTGGCGGAAGGTCTTGCGATAGTCGTTGCCGAACCCGATACGGCGATAGACATGCGACGATCCCTTGTCGAACAGCACCCCGTAATAGGCCATGTTCATGTGCCCGTTGTGGTCGATCCACTCGGGCCTGACCTCCATCGGGTCGGACAGGTACTTGCCTTCGAGAACCTCGCTCATTTCGGCTTCCGTTCCTCGACCGGCAGGCCGGCGCGCTTCCAGTCGCCGAAACCGCCGGTCAGGCTCGCCGTCTTCAGCCCCATCTCCTGCGCGACCTGCGCCGCCAGCAGCGACCGCCAGCCCGAGGCGCAGTAGAACACGAAGGTCTTGTCCTCGGCGAAGTAGGGCTTGTGATAGGGGCTTTCCGGGTCGATCCAGAACTCCAGCATCCCGCGCGGCGCATGTTTGGCGCCGGGGATCATGCCGTCACGCTCCAGCTCGCGGACGTCGCGGATGTCGACAAAGACGGTGCCCTCGTCCTGCATCAGCGGTTGCGCCTCGCCGTTCGACAGCGACGTGATCTGCGCCTCAGCCCGCGCCATGAGTTCCTTGATTCCGACGGCCATCCGGTCCTCCTCTGTGTCCGCAGCGAAGGTGCCGCGCGGGGCGGCGAAGGGCAAGGCCCGGCGGCGCGGTTTCCGGGACGTGGCAAAGCCGCGCGCGGTCGCGGATGCACCGACGCAATACCGACGCAATACCGACGTGATACCGACGTCCCGTTCGGTGCCTTAACCCCCGTTCTGCGGGGTCTCACCCCGCCAGACACTGACCTGCAAACGAAAAGGGCGGAACCCGCGTCCCGCCCTCAACACATTCTTTCAAGTCACTGAAAAAACTCAGAGACCCAGCTTCTCCGTCACCAGCTGGTTGACCGCGGCCGGGTTCGCCTTGCCGCCGGTCGCCTTCATCACCTGGCCCACGAACCATCCCGCAAGCTTCGGATTCTGCTTGGCTTTCTCCACCTGCGCCGGGTTCGCCGCGATCACCTCGTCCACCGCCGCCTCGATCGCGCCGGTGTCGGTGACCTGCTTCATGCCCTCGGTCTCGACGATCTCTTCCGGGTCACGGCCCGAAGTGTACGCGATTTCAAAGACATCCTTTGCGATCTTGCCGCTGATGTCGCCCTTGGTGATGAGCCCCACGATCTTGCCCAGCATCTCGGGCGTGATCGGGCTGTCGCCGATGTCGTGATCCTCTTTCTTCAGCCGCCCGAAGAGCTCGTTGATCACCCAGTTCGCCGCCAGCTTGCCGTCGTTGCCGGCCGCGACCTTCTCGAAGAAGGCGGCGTTCTCGGCCTCGGCGGTCAGCACGCTCGCGTCGTATTCCGACAGGCCGAAGTCCTTGACGAACCGCGCTTTCTTGGCGTCCGGCAGTTCCGGCAGGGAGGCCGCGATCTCGTCCACCCAGGCCTGCTCGATCTCGAGCGGCAGCAGGTCGGGATCGGGGAAGTAGCGGTAATCGTGCGCCTCTTCCTTCGACCGCATCGATCGCGTCTCACCCTTGTCCGGATCGTAAAGCCGGGTCTCCTGCACGATCGCGCCGCCGCCCTCGAGGATCTGGATCTGGCGCCGCGCTTCGTAATCAATGGCTTGCTGGATGAACCTCATGGAGTTCATGTTCTTGATCTCGCACCGGGTGCCCAGATGCGCGAAATCCTGCGTCTCCTGGTACTTCTCGTACTGGCCCGGCCGGCAGACCGACACGTTCACGTCCGCCCGCAGGTTGCCGTTCTGCATGTTGCCGTCGCAGGTGCCGAGGTAGCGCAGGATCTGCCGCAGCTTGGCGATGTAGGCGGCGGCTTCCTCGGGCCCCCGGATATCGGGGCGCGAGACGATTTCCATCAGCGCGACGCCGGTCCGGTTCAGATCGACGAAGGACATGTTCGGGTCCATGTCGTGGATCGACTTGCCCGCGTCCTGTTCGATGTGGATGCGTTCGATCCGCACCAGGCGCGCCACGCCCGGCCCCATGTCCACGAGAATTTCCCCTTCACCGACAATGGGATGGTAGAGCTGGCTGATCTGGTAGCCCTGCGGCAGGTCGGGGTAGAAGTAGTTCTTGCGGTCGAAGGCCGAGACCAGGTTGATCTGCGCCTTCAGGCCTAGCCCGGTGCGCACCGCCTGTTCCACGCAGAATTCGTTGACAACTGGCAACATGCCCGGCATCGCCGCGTCCACGAAGGCGACGTTGGAATTCGGCTCGGCGCCGAATTCGGTTGAGGCGCCCGAGAAGAGCTTGGCCTTCGAGGCCACCTGAGCGTGCACCTCCATCCCGATCACCAGCTCCCAATCGTGCTTGGCGCCGGCGATGACCTTGGGTTTCGGTGTCTCGTAGCTGAGATCCAGCATGGCCCGTCCTTTCCGCGTTGGAACAGAGCGCGTTCTAGGACAGGCCGTGATGGGGGGCAAGGGCCTCAGGCGGGGGTATGCAACTCGAGCCCGCGAGGCGAGAAGGTGACGACCTGTCCGGCCGCCAGCTCGCTGCCGAAATGCCGCGCGATCAGGCATCGCGCGATGCCCTCGCCCTTCTCGGCCAGCATGGCGGGGCCTGGCGTCAGGTCGAAGGGCGACATGCGCGCCTCGGCCCAGTGACGGGGATGCAGCTCGCGCAGGTGGCCGCGCAGGATCCGGCCGAACCGGGCGTGGATGTGGCCCCTGTTGCAGCGCGCCTCGTCGGGAATGTCCTCGGGCGCGTTCGTCGCGGCCATGGCGACGCCGGCATGGGCGGCCAGGATGTTCACGATGTGCTGGGTGCCCCGCCGGGCGAGGATGTCGTCCAGCCCCTCGATGTAGCGGTCGATGTCGATGCGCTCGGCCGCCTCGGGCGCGCAGCGCAGCGCGTCGAGCCAGACCCAGGTATAGCCGCCTTCGCCCCAGGTCTCCTCGGTGCGTTCGGCGGTATCGTGGGCGGCGTCGTCCAGCGCCTCGAACGATCCGTACCAGTCAGGCAAAAGGCGCAGGCCGTAACGGCGCATGTGGGCCGGGTTGCCGGGGTCGAGCTCGATCAGCGCGGCATAGTCGGCGCCGATCCGGTCGCCGGCATCCTCGGCGCCCATCATGAGCTGGCAGCGCGCCTCGGCCAGGACCACGCTGCGTTCAGCGCGGGCGTCATGCGGGGCCAGCAGCTCGGCGGCCCGGTCGAAATGCGCGCGCAGGATCGGGTGGTCGGTGTCGGGCCGGGTGGCGGCGTCGGCATGGGCGGCCAGCCCGATTTCGATATGGGTCAGGGCGATCACGGCGTTCAGGCCCCAGCACTCCGGCGCCTCTTCCAGCGCTTCCTCGAGCGCCTCGATCAGCTCTTCGGGGGGCACGTCGCCTTCGCCGATGGCCGCGCGGGCCGCCTGGACAAAGTCAGACCGTGCGCCGAGCGCCAGAAGGCTGGCGGCGCCGGTGCCCTCGCTGGTCACTTCGCGGGCGTGATCGGTGTCGCGCACCAGCTTGCCCAGCACGTCCCACTGGTCCTGACGGGCCAGGAACAGGCCCTTGCCGATGAAGCTCTGGCGCAGGTGATCCTCCTGGCCTTCGGATTGCACCGGCAGGATCAGGCCGCGGTCGCGGGCCGGGGTGGCGGCGCGCTGGCGGTTCAGGCCGATGGCATACTGGGCAACGCCCACGGAATCCGTCTGGCTGCGGGCGGCGGGTTTCGGAGCACGGGCGCTTGCCTTGTCCTCGTCGCCCTTGGCGGTCTTTTCGAACCGCGCCGCGAGGGTCTCTGGTAGTCTCGGAATACCGCGCATCACTTGCTCCGGGTGCGTCGTTACTGGTTACTGCTTGCCGGGAAATCTGCCCCCCAAAAGGGCCAGATCGTGGCCGCTTTCAGGAGAGATGGCGAAAGTTTCGCGGCTCGGCAGAAAGCCGCCGGGCCTCGCGCCCGGCGGCAAACATGGGTCTGGCGGTCAGGATTTTCAGACACTTGCCAGCGAAGGTTGATGTTCCCCGGCTCAGGCCGCTTCACGGTTGTGGCGGCCTTCGGCGATTTCCTCGATGAGCTTCGTCACAAAGGCGTCAAGATCGCCGGGATTGCGGCTGGTCACGATGCCCTTGTCGCAGGCCACCGCAACATCGCGCCATTTGCCGCCCGCATTTTCGACATCGCGCCGAATCGAGGTGTACGACGTGACCTCGCGCCCGCGCAGGGCGTCGGTCTCGATCAGCAGCCACGGCGCATGGCAGATCGCGCCGATCACCTTGCCGCTGTCGAGGAAGGTGCGGATCAAGGTCACCGCGGTGTCGTCTACCCGCAGCAGGTCGGGATTGATCTGCCCGCCCGGCAGGACCAGCGCGTCAAAGTCGGCGGCGTTCACGTCGGACAGCTTGGCATCGACCGCGACCTCCTGGCCCCAGTCGTCCTCTTCCCAGCCCTTGATGGGTTCGCCGCTGGGGCTGGCCACGGTCACATGGGCGCCGGCGGCACCCAGCTGGTCGCGCGGCACCTCGAGTTCCGACTGCTCGAAGCCGTGGGTCGCGATGATCAGGATTTTGCTGGAGTTAATGTCTGGCATGATGCCCTCCTTTCGTTCAGGGGGGCAACGGGGGCCGGACGGATCGCGTTCCACGCGAATTGTGGGATCAGCGGCCTCCCGCCACGTCGACCAGCGTGCGCGTGACGTAAGAGGCCTTGTCCGACAGCAGCCACAGGATCGCCTCGGCCACTTCCTGCGCCCGGCCGGTGCGCTGCATCGGTACGTTGGCGGCCAGCCGCGCGGCGCGGTCCGGATCGCCGCCCTTGGCGTGGATCTCGGTCTCGATCAGGCCCGGGCGGACGGCATTCACGCGAATGCCCTCGGCCGCCAGTTCGTCGGCGAGGCCCAGCGTGAAGGTGTCGATGGCCCCCTTCGATGCCGCGTAGTCGATGAACTGGTTGCCCGAACCCAGCCGCGCCGCGGCCGAGGACGTGTTGACGATCGCGCCGCCCGCGTTCTGCCGCCGCATCAGCCCGACCGCGCCCTTCGCCACCAGCATGGCCGAGACGACGTTGATCGTGAACATCCGGGTGAGGCGGGCGGGCGTCATCTCCATGATCGTGGCCTTGTCGTCGACGATGCCGGCGTTGTTCACCAGGTCGAGGGGCAGGGCGGGATCGGCCAGCGCCGCCGCGGCGTCGATCATCGGCGCGATGCTGTCGGGATGTTCGAGGTCGGCCTGCAGCAGGTGCGCGGTGGCACCCTTGGCGCGGGCCGTCTCGGCCACCGCTTCGGCCCCCGCGCTGTTGCCGCCGTAGTGCAGCAGCAGCGTCAGGCCCGGCCGCGCGGCCAGGTCGGCCACCGCCGCGCCGATGCCGGAACTTGCGCCGGTGATGAAGAGGGTGCGGTCGGTCATCGGGGCCTCCTGTCGTTTGCGCGCAGGAGGCCGCGAAACCGCGGCGGCGTCAAGCGGCGGGGATCATTCGAGGATCCGCGCCACCATTTCCGCCGTGTCCCGGCTCAGCCCGTCGCGCATCATGATGCGGTGCAGGTTCTCCTGGATCATCCCCTGCCGGTCGGCATCGTAGCGCCGCCAGGTCTGGAACGCGGAACACATCCGCGCCGTCGTCTGCGGGTTCAGCGCGTCGAGCTGGATCAGCCAGTCCGCCATCAGCCGGTAGCCATCGCCGCTGTCATGGTGAAAGCCCGCCTGGTTCATTGCCAGTGCGCCAAAGACCGCGCGGAAACGGTTGGGGTTCTTCAGGTTGAAATCCGGATGCGCGACCAGCCTCTCGACCGTCGCGGCGGTGTCCCCGGGTTCCGCGTGGCCGATCTGCAGGGCGAACCACTTGTCCATCACCAGCCGGTCGTCGCGCCACTGGTCCTCGAACGCCTTCAGCGCGGCCTCGCCCGAGCCCGCGGTCACCAGCGCGGACAGGGCGGCCAGCTGCTGGGTCATGTTGTCGGCCACGTCGTACTGCGCCTGCGCCAGCGCGCCGCCGTCCCGCCGCGACAGCAGCATTAGCGCGGTGTTCGCCAGCGCCCGCTTGGCCGCGCCCTCGGCGTCGGGGCGGTAGGGGCCGGTCACCTGGTTGGCGGCATAGGCGGCGCGCAACTGGTCCTCCAGCGCCTCGGCCATGGCGTCGAGCAGGTGCTCGCGCACCTTGTGGATCGCCTGCGGATCGGGCACCCGGCCCGCGTCCACCTGCGCCTGCGCCAGGTCGTCCTCGGACGGCAGGGACAGCACCAGCGCCACGAAGGCGGGATCGAGGCTGTCGTCGGCCAGCGTGGTAGTCAGCGCAGACAGGAACGCGCGATCCGGCGCCGCGCCGTCGTTCAGCATGCGCAGCAGCACGTCGCGGGCCAGGGCCCGGCCGGCTTCCCATTTGTTGAACGGGTCGGTGTCATGCGCCAGCAGGAAGGCGCGTTCGGCGTTGGTCGTCTTGCGCTCCAGGATCACCGGCGCGGAAAACCCGCGCAGGATCGACGGCACCGGCCGGGCGGCAAGCCCGGTGAAGGTAAAGCTCTGCTCGGCCTGGGTCAGCTCCAGCAGCGTCGTTTCCTGCACCTCGTCGCCGTTCGGGCCCAGCAGGCCGACGGCGATCGGGATCACCCGCGGATCCTTCTGCGGCTGGCCCGGCGTCGGCGGCGTCATCTGCCGGAAGGTGAGGGTGAGCCGCCCGTCCTCCCACGCCTCGCTGACCGAAACGCGCGGCGTCCCGGCCTGCGAATACCACAGCTTGAACTGCGAAAGGTCGCGGCCGGTGGTGTCCTCGAACACCTTCAGCCAGTCCTCGATGGTGCAGGCCTGCCCGTCATGGCGGTCGAAATAGAGATCGAGCGCCTTCGCGTAGTCCGCATCGCCAACCAGCCGCTTGAGCATGCCGATCACCTCGGCGCCCTTCTCGTAGACGGTGGCGGTGTAGAAGTTGTTGATCTCGACAAAGCTCTCGGGCCGCACCGGGTGCGCCAGCGGGCCGTTGTCTTCGCGGAACTGCCGCCCGCGCAGGTCGATCACGTCGGTGATCCGCTTCACCGGCTCCGACCGCATGTCGGCGGTGAACTGGGCGTCGCGAAAGACGGTCAGCCCTTCCTTGAGGCACAGCTGGAACCAGTCGCGGCAGGTGATCCGGTTGCCGGTCCAGTTGTGGAAATACTCATGCGCGATGATCGCCTCGATCCGCTCGAAGTTCCCGTCGGTCGAGGTCTCGGGCGAGGCGAGCACGGCGGAGGAGTTGAAGATGTTCAGCCCCTTGTTCTCCATCGCGCCCATGTTGAAATCGTCGACCGCCACGATGTTGAAGATGTCGAGGTCGTATTCCCGGCCATAGACCTCTTCGTCCCATGTCATCGACTTGATGAGGCTTTCCATCGCAAAGGCGCACTTGCCTTCGTCGCCGGGGCGGACCCAGACGTTCAGCTCCACCTCGCGGCCGGATTTCGTGGTGAACTGCCCGGGATGGTTCAGCAGTTCGCCCGCGACCAGCGCAAAGAGGTAGGCGGGTTTCGGCCAGGGATCGTGCCATTCGGCAAAGCCGGGGCCCGAGGCGCCGGGGTTCCCGTTCGACAGCATCACCGGCAGGTCGCTTTCCACCCGCACGGTGAAGGTCGCCATCACGTCGGGCCGGTCGGGGTAATAGGTGATCTTGCGGAAGCCCTCGGCCTCGCACTGGGTGCAGTACATGCCGTTCGACATGTAGAGCCCTTCCAGCGCGGTGTTCTTCACCGGCGCGATCTCGACCTCGGCCTCGAAGATGAAGGGCGCGTCGGGCACGTCGCAGATCAGGCCCGCTTCGGTGATCTCGGGGCTGACCGCGACGCCGTCGATACTGGCCGAGATCAGCGTGAGGTCCTCGCCATGCAGGAAGAACTCGCGGCTGGCGGCCTCGGGATTGGGGCGGAACGCGATCCGGCTCTTCACCCGCGTCGCCTCGGGCGCCAGGGCAAAGGTCAGGTGCACCTCGTCGACCAGGTAGGCGGGCGGGGTGTAATCCTCGAGATAGATCGTGGTCCCGGTCATGTCCTTCATCGCCGCCTCCTGTACCGCTGGCGGATCATTGCTGGGACAGGGGGCGGGGAATTGCAAGGGGCGGGGGCGCGACGAAACCCGCGGGAGCGTCCGCGCGTTGAGAGGTCAGCAACTCCATAGGAGGACCACCAATGTCCGCCCCGCAGACCAATATCGAGAAACAGGAACGCCGCCACGCCGTCCCGATCTGGGGCATCGTCCTCGCCGTGATCTTCGGCGTCTTCGTCGGCGGTTTCCTTAGCACCAGCACCGCCTTCTTTGGCAGTGACGGCCCCGAGGGCGCGCCGACCCAGGTGGACGGCCGCACCGGGGCCGATGAACCGGCGGCCGGAGCCGCCGCGCCGACGGAGTGACTGATCAGGCGGCGGGCAGCGTCTGCGCCAGCGCCTCGAGCTTGCCGAGCGTCTCGTAACCTTTTTCGAGCACGCCGTGCGGCAGTAGTTCTGCGCGCGTGACATCGACAAATGTCATCCGCATCGTGACCCTTGTGCCTGCGCCCTCGGGCGCGAAATCGACCACCACATCGGCGTGGTGCCGCATGTCGTCAAAGCCCGAGAGCTTGTATGTAAGGCGCCGCTCGGGCTCCATCTCGCCAAACTCGTGCAGGTTCGGATAGCGCTGGCCTTCGCCTACCATGGTAAAGCGCCAGCGCCCGCCCGGGCGGATGTCGATGTCTTCCGTCTCGCAATGGAACCCGGCCGGCCCGAACCATTTCGGCAGCAGCTCGGGATCGGTCCAGGCCCGCCAGACCAGCGCGGGCGGGGCGTCGATCTGTCGGGTGATCGTCATCTCGTGTTCCGGCCGCGGGCCCTGCAGGCCTGCGGCATACGCGCCAAGCTGGCCCGCCACGGTGCCCCAGCCGTCAAAGAATCCCATCTCCTCGTGGCGCTTTGCCGACTCCTCGTTACGGTGCCGCACCAGCACGTCGTAGCGCGTGCCCTCGGGCACGTCCGACAGTTCGATGATCGCGGTCATGAACGGCTCGGGGTTGGGCTTCCATCCCGGCGCATAGGTGTCGGTGAAGACGAAGCGCCGACCATGCACCGCCTCCAGCACCACGCCCGGCTCCTTCATCACGTTGCCGTCCACGTCCATCTCGACGCAGAACAGCCCGCCGGGCCGAAGGTCGATCTCGGCCGACAGCGCGCGGTGCGGCTTGGGCATGAACCATGCGGTGATCAGCTTGGGATCGGTCCAGCAGGCCCAGACGAGGTCGCGGGGCGCGGGCAGGACACGGGAAAAACTTAGGTCGGTGCTCATCGTAAAGTCCTTGTTGAGATTCAATCGTCAGTCTTGGCAGCCATTGCCATGACCAGCGCGTCCAGCCGGTCGAGCCGACCGGACCAGAGCGCGCGCTGTTCCTCGAGCCAGTCGATCGCCGGGGCAAAGGCCGCGGGCTGCAGCGCGCAGGAGCGGACGCGCCCGGTCTTCGATGTCTCGATCAGCCCCGCCGCCTCGAGCTTCTTGAGGTGCCCCATGAACGACGGCAGCGCCATGTCGAAGGGCGCGGCCAGGTCGCTGACGCTGGCCGGCCCTGTCGCCAGCCGCGACAGGATCGCGCGCCGGGTCGGATCGCCGAGGGCGGCAAAAAGGTGATCGAGGGATGGGTCATGCTTAGCCATGTGGCTAAGTAATGCAGTCGGCTCCGCCGCGTCAATCAGAAACTCAGGCAATCGGCTAACTATTGCCATGCCCGGTCCCGCCGCCGCTTTGGTGTTCGCGAAGCAATCGCACCATCCCCGCACGACGGACACCGCGCGCCCCGATCGCCGGTGCTTGTCGCGGCAGCCCTTGCCGGATAGCGTGGCGGGCGATCACGCAAGGGAGTAGCGCATGGCCAACAGGGTCGAGGTTCACGGGTTGCAGGTGGCGGAAGAGCTTCACCGGTTCATCGTAGACGAGGCCCTGCCGGGCACCGGGGTCGCGCCCGAGGCGTTCTGGGACGGCTTCGCGGCGCTGCTGGCCGACCTGATGCCGCGCAACGCGGCTTTGCTCGACACGCGCGAGCGACTGCAGCAGCAGATCGACGCCTGGCACCAGAAACGCCGGGGCCAGCCGCACGATGCCGCCGCCTACCGCGCCTTTCTGGAAGAGATCGGCTACCTCGTGCCCGAGGGTCCTGATTTCCAGATCGACACCGACAACATCGACCCCGAGATCGCGCGCATCGCCGGGCCGCAACTCGTCGTGCCGATCACCAACGCCCGTTACGCGCTGAACGCCGCCAATGCCCGCTGGGGATCGCTCTACGATGCGCTCTACGGCACCGACGCGCTCGGATCGCTGCCGCAGGGCGGCGGCTACGATCCGAAACGGGGCGCAGAGGTCATCGCCTGGGCCAAGGCGCACCTGGACGCGACCGTGCCGCTGGAAAAGGGGTCCTGGACCGAGGCCAAGGGCCTTTCGATCCGCGACGGCGCGCTGGTGCTGACCACCGAGGGCGGGCCGGTCGGGCTTGCCGACACCTCCCAGTTCGTCGGCTGGCGCGAAGAGGATCACGCCCCGCTCTGCGTGATGCTGCGCGCCAACGGCCTGCTGATCGAGGTGATCGTCGACCACGACACCGATGTCGGCCAGACCGACCCGGCGGGCATCTCGGACGTGCGGCTGGAAAGCGCGGTCTCGGCCATCATGGATTGCGAGGACAGCGTCGCCACGGTGGATGCCGCCGACAAGGTGCAGGCCTACCGCAACTGGCTGGGCCTGATGAAGGGCGACCTGGTCGAAGAGGTCGAGAAGGGCGGCAGCACCTTCACCCGCAAGCTGGCCCGCGACCGCGAGTACACCCAGCCCGACGGCGAGGTGCTGCGCGTGAAGGGCCGGGCGCTGATGCTCGTGCGCAATGTCGGCCACCTGATGACCAACCCCGCGATCCTCGACGCCGAGGGCGGCGAGGTCTTCGAGGGGCTGATGGATGCCGTGGTGACCACGCTGATCGGGATGCACGACCTCGGCAAGTCCGGCGGCGACCGGAACTCGGTCGAAGGCTCGGTCTACGTCGTGAAGCCCAAGATGCACGGGCCCGATGAGGTCGCCTTTGCCGACGAGATCTTCAGCCGCGTCGAGGCGATGCTGGGGATCCGGCAATACACCGTCAAACTCGGCATCATGGACGAGGAACGGCGCACCAGCGTCAACCTCAAGGAATGCATCCGCGCCGCGAAGCACCGCGTCGCCTTCATCAACACCGGCTTCCTCGACCGCACCGGCGACGAGATCCACACCAGCATGGAGGCCGGCCCCTTCCTGCCCAAGGGCGAGATGAAGTCGACGCCCTGGATCGCCTCTTACGAGGATCGCAATGTCGACATCGGCCTGGCCTGCGGGCTGAAGGGCCGCGCGCAGATCGGCAAGGGCATGTGGGCGATGCCCGACCGCATGGAGGAGATGCTGCGCCAGAAGATCGGCCATCCGCAATCCGGCGCCAACTGCGCCTGGGTGCCGTCGCCGACCGCCGCCACGCTCCATGCCACGCATTACCACAAGGTGAACGTCGCCGCCCGCCAGGCCGAGATCGCCGCCGGCGGGCCGCGCGGCACGCTGGACGCGCTGCTGACCATCCCGGTTTTGTCGGGACGCAACCTCAGCGATGCCGAGGTCACCCGTGAGGTCGAGAACAACGCCCAGGGCATCCTCGGTTACGTGGTGCGCTGGATCGACCAGGGCGTCGGCTGCTCCAAGGTGCCCGACATCCACGACGTCGGCCTGATGGAGGATCGCGCGACCTGCCGGATCTCGTCGCAGGCGCTGGCCAACTGGCTGCACCACGAGGTGGTCTCGGAACGCCTGGTGATGCAGGCGATGCGCAAGATGGCCGAGGTGGTGGACCGCCAGAACGCCGACGACCCGGTCTATGAACCGATGGCACCGGGCTATGACGGGGTGGCGTTCCAGGCCGCCTGTGACCTCGTCTTCAAGGGCCGGGCGCAGCCTTCGGGCTACACCGAACCGGTGCTGCACCGCCGCCGGCTTCAGAAGAAGCAGCAGGGGTAGGGCGGTCTCCCGCCCCGCCCGGGGTCAGCCGCAGAAGGTTCCGCTGGGGCCGACGAAGAACACCCGCGTCGTGGTGTTCCCGGCGCCGTCCGTGGCGCTCAGCGCAAACGGCGCGCCGGTCAGCGTGCGGGTCGGCGCCAGGTCGACCGAGCGCAACACGGGCGAGGTGAAGGGCGCCACGCCGTCGTCATCGTCATAGCGCCAGGCATAGCCGCGGAACGTCCCGCCGCCGTGCCGCGGCAGGTCGGTGACGGACAGGACGGGTTCGAAGATCCGGACCGAGCTGGCATCGACCGAGAAGCTCGCGCTGTCGATCCCCGAGGTGTCGGAGTACCCGATCAGGATGTCGCCCCGGCTCTGCCCGGCGGGCAGGGAAATGCTGGTGTTGGCCACCTGCGTCCCGGTCCCGCCGCCGGGACATTCGGTCAGCTCGACGCCCTCGGCCTCGTCCGCATCGGTGCTCATCACCAGCCGCGGCCCGCCAGGTTCGATCACGTGCACGGTGATCTTGGGGCCGGTGTTGTCCCCGGCCATAGGAAACTGGTCGCAGGCACCCAGCACCAGCATAAGTGGTGCGGAAAGGAGGAGATGGTTTCGGTAGGTCATGGAAAAAGTCCTTTTCAGATATGGGTCTGCGGCGTGACGTGAATGCTTGTCACACCGGTCGGACCGCATGGCGCAACGCCACACGATCCCGCTATGGTAGCGCAACTGTGCCGCAAGGTCAGGGGGTGGGTGTCAATCCGCAACCCATGTCCCGAAAAGAAAGCCCCCGGCGCTGGTCGGCGCCGGGGGCTCTTCACTCACATCGGTGAGGCTCCGCAGGTCAGTTCCCGGTCCCGGTCTCTTCAGCTTCACCGGTCTCCCCGGTGTCATCCTCGGTCGCTTCCCCGGTCTCTTCCGCGCCTTCCTCGGTCAGGGCGCCGTTGTCCCACGTCCCGGTGGCCTCTTCACCGCTGGCGTAGGTCATCGTGCCTTCGCCCTGGCGGCGGCCGTCCTTGAAGGTGCCCTCGTAGACATCGCCGTTGGCATAGGTCGCCTTGCCGCGGCCCGAGATCTCGCCGCCCTTCCATTCGCCCTCGTAGACGAAGCCGTCGGGCATGGTGATGGTGCCGGTGCCGTCACGCTGGCCGTCGGTGAACGTGCCCTCGTAGACGGTGCCGTCCGGGTAGGTCGCCTTGCCGTCGCCCTCGCGCTGGCCGGCGACCCAGTTGCCTTCGTAGACGTAGCCGTCGGGATAGGTCATCACGCCGAACCCGTGGTTCTTGGCGTTGCTGAATGCCCCTTCATAGACCAGCCCGTTGGGATAGGTCGCTGTGCCTTCGCCGTCGATGACGCCGGCCTTCCAGTCGCCCTTGTAGGTGGCGCCGTCGGGATAGGTGATCTTGCCCGGACCGTCGGCCAGGTCGTTGCGGAACTGGCCCTCGTAGACCGACCCGTCGGGATAGACGACGCGGCCCGCGCCCTCGATCCGGCCGGCGACCCAGTTGCCCTCGTACTTGTAGCCGTCGGCGCCCGAAAAGGTGCCTTCGCCGTGCCGCTGGTCATCCTTGAACTGGCCCTCGTAGATGTCGCCGTTGGCATAGGTGACCTTGCCCAGCCCCTCGCGGCGGCCCGACACCAACTCACCCTCGTAAACGTCGCCGTTCGGCTGGGTCAGCGTGCCGGTGCCGTTGATCTGGCCGTCCTTCCAGGTGCCCTCGTAGGTCAGCCCGTCGGACATCGTCAGCTTGCCCTGGCCCTCGCGCGCGCCGCGCAGGATCTCGCCCTCGTAGACCGCGCCGTCGGGATAGGTGATCGTGCCGGTGCCTTCCTTGACCCCGTTCACCCAGTCGCCGTCGTAGACGTAGCCGCCCGGGCTTTCCATCTTGCCGCGGCCATGGTGCATCGCGTTGCGGAAGCCGCCCTCGTAGCGCACGCCGTTGGCATAATTCGCCACGCCCTGGCCCATGATCTTGCCGTCTTCCCACTCACCCTCGTAGGTGCCGCCGTCGGCAAAGACGATCTTGCCGACACCGCTCGGCTTGCCCTTGGCGAACTGGCCCTCGTAGACCGATCCATTGGGAAAACGCGCAGTGCCCTGACCCGCGATCTCGCCGTCGACCCACTCGCCGGTGTACTCGTACCCGTTCGGCAGCCGGTAGGTGCCGGTGCCATGCTGCAGCCCGTCCTTGAAGGTGCCCTCGTAGACGCCACCGTCGTCGTACTGCTTGGTCTGAACCTCGCCCTCCTGCGCGGCCAGCGGCGCGGCGAGCGCCAGCCCGAGCGCCGTCGCCCGCGTGCCTGCGGCGACGAGATTGGAGATGCTGATACCCATTGGGCCCCCTGAACTGCTCAATTGGCGGCCGGTGGCGGTGGCTCCAGCCCTGATGGTGCGCAGAAAGTAGAGGAGGGCGCGGGGCCTGACAACGCCTTTCGGGCAAATCACCTTTTCCTCGCGGCGAGGTGAAGCTAAGCAGGCCGGGAACGAAAGGAAAGGCGCCCATGGCCGACAGGTTCCGCATCACGCTGGCACAGTTGAACCCGACCGTCGGGGACATCGAGGGCAATATCGCCAAGGCCCGCGAGGTCCTGCATGAGGGCCGGGCGGCCGAGGCGGAGCTGGTAGCCTTCACCGAGATGTTCGTGACCGGCTACAACACCCAGGACCTGGTGATGAAGCCGGTGTTTCACCAGGCCGCGATCGCCGCGATCGAGGCGCTGGCCGCGGAATTCGCGGAAGGTCCGAACTTTGTCATCGGCGGGCCCTGGATCGAGGGCGCGAGCCTCTACAACGCCTACCACTTCTGCCGCGGCGGGCGGGTCGTGCACCGCACGCTCAAGCACAACCTGCCGAACGAGACGGTGTTCGACGAGGTCCGCGTCTACGACAGCGGCCCGCTCGGCGGACCCTATGCCGTCGGCAACACCCGCGTCGGATCGCCGGTCTGCGAAGACGCGTGGCACCCCGAGGTGTCCGAGACGCTGGCCGAGACCGGGGCGGAATTCCTGCTGGTCCCGAACGGCAGCCCCTACTACCGCGGCAAGATGGACACCCGGTTCAACCACATGGTCGCGCGAGTGGTCGAAACCGACCTTCCGCTGATCTATCTCAACATGGTGGGCGGCCAGGATGACCAGGTCTTTGATGGCGGCAGCTTCGGCCTGAACCCCGGCGGGCAGATGGCCTTTCACATGCCGGTCTTCGACGCCTGCGTGCACCATGTCGACCTCGAGCGCACCGACGACGGCTGGCGCATCTGCGAGGGCGAGAAGGCGCATATCCCGGACGACTGGGAACAAGACTACCGCGCGATGGTGCAGTCCCTGCGCGATTATTGCGGCAAGACCGGCTTCGGCAAGGTCCTGCTGGGCCTCTCGGGCGGGATCGACAGCGCGATCGTGGCGACCATCGCGGTCGATGCGCTCGGGGCCGAGAACGTGCGCTGCGTGATGCTGCCCTCGGAATACACCTCGGACCATTCGCTCGAGGACGCCAAGGCCGTGGCCGAGGCCCTCGGCTGCCGCTACGACTTCGTGCCGATCAGCCAGGGCCGTCAGGCGGTGACCGAGACGCTGGCGCCGCTGTTCGAGGGGGCAAAGCCGGATCTCACCGAAGAGAACATCCAGTCCCGCCTGCGCGGCCTGCTGCTGATGGCGCTGTCCAACAAGTTCGGCGAGATGCTTCTGACCACCGGCAACAAGTCCGAGGTCGCGGTCGGCTATGCCACGATCTACGGCGACATGGCGGGCGGCTACAACCCGATCAAGGACCTCTACAAGACCCGCGTCTTCGAACAGTGCCGCTGGCGGAACCAGAACCACCGCGACTGGATGATGGGCCCGGCGGGCGCGGTGATCCCCGAGCGGATCATCACCAAGCCGCCCTCGGCCGAACTGCGCGAGGATCAGAAGGACAGCGACTCGCTGCCCGACTACCCGGTGTTGGACGCGCTCCTGAACATCCTTGTCGACCTCGACGGATCGGTCGAGGATTGCGTGGCGGCCGGCTATGACCGGGCCGATGCGCAACGGGTCGAGCACCTGATCTTCATCAGCGAATACAAGCGCTTCCAGTCGGCGCCCGGCACCCGCCTGACCAAGCACGCCTTCTGGCTCGACCGGCGTTACCCGATCGTGAACCGCTGGCGCGAGCCGCGGTAGGCCGCCATGGCCGAGCTGCTGATCGTCTGGCATTCGCGCACCGGCGGCGCCCGGCAGATGGCCGAGGCGGCGGCCGAGGCGGGCCGGGCCGAGGCGACGGTCACGCTGCTCCGCGCCCGCGACGCGGGGCCCGACGACCTCCTCCGGGCCGACGGCTACCTCTTCTGCGCGCCCGAGAACCTCGCCTCCATCGCGGGCGAGATGAAGGAGTTCTTCGACCGCTGCTACTACCCGGTGCTGGGCCAAATCGAGGGGCGCGCCTATGCCCAGATGGTCTGTGCCGGGACCGACGGTGAGAACGCCGCCCGCCAGACCGCCCGGATCGCCACCGGCTGGCGCCTGCGCGAGGTGCAGCCGCCGCTGATCGTCTGCACCCATGCCGACAGCCCCGAGAAGATCCTGGCCGAAAAGACCATTCCCGACAGAGACCTCGACCGCTGCCGCGAGGTCGGCGCGGCGCTGGCGGCAGGCCTCTCGATGGGGGTCTTCTAAGCGCTCATTCCCACCAGGGGTCGACCGCCGCGATCTCCTCGTCCGTCCAGCCGAAATGATGCGCGAATTCGTGCACGACGACATGGGCGATCAGCTCGTCCAGCGCGACGTTCCCGCGATCGCGCCATTCCGCAAGGATCGGCTGGCGGAAGATCCAGACCGTGTCGGGCGGGCCGCCGAAATCGAACACCGACTTCTCGGTCATCGGCACCCCGTCATAGAGCCCGGTGAGGTCCAGCGGATCGTCGATCTCCAGCTCCTCAAGCATCTCCCGGTCGGGCCAGTCGGCAACGCGCAGCAGCACCGCCTGCGCCGGCACGTGGAACGGCGGCGGCAGGTCGGCGACGGTGCGCAGCGCCACGGTTTCGAAACGGTCGAGGGACTGGTCGTGATCCATCCCGCAGATATGGCGTGACGGCAGGCGCGGCGGAAGGGCGGAAAGCGACGTCGAGGTCGAAAACAGGCGTGCGCGGGGCAGGGCGGGGCGATAGGGCGGCGCGTCTGACCTACCGGAGTGTCCCCGTCATGCTCACCCTGCACATCGTGCCCCAGGCATTCAGCGCCGAGGAATGCGACCGCCTCACCACGCTCGCCGCCGCGCAACCGTCCTCCGAGGCGCGGCTGGTCGGCCAGCGCGATCACAACATGCGCCGCGCCGACCTCGTTTGGCTCGACGACGTGCCCGACACCGGCTGGGTGATGGACCGGCTGATCTCGGTCGTGGCCGAGGCCAATCGCAAGGTCTTTGACTTTGCCCTGACCGAGTTCGCCGAAAGCCCCCAGGTCGCCAGCTACGGCGCCGAGCGACGCGGCCATTTCGACTGGCATTCCGACATCGGCGACGGGGCACTCGCCTCGAAACGCAAGCTGACGCTGGTGGTGCAGCTGGCGGGCGACGGCGACTACGAGGGCGGCGCGCTCGAGGTGATGCCGGCTGCCAACATCCTGAACGCCCCGCGCGAAAAGGGCACCGCCGCGATCTTTCCCGCCTTTGCCCTGCACCGGGTGACGCCGGTGACCCGAGGCACGCGCGCCTCGCTCACCGTGTGGGCGCACGGCCCGGCGTTCCGCTGACGGGCCCTGCATATCCGCACAGGACCTGCGCCGGTTTACGTGAGGACGGCGCAGGGCCGATGACCTAGATCCCGGGGTGTCACACCAACACGAGGTTCCCCATGACCACCCCCAAGATCGGCATCTTCTTCTATTCTACCTACGGCACCAACTACGAGGTCGCGCTCGAGGCCAAGAAGGCCGCCGAGGCCGCCGGCGCCGAGGTCCGCCTGCGCCGCTTCGCCGAAACCGCACCGGCCGAGGTCGTGAACGGCCAGGACGCCTGGAAGGCGCAGCTGGAAAAGGTGCAAGACATCCCCGAGATCAGCCATGACGACATGATCTGGGCCGATGGCTACTTCTTTGCCTTCCCGACCCGCTACGGCAGCGCGCCCAGCCAGGTCCGCAGCTTCATCGACACGCTCGGCCCGATCTGGCAGGAAGGCAAGCTGGTCAACAAGGTCGCCAGTGCCTCGACCTCGGCGATGAACACCCACGGCGGGCAGGAAACGACGCTGATCGGCTTCTACACCTCGCTGATGCACTGGGGCACGATCATCGCCACGCCCGCCTACACCGACCCGGTGCTGTTCGAGGCCGGCGGCAACCCCTACGGCTTCTCGACCAACGCCGGCAGCTTCGACGACAAGGGCCGCGCCGCCGTGGCCCACCAGCTCAAGAGGCTGGTCGAGGTGACCGCCAAGATCGCGGCCTGATCCCGCCGATGGCGTGACCGAAAGGCGCCGGCCCGCCCATGCCGCAAGGGCGTGCGGGCCGGCGCCCCTATCCTCCGGCGCCCCGGATGCCTATAAGCGACGACAATTCGCTGAACGGAGTCGTGTGCATGTCCGGAGATCTCTCGCCCATCGACAAGGCCAAGTTCGTCGCCGCCAAGCGGTCCGTCGACTTCGTCGAGGACGGCATGCGGGTGGGGCTCGGCACAGGCTCGACGGCGGCCTGGATGGTGCGCTGCCTGGGTGAGCTGGTGCGCAACGACGGGCTGCGGATCAAGGGCGTTCCGACCTCGACCCGCACCGCCGAACTGGCACGCGACTGCGGCATCCAGGTGGTCAGCTTGGACGAGGCCAAGTGGCTCGACCTGACCATCGACGGCGCCGACGAATTCGACCAGGATCTCAACCTCATCAAGGGCGGCGGCGGCGCGCTGCTGCAGGAAAAGATCGTCGCCACGGCGAGCGACCAGATGATCGTGATCGCAGATGTCGGCAAGGAGGTCGAAACTCTCGGCGCCTTTGCCCTGCCGATCGAGGTGATCCCCTTCGGCTGGCAGACCACCCAGGCGCTGACCGAGGAGATGCTGATCTCGATGGACGTGCTGGGGCGCAACACCTCGCTCCGGATGAACGGCGACCGGCCCTTCGTGACGGACGAGGGCAACTACATCCTCGACCTGCACCTCAACCGGATCGGCAACCCGCGTCAGATCTCGATGGTGCTGAACCAGATCCCCGGCGTGGTCGAGAATGGTCTCTTCATCGACATCTGCGACAAGGTCGTGGTCGGCTACGGCGACGGCCGGGTCGAGGTCCGCGACATCAACGACGGCTCGATCGAGGAGGATCGCCTCGATTTCCTCGAGGACGACAACCTCTTCCGCGACCTCGGCGACTGAGCCGCCCGCCCGCCGCTTCCCCAGGTTCCGTATCCTGGGGGCAAGGGGGCACGGCCCACGGTTCATCCGCTATCTGTAGCTACTTTCGGACCCGGCCCGAGAGCGTCGCCCGATCCGGTGGACGGTGCACCAACGGTCCCATGAGGTCCGGCATCGGGACCGAGCGACCACACGGACGCGGACACAACGGGAAGCGGGTCAAGGACCTTTGGCCTTTTGGATGAAGCCTCGCACTGAAAACTGTCGATCTTTGTACGCATGATCGGCGAACGTGTCCGAAAGGGGAGGTTTCCGGCGCCAAGCGGATGTCTTGTTGGGATATTTCGGCGCGCGTACCGTCCATGTCATGGACCGGTTGGCGATCTTTGTCCTTGCATGGATTTCTTGCGCGTCGGTGTATGCGGAACCGCTTCCTTCGCCATTGGCTCCTGAAATGATCGTCGTTCCGGGCGGGACATTCGAGATGGGCGGAGATCAGGATGCGTGGTCTGTGCCCGACGAACACGGGAACAGGACCATCGATCTGACGAGCTTTGCAGTCTCCAGAACCGAGGTGACCCAAGCGCAGTACGACATGTGTGTCCAGGCGGGCTCCTGCCGCGCGTCGCTCACGACGGCTTCGACCGGGGAGGAGCCTGTTACCGGAGTGTCCTGGCGAGACGCAGTTGTTTACGCCAAGTGGCTGAGTGCCCAGTCGAAGCGAAACTACCGGCTCTTGTCCGAAGCGGAATGGGAGCGCGTCGCGCGCGCCGGCACCCATTCGCGTTTCTGGTGGGGCGACACAGCGGAACGGGCTTATGGAAACTTCGGTGACGAAACCTGTTGTCGGGGAGGGGTAGAGGGGAGGGACGTTTTCGAAGGCGTTGCCCCCGTTGGGTCCTTCGAAGCCACGCCGGAAGGCGTCAGTGATCTCTACGGAAATGTCTGGGAATGGGTTCAGGATTGTTACGACTTTTATGCCGCTGCACCGTCAGACGGAGTTGCTCACGACCCTGAAGGGTGTCGGGTCAGGGTGGTTCGCGGCGGGTCCTATCGCCTGCCGTCGGGCTTTGCGCGTGCCAGTGCGCGGTATCGTCTGACCCCAGGTGCCCGGCGGCCAGACGTCGGCTTCCGAATTGCGGAGGATATTGGCAAGCAATGAGAAAACTGTGGTCGGCACAAGATCTCCTCGCGTTGCTGGTCCTGCTCGCAGTCTACGCTCTTGCTGTCGTTGTGATGTCCAACGCGCTCGACGCGACGCAATGGGGCGCGCTGGACGCCGAGCTCTTTCACCTGCCACAGGCGAACTGGTTCATAGAATGGGGTATAGGCTGGGACTACCCCGCGTGGTCTGCAACCGGGCCCGGAATTCATTGGGTCCTGGCTGAAGCGGCCAGATTGAGCGGAAGTGAAGCTCTGGACCAGGGGAGTTGGCAGAGCCATGTCGTTCCGGCGGTCCTCACGGGCCTGGCCCTGATGTTCCTATACGGCACCTTGCGTACAAGCGGCGCTACTCCATTGCGGTCCGTGGTCCTCGGCGTACCAGTGGTATCGTCATCCTATTTCTGGACGCCAGCACTGCACCCCGTCAGCAAGTCTTTGTCGATGCTGGGCTTCTTTGCCATGGCTTGCACGATCGCCATGGGCCGGCGACAGGCCTTTGGGTTCGGCGTGAGCGCTGCAGTGGCGACTGTCGCGCGGCAAAGCTTCCTGTCCACCTCGGGTGCGCTGGCACTGATGTGCCTGGTCCAGGAGTGGCCGCGCGTGCTGACGTGGCGCATGCTCGGTACCGTGCTGGTCTCGATCGGCCCAGCCCTGATCGTGATGGCATTCCTCTATGGCAACTGGGGCGGCCTCGCTCCGCAAGAGTGGCGAGAGATGCATGTCAGGCCGTCTCTGGGCCCCGTAAGCCACGGGATCATGTTGCTGGGCGCGTTCGGCTGGCTGTTCCTGCGCCGCGAAGACCTCGGCGCGTCCGCACGGGGCCTGTTGCCCACAACTGCCGTCGTTCTGGTGATCGCTGCGGTCGTGTGGCTGCTGGTGCCCGAGGATGGTGGGGACCGCCCGTACTCGATCATCTGGACGGTCGCGGCGAAGTTCCCGGCGCTGGCTGGCCGGCCGCTTCTGGGTTTTCCGCTCCTTGTGCTCGGGCTCTTCGTCCTGGCGGCCTACTGGCGGCGTGGGTATCGAGACGGCTACCGGTTGTCGCCGGAGATGTCGCTCTTTGCCTGCTACTTCATGGCCCAGGCGATGCAGGCGTTCAGTTGGCAACGATACGCCGAAATCCCGGTTCTGCTGCTGCTTTGCACCGGCTCGGCCCGTCTGAAGGACCGGAGCCCAGGTCTTGATCTGGTGATGCTGGCAGTCTTCGGGGCGTATCTCCTGATCTCGGTGCACAAGATGGCGGAGCTGTTCTGATCAGGCTGGCGACCGCTCGTCGCTGGGCAGTGCACTCGTTGCGCTCGCTTTGAGGCAGCGATCTCACGTTATACGCATTGATCGACGTCAAGCGAGCAGCGCGTCTTGAAACCTATGTCGCAAGTCGCGGGCAGCGCCCCCTCATCCCACGAAAATCCCCGTCCGCGACGCTGACGCCCGCCCGCATCTGCCCGGTCACAATCGCGCAAGTCACCCCCCGTGGCGGCACCGCGCGGGCTGGATTTCCCAAACGCGCTGTGGTCTATGGGTCGGGACCTGAAAAGAGGCGGTTCATGAGCGACTTCGACTACGATCTTTTCGTCATCGGCGGCGGTTCCGGCGGGGTCCGCGCGGCGCGTGTCGCGGCGGGCGAGGCGGGGGCCAGGGTGGCCCTGGCCGAGATGGATCGCTACGGCGGCACCTGCGTGATCCGTGGCTGCGTGCCCAAGAAGCTCATGGTCTTTGCCAGCGAATACCCCGCCATGGTCGAGGACGCGCGCAGCTACGGCTGGGACATCGGCGACCCGAGCTTTGACTGGACGGCATTCCGCACCAAGCTCGAGGCCGAGCTCGACCGCCTTGAAGGCATCTACCGGAGCCTGCTGAAGAACTCGGGCGTCACCTCCTACGATGCCCGCGCGCGGCTGAAGGACGCGCATACGGTCGAGCTTTCGAGCGGTGAGACCGTCACCGCCAAGCACATCCTGATCGCCACCGGCGGCCGCCCGGTGCCCGCCGACATCCCGGGGGCGGAGCTGGCGATTTCCTCGAACGAGGTGTTCCACCTCGACGAGCTGCCAAAGCGCATCTTGGTGGTTGGCGGCGGCTACATTGCGTGTGAATTTGCCTGCATCTTCAATGGTCTCGGGTCGGATGTGACGCAGTTCTACCGCGGCGCCCAGATCCTGCGCGGCTTCGACGGAGAGGCGCGCGGGCTGGTGGCCGACGAGATGGAGCAGAAGGGCATCGCGATCCACTGCGGCACCAACATCCTCGAGATGTCGCGCGACGACGACGGCATCCGCGTCAAGGCCACCAACGGGTCCGAGGCGCATTTCGACCAGGTCCTCTTTGCCATCGGGCGCGATCCGAACACGGCCGACATGGGGCTCGAGGATCTCGGCGTCGAGATCGGCCGCCGGGGCGAGATCGTCGTGGACGAGTATTCGCAGACCGCCGTGCCCTCGATCTACGCCATCGGCGACGTGACGAACCGGGTGAACCTGACACCCGTGGCGATCCGCGAGGGCATGGCCTTTGTCGAAACCGTCTTCAAGGGCAACCCGACGCCGGTGGATCACGCGCTGATCCCCTCGGCGATCTTCACACAGCCCGAATTCGGCACCATCGGCCTGAGCGAGGAGGACGCGCGCGAGCAGGAGCCGGTCGAGATCTACTCGACCTCGTTCAAGCCGATGCAACAGTCCTTTGCGGGCCGGGCCAACCGGGTGCTGATGAAGCTGGTGGTCAGCCAGAAAACCCGGAAGGTGCTGGGATGTCACATCGTCGCGCCGCAGGCGGGCGAGATGATCCAGCTGGCCGGGATCGCGGTCAAGATGGGCGCGACAAAGGAAGATTTCGACCGCACCGTCGCGGTGCATCCGACCATGAGCGAAGAGCTCGTGACGATGCGGCAGCCGGTGCGAAAAGCTTGAAATTGATGGTCCCTTTGCACAGCTAAGGGGCAGGGATACCGACTAAGGTCAAGGGAAGGAACACGATGGCTGGACATTCCGGCGGACCCTGGGGCGGCGGCGGCGGTGGCAACCGCGGCGACGACGGCCAGGGGAACAACGGCGGGCAGCGGCCCGGCAACGGGGGCAAGCGACCGGGTGAGGGGGACAGATTCCCGACATCGACGAGCTTGTCCGCAAGGGGCAGGACCAGCTGCGCGTGCTCATGGGCGGCCGCGGCGGCCCGCGCCAGCCCGGCGGAGAGGGCGGCAGCCCGACGCCGAGCGGCCCGTTCTTCACCCGCGGCACCATCGGCCTGATCGTCCTTGTCCTGCTGGGGCTCTGGGCCTTTGCCAGCTTCTACACGGTCCGGCCCGAAGAACGCTCGGTCGAGCTCTTCCTGGGCGATTTCTCGGCCATCGGGGAACCGGGCCTGAACTTCGCCCCCTGGCCCCTGGTGACCGCCGAGGTCATCCCCGTCACCCGCGAACAGACCGAAGAGATCGGCGTCGGCGGGCGGCAGGGCGAAGAGGGCCTGATGCTGACCGGGGACGAGAACATCGTCGACATCGATTTCCAGGTGGTCTGGAACATCGCCGACCCGGCGAAGTACCTGTTCAACCTGCGCGACCCGCGGATGACCATCCGCGCGGTGTCGGAATTGGCCATGCGCGAGATCATCGCCCAGTCCGAACTGGCCCCGATCCTCAACCGCGACCGCGGCGTGATCGCGGGCCGGCTGCAGGACCTGATCCAGACCACGCTCGACAGCTACGACAGCGGTCTGAACGTCGTCCGGGTGACCTTCGACAAGGCCGACCCGCCGGCCGAGGTGATCGACGCCTTCCGCGAGGTGCAGGCCGCCGAGCAGGAGCGTGAACGCCTGACCAACCAAGCCGACGCCTATGCCAACCGCGTCCTCGCCGGCGCCCGCGGTGAAGCCGCGCAGGTTCTGGAAGAGGCCGAAGGCTACCGTGCCCGCGTCGTCAACGAGGCCGAGGGTGAGGCCAGCCGCTTCACCTCGGTTCGCGAGGAGTACGCGAAGGCACCGGAAGTGACGCGCAAGCGTCTCTACCTCGAAACCATGGAACGGGTGCTGGGCGACGTGGACAAGATCATCCTCGACGACAGCGCGATCGGCTCGGGCGTGGTGCCCTACCTGCCGCTCAACGAACTGACCCGGTCCCAGTCCAACACGCCGCAAGCGGGGAGCAACTGATGCGCAAGAGCACCGCATTCATCGTCATCGCCGTCGCGGCCGTGGTCCTGTTCGTGTCCTCGATCTTCATCGTGGACGAACGGGAAAAGGCCCTGGTGCTGCAGTTCGGCCGCGTCGTTTCGGTCAAGGAAGACCCGGGCCTGGCGTTCAAGATCCCGCTGATCCAGGAGGTCGTGCGCTATGACGACCGCATCCTGTCGCGCGACATCGACCCGCTCGAGGTCACGCCGCTGGATGATCGCCGCCTGGTGGTCGACGCCTTCGCGCGCTACCGGATCGCCGATGTCGAACAGTTCCGCCGGGCCGTCGGTTCGGGCGGGATCGAGGCCGCGGAAAGCCGGCTGGACTCGATCCTGCGTTCGCAGACGCGCGAGATCCTCGGCTCGGTGTCGTCCAACGATATCCTGTCGTCGGACCGCGCGGCGCTGATGCAGCGCATCCGCAACGGCGCGGTGAACGAGGCCTCGAACCTCGGGCTGGAAATCATCGACGTCCGCCTGAAACGCACCGACCTGCCGCGCGAGAACCTCGATGCGACCTTCGGGCGGATGCGCGCCGAACGCGAACGCGAGGCCGCGGACGAGATCGCCCGTGGTAACGAGGCCGCGCAGCGCATCCGCGCACAGGCCGACCGGACCCAGGTCGAGATCGTGTCCGACGCCAACCGCCAGGCCGACATCGTGCGCGGCCAGGCCGACGCCCGGCGCAACGCGGTCTATGCCGATGCCTTCGGAAGCGATCCCGAGTTCTTCGACTTCTACCGCTCGCTCAGTGCCTATGAACGCGCGCTGAAGGGCGAGAATTCGACCCTCGTCCTGTCGCCGAACAGCGAGTTCTTCAACTACCTCGAAACCTCGCACCCCGACCTCGCGCAGCAGGCTGTCGCGACCGGGGAGGTCGAGGTGCCGGAAGCCGACGAGACCGCGCCCCAGGCCGGCACCGAACCGTCGGCCGAGGCCACGCCGGAGCCGGAGGCATCCCAGGACGCCACCACCGCGCCGGCCGCGACGGAATGATCGCGACGGCATTCCTGGCCCTCGGGCTGGTGCTGATCTTCGAGGGGCTGGCCTATGCGCTGGCCCCTTCGCTTGTGGAGCGCCTGCTGGAAACCCTGCGCCTGATGCCCGAGACGACCCGCCGCAACCTGGGCCTCGTCGCGCTGGCGACCGGGGTGCTGTTCGTCTGGGTGGCCAAGACCCTCGGCGCATGACGGCCGGGATGGTCCTGCGCCCGATGGGTGCAATGCAATGTTAAAATGTTAACCGGACGGATCGCATATTGGGCGATGGCGTGACCGACGATTGTGTCTTGCTGCCGGGGGCATCCGACCACCTGCCGCTAGGTAGCGTCACGGCGGTTTCACGGCCAGTTGAGCGGACGCGACAGGCTTTGAGTTGCGGGCGTTCTCCTCTACATTGCAAGACAAGAGGCAAGGATGCCGCAGCGCATCCCGCAAAAGGACTTGGCGATCGGCCCGGCATCCCGCCGCGACCGCGCAGATACTCAAAAGAGGAGAACGGGTGTGAAACAACTGGCTTACGCCACCCAGCCCGAAAACCGGGACCAGCCGATGCGCTGGAGCCTGTGGTCGGTCATCGTGAGCGCGATGCTGGCCGTGGCGATGCTGGCCCAGACTGCCACCGCGCAGGACCGGCCGAACAGCTTCGCGGACTTGGCGGACAAATTCAGCCCCGCCGTGGTGAACATCACCACGTCGACCACCGTCGCCAATGCCGGCGGCATGAACCCCATCGTGCCCGAAGGCTCGCCCTTCGAGGATTTCTTCCGCGAATTCCGTGACCGGAATGGCGACCAGGAAAACCGTCCGCGCCGGTCCTCCGCGCTCGGCTCGGGCTTCGTCATCTCCGAAGATGGCTATGTGGTCACCAACAACCACGTCATCGAATCCGCCGATGAGATCACCGTCGAGTTCTTCAACGGGACCGAGCTGGACGCCAAGGTGATCGGCACCGATCCCAAGACCGACATCGCCCTGCTGAAGGTCGAGGCCGAGGGCCCGCTGCCCTTCGTCACCTTCGGCGACAGCGACAAGTCGCGCGTGGGGGACTGGGTCGTGGCCATGGGCAACCCGCTCGGCCAGGGCTTCTCGGTCTCGGCCGGCATCGTGTCCGCCCGCAACCGCGCCCTCAGCGGCACCTATGACGACTACATCCAGACCGACGCCGCCATCAACCGCGGCAACTCGGGCGGTCCGCTGTTCAACCTCGACGGCGAAGTCGTCGGCGTGAACACCGCGATCCTCTCGCCGAACGGCGGCTCGATCGGCATCGGCTTCTCGATGGCGTCGAACGTGGTCAAGCGCGTGGTCGAACAGCTGCAGGAATTCGGCGAAACCCGCCGCGGCTGGCTGGGTGTCCGCATCCAGGACGTCACCGACGACATGGCCGAGGCGATGGACCTTCAGGAAGCCCGCGGCGCCCTGATCACCGACGTGCCCGAAGGCCCGGCGATGGATGCCGGCATGAAATCCGGCGACGTGATCGTCGAATTCGACGGCACCCAGGTTGACGACACCCGCGAACTGGTGCGCCAGGTCGGCAACACCACCGTCGGCAAGACGGTGCGCGTGGTCGTGCTGCGGGACGGCAAGGAAGAAGTGCTGAAAGTCACCCTCGGCCGCCGTGAACAGGCCGAAGGCGCGATCCCCGCGGCCCAGCCGGGCGGCGAGACCGAGGCACCGGACGAGCGTGAGCTGATGGGCCTGACCCTCAGCCCCGTGACCCCGGAACTGACCGAGCAGCTCGAGCTTGGCGAGAACGCCGAGGGCCTCGTCGTGGTCGACGTCGACGAGATGTCGGATGCCTACGAGAAGGGCCTGCGCGCCGGTGACCTGATCACCGAGGCCGGCCAGCAGAAGGTCGCCAGCCTGGAAGAGCTGGAAGCCCGGATCACCGACGCGCGCGACGCGGGCCGAAAATCGATCCTGCTGCTCGTCCGCCGTGCCGGCGATCCGCGCTTTGTCGCGCTGCCGGTCGAGGAACCTGCCGACGCGAACTGATCGCGCATCGGATCACCACTTGGAACGGGCGTCGCATTTGCGGCGCCCGTTTCGTTTCGGCGCTGCCCCCGGTCAGAACAGCACGTAGCCGCCCGATCCGTCGGTCAGCGTGAAGGCCAGCGTGTAATGGTTGCCGCCCCGGTTCTGGGTGAGGGAACCGAACCCGCTGACGCCGTTGCTGCAATGGATGCTCAGCGCCTCGCTCCGGACCGTGCCGGGCGCGTGATCGACCTTGGCGGTGCAGGTCAGGCCCTCTTTCGGCGCGGTGATGATGACGGCGTAGTGCCCTTCGCGGTGGCCGATCACCTGGCCACTGGTCTGGCCGCCGCCATAGATCACGCCCACGCCCCGCAGGTTCACGTTTCCGCCTGCGCCGCCGCCCTCGGTGTTCGCCGTGCCGGTGCCCTGTTCGCGGC
Organism: Pseudooceanicola sp. LIPI14-2-Ac024; assembly: GCF_042188925.1. Classification (GTDB taxonomy): domain Bacteria; phylum Pseudomonadota; class Alphaproteobacteria; order Rhodobacterales; family Rhodobacteraceae; genus Pseudooceanicola. Next base: position 373,512 of record NZ_CP170102.1, read on the forward strand.
GATAGCGATCGACCGCATCCTGCGCGCGGGACAGCTGGTCGCGGTAACACGATCCGCCGGCGTTGATCCGGTGCCCGCCGCCATTGAAGAGCACCGTGCATCCGGCGGCGAACCTGACCTCGTACTCGCCGCTGCCGCGCACGTGCAGCTCCGGCGCCGCGTCCGCGGTGTGATGCGACGGCGCGGCTGCCTCGGACAGGTAGCTCTGCGCCGCCCAGCCGTTGACCCGGCCATCCGGCGTCTCGACATGGCACCAGCGATCACGGCAGCCGAGGTTGCGGAACACCGCCCCGTTCGGCGCCACCGCCACCACGCGGTTGCCGGTGCCGGGACCGGAGCGGATGTTGAGCGTGTCGTCCCGCGCCACCCCCGAGACCTTGAGGTAATCCGGCCCGCTGGCCTCGGCCCCGGCACGGGGGACGGTCAGGACGGCACAGGCAATGCTCAACGTCAGCGCCGAAAGGACACGGCGGCCGGTGGTTGCGAATGTGTGGAAAGGAACAGTCATCTTCTACCCCGCGACAGGTGATCGAACCCTCTGAGTGCCCTTTGGCGCGCGTTGCGGCCCACGGGCGACGGGACGAGGCTACGACGCGGCGCGGCGGCCCGGCTATCCGCAAACGGCGTCGGCATTATCCGCTATGCGCAGGGCGGGCGGGCTGGCCTTGCGGCGGCGTCGGTCAGACCACGCTCGACAGGGCGGCAATGCACGGTTAACGTTACGTTAGTTGTTTGAGTTCTCGGGCGAAGGGAATTTCATGACGCATTGCGCTATCAGCCGCTTCTCGCAAGCGGCACCGGACGATATTCCCAACCTGTTCTCGCGGACCTCGCATTTCCGGTTCTTCGATGCGGATGGCAGCCTGACGCATCGGGCGCTGTCGCCGGGCCGCCGCGGCTATCGCGTGATCGCGGTCGAGACGACGGGCCACTGCGCCAGTTTCACCGAGGCGGATCGTACCGCGCTGACCTTTCCGCTCAGCGGCCGATCGGTGGTCGAGGTCGCGGGGCAGGTGGTCGACACGCGGCCGGGGCAGGGCTTTGCCATCACGCCCTCGGACCGGACCAGCCGGCTCTGCCCCGGGCCGGACGGCCGCTACCGCAGTTTCACCATCATCGGGCCGGCCGGCGAGATGCCCGGCGGCCTGCGTGCCGACGCCTGGTACCGCCCGCGCGACGACCGGCTGCAGCGGCACTGCATCGACCTGCTGCAACTGGCGTTCGGGATGGCCGAAACGCCGGGCGCCACCAGGCCTGCCGCCTTCGACGCGTTCGAGGCGCTGATCGACGACATGGTCCGCGGCCTTCTGTCGGACAGCGGGGCCGTCACCCGACCCGGACCCGGCCGCGATGCCGCCCGGCTGGTGGGCCGGGCCAAGGATCACATCGCGGCAGTCTACGACGACGCGGTGACCATCGCGGACATTGCCGCCCGCCTCGGGGTCGCACCTCGCACCTTGCAGGCGGCGTTCCAAGCCCAGTGCGGGCAGACGCCGCGCGCCTATCTCAACCAGGTCCGGCTCGAACAGATGCGCCGCCTCCTGCAGCACTCGGCTCCGCACACCAGCGTGACCTCGGCCGCCATGTCCGTGGGGCTGTTCCACGTCGGGCGTTGCAGCCAGGCTTACCGGCTGCACTTCGGAGAGCTGCCGTCGCAGACGCTGGCCCGCGCCCGGGGCTAGGGCCGCCAGCCCTGCGGGTATCGGACAGGCGGAAACGGAAAATGGATAGACAGCGGATCGGCCGCCGACCCAGACTCGCACCCGACACCCGCGCGACAGACGACGCACCGGAGGAGCCCTGATGCCCATCACCCGACACCGCCCGTTCCTGGCCCGCCTGCTGGCGCTGGCCGCTCTTGCGTCACTGGGTGCCGGTCCAGCCGCCCACGCCCAGGCCGACGGCGCGGCACCCGATGCAGGGCCGTACTGGATCCGGGGCGCGCAGGTGTCGCCCGACGGGCAGTCCATCGCCTTTGCCTACCGCGGCCAGATCTGGATCGTGCCGAGCGCAGGCGGAGAGGCGATCCCCCTGACCGAACGCCAGTTTCGAAGCAACGCGCCGCAGTGGTCGCCCGACAGCCGCATGATCGCCTTTGCCTCGGACCGGTTCAACATCTCGGACGTCTTCGTCATGCCGGTCGACGGGGGCGAGATCCGGCGCCTGACCGAGCATTCCGGGGCCGAGGCGCCGCTGGCCTTCACCGCCGACGGGACCGAGGTGCTGATCACCGCCACCGTCGCGGGCGACGCCAAGGCGGATTACATCGACGGGCTGGGCCAGCACATCGGCGTGGTCATGCGCGTCCCGGTCGAGGGCGGGCGCGCGCGGCTGGTGATGTCGCTGCCGACCGTGCAGGCCGACGTCAGCCCGGATGGCCGGACGATGGCCTATGTCGACCGGAAATCAGCGGAATCGCTCTGGCGCAAGGGCGAGATCTCGGACGGGACGCCGGATGTCTGGCTGTTCGATTTCGAGACCGGCGCCCATACCAAGGTCACCGATTACCGCGGCGTGGACCGCAGCCCGTCGTTTTCGGGTGACGGCACGATGCTCTACTGGACGACCGAGATGCCCGAGGCCGGGATCACCGACCCCGACGCAGCCCCCCAGACGTTCAACGTCTGGCGGCGGGCCATCGACGGCAGCACGCCGCCCGAACAGGTGACCGCGCACGACGGCCTGCCGGTGCGCTTCGCCTCGGTCGCCGATGACGGCACGCTGGTCTATACCTACGACACCGAGCTCTGGCGCCTCGATCCCGATGCGGCAGAGCCGGTGAAGGTGCCGGTCACCATCCGCCAGGGCACGCTCTACGACGGAGAGGTCTATGCCGACCTGGCCGACGAGATCAGCGATGCCGCCGTGTCGCCCGACGGATCAGAGATCGCGCTGGTCGCGCGCGGGGACATCTTCGTCGTGTCGCCCGCCAGCGGAGAGGTGCGCCGGATCACCGACACGCCGCAGGCCGAGCGATCGGTGAGCTTTGCCCCGGACGGCCGCAAGCTTCTCTACGCCGCCGAACGCGAAGGGGATTGGGACATCTACGAGACCGCGCTGGTGCGCGAGGGCGACACCTCGTTCCTCAAGGCGATCGAACTCGCCGAGAGCGTGGCGATCGACACCGAGACCGACGCGCTGCAACCGGCCTATTCGCCCGATGGCACCCGCATCGCCTATCGCGACGACCGCAATGCCATCCGCGTGCTCGACATCGCCAGCGGCGAGACGACCGAGGTCCTGCCGGACGACGCGACCTACTTCTACGGCGAGAACGATTTCGACTTCGAATGGGCCCCCGACGGGCGGCACATCGTGACGACCACCGGCTTCATCTCGACCAATACCGAGGTCGAGATGGTCGAGACGGACGGCGAGCACACCCGCCACAACATCAGCAACTCGGGCTTCGGCGACACCTGGGGCGGGTTCAGCCCGGACGGCTCTATCGTCTACTGGGCGACCGACCGCTTCTCGCAGCGCAACCTCTCGCTCGAGCCGGGGATGCAGGACGTGATGGTGGCCTACCTGACGCCCGAAGGCTTCATGCGGCGCGAACTGGGGGATGCCGCGGTGCGGCCCACGGTGCAACCTGCCGGGGACACCGGGACCGAAGCCGCGCCGACAGATGCGGCGGCGACCGGGGCGGCCGTTGCCGACGATGCCGCGGAGGAATCCGAGGCCGAGGCGCCGGTGCCGCTCGACTTCGACGGGCTGGCCTATCGGACCGCCCGTGTCACCGGCGCGCCGATCATCCCGGTTCTGGCGCGGATCACCGATGACAACAAGGCGATGTTCCTCGTGTCGTTCCTGCCCGCAAACGGCGTGCTCAAGGCCGACATGATCGACCTTTCCACCGGCCAGCCGCGGCAGGTCTTTGTCAAGTCGCCCGCCGGCCTGTCGGACATCCAGCTTACCCCGGACGGGACGCGCGCCTACCTGATCTACAAGAACGCCATCGAGACCGTGAACCTGGCCAACGGGGCGGGCGCCCCGGTGCCTTTCACGTTGAGCGCGACGTTCAACCCGGTGGAAGAGATGAAGTACATCTTCGACCACCACTGGCGCTTCGTGCAGTCCAAGTTCTACGATTCCGAGATGCACGGCGTCGACTGGCCGGCGGTCCGCGAAGTCTATGCCAGGTACCTTCCGCACATCAGCCACTGGGAGGACTTCGTGCAGCTGATGGACGAGATGCTGGGCGAACTGAACGCCTCGCACCTCACGCCGCGGTTCAAGTGGGCAAATCCGGGCTGGGACCAGACCGCCGAGCTGGGGATCATTCCCGACACCCTGCACGAGGGGCCCGGTGTCCGCATCGCCGCCGTCCTGCCCGGAGGGCCCGCCGCCCTGGTGGGCGACCCGCTGACCGAGGGCGCGGTGATCCTGGCCGTCGACGGGGACGAGATCGCCGCCGATGCCGAGATCCATCCGCTGCTGAACCGCAAGGCCGGCCGCATCCTGCGCCTGACGGTGCAGCCCGCAGGCGAAGGCGCGCCCGTGGACGTGCCGGTCCGCGCCGCACCGCCGGGCACCGACGGGGAGCTGGCCTATCACCGCTGGGTCGACCGGCGCCGCGCCATGGTGGACGAGATGTCGGGCGGCCGCCTCGGCTACACCCACGTCCGCAAGATGGAGGACGACGCCTTCCGGCAGGTCTATTCCGACCTGATGGGCCGGGCGCGCGACAAGGAAGGCGCCATCGTAGACACCCGTTTCAACCTCGGCGGCAACCTGCATGACCAACTGACCAGCTTTCTCACCGGCACCCGGCATTCCGGGCTGGTGACGCGCAACGGGGTCGACATGGGCACCACGCCCTACATCCGCTGGGCCAAGCCGACGGCGCTGCTGATGAACACCTTCAACTACTCGGACGCCTCGGTCTTTCCGTACTACTACAAGCGCGAGGCGCTCGGGCCGACGGTGGGCGACCGGGTGCCCGGGACCGGCACGGCGGTGCTGCGGCCCGACCAGCTCGACAAGCGGGTGGAGCTCGGCGTGCCGCAGATCGGCTTCCGCACGGTCGAGGGCGACTTCTTCGAGAACCGTGAGATCGTGCCGGACGAGATCGTGCGCACCCCGCCCGCGGCAATCGAGGCGGGCGAGGACCCGCAGCTCAAGGCCGCCGTGGAGGCGCTGCTGCGGCAGATCGACGGCTAGGGTCTACTGCTGGATGCTTTCGAGGTAGGCCAGCAGCCCGGCCAGCTCGCGCGGGGTCGGGGTGAGGATGCCGTCGATCTCGACCGGGACGAGGTCCTCGGCCATCGCGCCGCCGAACTCGGGCATCACGCGGGCCAGGTGGCCCTGCTGCGGATCGCCGTAGATGAAGCTCAGCGCGCGGGCGGCGGGGAAGGTCCCGCCGTTGTCGCGGCTGAGATGGGTGAGGTCGGTGGGCCGGTCGGCCAGTCCTGCCGCCATCGGCCCGTCGCCGGTGCCCGTCGCGCCGTGGCACGACACGCAGTTCTCGGCAAAGAAGGCCGCGCCGTCGGTGCTGTCGGGCATCCGCGCCTCGGTGCAGGCCACGAGGGCCAGGATCAGAAGGGCGGATCCTGCGATCCCGCCGTGACGTGTGTACATGATGTCCCCGCCGTGCCTGTCTGCCCGTTTCACGCGAACGGGTCGTGGCCATGATACACGCCGCGCCGCCGTGCGAAAGGGCGCGGGTGCCTTGGCGGGGTCAGCCGTCGACCGGCACGCGGTCCTGCCCGGCGCCGGGGATCTCGACCACCGACAGCCCCAGCTTGCGCGCGGCGGCCAGCGACAGGGTCCCGCTGTCCAGCCCCTCGGGCTGCTGGTAGGCCCGGACCGCGCGGCGGGTCGCCTCGTCCATCTGGCCGGTGATCGCGCCGGAATGCAGGCCCCGCGCCGCCAGCGCGCGCTGCAGCGAGGCGATGAACTCGGGCGTCATCTCGGGCAGGCAGGGGGTGCGGAACCAGACCTCCTGCCGTTCGCGGACGATCTGCTGGCGGGTCTCGGTCCGGTAGCTGGCCGGGCGGATGACGGCGCCCGCGGCATCGACCGCGGCCGGTTCGGCCAGGACGTGGTCGGTCACCGTCTCGATCACCGCCGGCGTCGCGTCGCGGCCCCAGCAGGTGCCGGGCAGGGCGCCCGGCGGGGCCGAGGCGCGGATCTGCGTGACCTCGGGCGCGCCGAGCGCGGGCAGGGTGTCCTCGGGCGCACCGCAGGCGGCCAGCGCCAGCGGCAACAGCAGGACGGCCCGGGCCGGGATCGGGAGGGTAAGGCGCATCGACGCCCTTTCGACTGCTCGTGCGGGGTTGGCCCCGCTGTTGGCGCGCAGTCTAGCCGGTTTGGAGGTGCCGCGGAACCCTTGCCGCGTGACGCTCGGTGTCGCCGTCGCGGGCGCAGAGCTTGTCGACCCCGAGCGCCGGCAGGCTGTCGAGCAGGGGCGAGATATCCTCGACCGTTTCGGCGATCACGTGGGTCACCCCGCTGTCGCGCTGCACCCGGCCCGTGACCCGCAGCATCCGCCCCGAGATCACCGCCCGGCGAAACGCCTCGTAGAGCTTGCGCCAGACGATCACGTTCACGATCCCGGTCTCGTCCTCGAGGGTGACGAAGATCACCCCCTTGGCGGTGCCCGGCCGCTGCCGCAGGATCACGATCCCCGCCACCGTCACGCGCGCGTTCGCCGGCGGCCTGTCAAGCAGGGCGGCAGGCAGGCAGGCGGGCGGGCGGGGCCAGTCGGTCGGGGCGAGCGTCATGAGAACGAATATAGAACATGACGCAACGCTCACAAGCCCTTGTCCGCCGCCCTTGCAAAAGGGGCTGGAATGGGCGAGGCCACGTGTCTAGACCAAGCGGGGCGCAGCCAGGGGAGAGAGATGGCCAAGATCACCTATATCGAGCACAACGGCACCGAGCACACCGTCGACGTCGCCAATGGCATGACCGTCATGGAAGGCGCCCGCGACAACGGCATTCCCGGGATCGAGGCCGATTGCGGCGGCGCCTGCGCCTGCTCGACCTGCCACGTCTACATCGATCCCGCCTGGGTCGAGAAGCTGCCCGAGAAGGGTGACATGGAAGAGGACATGCTGGATTTCGCCTTCGAGCCCGATCCGGCCCGGTCCCGCCTGACCTGCCAGCTCAAGGTGACCGACGCGCTCGACGGCCTCGTCGTGCAGATGCCCGAGCGCCAGATTCTGATGGCCCGTGCGGCGGCGCTCCTGACGGCGCTGCTGCTGGCGGGGCCCGCCGTGGCGCAGGGTCTGCCGCAGGTCCTGTCGGCCCGGTTCGACGAGCCCACCACGCGCTACGATCACGGCGTTCTGGGCGATGCCGTGGAATGGGGCGCGCTCAGGATCACCGCGCGCACCGGCGGCACCACCGCCGAATACACCATCCGCCTGCCCGAAACCCGCGTGTTCGAGGACGTCGCGCCGCGTCTTGCCGACCTCGACGGCGACGGCAACCCCGAGGTCCTGGTGGTCGAGACCGACCTCGGCCGCGGCGCCCGCCTCTCGGCCTGGCGCATCGGCGGCGAGACCCTCGTCGCTGCAACCCCGTACATCGGACAGGCACATCGCTGGCTGGCCCCGCTGGGGGCCGCCGACCTCGACGGCGACGGCCATGTCGAGGTGGCCTATGTCGACCGCCCGCACCTTGCCAGGGTGCTGCGCGTCTGGCGCTTCCGCGACGGGGCGTTCCAGGAGGTCGCGCAGGCGGCCGGTCTGACCAACCACAAGATCGGCTGGGACCACATCCCCGGCGGCCTGCGCAACTGCGGGCAGGGGTGGGAGATGATCACCGCCGATGGCGCGTGGCGCCAGGTCATGGCCTCGCGGCTCGAGGGCGAACGGATCGTGACGCGCGCGCTCGGGCCCTACAGCGCCGAGGCGATGGCGCAGGCTGTGAGCTGCCGCTGAAGGGGACGCTGGCCTGCTGGTGCTCGCGGTACGCCCGATCGGTGACCGGTCGGAGCGTCCGGGGGGTATCGGTGCCGGGCTGCGGGCGGTGCGCGGGCGGTGCGTGCCGAGCACGCACCCTACGGGGCGGGCGTGTGTCGGGCGGGATGGTGGGGGCGCTGCCCCCGCCGCGCTGACGCGCGGCTCCCCCGGGATACGGGACCAGGGGAAAGACGCCGGTTCCTCAGCCTTCCAGCACGCGCCAGCCGATGTCGCGGCGGCAGAAGCCTTCGGGCCAGTCGATGGCGTCGATCATGGCATAGGCGCGGTCGCGGGCCTCGGCCAGGGTAGCGCCGCGGGCGGTGCAGTTCAGCACCCTGCCGCCGTTCGCGAGGATGCGGCCCTGGTCCTCGACCGTGCCGGCGTGGAAGCACATCTCGAACGAGGTTTCGGCCAGCGCGTCGAGGCCGCGGATCTCGGTGCCCTTGGCGTAGCTGCCGGGATAGCCCTCGGCCGCCATCACCACGGTCATCGCGTGATCGTCGGCCCAGTTGACGCGCATCTCGCCCAGCCGGCCCTCGGCCGCGGCATGGATCAGGTCGAGCGCCTGCGCCCCGAGGCGCAGCATCAGGACCTGGCATTCTGGGTCGCCGAAGCGGACGTTGTACTCCACCAGGCGCGGCTCGCCGTCCTGGATCATCAGCCCGACGTAGAGCACGCCCTGGAACGGGGTGCCGCGCGCGGCCATCTCGTCCAGGGTCGGGTGCACGATGCGGTCCATCGTCTTTTGCGCGACCTCGTCCGACAGGATCGGCGCGGGCGAATAGGCGCCCATGCCGCCGGTGTTCGGCCCCTCGTCGCCGTCGAAGGCACGCTTGTGGTCCTGCGCGGTGCCGATCGGTAGGGCGGTGGTGCCGTCGCAGAGCACGAAGAACGAGGCTTCCTCGCCCTCCATGAACTCCTCGATCACCACCTCGGCCCCGGCGGCGCCGAATTCGCCCGAGAACATGTCGTCGATGGCGGCCAGCGCGGTCGCGAGGTCCATCGCCACGGTCACGCCCTTGCCGGCGGCGAGACCATCGGCCTTGATCACGATGGGCGCACCCTGCGCTTCGACATAGGCGCGGGCGAGCGCGGCCTCGGTAAAGCGGGCATAGCCGGCGGTCGGGGCGTGCGCGGCGTCGCAGATTTCCTTGGTGAAGGCCTTCGAGGCCTCGAGCATCGCGGCGGCTTTCGACGGGCCGAAGACCAGCACGCCTGCGGACCGCAGGTCGTCGGCCACGCCGGCGGCAAGCGGCGCCTCGGGGCCCACGATCACCAGGTCGATGGCATTGTCGGTGGCGAACTCGGTGACCGCCGCGCCGTCGAGCACGTCGAGGCTGGCGCATTCCGCGATCGCGGCGATCCCGGCATTGCCCGGCGCGACGATCAGCTTGTCGCACTTGGGGTTCTGCATGGTGGCCCAGGCCAGGGCATGTTCGCGGCCGCCGCCGCCGAGAATAAGGATGTTCATGGATCGCCTTCCGCCGCTGTCCCGCGCGGTTTAGCGGCGGGGCGGGGTCAGGGCAAGCGGGTGGCGTCCGCCGGGCGGCGCGCTATCCTCTGGGGAGCGACTCGGGCGATCACCGCGCCGACCGCTTCAGGAGGACACCAGATGCGTCTGACAGTTTCGCGCCTGCTCGGGCTCTGCCTCGGCGGGCTGATCGCGACCCCGGTGCTGGCCGGCCCGCAGGCGGTCCCGCTGCGGCCGCCCGCCGTGGAGGTTTCGCAACTGGTCGAGGTGCAGAACCGCGGCGCCGACTGGGAGGTTACCGGCATCGCCTGGAACGACCGGCTGAACATGCGCTCCGGGCCTTCGACCAACTACCCGGTCGTGGCGCGGCTGTCGAACGGGCAGCAATTGCGCAACTTCGGCTGCAGCACCACCGGGCGCACCCAGTGGTGCCAGGTCCAGACACCGGATGGCCGGATCACCGGATGGGTCGCGGGGCGCTACCTGCGGCAGGTCTCGCACGGGGGCAACCGGCCCGGGCGGCCGGACCCCGGCATCTCGCGCCCGAGCGTGCGGCAGTCGGCCTTCGGCCAGTTCGAGGTCACGTTCCGCGACCGCTGTGCCGTGCTCTATTCGCCCGAGGGACGCCGCCTGCAGCAGGACCGGAGCTGTACGCGCGACCATATCCGGGCCGCCGACCAGGCCGTCGCCCGCTACATCGACGATCAGCGGCCGACCCGGCCGCCGCGGCCGGACCCGGACCGTCCGGATCGGCCGGACCGGCCCGACCGGCCCGGCCCGGCGGACGACCTGAGTATGGACGGCCGCAGCTTCAGCGGCACCGGCACGCTGGCCGGCCAGAACATTCGCGGTCGGCTCGGGCCGGGCAAGAACGGGCCCTACCGGCTGTCGATCAACGGTGGCGGCGCGGATTGCTGGGGCGACCTGCCGCGCAAGGCCAGCACCGCGAAGCAGACCGTGCAGCTCGACTGCACCAACGGGCGCAACGGCCCCGCGACCCTGACCCGCGACGTGCAGGGCTACCGGGTGCAGTTCCTGCTCGGCGGAAGCCAGCGGGGCGAGCTGACCCTGCGCTGAACGGCGCGCGACCGGGGCGGCGGGGGTGGAGGCCCCCGCCGCCTCTGCTATGCTGGGACCAAGAGCAACACGAACGGGGACAGGGCGGTGGATCTTTTCGAGGACGAGGCAACGGGCAACACGCCGGAATTCACCGTCTCGGACATCACCGGCGCGGTCAAACGGCTGATCGAGGGCGAGTTTTCTCACGTCCGCGTCAGGGGCGAGGTCGGCCGCGTGGTCGTCGCCCGTACCGGGCACATGTATTTCGACCTCAAGGACGACCGGTCCGTCATCGCCTGCGTCTCGTGGAAGGGGCAGGTGTCGAAGTTCCGCCACCGTCCCGAGGAAGGCATGGAGATCATCGCCACCGGGCGGATGACCACCTTCGGCCCGCAGTCGAAGTACCAGCTGAACGTCGAGGAGGTCGAGCCGGCCGGCGCGGGCGCGCTGATGGCGATGCTGGAGGCGCGCAAGAAGAAGCTCGAGGCCGAGGGTCTGTTCGACACGTCCCGCAAGCGCCCGCTGCCCTTCCTGCCCGAGATCATCGGCGTCGTGACCTCGCCCTCGGGGGCGGTGATCCGCGACATCCTGCATCGGCTGCGTGACCGATTTCCCCGCAAGGTGCTGATCTGGCCGGTCGCCGTGCAGGGTCAGAACTGCGCGCCCGAGGTGGTGCGCGCGATCGAGGGCTTCAACCGGCTGACCCCGGGCGGGGCATTGCCGCGGCCCGACCTGCTGATCGTCGCGCGCGGCGGCGGGTCGATCGAGGACCTCTGGGGCTTCAACGAAGAGGCGGTGGCCCGCGCCGCCGCCTTGTCGGACATCCCGCTGATCTCGGCCGTGGGACACGAAACGGACACGACGCTGATCGACTATGTCTCGGACTACCGCGCGCCGACGCCCACGGGCGCGGCTGAACGCGCGGTGCCGGTCCGGGTCGAGCTGATGGCCTGGCTCGACGGCATGTCGTCCCGGCTGGTGCGGGCAGAGACCCAGGCGATCACCCTGCGCGGCCAGCGCCTGCGCGACCTCGCGCGTGCCCTGCCGCGGGTGGAGAGCCTGCTCGACGCTCCGCGCCAGCGGCTCGACCTCTGGGGCGACCGGCTGCCGGCGGCGCTGACCGGCGGGGTGCAGCGGCGTCGGCTGCTGCTGTCGGACACGGCGGGGCACCTGAGGCCGGGGCTGCTGCGCGGACGGCTCGACCGGGCGCAGGACCGGCTGGACGACCGGGCAGGGCGGCTGGCACCGGGCCTGCAGCGCGGCACGGCACGGCAGCGCGAGGCCTTCGATGCCCGCGCCGCCCGCCTGCGGGTCGAACCGATCCGGCAGGACATTGCCCGCAAGCGCCGCGACCTCGACCAGCTGGTGACACGGCTGACCGCGACCGGCGCGCTGCGGATCGAACGTGCCTCCGACAGGCTCTCGGGACTTGACCGTCTCCTGGAAACAATGGGTTACGAGGCGACTCTCAAGCGCGGCTACGCGGTGGTCCGTGACGGCGCCGGGGGGCTTGTCACCCGCAAGGCCGAGGCCGAACAGGCCGGCGCGCTCGAGATCCAGTTTGCCGACGGGCGCATGAAGATCGGCGGCAGCGCCCGCAAGACCGCACAGCCCGACAAGCCGGACCAGGGCTCGCTCTTCTGACACGCTGCCAGATGACCTTGGTCGCACGCGCCCGCCCGGGACGGCGCCCCGGCGACGGCGGTGGTCAGACGCCCACCTCAGGGCCCTTGCACATCATCGGGTCGGTGCTGTTCTCGACCTCGTAGAGCTCGGTGCTCTGGGGATTGTTCTCGAACCGGGCCACCAGCCCGCGGGGACCCTGGTAGAAGCTCCAGCACTGCGGGTCGCCGGGCGTGTCGTCGTAGACGAAACAGATCAGCCCGCCGGCCTCCTCGTACCAGTGCCCTTCCTTGCAGTCGCCGTCGAGAAAGGACCAGCGCACCTTGCGGTCGGACATGTACTCCTCGACGCCGTAGGCTTCGCCGTCGGCGCCGTAGTAGAACGTCTTGCCCTGCGAATAGGCGTCGAACTCGGCGCCCGACATCGGTCCGTCCATCGCGGCAAGCGCGGTGGCAGAGAGGCCGAGGGCAATGGCGGTCAGGGTCAGGCGCATCATGCGGCGATCATGCCGCATCGGGCGGGGGTCTTCCAATGAGATTCACCGTGAGGGGTTATTCGGCCGCGGTTTCCTGCCCGTAGGCATAGGGCTCGGGCGCTTCGGTTTCGGGCTGCCAGTGGCGCAGGCGACGATCCATCACCCGGCGCCAGAGCGGCGGGACAACGGCGATCGCCCCCATCACCGGCAGGCTGTAGGGCAGGATCGGCATCGTCACGTCGTTCAGCTGCAGCGCCGGGTAGGGGCGGCCGGGATGCACGTGGTGGTCCGAATGGCGCGGGGCGTTCATCATCATCGCGCCCGACACGGCGTGCGGGGAATTCCACGAATGCTGCGGTCCGACCGGCTCGTACCGGCCATCCGCCCGTTCGGCCCGGCGCAGGCCGTAGTGCTGGACGTAGTCCGACATAAGGACCTGGTACTGGGCAAAGGCGCTGAGCGCGACCAGCGTGCCGACCCCGGGCCAGCCGGCCAGGGCATAGGCGATCACCACCATCGCGACGGCGCCGAGGACATATTCGACGTAGGGCGTCTGGAACGGTGATTTCCCGGCGCGCTTCAGGTCGGCATGTTCCGCCGCAAAGCCTGCCGCGAACGACCCGGTCCAGGCCCGCAGGGCATAGCGCCAGAACCCTTCGCCCGCCCGCGCGGTGTTCGGGTCGCCAGGCGTGGCCACGTGCCGGTGGTGCACCTTTGGGTGCGACGACGCGTGGTGACCGAAGAGCAGCGAGATATAGACCAGCCGTCCCAGCTGGCGCGCCTGGCGCGCGGGACGGTGGATCAGCTCATGCGCGTTCGGGTGGCTGACCTGTCCGAACCAGATGCCGAAGGCGACACCGGCGATTACCGCGTCGCGCCCGTTCACCCCGTTCGGGCCACCCAGCCAGAAAACCGCCGCGACCATCATCCACAGGTGCGCGACGCCGAGGAACAGGCTCAGTTCCTCCGAGGCGGGGAATTCGGCCTGCGGGTTCCGGTTGCGCCAGCTTTTGGGCACCAGCCGGTCCGACAGCGTGATGAAGACCGTGAGGTAGGCCAACGCCGCCCAGCCGTAGGCACCGCCAAAGAACGCCGCCAGCAGCAGGAGCGGCAGCGGCGCCAGCGTCGCCAGCGTGAAACCGGCCAGGGATCTGTCTGTCCTGCGCATCTGTGCCTTTCTACCCCGTGTCGTGGTTGTGGCGAGCGATTTCGGACAATTTCAGGCGCAATCGGGATCATATGGCGGCAATTCCGTCACCGGCCCGGGACGCACGGTGGAACATTGCGGGGCCGCGCGGCCTTCCATCCCATGCCTATCCGCATTAGGTGAATTGCAACGATGCGAGTGGAGACGCAAAGGCATGGCCTTTTTCTCGAAACTGAAGGACCGGCTGTTCAAATCCTCCTCGAAACTCGAGGAAGGGCTGGACGCGATCGTCGAGGACGGCGGCTCGGCCGATCCCGAGACGCCGGGCCCCGACACCACCCCGCCCGAGACGCCGGAGCCGACGCCCGCGCCGGACATTCCCCCGGCGCCCGAGCCCGAGCCTGTCCCCGAACCCGACGACCCCACACCCGCGCCAGAGCCCGACCCGGTGCCGCCGCAGCCCGATCCGGCCCCCGCGCCGCGCCCCGAGGAGGTGCCGCAGCCCGAACCGGACCTGCCCGAGCCGGAGTTGCCGTCTCCCGGGCCGGAAGAGGTGCCCGCCTCGCCGCCCGACATGGTGCCGACGCCCGCCCCGCAGGAAGTGCCGCAGGTCGACATCCCCGACGAGATTCCGGTCGACCGCCCCTCGGAAATCCCGCCCGGCACCTTCACGAGCGAGGCGAAGCCCGGCTTTTTCGGGCGCTTCTTTGGCCGCGATGCCGCAGCTCCGGCCGCAACCCCGTCGGCGCCCGCGAAACCCTCGGGGCCGGTGGTGCGCCGGGCGCTCGACGACGACATGGTCGAACAGCTCGAGGAACTGCTGATCGCCTCCGACATGGGTGTCGACACCGCGCTGCGCGTGACCTCGAACCTGGCCGAGGGCCGGATGGGCCGCCGCATGTCGGTGTCCGAGATCAAGGGCCTCCTGTCGGACGAGATCACGCGGATCATGGAACCCGTCGCCCGCCCCCTGCCGCTCTATCCCAGGAAGCCGCAGGTGGTGCTCGTGGTCGGCGTGAACGGCTCGGGCAAGACGACGACCATCGGCAAGCTCGCCAGCCAGTTCAATGCCGCGGGCAAGAAGGTCATCATCGCCGCGGGCGACACCTTCCGCGCGGCGGCGGTCGAACAGCTCCAGGTCTGGGGCGACCGCGCGGGCGTGCCGGTGATGAAGGCCGACCAGGGCACCGACCCGGCGAGCCTCGCTTTCGACGCGATGACCCGGGCCGAGGCCGAGGGCGCGGACCTGCTGATGATCGACACCGCCGGCCGGTTGCAGAACCGCCAGGACCTGATGGAGGAACTGGCCAAGATCGTCCGCGTCATCCGCAAGAAGGACCCGTCGGCGCCGCACAACACGCTGCTGGTGCTCGATGCCACCACCGGCCAGAACGCGCTGAGCCAGGTCGAGACCTTCCAGAAGCTCGCCGATGTCTCGGGGCTGGTGATGACCAAGCTCGACGGCACCGCCAAGGGCGGCGTCCTCGTCGCGCTGGCCGACAAGTTCGGCCTGCCGATCCATGCCATCGGCGTGGGCGAGCAGATCGACGACCTGGCCCCCTTCGACCCCGAGGAATTTGCCCGCGCCCTGACCGGGGCCGAAGCCTGAGGTGCCGGTTCTCGACGAAGTCCTCTCCCAAATCGGGAGGGCCAGTTTCTGGCTGGACGCCGCGGTGCTCACCGCGATTGTCCGCTTCGTCTGGAGCGTGGTGCAGAAGGGCACCGAGGCGCTGCTGTTCCGGCTGGCGCTCAGGACCCGGACCATCGAGATCAGTTTCGACACCCACCCGAACGTCCCGAAGGAGATCGAGGCGCTCAAGTACCTCTTGATCCGCTACGGCAACGACACCTACCTCAAGGAACTGGCGAGCGACCAGGAAAAGCACCACGGGCGGTTGCGCAACAAGATCATGCCGATCGACGTGCAGCCCGCGAAGGACGGGGCGCGGCGGGTGACGATGCACCTCAAGGTGCACAAGCGGCTCGGCACGCAGTTCACCCTCTTCGTGGACGTGGTGGGCGACACGGCCCCGGTGGTCAGCTACCTCGAAGGGCACGACACGATCACCGGCGTTGCCGTCTCCGCGCGGCCGGGGGCAGAGCGCAAGCGCGTGTTCTTCCGCCTCAAGGACTACCCCGAGGTCGAGACGGTCGACGGTTTCCGCAACAACATGATCTTCCCGGTATGACCCGCGGCGCTCAGGTCCGGTCGGCGCGCGGTTCGACCACCTTGAAGAGCCGCAGCACCACCAGCGCCAGCACCGTCGCCACCACGGCCAGCCCGATCTGCCCCAGCCCGCAGGCGACGCCGACCGCGCCCGCCAGCCACATGCCGGCCCCGGTGGTCAGCCCCTTCACGTCGCCGCGCCGGGTAAAGATCGTCCCGGCGGCCAGGAAGGCGACCCCGGCGGTCACCGCCTCGATCAGGCGGATCGGGTCCTTGCGGATACTGTCGTCGTCCGAGATCGGCGACAGCATCATCGCCAGCGTGATCAGCGCAAAGAGGCAGGCGGCCAGCGCGATCATCACATGGGTCCGAAGACCCGCATGCTTGTTGCGGGATTCGCGTTCCCAGCCAATGAGCGCGCCGAGCAGGATCGCCAGCGACAGCCGCAGCAACACGATGCCCCAGCCGTGCCCCGGCACCGGGGCGCTGGTCAGTTCGATGATCATCTCTTCCATGGTGCGGTCCTCCTGTCCGGCAACGCCGGACGTGGCCGAATGTTTCCCCGCGCGGCGGTGGCGGCCGCATGAGCGACCTGATCCTGTCCCTCGACGGCACCGAGGCCGGGCACCGGCTGGCGCTGATCCTGGCGCTTTCGGCCGCGTTTCTGCACGCGCTGCTCGGCGCGTTGCAGAAGGGGCGGGTGGACCCGTGGTTGTCGCGCGGGGCAATCGACACGGCCTTCATCGTGCTGACCCTGCCGCTTGCGCTCTTCCTCGTGCCGCTGCCGCAGGGGCGCGAATGGGGACTGGTGATCGGCACGATGCCCTTCATGTTCGCCTACAAGTGGCTGCTGGCGCTGGCCTACTCCCGCGCGGCCTATACCGTGGTCTACCCGGTGGTGCGCGGCTCGGGCCCGTTCTTCACCGTCATCGGGGCGTGGATCCTGTTCGGTGAGACCTTTACCCTTGTCCAGTGGCTGGGCGTCGGCATCCTGATGGGCGGCATCCTGGGCCTTGCCGTCTACAACATGATCCATATCCGCGTGGACCGCGACCGGCTGGTCCCGGCGCTCTGGCTGGCGGTCGCCACCGGCCTTGCGACGGCGGCCTACACCACCTGGGGCGCCTACGCGATCCGGGGCACGGCGAATCCCTTCACCTACCTCGCGTGGTTCTTCGTGCTGACCGCAGTGGACATGCCGCTGATCGCGGCCTGGCGCTGGAAACGCACGGTCTACAAGCCGCCGCTGCGCGACCTCATGCGGCTTGGCGTGACCGGGGCGGTGATCGGCTGGGGCTCGTTCGGGGCGGTGATGCTGGCAACACGGCTCGACAAGGTGGGGGAAGCGGCGGTATTGCGCGAGACCTCGACAGTGTTCGCCGCCGTGATCGGCTGGCTGGTGCTGAAAGAGACGGTGGGCCCGCGCCGGGTTGCGCTGATGACGCTGATCGCATTGGGTGCGGTCGTGGTGGAACTTGGAGGCTGAAGATGACCGACGACGCGAAACACCTGCCGAAATGGGTCAAGCCCGCGCTCGAGCTGGGGCCGATCGTGGCCTTCTTCGTCGCCTACCTGCTGGTGCGCGACCGGAGCTTCACCATCGGCGGGCGCGAATACGACGGTTTCATCGTGGTCACCGCGGGCTTCATCCCGCTGATCCTGATCTGCACCGGCATCCTGTGGAAGCTGACCGGCAAGCTGTCGAAGATGCAGGTGGTGACGGCGGTGCTGATCACGATCTTCGGCGGGCTTTCGGTCTGGCTGAACGACGACCGGTTCTTCAAGATGAAGCCGACGCTGATCTACCTGCTGTTCGGCGGCGCGCTTGGCGTGGGGCTCCTGCGCGGGGAAAGCTGGCTCAAGCTGGTGATGGAAGAGGCGGTGCCGCTCGACGACGAGGGCTGGATGATCCTGACGCGCCGGCTCTGCGGGTTCTTCTTCGGCCTCGCCGTCCTGAACGAGGTCATCTGGCGCACCCAATCCACCGACACCTGGGTCTATTTCAAGACCTTCGGCCTGACCGCGGCGATCTTCGTCTTCTTCATGACGCAGGGCAAGCTGTTCCAGGAACACGGCACCGAGAAGGACAGCAAGGGCGACGGCGCCTGACCGCCGCCCTTTGGCTCACCGCCGGGTGCCGATGGTGACGAGGTAGTCGCGCGTCACGTCGAGCCGGCCCGACGGCGTGCGATAGTGCGCGTGGAAGGCATCGAAAGCCGTGCGCAACCGCGCCCGGTCGTCAGGGCCAAGCGCGTCGTGCAGCAGCTTCACAGGGCCAAAGCCGGCCAGGTACCACGCCCAGATCGCCGCCTCGTCGGCGTGCCGCGCGTGGCTGACCCCCGGCTCGAACTCCAGCACGAAGGCTCCGCCAAGCAGCGCCTGCAGCCTGTCCGGCTCGCCCCAGTCCATCGGGTTTGAGGGCGGCGGCGGCGCATCCGAGAACGCCGCGAGCATGGCAAAGAACTCGGCCACGCTGCCGCCCGGCACCCAGGTCGCGAGCGCCAGCCGGCCGCCGGGCCGGACGACGCGGGCCAGCTCGGCCGCCGCGCGCGCGGGATCGGCCGCGAACATCACCCCGAAGGTCGAGATGACGCCGTCAAAGGCCGCGTCTTCGAACGGCAGCGCCTCGGCGCTGGCCTGGTGGAATTCGATGGCGGGTTGCACCCCGGCGGACAGGGCGCGGGCCGCCGTCAGCATCCCCGGCGCGAAATCGCAGGCGGTGACATGGGCGCCGTAGCGCGCCGCGTTCCGCGCGCTCCACCCGGTGCCGGTGGCCACGTCCAGCACCCGCGAGCCTGGCGCGGGGTCGAGGCGCTGCGCCGCATGGGCCAGCGCATCCGAGATGGCAAAGCTGACGAGGTCGTATTTCTCGCCGCCCAGGCCCCACATCGTGGCGGCAGGGCCGGCCTCGTCCGTTTCGGTGATTGTCATGGCATCCTCCGGTGGTCCACGCGGGCCGATCCCCGCCCAGCCAGGCAACCACGCGCCGTCTGTCGCGCGATAGTTTCGAAAACGTAGTATCGTCGCCCCGGGAAGCGGTGGCCTGTCGGGAACGGGAGGAGACCGATGAAGAGATATGGCCAATTCTGTCCGATCGCCAAGGCGGCCGAGGTGTTCTGCACCCGCTGGACACCGCTCATCCTGCGCGATCTCGCCGGCGGGGCGACGCGGTTCTCGGACCTGCAGCGCGGCGTGCCGCTGGCCTCGCCCTCGGTCCTGTCGGCGCGGCTCAAGGAGCTGGAGGCCGAGGGGATCGTGGAGCGGCACAAGTCGCCCTCGGGGCGCAGCTGGACCTATCACCTGACCCCCGCGGGCGCCGATTTCGCCCCGATCGTGCTGGCGCTCGGCACCTGGGGGCAGCACTGGTCGCGGCGTGACCTGGCCGAGGACGAGATGGACCTCGACCTGCTGCTCTGGGCGATGGAGAAGAACTGCGACCCGCGGGCCTTCGGCGCTGGCCGGACGGTGGTCGAGCTTGGCCTGACCGACCAGCCCGCCCACAAGGCCCGCTGGTGGTTCCTGAACGAGGCCGGGCGCTGTGAACTCTGCGTGCACGATCCGGGCTTCGAGGTCGACCTCTACCTCGCCAGCGACCTTGCCACGCTGATCTACATCTGGCGCGGCGAGGTCACGCTGACCGCCGCGCGCGGCGACGGGCGGATCGAGGTCGATGGCAGCCGACCCGCCCGCGATGCCCTGGCCCGCTGGCTGCGGCCCGGACCGCTGGCCGATGTGCCGTCGCTGCGGGCGGCGGCACGGGGCTGATCGCTCAGCCCTTCTGGCCGTAGAGGATTTTCTGCGCGTCCTTGTCCCGCGCGCCGCTGTTGCGCAGGTCGAGGTGCAGCTGCTGGCCCTTCTGGACTGCCGGCCTGTCGCCCACGAGCTTCAGCCAGCGTTGCAGGTGCGGCTTGTCCGAGATGTCCTGTTCCTGCTTCTCGTAGAGCATGGCCCAGGGCCAGATCGCCATGTCCGCGATGGAATAGAAGCTGCCCGCAACGTATTCGTTGGCGGCCAGCTGCGTGTCGAGCACGCGGTGGAGGCGTCCGACCTCGTTGCGGTAGCGGTCCTTGGCGTAGGGCAGGTCCTGCGGCGGGTCCATCGCCGGGGCCGCGCCCAGGAAGTGGTGCGCCTGGCCGGACATCGGTCCGAGGCCGCCCATTTGCCACATCAGCCACTGGTCGACCGCGATCCGTTCGCGCTGTGTCGGGCCGCAGAAGCGTCCGGTCTTGCGGGCGAGGTATTGCAGGATCGCGCCGGACTCGAAGATCGAGATCGGCTTGCCGTCTGGCCCCTCGGGATCGGTGATCGCCGGCATCCGGTTATTGGGCGAGATCTTCAGGAACTCGGGCGCAAACTGTTCGCCCTTGCCGATGTTCACGAGGTGCACGTCATAGGGCAGGCCCATCTCCTCAAGGCAGATGGAAACCTTCCAGCCGTTCGGAGTGGGCCAGTAGTAGAGATCGATGGGCGCGGTCATGTGATGTCCTCTTGTGCGGGGGCATCATGGCGCATTCCCGGCGGCGAACAAGGGCCACGCGCGTGCCGGGCGGGCCGGGGTGGCGGCGGCACCCTGCAAGGCCGCCTGCAGGTCGGTCAGCGTCAGGCCATCCGGCGCTCCCAGGAGCGCCCGGTAGAGGTCGAAGACCCCGGGCCGGAGGTAACTGAACCAGTGGCACACCCGGCGGTCCGGCGGGGCGACCGAGAACCCGAGCCGGGCCAGCGCCGTCAGCGCCGCAGGATCGTTGAGCTGCAGGTCCAGCGTGCCGGGCAGGGGCTGGCGCGCGCGGGTCATGGCGCGGGCCCAGTGGTGGCCGAACGCCGCCTCGAGCAACCGGTCGAAGAGGTGGTTCTCCCCGCTCGACACGCTCAGTACCTCGGCCGCGCGCCCGGCGGCCGTGGCCAGCCGCCCCTCGGCGATGTGGATCAGTTCGGCCGGGGACAGCAGCACGATGCGTTCGACATCGCCGGGCCTGAGATGGGGTAGGGCGGCCAGGACCACGCGGCCCCCCAGCGAATGCGCGATCGTGCGGACCGGGCGGTGCGGCGCCAACCGCCGGATCCGCCCGATCAGGGCGGCCAGCGCCCGGCCCGCGATCTCGGCCTGGCCGTAGGCCTGCCAGATGCTGCCACGCGAGGGCCAGCCGAAGGCGATGCCGAGCGGCCCTTCCGCCCCGGTCATGCCGAGGGCCCGCGGCCAGCTGAGCGCGCGGGGATCGTCGTTGTCGGCAAGGTCCGACAGGATGTGGGTATGCGGGCAATGTTCGGGGTGGCCCGGTTCGAACTTGAACCCGTGGACCATGATCACCACCGGCCCGCTGCCCGCCAGCGCCGCGATCAGCGCCGGGGCCAGAGGCGCACCGCTGTCGTGCAGGGTCAGCCCGTTGTGATCCGCGTTGATTCTGAGAATGGACATCCCCTTGCCCCCTCACGCTGCATCTGGGGTCTTTTGCGCCCGGGCTGCAAAATCTTGGTTAAGACTGCGTAACGCCTTGATGACGTTGCGGTCGGGACACGCTGCGGCGCAGAATCATGCGGCGGGGTGAGGGGTGGCTGCTCAGCGCAAGGCGTAGCCGAGGCGCGACCGCACCTGCACGCTGATCCATCCCGGGATGAGCGGGCGGAACGCGGAACCGTGCAGTCGGTTTTCGCGGACCAGCCAGGCGATCTTGCGCAGGCGCCAGCCGTAGGGCGTCGTCTTCAGCCCCAGTTCGGTTGCCCAGGCCCGTCGGGCCAGTGCGGTATCCTCGCAGGTCTGATCGTCGAACACGAAGGGGATGAAGCGGTCGAGGTCGCTGATTGTCCCGGCGGGCACCAGTGCCCCCGTCTGACGCGGCACTTGCCGTGCGGCGCGGTAGACCGCGTGCAGCGCGCGCCGCCAGTTCGCCTCGACATTCGTGCCCATGATCTCGTTGCGGGTCCGGTTGCCCAGGTCTTCACGCGCGGCCCAATCCGCGGCGAGGTCCAGCAGGGTTTCGCAGAGCGCCTCGGGCGATTGCGTCCGCACCAGCACGCCGTCCAGCCCGGGCGAATCCGCCTCCATCACCCGGCAATCCGCCCCGAACGCGCCGCGCGTGACCAGCGGCAGGCCGTGCAGCCCGGCCTCGAACAGCGAGGTGATCGAAACGAAGGGAAAGGAGTCGAGGTAGATGTCGGCCGCATCGAGGTAGCGACCGGTCTCGGGCGTTTCAGCAACCAGCCGGACCCGGCCGGGCGGGAGGCTGTCGACGCCCGCCTGCCACGCGGGCACGGCGCCGGGGCCCACCACGACGAGGTGCAGGTTCGGGTCCGCCCGAAGCGCCGGAAGCAGGGTGTCGACAAAGGTGTCGCCGCCGATGTCGCGAAACTTGACCGCCCGGGCGATGGTGACCACCACGACCGCGTCCGCGGGCAGCCCAAGGGCCTGTTTCGCGGTGGCCCGGTTTCCGACCGCGCTGTCCGGCGCGAGGCAGAGCGGCATCAAAGCGACCCTGTCGGGCGCAAGCCCGCGCCGGTCGAGGCAGAGTTGCTGTCCGGACCGTCGCGTGCAGACGACGAGGTCGGCAAACGCGGCCCCCGCCCAGAATTGGTGGTCGCAGTGATTGAGCAGCAGGGCAGGCGGGCGATCCGTCATCCCGCCAAGCGCCAGCAATGGAACGATGTCCTGGTTGTGGATGTGCAGGACCACGAGGTCGGCGGCCAGGATCAGCCGTTGCAGCCGCCGCGCCCGTCGCAGCAGGTCGCCGGGCTGCGCGTTCAGCTGGGTCACCCATCCGCCAGATGCGGCAACGGCGGCGCAGGCGTCGTCGGGCACGGGGCGGTGCTGGGCGGTGAGCGCAAGGGAATGCTCGTTCTCGGGATCGCTGCGCACCCAGCGGGCGACCATGCGGGCGTGACCGCCGATGCCGTAGAGCTCGGTGGCAACGTGCAGCACGCGCAAGCCCGTCGTGCCCGGTCGTCCCGAAGCGCTGTCCTGTCGGTTCGGAAGTGCCGCGACCGCGATGTCCCGGATGGCCGCTTCCAGGCGCGGGCTCACGAACTGGCCGGTGTGCCAGAGGACCGGGTAGGTCGCGGCGACCTGCGCGGCGGCGGCGGCTTCGCCGTATTGCCGCCGCGCGATCAGGGCCTCCACGGTGTCCAGAAGCCCGTCATGCTCGGCCCGGCGGGCCGCGATCAGTGCACCGCCGCGCCGCCGCCAGGTGTCGAGCAGGTCGCTCCGCCCGGAGGTGTCGGATGCGGCCACCTCGGCCAATTGCGAAACGAGTGGCGCGGGGTCGTGGGCAATCACTGCTTCGCCCTGCCGGCGGCAGACGGCGTGAGGCTCGAGACCGCGTGCTGCACCACAAGCCGCGCGACCGATCGGCGGCGCAGGGGAAAGCCGAACTCCCGCCAGATGCGCCAGCGGTCCGCCGCGGGCAGCGCCTTGAACCAGAGGTAAGGCTGGTCGGTGAAGGCGCTGGTCTTGCCACCTTCGGGCAGCGCCTCGCCAAGCCTGCTGTAATCGGACTCCCACGTGGTGCGATAGTGGACGGTCGGCCGCTCCAGACGCGCCACGGGCAGCCCCGACCTCCGGATCGAGCTCCAGTAGACGCTGTCGCCGACCGGCCAGAGCTCTCGCGGCATGTGCGCCCATCGTGCGATCAGCGGCAGGGCGGCGCGGGTGAGGAAAAGACAGTTGGTGTCCACGTGCCGGTGGCCGTCGCTCTTGTCGTCCTCGAACATGTAGCTGCCGTCCAGGCGATGCATGGCGCGCCGGGTGACGCAGACCGCCGCGCCAGTCCGAGACTGCAGGTCGACCAGGCTGCCGACGTGATCCGCGTCGTACCAGTTGTCGGCGTCGAGGAAGGCCACCGCGTCGTAGCCCCGGGCGAAGAGGCTGACGCTCCCCACCACCCGGCCCATGTTGCCCGCGTCGGCATGGGCCCTGGGCAGGGTGAAATGTTCGACGGCCCACCCGGCAACGACGGGGTTCGGGAAGCCGTCCGACACCAGCACGTGATCGCAGGCGAATGTCTGCGCCAGCACGCTCTCGTGACACTGGCGCAGGATGGCCTCGGGCTCCTTGTAGTAGGGCGTGATGACGGCGACGCGCATGATCGGTGCTCTCCCCGGACGACATCACGGAAGGGAATGCCAACCGCAGGGCGACGCTAACAGCGTGCCCGCCACCCCGGAACGCATCCCTTTGACCGCGATATCCCGCGCCGCGATGCAAAACCCCGACAGAAGGCGTATCGGCTTGTCCCTTTGGGGGAGCGGCGTCCTTGCCGTGCCGGGGCATGGGGCCGGTGATGTTTCGCGAAACGCGTCCGTGCCGGCGCGAACGACGGGGCGCGCGCATGCGGCGTGGCGGTCGGCGATCCATGTTGCCATTGCCGGGACGTCCTTGTATCGCTTCGGCCCGAACCAGGAGGCTGAGATGAGCGACAACTGGAAGAAGCGCACGCAACTCGTGCATGGCGGCATTCGCCGGTCGCAGTATGGCGAGGTGAGCGAGGCGATCTTTCTCACCCAGGGCTTTGTCTACGAAACCGCCGAGGCGGCCGAGGCGCGGTTCATCGAGACCGGCGATGACGAGTTCATCTATGCCCGCTACGGCAACCCGACCGTCCGCATGTTCGAGAACCGCATGGCCCAGGTCATGGGCTACGAGGACGCGTTTGCCTGCGGCTCGGGCATGGCGGCGGTCAACGGCGCGCTGATGGCGCTGCTCAAGGGCGGCGACAAGGTCGTGGCGGCACGCGCGCTCTTCGGCTCCTGCCTCTTCATTCTGGAAAACGTCCTTGCCCGCTTCGGGGTCGAGATCACGCTGGTCGACGGCACCGACAACGCCGCCTGGGAGGCTGCGATCACGGACGAGACGACGCTCGTCTTCCTCGAAGGCATCTCGAACCCGACGCTCGAGGTGGTCGACCTGAAGTTCGTCTGCGACCTGGCCCATGCGCACGGCGCGCTCGTGGTGGTCGATGACGCGATGGCGACCCCGGTCTTTGCCTATTCCAAGGCCTGTGGCGCGGACCTCTGCGTCGTCTCCACGACCAAGCACGTTGACGGGCAGGGCCGGATGCTGGGCGGGATCATCTGCGGGTCGAAGGACCTCGTGCGCGGGCCGATCGAGACCTACGTCAAGCACACCGGCGGGGCGATGAACCCCTTCGCCGCCTGGACGCACCTTAAATCACTCGACACGCTGGACCTGCGCGTACGTGCACAGGCGGCAGCGGCCATGCAGATCGCCGAGTGGCTGGAACAGCATCCCAAGGTGACATATGTGCGCTACCCGCAACTGCCCAGCCACCCGCAGCACGCTGTGGCGATGCGGCAGGCGCCGTCGGGCGGAACGGTCGTGGCGTTCGACGTGAAGGGCGGCAAGGACGCCTGTTTCACCTTCATGAACGCACTGGAATTGTTCACGATTTCCAACAACTTCGCCGATGCGAAGTCGATCGTGACCCATCCCGCCACCACCACGCACCAACGCCTCCCGCAAGAGCAGAAGGACACGCTCCAGATCGGGCCGGGGCTGGTGCGGCTGTCGGCCGGGCTCGAGGATGTGGGCGATCTGATCGCCGACCTCGACCAGGCGCTCGACCGGATCTGAAACTGATCCGCCTCGGACTGTTCCGCGTATCAACTCGGAATTGGAAATGTGACTCCTGAACGCTTATATCAGGGGGGTTTCCCAGGAAGGGGCGGACGATGAACGTACATCCGAAAGACATGGCCGCACGACCGGACGCGAAAGAGGCGCGCGAGGCGCTGGACCGCCTGCGGCTCTGGGCCGAAACGGCGAGCAATTCCGAAATCGTCGCGCTTGACCCCGCGGTGTCGAAACTTCTGTCGGGCGCGTCGGATTATCCCGTCCTGTCAAGGGAATACCCGCAGGAATTCACCTCAGACGAGGGCTATCGTGCGACGCTACCCGACCTTCAGAACGGCCCGTCTAGCCTGATCCGCGGCGCCAACGTTGCGCTGCAACATGTTGGAATCTCGAACTTCCGCCTGCCGATCCGGTTTCGCACCCGGTCGGGGGGCGAACGGACGCTCGACGCCTCGGTCACCGGGACCGTCAGTCTCGAGGCCGACAAGAAGGGCATCAACATGTCCCGGATCATGCGGAGCTTCTACGTCCATGCCGAAAAGACGTTCAGCTTCAAGGTGATCGAGGCCGCTCTTGACGATTACAAGTCCGACCTCGACAGCCTCGATGCCCGGATCCAGATGCGGTTTTCCTACCCGGTCCTGCGCGAAAGCCTGCGCTCCGGCCTGCAGGGGTACCAGTATTACGACATCGCGTTGGAACTGGTCGAACAGAACGGACAGCGGCTGCAGATCGTGCACCTCGACTACGTCTATTCCTCGACCTGCCCGTGCTCGCTCGAACTGTCCGAACACGCACGCCGCGAACGGGGGCAACTGGCCACGCCGCATTCGCAGCGGTCTGTCGCGCGGCTGTCGGTCGTGGTGAACCCCGGCGACACGCTCTGGTATGAGGACCTGATCGACAAGGCCCGCGCCGCCGTGCCGACCGAAACGCAGGTCATGGTGAAGCGCGAGGACGAACAGGCCTTCGCCGAACTGAACGCCGCGAACCCGATCTTTGTCGAGGACGCGGTGCGGCTTTTCTCGGAACAGCTGTCCGACGATCCCCGGATCGGCGATTTCCGCGTGATCGCCAGCCACCAGGAAAGCCTGCATTCGCACGACGCGGTGTCGATTCTGACCGAAGGCCCGACCTTTGCCGCCGCCAGCCTTGATCCGCAGCTCTTCGCCACCCTGCACAAGGTGGGCTAAGCTCCGAGGATTGCCCAGTTTTTGGGCTTTGGGAAAACAGACGCCCGCGTCCACCCGGCGCGGGCGTCTGTTTTGGCTCGCACTGGCCGCCCAACTCCGCCTAGTCTCGGCCTGACGGAGGACACTGCCATCAACGCCGCTGCCCAAGACCTGACCCGGCCAGCCCCGCCGCGCCAGCCGCGCGCGCAGGGAGAACTGGCGTTGACGGTGCAGCCGCGCGGTGGCCGGACGCGGATCGCCACGTTGCGACAGCAGGGGTCCCTAAAGGCGCTGTTCCCGCATGGCCGGACCGCGCGGATGCAGGCGGTGTTCCTGAACACCGGCGGCGGCGTGACCGGCGGTGACCGGTTCAGCCTGGGGGCCGGCGTCGCGGCGGACGGGCAGCTCTGCATGACCAGCCAGGCCGCCGAACGCATCTACCGCGCCCAGCCGGGCGAGGTCGGGCGCGTGTCGACCCGGCTGACGGTTGATGCGGGCGCCAGCCTGCACTGGCTGCCGCAGGAAACCATCGTCTTCGAGGGCGCCGCGCTGGAGCGTCGGATCGAAGCGGACGTGGATGCCGGCGGCGAGCTCCTGGCGGTCGAGCCTCTGATTTTTGGCCGCGCCGCGATGAATGAGGTCGTGCGCAACGCGCGGATCGAGGACCGCTGGCGCATCCGCCGCGACGGGCGGCTCGTCTTTGCCGACACGCTGCGCCTGAGGGGCGACATCGACGCACTCCTGCAACGGCCCGGGGTGGCCGCGGGCGGACGGGCCATGGCAACCCTTCTGCTGGTGCGGCCCAATGCCGGTGACATGGCCGACCGACTGCGTGCCGTGCTGGGTGGGCAGGGGGCTTGCTCTGCGATCCGGGACGGGGTTCTCTTGGCCCGGATCGTGGCCGAGGACGGATTTTTCCTGCGCCGGGCCCTGATCCCGGCCATCCGCCTGCTGACGGGCGGCGACTTACCAAGACCGTGGATGCTCTGACATGCAATTGACGCCGAGAGAAAAGGACAAGCTGCTGATCGCGATGGCCGCCGAGGTGGCGCGCAAGCGATTGGCGCGGGGGGTGAAGCTGAACCACCCCGAAGCGATCGCACTGATCACCGACGCGGTGGTCGAGGGCGCGCGCGACGGCCGTTCGGTCGCCGACATGATGGAGGCCGGCGCACAGGTCGTCCGGGCCGAGCAGTGCATGACCGGCGTGCCCGAGATGATCCACGAGGTGCAGGTCGAGGCGACGTTCCCGGACGGAACCAAGCTGGTCACCGTGCATAACCCGATACGGTAGGAGGGGGTTTCAACATGCTGGAAACACTGAAAGAGATCGCGATCCGACTGGGGCTCCTCCCGGCGCCGCAACCGGTGCGCATTCCCGTCCGGCAGGAGGCCCCGCGCCGTGATCCCTGGTGAGCTTTTCCCCGCCGAGGGCACGCTGGAGCTGAACGCAGGCCGCGAGCAGATCACCTTGATGGTCGCCAACACCGGCGACCGCCCGGTGCAGGTCGGCAGCCACTACCACTTTGCCGAGGCGAACCCGGCACTCGATTTCGACCGGGCGGCGGCGCGGGGCATGCGGCTCGACATCGCGGCGGGGACGGCGGTGCGGTTCGAACCCGGGCAGCGGCGCGAGGTGCATCTGATCCCGATCGGCGGCGCCCGCCGCATCTTCGGCTTCAACCAGGCGGTGATGGGGGACCTCTGACCGCCGCAAGGGGAGTGTTCGCAATGCCCATGTCCGATCCGCGCACGGCCTGGCCGGTGCAGATGATGCAGCTCTACGGTTTCATGGCCGAACGCCAGCTGCGCCTGGTGGTCGAACTGAACCGGGCGATGTGGTGCCCGAACCCCTTCTTGGCCGCCTACATGGGCGTGACCTGGCCGCCGAAGCCGCCGAGGGAGGCCGCCCGTCCGGCCCCCAAGCCACGGCCCGTCCCGAAACGTCCGGTGGTCCGCGCCAACGTGGTCGCGCTGACACCGCCCGCAACCGCCAAGGGCAAGCGTGCCCGCCGCCAGCCCTCGCCTCCGCCACCGATGCCCGGCACGGCCGAGTGACAGGGCAGACGACCGACAAGATCCCAGGAGCAGACGACAGATGCCCACCCATATCTCCCGTGCCGACTATGCCGCGATGTTCGGGCCGACCACCGGCGACCGCCTGCGGCTGGCCGACACCGACCTGATCATCGAGGTCGAGCGCGACCTGACCGCGGAACGCGCCGCCATGGGGGCGGGCGCGGTCAACGCGCCGCTCTACGGCGAAGAGGTCAAGTTCGGCGGCGGCAAGGTGATCCGCGACGGCATGGGGCAAAGCCAGGCGACCCGCGCGCAGGGCGCGGTGGACACGGTCATCACCAATGCGCTGATCGTGGATCATTCCGGCATCTACAAGGCCGACGTGGGCCTGCGCGACGGGCGCATCCACACCATCGGCAAGGCGGGCAACCCCGACACCCAGCCGGGCGTCGACATCATCGTCGGCCCGGGGACCGAGGTGATCGCGGGCGAGGGCAAGATCCTGACCGCGGGCGGCTTCGACAGCCATATCCACTTCATCTGTCCGCAGCAGATCGAGGACGCGCTGCATTCCGGCCTGACCACCATGCTGGGCGGCGGCACCGGCCCGGCACACGGGACTCTGGCGACCACCGTGACCCCCGGACCCTGGCACCTGGGGCGGATGCTGCAGGCGGCCGATGCCTTCCCGATGAACCTGGCCTTTGCCGGCAAGGGCAACGCCTCGCTTCCCGCGGCGCTTGAGGAACAGATCAGGGCGGGCGCCTGTGCGCTGAAGCTGCACGAGGACTGGGGCACCACGCCCGGTGCGATCGACTGCTGCCTGGGGGTCGCCGACGATTACGACGTGCAGGTGATGATCCACACCGACACGCTGAATGAATTGGGCTTCGTCGAGAACACCGTGAAGGCGATGAAGGGCCGGACCATCCACGCCTTCCACACCGAGGGCGCGGGCGGTGGTCACGCCCCCGACATCATCAAGATCTGCGGCGAGGAGCATGTGCTGCCGTCGTCGACCAACCCGACGCGGCCTTTCACGGTCAACACGCTGGACGAGCATCTCGACATGCTGATGGTGTGCCACCACCTCGACAAGTCGATCCCCGAGGACGTGGCCTTTGCCGAAAGCCGCATCCGGCGCGAAACGATCGCGGCCGAGGATATCCTGCACGACATGGGCGCGTTCTCGATCATCGCGTCGGACAGCCAGGCCATGGGCCGCGTGGGCGAGGTGCTGATCCGCACCTGGCAGACCGCCGACAAGATGAAGAAGCAGCGCGGGCGCCTGCCGGAAGAGCAGGGCGACAACGACAACTTCCGCGTCCGCCGCTACATCGCGAAATACACGATCAACCCGGCCATCGCGCATGGCCTAAGCCACGAGATCGGGTCGATCCAGGAAGGCAAGCGCGCCGACCTTGTGCTGTGGAGCCCGGCCTTCTTCGGGGTGAAGCCCGAGATGGTGCTGATCGGCGGCATGATCGTCTGCGCCCAGATGGGGGATCCGAATGCCTCGATCCCGACACCGCAGCCGGTCTACACCCGACCCATGTTCGGAGCGTATGGCCGGGCGCTGGAAAACTCGGCCGTGACGTTCATTTCTGCAGCTGCACAGGCCGAAGGCATCGGCAACACCCTGGGACTGGCCAAGCAGACGGTGGCGGTTCTGAACACCCGCAATATCGGCAAGAAGGACCTTCTGCTGAACGATGCTACGCCGGAAATCGAAGTGAATCCCGAAACCTACGAAGTGCGCGCCAATGGCGAGCTGCTGACCTGCGAACCGGCGACCGAACTGCCGATGGCGCAGCGCTACTTCCTGTTCTGAGGTCACGATGCTGCGGAACGGACAAGATTTCGACAATTTTGCTGCGTTGCAGCAAATGCATGGCGGGGTTTCGCCATTGGCGGTGGTTAGGGCAACGGCGCTGACTTATCTTCAGTCGCAGGGGAGGAAACCTGAACCCAGACCGAACGAGGTTTCCAATGGCAAACGCATCGACAGTATCCAGCGCATCGGGCTTCCGGGCGCGTTTCGACAACTTCCTGACCGGCCTCGGCCAGGGCTTCAACGCCTACGTGGAAAGCCGCTCGCGCGTGCATCAGATCCACAAGCTGAACGCCCTGTCGGACGCAGAGCTGGCCAAGCGCGGCATCAAGCGCGAAGAGATCCCGTCCTACGTCTTCCGCGACCTGTTCTACGTCTGATCGCGACCGACGTTGCGGTTATGGGGGCGGCGCGATGAGCGCCGCCGCCCCGCATCCCGCCCGCGAGGTCCTGAGGGCCGGTCACGGGCAAGCCTGCGCCGACGTGGTGCGGCTGGACTACGACGCCCGCTTCCTGCGCCGCAAGGTGATCACCACCGAAGCTGGCGCGCGGGTGCTGGTCGACCTCGACCAGACCGTCTCGCTCGACGAGGGCGACGCGCTGGTGCTCGAGGACGGCAGACTGATCGGCATCGAGGCGGCCCCCGAGCCGCTGGCCGAGGTCACGGGCGCCGGGCTCACCCGGCTGGCCTGGCACATCGGCAACCGCCACACCCCCTGCGAGATCTCCGAAACCGCCCTGCGCATCCGCAGCGACAAGGTGATGGAGGACATGCTGCACCGCCTCGGCGCGCATGTGCATCATGTCATGGCCCCGTTCCGCCCCGAAGGCGGCGCCTATGGCCAGGGCCGCACGCATGGCCACAGCCACGGCGAGGCCGAGGGCGGACCGCACGAACACCACCACCATCACCACCACCACGATGACGGGCATGGGCACCACCACTGACCCGGCGCTGATCCTGCACCAGTGGCTGTCGCCTGCCTTTCCGGTGGGCGCCTTCGCCTATTCGCACGGGCTGGAGTGGGACGTCGCGGCCGGGCGCGTCACGGATGCCGCGGCCTTTGCCGACTGGCTCGACACGGTGCTGGAACACGGCAGCGGGCGCAACGACGCGATCCTGCTGGCCGCCGCCTACCGGGCCGACGACGCCGCGCTTGACGGGATCGCCGAGCTGGCCGACGCGCTCGCGCCCAGTTCCGAGCGGCGGGAGGAGACGCTGGCACAGGGCCGCGCCTTTGCCGCCACCGCCGCCGCCCTGCACGGGATCGACCTGGCCCCGATGGCCTATCCGGTGGTCGTCGGCCGTGCCGCCCGGCTGCTTGAACTGCCGCTTGACCTGACCCTCCGGCTCTTTGTCCAGGCCTTTGCCGCCAGCATCACCTCGGCCGCTATCCGGTTGATTCCGCTGGGCCAGACCGACGGGCAGCGCGTGCTTGCCCTAGCGTCGCCCCGGATCGAAGATCTTGCAACGCAGGCCGTCCCCGGTGATGTTGAAGCGGTTGGGGGTGCCGTGCCGCTGATCGACATCGCGTCGATGCGGCACGAAAGGCAGGGGACGCGACTTTTCAGGTCATGAGTGAGTTTTTCAAGCTGGCCCACCTTTACCGCGGCTCATGGTTCGCGCGTGCGACCAACCTGCGGTCGATCGAGCTGTTCGGGACCGAACCCGTCCCGATCCTGCACGACCGCGAGGAGGGGGCGATCGACTGGCAGGGCAAGCCCGGTCCGACCTACCAGGGGCTGGAGAGCGAGGGCGGCCCCGACTGGTGGATGGCGCCCGAGCACGAGGCCTGGCGCAAGGCGCTGGCGCCGGGCAAGATCGTCTGGGTCCGGCAGGTGATGCCGAACGGCGTGGACGACCCGGCCGCGGGCGCGAGCAAGGGCCTGTGGAAGATCGGCGCGGCCGAGATCGGGCCGGGGCGGCTGCATCTCTACCTGACGGAACGGATCGGAGACGTGACATGACGCAATCCCCCAACGGTCCCCTGCGGATCGGCCTCGGCGGCCCGGTCGGTGCCGGCAAGACCACGTTGACCGCCGCCCTGGCGCGCGCGCTGCGCGACACCCATTCCATCGCCGTCGTCACCAACGACATCTACACCCAGGAAGACGCCGAGGCGCTGGTGCGGATGCAGGCGCTCAGCGCCGACCGCATCATGGGCGTCGAGACCGGCGGCTGCCCGCACACCGCGATCCGCGAAGATGCCTCGATCAACCTCGACGCCATCGACAAGCTGAACGCGCGGTTCCCCGACCTCGACCTCGTGCTGGTGGAATCGGGCGGCGACAACCTCTCGGCCACCTTCTCGCCTGAGCTGGCGGACATGACGATCTACGTGATCGACGTCGCCGCGGGAGAGGAGATCCCCGCAAGGGCGGCCCGGCGATCACCCGGTCCGACATCCTCGTCATCAACAAGACCGACCTCGCCCCGTACGTGGGCGCGGACCTCTCGGTGATGGAGCGGGACGCGGCCGCCCAACGTGCCGGCCGGCCCTTCGTCTTCACCAACCTCAAGACCGGGGACGGCGTGCCCGAGATCCTCCGCCTGATCGAAGAGATCGGCGGCCTCTCCCTCCAGCCCGCTTGACACCCCGCATCCCGACGGCCAAGCCTGACCGCCATGTTTGACCTGCGCCCCGTCGGATACGTGATCGGCCTGCTGACCGCGGTGCTGGGTCTGACCATGCTGCTGCCCTTGGCGGTCGACATCGCCGAGGGGCGCGAGCACTGGCCCGTCTTTGCCGAAAGCGCGCTGATCGCGGTGCTCTGCGGCGGGATCACCGCGCTGTCGTGCCAGAACGGCGTGCGCGAGGGGCTGACGCTGCAGCAGACCTTCCTGCTGACCTCGCTCGTCTGGCTGGTGCTGCCGCTGTTCGGCGCGATCCCCTTCATCATCGGCGACACCCAAGCCAGCGTGGTCGATGCCTTCTTCGAGGCGATGTCGGGCCTGACCACCACAGGGTCGACCGTCTTCACCGGGCTCGACGACATGCCAAAGGGGCTGCTGCTCTGGCGCGGCATCCTGCAATGGCTGGGTGGGATCGGGATCATCGTGGTCGCCATGGTCTTCCTGCCCGAGCTGCGGGTTGGGGGATGCAGATCTTCCGCTCCGAGGCGTTCGAGACCATGGGCAAGATCCTGCCCCGCGCCGGGGCCATCGCGGCGCAGATCTCGGTGATCTACGTCGGCCTGACGCTGGCCTGCGCACTGTGCTACTTCGGGCTGGGCATGGGCGCGTTCGACGCGACGGTGCACGCGCTGACCACGGTCTCGACCGGCGGCTTCTCGACCCGCGATGCCAGCTTCGGTGCCTTCTCGGGACCGATGGAGTACGTGGCCACCGTCTTCATGCTGCTGGCGGCGCTGCCCTTCGTGCGCTACGTGCAGATGCTGAACGGGAGCCACACCGCGATCTTTCGCGACAGCCAGGCGCGCGCCTTCCTCTGGACCATCGGGGTTCTGGTGGTCGTGACCTTCGCGGTCCTGCTGAACATCTATCCGCACCACTGGGAAAAGAGCCTCCGCGAGTCGATGTTCAACATCGTCTCGATCATCACCGGGACGGGCTACGCAAGCGTCGACTACATGGCCTGGGGCGGGTTCATCATCTCGCTCTTCTTCTTCATGGGCCTGATCGGCGGTTGCGCGGGGTCAACCGCCTGTTCGATCAAGATCTTCCGCTACCAGATCCTCTTTGCCTCGATCCGGGCGCAGATCCGGCGGATCCATGCGCCGCACGCGGTGATCCAGCCGCGCTACGACGGACGCACGATCAGCGAGGACGTGATTTCCTCGGTCATGACGTTCTTTGCCTTCTTCGTGGTGACGCTGGGGGTCCTGTCGGTTGCCCTGGCGCTGACCGGGCTCGACTTCGTGACCTCGATCAGTGGGGCGGCAACGGCGCTGGCCAACATCGGTCCGGGGCTGGGCGACATCATCGGCCCGGCCGGCAACTTCGCACCGCTGAACGACACCGCGAAATGGGTGCTGGCCTTTGCCATGTTCATCGGGCGGCTGGAACTGATGGTGGTCTATGCCATCCTGACGGTGAATTTCTGGCGCGCCTGACCGCGCCGCCTGCGCGGATGACGAAAGGCCCGGGCATCGAGCCCGGGCCTTTCGGTGCCTCCGGCGGGAGTATTTTGGGCAAGATGAAGCCCGGGGCGGGCCTTAGCCGTCCAGTTTCGTCAGATCGGCGGCCCTGAGGCAGGTGTCGCGGATCGTATGCAGCATGTTCAGCCGGTTGCGGCGGACGACCTGGTTCTCGGCATTGACCTGCACCGCCTCGAAGAAAGCGTCGATCGGCGCGCGCAGGGCCGCCATGGCGGACATGGCGGCGGCGAAATCCTCGGCCGCCATCGCCGCGTCGATCTTCGGCTTCGCGGTTTCCAGCGCGTCGAAGAGCGCGCGTTCCTCGTCGGTCTCGGCGAACTTGGGATCGGCGCCGAACTCGTAGGCGACGCCGTCCTTGGCCTCGGCCTGGGTGAGGATGTTGTAGGCCCGTTTGAAGCCCTGCACCAGGTTGGTGCCGTCCTCGGTCTTGAGGAAGTCCGACAGCGCCTCGGCCCGTTTCACCAGCAGCGTCAGGTCGTCATTGCCCGGCATGGCGAGGCAGGCGTCGATCACGTCGTGGCGGACCCCGGCGTCGCGCAGGTGAACCTTGAGGCGGTCGTGGAAGAACGACAGCAGGTCGGCGGTGTCGGCCTGGCCGTCGAAGGCGTCGGCCTTGGCGGCGAGGTCGGTCAGCGAGAGGCGGATGTCGCCCGCGAGCAGCAGCCGGATCACCCCGAGCGCGGCGCGGCGCAGGGCATAGGGGTCCTTGGACCCGGTGGGCTTCTCGTCGATGGCCCAGAAGCCGGTCAGCGTGTCGAGCTTGTCGGCCAGCGCCACGGCGCGGCTGACGGGGCCCTCGGGCACGGCGTCCGAGGGACCCAGGGGCGAGTAATGGTCCTGGCAGGCCTGCGCGACCTTGGCCGGAAGGCCCGCGGCCTCGGCGTAGTAGCGGCCCATCAGGCCCTGCAGTTCGGGGAATTCATAGACCATCTCGGACGAGAGGTCGGCCTTGGCATAGGTCGCGGCCTGAGCGGCCAGCTCCGGATCGGCGCCGACGTGCGGCGCGATCTCGCGCGCGAGCGCGGCGATGCGGCGGATGCGGTCGGCTTGGGAGCCGAGCTTGGCGTGGAAAGTGACATTCTCCAGCTGGTCGAGCCAGGGCTGCATCTTGTCGGCCTTGGCCACGCGCAGGTCGTTTTCCCAGAAGAACTTGGCATCCGACAGGCGGGCGGCCAGCACCTTCTGGTTGCCGGCCAGCACGGTTGCGCCGTTGTCGGCGGTTTCGCGGTTCGCCACGGTGACGAAACGTTCGATCCGTCCCGAGCGCGGATTCCGCACCGAGAAGAACTTCTGATGTTCCTTCATCGAGGTCTGCAGCACCTCGGGCGGCAGGTCGAGGAAGTCCTGGCCGATCTCGCCCATCAGGACGACGGGCCATTCGACAAGGCCCGCGACCTCGGCCAGCAGGCCACGGTCCTCGACCACTTCGAGGCCCGCGGCAAAGGCGGCGTTGGTGGCGTCGTTCCAGATGTGGTCGGCACGCTCGGCGGCGTCGAGGATCACGTGCGCGCGCTTGAGCTTTGCGGCGTAATCCTCGAACGAGGCAACGGAAAACGGGGCGGGGGCCATGAAGCGGTGGCCCTGGGTGCTGTCACCTGCGGCGATCCCGTCGATGTCGAGCGGCACGACCTCGGCCCCGGCCTCGGTCGTCATCAGGCAGAGGATGGAGTGCAGCGGCCGCACCCAGCGGAGCGTGCCCGCGCCCCATCGCATGGACTTGGGCCAGGGGAAGTTGCGGATCGTCGCCTCGAGCACCTCTGCCACGATCTCGGCCGCGGGGCGGCCTTGCTTCTCGATCACGGCGAAGAAGAACGTGCCCTTCTTCTCCTCGCGCGCGGACAGCTGGTCGCGGGTCAGGCCGGCGCCGCGCAGGAAGCCTTCGATCGCCTTCTCGGGCGCGTCGGTGCGCGGGCCGCGGCGTTCCTCGCGGGTGGTCGGGCTTTCGGCCAGGAGGCCCTCGACCGCCAGCGTCAGGCGGCGCGGCGTGTGGAAGGCCTGGGCGGCGGCATAGGTCAGGCCGGCCTCGACCAGGCCGTCGGTCACGCGCGCCTTCAGGGTCGCGGCGGCCTCGGCCTGCATGCGGGCCGGGATTTCCTCGGAAAAGAGTTCGATCAGAAGATCGGGCATGTCCTGTCACCCTGACACGTTCGGGCGGCCCCAACGGGGGGCCGCCTTCTTGCTGCGGGTGTTAGCGGTGAAGCGCGCGGGGGTCCAGAGGGCGGCGGGAATTTCGCCGCGGCGGGTCAGGGCGCGCGGGCCGCGGCGCGGCGCAGCTCGCCCTCGGCGCGGGCCTTCACCCGGGTGGCCAGCGTCGCGACATCGCCACCGGCGGCACGCGGAACCACGCGGTAGATCGCCTCGACCAGGCAGTAGAGCGCAAAGCCCAGCATCCCGAGGCCGAGAAGCGCCAGCAGCACGCGCCCGAAGGGCTGGGCGCGCACCGTTTCGAACGCCTGGCCCATGCCACCGGCCTGGCCGGGATCGGTGGTCTGGCCGGCGTAGAAGAGGAAGCCGCCGATCAGCACGATCACGGCGCCATGCGCCAGCAGCCCGGCCTTGATCGCCGGGTCGAGGCGCTCGGTCGTGGCGTTGCGGCGCAGGTGCGCCTTGTACTTCTCGGCGAGGCCCTTGTAGCCGTAGTAGAGGCCCGCGCCGATGGTCACGAGGCCGATCGCCATCATGATCAGCGCGCCGTTCTCCATCGCCAGGACCTTGGAGGCGAGGGTCTGCGTCCCGCCGCCTTCGCCGGAGCTGTCGCCGAGCGCCAGCCGGATGGTCGCCGCGCCGAGGGCCCCGTGGATCAGCCCGGTCACCACCTGCCCGGTGCGCGCGACGATGCCCTTGAGGCCGGTGCCGTAATCCTCGAGGTCCATCCAGGCGTCGATCAGTCGCCAGACCGCATAGGCGAAGAGGCCGATGGCGATGACCCAGAGCGCGGGCACACCCCAGGGCGCGCCGCGCAGGTTGGCAAGGGCATCGGTCGTGCCCTCGGCCTCCCCTCCGCGCCAGGCGGCAAGGACGGCGAGGCCGCCGACGATCACATAGACCACGCCGCGGGCCGAATAGCCAAGGCGCATGACGGGGACGACCCACCCGGGGGCCTGCGTGCTGGACATGGCGGTCTACCTCCTGGAGGGTAGAGCGCCTGAGGCGGCGGAAAGTTCCCCGCCGCGGTCGCGGGTCACTGCCGCGCGGTGCCCTCGGGCGGGGCCGCGCAGCCCTCGGGGGCGGGCTGGCCGTCGAACACGACCTCGCCGCAGTGGTTGATCTGGTGCCAGGCGAACCCGCGCCCGTCGGGCAGGACGGCGATCACCCGGTCGATGCCGTAATGCACGTCCGGCACCGAGAGGTAGGCCCGTGCCTCGCCCGTCGCCAGCGCCTCGCCGATCTCGTCGGCGTCGAAGCAGTCGAACCAGCCGGGCGCGTTCAGCGGATCGGCCTTGGGGTAGGGGGTGAAGGCCGCCAGCGCCTCGTCGTCCACGTCGACGGCGAAACAGGCGCGGTAGCGGATCGGCGAACTGTCGGCGTCGATGGCGCGGAAACCGCTGTGGGGCACCGGTTCGGGCGTGTCGGACCCGACCGGCACCAGCGTCACATCCTGCGGGCCGCTCGGCCCCACCTCGTCGTAGAAGGCATAGACCTGCAGGTAGTAGACCGACGCCCCGACGATCAGGGCCGAGGCGACGATGATGACGGCAAAGATGCGTCCGGCGTTCACGCCGCGCTCTCCGGCGTCCAGCCACCTGCGCCGGTCGTCACGAAGGCATCGGCGCATTGCTTGGCCAGGGCCCGGACGCGACCGATGTAGGCCTGCCGTTCGGTGACCGAGATCACGCCGCGCGCGTCGAGGAGGTTGAAGATGTGGCTGGCCTTGATGCACTGGTCATAGGCGGGATGTGCCATGACGATGCGGCGGCCGGTCTTGGGATCCTCGGCCGGCTGGCTCAGGATCGCCTCGCATTCGGCCTCGGCCTCTTCGAAATGCTTCAACAGGACCTCGGTGTTGGCCACGTCGAAGTTCCAGCGGGAATATTCCTGCTCGGTCTGGCGAAAGACATCGCCGTAGCTGAGCGCGATCGGCGCCTGCGGGTCGTTGTAGGGCATGTCCATCACGTGGTCGATGCCGAGGACATACATCGCGAGGCGTTCGAGGCCATAGGTCAGTTCGCCCGAGACCGGGTGGCAGTCGTGCCCGCCGACCTGCTGGAAATAGGTGAACTGCGACACTTCCATGCCGTCGCACCAGACCTCCCAGCCCAGGCCCCAGGCGCCCAGCGTCGGGCTTTCCCAGTCGTCCTCGACAAAGCGGATGTCGTGCAGGTCCATGTCGATGCCGATGGCCTGGAGCGAGCCGAGGTAGAGGTCCTGCAGGTCCGGCGGCGAGGGTTTGATCAGCACCTGGTACTGGTAATAGTGCTGCAGCCGGTTCGGGTTCTCGCCGTAGCGCCCGTCGGTCGGGCGGCGTGACGGCTGGACGTAGGCGGCAGCCCAGGGTTGCGTGCCGAGCGAACGCAGCGTGGTCGCCGGGTGGAAGGTACCGGCGCCGACCTCCATGTCATAGGGCTGCATGATCGCGCAGCCTTTGCCGGCCCAGTAGGACTGGAGCCGCAGGATGATCTCCTGGAAACTCTTCGGTTTGCTCGTGTCGGCCATGGTCTTCCTCGCAGCGCAAGTTCGGGCGCATGCCTATGCCGGGGCGCGGGCAGCGTCAACAAATGCTGGGCTGTCTTCACACATTTTGGATGCAGCCGCCGGGGGATTTGCTAGAACGGGGGAAACGAGCACGAAAAGACGTATACCAGAGGCATTCCCCATGACTCGCATTATCCTTTCGCTGTGCCTGGCCGTCACCCTTTTGGCCCGGCCGGCCGCGGCGCAGCAGAACCAGAACCTTGTCTGGGTCCAGATCGAGGCGCAGCCGACCCTCGCCGAGGCCCGCGCCGCGATCCAGTCCTACGCGCAGCGGTTGCAGGACGTGAACGGCTTCTTCCTCGACGGCGGCTGGTACGCCATCGCGCTTGGCCCCTACACGCGGGACGATGCAGGGCAGGTCCTGAACGTGCTCCGGCGCGAGGGTGCGATCCCGCGCGACAGCTACATCGCATTTCCGTCGGCCTACCAGCAGCAGTTCTTTCCCGCCGGCGTGAACACGCTGGACGGCCTGGGCGCGCCGTCCGAACCGGTCGTCGAAAGCCGCACCACCCCCGAGGTCGAGACCCAGACGCTGCCGACGACCCCGACCGAACCCGCCGCTGCGCCCGACACGCAGAGCGCCACCGTCGCACCGCCCGCCGCCGAGACGCCGGCGCCGCAGCCGGTGCCCGAGGAATTGCTGGCCGACGCCCGGCGGGCGGAATCGCTGCTGACCCGCGAGGAGCGGATGCAGCTGCAGGTGATGCTGCAATGGGCAGGCGTCTACGATGCGGGCATTGACGGCGCATTTGGCCGCGGCACCCGCAACTCGATGGCCGACTGGCAGATCGCCAACGGGTTCGAGCCGACCGGCGTGCTGACCACCGGCCAGCGGGCCGAGCTCAAGCGGCAGTACAACCGCGTGCTCAAGGGCCTCGACCTGCAGCTGGTCCGCGACGAGGACGCCGGGATCGAGATGCTGATGCCGACGGCCGTGATCGACCACGGCGGCTACGAGGCGCCGTTCGTGCACTACGATGCCAGCGGCGACGTTCCGGCCCGGGTGATCCTGATCTCGCAGGAGGGCGACCGCAACACGCTGCGCGGCCTCTACGAGATCATGCAGACGCTGGAAATCGTGCCCGAGACCGGCGAACGCAGCCGGCGCGACACCTCGTTCCTGATAAACGGCTCGAACAGCAAGATCACCTCGTTCACGCAGGCTGCGCTCGAGGACGGGGTCATCAAGGGCTTCACGCTGGTCTGGCCCGCGGGCGACCTGGAGCGCCGCGACCGGCTGCTGGCCGAAATGCGGTCGAGCTTCCGGGCGCTGCCGGGCGTTCTGCCGGCGTCGGCCGGGGTGGACGATGACCAGCGGATCGACCTCGTCTCTGGCCTGGCGGTGCGCCGGCCGGTGCGCTCGCGCTCGGGCTTCTACGTCGACAACCGCGGGACTGTGGTGACGGTGGCCGAGGCGGTGCAGGGCTGTGGCCGTGTCACCATCGACCACGACCTCGACGCGCGGGTGCTGTCGGCGGATGCCGAAACCGGCCTTGCCGTCCTGCGCCCCGAGGCGACGATCGCCCCGATCGCCGCCGCGACCCTGTCGGGACAGGTGCCGCGCCTGAAATCCGACGTGGCTGTGGCCGGCTATTCCTACGAGGGCGTGCTGAACGCGCCGACGCTGACCTTCGGTCAGATGGCCGACCTGCGCGGGCTGAACGGCGAAGAGAACATGCGTCGCCTGGCGCTGGCCGCACAGGCCGGTGACGCGGGCGGGCCGGTGTTCGACACCGGCGGCGCGGTCGTCGGCGTGCTGCTGCCGCCCGAAGGCGGCGCGCAGAAACTGCCCGAGGATGTGAGCTTTGCCGCCGACGCCGAACTGGTCCGCCGCGCCCTGTCGAAGGCCGGGGTCGCCCCGAACACCGGCAATGCCGACAGCGCGCTCGATCCCGAGGATCTGACCCAGCTGGCCGAGGGCATGACCGTCCTGATCAGCTGCTGGGAATGACGTCCTTGTCCGCCGCGTCCGGGTGACGCGGCGGACACGGCCCCGCCACGGACCGGAAATCGGCGCTTGCGCGGCAGGGCGCGGAGCGTATTGTTCCGCAATTCGTGAAGGGGTGCCGCAGTGCAGAAAAAGTCCTCTGATATCACCCTCGTGACCCCGACCGCCACGATCGGGACGACGACCCATGGCGGCCGGGCGAAATGCCTGCAGCGCCTCGTCCGTCTCGACCTGCCGGTGCCGCGCACCGTCGCGCTGTCCTTCGACACCGTGCACGCCATCGCCCAGGGCGAGATGCCCGACATGGACGCGCTGCTGGAACCGTTCGGCGAGATGCCGTTCCTCTGCGTGCGCCCATCGTCCGAAGACCCGGACTGGGGCGGGCCGAGCGCCATCCTGAACATCGGCCTAAACGACGCCTCCTACATCGATCTGTGCGACAAGATCGGGCACGAGGCGGCGACGCGGCTCTACATGCGGTTCGTGCAGGCCTACGCGATCAACGTCGCCCGGCTCGATCCCGACATGTTCGACGATATCGACCTCGCCGGGGCCGAGGGGCTGAGCGCGGCGCTGCGC
The DNA here is from genome assembly GCF_042188925.1 of Pseudooceanicola sp. LIPI14-2-Ac024. Classification (GTDB taxonomy): domain Bacteria; phylum Pseudomonadota; class Alphaproteobacteria; order Rhodobacterales; family Rhodobacteraceae; genus Pseudooceanicola. Next base: position 415,301 of record NZ_CP170102.1, read on the forward strand.
GCCTACGAGGACGAAACCGACGAGGCCTTTCCGCAGGAGCCCGCCGTTCAGCTGGCCGCGGTGCTGCGGTCGATGGCGCGGGCGTGGGAAGGCACCACCGCGCGCCTGCTGCGCCAGGCCAAGGGCGCTCCCGCGGATGCCGGGCTGGGCCTCGTCGTGCAGGCGATGGCCTTCGGCCTCGGGCAGGGCGAATGCGGGTCGGGGGTGATCCAGCTGGTCAGCTCGGTCACCGGGCTGCCCAAGGTCACAGGGCGCTACCGCAGCCAGAGCCAGGGCCGCGAGGCGCTGACCAAGGACGCGGGCTCGGTCTACCTCGCCAAGGACCCGCGCGGCCTCTCGCTCGAAGAGCAGGCGCCCGAGGCCTTTGCCGAGCTGATCGACTACACCCGCCTGATGCGGGTCCGCCTGCGCGAGGAGATGCAGACCGAGTTCACCATCGAGGACGGCAAGGTCCATGTCCTCGACGGCGTGCGCATCCGCCGGTCGTCGCGCGCGGCCGTGCGGATCGCGGTGGCGCTGGCCGAAGAGGGGATCATCCCAAAGGAAGAGGCGCTGCTCAGGGTCGAGCCGCGCGCGCTGAACGAGATGCTGCACCGGCAGGTCGACCCGGACGCCCCGCGCGACGTGATCGGCCGGGGCATCGCGGCCAGCCCGGGCGCCGCCTGCGGCAAGATCGTCTTTTCCGCCGAGGCCGCGCAGGCCGCCGCCGCCCGCGACGAGGCCTGCGTGTTGGTCCGGCGGGAAACCACGCCCGAGGACATCCGCGGCATGCACGCGGCCTCGGCCGTGCTGACCGAACGCGGCGGGATCACCAGCCACGCGGCCGTCATCGGCCGAGGCCTGGGTCTGCCCTGCGTGGTCGGCGCCTCGGACATCAAGTTCTCGGTCCGCAAGCAGCGGCTGGTGGCGCCGGACGGACGCGTGTTCAAGGCCGGAGACATGATCACGGTCGATGGCACCTCGGGCCAGATCCTTGCCGGCGACCCGCCGCTCCTCGAGGCCGCGCAGGACGAGGCGTTCCAGGCGCTGATGACCTGGGCGGACGAAGAGCGCGACATCGGCATCCGCGCCAATGCCGACACGCCCGCCGACGCGGTGACCGCGCGCAACTTCAACGCCCAGGGCATCGGCCTCTGCCGGACCGAGCACATGTTCTTCGACGCCGACCGCCTGACCGTGATGCGCGAGATGATCTTTGCCGATGGCGAGGCCGACCGCCGCGCGGCGCTGGACCGGCTGCTGCCGATGCAGCGGGGCGACTTCATCGAGCTCTTCCGCATCATGCAGGGCCAGCCGGTCTGCATCCGGCTGTTCGACCCGCCGCTGCACGAATTCCTGCCCTCAGACAACGAGGGCATCCGCGAGCTGGCCGAGGCGTTGGACCTGCCGCGCTCGGACGTCGAGCGCCGGGTCGAGGCGCTGTCGGAATATAACCCCATGCTCGGGATGCGCGGCGTCCGCCTCGGCGTGACCGTGCCCGAGATCTACGAGATGCAGGCGCGCGCGATCTTCGAGGCGACGCTGGCCGCCAGCCGCGAGGGTGCGCCGGTGGTGCCCGAGATCATGATCCCGCTGGTCAGCGCCAAGCGCGAGGTCGAGCTGGTGAAAACCCGGATCGACGCGGTCGCCGCCGCCGTCCGCAACGAGCGTGGCCGCGACTTCACCTATCGCCTGGGGGTGATGGTCGAAACCCCGCGCGCGGCGCTCAGGGCAGGAGAGATCGCGCCCTTCACCGCCTTCCTCAGCTTTGGCACCAACGACCTGACGCAGATGACCTACGGCCTGTCGCGCGACGATGCCGGGCGGTTCATGTCGGACTACGTGAAGAAGGGCGTCTACCCCGAGGACCCGTTTCACATGCTCGATATCGACGGGGTCGGAGAGCTGTTGCAGATCGGCGCCATCCGCGGCCGCGAAGCGCGAAAGGACCTTGTGCTTTCAGTGTGCGGGGAGCATGGCGGCAATCCCGAATCAATCGCCTTCTGCCGGCGCGCGGGCTTCGATTACGTGTCGTGTTCACCCTTCCGGGTGCCGGTGGCGCGCCTGGCCGCGGCGCAGCTGGCCGTCCGGGACCGTCTTGACGGCCTAAGTTAAACCTTAGTTAAAACAAATACTTGCCATATTGGGTCGGCGGATATCCGCAACCCGTTGTCAACCACCGGAACCCAGGTGGCTGGACGGCATGGCTTTTTTTCGTTAGCAGTCGCCCCCGGTCGCTCACTGGGGGAGCGTCTGGGAAGGGACTATTCAAAGCCATGCGATTGATTCAAGCGTTGCTCATCACGTGCGCGCTCGCTGGAACGGCGCGCTCGGAGACGACTCTCGATACAACTATAAGGCAAGAGAGTAAAGGTCTCACAGCTCTGGCTGACGGGACTTTGAAGGCCCTGCTGGAGACCCCGATCGACGCCCGGCTCGAGATGGGGAAGCCCATCGTGGAGTATTCCAAGGACTGGATTTCCCGTCAGCCCCGCGCGACCGGAGACGAGGAGTGGGCATGCCTCGCCGAAGCACTCTACTTTGAGGCGAGGGGCGAGACCGTGAAGGGCCAGTTCGCGGTGGCCGAGGTCATCATGAACCGCGTCGACAGCCCGGCCTTTCCCAATTCGGTCTGCGGCGTGATCCACCAGGGCACGGGCAAGCGCTATGCCTGCCAGTTCACCTACACCTGCGACGGCTACGAGGAAGTCATCCGCGAGCCGCGCGCCTACCAGCGTGTCGCCAAGGTGGCCGCGGCGATGGTCGCCGGTGCCCCGCGTGACCTGACCGATGGCGCCACCTACTACCACACCTCGCACGTCAAACCCCGCTGGGCCAGCCGCTTTGCCAAGACGGCCTCGATCGGCGTGCACCAGTTCTATCGCAAGCACACCCAGGTCACCTCGAACTGACCCCGGCCTGCCGCAATTCGCGGCTGGTCTGCCGCGGCCCGGCCTGATAGGTCGCTCGCAGGATGCGAAGCTGGCAGAAGACCGCAGGCGGGGCAGGCGATGAGCGACAGGATATCTCAGGCATTCGGACACCCGCTGGCGCGCGCCATCGCGCTCTCCGGTGAGGACCCGCTGGACCGGATCTCGCTCCGCGACCACGTCGCCGAGGTCGAGATCGGCGCATTCCAGTCCGAACGCGGCCACACCCAGCGTCTGCGCTTCAACATAGTGGTCGAGGTCGCGCGCAGCGACAGCGCGGCCGAGGACGATGTCGACCGCATCCTCTCATACGACACCCTGACCGAGGCCATCGCCGCCGAGCTGCATGCCGAGCGGCTGAACCTGCTCGAGACGCTGGCCGAACGGGTGGCGCTTCGCGTCCTGCATGAACCGCTTGCCGTAAGGGTATACGTCCGCATCGAAAAGCTGGACCGTGGCCCCGGTGCCCTCGGGGTCGAGATCGTGCGCTCGCGGGATGACGCACCGCTCGCGGCCGAGGCCCCGGCCGAGGCGCCGCAGCATCCCGTGGTCGTGCACCTCTCCGGCGCGGCGGTGCAGGCGGCAGAGTTGTCGGGCTGGCTCGACCGCTACGTGGCCGAACGGGTGCCGGTGATCCTGACCGTGGGCCTGCCCGACGGGCCCGTCCCGCAGAGCGCCGCCCGCCTGGCGCAGCGGCGGATCGACCTGCTGGCCATCGAACAGAACGCCTGGGTGCTGGCCGGCCGTGACGCGCGCTGCGTCGTGGTGAACACGCGGACCGAGCTCGACTGGGCGATGAAGCACGGCCAGATCTCGGTCTGGGCGCCGTCCAAGATCGTGCTCGACGCAGTCGAGGGGCCCGGCGTCGCGGTGCGCGACGGCCCGCGCCTGGCCGCCTGGTTCGCCGGGCTGATGGACGCCCGCGAACTGGTGGTGGTGGACGACACCGCGCCCGAGGCGACCGTGCCGGTGCGCGCGGTGGCCAGCGGGGACGGTCCATGACGCTGCTGCGCCCGCTGGGGATGACCTATCGCCCCCGGCCCGCCGACGCCCTGCCGCTGGCCGGCAGCCGCGCCGCGTGGTGGCATACGGCGCTGCAGGACGGTGCCGAGTGGGAGGCCGCGGCGCTTGACCCCGCGACCCGCGCCCGCCTGTCGGACCTGCGCCCGGCGATCTGCGGCCTGCGCCTCGACCGTCCGCTGGTGATGGGTATCCTGAACGTGACGCCCGACAGTTTCTCGGACGGGGGGCGGCATTTCAGCCTCGACGCCGCCGTGGCCCGGGCCCGGCAGATGGCCACCGAGGCCGAGATCATCGACATCGGCGGCGAAAGCACCCGGCCCGGTTCGCGCGAGGTGCCCGAGGACGAAGAGATCGCCCGCACCGCCCCGGTGATCCGTGCGATCCGCGCCGCGGGCATTGCCACCCCGATCTCGATCGACACCCGCAAGGCCCGAGTGGCCGCCGCCGCACTGGACGCGGGCGCCGACATGCTGAACGACGTGACCGCGATGCGGTTCGATCCCGACATGGCCCTCGTCGCCGCAGACCGGCAGGTGCCGATCTGCCTGATGCATTCCGTCGCCGACCCCGAAACCATGCAGCAGCACGCCCGCTATGACGACGTGGTGCGCGAGGTCCACGACCACCTGGCCGGGCGGATCGACGTCGCGCTGAGCGCCGGGATCGCGATGGCGAACATCATCGCCGACCCGGGCATCGGCTTCGGCAAGGTGAAGGACCACAACCTCGCGCTGCTCGATGACCTCGCGGCCTTTCACGGGCTGGGGGTGCCGCTGTTGCTCGGGGTGTCGCGGAAGCGTTTCATCGGCACCATCGGCAGGGCCGAGGTCGCGGCCGACCGGATGCCCGGATCGGTCGCTGTGGCCTTGCATGGCGCGACGCAGGGGGTACAAATCCTCCGGGTGCACGACACCGCCGAGACGCGGCAGGCGCTGCGGCTGTGGCAGGCCCTTGCGGGCGATGAGGAGAGCGAAGATGGCGCGTGAACTGTTCGGGACCGATGGCGTCCGGGGGCTGGCCAACACCCATCCGATGACCGCCGACATCGCGCTGCGCATCGGCGCCGCGGCAGGCCGCTATTTCCGCCGGGACCGCAGCCGTGCGCACCGCGTGGTGATCGGCAAGGACACCCGGCTCTCGGGCTACATGTTCGAGAACGCGCTGACCGCGGGCTTCACCTCGACCGGCATGAACGTCCTGCTGCTCGGTCCCGTGCCGACGCCGGCCGTCGGGCTCCTGACCGTGTCGATGCGCGCCGACGTGGGCGTGATGATCTCGGCCAGCCACAACCCGGCGCATGACAACGGGATCAAGTTCTTCGGCCCCGACGGCTTCAAGCTGTCCGACGCCGCCGAGGAGGAGATCGAGGCGATGGTTGCCGAGGGCGTGCAGCCCGCGCAGGCGCAGAACATCGGTCGGGCCAAGCGGATCGACGAGGGCCGCTTCCGCTACATGGAGCGGCTGAAGTCGACGATGCCTTACGGCATGCGCCTCGACGGGGTGAAGGTGGTGGTCGACTGCGCCAACGGCGCCGCCTACCGCACCGCGCCAGACCTGCTGTGGGAACTTGGCGCCGATGTGGTCCCGCTCGGCACGGCGCCGAACGGCATGAACATCAACGAACGCTGCGGGTCGACGCACCCCGAGGAAGCGGCCGCCGCCGTCGTGGCCCATGGTGCCGACCTCGGCATCTGCCTGGACGGCGATGCCGACCGGGTGATCCTGATCGACGAAACCGGCCGCGTGGCCGACGGCGACCAGGTGATGGCGCTGCTGGCCTCGCGCTGGTCGCAAGAGGGGCTGCTGAAGGGCGGGGCGCTGGTGGCGACGGTGATGTCGAACCTCGGCCTCGAACGGTTCCTGCGCGGTTACGGGCTGCGGCTGGAACGCACGGCAGTCGGCGACCGCTACGTGGTCGAGCGGATGCGGCAGGGCGGCTTCAACCTCGGCGGTGAGCAGTCGGGCCACATCGTGATGACCGATTTCGCCACCACCGGCGACGGGCTGATGGCGGCGCTGCAATTCATCGTGTCGATGGTCAAGAGCGGGCAGCCGGCCTCGACGCTCGCCGCGCAGTTCCAGCCGGTGCCCCAGATGCTCGAGAACGTGCGCTACGCCAGCGGGCAGGACCCGTTGGCGGCGGACCCGGTGCAGCAGGCGATTGCCGAGGGTGAGCGTCGGCTGGCGGCGAACGGGCGGCTGGTGATCCGCAAGTCGGGGACCGAGCCGCTGATCCGCGTGATGGCTGAGGCCGAGGACGAGGCGCTGATGCGCGACGTCGTCAAAGAGATTGCGGCGGCCGTGACGGCCGCCGCATCGTGATCTCAGGTCACCTTCGGGCGTAGGCGGAAGAGCTTCAGCTCTTCTTGCGGCGGAACGCGATGCCCGCGGCGCCCAGGCCCAGCAGCATCAGGCTGCCGGCCGCCGGCACCGGAATGCTGGCGAGGGTGAAGACGCGGACGTAGTCGCCCGGGCTCAGCGAGGCCCAGTCGAGCGTCAGGATGCTGCCGTCAACCGCGTCGATGGCCGCCTTGTCCGTCTTGCTTTCCAGGCCGCGGTAGGTCGGCGTGTTGTAGATCGTGCCCGCCGCACCGAACATCGCGTCGGTCGCGTTCAGCGACGCGTCCGAGGTCGCGACCCCGACGATCGTGCCCGAGAACGACACCCAGCCGGTCTGGGTCGACTTGGTCAGCGCGTCGAAGAACACGAAGTGGCTGTCGACGCGGGTGCCTGCGGTCAGGCCACCGATTTCGAGCGCCATGGCCGAGGTGACCAGCACGCCCTGCATCTCGTCGAAGGCGAGCAGGTCGGGCGAGTTGTGGTTGTTGTTACCAACCTCGACCGGCGCGGCAATCTTGGTGAAGACGCCCGATCCGGACGTCACCGAGCCGTCGACGACGGCTGCGGAAGCGGCACCACCCAGGAGAAGGGTTGCGGCGACCGCGGGGAGAAACATGTTTTTAAGCATTTTGCACCCGTAAGGTAAAAAATGAAGGACCTGAGACCAGATCTGTAGGATGAATACCTGCACTGTCTACCCGTTTCCGAAACAATCCGCAAGAATTTCGCCTGATTGTCATGTTGAGCCGCCTTTTGCATCATCGGGGCGCAACCTTGGCGTGTAATTCTTTGCCCCAGCGTCACAAATTCCGCAGTGCGGGACAGTATGGCGGCGGATCGGCGTTTCCGGCTCGGACGCGGCGCGTTCGATTCGCGCAGAGGTGGCATCGGCGAATGGGAAACGCCCCGCATTCCCCCTGAAATTCGCGCGGGACCGGCGGCTCTGCAATCAATATCTGCCTGCACCGCAGCAGAAAGGGCCCCCGGATCATCCGGAGGCCCCGAAACAGGCAGTGACCTGTCAGCCGAAACGGCTCAGTTCTTTTCCTTGTCGACCATCTTGCCGGCCGAGATCCAGGGCATCATCGCGCGCAGCTTGGCGCCGACTTCCTCGATCTGGTGGGCGTCGTTCATCCGGCGGGTGCCCTTGAAGAACGGCTGGCCGACGGCGTTTTCCTGCATGAAATCACGCACGAACTTGCCGGTCTGGATGTCCGTCAGGATCGCCTTCATCTCGGCCTTGGTGCGCTCGTAGGGCAGGACGCGCGGGCCCGAGACGTATTCGCCGTACTCGGCAGTGTTCGAGATCGAGTAGTTCATGTTCGCGATGCCGCCTTCGTAGATCAGGTCCACGATCAGCTTCACCTCGTGCAGGCATTCGAAATAGGCCATCTCGGGCGCATAGCCCGCCTCGACCAGGGTTTCGAAACCGGCGCGGATCAGTTCGACCAGGCCACCGCAGAGCACGGCCTGCTCACCGAAGAGGTCGGTTTCGCATTCCTCGCGGAAGTTGGTCTCGATGATGCCGGAGCGGCCGCCGCCGATGGCAGAGCAATAGGACAGGCCGATTTCCAGCGCGCGGCCGGAGGCGTCGTTGTTCACCGCCACCAGGCAGGGCACGCCGCCGCCCTTGGTGTATTCGCCGCGCACGGTGTGGCCCGGGCCCTTGGGCGCCATCATGATGACATCGACGCCGGCTTTCGGTTCGATCAGGCCGAAATGCACGTTCAGGCCATGAGCGAACGCGATCGCCGCGCCTTCACGCAGGTTGTCGTGGACATGCTTCTTGTAGGTCTCGGCCTGCAGTTCGTCGGGCATGGTGAACATGATCAGGTCGCACCAGGCCGCCGCCTCGGCGATGCCCATGACCTTGAGGCCCTCGGCCTCGGCCTTCTTGGCCGACGGCGAGCCTTCGCGCAGGGCGATGACGAGGTTCTTGGCGCCCGAATCCCGCAGGTTCAGCGCATGTGCGTGGCCCTGGGAGCCATAGCCCAGGATCGCCACCTTCATGTCCTTGATCAGGTTGATGTCGCAATCGCGATCGTAATAGACACGCATGTCCAGCTCCTTCCTTGTTATGGGGCGCAGCATAGGCGCGCGGCGCGAAAACGGGTTGCAAATCTTGAGGAATGCGCGCAAATCGCGACATTCCTATTCGCTGATGGATATCTGGACGCAAGATCAATGCTCGACGACACCGACCGCCGGATCCTGCGCCACCTGCAGGCCGATCCGACCGCGACCTCGGCCGACCTGGCCGAACGGGCCGGGTTGAACGCCGCCACCTGCTGGCGACGGCTCGAGAAGCTGCGCGAGGCGGGCGTGATCCGTGGCATCCGGTCCGAGATCGACTGGCGCGCTCTCGGCTACGAGGTCGAGGTCTCGTTGCGGCTCACGCTCGACAAGACCCAGCCGCGCGCCTTCGACGAATTCATCGCCGCGGCGCGCAAGGTGCCCGAGGTTCTGGAGATCCAGACATTCCTCGGCCAGGTGGACGTGCGCCTCGGACTGATCGCGCGGGACATGCTGCATTACAAGGACATCTATCGCGACCGCATCCTGACCCTGCCGCATATCGTGGACATCGAGGCCTTGATGCACATCGCCCGGCTCAAGGACGAGGAGGCACTGCCGATATGATCGCGCTCGACGACATCGACCGCCAGTTGCTGCGCCTGATGGCGGCGGATGCGACCGAGGGCGCGGGCGCGCTTGGCCGCAAGGTCGGCCTGTCGCAGCCAGCCACCTGGCGCCGGATGAAACGGCTGCAGGAGGCCGGGGCCATCCGCCGCCACCGCGCCGACCTGGACCTCGAGAAGCTGGGTTTCGGCGTCACGGTCTTTCTCGGCGTCAAGATCGCCACCCGCGGCCGCGTCAGCGTCGAGGATTTCGAGCGCGCGGTCTCGGCCATCCCCGAGGTGCAGAGTGTCGAGCATATCCTCGGCCTCTACGACTACCGCCTGCGCGTCACCGCCCGCGACATCGCGGATTTCGAACGCGTCTTGCGGCGGCGGGTGATGACCCTGCCGGGTGTCGCCAGCGTGGATGCCAACGTCCTTTTGTCCGAGGAACGTCTGCCGGGGCCCTTGGGCTAGGCCGCCGGGGGCTTTGCCCCCGGACCCCCAGGATACGGAACCAGGGGAAGGTGGGGCCGGTCGTCTTGGCGGCGTGTCCTCTGAAGGCGGGGTGCTCAGCCCCGCGCACCGAGGCCCATCTGCATCAGCATCCGCCGGACAGGGGCCGCGCCATAGAGCGTGGCCAGCCCCGCGGCGCGCAGGTCGCGCAGGGGCTGGGCGTGGACCTGGCTGGCGCGGTTCAGCATGTCGATGCCGGTCGCCCGGATCTCGACCTCGCGGTGCCGGGCGCGGTGGTAGGCGTCGAGCACCGGCGCCGCGCCGGGATCGTCGCGGGACGCCACGGCGAGGTCGCGCAGGGCCCGCAGGTCGCCCAGCGACATGTTCAGCCCCTGTGCCCCGATCGGCGGCACGACATGCGCGGCCTCGGCGATCAGCGCGACGCGCTGGCCCGCCATCCGCTCGGCCACCTGGGTGATGATCGGCCAGACCGCGCGCGGGGTTTCGAGTTTCAGCGGGCCGAAGAGGCCGCAGGACCGGTCGAGCAGCGCCGCCTCGAACTCGGCGACGCCGAGGGTCGAGAGGCGCAGCGCCTCGGCCCCGTCCTCCATCCAGACCACGGCCGAGGCCGGGCGGTCGTCGCGGTCGGGCAGCGGGACCAGCGTGAACGGCCCGCCGGAGCGGTGGATCTCGGTCGAGACGTTGTCGTGCGGGATCGGGTGGGTGACCGAAAAGGCCAGCGCCTTTTGACCGTAGCGGGTGACCTTCGCGTCGATCCCGGCGGCCGTCCGCATGGGCGATCCGCGCCCGTCGGCGGCGATGACCAGTTTCGTACACACCCGGCTGCCGTCCGTGAGCGTCACCCGTGCCTCGCGGTCTCGGGTGAAGAGGCCCGCAGTGCCGGTGCCGGGCCGGAACTCCACGCCCTCCAGCTGGCCGATCCGCGCGACCATCTCGCGCCGCAGCAGCCAGTTCGGCAGGTTCCACCCGAAGGGCAGATCGCCGATCTCATCCGAGGCGAAGTCGCGGACCTGCCGCGCGCCGCCGTCGCGACCGCCGGCATCGACGATCCGCATGATCCTGAGTGGCGCGGCATGAGGCTCAAGTGCCTGCCAGAGCCCGGCCTGGTCCAGCAGGTCGCGCGCGGGCTGCAGGAAGGCGGTGGTGCGCTGGTCGGCCCCTGCGGCCGCGGCATCGGTCACCGGCGGCGCGGGGTCGAGGCAGAGCACCCGGAACCCCTCGGTCCCCAGCAGGCAGGCCGCGGTCAGCCCGGCGACCCCGCCGCCCGAGATCACGATGTCGTAGTCGAACCCAAGTGCCATACCGCGCCTCCGTTCCGTTGGCCCGATCCTTAGTCGCCCTGGGTGATGAGCACCAGCACCCCGAACATGCAGGGCGTCAGGATCACGCCCGTCACGCCAAGCGCGGCGAGGCCCCAGGTCTTGACTGCCAGCACCAGCAGCGTCAGCAGGATGACGAGGAAATAGTAGATGTTGCCCTGGAAATCCCGGGCGAGGTCGCGGGCAAACCAGCCGACGATCGGCAGGCGGTAGAGCAGGCCCCGGGGCTGGGGCAGGGTGGCGGTGGCCATGGCGTGGTCCTTCGGTTGTCCTGTTCGCCCCGCATATGGTGTCGCCGGGCCACGGGCGCAGCGCGACACCTTGGCGCGGGGGTCAGATCAGCCGGGTCAGGAAGCCGCCCAGGTCGTCGGTGTGGTGATGCACGTGCGGCGCGGGGCTGGGCGCCTCGGCCACGTGCACGGTGCGCAGGCCCATCTCGTGCGGGGCGGCGAGGTTGCGGATGTCGTCCTCGAACATCGCGGCGCGGGCGGGGTCGAGGCCATCGAGGCCGAAGACGATGTCAAAGGCCTCGCGGTCGGGCTTGGGCTGGAAGTTGGCGTGTTCGACGCCGTAGACCGCGTCGAAGAGCCCGTCGAGCCCGCGCGCCGCGATCACCCGCTCGGCATAGGGCGCGCAGCCGTTCGTGTAGACGATCTTGCGGCCGGGCAGGGCGCGGATGCCGGCCGCGAGGCGGTCGTCGCGCTCGAGGTGGCTCATGTCGATCTCGTGCACCTCGGTCAGGTAGGGGCCGGGATCGACACCGTGCAGCCGCATCAGCCCGGCCAGCGTGGTGCCGTGCTCGCGCCAGTAGAGGCTGCGCAGGCGGTCGGCCTCGGCCCGGTCGACGCCGAGCGCGTTCATCACGTAGGCCGTCATCCGCACCTCGATCTGGTCGAAGAGGCGGGCCGACGGCGGGTAGAGCGTGTTGTCGAGGTCGAAGACCCAGGTCGTCACGTGCGAGAACCGGGGGGCGAGGTCGATGGAAAGCGGCGCGTTCGTCATGGCCGCAAGCTAGGCCCGCGCGCCCGGCGCCGCAAGCCGTGGCTGGACGCGGGGGGCGCGCTGCGGCTAGGGTCTTGCGATGATGGACGGAAGTGGACGACCCCGCGCGATGAAGACCCCGCCGAAGGATGCCTATTCGCTGATTCTCGACGCGATCGACGTGGGCGATTACCGCCCCGGCGACCGGCTGGTGGAAAGCGAGCTGGCCGACCGTTTCGGCGTATCGCGCACCCCGATCCGCGAGGCGCTGCAGCGGCTCGAGACGCAGTCGCTGCTGACCCGGGACGGCAGGTCGCTGATCGTGGCCTCGCTGGATCACAACCAGCTGGCCGAACTCTACGTCGTGCGTGCCGAGCTCGAGGCGCTTGCGGCCCGGATGGCGGCGCGGCACGCGACCGAGGAGGAGGTCCGCGTGCTGGGTGACATGGTGGCGGCCGACCGCGCGCTGCTGGGTGATCCGGCGGCCCTGTCGCGGGCGAACCGGCGGTTTCACAAACAGATCCACCTCGCCTCGCACAACCGTTTCCTGGTCCAGCAGCTCGACCTCGTGCACCGGTCGATGGCGCTGCTGGCGACGACCTCGCTGGCGGCCCGCGGCCGGGACGAGATCGCGCTGGCCGAACATGGCGCCATCGTCGACGCGATCCGCGACCGCGACGAGGAACGGGCCGGCCGGATGCTGCGCGATCACATCTCCCAGGCCTTCGTGACGCGCCTCAAGCTCGATTCAGGGGACGAGACCGCCATCTGACCGCCGCGCGGCCTTGCTGAGGCCGTGCCGCGTCTTGTCCCAGTAGAACGGCGCGACGACCAGTTCGTAGAGCGCCTTGTAGGCCGCGATCTGCGCCAGCGGGAAGTAGAGGATCATCGTCAGCGCCCAGGGCCTGAGGTGACGGTGCCCTGGCGCCCGTGTCCCGATCATGTGCAGCGCGAAATTCAGCAGCTCGGCCGCGACGAAGGTGGCTGCAAATCCGGTCAGCACCACGGGCGGCAGTTCGCCCTGCGCCGGGTGGCCGATCCCGAAGCTCAGCAGCCAGACCGACAGCAGCAGCGGGCCGAGCAGGAACTGCGCCAGGGCCGAGACGAAATGCGCCTGGAAACCTAGGAACCGCCGCGGGCCGAGGTCGCGCCAGAGCCGCAGGGGGCGGCGCATGTTGACGAGGTAGGTCACCATGTAGCCCTTGAGCCAGCGCGAGCGCTGCCGGATCCATGGCAGCACGTGGCAGTTCGCCTCTTCCGCAGTGGTGCTGACGATCACCCGCGTGTGCCAGCCGTGCCGCGCCAGCCGCAGCCCGAGGTCGGCATCCTCGGTCACGTTGTGGGCGTCCCAGGCGCCAACGGCCTCGAGCGCGTCGCGCCGGACGAAGAGCGTCGTGCCGCCAAGCGGGATCGCCAGGCCCAGCCGGGCCATGCCGGGCAGCAGGACGCGGAACCAGGTGTTGTACTCGATGGCGAAACAGCGCGAGAGCCAGTTCTGCCGCGCGTTATAGAAGTCGAGCCGCCCCTGAAGGCAGGCGACCTCAGGCGGGGCGGCGGCGAATTCGGCGGCGACCCGCAGAAGCTGGTCGGCCTCGGGCGCGTCCTCGGCGTCGTAGACCCCGATGATGTCGCCCCGGCAGAAGTCGAGCGCGTAGTTCATCGCCCGCGGCTTGGTCCGCGGCTTGCCATCCGGCACGCGGATCACCCGCATCCACGGGGGCAGGGCGGCGGCGGCGAGGGCGGCGGCGGTGGTGTCGTCCTTCTCTTCCAGCACCAGCAGCACCTCGAGCCGGCCGCGCGGGTAGTCGAGCGCGCGCAACCGTTCCACCAGCGCCCCGGCGATCCGCCGTTCCTTGTAGAGCGGCACGAGGATCGAGATGCGCGGCAGGTCGAGCGGGTCGGGCACGGGCGGGGGGGATGATCGCCCGCCCTGCGGTCGTGGCGCAGGGTGGCGGCACCGGCGGCGATCTTGAGGCACATGGCGATGGCGAGCGTGGCGGCCGCGACCGCCAGCAGCAGTGCCAGCAGCGCGCTTGGCGCGACGCTCAGCAGGACGGCGGTGCTGGCGCACCAGGCGGCCAGGAACCAGCGCAGTCGGCGCGAGGGCGTGTAGTCGCGAAAGCTGTGCTCAGGGCGCGGGCGGGCGGCCATAGCTTCGGTCAGCGCTGCGCGGTGCCGCGTGGCCACCGCGCCCTGCACCTCGTCCTGCGGGGCGAGAACGGCGGTGGCGGCGGCCATGTCCTGCGGCAGCAGGCGGTCCAGCGCGTGCGCGGTTTCGGGGCGGGCGGTGGCCATGATCAACTGGCCGCCGATCCGCCGCCACGGCACCATCGCGTGGCGCAGGCAGAGCTGCGGCGGAAGCAGGTCGTCCAGCTCGGCCGCCGGGGGCGTCAGGTCCAGGGACACCCGCTGCACGCCAAGCTGCTGCGCGGCGGTGTCGAGCATCCGCGCCTCGGACATCCGGCCGCTGGCGACCATCTCGTAGAGCGCGTCGGTCGAGAACGGGATGTGCAGGTCAGAAAAAGGGAACGCGGTCGGCGGCGTCTCGCGCAGCCCCGGCCCGAGATGCGGTTCGAGCGCGACGATCGGCGTGACCGTCCGCTCCTGCGCCGGCGGCGTGGACGCGGGCCGCCCCGCCGCGGGACTCCCCTGCGACCTCAAATCCGACATAATGCCCCCTTGCATATCAATGGGGCAGCATTCGCAGGAGTTGGTAAGGACCGGCTTAACAGGGTCTTAACAGACCGTTACCGGGCGGCCACGTGGTTAACGATCTCGTCGGGTCGATGCCGGCCCACCGGGCGCTCAGCCGATGGGCCAGACTTCGACAACGCCATACGCCACAGCACAGGGCACGCCTGAAACCTGTTCGATGGCGTGGTCAAGAGTCCGGGCCTCGATCACGGCAAATCCCGCGACGGGCAGGTCCGAGGACAGGTAGGCACCTTGGCGCGTCACGACCCCGGCGGCTTGCGGATTGCGGACCTGAACCGGGGCCCCGGCAACTCCGATCACTGCCCCCTCTGCGACCAGGCGCGCGTCTTCGCGATGCGCCGCGTCCCTGAGGTCCTGGGGCGTTCGGTCATAGCCCGCCCGGTCGCCGTAGCCGATGGCAAGAAACTTCGGCATCACGTACTCCTCTCGGTGTCGGCTCCTATCCGTTCCGCCATCCGCGCCTCGAATGCGGCTTGCAGTTGTTCGGATACCCGCTCTCCCACCCACGCGTTTGGCAGCTCGAGATGCCGCTCGCGCAGTTCATCCATGAAAGCGTCCTGCAGCTCACGGCCGCCCTCTTCGAGCAACTGGTTCCGAACCGCGAATGCGGGATCTGCCGCATAGAACTGTCGTCCCCACGCGCCGAGCGCGATCAGGGCAGGCAACAGGGCAATGGACTTTTCCGTAAGGCTGTAGACCGTGCGCTGCTTGTGATCGGGATCGGGCGCGGCAGTCAGGAACCCCTCTGCGACGAGGGTCCTCAGCCGGTTGCCGAGGATGTTCGTGGCGATCCCTTCCAGCGAATTGTTCAGCAGGTCGCGGTAGCTGCGATGATCGCCGAACATGATGTCCCGCAGCAGGATCATGCTCCACCTGTCGCCGATCGCTTCGGTCGCCAAGTTGATGGGGCAGCCTGATCTCTGGGTCATTCACGCTGGTCCAAACAGATTGCATCTTGCAATCAGTATGGTGAAATGCATTCTGATTGCAAGATGCAATTGGTTGTCCGAAAACGGGGAGGATACGCCGTGACTGACCTTGTTCTCACGACATTCGATTGGGTGCCGGAATTTCCCGGGGGTTTGTCAGGGATATCCGGATCAGGTGGGCCCTGGAGGAGGCCGGCGTGCCCTATCGGGTCGAGAGCGTGCCATTCGAGTCTCGCGGGGCAGAGCATTACCGGTGCCAGCCCTTCGGACAGGTGCCCTGGATCACGGACGGGGACCTTACGGTGTTCGAGAGTGGTGCGGCCCTGTTGCACGTCGCGGAACGGAGTGAGCAGCTCTTGCCGCGCGATCGGCGGGCGCGGGCAGATGTCGCCCAGTGGGTCTTCGCCGCCCTCAATTCGGTCGAGGCGGCCAGCCTTCCCTGGTTTGTTCTCAAGTTCGCTGGCGACGGCGAAGAGACGGCGGAGCGCAAGGCCATTGCGTCCTTTCTGACATCACGCCTGACGCATATGGAAGACGTCCTGTCAGGTCGGGACTGGCTCACCCCTCGATTTTCCGCCGCGGACATCGCCATGGCCGATGTCCTGCGCCTGATTGATCGCTTTGACGGGCTGGCGAGCTATCCGGCTTGCAAGGCGTACGTCACGCGCGCCGTGGAACGTCCGGCCTTCCGGACGGCGTACGAGGACCAGATGGCGCATTTTGCACGGGGCGGAGAGGGCGGCTGAAACGAAGGCACTCCCGACGGTCACGTCGAGAGTGCGTCGCGATCAGATTGTCAGGCCGCGTCCATCGAGGCGACGAAGCGCTCGAACAGGTAGAAGCTGTCCTGCGGGCCGGGGCTGGCCTCGGGGTGGTACTGCACCGAGAAGACCGGGCGGTCGGCCATGCGGATGCCGCAGTTCGACCCGTCGAAGAGCGAGACGTGGGTTTCGATCACGCCCTCGGGCAGGGTCTGGCTGTCGACCGCGAAGCCGTGGTTCATCGACGTGATCTCGACCTTGCCGGTCTCGAGGTCCTTCACCGGGTGGTTCGCGCCGTGGTGGCCGTGGTTCATCTTGACCGTGGTCGCGCCGAGCGCCAGCGCCAGCATCTGGTGCCCGAGGCAGATGCCAAAGACCGGCACGTTGCTCTTTTCCAGGACCTCGCGGATCATCGGCACGGCATAGGCGCCGGTGGCGGCCGGGTCGCCGGGGCCGTTCGAGAGGAAGACGCCGGCGGGATCGTGGGCCAGCACCTCTTCGGCGGTCGCGGTGGCGGGCAGCACGGTCACTTCGCACCCGGCCGAGGCCAGGCAGCGCAGGATGTTGCGTTTCGCGCCGTAGTCGAGGGCGACGACCTTGTGGCGCGCGTTCTCCTGCCGGGTGAAGCCCTCGGGCCAGGCCCACCTCATCTCGTCCCAGCGGTAGCTCTGCGGACAGGTTACGTCCTTGGCAAGGTCGCGGCCGACGAGGCCGGGGAAGGCGCGGGCCTTGGCGACCAGCGCCGCGATGTCGAAGTTGCCTTCGGGATCGTGGGCCAGCGCCGCGTGCGGGGCGCCCTGCTGGCGGATCGCGCGGGTCAGCCGGCGGGTATCGATGCCGCCGATTGCGATGCGTCCGCGCGAGGCCAGCCAGTCCGACAGCTCACCGGCGGCGCGCCAGTTCGACGGCTCGGTCGGGTCCCACTTGACCACCATGCCGTCGGCGACCGGTTCGGCGGTCTCGTCATCCTCGGGGTTCACGCCGACGTTGCCGACATGCGGGAAGGTGAAGGTGACGATCTGGCCGGCGTAGGACGGATCGGTCATGATTTCCTGGTAACCGGTCATCGCGGTGTTGAAGCAGAGCTCGGCCTGCGTTTCACCGGTGGCGCCGAAGCCATGTCCATAGAAGATGGTGCCATCGGCAAGGGCGAGGCAGGCGGTCGGTTTCTGTCCGTGAGAGAGCGGCATGGGGCGAGTCTTTCCGGCTGGCAAATTGGGCGGAACCTATGCAGCAGGGCCGGGGCGGTCAAGGGCGGAACCCCCACGGCAACGCTGCGTTGCGGCAAATCCATGCTGCCGTTGCGGGAACTGTTGTTTAGGCTCGTGCATTTCTGTAAAAAGGGCTCTTGTCACTCAGTCCAGGGGATGGGACGGAATGGAACTGCGCACTCGGGTCAACACGGCCCTCAAGGAAGCGATGAAGGAACGACAGGCGGCACGCCTTAGCACCCTTCGTCTGATCAATGCTGCGATCAAGGACAAGGACATCGAGGCCCGCGGCGAAGGCCGCGAAGAGGGCGTCGGCAACGACGAGGTGCTTGCGATCCTTGGCAAGATGGTCAAGCAGCGCCAGGAAAGCGCCCGCGCCTACGAGCAGGGCGGCCGGATCGACCTGGCCGAGGCGGAGCTGGCCGAGATCAAGGTGATCGAGGAATTCCTGCCGCGCCAGCTGAGCGAGAAGGAAGTCGAGAAGGCGGTGGACGACGCGATCTCGGAAACCGGCGCCAACTCGATCCGCGACATGGGCCGCGTCATGGGCGCGCTCAAGTCCAAGTACACCGGCCAGATGGACTTCGGCGCCGTCGGGCCGCAGATCAAGAAGCGGCTCTGCGCCGGCTGAGGCGCATCAGAGCTCGGCGCGGGCCGACATCGTCACGACGTTGTCTGCCCGGCGCCGCACCCTGAGGTCGAGGATGTCGTCCTCGCGCCGCGCCTCGACCTTCACGTCATACCCGACCGTCAGCGGCGACAGCCCGCGATAGCGGAAGAAACGCGCCTGCCGCCCGAGGATCTGCGCGGCGAGGTTCTGCATCCACACCGATTGCATCGGCCCGTGCACCACCAGGCCGTCGTAGCCTTCGACCGTGCGGGCATAATCGCCGTCATAGTGGATCCGGTGCCCGTTGAAGGTCAGCGCCGAGTACCGGAAGAGCATCACCGGGTCCGGGCTGACCGTCCAGCTTTCGATGACGTCCCAATCGGCGGCCTGCGGCGGTTCCGGCGCGGGGCGGTCGGGATCGGGATCGGCGCGATAGACCAGGTCTTGCCGCTCGCGGATGCGCACCGCGCCGTCGACGCTGTAGCTGTGATCGACCTCGACGAAGCCCAGGTCGCCCGACCGGCCCTGCTTGAACGTCACCTTCCGGATGACCGAGGACTTGTGCACCGTGTCCTCGACATGCAGGGGCGCGATCACCTCGATCTCGCCGCCCGCCCACATCCGGCGCGGCAGCGGCAGTTTCGGCAGGAAGATGCCCGGCTGCGGATGACCGTCGCGGCCGAGGTGCTCATAGTCCAGCGCCTCGGGCGAGAGGCACCAGTGAAACCCGGCCGGCACCTCGCCGGGGCCGAGCAGGCCGGGCAGGGTGGCACGGAATTCCCGCAGCATCCGGGGGGTGATGCGATCCTGGGCCTCGAATTCGCGCCCGATCCATTCCTCGTAGTCCGACATGCCGGTCCTCCCTCTTTCGGTCATCCATACCCGCCGGGCCGCCGCGCCGCCAGCCCGTTTCCCTTGCGACAATCCGCCGGGGCGAATCCGGTTTCGAGAATGAACGCTCTGGGCTAAACAATGGCTGACGCGCGCAAATCCTTAACGGAGGACCAGCCATGACGTTGAAACCCGCCTTTGCCCTCGCCGCCCTTGCCATGCTCGCCGCGCCCGCCTGGGCCGGGGACGCCGCCAAGGGCCAGAAGGAGTTCGGCAAGTGCCGCAGCTGCCACACGATCGCCAACGGCGACGAGGTGATCCAGAAGGGTGGCAAGACCGGGCCCAACCTCTTCGGCGTCGTGGGCCGGCAGGCCGGGACGGCCGATTTCAAGTACGGCGACGACATCGTCGCGGCGGGCGAGAACGGGCTGGTCTGGGACGAGGCGATGCTGGCCACCTACATGGAGGACCCGCGGGCCTTCCTGCAGGACTACCTCGACGACAAGGGCGCGAAATCCAAGATGACCTTCAAGATGCGCAAGGGGGCCGAGGATGTCGCGGCCTACCTCGCCACGCTCGGCGCGGGCGACAGCTGAGGGCCGTCAGGGCTGTTCCAGCAGCCGCAGCATGGCGCTTTCGCTTCGGCTCAGCCCCGCGCGGGGCCGGGCCAGGCGGGGCGCATCGCCGCTGCCCGCCAGCGCGATGATCCGGGGATGGACATAGCTGTTGCGCGCCACGGTCGGTGTGTTGGCCAGCCGGTCGGCCGCCGCTTCGGCCATCGCGGTGATCGAGCCTTCGGGGTTTTCGAGATGCGCCTCGAACGCGGCGAGGCTGCCGGACCAGGTGCGGAAGGTCTTGGCGGTGAAGCCGCCGTCGCCGCCGATCTCGGCCAGGTAGTCGTTTAGCGACCCCGATCCGACGCGGCGCGGGCTGCCGTCCTCGGCGATCCAGGTAAAGAGTTCGGCCCCAGGCAGGTCGCGCGCCGCCTGCAGAGCTTTCATCAGGCGTTTCGACCGGATCACCCGGCGTTCGCCCTTGCCGCCCTTGGCGACGTAGCTCAGCCGCAGCTCGCCGCCGTAGAGCCGCAGGTGGCGGCGGGTGAGGGTGGTCGCGCCATATGTCCCATTCTCTTCGGCATATTGCGGTGATCCGACGCGGATCGCGATCCGGTCGATCAGCATCAGCGCGGCGGCGTGGGCAAAGGCCTCTTCGCCCGGCGCGGTGTCGAGGTCACGGGCGATCGCTTCTCGGATGCCGGGCAGGGCAGCCCCGAAATCCGCCAGACGTTCGAACTTGACCGCCGATCGCGCCTCGGACCAGTCGGGGTGGTAGCGGTATTGCTTGCGCTGGCGGGCGTCGAGGCCGGTGGCCAACAGGTGGCCATTGGCCTTCGGCGACATCCAGACGTCCTCGTAGGCGGGCGGGACGGCCATGGCGCGCAGGCGGTCCCGTTCACGGCGGTCGTCGATGGTGGTGCCGTCGGGTGCGAGGTAGGTGAACCCGCGCCCGCACCGCCGCCGGGCGATCCCGGGGCGCGTGTCGGGATAGAAGACGAGGCCCATGGCTCAGACCCTCTCGACCTCCGAGGCAAGCTTGAGCACGCGGTGCCCGTTCTCCTGCTCGATCAGCAGGGCGGGGTCGGCTTCGCTGCCGTCGCGGGTGATCTCGGCCCCCTGCAGGGTGCGGGTGATCTTGTGGTCATAGCTGAACCGGACACGACCGGTGGCGGTGCCCTGTCCCCAGGGCCACTGGACTTGAACGTTCTGGCGCATGTCGTTCCTCCTTCACGCAAAGTAAGAACCGCGTGTGGGGCCTTGCGGTTCCTGCCACATCACCTCGTACACAGCGGCGGGTGCGACACATTTCCTTGATCTGCGTCAATTCAATCCATTGCGGGCTGCGGGGAGACCTTCTAAAACGCCCATAATTCGGTCCGGGCAACTCCTTCGTCCGTTCCGCGGAAAGACACCCAACAGGAGGCGAGCATGGCGGACGCAGCCATTGACGGCCACGATCACCATGACGAACGCGGGTTCTTCACCCGCTGGTTCATGTCGACCAACCACAAGGACATCGGGATCCTCTACCTCGTCGTTTCGGCGTGCGTAGGCCTGATTTCTGTCCTTTTCACCGTGTACATGCGGCTGGAGCTTATGCATCCCGGCGTGCAGTACATGTGCCTTGAAGGCGCGCGTTTCTTTGCCTCGGACGCGCCCTGCAGCCCGAACGGCCACCTCTGGAACGTGATGATCACGTACCACGGCGTCCTGATGATGTTCTTCGTCGTCATCCCGGCGCTCTTCGGCGGCTTCGGCAACTACTTCATGCCGCTGCAGATCGGTGCACCGGACATGGCCTTCCCGCGGATGAACAACCTGTCCTTCTGGCTCTACTGCACCGGCACCCTGCTGGGCGTGAGCTCGCTGCTCGCCCCGGGTGGTGACGGCCAGCTGGGCTCGGGCGTGGGCTGGGTGCTCTACCCGCCGCTCTCGACCACCGAAGGCGGCATGTCGATGGACCTCGCGATCTTCGCGGTCCACGTCTCGGGTGCCTCGTCGATCCTCGGCGCGATCAACATGATCACCACCTTCCTGAACATGCGCGCCCCTGGCATGACGCTGTTCAAGGTGCCGCTGTTCTCGTGGTCGATCTTCGTGACCGCATGGCTCATCCTGCTGGCCCTGCCGGTCCTCGCGGGTGCGATCACCATGCTGCTGACCGACCGCAACTTCGGGACGACCTTCTTCGACCCGGCCGGTGGCGGTGACCCGATCCTCTATCAGCACATCCTGTGGTTCTTCGGCCACCCTGAAGTGTACATCATCATCCTGCCCGGCTTCGGCATCATCTCTCACGTGATCGCCACCTTCAGCCACAAGCCGATCTTCGGCTACCTGCCGATGGTGCTCGCTATCATCGCGATCGGCCTGCTGGGCTTCGTCGTCTGGGCGCACCACATGTACACCGTGGGCATGTCGCTGACGCAGCAGTCCTACTTCATGCTGGCGACCATGGTGATCGCGGTTCCGACCGGCGTGAAGGTGTTCAGCTGGATCGCCACGATGTGGAGCGGTTCGGTCGAGTTCAAGACCCCGATGCTCTGGGCCTTCGGCTTCCTGTTCCTGTTCACCGTCGGCGGCGTGACCGGCGTGGTGCTGTCGCAGGCCGCCGTGGACCGTGCCTACCACGACACCTACTACGTGGTCGCGCACTTCCACTACGTGATGTCGCTGGGTGCGGTGTTCGCCATCTTCGCCGGGATCTACTTCTACTTCGGCAAGATGACCGGTCGCCAGTACCCGGAATGGGCGGGCAAGCTGCACTTCTGGGCGATGTTCATCGGTGCGAACCTGACCTTCTTCCCGCAGCACTTCCTGGGCCGCCAGGGGATGCCCCGCCGCTACATCGACTACCCGGACGCCTTCGCGACCTGGAACCTCGTCTCCTCGATCGGCGCGTTCGTCTCCTTCGCCTCGTTCGTCTTCTTCTTCGGCGTGATGATCTATTCGCTGCGGAAGGGCGCCAAGGTCACGGAAGCGAACTACTGGAACGAATACGCGGACACGCTCGAGTGGACGCTGCCGTCCCCGCCGCCGGAGCACACCTTCGAGATCCTTCCGAAGCGGGAGGATTGGGACAAGGGCCACGCGCACTGAGCGGGGCCTGACCCGAAGCAGACAAAGGGCCCCGGCGCAGACGTGCCGGGGCCCTTTCCTTTGGCCCGAGGCCCGGAGACGACACGATGACAGCCCCCTGCACAAGCCCGGCGACCCGCCCCCATGCCCTATGAGTGGAGCGAGACCCGCCGCCACCTGACCCTCTGGCCGCACCGGTCGCTGCCGCGGGGCGGGTTCGTCGTGGTGATCGCGGTGACCTTCGTGCTGATCATGATCCCGCTCTTTGCCGTTCTGGGGACGATGCTGCTCTGGGGGCTGCTGCCGTTCGGACTGGGGGCGGTGGCGGCGCTCTGGTACGGGCTGCGGCTGAGCTACCGCTCGGGCGAGATCGTCGAGACGCTCGAGATCACGCCCGAGACCACCGCCCTGCGGCGCCGGAACCCCGACGGGAGCGAGCAGGGCTGGGACTGCAACACCTACTGGGCACGGGCCGAGATGCATCGGACCGGCGGGCCGGTGCCCTGGTACGTGACGCTCACCGGGAACGGCCGCACGGTCGAGATCGGGTCGTTCCTGTCCGAGGACGAGCGCCGCGCGCTCTACGGAGAGCTGGCGTCGGAGCTGGCGGCGCAGCGGGCCACGGACGGGGGCGGGGCGGCGACGTAAGGCGCGCCAGGCTGCCCCTTGCAGCGATGAGGGTAGGCGAGACAGTGCGGCGGGGTGGAACCCGCCCTACGGCTGGTCCGGGGCGTCGCCGAACACGGCATCGAACTGCCGGCGCAGCGCGACGTCGAGGTCGTCCATCGTCACCGGCAGGCCGAGATCGACAAGGCTGGTGACCCCGTGGCCGGTGATGCCGCAGGGCACGATACCGTCGAAATGCCCAAGCTCGGGCTCCACGTTGATCGAGATGCCGTGGAAGCTGATCCATTTCCGCAGCCGGATGCCGATCGCGGCGATCTTGTCCTCGCGCGGGGTGCCGTCGGGCAGGGCGGGCTTGTCGGGCCGGGCGATCCAGACGCCGACGCGGCCCTCGCGGATCTCGCCACGCAGGTTGAACTCGTCCAGGGTGTCGATCACCCAGTGTTCCAGCTGTTCGACAAAGCGGCGCACGTCCCGGCCACGGCGGCCCAGGTCGAGCATGACATAGATCACCCGCTGGCCCGGGCCGTGGTAGGTGTACTGCCCGCCGCGCCGCGCCTCGTAGACCGGGAAGCGGTCGGGATCGGTCAGGTCCTCGACCCTGGCCGAGGTGCCGGCGGTGTAGAGCGGCGGATGCTCCAGCAGCCAGATCGCCTCGCGTTCGGTGCCGTTCAGAATGCCTTCGACCCGCGCTTCCATCGCCGAAAGCGCCTCTTCATAGGGAACGAGGCCCGGCGAAACGATCCATTCCGGTGAATTGTCGACGTTCGGGGCGTTTGCGGGTGTCAAAGGTGTCGCCACGTCAACCGACCTTCGGTACAGTGATTCCATTGCATCCAATACATAGGGAGAGAGCGGCATGTTCTCCAGAACCATTCAGGCCACGGTGGCCGCGGCAATGATCACCGCCGCGCCCGTCCAGTCCATGGCCAGCGACCTCGGCGCGGCGATCGTCGGCGGGATCATCGGGGGGGCCATCGTTCATGGCGCCCAGAACCAGAAACGCACCTACCGCAAGACGTACTCCTCGACCTCGAACAGCGCCACGCGGCAGATGAACCGTGAGACGCAGACGGCGCTGAACTACTTCGGCTTCGGGGCGGGCAGCGTCGACGGCGTGATGGGCAGCGGATCGCGGGCGGCGGTCGCGCGCTACCAGGCACACATGGGATGGCCGGCGACCGGCCACATCCAGCCGCATGAACGCGAGATGCTGATCTCGTTCTACAGCCGCGCCCAGATCGGCGGGCCCGAGGTCATCAAGGCGATGCAGCGCGACCCGCAGGGCGTGCGCGGCCTCCTGCACACCTGGCGGGACGAACGCATGGGCATCACCGGTAGCCGCACCGGCTCGGGCTATGCCGGCCTGCCGGACGAGGTCTCGAACGCGGTGGACGAGATCGCGGACAGCTCCGAACCCTCGGCCGAGCAGCTGCTGCAAAGGGCGGGCTTCATCCAGCTGGCCGACCTGAACGGCGACGGCCGCAACGACTATGTCATCGACACCTCGGTCACGGGGTCGAGCTTCTGGTGCGGCCAGACCCATTGCGCGGTGCTGGTGTTCGCCAGCCAGCCCGAGGGCTACCGCCGGAATGAGTTCCGCTACATCCGGAACGAACAGCTGTCGAACATGGCCACCCCGGCGATGTTCCAGTGCCACCAGTCGAGCTGTTCGATGGACGATCCGCTGGCCGGCGGTGGCGTGCAGATGGCCGGCGCGCAGGCCGCACCGACGCCCGCACCGGCAGCCCCGGCTCCGGCCCCGGCACAGCCGCCCGCGGCGGCCGGTGTCCTGGCCGCGCTGCCGATGGCGGCGGCACCCAAGGCGGACCAGCCCTCGCTCGCCAGCTACTGCAGCAAGGTGAGCCTGCTGACCACCTCGAACGGCGGCTTCGTCACCGCGTCGACCATGACCGATCCGGACCTCGCGCTGTCGGAGCAGTTCTGCCTGACCCGCACCTACGCCATCGCCCAGGGCGAGGAGCTGGTGAAATCGGTGCAGGGCCTCTCCGAGGCGCAGGTCGAGGAACAGTGTGACGCCTTCGGCCCGGCGCTTCAGCCCTATGTCGACATGCTGGGCACGGCCACGGCCGACCAGGTGGTGCCGCAGGTGCAGAAGTTCGTGCTGAACGCCAACATGACGATGGAGCAGCTGGAAAGCACCGGCGCGATCTGCCTCTTCACCGGCTACCGGCGCGACAAGCTCGACGTGGCGCTCGGCGCCGCGCTGCTGCTGGTCGGCGCAGGGCAGGCGCCCTATGCCGAACTGGTCGGCCATCACCTGTCGCAGGGATTCGGCGCGTCGAAATCGATGGACCGCGCCTCCGGCTGGTATGACCACGCGCTCGGCGCGCTCGACAACGGGGCGACGCCGGTCTTCGTGCCGGGCCAGCCCGACCGCATCGAACTGCTACGCGCGGCCCTGGCGCCGACGACCGGGTCGCTGCAGCCGATGGCACAGCCGCAAAAGGCCGGATTGCCCAGCTTTTCGCTGCAATGACACCGGCTTGACCGCCGCCAGACCAACGATCATGCCGGTCCCCATGGGGCCGGCATGATCCGTTTTCAGGGTGACGCGAGAAAATCTTCGCTTCGCGCGTCTGACCTCTTCACATCCCCGCGCGGGGCCGTTATACGCGCCGCTACCAAGTCACGTGCGGTCGTGGCGGAATTGGTAGACGCGCAGCGTTGAGGTCGCTGTGGGGTAACACCCGTGGAAGTTCGAGTCTTCTCGACCGCACCATTCACTCTCCCGGACGGGGAGGGTGACACCCTCCGGAAAACTCGGTGAACTGGCGGCAGTCCCATGGGCTGGGCGCGTGTTCCAGCCGTGCGGAGTGACCGCATCGCGGTGCCCCGGCAATCCCTTCAGTTCCATTGATGTGAACGGCCTCTCGCGCCAGCCGCGCAGGCGTTTCCAGTGCACATTTGTTGCGGTTGCGGCTGTTTTTCGCTGCAATTCCGGATAATCGAATATCAGGTATGGTACGGTGTCGGTTTAATGACAGTGTCATTCTTGCTGCATCGCGGCATCCGGTGGTGACCGGTGCCGGGTGGTCCGCGCCTCGCGCAAAGGTGATCGTTTGCACGCGAACAACCCGAATAGTCTTTGAAATCAGGCGCCGAGGCCGGCGCGTCCACAAGTGTGGCGACATGCCCGCCACGTATGTGAATGACACGACCCCGCGCAGCGCCAGTACGCTGTGATTTCGCCGCTCGCGCGCGGACTTCGAATATTGGGTATTCACAAGTGTCCGGAATCCGGTAACACTTTCCGCACCCGTTGAGGAGCGGGTCAGAAAAAACCAGGGAGGAATTGCTCATGCGGACGATCCGTCTGCCGGAAGGAGGGCGCAAAGCGGGGCTGCTGGCCAGCACCGTGTTGGGTGCATTGGTCATGGCCGGAACCGCGGTCCATGCGCAGGAGGCCAAGAAGGGCGGCACGCTGAACGTGGCGATCGAAACCGACGTGCGCGGGTTCGACACGGTCGATGGCGGCGTGCTCGGCCAGACCGGCGAAATCGTGATGCGCACCATGGTCGAGCCGCTGCTCGGCTGGAACACCCAGACCAACGAGCCCGAGCCGAAGCTGGCCACCGAGTGGAGCGCCAGCGACGACCAGAAGGTCTGGACCTTCAAGCTGCTCGAGGGCGTGAAGTTCCAGGACGGCACCGAATTCGACGCCGAGGACGTGGCCGCGCATTACAACCGCATCCTCGACCCGGCGAACAAGTCTTCGTCGCGGTCCTTCATCTCGTCGATCGAAAAGGTCGTGGCGGTCGATCCGCTGACGGTGGAATTCCACCTCGCGCATCCGTGGATGGCGCTGCTGCCCTACCTCGCGACCACGTCGATGAGCGGCCCGATCCCGCCCAGCGAACACGTTGCCTCGGGCGAGATGAACCGCAAACCCGTGGGCACCGGGCCGTTCAAGTTCGTGGAATGGGCCTCGGGCGACCGGATCGTCGTCGAAAAGTGGGACGGCTACCGCGACGCGGACGAGATCAACCTCGACAAGATCAACTTCCGCATCCTGCCGGACACGCAGACGCGCTATGCTTCGCTGCTGTCGGGTGAGGTCGACGTGATCTGGACCGACCGCGGCCCGACGATCATCGAGGCGCAGAACAACCCCGACCTCGTCACCCTGACGACCGAGGGCGCGGGCGCCGCCGTGAACCTGATGAACGGCAAGAAGGAACCGCTGTCGAACCCGACGTTGCGCAAGGCGCTGGCGCATGCCTGGAACCAGGACGCGCTGGTCAAGATCTCGTGGCAGGACACCCGTCCTGCGGTGACCCATCCTCTGGGCCAGGCCAAGGACTGCGGCGAGGGCAACTATCGCCACTTCGACATCGCCAAGGCCAAGGAGTACATCGCCCAGTACCTGGAAGAGACCGGGCAGGAGAAGGTGCCGGACATCGTGATGATCCACACCACCACGCCGCGCGGGCGTGAACTGGGCGAGATCTTCCAGCAGACGGCCAAGGCGGCCGGCATCAACCTGGTGCTCGAGCCGGTCGACCAGTCGACCCTCGTCGCGCGCACCTTCAAGGGTGATTTCAACGTGACTGGCTGGCGGATCGCCGACGGCGCCGACATGGGTCCGCAGCTCTACGCGTATACCAAGATCGGATCGTCCTACAACCTGACCGGGTTCAACAACGAAGAGCTCGACAAGCTGGCGGACGAGATGCGGGTCTCCACCACCATGGAAGATCGCCTGCAGAAGCAGTGCGACATGGTCGCGATGATGAACGACGACGGCAGCATCCTCTATCGCGGGGGCGGGCGTTACTATGCGTTCACCAGCCCCAAGGTGCAGAACGTGCCGCCGCCGTATCGCGGTGCGATCGACGTGACCCGCGCCTGGATCGACGAGTGATCTGACGCAATGTCCCGGCGGCCACGTGCCGCCGGGACAGGCCCGCCGGTGCTCTCCCGGACCGCCCCGCCAGGCGTCCGGGACGGTCCGGCGGATGCCGCAAGCGCGGCGCATCGATATGTGGCAACTCAGGTTCCGGGGTATGCAGGCCGATTTCGTCTTTCCTAGGGTTGTGCCGTCCGCTTGGAGGAGAGCGGGCGTCATCACCCATAGGGAGGAGCAACCATGAGGACGCAAGCAAGCAGACGGCTGGGCCGGGTGCTGTGCCTGGTGCCCGTGGCCGGTCTCGCGGCCGGCCTGATGGCGGGCACATCCGCCATCGCGCAGGAAGCCAAGAAGGGCGGCACGCTGAACGTGGCGATCGAAACCGACTTCGAGGGCTTTGATGCCGTGGAGTCCGGTGCCGCCGGGCAGACCGACCAGACCGTGATCCGCACGGTGATGGAGCCGTTGCTGGACTGGAATTTCGAATCGAACCAGCCCGAACCGCTGCTCGCCACCGAGTGGAGCGTGAACGACGACCAGACCGTCTGGACGTTGAAACTGCGCGAAGGCGTCAAGATGCACGACGGCAGCGATTTCACCGCCGAGGACGTGGCCCATCACTATAACCGGATCCTCGATCCCGCGAACAAGTCGCGGTCGCGCACCTACATCTCGGCCATCGAAAGGGTCGAGCCGGTCGACGACTACACCGTCGCGTTCCACCTCAAGCACCCCTGGTCTGCGATCCTGCCGTACCTGGCGACCTATGGCTACTCCGGGCCGATCCCGTCGTCCGATCAGGTCGAGGCGGGCGTGCAGCAGCGCGAACCGGTCGGCACCGGCCCTTACAGGTTGGTGGACTGGCGCCCCGGTGACAGGCTGATCGTCGAGAAGTTCGCCGACTACTGGAACGCGGACGAGATCAACCTGGACCGCATCGAATTCCGCGTCCTGCCCGAGAACCAGACGCGCTACGCCTCTCTCCAGTCGGGTGAGGTGGACGTGATCTGGACTGATCGCGGCCCGACGATCGTGGATGCGCAGAACCGCGACGACATCGTGACCCTGATGGCCGAAGGCGGCGGCGGCGCGACGATCAACTTGAACGGCAACGAGGGCAAGAAGCTGGCCAACGACACGTTGCGCCACGCGCTCGCCCACGCCTGGAACCAGGAGGCGGTGACCAAGATTTCGTGGCAGGACACGCGGCCGAACATCGAACACCCCTTCGGCAACGTGGACTGTGGCGACGTGCGCTACCGGGCCTTCGACCTCGACAAGGCGAAGGAACTGCTTGCTCAGTACCAGGAAGAAACCGGCGAAGGCGACGTCAGCCTCGTCATGATCCACACCGCCACGCCGCGCGGACGGGAACTGGGCGAGATCTACCAGCAGACGGCCAAGGCTGCCGGCATCACGCTGGAACTGGTGCCGGTCGACCAGACGACGCTGGTGAAACGGGTCTATGGCGGGGACTACGACATCTCGGGCTGGCGGATCGGCGACGCGGCCGACCTCGGGCCGCAGATCTTCAGCTACACCCAGCCCGACAGCTCGTACAACCTGACCGCCTTCGACAATCCCGAGCTGACCGAGCTGGGACAGAAGATGCGCGTCGCGACCTCGCTCGAGGAACGGCAGCGCATGCAGTGCGAGATGGCGGCGCTGATGAACGACGAGGCGCGGATCCTCTACCGAGGCGGCGGGCGCTACTACGCCTTCACCCGGCCTTCCGTGCACAACGTGCCCAAGCCCTACGGCGGGGCCGTCGACGTCACCCGGGCCTGGATCGAGGAGTAAGGGCCCGAAGAACCCAAGACCGGCGGCGGGCGCCGCCGCCGGAGAGCAGAGACCAAGCATCCGCCAGGGGAGAAGCGATGCCATACCTGATCAGACGGTTCCAGCGATTGTGCATAGTCATGTTGGTCGTGACCTTCGTGACGTTCCTGCTGGTGAACATCCTGCCCGGCGATGTCGCCTACGAGATGGCGGGCATGGACAGCTCCGAGGAGGAGGTGCAGGAAATCCGCGAGGAGCTGGGCCTGAACCGTCCCGTCCTCGTGCGCTACGGCGAATGGGTTTTCGGCATCTTTACAGGGGATTGGGGCCAGTCCTTCATCAATCAGGAAGATGTGTGGGAGGCCATCATGCAGCGCTTCCCGGTGTCCTTCGAGCTGATGATCCTGGCGCAGACCATCGCGCTCTGCCTCGCGATCCCGGCCGGCATGATCTCGGCCTACCGGCCCAACGGACGGGCGGACCGGCTGATCGGCGCGGTCGCCTTTGCCAGCGTGTCGATGCCCAGCTTCATGACGGCGATCCTGCTGATCTACTTTTTCTCACTCACCCTCGGCTGGCTGCCCGCCACCGGGTACGAGCCGCTGTCCGAAGGCCTCTGGGCCAACCTCAAGCCGATGATCCTGCCCGCCGTCAGCCTGGCGCTGGTGGAATGGACCATCCTGATGCGGACATTGCGGGTCGAGATGATATCGGTTCTGCAGGAGAACTACATCGCGTTGGCCCGCGCCAAGGGCATGTCGAACATGCGCATCCTCTGGGTGCACGCGCTGCGGCCGTCGTCCTTCTCGATGATCACGCTCCTCGGCCTTCAGGTCGCGCGGCTTCTGGGCGGGACGATCATCATCGAACAGATCTTCGGCATTCCGGGCGTCGGGCGGCTGCTGATCCACGCGGTCTACACCCGCGACTTCATCGTCATCCAGGGCTGCGTGACCTTCTTCGCGCTGGCCTTCGTGTTGGCCAACTTCCTCGTGGACATTGCCTATGCCTGGCTCGATCCGCGCGTCAGAACGAGAGGGGCCCATGGCTGAGATCTCCCAGAGCACGGCCGCCACGGCGGCCTCCACGGCGATGGAGACCGAGGCGCAGGACAAGCACGCCGCCGCCATCGCCATGTACAAGAAGCGCAACAAGCTGGGCCTGTTCTTCTGGATCCCGCTAGTCTGGCTTCTGATCGTCATCATAGCCGCCGTAGGCGCGCCGTTCTGGGGCCTTCCCGCCCCGGACGAGATCGACTGGGCCGCCCTGCAGGCCCCGCCGAGCGAGGCGCATCCCCTGGGCACCGACGCGCTTGGCCGCGACCTGCTCAGCCGGATCATCTGGGGCGCGCGGGTGTCGCTGACAGTGGGCTTCGCGGCCCCGGCCATCGGTGTCGGCGCGGGCCTCATCCTCGGCATGGCCGCCGGCTATTACCGTGGCTGGGTGGACGAGATCGTGGGCATCGCGATCGACAGCTGGCTGGCCATTCCCGGCCTCGTCGTGCTGCTGATCTTTGCCGTGATCTTCGGCGGGTCGCTCTTCATGGTCTGCTTCTCGCTGGGCCTGCTGTTCATCCCGACGGCGGCGCGGATCACCCGCGCCGCGACGCTGAACTACGCCGGCCGCGAATTCGTGCTGGCGGCGCGGGCCATCGGCGCGTCCGACATGCGTATCCTGACCAAGGAGGTGTTTCCCAACATCATCTGGCCGTTGATCGCCTTCATCCTGATCGACATTCCGATCGCTATCGTGGTCGAGGGCTCGCTGTCGTTCCTCGGGCTTTCGGTCAAGGCGCCGACGCCGTCCTGGGGCGGGATCATCGCCGAGGGGCGCGAACATCTCAGCACCAGCCCGTGGATCTCGCTCTACCCGACGCTGATCATGTTTCTGACGGTGCTGAGCTTCAACCTGGTGGGTGACGCGATCCGCCGCCGTCTCGCGGATGTCCGCGAAGGCGCGATCTGAGAAGGAGGAGAGAGATGGGAGACATCGTTCTCGAGGTCGAAAACCAGCGCACCGCCTTTGCGACGGGGCGCGGCCTTCTGCAGGCGGTCGACGGGGTGAGCTTTACCCTCGAACGCGGCAAGACGCTGGGGGTTGTGGGTGAGTCCGGCTCTGGCAAGTCGGTGCTGTCCCGGTCGATCCTGCGGCTTCTGCCCGGGACGGCGGTGACCGGGCCGGGCAGCAAGGTGCGGCTGAACGGCCGCGACCTGATGCAGATGACGGAAAAGGAGCTGCGCCGGATGCGCGGCCCCGAGATGGCCATCGTGTTCCAGGACCCGATGACCGCGCTCAACCCGGTGCTGACGGTGGGCAAGCAGATCGCCGAGGTGCTGATCTTTCACATGGGCATGTCCAAGGGCGATGCCCGCAAGCGTGCCATCGAACTGCTGCGGGCGGTCGGCCTGCCGCAGCCCGACATCCGGGTCGACCAGTATCCGCACCAGCTTTCGGGCGGGATGCGCCAGCGCGTTGCCATCGCCATCGCGATTGCCTGCGAACCCGACCTGCTGATCGCGGACGAACCGACCACCGCGCTCGACGTGACGGTGCAGGCCGAGATCCTCGACCTGTTGCAGCGCATGGTGCGCGAGCGGAACATGGCGATGATCCTGATCACCCACGACATGGGCGTGGTGGCAGGGCGCTGCGACGACGTCGCGGTGATGTACGCCGGCAAGATCGTCGAGAAGGCGCCGGTGGCCGAACTCTTCCGCCACACCGCGATGCCCTACACGGCCGCGCTGCTCGCCTCGATCCCGCGGGTGACCGATCCGCCGCACCGCAAGCTCGACGCGATCGAGGGGCGGCCGCCGGACCTGATCAACCCGCCGCCGGGCTGCCCCTTCGCGCCCCGCTGCCGTTACGCCGAGGACGCCTGCAGGCGCGCCGTGCCCGAGCTCGAGGGCAGCGCGACGCATCAGTGGGCCTGCATCAAGCCGCTCAACAGGGAGGTGGCCGCATGAACGCGCCGACCCCGGACATCGACACCTTCCTCGCCATCGACAACCTGACGGTGGAATACCCGCTCGGCCGCGGCGCCAAGGTGCACGCGGTGACGGACTTCACTGCCCACGTGAAGCGCGGCGAGACCCTGGGCCTCGTGGGGGAATCCGGCTGCGGCAAATCCTCGGCGGCGCGGGCGGTGATGCAGCTCCCGCGTCCGACCGGGGGCACCGTGCGCCTAGACGGCAAGGAGCTGACCGGCCTCAAGGGAAAGGCACTGCAGGCCGCGCGCCGGCAGTTCCAGATGATCTTCCAGGACCCGATCGCCTCGCTCAACCCGCGCCAGACGATCCGTGACATCGTCGCCGCGCCGCTGGAAGTGGCCGGCATCGGCACCAAGGAAGAGCAGACCGCCCGCGTGGCCGAGATGCTCGACCTCGTCGGCATCAACCCCGACCAGGCGATGGAACGGCGCGCGCACGAGTTCTCGGGCGGCCAGTGCCAGCGGATCTCGATCGCGCGGGCGCTGATCCTCAAGCCCGAGCTGCTGGTCTGTGACGAGGCGGTCTCGGCGCTCGACGTCTCGGTCCAGGCCCAGGTTCTGAACCTGCTCGAAAGGCTGAAGGGCGAGTTCGGGTTGACGATGCTTTTCATCAGCCACGATTTGGCGGTGGTGAAGCACGTGTCGGACCGGGTGGCGGTGATGTACCTCGGGCGGCTCTGCGAACTGGCGGATGCCGAGACGATCTATCGCAAGCCGGTGCATCCCTACACCCGCACGCTGCTGGCCGCCGTGCCAGAGCCGGACCCCGAGGCGTCGAACAACCACGTGGAGCTGATCCCCGGCGAGCTGCCGTCGCCGGTGAACCCACCCTCGGGCTGCCGCTTCCGCACCCGCTGCCCCTATGCGACCGAACTCTGCGCCTCGGACGTGCCCGAGCTGCGCACCATCGCAACCGGTCAGTCGGTCGCCTGCCATCATCCGTTGATGGACTGACCGCTTTAACGGCCCCGGGATCACGCCCGCCGGAGGCTTCGTTGCCTCCGGCGGGGAATTTTCCGGCAGGATGTCGTCAGGCGGCGGCGTATTCGGCTGTCATCTGCGCCACGATCTCGGCCACGGTCGGTGCGGCATCAATCCCCGAGACGGAATGACCGGCGGCCCAGATGTCCTTCCAGCGCTTCGGGCGTTCGATCCCGCCGGATCCATAGTGCTGCGCGGCGCGGTCGGGCGTCATCGTCTCGTCGAGATCGGCGAGGGTGAGGCCGGTGGCCAGGATCGAGGGGCGCAGGAAGTTGGCCGAGAGGCCTGTGAAGGTCTTGGTGGTCTGGATGTCGTCGAGCGTGCAGTCGGCCAGCATCTGCTTGTAGTCCGGATCGGCCATGCTCTCGCGCGCGGCGATGAAGCGGGTGCCCATGTAGCCCAGGTCGGCCCCGAGAACCTGCGCGGCCTTCAGCGACACGCCGTCGGACAATCCGCCCGACAGCACTATCGGCCCGTCGTAGAAGGCCCGCACCGCGCGCACGAAGGCAAAGGGGTTGGCCCAGCCGGTCTGCCCGCCCGCGCCGGCGCTGAGCAGTATCAGCCCGTCGACCCCGGCCTCGACCGCGCGGCGGGCGTGGTGCAGCGTGGCGATGTCGGCCAGGACCAGCGTGCCTGCCTCGCGGAAGAGGGGCATCACCGGCACCGGGGAGCCGACGGCGGTGATCACCACCTCCACCCCCGCCTCGGCGACGATCCGGGCATCCTCCTGCACCCGCGGATTGCGCATGATCAGGTTGGCGGCCCAGGGCGCGGCATCCGTCGCAAGGCCCGCCTTGATGGTGGCGACCCAGTCCTGCAGCTGCTCGGTCGTGCGGGCGTTCACCGTCGGGAAGGCGCCGATCACGCCCGCGTTGCAGCAGGCAGTCACGAGGTCGGTGCCCGACACCCGCAGCATCGGGGCCGCGATCAGCGGCAGGCGCAGGCGGCGGGTGATCGCCTCGGGCAGGCGGGAGGGCAGGGTGGTGCCGTCCATCGGTCAGGCCGCCGGGCGCCGCGCCCGGCCTCCGGCTGTCGCGCGTTCCATGCTCATCGTGCCGCCCCCTCGTGGTTTGCCGCGACAGGATCGGGGCTCTGCACGCCGCCGTCAACGCAGGCCTTGCCGCCCGGGCCGCTTCCGCAGATAGGGGAAAAACCACTTGCAATCAGGGCCGCCTTGACGGACGAACCGGGACAGCCCGCCGCGCAGGCGCGCGGCAAGCAGACCGGAGA
The DNA here is from genome assembly GCF_042188925.1 of Pseudooceanicola sp. LIPI14-2-Ac024. Lineage (GTDB taxonomy): Bacteria > Pseudomonadota > Alphaproteobacteria > Rhodobacterales > Rhodobacteraceae > Pseudooceanicola. The sequence goes on from NZ_CP170102.1 coordinate 450,133, forward strand.
GACCCATGAGCGACACGGCGGACCGCGCCCCGGCGGGGGAAGACGAACTGACCCCCATCCTCGACGTCGAGACGATCGAAGAGAACTATTTCCGCGGCATCGCCACGCCCGAGGGCAAGGGCCGCAGCTTTGGCGGGCAGGTGATCGCGCAGGCGCTGTCCTCGGCCATCCGGACGGTCGATGCCGACCGCGCGGTGCATTCGCTGCACGCCTATTTCATGCGTCCCGGCGATGCGACCCAGCCGGTGCTCTACCGGGTGGAACGTGACCGCGACGGCGGCAGCTTTGCCACCCGCCGGATCGTCGCGGTGCAGAAGGGCAAGCCGATCCTCAACATGGCCTGTTCCTTCCACGTGGAGGAGCCGGGGTTCGCGTTCCAGGACGACATGCCGGACGTGCCCGGCCCGGACGGCCTGCTGAACGAGGAGGAGCTGGCCGAGAAGTACCGCGAGAACCTGCATCCCGCGCACCACAAGTTCCTGACCCGCCGCCGCCCGATCGAGGTGCGCCCCTGCGAACTGCGCCCGCCCTTCGTCGAAACCGGACCGGTCCCGCGCCAGGCGGCGTGGATCCGCACCCGCCATCCGTTGCCGGACGATCCCAACATCCACCGGGCGGCGCTGGCCTACAGCTCCGACCTCGGGCTGATCGGCGCGGCGCTGAACCGGGCGGGCACCGGCTTTGGCCGACCCGACATGATGGTGGCCAGCCTCGATCACGCGCTCTGGCTGCACGGGGCGTTCCGAATGGACGAATGGCTGCTTTACGAGATGAACGCCCCCTGGGCCGGCGGCGCGCGGGGCTTCACCCGCGGGCGGATCTTTACCCAGGACGGGCGGCTGATCGCGGACGTGGCACAGGAAGGCCTGGTCCGGCAGATCACACCGAAGGAATAGGGCGCGGCCGACGGGCCACGCCGGTGTCTTTGTCGCGGGGTCCGATCCTGTCGGGCCCCGCGTCGCGTTTCAGCCCGCGGTCGCGTCGGCCTTGAGCGTCGCCGTCTCGATCCCGTCGATCAGGCGGTCGTAGATTTCGGGCGGGATGTTGTGGCCCATGCCTTCGATCTCGATCAGGGTTGCGCCGGGAACGTTGGCCGCGGTGTCGCGGCCGCCTTCGACCGGGACCAGCGGGTCCTGGATGCCGTGGATCACCGTGGCGGGCAGCGTCAGCTTCTGCAGCGCCGGCCGGCGGTCGTAGGTGGCGAGGATCGCGGCGTACTGCCGGGCAAAGCCGGTCGGGTGGTACGAGCGGTCGAGGTCGCGTTCGATGTTCTCGCGGATCAGCGCCTCGGGCTGGGGCCAGGCCGGGCTGCCGATGGCCCGGGCGGTGTTGACGCTCGACGCGATGAAGCCTTCGCGGTCGGTGGTGGCATCGGGGCGCGGGGTGGTCAGGGCGGCGCGCGCCTCGGGTGTGCCGCCGGGGATCGCGGGATTGCCGGTGTTCGACATGATCGAGATCAGCGAAAGCGTCTTCTCGGGGTGCTCGATCGCCACCAGCTGGGCAATCATGCCCCCCATCGAGAAGCCGCAGACATGTGCCTTTTCGATCCCGAGATGGTCGAGCAGCGCGGCGCAGTCGGCGGCCATGTCCGACAGCTGGTAGGGCAGGTCGGCCTTGCGCCCCTCGGCCTTGGCGGCGATGGCGGCCTGAAAGTCCGGTATGCCCGCCTCGGTGAACTTCTGGCTCAGCCCGATGTCGCGGTTGTCCATCTTGATGACCCGGTATCCGCGCGCGGTCAACTTGTCGACGAAGGCCTGCGGGTAGCGGGTCATCTGGGTGCCGACCCCTGTGATCAGCAGAAGCGGCCTGGCCTGCGTCTCTCCGTGATCCTCGTAATAGATGGTGATTCCATTGACCTTTGCCTCGGGCATCGGCGTCTCCTCCTCTGATGGTTCGGGGCGATCCTAGGGCGGGTTCACGGACTTGGAAAGTCCGCGCCAAAGCGATCGCAAGAATATTTCACGGTTCCATTTCACTGCGCAGGATTGTAAGACTGTCGAGATATTCGAAAGATCGGTATGGACATGGCACAGCCTGATTACGACGTTCTCATCATCGGTGCGGGGCTTTCCGGCATTGGCGTGGCCCGCTACCTCGCCCGGGACTGCCCCGGCAAGCGGTTCGCGATCCTCGAGGCGCGGGCCAGCATGGGCGGCACCTGGGACCTGTTCCGCTATCCCGGCATCCGGTCGGACAGCGACATGCACACGATGGGCTACGCCTTCAAACCGTGGCGCCATGCCAAGGCGATCTCGGACGGGCACCTGATCCGCGAGTATATCGAGGAGACGGCCGAGGAGAACGGGCTGGCCGCGAAAATCAGATATGAGCACCGGGTGACCCGCGCGGCCTATGACAGCGGGCAGGCGCAGTGGACGCTGGTCTGCGCGACGCCGGACGGCGAGGTGACGATCACCACGCGGATGCTGTTCCTCGCCTCGGGCTACTACAAGTACGGTGAGGGCTACCTGCCCGAGATCCCCGGCTACGACGCGTTCAAGGGCACCATGATCCACCCGCAGTTCTGGCCCGAGGACTATGATCCTGCCGGCAAGCGGATCGCCATCATCGGGTCGGGCGCCACGGCCGTCACGCTGACGCCGACGCTGGCACAGACGGCGGCCAAGGTGGTCCAGGTTCAGCGGTCGCCCACCTATGTCGTGAACCGTCCGTCCGAGGACAGGATCGGCAACGTGCTGAAGAAGGTGATCCCGGGCACCGCCGGCTACTCGCTGGCGCGGTGGCGGATCATCCTGGCGGGCCAGATGCGGCGCAAGCGCATGGCCAGGGACATCAAGGCGACCAAGGCGATGATGGTCGGCGCGATCGGACAGGAACTGGACGGCAAGGTGCCCGGCTGGGAGGCGCATTTCACCCCCAGCTACTGGCCCGGTCAGCAACGCATCTGCATGGTCCCCGACGGCGACTTCTTCACCGCCCTGCGCGAGGGCAAGGCCGAGATGGTGACCGGAGAGATCGAGCGGATCAGCCCGGACGGCGTCGTCATGAAGGACGGCCAGACGATCGAGGTCGACACGATCATCACCGCGACGGGCCTTGTTCTCGACTACTTCGGCGGGATGAAGATTTCGGTCGACGGGCAGGAGGTCGAGCCGGGCAAGCTGATGATTTTCAAGGGGTTCATGTACTCCAACTTGCCGAACCTCGTTTACTTCCGCGGGTACACCAACGCCTCCTGGACGCTCAAGGTCGACCTGGTGGCGGAATATGCGTGCCGGCTGCTCAGGCACATGGACCGCAACGGCTTTGCCCAGGTGGTGCCCGCGGCGACCGAGGCGGATTTTGCGACCGTCTCGAATTCGATCAGCTTCACCTCGGGCTACTTCCTGCGGGTGATGCACCGGCTGCCGAAGCACGGCGAGAGCTTTCCGTGGATCCACAAGCAGGACTACATGTGGGACCGCAAGACGCTGCGCCGGGGCAAGGTGGACGACGGCACGCTGACGTTCTCGACGACCGGAGCGCGCGTGGCGTTTCCGCCGGCACAGCAGGCCGGCGTCCCGGCGGACGAGATCGCCGCGGAATGAGCGCCTATCGCGGGGTGAAGAGCCCGTGCGCGATCTGATGCGCATAGGCGGCGACGGCCTCGGCCCGGTTAGGCTGCTCGGCGGCCCAGAAGCGCATGTCGTGCGAGGAATTGATCAGCCCGGTCACCCATTGGCTGGCGATCAGCGGATCGACGGGGCGGAAGGTGCCTTCCTCGATCCCGTCCGAGATCATGCCGGAGAACCGCGTCGCCATCCGGTCGGACCGCGCCAGCACGATCCGGCGAAGCTCGGTCGGGAGCGCCTGCAGGGCGGTGATGCGGACCAGCGGGAACGACGCCTCGAACTGGATGTCCAGAAGGTCGCCCAGGCAGGCCGCCAGCCGGTCGCGATGCGTGCCGGGCAGGTTGATCGCGCGGCGCTGCGCCTGGCTGAACCGGCCATAGCTGCGTTGGAAGCATTCGAGGACAAGGTCGTCCTTGCCCTCGAGGTGGTGATAGAAACTGCCCTTGGAGACGTTCAGTTCGCCCGCGATCCGCTCGACCGAGGCGCCGCGGTAGCCGCGTTCGTTGATCAGGCGGGTGGCGACGCGCAGGTAGGTCTCGGGCGTGATCTCTCCGATCTCGGGCTCGGGCACGCGGTCGGGGGCGCGGACCTCCCAGGTGGCGCCGTCGGGCAGGATGCCGTGTTCGAAGAGCGCCATCAGCTTCTTGCCGATGCGTTCATAGTCGCCCACGGAATACTTGGCGAGCCAGGCGCGCGACCAGAACAGGGTGTCGAGCAGGATGTGACCCCGCGCCCGGTTCTGCAGGTCCATCGGATCGCCGAAGAGCCGGGCGGAGCCCCGCGCGATGCGGGCCATGTAGGCGCTGGTCAGGCGTTCGCGCTGCGGTTCGTCCATCGCGCGCATGTCCGACAGGATCGTCAGCGGCCGTGCCTCGCCCAGCCGGGCGCTGCCGGACTGCGTGAGGTAGAGCGCGATCATCTTGGACACGCGGTCGCGCGGCGTCGCCTCGCGCCCGGCAGTCTCGAGCTCGTCGGCAAGGACGTCGATGGTCCGCTCGATCGCGGTGGCCGCCAGCATCTCCTTGCGCTTGAAGTAGTAGGTGACCGAGGTGGTGTTCAGCCCCACGGCCTCGGCCACGGCGACGAACGTCAGCCCCTTCAGCCCCCGTTCGTTGATCAGGGTGGCGGCGGCGTCGATGATCCCGTTGCGCTTCTGCTGGAACCTCGGCGAGGTCTCGGCAGTGGCTGGCGGGTCGATGGGGGCGATCTGGTCCATTGACACTAAATACCAAGGCTGCGGGCGGCTGTCACCGGCCCTTTGCCGCAGCGACACGAGGAGGATGGAATGAGCTACACGATTGATCTTGAAGGGCAGGGGGCGATCGTCACCGGCGCCGCGTCGGGGATTGGACGGGCCACCGCCCGGCTGCTGGCCGAGGCCGGGGCGCAGGTGCTCTGCTGCGACATGGCCAAGGGCGTCGAGGCGGTGGCCGAGGCGATCCGCGCGGCGGGCGGCCGGGCCGAGGCGATGGTGATGGACGCGGGGGCCGAGGCCGATGTCGCCGCCGCCGTCGCCCGTGCCGAGGCGGCGTTCGGGGCGCTCGGGATCTTCCATGCCAATGCGGGGATCACCGGCGGCGTGCGCGACCTGGCCGAGGGCACGCCCGAGATCTGGGCCGAGGTGCTGCGCGTGAACCTGATCGGGCCGTTCCTGGCGGTAAAACACGCCGCTCCGGTCATGCAAAGGCGCGGGGGCGGGTCGATCGTGCTGACTGCCTCGGTCGCGGGGATGCGCGCCAATGCCGGCCCGCCGCAGTATTCCGCGTCGAAGGCGGGGGTCATCAACCTGGCCCAGACCTCGGCCTACCAGCTCGCGGGCACGAATGTCCGCGTGAACGCGATCTGCCCCGGCCTGATCGAGACCGAGATGACGCGCCCGATCTACGACTACGCCAAGGCCGTGGGAGCGGAGCCGAACCTCGGCCAACTCAACCCGATGAAACGCGGCGGCGAGCCCGAGGAGATCGCGAGCGCGGTGCTCTGGCTCTCGTCCCCGCTGGCCTCCTACGTCAACGGCCAGGCGGTCCCGGTCTGCGGCGGCCTGTCGTCCAGCCACCCCTACGGTCCGCGGCCCGACCCGGCCAAGGCGGCCGCCGCCATCGCGGCGATGAAGGCGCGCGAAGCGGCGAATTGAACCTCGGGTGACGGCCCGTCGGGGCCGTCACTACATCAGCCGGGAAATCGTCCAGAGCCCCATCAGCAACATCATGATGTTCTCGGTCAGCGACACGAAGCCGAGCGGCACATTCGACCCGCCGCCGACGCAGGCACATTTGAGCTCGCGCCTGTCGACATAGACGGCCTTGATGACAGACGCGGCTCCGATTGCGCCGATGAAGAAAGCAAGCGGTCCCGACACCCACGGAAGTACGCCCGCCAGCATCAGCAGACCTGCCAGCGTTTCGGCATAGGGATAGATGTAGCCGTACGGCACCCACTGCCGCGCCAGCAGGTCGTAGTTCAGGAACATGGTCGAGAAGCTTTCGACATCCTGTAGCTTCTGGATGCCGAGCAGGACCATCGAAATCGCGATGAAGGTCGTCAAGGTGGCCAGCGACACCAGGGCCGCGCCTGCCATCCACATGACCGCCAGCGCCATCAGGAAACCGGTCCCGAAGATTGCGACCACCGGACGGTACGAGGTTTCGTCGGCCTCCTTCAACCGGTCCCCGAAGAACGCGCGCAGGTCGTCGTAACCGCCGATCCGTTCGTCCCCGATGAAGGTCTGCGGCGTCGTCTTGACCCCGTGCTTCTGCATGAAAGCATCGGTCTCGGCACGGGTGGTGAGGTGATGATCCTCGACCGCGTAGCCCTCGCGTTCGAGCAGCCATTTGGATTTCAGCCCGAAGGGGCACAGGTGATCCGGCATCACCATGCGAAAAGGACCGCGCGTGTCTTCGCGCGGTCCTTGGAAATGTCTGGGTCCGGGGTCAGGGCGTGGTCGGTCATGGCGGGCTCCGTTTCGGCTCGGATTGCCCGGGCTCAACGGGTGGGCCCGCCATGATGTTCCGTTTCAGCGTCCCCGGATGCGCGGGTCGAGCGCGTCGCGCAGACCGTCGCCGAGGTAGTTCACCGAGAGCACGGTGAGCGAGATGGCGAGGCCGGGCAGGATCACCCGTTCGGGGTACTGCTGCATGTAGTCGACGCCGTCGAACAGCAGCCGGCCCCAGGTCGGGAAGTCCGGCGGGAAGCCGAGGCCCAAGAACGACAGCGAGCTTTCGGTGATGATCGCGTTGGCGATCCCCAGCGTGGCGGACACCACGATGGGCGAGATCACGTTCGGCAGGATGTGCCGCCCGATCAGCATGCCGTTGTCGGTGCCGATGGAGCGTGCCGCCAGCACGAACTCACGCTCTTTCAGGGCGAGCACGTCGCCGCGCACGATCCGCGCGGTCGGCATCCACGAGGTGATGCCGATGGCGGTGACCATCAGGATGAAGATCCCGGTCTCGGGCCCGAAGGTCGCGCTGAGGCTGTCGCGGAACAGCATGACCATCACCAGCAGCAGCGGCAGGAGCGGCAGCGCCAGGAAGAGGTCGGTCATCCGCATCAGGATGCCGTCGACCTTGCGGTAATAGCCCGCGAGGACGCCGATGAACGTGCCGAGGAACAGCGCGATCAGCATCGCGACGATCCCCACCAGCATCGAGGTCTGGCCGCCCGCCATCATCCGGGCCAGCATGTCGCGGCCCAGCTGGTCGGTGCCGAACGGGTGCGCCAGGCTCGGGCCCTGGTTGCGGGACCGGATGTCGATGAAGCCGGGATCGATGGTCCAGATGTACGGCCCGATGAAGACGCCGAGCAGGATGACCAGGAACACGATCCCGCCCGCGACGGCGCCCTTGTGCCGGATGAACTGGCTCCAGACCTCGCGCCATTGGCTGCGCGGCGGTGTGGACGGCATCGGACCGGTGGCGAGCACCGCGTCGCCCGATGGAACGGCGCCGACGGGCGCCATGGTCTCGGTTGCAGTGTGCTTGTCGTCAGTCATAGCGAATCCGCGGGTCGAGGATGCCGTAGAGGACATCGGCGATCAGGTTGAAGATCACGATCAGGATCGCGAAGATGAACGTCAGCGTCTGCACCAGCGGCACGTCGTTCGCCTGGATCGCGGTGATCAGCAGCTGGCCGATCCCGTTCACCTTGAACACCTGTTCCGTGATGATGGCGCCGCCGAAGATCGACGGGATGCCGAGCGCGATGACGGTCACCACCGGGATCATCGAGTTGCGCAGCACATGCACCAGGACGACCGGGCGTTCGCCCAGGCCCTTGGCGCGGGCGGTGCGGACGTAATCCTGGTTCAGGTTGTCCAGCATCGAGGCCCGCATGTAGCGCGACAGCTGCGAGGTGATCTGCAGCGCGAGCACCATGACCGGCAGGATCATCTGGTTCAGCTGGCGCATGAAGCTGTCCCAGTCATGCACGACGAGCGTGGTGTCGTAGATCGACGGGAACCAGCCCAGGTTGACCGAGAAGATCACGATCACCAGCACGCCCGAGAAGAACGGCGGGACCGAGAAGCCGACCATGGTGATGAAGGTACCGACGTTGTCGAACAGCGAATACTGGCGATAGGCCGAGTAGATGCCGATCGGCAGCGCGATGATGATCGCCACGACATAGGCGGTGCCCACGACCCAGAGGGTCTGCGGCATCCGCTGCCAGACGATGTCCATCACCGGCGACCGGGTCTGCCAGGACAGCACGCGGGTGTCGCCGGCCGAGAAGGAGGTGCCGAAGATGCTGTCGAAGACCACTTGCGGTTCGATGATGAAGAACTGGTACATCCACTTGCCGAAGCGGATCGGGAGCGGTTCGCCCAGACCCAGCGAGACGCGGATCTGTTCCCGGACTTCGGGTGGAATGGTGAGGGGAAGCTGGGCCGTGGGATCGCCAGGGGCGAGGTCCAGCAACAGGAAGATCACGAGTTCGATGAACAACAGCGTCGGAATCGCGAGCAGGAGCCTACGGAAGAAATAGGTCAGCATTCAGGCAGTACGCCTTCTACAAACTCGGCCGGAAGATGGGGCGGATACAGTAAGACGGGGGGCGGTGTAAACCGCCCCCCTCGAGACATCGGATCAACCGTCGATCCGGTACCAGTCTGCGATGTTCCAGAGCTCGGAGTCCCAGTCGTTCATCAGAACGCCGCCCAGCGTTTTCGCGTGGGCCGACTGACCACCACGGTGGATCAGCGGGATGATCGAGTAGCCCTGCATGATCATGTCGTTCATGGCTTTCGCCAGTTCGCCACGCTTCTCGAGCTCGGCGGTTTTCGACATTTCGGTCACGAGTTCATCGTATTCGGCCATGCAGAAACGCTGGATGTTGGAGCCCTGCCACTGCTTGGACGGCCCGGGGATTTCCGAGCAGCGCCAGTTGGCCATGTAGGCCTCCGGGTCGACGCCCGAGAAGTTGTTGGTGTACATCTCGATGTCGGCATAGAACTTCTGGAAGGTGTCCGGGGATGCCGGGTCACCGCCGAAGAAGACCGACGCGTCGATGTTGCGCAGCTCGGTTTCGACACCGATCTCGCTCCACCACTGCTTCACCAGCGCCTGGGTGTCCTGACGGACGGCGTTGGTCGAGGTCTGGTACAGCACCGACAGGCGCATGCCGTCTTTGGTGCGGATGCCATCCGGGCCGGGGACCCAGCCAGCCGCGTCCAGAACCGCCTTGGCGCCTTCGATGTCCTGCGTCAGGCAGGCGTCGTTGGCGGTCGAGGCGTAGGCTTCCGGCCCAGGCAGGACGTTGCAGGTGGCTTTACCCGCCTTGCCGTAGCCGATGTCCACCAGCAGCTGGCGGTCGATGGCCATCGACAGCGCCTTGCCGACTTCGGGATCGGTCAGGAAGGGGTGGGCGTTTTCGCCGTCCATGAACACGGACCGCTTGTCCGGGCCGAGCGCCGGGTCAGGGTTGGTCTGGTTCAGGTGGATACGTTCCACCGAGGTGCCGAAGGCCACGACGACGTCGCCCTTGCCCTTGGCTTCCATCTCGGCCAGCACTTCCGGCGCGAGCTGCAGGTTCCAGGCATAGTCGAATTCGCCGGTCTCGAGGACCGCACGTGCTGCCGCTGCCGCGTCGCCGCCGCCCTTGAAGGTGATGGTGGCGAAGGCGGGCTTCGACGCATCACGGTAGTTCGGGTTGGCCGACAGGGTGATCACGTCGTTCGGCTTGAATTCGTCCACGACGAACGGGCCGGTGCCGATCGGGCCGAAGTTCGCGTCGGTGCATTCCGGGGCTTTCGCGCCGAGGCACTCGGAGAACTGGGCTTTCTGGATGATCGGGCTCTCGGAGCCCACGAAGGCGGTGTAGGGGAACGGCTTCGGCTCGGCGAAGTTGACCTTGATGGTCAGCGGATCGACGGCTTCGACGCTCGACACGCCATCGAAGTAGGACGACTGCGCGCAGCCGCCTTCGGGATGGGTGCAGTATTCCCAGGTGAAGACCGCGTCGTCAGCGGTCAGGTCGCTGCCGTCGGACCACTTGATGCCTTCCTGCAGCTTGTAGGTGATCGACTTCAGGTCTTCCGCGACGCCACCGTTCTCGACGGTCGGGATCTCGGTGACGAGCATCGGCACCATTTCGCCATTCTCGTTGAAGCGGATCAGCGGCTCGATAACCATCGAGGACGCCTCCACTTCCTTGGTCCCGCCCGAGAGGAACGGGTTCATGGTGGAGGGGGCCTGCCAATAAATGATATTGAGCTGCCCGTCCTCGCCCCGTTCGGCATAAGCCGCCGGGGCAAGGGCGAGCGATGCGGCCGCGCCCAGCAATAGCGTTTTGACGTTCATGTCACACTCCTAGTTGGACAGCACCGGTCTCTTGACGGACCGGGCTTAGAGGATCCCGACCTTGTTGCCCGTGGACGGCGATCGTTGATCCAGACTTCCCGAAAGGCCGTTCGGCCCCTCCCCACGGATGCGACTCATCGAAAACGGGTTCCGATCAAAATGCAAGCGTCGCATTCGGATGACGCAAGGAGAGTAAGCGGCGCTGTTTGACAATCGAGCAAGTTGGTCGCTAGCGTCGGTCCATTCCCGGAAAAGGACATGCCTAAATGCTGGATCAGCCGCTTGCCCGTATCGAGAACCTGAGGGTCGAGTTTCAGACCAAGGACGGCCCCGTGGTGGGCGTCGAGGATGTCTCGTTCTCGATCCAGCCGGGCGAAACCGTTGCGATCGTGGGCGAATCCGGGTCCGGCAAATCTGTCTCCTCGCTGTCGCTGATGCGGCTGGTGGAGTACGGCGGCGGTGACATCACCGGGGGCAAGCTGATCTTCGACCGCAAGGACGGCGGCGAGATGGACCTGGCCACCGCCGACCAGGACCTGATGCGCACCATCCGAGGCAACGAGATCGGCATGATCTTCCAGGAACCGATGACCGCGCTGAACCCGGTGTTCACCGTCGGCCGTCAGCTGACCGAAGGCCTGCGGCTGCACCGCGGCATGTCCAAGGACCAGGCCAACGCGCGGGCGCTCGAGCTGCTCAAGCAGGTCCGGATTCCCGAGCCCGAGCGCAGGCTTAAGCAGTACCCGCACGAACTCTCGGGCGGCATGCGGCAGCGTGTGGTGATCGCGATGGCGATGGCCTGCCAGCCGCGCCTGCTGATCGCGGACGAACCGACCACCGCGCTCGACGTGACGATCCAGGCCGAGATCCTGGCGCTGATGAACCGTCTCAAGAAGGAAACCGGCACCGCGGTGATGTTCATCACCCACGACATGGCGGTCGTGGCCCAGATGGCGGACCGAGTTGTCGTCATGTTCCGCGGCAACAAGGTCGAGGAAGGCCCGGTCGAGCAGATCTTCGAGAATCCGCAGCACGAATACACCAAGGCTCTGCTGGCGGCCGTGCCGAAGTTGGGCGAAATGCGCGGAAAGGCGCTGCCCGAGCCGATGAAGCTGTTCGGGCGGACCGATCAGAAGATCGAACCAATTCCTGGCCAGAACACCCCGCTGCTCGAGGTGAAGCACCTGACCACCCGATTCCCCGTGAAGGGCGGATTCTTCCGCCGCACGGTGGCGCAGGTGCACGCGGTCGAGGACGTGTCGTTCACCATCAACAAGGGCCAGACCCTGAGCCTCGTCGGCGAATCCGGCTGCGGCAAGTCGACCTGCGGCCGGTCCGTGCTGCGCCTGGTCGAACCGCATTCGGGCAGCGTGCTGCTCGACGGCAAGGACATCATCGCGCTTGGCCAGCAGGGGCTGCGCAAGGCGCGGCTCGACATGCAGATGGTGTTCCAGGACCCCTTCGCCAGCCTCAATCCCCAGATGCAGCTGTCGGACCAGGTGGCCGAACCGATGCGCAACTACGGCACCCACAAGGGCGCCGACATGCACAAGCGAATCGAGATGCTGTTCGACCGGGTGGAATTGCCGCGCAGCTTCATGCGCCGCTACCCGCACGAACTGTCGGGCGGCCAGCGGCAGCGCGTGGCGATCGCCCGTGCACTGGCCCTGAACCCCAAGCTGATCGTCGCGGACGAAGCGGTCTCGGCGCTCGACGTGTCCGTGCAGGCGCAGGTGCTGAACCTTATGATGGAACTGCAGGCCGACCTCGGCATCTCGTTCCTGTTCATCAGCCACGACATGGCCGTCGTCGAACGGGTCAGCCACCGCGTCGGCGTGATGTACCTGGGCCGCATCGTCGAGATCGGGTCCCGCCAGGCGGTGTTCGAGAACCCGCAGCACCCCTATACCAAGGCGCTGATGAAGGCCGTGCCGGTGGCCGACCCGCAGCTGCGCAAGCGCGAGGGCGACCTGAACTTCAAGCCGATCCCGTCGCCAATCCATGACATGAACTACGAGGCGCAACCCTCTGAATACAATAAGATCGGCGAGGATCACTACATCCTGACGACCGACAGCGGGTACTGATCGACCCATGACGATCCGGCGCCGCAGCACGACAGACAGCCATTCGGGGACGTGATGAACCCGAAGGCAGACTGCCCGGCCGCCGAACGATGCATGCCCGGTTTTGCCGGGCGCATCGCTTGCAACCTTTCGAATGATGCGCCCCGATTGCGGGCACACACGAGCCGTGCGCGGCGCGCCCTTGGGCGTGCGGCTTCGGCCGATCCAAAGGCCGGACCCCACCGGCCGGAAGCCAACAGGAAAGACCGACGATGAGTGACCGTCTGACACCCTACGAGATCATGGAGAAGCTCGTCAGCTTCCCATCGGTGAGCCGCGACACCAACATTCCCCTGATCGACTGGGTCGAGGACTACCTCACTTCCCACGGCGTCAAGACCTTCCGCCACCTGCACCCCGACGAACCCAAGGCGGGCCTCTGGGCCCACGCCGGCCCCGAGGTCGAGGGCGCCGTCGTCCTTTCGGGCCACACCGACGTGGTGCCGATCGACGGGCAGGACTGGACCTCGGACCCGTTCACGGTGACCGAGCGCGACGGCAAGTACTACGGCCGCGGCTGCTGCGACATGAAGGGCTTTGACGCGCTCGCCATCTGGGCCGTGGTCGAGGCGCAGTATGCCGGGGTGAAACGCCCGCTTCAGCTGGCATTGACCTATGACGAGGAGGTCGGGCTGATCGGCGTCGACCCCCTGATCCGCGATGCGATGCCGCATTTCCCGAAAGGCTCCGTCGCCATCATCGGCGAGCCGTCGACCATGCAGGTCGTCACCGGCCACAAGGCGGGCAAGGGCTTTGCCGTGCATGTCCACGGCTTCGAGGTCCACAGCTCCATCGCCTACACCGGCGTTTCGGCCATCATGGAAGGCGCGCGCCTCATCATGTGGGCGAACGAGATGAACGCCGAAGGCATGGCGAAGACCCCGACCGGGACGGATGCGCTCTTCGATCCGCCGTGGACCAACGTGCATGTCGGCATGATCCAGGGCGGCACCGCGCACAACATCACCGCGAAGGACTGCGAATTCGTGCTGACCTTCCGTTGCGTGCCGGGCGACGACCCCGAGGCCTGGGGCGATCGCTTCAAGGCCGAGGTCGACCGCATCAACGCCGATATCCAGAAGGTCCGCCCCGAGGCCTGGATCGAGATCTCCGAGAAATTCTCGGGCAAGGGCCTGACGCCCGAGGAAAACGGCGCGGCCGAGGAACTGACCCGCCGCCTGACCGGCGACAACGGCACCCATGTCGTCAGCTACGGCACCGAGGCCGGGTATTTCCAGGCGCACGATTTCTCGGCCGTGGTCTGCGGCCCCGGCGACATCGCGCAGGCGCACCAGCCGGACGAGTACATCACTGTTGAAGAGTTCGAGAAGGGGCATGCCTTCATGCGCCGCCTGATCGACACGCTGAAGGAGTCCTGACCCATGCCCATCCGAAACCGTTTTGCCGAACTGCAGGCCGAGATCGCCGAATGGCGGCAGGATTTCCACCGCAATCCCGAACTGCTCTACGAGGTGCATCGCACCGCCGGCAAGGTGGCCGAGAAGCTGCGTGAATTCGGCTGCGACGAGGTGGTCGAGGGCATCGGCCGCACCGGCGTCGTCGCCGTCATCAAGGGCAAGACCGACACCAAGGGCCGCGTGATCGGCCTGCGCGCCGACATGGACGCGCTGCCGATCAACGAGATCACCGGCCTCGACTATGCCTCGGAAACACCGGGCATGATGCATGCCTGCGGCCATGACGGGCACACCGCGATCCTGCTGGGCACGGCCAAGTACCTGGCCGAGACGCGCAATTTCGACGGCACCGCGATCATGATCTTCCAGCCCGCCGAGGAAGGCGGGGCAGGCGGCCTGGCCATGTGCGAGGACGGCATGCTCGACCGCTGGAACGTGCAGGAGGTCTATGGCCTGCACAATTCGCCCGGCCTGCCGGTCGGCGCGTTCTCGATGCGGAAGGGGCCGACCATGGCCTCGGCCGACCAGTTCGAGGTCATCATCAAGGGCAAGGGCGGCCATGCCGCGCGGCCGCAGCTGGCGATCGACCCTGTGGTCGCGTCGGGCCACGTGATCGTGGCGCTGCAGACCATCTCGTCCCGCAACATCGACCCGGTGAAAGAGGTCGTGGTGTCGATCTGCACCGTGAAGTCCGACAGCGAGGCGCACAACGTCATCCCGATGTCGGTCAAGTTGCGCGGCACCATCCGCACGCTCGACCCCGAGGTCCGCGAACAGGTCGAGCCGCGGTTCCGCGCCATCGTCGAGAACACCTGCGCCGCCCTCGGCGCCACGGCGGAAATCGACTATGATCGCGGCTACCCGGTGCTGGTGAACCACGACGACAACGTCGATTTCGCCGCCGAGGCCGCCGAGGCCGTCAGCGCCGACGTGAACCGCGACGCGCCCGCGCGGCTGGGGGAGAGGATTTCGCCTACCTGCTCGAACGGCGCCCCGGATGCTACATCTCGCTCGGCAACGGTGACAGCGCGCCGCTGCACCACCCCGAGTACAATTTCAACGACGACGCCATCCCCGCCGGCTGCAGCTGGTTCGCCGAGATGGTCGAGCGGCGCATGCCCGCCGCCTGAGAAGGAAGACACCCATGCCGATCAAGAACCGTTTCGCCGAGATGCACGAGGAAATCACCGCCTGGAGGCGCGATTTCCACGAGAACCCGGAAATCCTCTACGAAGTGCACCGCACCGCGGGCATCGTGGCCGAAAAGCTGCGCGAATTCGGCTGCGACGAGGTGGTCGAGGGCATCGGCCGCACCGGTGTCGTGGGCATCATCAAGGGCTCGACCGACACCAAGGGCAAGGTCGTGGGGCTGCGCGCCGACATGGACGCCCTGCCGATGCCCGACATGTCCGGCAAGCCCTACGCCTCGAAAACCCCCGGCGCCTCGCACGCCTGCGGCCATGACGGCCACACCGCGATGCTCCTGGGCGCGGCCAAGTACCTGGCCGAGACCCGCCGTTTCGACGGCACCGTGGCCGTGATCTTCCAGCCCGCCGAGGAAGGCGGCGCCGGCGGGCGCGAGATGTGCGAGGACGGCATGATGGACCGCTGGAACATCCAGGAGGTCTATGGCCTGCACAACATGCCCGGGATCCCGACCGGGTCCTTCCACATTCGCCCCGGTGCGATCATGGCCTCGGCCGACGAGTTCGACGTGGTGATCCGCGGGCAGGGCGGCCATGCCGCAATGCCAAACAAGACCATCGATCCGGTCATCGCCGCCTCGAACGTCGTCCAGGCGCTGCAGAGCATCAAGAGCCGCAACCTCGATCCGGTGAAACAGCTCGTGATCTCGGTCACCAGCTTCCGCACGGAAACCGACGCCTACAACGTGATCCCGGAAACCGTGCACCTGCGCGGCACGATCCGGACGCTGGACCCGGCGGTGCGCGACCTGGCCGAAGACCGCTTCAAGCCGCTGGTGAAGGCCACGGCCGAAGCCTTTGGCGCGACTGCGGAAATCGACTATCGCCGCGGCTACCCGGTGACCGTGAACCACGACGCGAACACCGAGTACGCGGTCGAGGCGGCCGAGGCGATTTCGGCCGACGTCAACGCCAACACCGCCCAGCTCATGGGCGGCGAGGACTTTGCCTTCATGCTGGAAGAGCGCCCCGGCGCCTACATCTTCCTCGGCATCGGCGAAGGGCGTCCGAACGTCCATCACCCGGAATACGATTTCAACGACGAAGCCATCCCGGCCGGCTGCTCCTGGCTGGCGGAAGTGGCCGAACGACGCATGCCGGTGGCCTGAGCCGCCGCGCGAGACGAGAAGGAAAGACCATGCCGATCAAGAACCGCTTCGCGGAGCTTCAGGCCGACATCACGGCCTGGCGCCGCGACCTGCACGAGAACCCCGAGATCCTCTTTGACACCATCCGCACCTCGGGCGTGGTGGCCGACAAGCTGAAGGAATTCGGCTGCGACACCATCGAGACCGGCGTCGGCCGGACCGGGGTCGTGGGTGTCATCAAGGGCAAGACCGACACCTCGGGCAAGGTCATCGGGTTGCGCGCCGACATGGACGCGCTGCCGATCCTAGAGGCGACGGGCCTCGACTATGCCTCCAAGACCCCCGGCGCGATGCACGCCTGCGGCCATGACGGCCATACGGCGATGCTGCTGGGGGCCGCCAAGTACCTCGCCGAGACCCGCAACTTCGACGGCACCGTCGTCGTGATCTTCCAGCCCGCCGAGGAAGGCGGCGGCGGCGGCCGGGAGATGTGCGAGGACGGGATGATGGACAAGTACGGCATCCAAGAGGTCTATGGCATGCACAACTGGCCCGGCGTCCCGCTTGGCCAGTTCGCGATCCGGCCCGGCCCGTTCTTTGCCGGGACCGACCAGTTCCAGGTGGTGATCCAGGGCAGCGGCGGTCACGCCGCCAAGCCGAACGAGACGATCGACCCGACCGTCGCAACCTCCCAGCTGGTGCTGGCGTTGCAGACCATCGCGTCCCGCAACGTCGACCCGGTCGAGCAGATCGTCGTCTCGGTCACTTCGTTCGAGACCGCGTCGAAGGCCTTCAACGTGATCCCGCCTTCGGTGACGATCCGGGGGACGATCCGCACGCTGACGCCCGAGACCAAGAAACTGGCCGAGGAGCGGTTCAAGGCGATCTGCACCGCGACCGCCGCCGCCTATGGCTGCGAGGCACAGATCGAGTGGCGCCCGGGCTACCCGCCGATGGTGAATTCCGAAGCGCAGACCGAGTTCGCAGCCGAGGTCGCCACCGCCGTCGCCGGCAAGTGCGACCTGGCCGACATCACCATGGGCGGCGAGGACTTCGCCTACATGCTGAACGAACGCCCCGGGGCCTACATCCTGGTCGGCAACGGCGACAGCGCCCCGGTGCACACGCCGGACTACAACTTCGACGACGAGGCGATCCCGGCGGGCTGTTCCTGGTGGGCCGAGATCGTCGAACGGCGGATGCCGGCGGCCTGAGCGGTCACGCCGATCCGTGAAATCGAACGAGGGGGCACCGCCCCCTCGTTTTCGTTTCGCCCGGCAGGATCGGAAAGGCGGATCAGCCGCCCGTGTGGCTCATGTGGCGCGAGACCTGGCCATCGGCCCGCTGCCGCGAATAGTCGAAATCGTGGCCCTTGGGCTTCAGCGCGATGGCATGCCGGATCGCCTGTTCCAGCGGCCGGTCGTCGTTCGGATGGTTGCGCAGGGCCGGGCGCAGGTCGGCCATGTCTTCCTGTCCGAGGCACATGTAGAGCTGGCCGGTGCAGGTCATCCGCACCCGGTTGCAGCTCTCGCAGAAATTGTGGCTGAGCGGCGTTATGAAGCCGATCTTCTGGCCCGTCTCCTCGACCCGGACATAGCGCGCCGGGCCGCCGGTGCGTTCGGGCAGGTCGGTCAGAGTATAGCGTTCGCGCATGCGGGCCTGCAGGTCGTTCAGCGACCAGTACTGGCCCACGCGGTCCTCGTTCCCGAGATCGCCCATCGGCATGACCTCGATCCAGGTCAGGTCCATGCCGCGGTCGGCGCAGAACGCGGCCAGGGTAAAAAGCTCATCCTCGTTGAAGCCCCGGAGCGCGACGGCGTTCAGCTTGACCTTGAGCCCCGCCGCCTGCGCCGCGTCGAGCCCGCGCATCACCTGCGGCAGTCGGCCCCACCGGGTGACACGGGCAAACTTATCCTCGTCCAACGTGTCGAGCGAAACGTTCACCCGCCGCACACCGGCCGCAAAGAGGTCGTCCGCGAACCGGGCCAGCTGCGAGCCGTTGGTGGTGAGCGTCAGTTCCTCGAGCGCGCCGCTTTCCAGGTGGCGCGACATCGACCGGAAGAACGTCATGATATCGCGCCGGACCAGCGGCTCGCCCCCGGTGATCCGCAGCTTCCGCACGCCCAGTCCCACGAAGGCCGAACACATCCGGTCGAGTTCCTCGAGCGTCAGCAGGTCCTTCTTGGGCAGGAAGGTCATGTTCTCGGCCATGCAGTAGACGCAGCGGAAATCGCAGCGGTCCGTGACCGAGACACGGAGGTAGGAAATCGGCCTGGCGAAGGGATCGATAAGCGGGGTGGTCATGGGGGAAGGTAGAGGTCGGCGGAAATCGTCACAAGGGGCTTGATGCAAGATTGATGCCCCGCCGCGCCGGGAATAGGGTCGCGGGATGACGACACGCCTGCTTCTTCCCCTCCCGCTTGTCCTTCTCGCCGCCGCCTGCGCCCAGCAGGAAGAGGTCCCGATGCTCAGGATCCGCGGCGCGCCCGAACCCGCCGTGGTGAACGCGCCCGAGGTCGAGCGGGTGGACGAGGTGGCACCGGAACCCGACGCCTCCGGGCGGCTGGGAAGCACCGTCGCCTCGCTTGGCAGCCCGTCGGAACCGGGGCAGTGGCTCAAGACCCCGCTGGTCGATGCCGAGGCGCAGGGCCGCGTGGTCTACGAGGGGCGGAGCGCGACGGTGACGCTGATCCCGATCCCGGCCGAGGTCGGCGCGGGCAGCCGCATGTCGCTGGCCGCGTTCCAGGCGCTCGGCGCGCCGATCACCGGCCTGCCCGAGGTCGAGGTGTTCCGGAACTGACCCGTCAGAGGTACTTGGCCGCTTCCTTGCGGGCAAAGGCCTTCATCCGGTCGCCATGGGCCTCCAGGAAGGCACGGGCGCGCGGCACGTCGTGTTTCGACAGATCGCGGATCCACCAGGCGACGGCCTTCTGGATGAACCATTCGGGATCGTCCACGTAACCGGCCGCCCAGTCCAGCACCCGCTCACGCGCGGCGGCTTCCGCATCGCTCGGGTGGTTCGATTTCGTGAGTGACAGGGTGATCACCAGTGCCGCGCGGCGGGTCCAGAGATGGTCGGATGTCGTCCAGCCCTCGACCGTGTCCAGCCGACCGAGATCGGCCATCACCCGGCGCTGCCCGGCCATGCAGACGTGATCGGCGATGGCCCAGGCGTCGAAGTCCGGCACCCAGCTGCACAGCATGTCCCATACGGCCTCGTCCGGGCGGATGCGGGCCTGGGTCAGCAGCTTGGCCGCGGCGATCCGGGCCTCGTGGATGTTGGTCTGCCAGAGCGCGTCGGCCAGCGACAGCCGGGCGTCCAGCGGCAGGGCGCGGCGCCAGTCGGTCGCCAGGTCGTTCAGCACCGGGTTCGGCGTGCCGAGGTAGGGCCGCTCCACCTTGTGATAGGCGGCCATCTCGGCGTCGCGCCCCGGTTCTGCCGCGGCCCTCAGCGCGGCGAGCGCGTCGTCGGGTGTCATGCCTCGGGGCCGATGTTGCCCTCGACGATACCGGTCGGCGCGCCGTTCAGGGTCTGGGTGTTCTTTTCGCGCCAGTAGTCCGGCATCGCCTCGGCTCCCTTGGAGGCGGCCCATTTGGTCAGCGTGTCCCGTTCGCCCGCGTAATCCATGAAGGGCACCGCGTAGCCGCAGGAGGTCTGCATCATCTCGACCGTCATGTCATAGACCTGCCGGGCATGCAGCTCCTCGGGGAAGAGGCCGTTCAGTTCCTCCCAGTCCGGGTCCAGCCGGTGCACGGTCCGTGCGGTGCCGTAGGCGCGCAGGATCAGCGGGCGCTTGGTAAAGGAACACCACATCAGCGTCATCCGGTTCACCAGTTTCAGGTGGCCCGCCGTTTCGTTCCCCGATCCCGTCAGGTTGCGCCAGAGAATGCGGTTCGGTCCCATGACCCGCAACGCGTCCATCCCCTTGGGCGAAACGTTTACGTGCCCGTCCGGTCCGGCGCTGCCCACGAAGAAGATGTGCTGCTCTTCGATGAACCGTCGGTGGTCATCCTCGATCTGGGTGAACTGCTTGGCCATGTCTCACTCCACGGTGACGGATTTCGCGAGGTTCCGGGGCTGGTCGACGTCGGTGCCCTTGGCGACGGCGGTATGATAGCTGAGAAGCTGCGCGGGCAGGGCATAGAGAATGGGGGCCAGCTGCGGGTCGATGCGCGGCATCTCGATCGCGCGCCAGACCCCGTCGCCGGCCTGGGCGATCCCCTCGGCATCCGAGATCAGGATCACCTTGCCGCCACGGGCCATCACCTCCTGCATGTTCGACACGGTCTTGTCGAAGAGCCCGTCGCGCGGGGCCATCACGACCACGGGGACATGGCTGTCGATCAGCGCGATCGGGCCATGCTTCAGCTCGCCCGACGCGTAAGCCTCGGCATGCAGGTAACTGAGTTCCTTGAGTTTCAGCGCGCCTTCAAGGGCGAGGGGATACATGATCCCGCGCCCGAGGTAGAGCACGTCCCGCGCCTCGGCCAGTTCCTGGCTGATTGCGCGGATCCCGGCAGAGGCGTCGAGCGTGTTGCCGAAGGTCGCCGGCAGGGCCCGCAGTTTCGGCAACAGCTCGGCCAGCTGCGCCTCGCTGATCGTGCCGCGCTGGCGCCCGGCCTCGAGCGCGAGGAGGAGGAGCACCGTGAGCTGGCACGAGAACGCCTTGGTCGAGGCGACGCCGATCTCGACCCCGGCATGGATCGGCAGGACCAGGTCGCTTTCCCGCGCCATCGAGCTTTCGGCCGCGTTGACCACGGCGAGGATCCGGTCCGCCTTGCCCTCGCAGTAGCGCAGGGCGGCCAGCGTATCGGCCGTCTCGCCCGACTGGCTGACGAAGAGCGCGGCGGTGCGTGCCGGGATCGGCGGCTCGCGGTAGCGGAATTCCGAGGCGATATCGACCTCGACCGGCACCCGCGCCAGCGTCTCGAACCAGTATTTCGCGGTGAGGCAGGCGTAGTACGCTGTGCCGCAGGCCACCAGCGTGAGGCGGTCGTAGGCGGTGAAGTCGATGCCGCCGCCCGGCAGGGCGATCCGGTCGCCGTCGAGGTAGGCGTTGATCGCGTCACCGATCACCCGCGGTTGCTCGGCGATCTCCTTGGCCATGAAGTGCTTGTGCCC
The DNA here is from genome assembly GCF_042188925.1 of Pseudooceanicola sp. LIPI14-2-Ac024. Classification (GTDB taxonomy): domain Bacteria; phylum Pseudomonadota; class Alphaproteobacteria; order Rhodobacterales; family Rhodobacteraceae; genus Pseudooceanicola. The sequence continues at coordinate 471,461 of NZ_CP170102.1, forward strand.
GCCCTTGTCCACCTGCGCGGTGTCGAGCCGGACGGTCCGCATCTCGCGGTTGGCGATCTCGCCGTTGCGGTCCCGGATCTCGACCGAGGTGCGGGTGACGACGGCGATGTCGTCCTCTTCAAGGTAGGTGATCCGGTCGGTCAGCGGGGCGAGCGCGATGGCGTCCGATCCGACGAAGTTCTCGCCGTCGCCGTGCCCGATCGCCAGCGGCGGGCCCTTGCGGGCGGCGATCAGCAGGTCGTCGTCGCCCTCGAAGAGGAAGAGCAGGGCAAAGGCCCCCTCGAGCCGCCGGATCGTCGTGGTCGCCGCCTCGACCGGGGACATGCCGCCGGAGAGGTAGAGGTTGGCGAGCAGCGCGACGGTTTCCGTGTCGGTGTCGGTCTCGTAGCCGATCCCGTTCTGGGCCAGTTCCTCGCGCAGTTCCTTGAAGTTCTCGATAATCCCGTTGTGCACCACCGCGACCGGCCCCGCGCGATGCGGATGCGCGTTGCCCTCGGTCGGGGCGCCATGGGTGGCCCAGCGGGTGTGCCCGATCCCGGACTTGCCACGCAGCGGATCGTTGACCAGCAGGTCCGACAGGTTCACCAGCTTGCCGACCGCGCGGCGGCGGTCGAGCACGCCCTCGCTGATCGTGGCGATGCCCGCGCTGTCGTAGCCGCGGTATTCAAGCCGCTTGAGCGCCTCGACGAGGAAGGGCGACGCCTCGTGGTCCCCCAGGTAGCCGATGATCCCGCACATGGTGCCTCACTTTGCCTGTTGCTTCGCTTTCTTCGCGCGAAGGAGTTCTTTCAGTTTCCGAGCCATGCCCGGCTTGGTCACCTGCCGGGTGCGGCCGATGGCCAGCGCGCCGGGTTCCACATCCTCGGTGATGACCGATCCGCTGGCCGTCATCGCGTCGTCGCCGATCGAGACGGGCGCCACCAGCATGGTGTCCGAGCCGATGAAGGCCCGCGCGCCGATCCGCGTTTGGTGCTTCATCACGCCGTCGTAGTTGCAAGTGATCGTGCCCGCGCCGATGTTGGTGTCCTCGCCGATCACCGCGTCGCCGATATAGGTCAGGTGGTTCACCTTGGCGCCGCGGTCGATCTGGGCCGCCTTCACCTCGACGAAGTTGCCGATCTTGACGTCCTCGGCCAGCTCGGCGCCGGGGCGCAGGCGGGCATAGGGCCCGATCACCCCGCCGCGCGAGACATGCGCGCCCTCGAGGTGCGAAAAGGCGCGGATCTGCGCATCGCTCTCGATGGTGACCTCGGGGCCGAAGACGACGTTCGGCTCGATCACCGTGTCGCGGCCGATGACGGTGTCATGGGCAAAGAACACGGTCTCGGGCGCGATCAGGGTCACGCCGTCCTCCATCGCCGTGGCGCGCGCGCGGGCCTGGAACGCCGCCTCGGCCGTGGCCAGGCCCGCCCGGGAATCGACGCCCATGGTCTCGGCCTCGTCGCAGGCGACGGCGGTGGCCGAGAGGCCCCTGGCGCGGGCCAGGGCCACGATGTCGGTCAGGTAGTATTCTCCCTTGACGTTGTCGTTCCGGATCGCCGCCACGAGGTCGAAGAGTGTCGCCGCATCCGCGCAGACCACGCCGGAGTTGCAGAAGGTGATCGCGCGCTCGGCCTCCGTCGCCTCAGGGTACTCGATGATCTTCTCAAGCACCTCGCCCTGCATCACCAGCCGGCCATAGCGCTTGGGATCGGCCGCCTCGAAGCCCAGGATCACCACGTCGTGGCGCGCGCGCGCCTCCTGCATCCGCTCCAGCGTCTCGGGCTGGATGAAGGGCGTGTCGCCGTAAAGCACGAAGACGTCGCCCGAAAACCCCTCGAGCAGGGGCGCGGCCTGCGCCACGGCGTGTCCGGTGCCCAGCTGCTCGTCCTGCACCGCGATCTCGGCCCGGTCGTCCCAGTCGCGGGCAGCGGCGATGACCTGGTCGGCACCGTGCCCGGCCACCACGACGATCCGCGACGGGTCGAGCGCCGTGCCGGATTTCATCGCGTGGACCAGCATCGGCGCGCCCGCGATCTGGTGCAGCACCTTGGGCAGTTCCGAATTCATGCGCGTGCCCATCCCCGCGGCGAGGATGACGAGGGCCGTGTCCATGGGCGTTCTGCTCCTTGTTCTTCGCCTTGGCCCGTTTTATCCGGATCGGGCAGCCGCGCAAGGGCGGTGCCGGTCACGACCGGTTACGGGCAGAAACAGGGACCAGACATGGGCACGGTGATCTTCGACCTCGACGGCACGCTGGCGGACACCAGCGGCGATCTTCTGGCGGCGGCGAACGCCTGCTTCCGCGGGATGGGCGCGGGCGACCTGCTGACCGCCGACGACGCGCCGGTGGCGCTGAACGGCGGCCGGGCGATGTTGCGGCTGGGGATGCAGCGGCTGGGGCGGGCCGGGGACGAGGGCGAGATCGACCGCCAGTACCCGCTCCTCCTAGGATATTACGAAGACGCCATCGACACCCACACCCATGTCTTCCCCGGCGCGATGGAGGCGATCGGCGACCTCGTCGGCGGCGGCTACCGGATGGGCATCTGCACCAACAAGCCCGAGCGGCTGGCGCAGATCCTGCTGACCCGGCTGGGCGTGCGCGACGCCTTCGCCTCGCTCGTCGGGGCCGACACGCTGACGGTGAAGAAGCCCGACCCCGAACCGCTGCGCGAGGCGGTGCGCCGCGCCGGTGGCGACCCGGCGCGCGCCTGCCTGATCGGCGACAGCCGGACCGACCGGGAAACCGCGCGGGCGGCCGGTGTGCCCTCGGTCCTCGTGACCTTCGGGCCGTCGGGACCCAATACGCCAGCGCTGGAACCCGAGGCGCTGATCGGCCATTTCGACGAGCTGCCCGAGGTCGTCCGCCGCGTCGTGCCGCTGGCTTGACCGCCGGGCCGGGCGCGGTGAGGATCGACCGGATGGAACGCTTCACCGGCAATTTTACCCAGCAGGAACCGATCCCCGAGGATGCGATTGCAGCCGCGGTCGAGGTCATGCGCGGCGGTCGCCTGCATCGCTATAACACTCAGGGCGACGATCCGGGCGAGGTTGCGCTGCTGGAGCAGGAATTCGCCGCCGCCATGGAGGCGAAATACGCGCTGGCGGTCGCCTCGGGCGGCTATGCGCTGGCCTGCGCGCTGCGCGCCTGCGGGGTGAAACCGGGCGACCGGGTGCTGACCAATGCTTTCACGCTGGCACCGGTGCCGGGGGCCATCGCCTCGGTCGGGGCGGTGCCGGTCTTCGTCGGCGTGACCGAGGCGCTGGTGATCGACCTCGACGACCTTGCGGCCAAGTCCGACCAGGCGGACGTCTTGCTCTTGTCGCACATGCGCGGGCATCTGTGCGACATGGACGCACTGATGGCGATCTGCGACGCGTGCGGCGTGACGGTGATCGAGGACTGCGCCCACACCATGGGCGCGCGCTGGAACGGTGTTCTCTCGGGGCGGCACGGGGTGATGGGCTGCTACTCGACTCAGACCTACAAGCACCTGAACTCGGGCGAGGGCGGGCTGCTGGTCACCGACGACGCCGAGGTGATGGCCCGCGCGGTCATGCTCTCCGGCAGCTACATGCTCTACGGCCGCCACCTCGCCGCGCCCGGGCCCGAGGTGTTCGAGGACGTGAAGTACGACACGCCCAACGTCTCGGGCCGGATGGACAACCTCAGGGCGGCGATCCTGCGCCCGCAGCTGGCGCGGCTCGACCACCAATGCGCCGCCTGGACCGACCGCTACCGCGTGGTTGAGGCCGGTCTGCGCGACACCCCCGGCCTGACGGTGATCGACCGCCCGGAGGCCGAGGCGTTCGTCGGCTCCTCGATCCAGGTGCTGCTGCTCGACTGGTCCGATGCCGCCGTGCAGGAGGTCGTCGCCCGCTGTGCCGCCCGAGGGGTGGAACTGAAATGGTTCGGCGGCGCGGAGCCCGCGGGCTTCACCTCGCGCTACGACAGCTGGCGCTACGCGCCCTGCGAACCGATGCCCGCCACCGACCGCGTCCTGAGGGCGATCCTCGACATGCGGCTGCCGCTGACATTCACCCTGGATGACTGTGCCCTGATCGCCCGGATCATCCGGGCCGAGGTCTCGGCGGTGTTCCAGGCCTCGTAACTGGCGCCCGGCCGCACTTCCCGGGGGGCTGTCTGCCCCCGGGCCCCGAGGATACGACACCAGGGGAAGGGGCCGGCGCCCTGCTTTCCCCTGGTTCCGTATCCCGGGGGAGTCGCCGCCAGGCGGCGGGGGCAGCGCCCCCTCCACGGCGGCCACGGGCGGTGCCGTCACTCCGGCAGGACCGCGTCCGTTCCGTAGAGCGGCACCGTCGACATCGACAGCTTGGCGGAGCCGTCCGTCAGCTCGGCCGCATGCGCGAGGTAGATCAGTGTCTGGTTCGCCTTGTCGTAGATCCGTTTCACCCGCAGCGACTTGAGGATGATCGACCGCGAGGTCTTGAACACGTCCTCGCCGTCCTCGTCCATGTCGATGTCGCCGATCTCGATCGGACCGGTCTGGCGGCAGGAGATCGAGGCGTTCGAGGGGTCCTCGAACCAGTTGCCCTTGGACAGCCGGTCGATCAGCCCGCGTTCGAAATAGGCGATGTGACAGGTCACGCCCTTCACCTCGGGGTCGGGGATCGCCTCGATGATGATGTCGTTGCCCACCCAGTCGACGCCGACCTCCCCGACCTGCTGGGCAGCAACCGGGGAGGCGGCGATGAGGGCCGCGAGAAGCAGCCCCCGCATCAGAAGCGCACCACGCCGTGGTCGCCCATGTCGGGCTTCGCGTCGGTCAGGTTCGCCTTGGCGATCTCGTAGAGGAAGCCCGCGCCGCCGTCGGTCAGCCAGACCTCGGCCGTCGAGGGTGTGAATTTCACCAGCCGCACGTCGTCGTCCTCCTTGCCGTCCTCGAACCAGGCGCTGGCCACGGGGGACCAGAGTTCGTCCAGCTTCTCGCGGTCGTCCTCGACGGTCAAGCGGCCATCGACCCTGGCATAGACCTTGGCCCCGGCCTCGGCGACGACGTAGTGCACCGCCTTGCCGTCGACCGCCGCCTTGTGCGCATCGGTGCCGTCGGCGGTGATGAACCAGAAGACGCCGCGTTCGGGGTCGGTGTAATGCGACATCGGGACCACCCGGTCGGCATCGGTGTGCAGCATCCCGGCGCGGACGTCGTCCATCCGGTCCCAGAAGGTATCTTTCTGCTCGTGTGTCAGGTCTTTCATGACGCGCTCCTTGGCGTGGTTGGGTCCCGTTGGCGGTTCCTTGCGGAACGCGGGCCGCGGCCGGATGTTCCCGCGCTTGACCCAACTCGGCCCTTGTGCCAGTTACGTGAACAACTGTTCATTTACGCCGAGGGGAGGAGGCGCCGATGTTCAATGGCTCCATGCAGTTCGATCTGGGCGAGGACGTGAATGCGCTGCGCGAGGCGGTGCATCGCTGGGCGCAAGAGCGGCTGAAGCCGATGGCGGCCTCGATCGACGCGAAAAACGAATTCCCGCCCGAGCTCTGGCGCGAGATGGGGGACATGGGCCTTCTTGGCCTGACCGTCCCCGAGGAATTCGGCGGCACCGGCATGGGCTACCTCGCCCATGTCATCGCGGTCGAGGAGATCGCGCGGGCCAGCGCCTCGGTCTCGCTCTCCTACGGGGCGCATTCCAACCTCTGCGTGAACCAGATCAAGCTGAACGGCTCGGACGCGCAGAAGGCGAAGTACCTGCCGCGCCTGATCTCGGGCGAACATGTCGGCGCACTGGCGATGAGCGAACCCTCGGCCGGGTCCGACGTGGTGTCGATGAAGCTGCGCGCCGAGAAGCGGAACGACCGCTATGTCCTGAACGGCAACAAGTACTGGATCACCAATGGCCCCGACGCCGACACGCTGGTGGTCTATGCCAAGACAGACCCCGAGGCGGGATCGAAGGGCATCACCGCCTTCCTGATCGAGAAGGAGATGACCGGCTTCTCGACCTCGCCGCATTTCGACAAGCTCGGGATGCGCGGGTCGAACACGGCCGAGCTGATCTTTGACGATTGCGAGGTGCCGTTCGAAAACGTGCTGGGCGAGGAGGGCAAGGGCGTCCGCGTGCTGATGTCGGGCCTCGATTACGAACGCGTCGTGCTGTCGGGCATCGGCACCGGCATCATGGCCGCCTGTCTGGACGAGGTGATGCCCTACATGGTCGAGCGCAAGCAGTTCGGCCAGCCGATCGGGTCCTTCCAGCTGATGCAGGGCAAGATCGCGGACATGTACACCAAGCTGAACACCGCGCGGGCCTACGTCTACGAGGTCGCGCGCGCCTGTGACCGGGGCGCGGTAACGCGGCAGGATGCGGCGGCCTGCGTGCTCTACGCGAGCGAGGAGGCGATGGTCGTCGCGCACCAGGCGGTGCAGGCGCTTGGCGGGGCCGGGTATCTCAACGACAATCCCGTCGGCCGCATCTTCCGCGACGCCAAGTTGATGGAAATCGGTGCCGGCACCTCCGAGATCCGGCGCATGCTGATCGGGCGCGAGCTCATGGCACAGATGGGATGACCGATGGAGAGCCTCTTCCGGTCGGCACAGGATGGCGGGATACTGCACGGCCGCTTCGACTGGCTGGTCGAGGTGATCGGCTGGCTGGCGACGGTGATCGATCTCTGCGCCATCCTGATCCTGCTGATCGGGGCGGCACGGTTCATCGCGGGGGTCGCCATGGCCGAGGTCGGGCCCGAGGCCGACCGGCTGGTGCGCACCAACCGGCGGCGTGTCGAACTGGGGCGCTACATCCTTGCGGGGCTGGAGCTTTTCATCGTGTCGGACGTGATCCACACGGCGCTGAGCCTGGCGTTTGCCGACCTGATGTTCCTGTTGCTGCTGGTGGTGATCCGGTCGATCGTGTCCTTCATGCTGGAGCGCGAACTGGCGCACCTCAAGACCGAGCTGGGCGAATGACGGGCGGGGCGCCGGGAGGGCGCGGCTGATGCTGCCACGCGGGAGGAGCTTTGACGAGATCGCGGCCGGGTTCCGCTGGGACCTGCCGGCGCGGCTGAACATGGCGGCGCAGGCCTGTGACGACTGGGCGGCACGGGCGCCGGACCGGGTGGCGGTGATCGACCTGACGGGGCCGCGGACCGAGGTGACATATGGTGCGCTCCGACGGATGGCCGACCGGCTGGCGCTGGCGCTGGTGTCGCGCGGCGTGGTGGCCGGGGACCGGGTCGGCGTGCTGCGCTCGCAGGGCGCCTGGTGCCTGGCGGCGCACCTGGCGGCGTGGAAGATCGGTGCCATTTCCGTTCCTCTCTTCAAGCTCTTCCGCGAAGAAGCTCTGGCGTCGCGCCTGTCCGACAGCGGCGCGCGGGTGGTGGTGAGCGATGCCGAGGGCGCGGGCATGCTGGCCCCCTTTGGCCTCGACGTTCTGGTGCCCGAGACGGCGAACCTGCCCGAGGGGCGTTGTGACACGGCGGCGACCGGGCCCGAGACGCCGGCGATCCTGATCTACACCTCGGGCACCACCGGCAGCCCCAAGGGGGCGCTGCACGGGCACCGGCTGCTGACCGGGCACCTGCCGGGGGTGGAGCTGAGCCATGACCTGCTGGGGCGGCCCGGCGATTGCCTCTGGACCCCGGCGGACTGGGCCTGGATCGGCGGGCTCTTCGACGTGGCGATGCCGGGGCTGGCGCTCGGCGTGCCGGTGGTGGCGGCGCGGATGGCCAAGTTCGAGATCCCGGAATGCCGCAGGATCGTCGCGGAAGGCGCTGTCCGGAATGTGTTTTTCCCGCCAACCGCGCTGAGGATGCTGAAGGCGGCCGATGCCGCGATCCTGGGGCTGCGCAGCGTGGCGAGCGGCGGTGAGCCGCTAGGGTCCGAGATGCTCGACTGGGGCCGCCGGGCGCTTGGCGTGACGATCAACGAGTTCTACGGCCAGACCGAATGCAACATGGTCGTGTCGGCCTGCGCCGCGCTCTACCCGGTGGTGCCGGGGGCGATCGGGCGGCCTGTGCCGGGGCACGAGGTGGCGGTGATCGGCCCGGACGGGCAGGTTGCCGAGGGTGAAGGCGACGTTGCGGTCAGGCGAGGATCGGCCTCCATGCTGCTGGAATACTGGCAGAAACCCGAGGAGACCGCTGCCAAGTTCCGGGGCGACTGGATGCTGACCGGGGACCGGGGGGTGATGGATGACGGCACGCTCCGCTTCGTCGGGCGCGAGGATGACGTGATCACCAGCGCGGGCTACCGGATCGGCCCGGCCGAGATCGAGGATTGCCTGCTCAAGCATCCGGCCGTCGCCACCTGCGGGGTGGTCGGCAAGCCGGACGCGGTCAGGACGGAAATTGTGAAGGGATACGTGGTGTTGCGCGACGGTGTTGCGGCGACGGAGGCGCTGGCGGAGGAACTGATGGCCCATGTCGGCGCGCGGCTGGCCAGCTATTCCCGCCCGCGCGAGATCGCCTTTGTCGAGAGCCTGCCGATGACGGTGACCGGCAAGGTGATCCGAAAGGAACTGAAGGCCCGCGCCACCGCGGAAACGGAAGGTGAGTCCGCATGAAACTGCAATCCAACGTCGTTGCCGGCAGCGAGGATTTCCGCAACAATATCAAGGGCCACCAGGAAGCGATCGACCTGGTGCAGGCCGCGGCAGAGGCCGCGGCGGCGGGCGGTGGCGCCAAGGCGCGCGACCGGCATGTGTCGCGCGGCAAGATGTTGCCGCGCGAGAGGGTGGCCAACCTGCTCGACCCGGGATCGCCCTTCCTCGAGGTCGGGGCCACGGCGGCGCATGGCATGTACGACGACGCGGCACCGGGTGCCGGGATCATCACCGGGATCGGCCGGGTGTCGGGCCGTGACGTGATGGTGGTCTGCAACGATGCCACCGTGAAAGGCGGTACCTATTACCCCGTCACGGTTAAGAAACATCTAAGGGCGCAGGAGATCGCCGAGGAAAACCAACTGCCCTGCGTCTACCTCGTCGACAGTGGCGGCGCGAACCTGCCGAATCAGGACGAGGTCTTCCCGGACCGCGACCATTTTGGCCGCATCTTCTACAACCAGGCGAACATGTCGGCCAAGGGCATCGCGCAGATCGCCGTGGTCATGGGGTCCTGCACGGCGGGCGGGGCCTATGTTCCGGCGATGTCGGACGTGACGATCATCGTGAAGGAGCAGGGCACCATCTTCCTGGCCGGGCCGCCGCTGGTGAAGGCCGCGACCGGCGAAGTCGTTTCGGCAGAGGACCTTGGCGGCGGCGACGTGCACACGCGGCTGTCCGGCGTCGCGGACTACCTGGCCGAGGATGACGGCCACGCGCTGGCCCTGGCGCGGCGCGCGGTGGCCGGCCTGGGCGCGGTGGACGGGGCCCGCATGCGGTTCGAGACGCCCGAGCCGCCAGCCTACGATCCCGAGGAAATCCTGGGCGTCGTGCCCACCGACCTGCGCACGCCCTACGACATCCGCGAGGTGATCGCGCGGGTCGTCGATGGCTCGCGCTTTGACGAGTTCAAGGCGCGGTTCGGCGACACGCTGGTCTGCGGTTTTGCCCATGTCGAGGGGATGCCGGTCGGGATCATCGGCAACAACGGCGTGCTGTTTTCCGAGGCCGCGCAGAAGGGGGCGCATTTCGTCGAGCTGTGTTCGCAGCGCCGGGTGCCGCTGGTGTTCCTGCAGAACATCACCGGCTTCATGGTCGGCCGGAAATACGAGAACGAGGGCATTGCCCGGCACGGCGCCAAGATGGTGACGGCGGTGGCGACGACGGCGGTCCCCAAGATCACCATGGTGGTGGGCGGGTCATTTGGCGCCGGGAATTACGGCATGGCCGGAAGGGCTTACCAGCCGCGCTTCATGTGGTCCTGGCCGATTTCGCGGATTTCCGTGATGGGCGGACCGCAGGCGGCGGGGGTCTTGGCGACAGTGAAACGCGACGCGATCGAGCGCGCCGGAGGCAGCTGGTCGGCGGAGGAGGAGGCGGCGTTCAAGCAGCCGACGATCGATATGTTCGAGCGGCAGTCGCATCCGCTTTATGCCTCGGCCCGGCTGTGGGACGACGGGATTGTCGATCCGCGGAAAACTCGGGATGTTCTGTCACTTAGCCTGCGCGCTTCGCTCAACCGGCCGATCGGGGAGACGCGCTTCGGCGTGTTCCGGATGTGATGAATCCAACGTCGGTATCACGTCGGTATTGCGTCGGTATCACGTCGGTGCCTGCGCGCGGAGGGGCAAGATGATCGAAACCCGGTTCACGCGGGCCTTCGGGCTCGACCATCCCGTCGCCAGCGCCCCGATGGCGCGGGTCGCGGGGGGCGGCTGGCGGCGGCGGTCACGGCGGGCGGCGGCCTGGGCTTCATCGGCGGCGGCTACTGCGACGCGGGCTGGATCGAGGACGAGATGGAGGCGGCGGGCAACACGTCCGTCGGCATGGGATTCATCACCTGGAAGCTGGATCAGACGCCGGGATTGCTTGACCGGGTGCTGGAGCGGAAGCCGCGCGCGGTGTTCCTGTCCTTCGGCGATCCGGTGCCGTACGGCGCGCGGATCCGGGATGCGGGATCGACCCTTTTTGCGCAGGTCCAGACGCTCGCGGATGCAGAACGCGCGGTCGAGGCCGGGGCGCAGGTGATCGTCGCGCAGGGGACCGAGGCGGGTGGCCACGGGGCGCGGCGGGCGACGATGACGCTGGTGCCCGAGGTGGCCGACCACCTTTCAAACCGCGCGCCTGAGACGCTTCTTCTGGCCGCTGGCGGGATCGCCGATGGCCGGGCGCTGGCGGCGGCGCTGATTCTGGGGGCGGACGGCGTGCTCTGCGGCACGCGGTTCTGGGCCAGCCGCGAGGCGCTGGTGCCCGAAGCGCAGATGCGCGTGGCGCTGGCGGCGCACGGAGACGCCACCGTACGGGGCAAGGTGATCGACGTGGCGCGCGGGCTGATGGACTGGCCGGGGCGGTTCGACCTGCGCACCATGCGCAACCGTTTCGTGGACGACTGGACCGGGCGGGTCGAGGCGCTGGCCGACGACGACGCGGCGCGCGCGAATTGGCTGGCGGCGGCCGAGGCGGGCGATCCCGACATGGCGCCGCCGATCGTGGGCGAGGCCATCGGCGTGATCCGTGACGCGCCGGGTGCGGCGGAGATCCTCGCGCAGATGAGCGCGGAGGCCGAAGGCCTGTTGCAGGGAGGATGGCGGCGATGATCCGGGTCTGGCAGGGCGACATCACCACGCTCGACGTCTGCGCCATCGTGAACGCGGCGAACCGGACGCTTTTGGGCGGCGGCGGCGTCGACGGGGCGATCCACCGGGCGGCGGGGCCGGGCCTGCTGGAGGAATGCCGCGCCCTCGATGGCTGCGACACCGGCAGCGCCAAGATCACCGGCGGTCACGGGCTGAAGGCCAAGCATGTGATCCACGCGGTCGGGCCTGTCTGGCACGGCGGCGGGCAGGGCGAGGCGGCGCTGCTGGCGGGCTGCTACCGCGCGGCGATGGACCTCGCGGACCAGGCAGGCTGCGACAGCATCGCGTTTCCCGCGATCTCGACCGGGGTCTACGGCTACCCGGCCGAGGCGGCCGCCGCGGTGGCGGTAGACACGTTGGGCGACTGGCTGGCGGGCCGGGACGGATGGGAGATCACGCTGGTCGCGTTCGACGCGGGCACGGCGGAGATCCTCGAAAAGGCATTGGAGGAATGATGTTCGACACGATCCTGATCGCGAACCGGGGCGAGATCGCCTGTCGCGTGATCCGCACCGCGCGGGCCATGGGGCTGCGCACGGTCGCGGTCTATTCCGATGCGGACGCGGGCGCGATGCATGTGCAGATGGCCGACACGGCGGTGCATATCGGCGGCGCGGCGCCGTCGGAAAGCTACCTGCGGGGCGAGGCGATCATCGAGGCCTGCCGGGCGACCGGGGCGCAGGCGATCCATCCCGGCTATGGCTTCCTGTCCGAGAACCCGGATTTCGTGGACGCGGTGGAGGCGGCGGGGCTGACCTTTGTCGGGCCGAGCGCCAAGGCGATCCGGGCCATGGGGCTGAAGGACGCGGCCAAGGCGCTGATGGAGAAAGCCGGCGTGCCGGTGGTGCCGGGCTATCACGGCGCGGACCAGTCGGACGCGGTGCTGACCCGGGCGGCCGACGAAATCGGATACCCGGTCCTGATCAAGGCCGTGGCGGGCGGCGGCGGCAAGGGGATGCGGCTGGTCGAGGACGCAGAGGAGTTTGCCGAGGCGCTCGCCAGCGCCCGGGGGAGGCGAAGACCGCCTTCGGCAACCCCGACGTGCTGATCGAGAAGTTCGTCACCAACCCGCGCCATATCGAGGTGCAGGTCTTTGGCGACGGCGAGACGGCGGTGCACCTGTTCGAGCGGGACTGTTCGCTGCAGCGCCGGCATCAGAAGGTGATCGAGGAAGCGCCCGCGCCCGGCATGACCGAAGAGATGCGCGCGGCCATGGGGCAGGCGGCGGTGAAGGCGGCCGAGGCGATCGGCTACAAGGGCGCGGGCACGATCGAGTTCATCGTCGACGGCTCCGGGCCGCTGCGCACGGACGGGTTCTGGTTCATGGAGATGAACACGCGGTTGCAGGTGGAACACCCGGTGACCGAGGCGGTGACAGGGGTCGATCTGGTCGAATGGCAGATCCGGGTGGCGGCGGGCGAGCCGATGCCGAAACGGCAGGACGAGCTGACGATCACCGGCCATGCCTTCGAGGCGCGGCTTTACGCCGAGGATGTCGAGAAGGGGTTCCTGCCCGCCACCGGGCGGCTGGCACACCTGTCGTTCCCGAAGGGCGTGCGGGCCGATACCGGGGTGCGGTCGGGCGACGTGATCTCTCCGCATTACGACCCGATGATCTCGAAGGTGATCGTGCACGGGGCGACGCGGGACATTGCGCTGCGGCAGCTGACCCGGTCGCTGCGCGAGACGCAGGTGGCGGGGACGGTGACGAACCTCGCCTTCCTCGCGGCCCTGTCGGAGCACGCGGGCTTCCGCGCGGGGCAGGTCGACACCGGGCTGATCGGGCGGGACATCGACACGCTGGCGGCGGTGGTGCCGGCGACGGCGGCGGAGCGGGCCTGGGCGGCGCTGATCGGGCTGGGCCTGTCCGGCGCGCCGGAGCGGTTCCAGGGCTTCAGCCTCTGGGCGCCGCTGAAACGCAGCATCGCGCTGCGGCACCGGGACGAGGACCATTCGGTCGCGGTCGAGGTGACGAGCCCCGGCATGGCCACGGCGCACGTCGGCGACGACACCGTCGCGGCCCGCTGGCTGGGCGGGCGCTGGACGCTCGACGGGGTCGCCGCACCGGATCACCACGCGGCGGGCGGGCGGATCACGGTCTTTGGCGGCGTGGCGCAGGTCTTTGACGTGGTCGATCCGCTGGCGCGCGCCGCCGAGGCCGGGTCGGGCGACGTGATCGAGGCGCCGATGCCGGGCATGGTCAAGATGATGAATGCCGCACCGGGGCAGGTGGTGACGGCGGGCCAGAAGCTCGCCATCCTGGAAGCGATGAAGATGGAACACGGGCTGACCGCGCCGCGCGACGGCGTCGTGGCCGAGGTGCTGGTCACCGAGGGCACGCAGGTCGAGGCGGGCGCCCCGCTGATCCGGCTGGAACACGAGGAGGAAACGGCATGAGCATGAGACTGCACCACGTACCGATGACGCGGAGTTTCCGCATCCTGTGGCTCTTGCAGGAAATGGGCGAGACGCCCGAGGTCCTGACCTATGCGATCCAGGACGGGTCGCTGCGCGCGCCCGACTACCTCGAACGCTCGCCCGCCGGGCGGGTCCCGGCGCTGGAGGTGGATGGCACGGTCATCTACGAAAGCGGCGCGATCACCGAGTACCTGGTCGAAACGCGGCCCGATCACGGGCTGGGCCGTCTGCCGGGCGATCCCGAGCGGGTGCCGTTCCTCGAGGCCATGCACTATGCCGAGACGCAGGCGCACCTGATCGCCAACCTGAACCTCCAGTGGATCTTCCTCCGCGATCCGTCGCATCGGTCGGACACCGTGGTGAAGATCGAGGCGCGGCGGCTGCAGGCGACGCTTGCGCCTATGGAGGCGCGGCTGGCGGGTCAGGAGTGGTTCCTGGCCTCGGGCTTCTCGGCGGCCGATACGATGATGGGGTGGAACCTTCTGGCGGCGCCGCGCTACGTCCGGTTCGACCAGTTCCCCAACCTGCGCGCCTATGTCGAGCGGATGAAGGCGCGGCCGGCATTCAAGGCGGCGCAGGCGCTGGACGGCGCGCCGAACTTCCACCGCGAGGAATTCTACGCGGTCGGCGAGGCGTGATGGGCGAGGGTGTCGAGATATTCGAAATGGGGCCGCGGGACGGATTGCAGAACGAAAAGCGCGCGATCCCGGTGGCCGAGAAGATCGCGTTGGTCGACTGCCTGAGCCGGGCGGGGTTCACGCATATCGAGACGGCGAGTTTCGTCAGCCCGAAATGGGTGCCGCAGATGGCGGGCAGCGCCGAGGTGCTGGCCGGGATCACCCGCGCGCCGGGCGTGCGCTACACCGCGCTGACGCCGAACCTGCGCGGGGTCGAGGATGCGCTGGCCGCCGGGGCGGACGAGGTGGCGATCTTTGCCTCGGCGTCGGAGGGGTTTTCGCGCGCCAATATCAACTGCTCGATCGCAGAGAGCCTGGAGCGGTTCGCCCCGGTGGCCGAGGCGGCGCGGGCGGCGGGGGTGCCGATGCGGGGCTATGTCTCCTGCGTGACGGATTGCCCCTATGACGGGAAGGTCGCGCCGTCCGAGGTGGCGCGGGTCGCGAAGGCCTTGGCGGCGCTCGGCGCCTACGAGGTGTCGCTGGGCGACACGATCGGGCAGGGCACGCCCGAGAGCATCCGCGCGATGCTGGAGGCGGTTCTGGGCGAACTGCCGGCGGAGCGGCTGGCGGGGCATTACCACGACACCGCGGGCCGGGCGCTGGACAACATAGAGGTGTCGCTGGAGCTGGGGCTGCGGGTTTTCGACGCCGCGGTCGGGGGACTGGGCGGCTGTCCCTACGCACCCGGCGCCAAGGGCAACGTGGCGACCGAGGCGGTGCATGACCGGCTGGTGTCGCTGGGATACGAAACCGGGCTGGACCGCGCGGTGCTGGACGAGGCAGCGGCGATGGCGCGCGCGATGCGGGAGGGATGAGCATGTACGAGACGGTGACGATCGAGCGGGACGACCGCGGGGTGGCATGGCTCTGGCTCGACCGGGGGGACAAGCACAACGCCATGTCGGCGCAGATGATCGGAGAGATCACCGCGGCGGCCAACGCACTGGCGGCGGACGACACGGTGCGGGTCGTGGTGCTGGCGGCGCGGGGCGCGACGTTCTGCGCGGGCGGGGACCTCGGCTGGATGCGCGACCAGTTCGACGCGACGCCCGAGGTGCGCCGGGAAGAGGCCGGGGCGCTGGCCTACATGCTGAAGGCGCTGAACGACCTGCCCAAGCCGCTGATCGGGCGGTTGCAGGGCAATGCCTTTGGCGGCGGGGTCGGCATGGCGGCGGTCTGCGACATCGCGATCGGGGCCGACACGCTGACGATGGCGCTGACCGAGACGCGGCTGGGGCTGATCCCTGCGACCATCGGGCCCTACGTCGTGGCCCGGATGGGCGAGGGCCGGGCGCGGCGGGTGTTCTTCACCGGCCGCCGGTTCGGCGCGGCCGAGGCGGTGGAGCTGGGGCTCCTGTCCCGCGCGGTGCCGTCGGAGGAACTGGACGCCGCGGTGGAGGCCGAGATCATCCCGGCGCTCGACTGCGCGCCCGGGGCGGTGGCGCGGGCCAAGGCGCTGGTCGCATACCTCGGGCCGCGTGTCGGGGCGGCCGAGATCGATCATTCGGTGGGCGAGCTGGTCGCCTGCTGGGAAGGTGACGAGGCGCGCGAGGGGATCGGCGGGTTCTTCGAGAAGCGCAAGCCGGGCTGGCAGGCGTAGCGGCGGGGGCGCGGTCGCGCGTGAGGTGACGGCCGGTCGGCGGGGGTCTACCCCGCCGCGCACCGGCGGTCATGGTCCGGCCGGGCGCAACCTCCCGCGCCGGGGCCCGGCGCCTGCGCGGGGCGGCGGTGAGTCGGGCCTCGGGTGCCGTTAACGTTCGGTAAATGTTTGGATTCGAGGGTGCGGATGGCGGTCGCCGGACGCGGTTGACCCGCATTTCAGCCTTTGTTGCGGGGCTGGCGTGGCAGGCGATGCCGCGATGCGGAAATGGCGCGGCCTCGGTTGACCCTGCCGGGGGGCGGGAGTAAACCCGACACCAGCCAACGCGGGCCCTGTGAGGCCCGCCCGCGAAGCAAAGGAGCCGACCTTGGAAGAGATGCTGCGGGAGTACCTCCCCATTCTCGTCTTTCTGGCCGTTGCGATCGGTCTCGGGCTTGTCCTGATCCTCGCCGCCGTGATCGTCGCAGTCCGCAATCCCGACCCGGAAAAAGTGTCGGCCTACGAATGCGGTTTCAACGCCTTCGACGACGCCCGGATGAAGTTCGACGTGCGCTTCTACCTTGTCTCGATCCTCTTCATCATCTTCGACCTCGAAATCGCGATGCTGTTCCCCTGGGCGGTGGCCTTCAGCGGGGTCAGCATGGCCGCCTTCTGGTCGATGATGGTGTTCCTCGCGGTGCTGACGATCGGTTTCTGCTACGAATGGAAGAAAGGGGCGCTGGAATGGCAATGACGCCCGCCCAGTCCGCCGCGACCACCCCGGTGAACACCGCCGGGCCGGATCCCGAGGTCGCCACCCAGAACCTCAACCGCGAGCTGCAGGACAAGGGTTTCCTGCTGACCTCGACCGAGGACATCATCAACTGGGCGCGCACCGGCTCGCTCCACTGGATGACCTTCGGCCTCGCGTGTTGCGCGGTCGAGATGATGCACACCTCGATGCCGCGCTACGACGTGGAACGCTTCGGCGTCGCGCCGCGCGCCTCGCCGCGCCAATCGGACGTGATGATCGTCGCGGGCACGCTGACCAACAAGATGGCCCCGGCGCTGCGCAAGGTCTACGACCAGATGCCCGAACCGCGCTACGTGATCTCGATGGGATCCTGCGCCAACGGCGGCGGCTATTATCACTACAGCTATTCCGTGGTGCGCGGCTGCGACCGGATCGTGCCGGTCGACATCTACGTCCCGGGCTGCCCGCCGACCGCGGAGGCGCTGCTTTACGGCATCATGCAGCTGGCGCGGAAGATCCGCCGCACCGGCACGATCGCGAGGTAAGGGCATGAGCGAAGCACTGGAGCAACTCGGCGCCCATATCGAGCTGAAGCGGCCGGACTGCGTGCTGGGCTGGGAAGTCGCCTATGGCGAGCTGAACATCGACGTGGCCCCGGCCAGCATCGTCGATTTCGTCGACTTCCTGCGCATCGACAACAACTGCAAGTTCTCGACGCTGGTGGACCTGAGCGGCGTGGACTACCCGCAGCGGCCCAAGCGGTTCGACGTGGTCTACCAGTTCCTGTCGATGTACCAGAACCAGCGCATCCGCCTGCGCTGCGCGGTGCGCGAGGACGAGATGATCCCCTCGATCACCAGCGTGCATCCGAGCGCGAACTGGTTCGAGCGCGAGGCCTTCGACATGTACGGGATCCTGTTCTCGGGGCACCCGGACCTGCGGCGCCTGCTGACCGACTACGGTTTCCGCGGCTACCCGCTGCGCAAGGACTTCCCGACCACCGGCTACACCGAGGTGCGTTACGACGAGACCGCCAAGCGGGTCGTCTATGAGCCGGTGAAGCTGGTGCAGGAATATCGTCAGTTCGACTTCATGTCGCCCTGGGAGGGTGCGCACTACATCCTTCCCGGCGACGAGAAGAAGGAAGAGGCGAAGTGATGGACACGCTGATCGGCGTCTTCCTCGGGGCCATGCTGGGATCGTTCCGCAGCGTGCTGTACCTCGTGGCGGCGCTGGCCTGCGGTCTCTTGATCCCGCGTGGCCTGCGCCTGGCAGGCGTCGCGTTTTCCGCCGGCGCGGCGGTGTCCCTGGCCAGCCTGCTCTGGATCACCCGCGGCTCGGGTGTCGGCGCGCTTGGCCTGACCCCCGCGCAGATCTCGGCCGTGGTGCTGGGATCGGCCTGCGGCACGGCGCTGACCGCGCTGGTCGTGGCCATCGGCAAAGACATCTTCCGCTCCGCATCGAGGAGGGCGAAAACATGATGGACGGTTCCAAGTTCGGCGACGTCGAGACCCAGGAACAGAAGATCAGGAACTTCAACCTGAACTTCGGCCCCCAACACCCGGCGGCGCACGGCGTGCTGCGGCTGGTGCTCGAGCTCGACGGTGAGATCGTCGAGCGCTGCGACCCGCATATCGGCCTGCTGCACCGGGGCACGGAAAAGCTCATGGAGAGCCGGACCTACCTGCAGAACCTGCCGTACCTGGACCGGCTCGACTATGTCGCGCCGATGAACCAGGAACACGCCTGGTGCCTGGCGATCGAGAAGCTGACCGGCGTCGAGGTGCCGCGCCGCGCCTCGCTGATCCGGGTGCTCTACTCCGAGATCGGGCGCGTGCTGAACCACCTGCTGAACGTGACCACGCAGGCCATGGACGTGGGCGCGCTGACGCCGCCGCTCTGGGGCTTCGAGGAACGCGAGAAGCTGATGATCTTCTACGAGCGGGCCTGCGGCGCGCGGCTGCACGCGGCCTATTTCCGGCCCGGCGGCGTGCACCAGGACCTGCCTGCCAAGCTGATCGACGACATCGAGGAATGGGCGATCGAGTTCCCCGAGAAGCTCGACGACATCGACAGCCTGCTGACCGAGAACCGGATCTTCAAGCAGCGCAACGTCGACATCGGCGTGGTGTCGGAAGAGGACATCCAGAACTGGGGGTTCTCGGGCGTGATGGTGCGCGGTTCGGGCCTGGCCTGGGACCTGCGGCGCGCGCAGCCCTACGAGTGCTACGACGAGTTCGATTTCCAGATCCCCGTCGGCAAGAACGGCGACTGCTATGACCGATACCTCGTCCGGATGGCCGAGATGCGCGAGTCGACCAAGATCATCCGTCAATGTGTCACCAAGCTCCGCGAGGAGCCGGGCGAGGTGCTGGCGCGGGGCAAGATCACCCCGCCGAAGCGCGGCGACATGAAGACCTCGATGGAAGCGCTGATCCACCACTTCAAGCTCTACACCGAGGGCTTCCGGGTGCCGGCGGGCGAGGTCTATGCCGCGGTCGAGGCGCCGAAGGGCGAATTCGGCGTGTACCTGGTGAGCGACGGCACCAACAAGCCCTACCGCGCCAAGCTGCGCGCGCCGGGGTTCCTGCACCTGCAGGCGATGGACTATGTCGCGTCGGGCCACCAGTTGGCGGACGTGGCGGCGATCATCGGGACGCTGGACATCGTGTTCGGCGAGGTCGACCGGTGAGCCGCGCGCGGCACCGGAACGGAACGGACAGGGCGGAACGGGCGATGGGGCCCGGCCGCCGCATTCGGGGGACGAACATGGTTGGACTGACGCGTCTTGCCGCGGCTTGCGGCGCACTGGGAATGATCGCGGCCTGTGCCACGCCGCCGACCGGCGTGGGCCCCGAGATGGTGGAGGCCTACGATCGGGCCGTCGCCTCTGTCGGGTGCGAGATGGTGAACGAGCCGCAATACAACGCCGTCGAGTTCCAGACCGGCCTGACGCGCGAACAGACGATCGAGATGGGGCAATACCGGATGGCCGCGGGCGCGGCCGAACCGATCGAAGGCGGCGGCGTCCGCCTGATCACCGGGCCCTGCGCCGCCTGACAGGCGGCAACCGAAGGTTAGAGGACGAAGTCGAGACATGCTGCGACGCCTGCATCACGAACAGCCCGAGGGCTTTGCCTTCACCCCGGCCAACCAGGCCTGGGCCGAGGCGCAGATCACCAAGTACCCCGAGGGCCGCCAGGCTTCGGCCATCATCCCGCTGCTGTGGCGTGCCCAGGAGCAGGAGGGCTGGTTGACCCGTCCGGCGATCGAACACATCGCCGCGATGCTCGACCTGGCCTATATCCGGGCGCTGGAAGTGGCGACGTTCTACTTCATGTTCCAGCTGCAACCCGTTGGGTCCGTTGCGCATATCCAGATCTGCGGCACCACGTCCTGCATGATCTGCGGCGCCGAGGACCTGATGCAGGTCTGCAAGGACAAGATCGCCGCCAAGCCGCACGCGCTGTCGGCGGATGGCCGGTTCTCGTGGGAAGAGGTCGAATGCCTGGGCGCCTGCGCGAACGCGCCGATGGCGCAGATCGGCAAGGACTATTACGAGGACCTGACCGAGGCGCGGCTGGCCGAGATCATCGACGAACTGGCCGAGGGCAAGGTGCCGGTGCCGGGGCCGCAGAACGGGCGCTATTCGTCCGAGCCGCTGGCCGGTCTGGTGACGCTGACCGAGTACGACAGCGGCCAGACGCAGTACAACGCGTCGGTGCAGCGCGCGGTCGACGTGGGCGACACGGTCAAGCGCATCGACGGGACCGAGGTGCCGCTGCTGACGCCCTGGAAACAGGACGGCGCGAAGAAGGCCAAGAAAGCCGACGTCGCGGCCAAGGACAAGCCGGCGAAGGAGCCGCGTCCCTCCAAGGGCAAGCCCGCGGACGCCACCGGCGTGACCGAACAGGAGGCGCAGGCCGTCGAGACCGGCCGTCCGCGCGGCAAGAGCGAGCCGGCCGGTGCTTCGGCCGCCGCCGAGACCGCCGCGCCCGCGGGCACCGAGCCCGCGCTGCTGAGCGAACCGCGCGGCGGCACGGCCGATGACCTCAAGCTGATCAAGGGCATCGGTCCGAAGCTCGAGGGCATGCTGCACGCGGTCGGTATCTACCATTACGACCAGATCGCCAACTGGACCCCGGAAGAGCTGGAATGGGCCGACACCAAGTTCGTCGGCTTCAAGGGCCGGGTCACGCGGGACGGCTGGATCGAGCAGGCCAGGAAACTGGCCGCCGGGGAAGAGACGGAATTCGCCACGCGAGCGAAGAAGGACGGGATTTACGACGACGACTGAGCTGAGCACATCATTCGAGGATCGAGGCGATGGATTGGGAGACGAAGGAAGGACGTTGCACGCTGGTCTGCTGGGCCGGCGCGGTGGTGATCGGGATCATTGCCTACCTGGTTCTGGATTCCTTCCTGCTCAAGCTTCTCGCGCAGATCCTCGCGGTGGTGATCGGCCTCGGCGCCGGGGTGGTGCTGAGCCAGACCTTCTGCGTCACGCGTGAGCCCGAGGACAGCGTCGCCAACCAGTCGGCCGACGCGGTCGCGGCGCCGGGCGGCGAACCGCAGCCCGGGGCGGCCCCGGTGGCGGCGGCCCCGGCGACGCGCGGGACCTCGGCCCTGGCCCAGCCGGGCAGCGGCGGCACGATCGCCGACGCGCCGGCGGCGCCCGAGACGGAGGAAATCGCCCGGCCCAAGGTGACGGTGCCGCCCGATGCGGGCACCGCCGAGTGGGACGAGGCGCAGGAAAGCGGGTCCACCAGCGCGACGAGCGCGGTGGCCTACGAGGTGGACGAGGGCGACAAGCCCAAGCTGCTGGACCGGCCGCGCGCGGGCGTGGCGGACAACCTGACCGAGCTGCCGGGCGTGGGGCCCAAGGTGGCCGAGGCGCTGACCGAGCTGGGGGTGTACCACTTTGCCCAGATCGCGTCGTGGACGCCGAAGAACATTGCCTGGGTCGAGGCCCAGGTGCCCAGCCTCAAGGGCCGGGCGGAACGCAACGACTGGGTCGCAAAGGCCGGGGTTCTGGCCCGGGGCGGCGCGGTCGACAAGGGTGACGTAGTTGACGAATGAACCGGGACGAACGGCAGCAGGCAGAGCGGGAGATGGCCCGCAAGGGACGGCTCGTGGCGCTGGTGATCGCCGGGACCATGCTCGTCTGGTTCGTGGGCACGCAGACCGTGATGTTCATGGGCTGGCCAGCGCGCTTCGTCTCTCTACTGGACATGGCCGCGATCGCCGCCTTCGTGTGGATATTCGTGGTGATCTGGCAAATCTGGCGCCTGCGCCAGCAACTGAACGAAAACGGGCCGAGGTAGCGTGATGCTCAAGGACGAAGACCGCATTTTCACCAACCTCTACGGTATGCACGACCGCACCCTGAAGGGCGCGCAGGCACGCGGCCATTGGGACGGCACCGCCGAGATCCTCGGCAAAGGCCGCGACTGGATCGTCGAGCAGGTGAAGGCATCGGGGCTGCGCGGGCGCGGCGGGGCAGGGTTCCCGACCGGGCTCAAGTGGTCGTTCATGCCGAAGGAAAGCGACGGCCGCCCGGCCTACCTGGTGGTGAACGCCGACGAATCCGAACCCGCGACCTGCAAGGACCGCGAGATCATGCGCCACGACCCGCACACGCTGGTCGAGGGCTGCCTGATCGCGTCCTTCGCCATGGGCGCGCACGCGGCCTACATCTATATCCGCGGCGAATACATCCGCGAGAAGGAAGCCCTGCAGGCCGCGATCGACGAGGCCTACGACAAGGGCCTGATCGGCAAGAACGCCTGCAAGTCGGGCTGGGATTTCGACCTCTACCTGCACCACGGCGCCGGCGCCTACATCTGCGGCGAGGAAACCGCGCTGCTGGAAAGCCTCGAGGGCCGCAAGGGCATGCCCCGGATGAAGCCGCCGTTCCCGGCGGGCGCGGGCCTCTACGGCTGCCCGACCACGGTGAACAACGTGGAATCCATCGCGGTGGTCCCGACCATCCTGCGGCGCGGGCCTGAATGGTTCTCGTCCTTCGGGCGGGAAAACAATGTGGGCACCAAGCTCTTTGCCCTGACCGGCCATGTCAACAACCCCTGCGTCTTCGAAGAATCGATGTCGATGCCGGTGCGCGAACTGATCGAGCGCCACGGCGGCGGCGTGCGCGGCGGCTGGGACAACCTCAAGGCCATCATCCCCGGCGGCGCGTCCTGCCCGGTTCTTCCCAAGGAGAAACTGGAAGACGCGATCATGGACTTCGACTGGATGCGCCAGAACCAGTCGTCCTTCGGCACCGGCTGCATGATCGTGATGGACAAGGACACCGACGTGGTGAAGGCGGTCTGGCGGCTGTCGAAATTCTTCAAGCACGAAAGCTGCGGCCAGTGCACGCCCTGCCGGGAAGGCACCGGCTGGATGATGCGCGTGATGGATCGCCTGGTGACCGGCGATGCCAGCGTCGAGGAGATCGACATGCTGCTCGACGTGACCAAGCAGGTCGAGGGCCACACGATCTGCGCGCTCGGCGACGCGGCGGCCTGGCCGATCCAGGGCCTGATCCGTCATTTCCGCGACGAGATCGAGGACCGCATCAAGGCCAAGCGCACCGGCCGCGTCAGCGCGGTGGCGGCGGAGTAAGGCGTGACCGGCTCGACCCTCCATATCGCCCAGTTCAACTGCGGCATCCTCCGCTACGACTGGGAGGACCCCCGCGTGGCCGAGTTCGTGGACGGGCTCGATCACGTGAACGGGATCGCCATGCGGTCGCCGGGGTTCGTCTGGATGCTGGGCGAGGACGACATGGAAGCGGCGCAGCTGGACAGCGGCGGCGTGCTGGGGGGACATCCCCGCATGGCCTCGACCCTGTCGGTCTGGGAGAACGCGGACGCGCTAGGCCAGTTCGTCTGGAACACGCTGCACCGGGTCTATTACGGCAAGCGCGACCAGTGGTACGACGACGCCGAACAGCTGCCCGGGCCGCGGATGGTCCTGTGGCACGTGCCCGCCGGGCACCGGCCGACGATCGAGGAGGCGAAGGCGCGCCTCGATCACCTGGCGGTGCATGGACCGACGGAACATGCCTTTGACTGGTCGACGGTCGAGGCGCAGGGCTGGGTGGCACATCGGTGCGGGGAGGCAGCATGAAGGCGTTTGCAGGGTTCGTGATGATGGCGGCGCTTCTGGCCGGGTGTTCCGGGCAGGGGTCGAGCAACGTGTTCTCGGGCTCGCGCCAGAGTTTCAACGGGCAGTACTACAGCACCAAGGTCACGCAGGACGAGACCCGGCCCGAGGTGTTCCAGGTCAGCGTCGGCAACCTGGACCGCGGGATCGAGGGCGCGATCGAGGCGGGGCGCTACGCCGCCTACACCTATTGCCTGCGCAACTTCGGCCTGACCCGGATCAACTGGTACCAGGGGCCCGACGTGCCGCACGCGACGCTGAGGATCGCGGACGGGCGGATGGCGATTTCCGGCGAATGCGAGGGCTGGGTGTGATGCGCCTTGCCTCCATATCGCTCGCGGCGCTGATGGCGCTGCCGGCGGCGGCCGAGGCGCGTCCGCCGCTGCGCGACGTGCCCGAGATCGACGACAAGATGCTGTGGGTCGCGCTGGCCTACGAGATCAGCGACCGCTGTGAGGCGATCGCGCCCCGCACGCTGACCGGCCTGGGCTACCTCTGGGACCTCAAGGCGCAGGCCAACAAGCTTGGCTACAGCAACGACGAAATCAAGGAATACGTGCGCAGCGACGCCGAGAAGGCCCGGATGCGCGTGCGCGGCGAGGCATATGTGCGGGCGCGCGGGCTGAATCCCGACAGCGATGCGGATCTCTGCAGGCTCGGCACGCAGGAAATGGAGAAAGGCACGCAGATCGGCGCCTTTCTGAAGGAGAAGTGAGACATGGCTGACCTTCGCAAGATCGTCATCGACGGCATGGAAATCGAGGTGGACCCGGCGCTGACGCTGATCCAGGCCTGTGAGCAGGCCGGGGTCGAGGTGCCGCGCTTCTGCTATCACGAGCGGCTGTCGATCGCCGGCAACTGCCGGATGTGCCTGGTCGAGGTCGTCGGCGGCCCGCCGAAGCCCGCCGCCTCGTGCGCGATGCAGGTCAAGGACCTGCGGCCGGGGCCGGATGGTGCCCCGCCGGTGATCAAGACCAATTCGCCGATGGTGAAGAAGGCCCGCGAGGGGGTGATGGAGTTCCTGCTCATCAACCACCCGCTGGACTGCCCGATCTGCGACCAGGGCGGCGAATGCGATCTGCAAGACCAGGCAATGGCTTACGGCGTGGACTTCAGCCGCTACCGCGAACCCAAGCGGGCGTCTGACGACCTCGACCTCGGGCCGCTGGTCGAAACCCACATGACGCGCTGCATCTCGTGCACCCGCTGCGTGCGCTTCACGACCGAGGTCGCGGGCATTCACCAGATGGGCCAGACCGGCCGCGGCGAGGATGCCGAGATCACGAGCTACCTGAACCAGACGCTCGACTCGAACATGCAGGGCAACATCATCGACCTCTGCCCGGTCGGGGCGTTGGTGTCGAAGCCCTATGCCTTTACCGCCCGCCCGTGGGAGCTGACCAAGACCGAGACGATCGACGTGATGGACGCGCTCGGCTCGAACATCCGGGTCGACACCAAGGGCCGCGAAGTGATGCGGATCCTGCCGCGCAACCATGACGGCGTGAACGAGGAATGGATTTCCGACAAGACGCGCTTTGTCTGGGATGGCTTGCGCCGTCAGCGCCTGGACCGGCCCTATGTCCGCAAGGACGGCAAGCTCAAGCCCGCCACCTGGGGCGAGGCGCTGAGCGCCGTCGCCGCGGCGATGAAGGGCAAGAAGGTCGCGGGCCTGGTCGGTGACCTCGTCCCGGTCGAGGCGGCCTATGCGCTCAAGACGCTGGTCGAGGGGCTGGGCGGCAACGTCGAGTGCCGGACCGATGGCGCCAAGCTGCCCGCCGGCAACCGGTCGGGGTACGTCGGCACCGCGTCGATCGAGGACCTGGACACCGCCGGGGGCATCCTGCTGATCGGGACCAATCCGCGGGCCGAGGCCCCGGTGCTGAATGCCCGCATCCGCAAGGCCTGGAGCCTGGGCGCCGAGGTCGGCGTGATCGGCGAGGCGGTCGACCTGACCTATGACTACCACCATTTCGGCACCGACCGCGCCGCTCTGACCGCGCATATCAAGACCGCGAAAGAGGCCCCGGCGGATGAGACCCAAGGCATCGTCATCGTCGGCCAGGGCGCGATCCGCGAGGCTGACGGCGCCGCCGTGCTGGCCGCCGCGATGGAGATTGCCGCCGCCCGCAAGGCCAAGCTGCTGATCCTGCACACCGCCGCGTCCCGCGTGGGCGCGATGGACGTGGGCGCGGTGACCGAGGGCGGGCTGAGCGCCGCGCTCGACGGGGCCGAGGTGGTCTACAACCTCGGTGCGGACGAGGTCGAGGTGGGCGAGGGTGCCTTTGTGGTCTACCAGGGCAGCCACGGCGACCGCGGCGCGCACCGCGCCGACGTGATCCTGCCGGGCGCCGCCTGGACCGAGGAGAACGGCCTTTTCGTCAACACCGAGGGCCGCCCGCAGCTGGCGCTGCGCGCCGGGTTCGCCCCGGGCGAGGCCAAGGAGAACTGGGCGATCCTGCGGGCCCTGTCGGCCGAGCTGGACGCGACGCTGCCCTTCGACAGCCTGGCGCAGCTGCGCACCGCGATGGTCGAGGCCGCGCCGGTGCTCAAGGGGCTCGACCACGTGGCCGAGAACGAATGGGAGCCGCTGGAGACCGGCAAACTGGGTGATGCCAGCTTCGTCTCGGCGGTGCGCGACTTCTACCTGACCAACCCGATCGCTCGGGCGTCCGAGGTGATGGCGGATCTCTCCGCCCGGGCCAAGGCCCGCGCCGAAGCGCCGCTGGCGGCGGAATAAGCGGGGTTGCGGAGCATGTCCCTCGTCCTGGCCCTGCCGCTGATGGCCGCCTGCGCGCCGACGCCCGACACGGGCGCCGCGGCACTGGCCACGGCGGAGCGGCGCGCGGCCATGCCGGCGCCCGCGGGGGCGGTGTACGAGGGAATCGAGACGCGCCTTCTGGACGGTGACCTGGTGCATTTCCGGGTCGCCATGCGGGGCGCCCGGGACGACGGGGACGTGGCCGATTACGCCGAATGCGCGGCCGCGCAATACACCCTGATCCGGGGCTACGGATTTGCCCGTCATTTGCGAACAAATGTCTCCCGAGAGGGTGGCCTCTGGACAGCAGATGCGGTTTATACCATCTCGGCGGCGCTGCCGGATGGGCTGAGAAAACTCGACGCCGAAGTGGTCGTCGCAGACTGCACGGAACGCAAGATTCCGACGGTATGAAAAGGATGTAGGGACCAATGAGCTTCTTTACCGACCATCCTGTGGGCATGCTGCTGGTGATCGTGGGACAAGTCCTGCTGATCGTCGTGCCGCTGCTCGTGGCATTGGCCTTTCTGCTCTACGCGGACCGCAAGATCTGGGCCGCCGTCCAGCTGCGGCGCGGACCCAACGTGGTGGGGGTCTACGGGCTCCTGCAGAGCTTTGCGGACTTCATCAAGTACATCACCAAGGAAGTCGTGATTCCCGCGGGCGCCGACCGGGTCGTGTTCCTGATGGCGCCGCTGACCAGCTTTGTCCTCGCGATGATCGCCTGGGCGGTGATCCCCTTCAACGAGGGCTGGGTCCTGTCCGACATCAACGTCGCGATCCTCTACATCTTCGCGGTCTCCTCTCTCGAGGTCTACGGCGTGATCATGGGGGGCTGGGCGTCGAACTCGAAATACCCGTTCCTCGGCTCGCTGCGGTCCGCGGCACAGATGATCTCGTACGAGGTGTCGATCGGCCTGATCATCATCGGCGTGATCATCTCGACCGGGTCGCTGAACCTGACCAGCATCGTGCACGCGCAGGATGGCGACTGGGGTCTGTTCAACTGGTACTGGCTGCCGCACTTCCCGATGGTGATCCTGTTCTTCGTCTCGGCGCTGGCGGAAACCAACCGGCCGCCGTTCGACCTGCCCGAGGCGGAATCCGAACTGGTCGCGGGCTACCAGGTGGAATACTCCTCGACGCCGTTCCTGCTCTTCATGATCGGTGAGTATTTCGCGATCGTGCTGATGTGCGCGCTGGTGTCGCTGCTGTTCTTCGGCGGCTGGCTCTCGCCGGTGCCGTTCCTGCCCGACAGCTTCCTGTGGTTCCTCCTCAAGATGCTGATCGCGTTTTTCTTCTTCGCGCTGGTGAAGGCCGTGGTGCCGCGCTACCGCTACGACCAGCTCATGCGGATCGGCTGGAAGGTGTTCCTTCCCCTGTCGCTCGCCTGGGTCGTGATCGTGTCGTTCCTTGCAAAATTCGAAGTCCTTGGCGGGTTCTGGGCCCGCTGGGCGATTGGAGGCTGATATGGCCAACGTCGACTACGGCCGCGCTGCCCGCTACTTCCTGATGACGGACATCCTCAAGGGGTTCCAGATGGGGCTGAAGTACTTCTTCAAGCCCAAGGCGACGGTGAACTACCCGCACGAGAAGGGGCCGCTGTCGCCCCGGTTCCGCGGCGAACACGCCCTGCGCCGCTATCCCAACGGCGAGGAGCGCTGCATCGCGTGCAAGCTGTGCGAGGCGATCTGCCCGGCGCAGGCGATCACGATCGACGCCGAACCGCGCGAGGACGGCAGCCGCCGGACCACGCGGTACGACATCGACATGACCAAGTGCATCTACTGCGGCTTCTGCCAGGAAGCCTGCCCGGTGGACGCGATCGTCGAGGGCCCGAACTTCGAGTTCGCGACCGAGACGCGCGAAGAGCTGTTCTACGACAAGGCCAAGCTGCTCGCCAACGGCGAACGCTGGGAGGCCGAGATCGCGCGCAACCTCGAGCTGGATGCGCCGTACCGATGACCGCTCGTACCGGACATAACGCCCGGGGAGGCGCCGATGGCTGACAATCGCAATCCGTTCGAGATGATGATGGACCAGGCGCAGGCCTGGGCCAAGGCGATGAACCCGGCGCTCGAGAGCTTCAACCCGAAGGCGTTCGAGGCGATGTGGCCGACGCTCCCCAAGGAGTGGATGGAAGTCGCCTTCGGCAAGGCCTTCAACAAGGAAGGGCTGGACAGCAAGACCCGGCTCTTCCTGGTGCTCGCCGGTCTGACGACCCAGGGCGCCATCGCGGAAAGCCAGCTGCGGCTGACCGTGCGCCACCTGATCGAGGCGGGCGCGACGAAACAGGAAATTGCCGAGGCCATCGCCCAGATGACGATGTTCGCCGGCGTGCCGGCCGTGACCAAGGCGGGGACCCTCGCCAAGGAAGTCATGGACGAAATGGAAGGGGATAAGGAATGACCATCGCGGCTCTGTCCTTTTATCTGTTCTCGATCGCGCTGCTGGCCGGCGGGTTGATGACGGTCGTGGCGCGCAACCCGGTGCACTCGGTGCTCTGGCTGATCCTCAGCTTCCTGTCGGCGGCGGGCCTCTTCGTCCTGTTGGGGGCGGAGTTCGTGGCGATGCTGCTGATCATCGTCTATGTCGGCGCGGTCGCGGTGCTGTTCCTCTTCGTGGTGATGATGCTCGACGTCGACTTCGCCGAGCTCAAGGCCGAGATGGCCCGTCACCTGCCGCTGGCGATCCTGATCGGGGTCGTCCTGATCATGGAATTCGTCGCCGCCTACGCGAACTGGACCACCGCCGAAACCGCCGAGGCCGCGCGCCAGGCGATCACGCCGGAAGGGGTCGAGAACACCGCCGCGCTCGGGATGATCGTCTATGACCAGTATTTCCTGATCTTCCAGCTGGCGGGCCTGATCCTGCTGGTCGCGATGATCGGGGCGATCGTGCTGACCGTGCGCCACCGGCCCGACGTCAAGCGCCAGAACGTGCTGCAGCAGATGTGGCGCGACCCGAAGGCCGCGATGGAACTGAAGGACGTGAAGCCGGGGCAGGGCCTCTGAGCCTGCCGGCCTGAACATATCCGGGGCCATGCCGGCCCCGCCGAGTGAAAGAAAGACCCCCGCCAAGAGGGGGAGGAATGGGACAGCGATGAGCATAGCCAGTTGGATAGCCATCTTCTTCGCGGGCATCTTCGTGCCCGTTGTTCTCGGCATCCGGCAGAGCCGGGCAGGGAAGGGAGCGCGCAAATGATCGGTCTGGAACATTACCTCACCGTCGCGGCGACGCTGTTCGTCATCGGCGTCTTCGGCACCTTCCTGAACCGCAAGAACGTCATCATCCTGCTGATGTCGCTGGAGCTGATCCTGCTCTCGGTCAACATCAACCTGGTGGCCTTCTCCTCGTTCCTGGGCGACCTCGCCGGGCAGGTCTTCACCCTCTTCGTCCTGACGGTCGCGGCGGCGGAGGCAGCCATCGGCCTTGCCATCCTCGTCTGCTTCTACCGCAGCCGCGGCTCGATCGCCGTGGAAGACGTCAACGTGATGAAAGGCTGACGGCATGTTGCAGCTCATCCTCTTCCTGCCCCTGATCGGCGCCATCGTCGCGGGCTTTGGCTGGCGCATCATCACCGAACGCGGGGCGATGTGGCTGACCACGGGCCTGCTGTTCGTCGCCTGCCTGTTCTCGTGGATCACCTTCCTGTCGTTCGACGGGGAACTGGTGAAGGTGCCGCTGATGCCCTTCATCGAAAGCGGCACGCTGGTCACCGAATGGTCGATCCGGCTGGACCGGCTGACGGCGATCATGCTGATCGTGGTCACCACGGTGTCGGCGCTCGTGCACCTCTACTCGATGGGCTACATGGCCCATGACGACAACTTCCGGGAAGGCGAAAGCTACAAGCCGCGCTTCTTCGCCTACCTGTCGTTCTTCACCTTCGCCATGCTCGCGCTGGTGACCGCCGACAACCTGGTCCAGATGTTCTTTGGCTGGGAAGGCGTGGGCGTCGCGTCCTACCTGCTAATCGGCTTCTACTACCGCAAGCCCTCGGCCAGCGCGGCGGCGATCAAGGCCTTCGTGGTCAACCGGGTCGGCGACTTCGGCTTTGCCCTCGGCATCTTTGCCTGCTTCTACCTGGTCGACAGCATCGACTTCGACGTGATCTTTGCCGAGGCGCCGGCGTTGGCGGGGACGAACCTGTCGTTCCTCGGCATCTCGTGGGACGCGACCGAGATCGTGGCGCTCCTGCTCTTCATCGGGGCCATGGGCAAGTCGGCGCAGCTTTTCCTGCACACTTGGCTGCCGGACGCGATGGAAGGCCCGACCCCGGTGTCGGCCCTGATCCACGCGGCGACAATGGTGACCGCGGGCGTGTTCATGATCTGCCGGATGTCGCCCCTGATCGAATTCGCGCCCGACGCCAAGTCGATCATCGTCTTCATCGGCGCCTCGACGGCGTTCTTCGCGGCGACCGTGGGCCTGGTGCAGAACGACATCAAGCGCGTGATCGCCTATTCGACCTGTTCGCAGCTGGGCTACATGTTCGTGGCCGCGGGCGTCGGCGTCTACTCGGCCGCGATGTTCCACCTCTTCACGCACGCCTTCTTCAAGGCGATGCTGTTCCTCGGTGCCGGTTCGGTCATCCACGCGATGCACCACGAGCAGGACATGCGGAACTACGGCAACCTGCGGAAGAAGATCCCCTATACCTTCTGGGCGATGATGATCGGCACGCTGGCGATCACCGGCGTCGGCATCCCGCTGACCCACATCGGCTTTGCCGGCTTCCTGTCGAAGGACGCGATCATCGAATCCGCCTGGGCGGGCACGATGGGCGGCTACGGCTTCTGGATGCTGGTCATCGCGGCGCTCTTCACCAGCTTCTATTCCTGGCGGCTGATCTTCATGACCTTCTACGGCGAGGCGCGCGGCGACAAGCACACGCATGACCACGCCCATGAAAGCCCGATGGTCATGCTGATCCCGCTTGGCGTC
Organism: Pseudooceanicola sp. LIPI14-2-Ac024; assembly: GCF_042188925.1. Lineage (GTDB taxonomy): Bacteria > Pseudomonadota > Alphaproteobacteria > Rhodobacterales > Rhodobacteraceae > Pseudooceanicola. The sequence continues at coordinate 502,944 of NZ_CP170102.1, forward strand.
CTGGCGCTTGGCGCGGTGTTCGCGGGGATGATCTGGTACGGCTCGTTCTTCGGCAGCCACGACAAGGTCAACGCCTTCTTCGGCATCCCGGCGCATCACGAGGCCTCGGAAGAGCACGGCGCGGCGGACGCGGCGCACGGCGCGGCCGAGACCGCGACGGCCGACACCGCCCATGGCGGCGAGGGTGCACCGGCAACGCATGACGCGGCCACCGGCGAAACCCATGCCGACCTCGGCGCGGGCGCGGCCCATGCCATGGCCCCGCAGGGCGCGATCTACATGGCGCCCGAGAACCACGTGATGGACGAAGCCCACCATGCGCCCGCCTGGGTGAAGGTGTCGCCCTTCGTCGCGATGGTGATCGGCCTGCTGTTCGCCTACTGGTTCTACATCGTGAACCCCGAGCGGCCCAAGCAACTGGCCCATGCACAGCGCCCGCTGTACCTGTTCCTGCTGAACAAGTGGTACTTCGACGAGATCTACAACTTCGTCTTCGTGCGGCCCGCATTCTGGATCGGCGGCTTCCTCTGGAAGAAGGGTGACGAGAACACGATCGACGGCGGGATCAACGGCGTGGCCATGGGGATCATCCCCTTCTTCACCCGCCTCGCCGGCAAGGCGCAGTCCGGGTACATCTTCACCTACGCCTTCGCCATGGTGATCGGCGTGGCAATCCTCATTACCTGGATGACCATCGGGAGCGCGGAATAATGTCGAACCTTCTCTCGATCACCTGTTTCATCCCGGCCGTTGCCGCGCTGATCCTGGGGATTTTCCTGCGGGGCGAGGACGAGGCGGCGCAGCGCAACGCCAAGTGGGTGGCGCTGATCGCGACCTCGCTGACGTTCCTGGTGTCGCTGTTCATCCTGTTCGGCTTCGACCCTGCCGTCGAAGGCTTCCAGTTCGTCGAGGAGCGGCCCTGGCTGCTTGGCCTCGAGTACAAGATGGGCGTCGACGGCATCTCGGTCCTGTTCGTGATGCTGACGACCTTCATCATGCCGCTGACGATCGCCGCCAGCTGGGAGGTGAAGACCCGCGTCAAGGAATACATGATCGCCTTCCTGGTGCTGGAAACGCTCATGCTGGGCGTGTTCATGGCGCTGGACCTGGTGCTCTTCTACCTGTTCTTCGAAGCGGGCCTGATCCCGATGTTCCTGATCATCGGCATCTGGGGCGGCAAGAACCGGATCTATGCCTCGTTCAAGTTCTTCCTCTACACCTTCATCGGCTCGGTGCTGATGCTGGTCGCGATGGTGGTGATCTTCAACGAGGCGGGCACGACGGACATCGTCACACTTCTCGGCTTCGACTTCTCGTCCGAACCGATCCGCATCTTCGGCATCCGCTTCGCGGCGGGCATCCAGATGCTGCTCTGGATCGGGTTCTTTGCCTCGTTCGCGGTGAAGATGCCGATGTGGCCGGTGCACACCTGGCTGCCGGACGCGCACGTGCAGGCGCCGACCGCCGGGTCGGTCGTGCTGGCCGCGATCCTGCTGAAGATGGGCGGCTACGGCTTCCTGCGCTTCTCGCTGCCGATGTTCCCGGTGGCTTCGGAAATGCTGGCGCCGCTGGTGTTCTGGATGTCGGCCATCGCGATCGTCTACACCTCGCTCGTCGCGCTGGTGCAGGAGGACATGAAGAAGCTGATCGCCTATTCGTCGGTCGCGCACATGGGCTATGTCACCATGGGCATCTTCGCCGCCAACCAGCAGGGCATCGACGGCGCGATCTTCCAGATGATCAGCCACGGCTTCATCTCGGGTGCGCTCTTCCTCTGCGTCGGCGTGATCTACGACCGCATGCACACCCGCGAGATCGACGCCTACGGCGGCCTCGTGAACCGGATGCCGGCCTACGCGATGATCTTCATGCTGTTCACCATGGCCAACGTCGGCCTGCCGGGGACCAGCGGCTTCGTCGGCGAATTCCTGACCCTGATGGGCATCTTCCAGGTCAACACGATCATCGCGACCATCGCGACGACCGGCGTGATCCTGTCGGCCGCCTACGCGCTCTGGCTCTACCGCCGGGTCGTGTTCGGCGACCTGATCAAGGAAAGCCTGCGCACCATCACCGACATGACCGGCCGCGAGAAGGCGATCTTTGCCCCGCTGGTGGTCATGACCATCTGGCTGGGTGTCTATCCCAGCCTGGTGACCGACATCATCGGCCCCTCGACCGAGGCGCTGGTTCAAAACTATGAGACCGCCACAGCGGGCAGCCAGGGCACTGGCACCGCCGTCGCGGCCTCGCACTGACGGAGCCCCAGACGATGCAGGCTGATCTGAACGTCATCCTTCCGGAAATCATCCTGGCGCTCTACGCGATGCTGGCGCTGGTGGCGACGGTCTACACCTCAAAGGACAAGGCGGCATCGCTGCTGGTCTGGGTGACGGCGGTCGTCATGGCCCTTCTCGGGTTCTGGATCATCGTCTACGGCGGCGGCGAAGGGCGCACGGCCTTCAACGGCATGTTCATCGACGACGGCTTTGCCCGGTTCGCGAAGGTGCTGATCCTGCTGTCCGGCGCGGTCGTGCTGGTCATGGGCCAGGAATACATGGCCCGGCGCGGGATGCTGCGGTTCGAATACCCCGTCCTCGTCGCGCTGGCCTCGGTCGGCATGATGGTGATGGTGTCGGCGGGCGACCTGATGACCCTCTACATGGGCCTCGAACTGCAGTCGCTGGCGCTCTACGTCATGGCCTCGATCCGGCGCGACAACGCCAAGGTGACCGAGGCGGGCCTGAAGTACTTCGTGCTGGGCGCGCTCAGCTCGGGCCTTCTGCTCTATGGCGCCTCGCTGATCTACGGCTTCTCGGGCACCACCAACTTTGCCGGCATCATCCAGGCGGCGGGGACCGAGACGATCTCGCTCGGGCTTCTGTTCGGCCTGGTGTTCCTGATCTCGGGCCTGGCGTTCAAGGTATCGGCCGTGCCGTTCCACATGTGGACGCCGGACGTCTACGAGGGCGCGCCGACCCCGGTCACCGCCTTCTTTGCCACCGCGCCCAAGGCGGCGGCCATGGGCCTCTTTGCCCGGGTGATGTTCGACGCCTTCGGCGGCGTCACCTCGGACTGGCAGCAGATCGTTGCGCTGATCTCGCTCCTGTCGATGTTCCTGGGCGCGGTCGCGGCCATCGCCCAGACCAACATCAAGCGCCTGATGGCGTATTCGTCGATCGCGCACATGGGCTATGCCCTGATGGGCCTCGCCGCTGCCGACGTGGTGGGCGTGCAGGCGATGCTGATCTACATGGCGATCTACGTGACCATGAACGTCGGCGTCTTTGCCTTCATCCTGACGATGGAGCGGGACGGCCAGCCGGTGACCGACATCCAGTCGCTGAACCTCTATTCGCGGGTCCAGCCGGGACGGGCCTTCGCGGTGCTGCTCCTGATGTTCTCGCTGGCCGGTGTGCCACCGCTCCTGGGCTTCTTCGGCAAGCTCTGGGTGCTGCGCGCGGCGGTCGAGGCGGACCTGGTCTGGTTGGCGGTCGGCGGTGTGATCGCCTCGGCGATCGCGGCGTTCTACTACCTGCGGATCGTGTTCTACATGTACTTCGGCAAGGAAGGCGCCGTCCTGGAGACCGGCCGTTCGCCGGTGCTCTGGACGCTGCTGATGGGCTCGGCCGCGATCATGCTGATCGGCATCATCAACATGTTCGGTGTCGAAGCCGCGGCGCGCACCGCCGCGATGACGCTGGTCAATTGACCGCAGGCGCGGACGACTGGACGGGCTGGCCCGAGGGGACAGCCCGCCTGGTGCTGGAGGAAACCGACAGCACGCTGGGTGAGGCCGAACGCCGGTTCGACACCCTGACCGGACCGACCTGGATCCTCGCGAAGCGGCAAACGTCGGCGCGGGGACGCCGGGGCCGGGCGTGGCACCAGCCTGCGGGCAACTTCGCGGGCACCTTCGTGACACGAGAGGATGGCGGGCCGGACCGCGCCGCGCTGCGCAGCTTTACCGCGTCGCTCGCGCTCTTCGACGCTTTCGTGGCGGTCACGGGGCGCGCTGATCCCTTTGCGCTGAAATGGCCCAACGACGTGCTGCTGAACGGCGGCAAGGTCGCGGGCATCCTGCTGGAAAGCGTGCAGCGGCAGGGCCGCATGGTCGGCGTGTCGATCGGCATCGGCATCAACCTGGCCGGGGCACCGCAGGCGGCCGACCTCCCGCCCGAGGCGGTGCGCCCGGTGGCACTGGCCCCGGATACCGGCGTGCTGGTCACGCCCGAGGAATTCCTGACACCGCTGGCCGCCGCCATGGCCGCGCACGAGGCGCGGTTCCGCGACTACGGTTTCGCGCCGATCCGCGAGGCATGGCTTGCGCGCGCCGCCCGTCTGGGCGAGGAGATCGTCGCCCGCACCGGCACCGCCGAGACGCGGGGCATTTTCGAGACGGTGGATGCGCAGGGCCGGCTGATCCTGCAGACCCCGAGCGGGCGGCAGGCGATTGCCGCGGCCGACGTCTATTTCTGAGCTCCGGAGGAGGGAGTGCGCCCATGCTGCTTGCCATCGATTGCGGCAACACCAACACGGTCTTCTCGATCTGGGACGGAGAGCAGTTCCTCTGCACGCTCCGCACCGCGACCGATCACCAGCGGACCGCCGACCAGTACTATGTCTGGCTCTCGACGCTGCTGGCGCACCACCGCATCCCGCTCGACATCAATGCGGTGATCATCTCGTCCACGGTGCCGCGGGTGGTGTTCAACCTGCGCGTCCTGTCGGACCGGTACTTCAACTGCCGGCCGCTGGTCGTCGGGCGCGAGGAATGCCTGCTGCCGCGCAACCCGCGGGTGGACGAGGGCACGCAGGTCGGGCCCGACCGGCTGGTGAACTCGGCCGGGGCCTTCGACCGCTACGGCGGCGACCTGATCGTGGTGGATTTCGGCACCGCCACCACCTTTGACGTGGTGGCCGAGGACGGCGCCTATGTCGGTGGCGTGATCGCGCCGGGGGTGAACCTGTCGCTGCAGGCGTTACATGAAATGGCGGCCGCGCTGCCGCATGTGGACGTGACCAAGCCGCAGAAGGTGATCGGCACCAACACCGTCGCCTGCATGCAATCCGGGGTCTTCTGGGGCTATGTCGGGCTTGTCCGCGGAATCTGCGACCGGATCCGCGGAGAATATGATAGACCGATGCGCATTATCTCGACGGGTGGGCTTGCACCTTTGTTCCAACAAGGCGACACGCTCTACGACGAATTTGATGAGTTCCTGACGATCCACGGTCTGCGGATCATCTATGACTACAACAAGGCTCAGGGGAACATATGACCGCCGAGAGACTGATCTACCTTCCCCTCGGCGGTGCCGGGGAAATCGGGATGAATGCCTATGTCTACGGGTACGGTGCCCCGGACAAGGAGCGTCTGATCCTGGTGGACCTCGGCGTGACGTTCCCGGACATGGACAGCACGCCCGGCGTGGACCTGATCATGGCCGACATCTCGTGGCTGAAGGCGCGGCGTGACCGGCTCGAGGCGGTGTTCATCACCCATGCGCACGAGGACCACGTCGGGGCGGTCGGTCATCTCTACGAGGAGCTGGGCGGCGTGCCGATCATCGCGCGGGCCTTCACGGCCAACATCGCGCGCGGCAAGCTGTCGGAATACGGCATCGGCGAGAACGCCGTTCGGGTGGCCGACAAGTTCCCCGAGAAGGTGCAGGCTGGCCCGTTCAGCGTCAGCTTCCTGCCGATGTCGCACTCGATCCCTGAAAGCTCGGCACTGGTCATCGACACGCCGGCGGGCCGGGTGATCCACACCGGCGACTTCAAGCTCGACCGCACGCCGCTGGTGGGGGAACCGTTCGACCCGGACCTGTGGAAAGAGGCGTCGAAGCCCGGCGTGCGCGCGCTGGTCTGCGATTCCACCAACGTCTTTTCCCGCAACGAGGGCCGGTCCGAGGCGACGCTGGGTGAAGAAATCACCAAGCTGGTCGCCGCCGCGCCCGAGATGATGATCGCCACCACCTTCGCGTCGAACGTCGCGCGGGTGAAGACGCTGGCCGAGGCGGGCGTCAGGGCAGGGCGGTCGGTCTGCCTGCTGGGCCGCGCGATGCGGCGGATGATCGAGGCGGCGGCCGAGACCGGCGTGCTGGGCGATTTCCCCTCGACGGTCTCGCCCGAGGATGCGGCCAGCATCCCGCGCGAGAACCTGATGCTGATCGTGACCGGCAGCCAGGGCGAACGGCGCGCGGCTTCGGCCCAGCTGTCGCGGGGCAAGTACCTGGGGATCGAGCTGAAGGAGGGCGACACCTTCCTCTTCTCCTCCAAGATCATTCCGGGCAACGAACGCGGCGTGATCAGCATCATGAACGCGTTCTCGGAAAAGGGCGTCGAGGTCGTGGACGACAACGGCGGGCTTTACCACGTGTCGGGCCATGCCAACCGCCCGGACCTCGAGGCCATGCACCAGCTGGTCGATCCGCAGATGGTGATCCCGATGCACGGCGAACACCGGCACCTGCGCGAGCACGCCAAGCTGGCCGAGGCCAACGGGCGCGCCGGGATCATCGCGGTCAACGGGACGATGCTGGACCTGTCGGGCAATGCGCCGAAGGTGGCGGAATACATCGAGACCGGGCGCACCTACCTCGACGGCTCGATCCGCATCGGGGCGCTCGACGGGATCGTGCGCGACCGGATCCGGATGGCGCTGAACGGGCATGTGACGGTGACCGTCATCCTCGACGAAGAGGACGAGCCGCTTGGCGATCCCTGGTGCGATGTCCGCGGGCTGAGCGAGACCGGACGGTCGAACGCGCCGCTGCAGGACGTGCTGGAGGAGGACCTGTCGCAGTTCCTCAACCGCGCGGGCGAACAGACGCTGGCGGATGACGACAAGCTCGAGGAAGCGCTCCGCCGGGTGGTCCGGCAGGGCGCCCAGGACGAGATCGGGAAGAAGCCCGAGGTGACGGTGGTGATCAGCCGCCTATCGGCCTGACACTCGTGCGCGGGTCCAGCGACGCGAAGTAGCGTGTCAGCGACTGGCGGATGAGGTCGGGCGTCACGAACTCGACTCCGATCATGTGGTCCGAATGCCAGCGGACATCGACCCGGGCCAGCCCGATCTGCGGAATGTGCAGCGATCGCAGGTTGGGCAGGTCGTAGGCCGAGGCGTGAAGCGGCATCTCGATCCGGGCACCGCCAAGCGACAGGTCCCGGACACGGGCATGCGCCGTGCGGTCGAGAAACGTCACCTGGCATTCAAGGCGAACGGCGTAGCGCGTGAAACGGCGCTGGTCGTGGGCAGATCGGGCATTGGAAAGCATGGGAACCCCTAGCATTGCCTGAGCAAGCCCCCACGGCGTCTAAATACGCTCTATTTAACGTTCGGTAAACAAGACGGATTTTGGTCCCCGCCGCGTGGGCGGGGAATTGCCGATGCCCGGATCAGGACGCTTTGCGTTCGTCGAAGCTCAGCGCGATGAAGCTGGGCATGTGGTCACCCATGCCGATCACGTCCTCGTCCCGGCCGGATTTGCCACGGCCACCGCGGTTGGAGCGGCTGTTGCCACCCCGGCTGCGGCTGCGGTTGCCGCCCTCGTCCTTGGCCGCGCGCGGTTCGTCGCGCGGCTCGGAGCGGGGCGCCTCGGCCCGGGGCGCCGGTACCGGCTTGGCCGGTGCGTCCGCCTCGGCCGCGGTCTCGGGTACTGCCGCCGGGGCGGGCTGGTTCGGGGCGTCGATCCGCGGGATCGTCTTTTCCACCAGCTTCTCGATGTCGGCGAGGTTCTTTTCGTCGCGCGGGATGCAGATCATCACCGCCTTGCCCTTGCGACCGGCGCGGCCGGTCCGGCCGATCCGGTGGACGTAGTCCTCGGCATGGCTGGGCACGTCGAAGTTGAACACGTGGCTCACCGACGGCACGTCGAGACCGCGGGCCGCGACGTCCGAGGCGACCAGGAGCTTGAGCGTCCCGTCGCGGAAGCCTTCGAGCGTCCGCATCCGCTGCGACTGGTCGAGGTCGCCGTGGATCGGGGCCGCGTCCATGCCGTATTTCTTGAGCGATTTCGAGACGATATCCACGTCCGTCTTGCGGTTGCAGAAGATGATCGCGTTGGTCAGGTCGTCGCCCTCGGCCTCGATCAGGTCGCGCAGGAGGCGGCGCTTCTCGCTGCCTTCGCGGTCCTTGCGGGAGCCTTTGAACATCACCACGCCTTGGGTGATGTTCTCACCCGTGGTGGCCTGGCGGGCGACCTCGATCCGCGCGGGGGCGGAGAGGAAGGTGTTGGTGATCCGCTCGATCTCGGGCGCCATGGTGGCCGAGAAGAAGAGGGTCTGCCGGGTGAAAGGCGTCAGCGAGAAGATGCGTTCGATGTCGGGGATGAAGCCCATGTCGAGCATCCGGTCGGCTTCGTCCACCACCATGACCTGCACGCCGGTCAGCAGCAGCTTGCCACGCTCGAAATGGTCGAGCAGGCGGCCGGGGGTGGCGATCAGCACGTCGACGCCCTTGTCGATCAGGGCGTCCTGTTCCTTGAAGCTCACGCCGCCGATCAGCAGCGCCTTGGAGAGCTTCACGTGCTTTGCGTAGGTGTCGAAGTTCTCGGCCACCTGGGCGGCCAGTTCGCGTGTCGGGCAGAGCACGAGGCTGCGCGGCATCCGGGCGCGGGCGCGGCCCTTGGCCAGCATTGTGATCATGGGGAGCGTGAAGCTCGCCGTCTTGCCGGTGCCGGTCTGCGCGATGCCGAGCACGTCCTTGCCCTGCAGCGCCGGGGGAATCGCACCCGCCTGAATCGGCGTCGGGGTTTCGTACCCGGCTTCGGTGATGGCTTTCAGGACCTTCGGGTCCAGTTCAAGATCTGCAAACGTTGTCATGTGTGTCCGTGGTTGACGGACATGTCACGCCCGCCGCGTCTTTGGATCAGGCCCGTATGGCCCTGCGTCTTTCGCGCAAGTCGATCCTGCGCGCCACTTACCTCAAATCCCGTGTTGGGTCAATCACTTGGCCTTGAGTTCCGGTTGACCTTGGGGAAAAACAACATCTTACGTTGAATTGTATCAGGAATTTCCCGCGACCTGCGCCGCGCGGTAGTACTGCAACACGTAAAGCCGGATCGCGGTGGCCAGTCCGGTGTCCAGATCGCGCGCCTCGTCGATCTCGGTTGCGAGCTGGTTGATGCCCTTGTCCTGCGCCTCGGCGATCTCGCGGAAGGCCTGCCAGAACGCATCTTCGAGCGAGACGCTGGTGCGGTGCTGGCGCAGGGTGAGGGATCGTTTGACCGGCCGGCTCATGTGTCGCGCTTGTGGCCGTCGAGCTCGCGCGCCGCCTTGTCCGCGCGCGCCGTGTCGGCCTGTTTCTCGGCCTTGGTGCGCCCGAATTTCACCGCGTTCTCATCGGCCTGCGCGCGTTTCTTGACGCGGTCCTGCTGCTTGCGGGCGCGGTTGAGATTGACGACTGTCTTATCGGCCAAGGTCCGACCTCCGTTCGGTGGTCCGGTCATATTGCGGAGGATCCCGGGCGCTTTCAAGCGCGGCGCGGCCTCTTCAGGGGGATTGAAAAAGGTCGGGACCCCGGCCGCATCCGCGCGGCGCGGGTCGCAATCGACCCTGCCGGTGCGCGGCATCTTGGGGGAACATGGCCGGGGCCCCGGTCCCCCGTGAGTGGCGGACAGGGGTTGTACGCGCCGGCCCGGCGCTTCCGTCGCCCTGCGGACAAAAAAGAGGGCCGGTTTCGGCCCTCTTTCCACACATATGGACCGCGATCAGTCCTTCGGGCCGATCATGTCCTCGGGCCGCACGACGCGGTCGAAGGTTTCCTCGTCCACGAAGCCGAGGCCGATGGCCTCTTCCTTGAGCGTCGTGCCGTTCTTGTGCGCGGTCTTGGCGACCTTGGTGGCGTTGTCGTAGCCGATCGTCGGGGCCAGCGCCGTCACCAGCATCAGGCTTTCCTTCATCAGCTTGTCGATCCGCGCCTCGTTCGCCTGGATGCCGACCACCATGTTGTCGGTGAAGGCCGAGGCGCTGTCGCCCAGAAGCTGCATGGATTGCAGCACGTTGTAGCTCATCATCGGGTTGTAGACGTTGAGCTCGAAGTGACCCTGCGAGCCGGCAAAGCCGACGGCGGCGTCGTTGCCCATGACATGGGCGCAGACCATGGTCAGCGCTTCGGCCTGGGTCGGGTTCACCTTGCCCGGCATGATGGACGAGCCCGGCTCGTTTTCCGGCAGGATCAGTTCGCCCAGGCCCGAGCGCGGGCCGGAGCCGAGCAGGCGGATGTCGTTGGCGATCTTGAAGAGCGAGGCGGCCACCGTCTTCAGCGCGCCCGAGAACATGACCATTGCGTCATGGGCGGCCAGCGCCTCGAACTTGTTGGGCGCGGTGACGAAGGGCAGGCCGGTGATCTCGGCCATGTTCTTGGCGACCATCTCGCCCCAGCCCTTTTTCGTGTTGAGCCCGGTGCCGACGGCGGTGCCGCCCTGCGCCAGCTCGTAGATGTCGGGCAGGCAGGCCTTGACCCGTTCGATCCCCTTGCGGACCTGGTGGGCATAGCCGCCGAATTCCTGGCCCAGGGTCAGCGGGGTCGCGTCCTGGGTGTGGGTCCGGCCGATCTTGATGATGTCCTTGAACTCGGCCGACTTGGCTTCCAGAGCGGCGGCGAGTTTCTCAAGCCCCGGCAGCAGCACGTCGCGCGCCTGCATGGCGATGCCCACGTGCATGGCGGTCGGGAAGGTGTCGTTCGAGGACTGGCCCATGTTGCAATGGTCGTTCGGGTGCACCGGCTTCTTGGAGCCCATCTCGCCGCCCAGCATCTCGATCGCGCGGTTCGAGATGACCTCGTTCGCGTTCATGTTGGACTGCGTGCCCGACCCGGTCTGCCAGACCACCAGCGGGAAGTTGTCGTCGAACTTGCCTTCGATGACTTCCGACGCGGCGGCGACGATGGCCTCACCGACCGTCTTGTCGATGTCGCCCAGTTCGAGGTTCGCCTGCGCGCAGGCCTTCTTGACCACGCCGAGCGCCCGGATGATCGGGACCGGCTGCTTTTCCCAGCCGATCGGGAAGTTCATGATCGAACGTTGCGTCTGCGCGCCCCAGTACTTGTCCGCGGGCACTTCCAGCGGGCCGAAACTGTCGGTTTCGGTGCGGGTGTTGGTCATCTCCGGTGTCTCCTCGCAAAGATCGGGGACTTCTTACCGGAAAGGCGTGGAAGTTCAATGCCGCGCGGCGCGTCGGGGGCTACTTGCGGAAGGTATCCAGCTGAACGACCTCGGCGGGGCGGTGATCCTTCTTCTCGCCGTCGCGCTTGAGCTCTTCCTTGCCGTTGTCGCGCAACGGCAGCGGGTCGGGCGGCAGGTCGTCGTCGTCATCCTCGTCGTCGATCTGTTCCTGCGTCTCGAAGCGCAGGCCGAATTCGACCGAGGGGTCCACAAAGGTCTGGATCGCGTCGTAGGGGATGTACATCCGTTCCGGCGCATCGCCGAAGTTCAGCGTCACGGCAAAGCCGTCGTCGCCGACATCGAGGTTCTCGAACCAGTGCTGCATCACCACGGTCATCTCTTCGGGATACCGTTCCTTGAGCCAGTCGGCCAGCTCGGACTCGGGGTGGGTGGTATCGAAGGTGATGAAGAAATGGTGGTTGCCCGGCAGGCCATTGGCAGCGACATCGCTCAGCACCTGCTGGATCAGTCCCCGCATCGCGCGGTGCATCAGCCTGCCATAGTCGATGGTTCCCGGCATCACGTCCTCACTTGCTCGTGGCCTGAGCATAGGGGATTCGAATGAAAACAAAAGATGCCCCAAGCAGAATCCGGGCCGCGGGTCATCCTGCCGCGGCGTGAAGCCCCAATCCCGCCAGTGCCATGAGCGGCAGTGCGGTCAGAAGGCCAAGCCGCAGGCCCCAGAGCAGCACTGCGCCAAGCGCGATCAGGCCGATGGCGCCGGGGTCGATGCTGGCCCAGTCGGGACGCGGCGGGGTGCGGCTGTCGTCGACGCTGGCAAAGACCACGTGCATCGCGAACCAGACCGAGAGGTCCGCGATCACCCCGGTGACGGCGGCGGTGATGGCCGACAGCGCCCCGGCAAGGCGCGGCGCGGCCAGCAGCCGTTCGAGATGCGGCGCAAAGGCAAAGATCCACAGGAAGCAGGGCACGAAGGTCATCCAGAGCGTCAGCGCGCCCGCGATGAGCGCGAGGCCCGTGCCCCCCGCCTTGGCACCCGCCACCATCGCGGTGAACTGAGTGACGAGGATCAGCGGCCCGGGCGTGGTCTCCGCAAGGCCCAGGGCGTCGATCATCTCGTCCGGGGTCAGCCAGCCGTGGGTGTCGACGACGGCCTGCGTCATGTAGCCCAGCACCGCGTAGGCCCCGCCGAAGGTCACCACCGCGAGCTTGGCGAAGAAGAGCGCCATTTCGGTCAGGAAGGCGTTGCCGGCCAGCCAGACCGCGGCGAGGGGCAGCATCCAGAGCACGACCCAGATCGCCACGGTGCCGAGCGTGGCCGACAGCGGCACGGGCGCGCGGGCCGGGGCCGGTTCGGGCGGGCTGGCCGGACCGATCAGGGCGCCGATGACGGCGGCGGCCAGGATGATCAGGGGAAAGGGCGTGTCGAAGAGGAAGATCGCTGCAAAGGCCGCCACCGCGATGGCCACGTCGGCACCCCGGTGCAGCGCCTTCTTGCGCAGCTTCAGTAGGGCCTGCACCACGATCACCACGACGAGCGCCTGGATCCCGTCGAACGCGGCCGCGACCTGGGGCACGTCGCCCCAGGCGACATAGGCCAGCGCCAGCGCCGCGATCACCAGCGCCCCGGGCAGGACAAAGAGCAGCCCGGCCATCAGCCCGATCCGGGTACCGCCCAGCTTCCAGCCCGACCAGGTGGCCAACTGCATCGCCTCGGGCCCCGGCAGGAGCATGGTGAAGGACAGCGCGCCGAGGAACTGCTTCTCGGTCAGCCAGGGCCGCTCCTCGACCAGTTCGCGGTGCATCACGGCGATCTGCGCCGCCGGGCCGCCGAAGCTGAAGATGCCGATGCGCCCGAAGACGCGGAAGAGGTCGGACACTGTGGGCGTGCTCATGCCGCGCGCCCCGCGGGCCAGTCGTGGCCTTCGCCCTGTCCGTCGCGGGCCCAGCGGTAGAGTGCGTCGTAAAGCGGCAGGCCGGCGGCCAGCTGGTCCAGGTCGTCCCGGTACTGCCGCGACAGCCCGACCGACAGCGCCAGCAGGCCCGCGGCCTCGGGGGCGAGGTCGTGGCGGTTGGTATCGGCCCCGCGCACCACCCGCGCCAGGGTGTCGAGCGCCGGGCCATGCAGGTCGAAGACGTCGAGCATGGTGTCGAAGGTGCAGTGCGGGCCGCGGTGGCTGAACGCCACGTCCTCGATGTCGAACGGCGTCGCGCCGAACCGTTCGGCCACCGCCGGCACCTCGGACGGGGCGACGAAGAGGAAGCGGGCGGCGGGATCGACGAAGCGGCGGATCAGCCAGGGGCAGGCAATGCGGTCGATCTTGGGCCGGTGGCGCGTGACCCAGAGCGTGGCACCGCCGACCGGGGCGGGCAGGGCCGCGTGCGGGATGCGCGGCGCGCCGTCGAGTGCGCGCCACCCGACCATGCCTTCGGCCAGGTGTTCTGCCGCCACGCCTTCGCACCTGAGCATAGCCGCCGCGCCCTGGCTGAGTTTCAGGCCCTTCTGGCAGTAGACGACGCAGCGCGTTCCGCGCAGGCGGGGCACGAGATCGAGCACCCGGTCGTGCGGGATGCGGATCGCACCGGGGATCACGTGCGGGTCGGCGGCAAAATCGGCCTCGGTCACGACGTCGATGAGCGCGGGCGCATCGGGCGTGCCGATCAGGCGCAGCAACTGGGCGGGGGTGATTTCAGTCGGGGCAGGCATGGGGCATGTCTCCTGTTTCAAGGCAAACATGCGAACCTTGGGCCTGAGCCTCACGGGGCGTTCGCGTCGGTCCCCACGCGGCGGACCATGCGGATTCCGGACGCGCCCGTCAAGGGGCGTCAGCAGGTTGGAAAGGCAGGGAAAGTGCAGGCTTCTGTTGCCAGGTGCCTGCGAACCCCGCCTTACGCTGCTAGGCGCAAGGGCTTAAAGTTCGGTCTTTCGGACTGCTTACGCAGCCAGAGCAACCGGAGCACGATTGTTGTTGGCAATTATGCTTAGCGAACCGATAACGGTGGTATCTCACCGGGACAAAGCTAACACCTTTAGACGTTCGTCGATCCTGTTTCGGCCCCATGATCCCCCAACAAAGGATTTTGGTGGAGCCGCCGGGTACCGCCCCCGGGTCCGATCCGCTTATTACGAGCGCGTTTATGTCCATAGTCGGTTGCCCGACAGGGTTCATATAGGGTGCTTGGTTCGGGAATTCAAAGGCTTTCGCGCGTGCCGATCGCCAGCAGGTCCTTGGCCTCCTCGCGATCGCGCCGGGCGCGGAAGGCGGCGGGGCGCGGCAGCCAGGGATAGTCCTCGTCCGCGGTGGTCGCACCCCAGTAGAGATCGCCGCCGAACCGCCAGGGGTCGAGGACGATGCCGTCGTAAAGCCCGTCGCCCCTGGCCGAGACGATGACCGTGGAATGTTCGATCCGGGCGGTGTCGGCATTGGCGATGGCGCGGTGAAGGTCGAGGGTCTGGAACCCCTCGGCAGCCAGCCGGTCCTCCATGTCCTCGGCCCAGTGCTTGCAGAGCCCGCGCGGCTTCAGCCCCATGTTGACCTTGGTGTTGTGCACCAGCGGGCTGTCCGCGACCTCGTATTCGGCGCGCAGCTGCAGCGGGTAGGTCAGGGCGATCCGGGCGGCGCGGGCCGCTTCCTCGGGGTCGACATCGGGAGAGAGCGCGGCGATCTCGGCGGCCAGCGGCGCAACCTCGCGCAGGGCGGCGTCGCGGGTGTAGTCGTGGTCCGCGCCCAAGCAGGCCGCGAGGGACACGAGGGCTGTGAGGGCAAGCGTCAGTCGTGCGAACAAGGCGGTCGGTCCCGGCGGCAAGGGTGGCGGAGCGGCAGAGTGACCGCTCCGGCCGCGGGGTTCAAGGCGCGATCACTCGTCCTTGACCAGCCAGTCGTTCGCCGCGCCGATCTTGTCGTTGTCGAACACCTCGACCGGCATCGGCAGCATCCACGAGACGGCGTGGATCGACCCGCTGAGCCAGTTGCTGTCGGTGACCACCGCGATCTTGGCGATGTCCTTCATGTGTTGCATGCCAAGCCGCATGTCGGCCCACATGGCCGAGCCGGAGAAGCCTTCGAACTCGGGCCCGAACCAGTAGAGGATCTTGACCTTGCCATGCGCCTTGATGGCTTCGTCCAGCACCGGGACGAGCCGGGTTTCGTAGTCGCCTTTCGAGATCTCGCCGATGGCCTTGGCCACGACGATGCCGTCGGCCTCGCGCAGTTCCGTTTCGATCATGGTTTCGTCCTTGGAAATGGGATCCGGTTCGGCCATCTAACGCCACGCGGTGACGCAAGGGCAAGGGTGGATGCGCCCCGAGGCGGAAGACCGCGCAGCGTGCTCGTCCCGCGCGTGCAGGGCGGACAGGCGAAGGGGCGGCCCGATGAGCCGCCCCTTGCCGTGATTTTCCAGTGGGTTAGTCGGCGAGCTTCACCAGCGCGTGGCGCTTTTTCCCAGCCGACAGCTTGACCGTGCCGGCCAGCGTGCCCGCGTCGATCATCAGGCCGGCGTCGGTCAGCGGCGCGTCGTCGAGCCGGGCGCCGTTGTCGACGATCAGGCGCTTGGCCTCCTTGCCGGTCTTGGCCAGGCCGGAGCGGACGATCAGCTGCACGACCGAGATGCCGTCGCCGACCTCGGCCGCCGTCAGCTCAAGCGTCGGAAGGTCGTCGCCCACGCCGCCCTTCTCGAACACCTCGCGGGCCGTCGCCTCGGCCGCGGTGGCCGCGTCGGCGCCGTGCAGCAGCGTCGTGACCGCGTTGGCGAGGATGATCTTGGCCGCGTTGACCTCGGACCCGCCGAGCGCGCCGAGGCGGTCGCACTCGTCGACCGGCAGCTCTGTGTAGAGCTTGAGGAACCGGCCCACGTCGGCGTCGGTGGTGTTGCGCCAGAACTGCCAGAACTCGTAGGGCGACTTCATGTCGGCGTTGAGCCAGACGGCGCCATCTGCGGTCTTGCCCATCTTCTTGCCGTCCGAGGTCGTCAGCAGCGGCGTGGTCAGGCCATAGATCTCGTGATCCAGCACCCGGCGCGTGAGGTCGATGCCGTTGACGATGTTGCCCCACTGGTCCGAGCCGCCGAACTGCACGAGGCAGCCGTAGCGGCGGTTCAGCTCGAGGAAGTCGTAGGCCTGCAGGATCATGTAGTTGAATTCGAGGAACGACAGCGACTGCTCGCGGTCGAGGCGCGATTTCACGCTTTCGAACGACAGCATCCGGTTGACCGAGAAGTGCCGCCCGATATCCCGCAGGAATTCCAGGTAGTTGAGCTTGTCCAGCCATTCGTCGTTGTTGAGCATCAGCGCGCGGTTCGGCGCGTCGCTGTCGTAGTCGATGTAGGCCGCAAAGACCTGCCTGATCCCGGCGATGTTGTCGTCGATCTGCGCGGGCGTCAGCAGCGGCCGTTCGTCGGCGCGGAACGACGGATCGCCCACCTTGGTGGTGCCGCCGCCCATCAGGGTGATCGGCTGGTGGCCGGTCTTCTGCAGCCAGCGCAGCATCATGATCTGGATCAGCGACCCGACATGCAGCGATTTCGCCGTCGCGTCGAAGCCGATATAGCCCGGAACGACTCCTGCCAGCAGGGCTTCGTCGAAGCCCTGGTAGTCGGTGCAGTCGGCGATGAAGCCGCGGTCCCGCATGACGGTCAGGAAGTCGGATTTGGGCGTGTAGGTCATGGCTCTTGTCCGGGGTGTTGTTGCGCGGCAGTGTATAGGGCGCGGGCAGGGGAAGGAAAAGGGCATGTTGAAGCCCAAGGGCAAGCAGCAGGCGCCGGTCAGGGCGCTCGGGACGATGTCGGGGACATCGCTCGACGGTGTCGACGCCGCGGTGGTCGAGACCGATGGCGAGACGATCTTTGGCTTCGGCGAAAGCGGTTACCGGGAATACTCCGCCGGGGAGCGTGCGGTGCTGCGGGCGGGGCTGGGCAGATGGCCGGGAGAAGAGGGCGTCGCCGCGGCGACCGAGGTCGTGCAGGCTGCGCATCTCGACATCATGTCCGGCTTTGAAGATATTGAAATCGCAGGCTTCCATGGTCAGACCCTCGCGCATGAACCGCGCGGGCGCGGCACCCACCAGGTGGGCGACGGCGCAGCGCTGGCGCGGGCGCTTGGGGTGCCGGTGGTCTGGGATTTCCGCAGCACCGACGTCCGTCTGGGCGGTGAGGGCGCGCCGCTGGCGCCGTTCTTCCACTTTGCCTGCGCGCGCTGGATCGGCGCGGAAAAACCGTTGTGTTTCCTGAACCTGGGCGGCGTTGGTAATGTAACCTATGTCGATCCGTCCAAGGCCACGCCCGAGGCGGAGGGCGCGCTGTTGGCGTTTGACACCGGTCCGGCGAACGCGCCGATCAACGACCTGATGCAGGAACGGCGGGGGCAACCCTATGACCGGGACGGCGCGCTGGCCGCGGGGGGCGAAGTCGTGGCGGGGGCGCTGGAGCTTTTCCTAGACGATCCCTATTTCTCAAGAATGCCGCCCAAGTCTCTGGACCGGAACGCTTTTGCAGAGATGGTCACGCTGGTGCGCGAGCTGGGCGATGCGGATGCGGCGGCGACGTTGACGGGCATGTCGGCGGCGGCGGTGCTGCGCGGGATGGAGCATTGCCCGCGACCGCCGGAACGGCTGCTGGTCACCGGCGGCGGGCGGAAGAACCCGGTGCTGATGGAGATGATGGCCGTCGCGCTCGACTGTCCGGTGGTGCCGGTGGAGGACGTGGGCCTCGACGGCGACATGCTGGAGGCGCAGGCCTTTGCGCACCTGGCGGTGCGGGTGGCGCGGGGGATGGCGACGTCCTGTCCGTCGACCACGGGGGTGCGGATGGCGGTTGGCGGCGGTGAGATCTCGCGCGGCTGGCGGGTGGTCGGCGAGGCGCGTTAAGGCACCGAACGCCACGTCGGTATCGCGTCGGTATCACGTCGGTATTGCGTCGGTGTTTTCCGGGCGCGTCCCGGGGGCGTTCATGGAGATATTTTCAGAGTTCTAGAAATATCGCTTGATCCGTGGCTTCATTTCGATAAGCCTAGAAACATGAAAACGACTCAGACAGACATCGATCCCGATTTCGACCTGGTGAAGGCGGCCTCGACCTTTGCCGCGCTCGGCTCGGAACAGCGGCTGCGCGTGCTCAGGACGCTGGTGCGTGCCGGGCCCGAGGGGCTTTCGATCGGCGAACTTGGCGGGCGGACCGGCGTGACCGGATCGACCCTGACACATCACATGAAGATCCTCGCGCAGGCGGGCCTTGTCGTGCAGCGGAAGGAAGGGCGCAGCATCATCTGCGCCGCCGTCGCCTACGAGGAACTGCGCGTTCTCTCGAATTTCCTGCTGCGCGAATGCTGCGCGGACATCGGATGCATCCTGCCGGAAGGGCACGACCATGACTGATCTCAGCACATCCCCCGGCGGCGGGTTCGGCCGCAGGGCCCGCGATCTCTGGAGCCGGACCGACGGGGCGCTGGCCACGATGGTGCTGGTCCTGCTGGCGCTGGTGGTGTTCGACCCGGACCAGCTGGGCGACACCATCCGCTTTGCGCTCGACGCGCTGATCCGGACCGCGCCGATCATCTTCTTCGCGGTGCTGGCGGTCGGTTACATGAAGGCCAGCGGGGCGGAAACGCTGCTGTCCAAGGCCTTTACCGGGCGCGAGGGGCACATGATCGTCATGGCGGCGCTGCTTGGCGGGCTGTCGCCGTTCTGTTCCTGCCAGGTGATCCCCTTCGTCGCGGCGATGCTGGCGCTCGGCGTGCCGCTGGCGCCGGTGATGGCGTTCTGGCTGGCCTCGCCGCTGATGGACCCGGGCATGTTCATCGTGACGGCCGGGACGCTGGGGATGCCCTTTGCCATCGGCAAGACGTTGGCGGCGGTCGGGCTGGGCCTGTTCGGCGGCGCGGTGACCATGATGGCGAAACGCAGCCCGGTCTTTGCCGACCCGCTGCGCGAGAAGCCGCAGGTCGGCGGCTGCTGCGGGGTCAAGAAACCCTACCAGGGGGAGCCGGTCTGGAAATTCTGGACCGAGGCACCCCGGCGCGAGACCTTCCGCACGTCGGTGATGGAAAACGCGGTCTTCCTGCTGAAATGGCTGGCGCTGGCCTACGTGCTGGAAAGCCTGATGCTGACCTATGTCCCGGCCGACTGGATCGCCGGCGTGCTGGGCGGCGACGGCGCGATGCCGATCCTGCTGGGCGCGCTGGTCGGGATGCCGGCCTACCTGAACGGCTATGCGGCCGTGCCGCTGGTCGGCGGGCTGATGGAGCAGGGCATGGCGCCCGGTGCGGCGATGTCGTTTGTCATCGCGGGCGGGGTCAGCTGCATCCCGGCGGCGGTGGCGGTCTGGGCGCTGGTGAAGCCGCGGGTCTTCGCGGCCTACCTCGGGCTGGCGGTGTCCGGCGCGGTGATGGCCGGGGTCCTGTGGCAGGTCGTGGCGGGCTGACGCCGCAGGCCTTCCATTCCGGGCGACGGGCGCGGCGACGCGCCCGTTTCGCGCTTGCTCAGGCCGAGCAGGATGCGCCGCCGAGGACGCAGAACTTGGCGCAGTGCGGGTGGTTGAGGGCGACGGGGCGGGCAGCGTCGGCCAGCGTCTCGCCCAGCTCGAACGCATCGTCGTAGGCCAGCAGGGTGCAGGCCAGCACGGCCGGACGCGGGGCGCCCTTGCGGTGCACCAGCATCCGGGACGAGGCGCACATCACGTCCGAGGGCGACTTGTGCAGGATGCCCCAGCAGGCGGTGGTGATCTCGGGCACTTCGACGGCCAGGTCCATCTCGGGGAAGATCACGGTTTCGGCGGGGTTGGCGGCGTCGATGCGAAAGCCTTCGCGGTCGAAGAGCGCGGCAAAGGCGGCGCGGGTGTCGGCCTCTGACTCCTCCGTCAGGGAACGGCCGGCGACGTGGCAGGGAATGCCCGCGTCGCGGATCCAGCGCATCCCCTCGAGCGTGATGTCGTAGGTGCCGGCGCCGCGTTCGGCATCGTGCACCGCCCGCCGGGGGTGGTCGAGCGAGACGCGGAGCGTCAGGCGGCCGGGGTGCTCGGCATGGAGCGCGGTCAGCGCCCGGCGCACCGAGGGGCGCATCATCGGGCGCATGGCGTTGGTCAGGATCAGCACCCGGTGCCCGGCAGCCAGCGCCATGCCCGCCATCTGAGCCATCTCGGGGTTCATGAAAGGCTCGCCCCCGGTGAACCCGATCTCTTCGACCGGCAGGGCGTCGCGCCGGATCTCGTCGAGATAGCGGGCCAGGTCGGCGGCGCGGAAGTAGGCCAGCGCGTCGTTCTGCGGCGAACTTTCGATGTAGCAGTTTGCACATTCGATGTTGCAGAGCGTGCCGGTGTTGACCCAGAGCGTGCGCAGCGCGTCGAGCGCCACGGTCGCGCGTGCGCTGCCGTCCGCCGTGATCGCTGGGTCGATGAACTTGCCCTTGTTGGCGGGGCTGCCCGTCATATCCTTCATGGTGAAAGCATGGACAGCAGGCTCTTGTCCTGCAATGGTTTCCGCGATGCTGCACGGCGTTGTGATGGGCGGAAATCCGGGGTAGGGTCCGCGCATGTGAGCGCTAACATGAGCGCGAAAGCGGGTAATGGAGCCTTTGCGATGGTCTCGCGAGTCATTCCGGTCGATCCCTTCGATCTCGTCATCTTCGGCGGCACGGGGGACCTCGCCCGCCGCAAGATCCTGCCGGCGCTGTTCCGGCGGTTCTGCGCCGGGCAGATGGAGGAGAATTCGCGCGTGATCGGCGCGGCGCGGGCCGAGATGGACGATGCCGGCTACCGCGAGTTCGTGCGCGAGGCGATCGCGGAGTTCAACACCGGCGGCCAGTGCGAACGCGGCACGGTGGACGGGTTCCTGGAGCGCATCGGTTATGTGACCGTCGACGCCATGGGCGAGGACGGCTGGGACGAGCTGGGCGGCCGGATGCGCGGGCGCGAGGTGGTGCAGGCCTTCTACTTCTCGGTCGGGCCGAGCCTGTTCGGTGCGCTGGCCGAGCGGCTGCACAAGCACGGCATGGCGGGCAAGGGCACGCGGATCGTGGTTGAGAAGCCCTTCGGCCGCGACGAGGCCTCGGCCCGGGCGCTGAACGCCACGCTGGCCGAGCATTTCGACGAGAGCCAGATCTACCGGATCGACCATTACCTGGGCAAGGAGACGGTGCAGAACCTGATGGCGGTCCGCTTCGGCAATATGCTGTTCGAGCCGCTGTGGAATTCGCAATACGTCGACCACATCCAGATCACCGTGGCCGAGACCGTGGGCGTCGGCGGGCGGGGGAGTACTACGACAAGTCCGGCGCGATGCGCGACATGATGCAGAACCACCTGATGCAGCTGCTGTGCCTGATCGCGATGGAGCCGCCGGCCAAGTTCGACCCCGACGCGGTGCGCGACGAGAAGCTCAAGGTGATCCGCGCGCTGGAACCGGTGGAGCCCGAGGACATCGTGCGCGGGCAGTACGCGGGAGGGGTGGACGGGCAGCCCGATTACCGCACCCAGGTCGAGAACCCGGGATCGAACACCGAGAGCTTCGTGGCGCTGAAGGCGCGGATTTCTAACTGGAGATGGGCGGGCACGCCGTTCTACCTGCGCACCGGCAAGCGGCTGCGGGCCAAGGTGAGCGAGATCGCGGTGGTCTTCAAGGAAACGCCGCATTCGATCTTTACCGAGGACGCGGGCCGGCATCGCAACATCCTGACCATCCGGCTGCAGCCGAACGAGGGGATGGACCTGGGCGTGACGATCAAGGAACCGGGACCGGGGGGCATGCGTCTTGTCGACGTGCCGCTCGACATGACCTTTGCCGACGCGCTCGGGCCGGATGCGGAGGATGTGCCGGATGCCTACGAACGCCTCATCATGGACGTGATCCGTGGCAACCAGACGCTGTTCATGCGCGGTGACGAGGTGGTCGCGGCCTGGGCCTGGACCGATCCGATGATCGCGGGCTGGGAAGGGCGCGGGGACGAGCCGCAGCTTTACGACAGCGGGTCCTCCGGCCCCGAGGATTCGCTGGCCCTGCTGCACCGGGACGGGCGGCGATGGAGGGACATCCGGGTATGAACTTCAGGGATTATCCCGACCGGGAGCTTCTGGCGCTCGACCTCTGCGACACGCTGGCGAGCGAACTGGGCGCGGCGCTCAGGCGGAAGGAGCGGGTGCTCTTTGCGGTGCCGGGCGGCACCTCGCCGGGGCCGATCTTTGACGCGCTGACGGCGGTGCGGCTGGACTGGGACCGGGTCGACGTGGTGCTGACCGACGAACGCTGGGTGCCCGAAAGCTCGCCCCGGTCGAACACGCGGCTGGTCAAGGAACGGCTGTTGCAGGGCCATGCGCAGGGCGCAACCTTCCTGCCGCTGGTCGCCGCGACCGAGACCCCGGAAGAGGCGCTTGAAGGCCTGGCCGAGGCGCTGCGCCCGAAGCTGCCGATCGACGTCCTGGTGCTGGGGATGGGAACGGACACGCATATCGCGTCGCTCTTTCCCGGGGCGGACCGGCTGGCCGAGGCGCTGGAGGGCAAGGCGCCCGAGCTGATGGCGATGCGCGCCCCCGGCGTCGAGGAGCCGCGCATCACCATGACCGCGCCGGTGCTGCGCGGGGCGATGTCGACGCACCTTGTCATCATGGGGCAGGAAAAGCGCGCGGCGCTCGAGAACGCCCAGGGCTGTAAGCCGATCGACGCGCCGGTGGCCGTGGTCCTTGACGAAGCGACCGTTCACTGGGCGGAATAGGCCCGCACCGCACATCCCTTTTTCGCACGACGCATTCAACCAACGGAGTGAACCCATGTGGGACGACCTGGCACGCGCCGGTGACAAGGCCGAGGGGCGGCACATCCTGGACCTGTTCGAGACGCCCGGCCGGGCCGAGGAGTTTTCGGTCGAGGTCGACGGGATGCTGTTCGACTATTCCAAGACCAACATCGACGCCGAGACCCGCGCGGCGCTGATCGCGCTGGCCGAGACGGCGGGCGTGGCCGCGCGGCGCGAGGCGATGTTCGGCGGGGCGAAGATCAACGAGACCGAGGGCCGCGCGGTGCTGCACACGGCGCTGCGCAACCTAGACGGCGGGCCGGTCGAGGTGGACGGCAAGGACGTGATGCCGGGCGTGCTGGCGACGCTGCAGCGGATGGAGGCCTTTGCCGAGGCGGTGCGCAGCGGCGATTATGCCGGCTTGGGCGGGCGGATCACCGACGTGGTCAACATCGGCATCGGCGGGTCGGACTTGGGCCCGGTGATGGCGGTGCAGGCGCTGGCGCCCTATTGCGACGGGCCGCGCTGCCATTTCGTGTCGAACGTCGACGGCGCGCATATCCACGACACGCTCAAGGGCCTCGACCCGGCGACGACGCTGGTGATCGTGGCGTCCAAGACATTCACCACAATCGAGACGATGACCAACGCGGAAACCGCCCGGCGCTGGATGGCGCAGGTGGTGCGCGATCCGGGCACGCAGTTCGCGGCGCTGTCCTCGAACCTCGATGCGACCTCGGACTGGGGGATCGACGGGGCGCGCGTCTTTGGCTTCGAGGACTGGGTCGGCGGGCGCTACTCGGTCTGGGGACCGATCGGGCTGGCGCTGATGCTGGCGGTCGGGCCGCTGGATTTCCGCGCCTTCCTGCGCGGCGGGCAGGCGATGGACCGGCATTTCCGCGAGGCGCCGTTTGGGCAGAACCTGCCGGTGCTGCTGGCGCTGACCGGCATCTGGCACAACCAGGTGATGGGCTACCCGACCCGTGCCGTGCTGCCCTATGAACAGCGGCTGCTGCGGCTGCCGGCCTACCTTCAGCAGCTCGAGATGGAGAGCAACGGCAAGCATGTCGCGATGGACGGCGGCATGCTCGACGTGCCGTCGGGCCCGGTGGTCTGGGGCGAGCCGGGGACCAACGGGCAGCATGCCTTTTACCAGCTGATCCACCAGGGCACCCAGGTGGTGCCCTGCGAATTCCTTGTCGGCGCCGAGGGGCACGAGCCCGACCTGGCGCACCAGCACCGGCTGCTGGTCGCCAACTGCCTGGCCCAGTCCGAGGCGCTGCTGCGCGGGCGGTCGCTGGACGAGGCGCGGGCGCGGATGGCCGACAAGGGGCTGAGCGGCGACGAACTGGAGCGGCAGGCGCGGCACCGGGTGTTCCCCGGCAACCGGCCCAGCGTGACGCTGGCCTATCCCAGGCTGACGCCCGAGATGCTGGGGAGGATCGTGGCGCTCTATGAGCACCGGGTGTTCGTGGAGGGTGTGATCCTCGGCATCAACTCTTACGACCAGTGGGGCGTGGAGCTGGGCAAGGAGCTGGCGCTGGCGCTCGACCCGGTGCTGCAGGGCCGCGAGGGGACCGAGGGCAAGGACGCCTCCACCGCCGGGCTGGTGACCTACATGAGAGGCCATGGGCTGGGCTGATGGAGCGTTCCGCGACCAGCGTTTGCGGGGCGACTTGGCCGCGGAACGAGGCCCCGCCGAGGGATGCTGGCGAGACCCGTTGTTAGTCACGGACCTCCGATGGGTAAGTTTCAGCGCAGCATGAATTTTTTCTGCAGAGCGGCATCATGGGCATAACCTTGCCCGTGCCGCCCGTCGGACGGTGCGGAAACCCGCCCCGGCGGCGCGTGGCGCAGGGGGCCACGGCTCAACGTATGGTGGAGCGTGGGGGTGGCCGGGCAGGGGATCGTGACCCCGCCCGGCACGGGATCAGGCGGCGGCGCGGGCCTTGCGGCGGCGCAGCGCGGCGACGGCCCCGGCGCCCCCCAGCAGCAGCAGGCCGCTGGCGGGCAGCGGCACCTCGGCCGGGGCACCGGGCCAGGCGATCGGCGTGCCTTCCCAGTTGGTGACATAGGGCACGCCGTCGTAGAGCTGCACCTCGACGATGCCGGTGTTGTGCAGGCCGTTGGTCAGCGCAAAGACGAGGTCGACGTTCGCGGCGAAGCTCGGCATGGTCCAGCCGATGGAGCCGCCGTGCCCGACGATCAGGATCACGCCGTCCTCGTCCGCGTGGTCGGCCGCGATCTGGTTGTAGGCCGGCACGACACGGGCGTTCAGATCGTCGAGCGATTCCGAGCCGGGGCTGGACGGGATGGCGGCGGCGGTGTTCCCGGCGAGCCACTGGCCGAACATGGCGTTGATCTCGTCGTAGTCGAGGACCCCGGTGCCGAAATCCCATTCCTTGATCGCGTCGACGGCGGTCGGTGTCAGCCCGAAATGGGCTGCGGTCGGCGCGATGGTCAGCGCGGTCCGCTGGTAGGTGCTGACGTAGATGTCGGTAACATCGTAGCCCTTGAGCGTGTCGACGAGGTCGAGCGCCTGCTGCTCGCCCAGCTCGGTGAGCGGGGGATCCTTCATCTCTTCCGGCGTGGTGGCGGTGCCGGCATTGGCCGTGCTTTCGGCGTGGCGGACGAAAAGGAAGGTCGCGGCGCCGGCGGGCGCTGCCTGGAGCAGCGCCGCGGCGGCCAGGGTGAGTGCGAATCTGTGCATGGTGGTTGTCCCCGAAGATGAAACGGTTCGGGTTCCATGCGCCGGATTTGTTACGGTTTGGCGACAGCGGCGTGACCATTTCGGTGACGTCGCGCCACCCTCGCGGCGGCGGGTCAGCCGCGCGGGATGTCGAAGCCGGGGGCGGCGAGGGTGAAACCCTCGAACCGGAAGGCGGGCGAGACGGTGCAGCCGACCAGCGTCCAGTCGCCGGTGCTGCGGGCCGCCTGCCAGTGCCCCTCGGGCACGATGAGCTGGGGGGCCTGGCCGGCGAAGAGGTCGGGGCCGAGGGTCGCGTCGCGGGCCGGTCCGGCCTCGGCCGCGGCGGTCGACAGGACGATCGGCGCACCGGCGTAGTGATGCCAGATCTCGGTCGCATCGACCCGGTGCCAGTGGCTGCGTTCGCCGGCCCTCAGCAAAAAGTAGATGCAGGTGCCCGCGGGCCGGGCGTCGCCCCTGGCCGGCGCGATCCAGGTCTGGCGGAACCAGCCGCCCTCGGGGTGCGGTTCAAGGGAAAGTTCGGCGATGATCCGGTCGGCGTCCATGGCGTCACGCTAGAGACGGGGCCGCGGGGCGGCAAGCGGCGGATGTGTGTTCCGTTCCGGCAAGTTCCCGCCGGTCGTGGAACAATACGCCGCAGGAGGGGTTGGGCGGCCGTACCAACAAACGACACGAACAGGAGTGTGTTATGAAGACCCGTTTCCTTCTGGCCCTTGGCTTGTCCGGATCGCTGCTGGCCGCCTGCGGCAACACCGGCATGTACGGCAACAACCCCAACGCCAACACCGTGGCCGGTGCCGCCGGTGGGGCCGCAGCCGGCCTGATCGCCGCCGAGGTCCTGGAAGCCAACGACAACTGGCGCCTGATCGCGGCGCTTGGCGGCGCGGCCGCCGGCACCATGGTCGCGCAGAACGCGCAGACCCAGCAATGCGCCTATTCGCGCGGCGACGGCACCTACTACACCGCACCCTGTTCCTGAGCAGGCTGACCGAAAGGTCGGACGCGTCGACGCCCTGCCGGGTTCGCCCCGGCAGGGCGTTTTGCGTTGCGCGACCGCGGCGCTTGCGGGTCATCCCTTCCGGACGGCAGCGAACAGCGTCCCATCCTCCGAATTCGTGCCTTGCCCCTGCGTCAAGGGGCGATAGTCTGGCCGCGGGGAAATGCCGGAGGGGGCATGTTGAGGGCATTCGGAAACGGCCTCTGGCTCGTCGAGGGGCCGGTGGTCGATGGCGCGGCGGGCTTCCGCTATCCGACACGGATGGCGATCCTGCGCGGCGCGGAGGAGGGGCTGGCGATCTGGTCGCCGGTGGCGATCACGCCGGAGCTGCGGGCCGAAGTCACGGCGCTTGGCCCGGTGCGGCAGATCGTGGCGCCGAACGCGCTGCATCATCTCTATCTCAAGGACTGGGCCAGCGCCTTTCCCGCCGCCGAGGTGCTGGCGGCGCCGCGGTTGGTGGCCAAGCGGTTCGACATCCGGTTCGACGGCGAACTGCCGCAGGACGCGCCCGCCGCCTGGGGCGGGCGGATCGAGACGGTGCTCTGTCCCAACCGGATCGCGCCCGAGGTCGTGTTCTACCACGCCGAGAGCCGCGCGGTGCTGGTGTCCGACCTGCTGCAGCGGCTGCCGAAGGGGTGGTTCACCGGCTGGCGCGGCTGGGTGGCGCGGATGGACCGGATGACCGAGGCCGAGCCGACCGTGCCGCGCAAGTTCCGGATGGCCACGAACGACAGGGCCGCGGCGCGTGCGGCCGTGGCCCGGATGATCGGCTGGGCACCGGAGCGGCTGGTGATCGCCCACGGCGCGCCGGTGGAGGCGGGCGCAACCGAGGTGCTGCGCCGCGCCTTCGGCTGGCTCAGCCCCTGAGGATCGAGCGGCCGGCGTATTCCGCCGTCTCGCCCAGCATTTCCTCGATGCGGATCAGCTGGTTGTATTTCGCCATCCGGTCCGAGCGCGAGAGCGAGCCGGTCTTGATCTGGCCGCAGTTGGTGGCGACGGCGAGGTCGGCGATGGTCGCATCCTCGGTCTCGCCCGAGCGGTGGCTCATCACGTTGGTGTAGCGGGCGCGGTGCGCCATGTCGACGGCGCGCAGCGTCTCGGTCAACGATCCGATCTGGTTCACCTTGACCAGCATGGAGTTCGCGACGCCCTTGGAAATCCCCTCGGCCAAGCGGGCCGGGTTGGTCACGAAGAGGTCGTCACCCACCAGCTGCACCTTGTCGCCGAGCCGCTCGGTCAGGAGCTTCCAGCCGTCCCAGTCATCCTCGGCGCAGCCGTCCTCGATCGAGATGATCGGGTAGGCGGCGCAGAGGCCTGCCAGGAACTCGACGTTCTCGGCGGCCGAGAGTTTCTTGCCCTCGCCCTTCATGTCGTAGACGCCGTCCCTGAAATACTCGGTCGAGGCGCAGTCGAGCGCGAGATGGATGTCGTCGCCGGGCTTGTAGCCCGCCTTTTCGATGGCCTTCAGGATGAAGTCGAGCGCATCGGTGGTGGACGACAGGTTCGGGGCAAAGCCGCCCTCGTCGCCGACGGCGGTGTTGTGACCGGCGGCGTGCAGTTCCTTCTTGAGGGTGTGGAACACCTCGGAGCCCATCCGGATCGCGTCGGCGCAGGTCTCGGCCGAGACCGGCATGATCATGAATTCCTGGATGTCGATCGGGTTGTCGGCATGTTCGCCGCCGTTGATGATGTTCATCATCGGCACCGGCAGGACCCGGGCCGAGGTGCCGCCGACATAGCGGTAGAGCGGCTGGGTGGTGAACTCGGCCGCGGCCTTGGCGACCGCCAGCGACACGCCGAGGATGGCGTTGGCGCCGAGCCGTCCCTTGTTCTCGGTGCCGTCAAGCTCGATCATCGCCTCGTCGATGGCGACCTGCTCGGTCGCGTCGAAGCCGACCAGGGTCTCGGCGATCTCGCCGTTGACGTTGTCGACCGCCTGCAGCACGCCCTTGCCGAGATAGCGGCTCTTGTCGCCGTCGCGCAATTCGACCGCCTCGTAGGCGCCGGTCGAGGCGCCCGAGGGCACCGCCGCGCGGCCCATGGTGCCATCCTCGAGCAGGATGTCGACCTCGACCGTGGGGTTGCCGCGGCTGTCGAGGATCTCGCGCGCGTGGATGTCGATGATGGTGCTCATGGGCGTGTCCCTTCGCCGGAAAATCTGTGCTTGCACGGGCTTGTAAGCGCCCCGTGTGACAAGGAAAAGGCCCCGTCGGGACGTTTGCGCAAACAGGCGGGCGGAAGAGGGGGGCGCTGCCCCCGTCGCGGCAGGCCGCGACTCCCCGGAGTTTTTCGGGCAAGATGAAGGTGGGACGGTTGCTCTTCATCTTGCCCGAAAAACTCCCGCCGGAGGCATCCGCGCAGCGGATCACTTGTGCAAGGCCGGGTCTGCAGGCGGCGGGCAGGACTTACAATCGCCGTTCAAAGCCAATAGCGCTGAGAGGCACAGCGCAGAGGGACGGGCATGAGCGATTTCGCCAAGGGTATCCTGCTGATGGTGGTGGCCATGTTCGGGCTGGCGCTGTCGGACATGTTCGTCAAGCTTGCCTCGGCCAGCCTGCCGCCGGCGCAGCTGATCCTGATGGTGGGGGGCGGCACCTCGGTCGTCTACGCGGTGGTGGCGATCGCGCTGCGGATGCCGCTCTTCTCGCCCCTGTTCTTCAAGCCGCTGATCCTGCTCAGGACCTGCGCCGAGGCGATGGTCGGTGTCGCGGGCATGACGGCGCTGTCGCTGGTGCCGCTGTCGACGGTGACGGCGATCACCCAGTGCACCCCGCTGCTGGTCACGCTGGGCGCGGCGGTGTTCCTGAAGGAGCATGTCGGCTGGCGGCGCTGGCTGGCGATCGGGGTCGGCATGATCGCGATGCTGATGATCGTGCGGCCGGGCGGGCAGGGGTTCGAGGCGCCGGTGCTGCTGGCGGTGGTGGCGGCCGTGGGCCTCGCGGTGCGGGACCTGGCGACGCGGGCCGCGCCGCAGCACATCCCGTCGCTGGTGCTGGCGGCCTGGGGATTTTCCGGCGCGGTGGTGGCGGGGCTGGTGCTGCTGCCCTTCGGCCCGCCGCCGCAGATGCCCACGGGCAGCGTCTGGGCCTACGTGGTCTGCGGCGTGGCGGTGACGGCGCTTGGCTACTACGCGCTGACCGCATCGGTCCGGATCGGCGACATCTCGGTCGTGGCGCCGTTCCGCTATGCGCGGCTGGTGTTCGCGATGATCATCGCGGTGGTGGTGCTGCACGAACGCCCCGACGCCTGGACCATCGCCGGATCGGTCCTGATCGTGGCGAGCGGGCTCTACACCTTCCTGCGCGAGCGCAAGGTCGCCCGCGCGATGGTCAACGTCGCGGGCGCGGGCCCAGTCGGGCGCGCCTGAGGCTTTACCTGCCGGGCCGGTTCTGGAAGGCTGCGGGGACATGCGGGCCGGAGAGGCGACCATGTCCGACACCACCACGGCGCTGAAACCCAGGGCAAAGGTCGCGACCGAGCGGCCGAAGCTCTGGAAGGTGATCCTGCTGAACGACGATTTCACCCCGCGCGAGTTCGTCGTCGGCGTGCTGATGGGGGTGTTCCGGATGACCGAGTCCGAGGCGCTTGGCGTGATGCTGACCGCGCACCGGCGCGGGGCCTGCGTGGTCGCCGTCTTCACCAAGGAGGTGGCCGAGGAAAAATGCGCGCAGGGCAACGAGGCCGGGCGGCAGGCGGGCTATCCGCTGGCCTTCACCACCGAGCGGGAGGAATAGGCCGCGGTCAGCCCTTGCGCTTGACCCCGTAGAGTTCGAGCTTGTGGCCCTTGAGGTCGTAGCCCAGCTTTTCCGCGATGCGCAGCTGGAGCTTCTCGATCTCGGGGTCGACGAATTCGATCACGCGGCCGGTCTCGAGGTCGATCAGGTGGTCGTGGTGATCGCGCTCGGCGTCCTCGTAGCGGGCGCGGCCGTCGCCGAAATCGACCTTTTCGAGGATCCCCGCCTCTTCGAAGAGTTTCACCGTCCGGTAGACCGTGGCGAGCGAGATGCGCGGGTCCTGGGCGTTGGCGCGGGCGTGCAGTTCCTCGACATCCGGGTGGTCGCGGGCCGTGTCGAGCACCCCGGCGATGACGCGCCGCTGCTCGGTCAGGCGCAGGCCCTGGGCCTCGCAACGGGAAAGGATGCTTTCACGGTGGGCCATGCGCGCTCCGGGATCTCTGTCAGGGTCCCCTTTTTGCAGAGAGAGGACCGGCGTGGCAAGCGGTTTGGGGCGGCGGCGAAACGGCAAAGCGCCGCGGCGGGGCGCGGCGCTCGTGCTGTCAGGCGGCGGGGGTCATTCCCACTCGATCGTGCCCGGGGGCTTCGAGGTGATGTCGTAGGTGCAGCGGTTGATGCCCTTGACCTCGTTGATGATCCGGGTGGCGGTTTCGCCGAGGAACTCGTGGGTGAAGGGGTAGTAGTCCGCCGTCATGCCGTCCACGCTCGTCACCGCGCGCAGGGCGCAGGCGTAGTCGTAGGTGCGGCCGTCGCCCATCACGCCCACGGTGCGGACCGGCAGGATCGCCACGAAGGCCTGCCAGATCTCGTCATAGAGGCCGTGCTTGCGGATCTGGTCGATGTAGACCGCGTCGGCCTTGCGCAGGATCTCGAGCTTTTCGCGGGTGATCTCGCCCGGGCAGCGGATGGCGAGGCCCGGCCCCGGGAAGGGGTGGCGGCCGATGAACGAGGCGGGCAGGCCCAGTTCGGTGCCGAGCGCGCGGACCTCGTCCTTGAAGAGCTCGCGCAGCGGTTCGACCAGTTTCAGGCCCATCTTCTCGGGCAGGCCGCCGACGTTGTGGTGCGACTTGATCGTCACCGAGGGGCCGCCGGAGAAGGAGACCGATTCAATCACGTCCGGGTAGAGCGTGCCCTGGGCCAGGAACGAGGCGCCGTCGATCTGGTCGGCGTATTTCTGGAAGACGTCGATGAAGAGCTTGCCGATGGTCTTGCGCTTGGTCTCGGGGTCCGAGACGCCTTCGAGCGCGCCGAGGAAGAGCTCCTGCTCCTGCGCGTGGATGACGCGCAGGTTCATGTGGTCGCGGAACATGGTGACCACTTCCTCGGCCTCGTTGAGGCGGAGCAGGCCATGGTCGACGAAGACGCAGGTCAGGTTCTCGCCGATCGCCTCGTGGATCAGGGCCGCGGCGACCGAGCTGTCGACGCCGCCGGAGAGGCCGCAGATGACCTTGGCGTCGCCCACCTGCTGGCGGATCTTCTCGACCATCTCCTCGCGGTAGGCGGACATCGTCCAGTCGCCCGAGAAGCCCGCGAGCTTGACGAAGTTCTCGTAGAGCGTCTTGCCGTTCGGGGTGTGATGCACCTCGGGGTGGAACTGCACGGCGTAGAAGCGGCGGTCGAGGTCGGCGGTGATCGCGAAGGGCGCGCCGGGCGAGGTGCCGTAGACGGTGAAGCCGGGGGCGAGTTCGCTGACGTGGTCGCCATGGCTCATCCAGGCCTGTTCGCGGCCCGAGCCGTCGAGGAACCAGCCGGTCAGCAGGTCGGTGCGGTCGTCCGAGGGCGTGACCCAGGCGCGGCCGAATTCGGCGGTGTGGCTTTCGCCCGCTTCCACCTTGCCGCCGAGGTCCTGCATCATCACCTGCTGGCCGTAGCAGATCCCGAGGATCGGCACGCCGAGGTCGTAGGCCGCTTTCGGCGGACGCGGCGAACCTTCGCGGGTGACGCTGTCGGGGCCGCCGGAGAAGATGATGGCCTTCGGCGCGAAGTCCCTGAGGAAGTCGTCGGTGACGTTCTGGTAGGGATGGATTTCGCAATAGACGTGCAGCTCGCGCAGGCGGCGCGCGATCAGCTGCGTCACCTGGCTGCCGAAGTCGATGATCAGGAGGCGGTCGTGGGTCATGTCGCTCATGTTCGAGCGTTTAGTGAGGCGGCGGGTCGGAGGCAAGAGGCGGCGCACGCGGCGGCTGGATCCGGAGTGCATGGCTGGCATGCGGCGACGCGCTTTGAGGCGCCGCGGGGTTGCGCAAGATCAAGACGGCTGCGCGCGAAACTGCTAGTCTGTGCCTTGGGGAGGTCGTCCCGTATCCCAAGGAGGATGCCATGCACCGTCGGGACTTCCTGGCCGCCACGGGCGGTACTTTACTGGCGGCCGGCTGTTCGGGTGACGCCAGCTCCTATGAGACCGAGGTCGCCGCCCTGCGCGCGCCGCTCAGCCCCGAAGGCGGGGTGAATGAGATGATCCGCTATGCCACGCTGGCGCCGAACGGGCACAATACCCAGAGCTGGATCTTCACCGCGGGGGAAACCGGGATCGCGATTACGCCGGATCACACCCGGCGGACGCCGGTGGTGGACCCGGACGATCACCATGTCTTTGTCTCGCTGGGAGCCGCGGCGCGGAACCTCGAGATCGCGGGGCGCGCGGCAGGTCGACCCGGCGAGGCTTCGGTCGCGCCGGATGGCGCGGTGCGTTTCTCGATGGGGCAGGCCGCGCCGATGGCCGATCCGCTGATCGAGGCGATCCGCGCGCGGCAGTCGACCCGGACGGAGTACGACGGGGGGCCTGTGGGCGCGGGCGTTCTGGCGGCACTGGCCGAGGCCGGGCGCGGGCCCGGGGTGCGGATGGTGCTGATCGCCGACCCGGCGCCGATGGCATCGCTGCGCGACATTGTGGTGGCGGGGACCGAGGCGCAGATGGCCGATCCGGCGTTCGAGGCGGAGCTTCTCGACTGGCTGCGGTTCAGCACGGCGAGCGCGGTGGACCATCGTGACGGGCTATATACCGCGGCGAGCGGCAATCCGGCCTTTCCGGATTTCATCGGGCGGCGGATATTCCCGTTTGTCTTCACCGCCTCGGGCGAGGTCGACAAATACGCGGCGCAGATGGAGAGCAGCGCGGGTGCGGCGGTGTTTCTGGCCGATGCGGCGGATCCGGCACATTGGGTGCGGGTTGGAATGGCGGCGCAGGGATTCCTGCTGGAAGCGACGCGGCAGGGGCTGGCAACGGCCTTCGTCAACCAGCCGGTCGAGGTGCCGGATCTTCGGGGTGAGCTTGCCGCGCTGGCAGGCGAGCCGGGTCTGCGGCCGGATCTGGTGATCCGCTTCGGCCGCGCGCCCCGGCTGCCCTATTCGCTGCGCCGCCCGGTCGCCGATGTGATGCGGGCGGGTTGAGGGATCAGGCGGCGGAGGCGGCTTCGAAGCCGAGGTCGCGCAGGGCGGCGGCCGCGATCTCGAACGAGCGGCGGCGGGCGGCGGGATCGTGGATGTGGCCGGCCAGGATAACCTCGTCTGGCTGGTGCCGGTCGATCAGCGACGAAAGCTGGGCCTGCACCTGCGGCTTGTCGCCGACCGCGCGGATCCGGCCGCCCATGTCGGTCATGCGGATCATGCCGGCGTCGGCGTGATCCTCGATCCGTTCCACCGGGCGCGGCAGCTTGCCGGGGCGCCCCGAGCGCAGGTTGATCATCGCGAGCTGGGCCGAGGTGCGGATGAACTTGGCCTCGTCCACCGTGTCGGCGCCGAAGACGTTGACGGCCAGCATGAAATGCGGCTCGGCCAGGAATTCGGACGGGCGGAAGGTGCGGCGGTAGACCTCGGTCGCCTGTTCCAGCGCGTCGGGCGCGAAATGCGAGGCGAAGGCATAGGGCAGGCCGAGATGCGCGGCGAGCTGGGCACCGTAGAGCGAGGAGCCGAGGATCCAGAGCGGCACCTTCGTCCCCTCGCCGGGGATCGCGTGCAGGCGCTGGCCGGGTTCGGGATCGCCGAAATAGGCCATCAGCTCGACCACGTCCTGCGGGAAGGTGTCGGGGGCCTGCAGGTTGCGGCGCAGGGCGCGGGCGGTTTCCATGTCGGTGCCGGGCGCGCGGCCGAGGCCGAGATCGATGCGGTTCGGGAACATGGTGGCGAGCGTGCCGAACTGTTCGGCGATCACCAGCGGCGAATGGTTCGGCAGCATGATGCCGCCGGATCCGACGCGGATCGTTTTCGTCTGCTGCGCGACATGGCCGATCAGGACCGAGGTCGCGGCCGAGGCGATGCCGGGCATGTTGTGGTGTTCGGCCAGCCAGAAGCGCTGGTAGCCCTCGGCCTCGGCGGTCTGGGCAAGGGCGACGGAGGCGGCGATCGCCTCGGCCGCGTCGTGGCCTTCGGAGATGGGCGAGAGGTCGAGGAGGGAGTAACGCATGGGCCGTCCTTTCATCGCGGTTGGGTTAATGAAGGGATTCCGGCGGCCAAGGGCAAGTGCGGGGATGCGATGGACCGGGCGGCGGCTGTGCGGAGGCGCGGGGCCGCGCAAGCGGTCAGGTGAGGTGATCCTTCTTCGCCCAGCCGGCTTCGAGCTTGTCGATGGCGGCGATGCGCTGGCCGGTGTCGGGATGGCTCATCATCCAGGCCGGGACCGCGCCGCGGCGGCCGCCGGTGAGCTGGCCCAGCTTCTCGAAGAGCGATTTCTGCGGGGCGGTGCCGATCCCGGCCTTGGTCAGCAGGGCCGCGGCATAGGCGTCGGCCTCGTATTCGTCGGAGCGCGACAGGCGCGCGGCGACCATCGAGGTGACGGCGGAGGCGATCATGATGCCGATGCCGGGGATCAGTTTCGCCAGCATCAGGCCAAGCGCGGTGCGCAGCGCGTTCTGGCCCGAGAAGTCGATCATCCGGCGGCGGGAATGGCCGAGGGCGACATGGCCCAGTTCATGGGCGATGACGGAGCCGAGCTCGTCCGCGGTGACGTTGCCCTGCCGGAACTGGTTGTAGAAGCCGCGGGTGATGAAGATGCGGCCGTCGGCGGCGGCGAGGCCGTTGACGGGGTCGATCTCGTAGATGTGGACGCGGATTCGGGGCAGGTCGAGCGCGCGGGCGAGCCGGGCGGTGACGGCGAGGATCCTGGGATCGGCCAGCTCGGTCGAGCGGGCGTCCAATTCCTTCTGCGTGCGCCAGACCGAGAAGCGGTAGGCGATGAGGCCGTAGAGGATGGCCAGCAGGATCGGGGTCAGCCGGAGCATGGGGAAGATATGGGTCCTGTCACGCGGGGCGGCAAGCGGTCATTCGGCCGGGCTGTTGCGGCGGAGCAGGCGGCGCAGGCCCCAGCCGAGCGCGAGGAGCACGGCGAGCGCGAGGACGAGGCTGATCGCCTCTTGCGCGGCCATGGCGATCCAGATCACCGGGTCGGCAAAGACGTAGCCCGCGCCGATGTTCATGCCGATCCAGATCACCTCGCCCGCCGCGCCCCAGGCGGTGAAGCGGGGCCAGGAGAACGCGGCGGCTCCGGCGGCGAAGTTCACGTAGGGCCCGAGCGGCGAGACCGGCCAGCGGCTGAGCAGGACGCCGGGGCCGCCGTGCCGGGCGATCCAGGCCTCGGCCCGCGCGCGGGCCTTCTGCCGGGCCTCGCGCCGGTCGATCCAGCGCACCAGGGGCGCGCGGCCGGCGCGGCCGACGAGATAGGCGAGCTGGTCGCCGATCAGCGCGCCCGCCAGGCCCGCCAGCGCGACCTGCCAGAGCGGCAGCCCGCCCGCCGCCGCGATCGCGCCCGAGGTGATGAGCGCCAGCGAGGCCGGCACCGGCAGTGCCAGGCAGGAGGCCATGCAGACGACGAAGAGCACGACGGGGCCGTGCAGCGTCAGTGCCTCGAGCAGCCATTCCTCGGGCGGCGGGTCGGCGACGGTCGGGTCGGGCAGGGCGGGACGGGGCGTGGCCGGAAAGGTCATGCGCCGGTTACACCGTCCGGGACCGCGCGGGGAAAGATGACATTCCGTCCCAGCCGGCGCCTCAGCGGGTCAGTTCCTTCATGCCCTCGGCCAGGCCTTCGAGGGTCATCGGGTACATCTGGTTCTCGAAGATCTCGCCGATCATCTTGATCGACTGGGTGTAGCCCCAGTACTTGCGCGGCACCGGGTTGATCCAGATGTTGTCGGGCCATTGCTCGCGCGCGCGCTTGAGCCAGGTCTCGCCCGATTCCTCGTTCCAGTGTTCGTTGGCGCCGCCGGGATAGGCGACCTCGTAGGGCGACATCGAGGCGTCGCCGATAAAGATCGCCTTGTAGTCGTGGCCGTAGGTCCGCAGCACCTCCCAGGTCGGGGTCTGGTCGGACCAGCGGCGGCGGTTGTCCTTCCACACGCCCTCGTAGAGGCAGTTGTGGAAGTAGAAGTGTTCGAGATGCTTGAACTCGGTCTTGGCGGCCGAGAAGAGTTCTTCCATCACCTTGACGTGCGGGTCCATCGAGCCGCCGACGTCGAGGAACAGCAGCACCTTGACCGCGTTGCGCCGTTCCGGCCGGGTCTGCACGTCGAGGTAGCCGTGTTCGGCGGTGGAGCGGATGGTGCCGTCGAGGTCGAGTTCGTCGTGCGCGCCGTCGCGGGCCCAGCGACGCAGGCGTTTCAGTGCCATCTTGATGTTGCGGGTGCCCAGTTCGACGGTGTCGTCGAAGTTCTTGAACTCGCGCTTGTCCCAGACCTTGACCGCGCGCTGGTGGCGGGATTTCTCCTGCCCGATGCGGACGCCCTCGGGGTTGTAGCCCTGCGCGCCGAAGGGCGAGGTGCCCTTGGTGCCGATCCATTTCGATCCGCCCTCGTGACGTTCCTTCTGCTCCTGCAGGCGCTGCTTGAGCGTCTCCATCAGCTTTTCGAACCCGCCGAGGGCCTTGATCTCGTCCATCTCTTCCTTGGTGAGGTGCTTTTCGGCCATCTGCTCGAGCCACTCGGCCGGCAGCTGGACCGCCTCGATCACCTGGTCGAAGCTGATGTTCTCGAGCCCCTCGAAGGTCTTGGCGAAGGCGATGTCGAATTTGTCGATGTTGCGCTCGTCCTTCACCATCGCGGTGCGGGCGAGGTAGTAGAACGCCTCGACATCGTAGGTGGCAAGACCGGCGCGGGTCGCTTCGAGGAAGGTCAGGTATTCGCGGAGCGTGACCGGGACACCGTGTTTGCGCAGGTTTTCAAAGAAGGGAATGAACATTCAGACCAGGATGCGATGAAGGAAGAGGGTCGCGAAGAGCCCTGCAATTCCAAAGAGCATGGCATGGACCGCTGCGTATTGCAAAACGTCCGCACGCTTGCCACCGCGCGATTTCGCACGCCACGCGCCGAAGAGCGCACCCACGACGAGTTCGATGATCACCAGCATGTTCAGCCTCCGGTTTGGGACGGGCTGAGCATCGCGATCTCGGAAAGTTTCGCGCGCACAGCCCAGTCGGGGCCGAACCCGTAGCGCGCCCAGCCGAGGGAGTCACGCCGGATCGCCTGCGCCGCGTCGCCGCGTCCCGTCGCGTCAAGCGCCTGCGCCTGCAGCATCATGAGCGAGGCGAGCAGGGCCGCGTTTTCATATTTCTGGGCAAGTTCGGGCTGGCCGCGCAGGAATCCGAGCGCCTGGTCCCCGGAATTGCGCGACAGGGCGTCGGCGGCGAGCTGCGCGCGCACGAAGCTGCGGTGAATCGCCGTCTCGGGGCGGCGGGCATAGATCGCATCGGCAAAGCGGTAGTGGCGCAGCGCCTCTTGCGGGTCGCTGGCCTGCACCAGCCGGGCATAGGCATAGTGCGAGAAGGCGAGGCGGTGGTCGTCCCAGCCTTCGCTCTCGGCGGTGCGCAGGGCGCGGGTGGCGGCGCGCATCCGCGCTTCGGGCCGGGTGCCGGGGCCGAGCGCGGTCTGGATCGCCTCGATCCAGTCGCGCGGCGTTTCCGACAGCCAGCGCGACGGGCGGCGGTCTCCGGCGGGGTTCAGGCGCGACAGGATCTCGGGCAGCACGCGCTCGACCTCGTAGCGGGACATGCCGCTCTGGAGTTCCGGCGCGTAGTAGGTGCGCAGGATCAGCATGTCGAAGGGCGTCAGCACCGTGTGGATATTGTCGTCGTTGAAAACCGAGGATTCCAGCCGGTAGAGATCGTTGAGCGGGCCGATGGCCTGGGCCAGTTCCTCGTGCAGGCAGTCGCGGACCTCCTGCGGGCTGACGTCGTTCGGCACGAAGATGGCGATGCGCTCGCGGGTCTTGAGATCGCTCCACGAGGTCTGGTCGCCGCGCCGGACGCGGTTGTATTCCGCAAGGCTCGACACGTTCGGGACCACGAAGCAGGCGGCCTGCGGCAGGTAGCGCCGGATCTGGTCGCCGCTGACGGACTGGATCGTGATGTTGGCCCCGCCGCTCGAGGTGGAGCGGATGTCGAGCCCGGCCTCGCGCCGGAGGCGGCCGAGCACGCGGTCGAGCTCGGTCCGGATGCCGGCGGGCGGGGTTCCGGCCAGGCGCACGGTGATCGGCCCCTCGAACCGGGTCAGGACCGGCAGGTCGCGGCCCGATTCCAGCTTGAAGCTGAGGTCGAGGAAGTCGCGGGCGATGTCATCGTTGCTGGCGGTGACTGGATCGGTCGCGGCCGGGCGGTCGGCGAACATCTTCATCGGCGGCAGGCGCGCCGCGCTGCCCGCCATCGCCGCGCGCGATGGCACCTCGGACTGCGGGGCGGGTTGGCAGCCCACCAGGGCCATGATGACGGTCGCCGCGAACTGCCAGCGCATCACAGGACCCGCTGGTACTTGATGAAGTCGGTCTTGGCGGCGATCCGGTCGTAGAGCTGGCGGGCGGTGTCGTTATCTTCCTGCGTCAGCCAGTAGACCGAGGGCGCGCCAGCAGCGTCGGCGGCGGCATAGACCGCCTCGATCAGGGCGCGGCCGATGCCGGTGCCGCGGACGGCGGGGTCGGCATAGAGATCCTGCAGGTAGCAGACATTCTCGACCTTCCAGCCGTGGCGGTGGAAGAGATAGTGCACGAGGCCGGCGGGCGTGCCGTCAACCTCGGCGATCAGGCCGTGGAAGTCGTGCGGATCATCCCCCAGCAGCCGCGCGAAGGACGATGCCTTCACCGTGTCGGTCACGGAGGTCTTGTAGAACGCCAGATAGGAGTCCCACAGGCGTTCCCACGCCTGGCGGTCCGACGCCTCTATCGGGCGCACGATCACGGTGCGGTCGCTCATCCGGTGCCTCTTGCCTGCTTCTGCCTGTTTTTTGACAGCCAAACAGTAAATTTACCTGCAGGCAACAAAGGCGGACCGGCCGGCCGGGATTATCTTTGCCCGCGTGCCATAAACGCCAGTCTCTCGAACAGGTGCACGTCCTGCTCGTTCTTGAGAAGGGCGCCGTGCAGCTTGGGCAGGGCGTTTGCGCCGTCGCGCTTGAGGTCCTCGGGCGTCAGGTCCTCGGCCAGCAGGAGCTTGAGCCAGTCGAGCACTTCGGAGGTCGAGGGCTTCTTCTTGAGGCCGCTCGTCTCGCGCAGTTCGAAGAACTGGGTGAGCGCGGTGGTCAGCAGCGCTTCCTTGATGCCGGGGTAATGAACTTCGACGATCTGCTTCATCGTCTGCATGTCGGGGAAGCGGATGTAGTGGAAGAAGCAGCGCCGCAGGAAGGCGTCGGGCAGCTCTTTCTCGTTGTTCGAGGTGATGATCACGATCGGGCGCTGGCGGGCGCGCACGGTTTCGCCGGTCTCGTAGACGTGGAACTCCATCTTGTCGAGTTCCTGCAGCAAATCGTTGGGAAACTCGATGTCGGCCTTGTCGATCTCGTCGATCAGCAGGACGACCTTCTGGTCGGCCTCGAAGGCGGTCCAGAGCTTGCCCTTGCGGATGTAGTTCTTCACGTCGTGCACCCGCTCCTCGCCCAGTTGCGAGTTGCGCAGGCGCGAGACGGCGTCGTATTCGTAGAGGCCCTGTTGCGCCTTGGTGGTCGACTTGATGTTCCACTCGATCATCTCGAGCCCGAGCGCCGAGGCCACCTGCCGCGCCAGTTCCGTCTTGCCGGTGCCCGGCTCGCCCTTCACGAGCAGCGGACGCTCCAGCGTCACGGCGGCGTTCACCGCGACGGTCAGATCGTCGGTGGCAACGTAGTCCTTGGTTCCCTCGAACTTCATGATAGGCCCTATCCTCTGTGGTCCGGCAGGAGCCTAAAGGCGTTCGAAGTGCTCCGCAATCAATCACCAGCCGTTCGGCAGGTGTGTGAACCTTTCGACGGTTAATCCTTTCTTGCTTTGTGTAGTGACAAGGCTAATCGAAAAGAGTAGACGCCTCCTCAGGGGTGGCCAGCGGCCTTTCGAGACTCCGAAAGCGACGTGTTTGGCCGTTTTTGAGGGAGCCTTGTGCATGAAAGCGGAAACGTTTCTGTCTGATGATTACCGGCCTGCAGAGGACGAACCTTTCATGAACGAGCGGCAGCTCGAATACTTCCGAAGAAAACTGTTATCCTGGAAAGAAGACCTGCTGGCGGACAGCCGCGAGACCATCGAAGGTCTGCAGGGCAGCACCCGGAACATCCCCGACGTTGCCGACCGCGCCAGCGAGGAAACCGACCGCGCCCTCGAACTGCGCACCCGTGACCGTCAGCGCAAGCTGGTCGCCAAGATCGATTCCGCGCTGCGGCGCATCGACGAGGGCGAATACGGCTATTGCGAAGTCACCGGCGAACCGATCAGCCTGAAACGTCTCGACGCCCGTCCGATCGCGACCATGAGCCTCGAGGCGCAGGAGCGTCACGAGCGCCGCGAGAAGGTTCACCGCGACGATTGACGCAGGGGGTGAGCCGCGAAAGGCACGCCACTGGAATAGCAAAATAAAAAGCGCGTCGGGCTTCCGCACCGGCGCGTTTTGGTGTCTTGATAGCTTATGGATCTGAATCAACTGAAAGTTGCGGTTGTTGGGGCCGGGATCGGGGGCCTCGCCGTGGCGCGGGCCCTTGCCCTGCGCGGCGCGCGGGTGACCGTGCTGGAACAGGCCCCCGAGATCCGTGAAGTCGGCGCCGGGTTGCAGGTGTCGCCCAACGGCGTGGCGGTTCTGCGGGCGCTTGGGCTCGACCAGGCGCTGATCGCCACCCGCGCGGTGCGGGCGGGCGCGATTTCGCTGCGCGACTCCGGTGACGACGAGGTGCTGCGCCTCGACCTGGCCCGTCACGCCGCCGACCAGCCGCATTACTGCGTGCACCGCGCCGACCTGATCGAGGTGCTGGCCGACGGGGCCCGCGCCGCCGGGGTCCGGCTGCGGCTGCTGCACAAGGTCGACCGCGTCCAGCCCGGGCCCGAGCCGGTGATCGACACCTGCAGCGGCGCCCGGCTGAAGGCCGACCTGGTGATCGGCGCCGACGGGCTGCACTCCAAGGTCCGGCCCGCCTTGAACGAAGGCAGTGCCGCCACCTTCACCCGGCAGGTCGCCTGGCGCGCGGTGCTGCCCGAGACCGGCAACCCGTCGCCCGAGGTGCGCCTTTACATGGGGCCGCGGCGGCACCTGGTGACCTATCCGCTGCGCGGCGGCACGCAACGCAACATCGTGGCGGTCGAGGAAACGCCGCAATGGACCGACGAGGGCTGGTCGCAGGAAGGCGACCCGGCCGCGCTCCGCGCGCTCTTCGCGGGTTTCGGCCCCGAGGTGCGGGAGCTTCTGTCCCGCGTCGAGACGGTGCACCGCTGGGGCCTATTCCGCCACCCGGTGGCACGGGACTGGCAGGGCGAGGGCGTCGCGCTTCTGGGCGATGCGGCCCACCCGACGCTGCCGTTCATGGCGCAGGGCGCCTGCCTCGCGCTCGAGGACGCCTGGGTGCTGGCCGACCGGCTGGCGATGGCCGACACAATGCCGGCGGCGCTGGCCGGATACCAGGCGGCACGCCGCGACCGGGCGGCCCGGATCGTCGCCGCCGCGTCGCGCAATGCGTGGAAGTATCACCTGAGCCTGCCGCCGCTGCGGATGGCCGGGCACATGGCGCTGCGCCTCGGCGGACGGATCGCGCCGGGCGCGATGGTGCGCCAGTTCGACTGGAT
The DNA here is from genome assembly GCF_042188925.1 of Pseudooceanicola sp. LIPI14-2-Ac024. Classification (GTDB taxonomy): domain Bacteria; phylum Pseudomonadota; class Alphaproteobacteria; order Rhodobacterales; family Rhodobacteraceae; genus Pseudooceanicola. The sequence continues at coordinate 545,213 of NZ_CP170102.1, forward strand.
CTACCGCCACGACGTGACCGGCGGCGCGATGGTCGAAACGCCGGTGCCCGAGGTGGCCGAGTAGCGGCGCGGCCTAGCCGCGCACGGGCCATTCGTCGGGGGACAGCCGGAAAAGCCGGGACATCTGGTCGTAGATCGCCGGCTCCTCGCGCCGGAGCGTTCCCGGTTTCTCGAAGAACGCCTCGACCAGCACGGCAAAGAATTCCTCGCGCCCCTCGGCGCCGTAGGGGTCGATGACCGTCCGGTGCCCCGCCTGCACCTGCCGGACGTGACGCGCATAGGCCGTCGCGAAGGCACGGTCCCAGTCTGCATAGGACTGGTCGCGGGCCAGCACCGGAACCCCGTCGGTCTGGCCCGAGAGCGCGTCGAGCTGATGGGCGAATTCGTGGAAGACGACGTTGTGCCCGTCCCGCTCGTTCATCGCGCCCTGCCGCGAATGCGCCCAGGACAGGACCACCGGCCCGCGGGCCCAGCTTTCGCCGGTGCGCGCGACCTGGCGCCGGGTCACGACGTAGCCGTTGTGTTCGGTCCGCTGCGAGGTGAAGGCGCCGGGATAGATCAGCACGGTGCGCAGCGTGTCGTACCAGGCGCCGCTGCCCACAACGAGAAGGGCGGCCTGCGCGGCGATCGACAGCTCCATCTCCTCGGTCACGTCGAGCCCGTCGCAGCCGATGAAATCCACCTGGTCGCGGAAGCGGTTGATCCTGCCCTCGAACCCCTCGCGGAACTCGGCCGGCAGCCGGCGGGTCAGCGGCACCTGCTGCGCCACCACGGCGCGTTCGTGATCGGTGAGCGGCGTGGCCAGCAGGCGGGCGCGGGTGCTGCCCTGCCGCCGGGTCCAGAGGACGGCGGCCAGCGCCGCGACCAGAAGAATGCCAAGGAAGATCGTCATCCGCGCGCCCCTCGCACCCGGGCCCGGCCCGGTGTCACACCCTGGTCGGTGCCGGGCGGGTCAGCCCTTGTGGATCCAGCCGCCGCCCAGGATGCGCGAGCCGCCGGTTTCGTAGAACACGCAGGCCTGGCCCGGCGAGACGCCTTCCTCGGCGGTCAGCAGTTCGACCTCGGCGGTCGTCGCGGAGGTCGGCCGCAGGATCGCCTCGCGCGGGGGGCGGGTCGAGCGGACCTTAACCGAGACGTGCCGTTCGGCCGTGCTGTCGAAGGCGCCGTCGCCCAGCCAGTTGACCTCGCGCACCGGAACGATCCGGGTGGCCAGCATCTCTTTCGGGCCGACCACCACCTGCCGGTTGTCGACGTCGAGCTTCACCACGTAGAGCGGATCGCTGAGCCCGCCGATGCCGAGGCCGCGGCGCTGGCCGATCGTGTAGTGGATGACGCCGTTGTGCTCACCCAGCACGCGGCCGTCCGCGTGCACGATCTGCCCGGGTTCCGCCGCGCCGGGGCGCAGTTTCTCGATCACGCTGGCGTAGTTGCCGTTCGGGACAAAGCAGATGTCCTGGCTGTCGGGCTTGTCGGCCACCGACAGGCCGTACCGGGCCGCCAGTTTCCGGGTCTCGGCCTTGGAGGCGAGGTGGCCCAGCGGGAAGCGCAGGTAGTCGAGCTGTTCCGGCGTCGTCGAGAACAGGAAATAGCTCTGGTCGCGGTTCGCATCGGCGGCCGAATGCAGTTCGGCCCCGGCGGCGCCCATCTTGCGCTGGATGTAGTGGCCGGTCGCCATGCAGTCGGCATCAAGGTCGCGGGCGGTTTCCAGCAGGTCCTTGAACTTCACCCGCTCATTGCAGCGGATGCAGGGCACCGGCGTCGCCCCGGCCAGGTAGCTGTCGGCGAATTCGTCGATCACCGCGTCCTTGAAGATGTTCTCGTAGTCGAGGACGTAATGCGGAAAGCCCATCTCTTCGGCCACGCGGCGCGCGTCGTGGATGTCGAGCCCGGCGCAGCAGGCGCCCTTTTTCGCCAGCGCCGCGCCGTGGTCGTAGAGCTGCAGGGTCACGCCGACGACGTCATAGCCTTCCTCGGCCAGCATCGCGGCCACCACCGAGGAATCGACGCCGCCCGACATCGCCACGACCACCCGCGTTTCGGACGGGGGTTTCGCGAAGCCGAGGGAATTCAGGGGCTTGGTGTCGTCGAGGGCCATCGGGGCCTCCTTGCGGGCGGGTCTGGGGCAGCGGAAGCTGTCGAGAATATAGGAAAATGCGAGATACTAACAACCCGCCGTTTCATCCCGCGTTAAACCGCTGCCGGAATTCTGGGGCGGTGTAGTACCGGGACGGGTCGCCATGTATCTCAAGAAGGTTCACGGGCCAAGGGCCGTGACGCTGGCCGACGGCAGCGTGATGACCCGCGCCGACCTGCCGGCCGAGGACACCCGGCGATGGGTCGCCTCGCGCAAGCTGGCCGTGGTGCGGGGCGTGGTCTATGGCCTGATTTCGCAGGACGAGGCGCTGGCGCGCTACGGCCTCAGCCGGGAGGAGTTCATGCACTGGGTCAGCGCCGTGACCGAGCATGGCGAAGAGGCGTTGAAAGCCACCGCGCTGCAGAAATTCCGCCATAACAATGAAGAACCCGATTAACTTATCTGGGGAATTGCCGGATTAATCGCCATTCGGTAACGTAGAGTTAACCATTTCCCGTCACGTTTCCAAGGCGTGAACATCGCGAATGGAGATCAGGGATGCGTGTCCTGCTTGTAGAAGACGACCCGACGACATCGAAAAGCATCGAACTGATGCTGACGCATGCCAACCTGAACGTCTACACGACGGACCTGGGCGAAGAGGGCATCGACCTTGCCAAGCTCTACGATTACGACCTGATCCTGCTCGACCTGGGCCTGCCGGACATGAACGGCCACGACGTCCTGCGCCAGCTGCGCATGGCCAAGATCGAAACGCCGATCCTGATCCTGTCGGGCGCCGACGATACCGAGAACAAGATCAAGGGGTTCGGGTTCGGCGCCGACGATTACCTGACAAAGCCATTCCACCGCGAGGAATTGGTGGCGCGGATCCATGCGATCATCCGCCGGTCGAAAGGCCATTCGCAATCGGTCATCAAGACCGGCAAAGTCGCGGTCAACCTCGACGCCAAGACGGTCGAGGTGGGCGGCAAGGCGGTGCATCTGACCGGCAAGGAATACCAGATGCTGGAACTGCTGAGCCTGCGTAAGGGCACGACGCTGACCAAGGAAATGTTTCTCAACCACCTCTACGGCGGCATGGACGAACCTGAGCTGAAGATCATCGACGTCTTCATCTGCAAGCTGCGCAAGAAGCTGTCGACCGCCACGGGCGGCAACAACTACATCGAAACCGTCTGGGGCCGCGGCTATGTCCTGCGCGATCCCGAGCCCGAGCAGATGGACGACCAACGGGTGGCGCTCGGCGCCTGATCCCGCACCGGGGCGCGAGCGGTATGGACGCGCTTTGCCTGCTTGCCTATCACTTGGCCCGATGAGGGGCATAAGGCCCCGCCGCGGAATCAGGGGGCAGGCGCCTTGGCAGACGACACGCCAGTCGAAACACTGACCGACGCCGAGGCGCGGGCGGAACTGGAGCGGCTGGCTGCTGCGCTGACGCGTGCCAACACGGCCTATCACACCGACGATGCGCCCGAGATCAGCGATGCGGATTACGACGCGCTGAAACGCCGGAACCTCGAGATCGAGGAACGGTTTCCCGACCTGAAGCGCGACGACAGCCCCAGCGACGTGGTGGGCGGGGCGCCGGCTGAGGGGTTCTCCAAGATCCGCCATGCGGTCCGGATGATGTCGCTGGGCAATGCCTTTGAGGATGGCGATGTCGCGGCCTTCGACGAGCGGGTGCGCAGCTACCTGAACCTCGGGCGCGCCGCGCCGCTGAAATTCACCGCCGAGCCCAAGATAGACGGGCTCAGCCTGTCGCTACGCTACGAGGATGGCGTGCTGATCCAGGCCGCGACACGGGGCGACGGCGAAACCGGTGAGAACGTCACCGCCAATGCCCGCACCATCGCCGACATTCCGCAGGAGCTGACCGGCGCGCCCGCCGTGCTGGAGGTGCGCGGCGAGGTCTACATGAGCCACGCCGATTTCGCGGCGCTCAACGAGCGCCAGGCAGAACGGGGCGGCAAGACCTTTGCCAACCCGCGCAACGCCGCCGCCGGATCGCTACGCCAACTCGATGCCCAGATCACCCGCGACCGGCCGCTGAAGTTCTTTGCCTATGCCTGGGGCGAGGTGTCGGAGCCGCTGGCCGACTTGCAGATGAGGGCGATCGACCGGCTGTCCGCCCTTGGGTTCCAGACCAACCCGCTGACCCGGCTTTGCGACGGCCCGGCCGAGATGCTGGAGCATTACCGCGAGATCGAAGAGATGCGCGCGACGCTCGGCTACGACATCGACGGCGTGGTCTACAAGGTCGACGACCTGGCCCTGCAGGAGCGGCTGGGGTTCCGCGCGACGACCCCCCGCTGGGCGCTGGCCCACAAGTTCCCGGCCGAACTGGCCTGGACCTGGCTCGAAGCCATCGACATCCAGGTCGGCCGCACCGGCGCGCTGTCGCCCGTGGCGCGGCTGCAGCCGGTCACGGTGGGCGGGGTCGTGGTGTCGAACGCGACGCTGCACAACGAGGACTACATTGCCGGGTTCGATTCCCGTGGTGAGGAAATCCGCGGCGGCAAGGACATCCGCGGCGGCGACTGGGTGCAGGTCTACCGCGCCGGGGACGTGATCCCCAAGGTGGCCGACGTGGACCTGTCGAAGCGTCCCGCCGATGCCGTGCCCTACGCCTTTCCCGAGGTCTGCCCGGAATGCGGTTCCGCCGCGATCCGCGAAGAGGGCGACGCCGTCCGCCGCTGCACCGGCGGTCTGATCTGCCCGGCGCAGGCGGTCGAGAAGCTGATCCATTTCGTGTCGCGCAAGGCCCTCGACATCGAGGGGCTGGGCGCAAAGCAGGTCGAACAGTTCCACCGCGACGGCTGGATCAGGGAACCCGCCGACATCTTTGATCTGAAAGAGAATTACGGCAGCGGCCTCCAGCAGCTGAAGAACCGCGAAGGCTGGGGCGACAAGAGCGCCGAGAACCTTTTCGACGCGATCGAGGAGCGGCGCCGGATCGAGTTGAAGCGGGTGATCTTTGCCCTCGGCATCCGCCACGTGGGTGAGGTCGTGTCGGGTGACCTGGCCCGGCATTTCCACAGCTGGTCCGCGCTGGTGGAGGCCGTCGATACAGCCCGCCCCGCCGCCGAGGCCCACGTCATGGCCGACGAGGCCGAGGCCGCCGAACGCCGCGCCGCGTCCGAGGCGGGCCGCCGCGCGCAGATCAAGCCGGTGCGCGACGCGGCCTGGGACACCGCCGGGGTCGCGGCCGAGGCGCGCGCGGCCTGGGACGACCTCGTCGGGATCGAGGGGATCGGCGCGACCGTGGCCGTCTCGCTCGTCACCACCTTTGCGCAGGCCGCCGAACGGGCGTCGATCGACCGGCTCGCCGGCAAGCTCGACATCCTCGAAACCGCCGGGCCCGCGAACACCGACAGCCCGGTTGCCGGCAAGACCGTGGTCTTCACAGGCAAGCTGGAAAAGATGACCCGGGACGAGGCCAAGGCGCGGGCCGAGGCGCTTGGCGCCAAGGTCTCGGGCTCGGTCTCGGCCAAGACGGACATCTTGGTGGCGGGGCCGGGCGCGGGGTCGAAGGCCAAGAAAGCGGCGGAACTGGGCATCCAGACCCTCGACGAAGACGGCTGGCTGGCCCTCATCGGCGCGGGATGAGCGGGCGGCCCGAGATCCTCTTTCCGCTGTTCGCGGAGCTCGAGACGCTGCCCGGCGTGGGGGCGAAGACCGCCCAGCATTTTGCCCAGATCGGCATCGCGAAGCCGCGCGACCTGCTGCTGCACCTGCCGCACAGCGTGATCGACCGCCGCCGCCGCACCACGATCCGGGGGCTGGACCTGCCCGCCGTCGCCACCGTCGAGGTCGAGGTCGGCGCGCACCGCCCGGCGCGCAACCGCGGCGGCGCCTACCGCGTGATGGTCACCGATGCCGAGACCGACTTCATGCTGGTCTTCTTTCACGCCCGTGGCGACTACCTGAAGAAGCTGCTGCCCGAAGGGTCGCGGCGGCTGGTCTCGGGGCGGCTGGAAGTGTTCGACGGGATGGCGCAGATGCCGCACCCCGATCACGTGCTGCCGCTCGACGAGGCCGACGAGATCCCGGATTTCGAGCCGGTCTATCCGCTGACCCACGGGATCACCCAGCGGGTGATGACCAAGGCGGTGCAGGGAGCGCTGGCCCGCGCGCCGGAGATGGCCGAATGGATCGACCCGTCGCAGGTGCGCACCGCCGCCTGGCCCGCCTGGCACGCCGCGCTGGTCGAGGCGCACAGCCCCGAGGGCGCGGTCAGCGACCATGACCCGGCCCGCGAGCGGCTGGCCTATGACGAGCTCTTTGCGCACCAGCTGACCCTGGCTTTGGCCCGCCGCAACGTCCGGCGCGGCAAGGGACGGGTGACGCAGGGGGATGGGCGGTTGCGGGATAAGGTTCTGAAATCGCTCGATTATGCCCCGACCGGCGCGCAGACGCGCGCGGTGGCCGAGATCGCGGGCGACATGGCGCAGGGCGAACGCATGTCGCGGCTGCTGCAGGGCGACGTGGGCGCGGGCAAGACGCTGGTGGCGTTCATGGCGCTGCTCACCGCGGTCGAGGCGGGCGGGCAGGGCGTGATGATGGCGCCGACCGAGATCCTCGCGCGTCAGCACCTGGAGAGCCTCGGGCCGCTGGCCGCCGCCGCGGGGGTCCGGGTGGACTGCCTGACCGGGCGGGCCAAGGGGGCGGAACGGCGTGCCCTGCTCGAGGACCTGGCGGCGGGACGGATCGACATCCTGGTCGGCACCCACGCGGTGTTCCAGGCCGAGGTCGCGTTCCACGACCTGCGGCTGGCGGTGATCGACGAACAGCACCGCTTCGGCGTCCGCCAGCGGATGGAGCTGGGCCGCAAGGGGCAGGCGCCCGACGTGCTGGTGATGACGGCGACGCCGATCCCCCGCAGCCTTGCGCTGGCGAGCTATGGCGACATGGATGTCTCGGTCCTGGACGAGAAGCCGCCGGGGCGGCAGCCGGTGACCACGGCGCTGGTGTCGCTTGGCCGGTTGGAGGAGGTGGTGGACCACCTGCGCCGCGCGGTGGCCGAGGGGCGGCAGGCCTACTGGGTCTGCCCGCTGGTCGAGGAAAGCGAGACGAGCGACCTGACCGCCGCCGAGGACCGGTTCCGCATGCTGCGCGCGGCGCTTGGCGAGGGGGTCGTCGGGCTGGTGCACGGCCAGATGCCGGGGGCCGAGAAGGACGCCGCCATGGCGCGCTTCGTGGCGGGCGAGACCAGCGTGCTGGTGGCGACCACGGTAATCGAGGTCGGGGTCAACGTGCCGAATGCCTCGATCATGGTGATCGAACGGGCCGAGACCTTTGGCCTGGCGCAGTTGCACCAGTTGCGGGGCCGCGTCGGGCGCGGCGCGGCGCAATCGACCTGCCTGCTGCTCTACGCGGCGCCCCTGGGCGAAACGGCGGAGCGGCGGCTGTCGCTTCTGCGCGAGACCGAGGACGGGTTTCGCATCGCCGAGGTCGACCTGCAGATGCGGGGGGCGGGTGACGTGATCGGGGTGGCGCAGTCGGGCCTGCCACGGTTCCGGGTCGCCGACCTGGAGCGGCATGCGGCGTTGATGCAGGTGGCGCAGAGCGATGCGCGCGCGCTGCTCGAGGGCGATCCCACGCTGGACGGGCACCGCGGACAGGCGGCGCGCGTTCTTCTCTGGCTGATGGGGCAGGACGAGGCGATCCGCCTGATTTCAGTGGGTTAGCCCGTAGCGTTTCAATTTGTTCTCAAATGTTCTCAAAAAGTTCTTGCCTGACGCGGCGGTATATGAGAACAAAGTGGCAACAACGCTGATTGACGGGAGAGTCCAAGATGCTGAACCAGATCATGACGACCGCGAAACGCACCCGCGCCACGCTGCTGCAGGATGCCATCGGTGCCGCGTCGTTGATGCTGCTCCTCGTGGGCGCGCTCTACCTTCCCAGCCTGACCTGAGATTCTGCCTGCGGAAACCGTGACCGAAGGCTCGCGTTGTCCCGCCGCGTCCCCAACCGCGGCTGACGCCCTGGATGCCTGTCCTTGATTGCCGGCTTGCCTCTTTCCCCGGCGCCTTCCTGTCCCGCACGGGACCCCGCATCACTGACCGCCGCCTTCCCCCAAGAAGTGCGGCGGTTTTTCTTGGGGGCGCTTGGGGGCGCGGTGGCGTTGGCGTGCGGGAAGGGTTGGGCGGGGTGGACCGCCCGGCCGCGACAGGTGAATGCGACGTGTCGCATGAGGCGACGACGGGATGCGGGGCCGGGGGACGACCGAATGCGACTGGTGAATGCGACGTATCGCATGAGGCCACTGCGGGATGCGGGGTGGGGAGCGGATCGCCCGATTGCGACCAATAAAGGTGCCGTACCGCATAGGGGCGCAGGGCGATGCAGACCGCCGGCTGGCTTGCCCGAAACATCGGCTCTCCCGGACCTCCAGCGGTTTCACCGAATGGCCATCTGCCCCTTCTTGAAGTCAGCGCCGCGCACCTTGCCCCGGTAGGCTCTCCATTCCCGGGAGGATGGGTGATCGCACGCCAGCTTTGAGGGCCATTCCGAAGCCCGCCGCACACATACCCAGTGTCATCCGCCTGCCGACCGGAGCCCGACCCTTCAGAACCGGTAGGCTAGCCGCAACCCGCCCCAGTGCCGGCCTTTGACGATGATCGGGGCCGAGAGGTCCTTCATCAGCGCGAATTCCCCGCCGCCCATGTCGCGGCGATAGACCTGCAGCAGGAAGGGTTCGGTGTTGGTCCCGGCCTTCATCCCCACGCGGTCGTCAAAGATGCGCCGGTTCCGGCAGTGGGAGGCATTCCAGACCGGGTCCTTGCCGGGCCGTTGAGAGAACTTGCGGTTGTGTGTCGGCAGGTAGCCCTTGCGGTCCACCGCCGCGCAGAAGACGACGCGCGGGTCGAGGTCGAGTGCGGGTTCCTGGATCGGCGGCAGCACGGTGTCGGTGAACTTGGTGAAGCGGGCCATGACCTGGGGCGGGTCGCTGCCCCGGACCGGGCGATAGTTGGTGTCGAAGAGATCCGCCATGGTGATCCGGTGATCGTCCAGCGCGGCCTCGAAACATGCGCCGATCTCTTGCGCGCGTTGCTGGACGGCGGCGATGAAGGGCGCGTCGGCAAAGCTGCCGCCAAGCGCCACGCTGTCCTGCACAAGGGTTTCCGACAGGTCGATCAGCCGGGTCAGGCGGCGGCTGGCGGTGTCGAGCCCGGCGACCCCGTTCGTCACCAGGTCGCAGATCCGGCTGAGGGCAGGGGGAAATGCGGCCACCTTTTCGCGTGTCGCCGCGGAATTGTCGTTCAGCTGCTGCGCCTGTTCGCCCGCGCCGCGGATCCGGACCACGGCATCCTGCATCTGCTCATGCGCGGTCTCGCCCAGGGTTCCGACCTCGCGGATGGTGTCGGTCATCTGGGCGGTGTCGCCCTGCATCCGTTCCATCCACTTGGTCAGGTTGGCGACATTTCGGGTGACGTCCTGCGCCGCCTCGCCGGTTCGGGCGGACAGTTCGTTGATGGCGTCGGCGACCACGGAAAATCCGCGCCCGGCCTCGCCCGCGCGGGCGGCTTCGATCTTGGCGTTGATCGCCAGCATGTTCACCTGCGCGGCGATGGCGAGGATCTGTTCGTTGTTGGTCTGGACCGCGTCGATCACCGGCTGGATCTCGACCTGCTGGCGTTCCATGGTCTGGGACTGCTCGCGCATCCGCCGGGTCACGGTGACGGTGCGTTCCATCCCGCCCTGGGTGTCGTGCAGCACGCCAAGCGCCTCTTCGACCGAGGCGGCGAGGACCTGCAGCGACTCGGCCACGGCGGCGTTGATCTGGGTCATGTGGCGGGCGTTCTCGGACAGCTGGTCCAGCGCCTCGATCTGCAGCTTGCCGTCGGCGTCGAGCCGTTCGAGGAACCCCGCGAAATCCACCACCTCGCGCCCGAGTGACGAGGCGGATTTCGCCAACCGGTCGCGGCGCCCGCCGGCGGGCGCCTCTGCCTTGAGAACGGGTTCAGGTTTCATCGCGCCTCGCAGAGCCAACGGGGGCTCTATAGCGGGGCAGATCCGAACAGCCGGTTAAGCGCAGTCGCTCCGGCGCACCTGCTCGAGCGCCTCGCAGGCCGCTTCGAGCGACAGCAGGATCGAGGCGTGGCGGTTGCGGTAGTCCTGCGCCGGGCGCAGCACCTCGAGCCCCTCGAAGGGGGCGGGCGGGGTCGGGCCGTCGTCCTTCAGCATCGCCTTTAGCGCGTCGCGCGCGGCGACGACCTGGTCGGGCGTGCAGCCGACGATGGCGCTGCCGACCACGCTGGCAGCGGCCTGGCCGAGGGCGCAGGCGCGCACCTCCTGCCCGTAATCGGCGATCTTCCCGTCCTCGACCTTGAGGTCCACCGTCACCGTCGATCCGCAGAGCGGCGCGCGGCGCTTGACCGTGGCGTCGGGCGCGTCGAGGCGATCCTGACGCGGGATGTCCGCGGCCAGGGCCAGGATGCGGTTGGAGTAGAGCTTGATCAGGTCGCTCTCGCCGGTCATGGGATTTCCTTTCGGGTGTCGCCTGATTAGATAGGTGATCCGTCCACCGATGCAAAAGGGTTTTCGCCGTGGCTTTCGATCCTGCCTCTCTCAAATACGACGCCGCGGGCCTGATCCCCGCCATCGCGCAGGACGCCGACAGCGGCGAGGTGCTGATGATGGCGTGGATGAACGCCACATCGCTGGCCGAGACCCTGCGCACCGGGCGCGTGACCTACTGGTCGCGCTCGCGGCAGGAGCTGTGGCGCAAGGGCGAGACCTCGGGCCACGTGCAGGAGCTGGTGGAGCTGCGGGTCGATTGCGACCGCGACTGCCTGCTGATGCAGGTCCGGCAGGAGGGGCCGGCCTGTCACACCAACCGGCGCAGCTGCTTCTACACCACCGTCACCGAAGCGGGCGAAACCATCGTGATGGAGCCGATGGTCTAGAGCCCGACCATCCGGCGGATGTCTGCGGGCGTCGCGCCCTCGTCGCGATATCTGGCGATGGCTCGGGCATCGTCGCGCTTGGCCAGCCGCTTGCCCGTGTCGTCGCGGATCAGCGCGTGGTGGTGATAGGTCGGTGTCGGCAGGTCCAGCAGGTGCTGCAGAAGGCGCTGGATCCAGGTGGCCTCGAACAGGTCCTCGCCCCGCACGACATGGGTGATCCCCTGCGCCGCGTCGTCGAGCACGATCGACAGGTGGTAGGAGGCCGCCATGTTGGGCCGTGCCAGCACCGGGTCCCCGACGTCGCGTTTGAGGGCGTCCAGCGTGACGATGTGCGTCCCGGCATGGGCCGGGCCGGTTTCCGTGAACGCCAGCTCCGGCGCGGTGCAGCGCGACAGGTCGAGGCGGATGGCATCGCTGTCCCGTGCTCCGGACATCGGGCGGCCGCGGCAGGTGCCGGGATAGATCCGTCCATCCGGCCCGAACTGCGGCGCGCCCTCTTGCGGGGCCGAGGCCGCGGCCTCGATATCCCGGCGGGTGCAGGAACAGGGATAGGCCAGGCCCCGCGCGGCCAGCGCGTCGATGGCGGCGCGGTAGCTGCCGAAATGGGTCGACTGGCGCTCGACCGGGCTGTCCCAGGTCAGGCCCAGCCAGGCCAGGTCGTCACGGATCTGCGCATCCCATTCGCGGCGCGCGCGGCTCTGGTCGATGTCGTCGATCCTGAGGTGGAACAGCCCGCCCGCCGCCCGCGCCATGTCATGGGCGAGGATGGCGGAATAGGCGTGGCCCAGGTGCAGCGGACCCGTGGGCGAAGGGGCGAAACGGGTGGCGAAGGTCACGGGGCCTCGGACGCGGGCGGATCGGGCTGGGGCGGAACGGTGCGGTCGCCCGGTCGCGCAGGGCGGTGACCGGAACTGTCACCGGACCGTTGCACAGCGGGCGTGGAAATTAGAACCGCATGACGCCCGGCCCGTCAATGCAGCGCGTCGCCGCGCGCCGCATCGCGTCGCGTTTCGGGCCGGTCAGTCGCGGCTGAGCCAGCGCGTGCTGCGTTCGTGGATGATCAGCCAGGCCAGCAGGATGAAGATCGGGTGGCCAAGGCCGCCAGACAGCAGGATCGCCGGCAGCCAGATGAAGAAGATCACGATGCCCAGGATCGGACGCCCGGCCAGCAGGATGGCCAGCGGCGGCAGCAGGAGGGCAAGCAGGTACAGCATCGAAGCGAGGTCCTTTCCAAGACGTTCCCGAAAGATATGGGAACGCCTGGCCCCTCAGGCAAGTTCCGGCACGGGCTGGCCCTGCAGCCAGGCGGTCCAGGCCGCCTTGGCGCGGTCGGTGTAGCCCTTGTAGCGGTCCTTGCGACCCCGGCGTCCGCCGCGCACGTCCTCGAGCGGGCGGAAGAGGCCGAAGTTCACGTTCATCGGCTGGAAGGTCTTGGCCTCGGCCCCGCCGGTGATGTGGTGGATCAGCGCGCCCATGGCGGTGTCCTGCGGCACCGGCGGCAGGTCGAGGCCCAGCAGCTCGGCCGCGGCCATGCGGCCGGCCAGAAGGCCCATGGCCGAGCTTTCGACATATCCTTCGACGCCAGTGACTTGGCCGGCGAACCTGATGTTGGGACGCGACCGCAGGCGCATCTGGTCGTCGAGCAGCGTGGGCGAGTTGATGAAGGTGTTGCGGTGGATCCCGCCGAGGCGCGCGAAGCTCGCGTTCTCCAGCCCCGGGATCATGCGGAAGACCTCGGTCTGGGCGCCGTACTTCATCTTGGTCTGGAAGCCGACGATGTTGAAAAGCGTGCCAAGCGCGTTGTCCCGGCGCAGCTGCACCACGGCATAGGCCTTTTCCTCGGGGCGGTGCGCATTGGTCAGGCCAACGGGTTTCATCGGACCGTGGCGCAGGGTCTCGCGCCCGCGTTCGGCCATCACCTCGATCGGCAGGCAGCCGTCGAAGTAGCCAGCGGTCTCGCCTTCGTGGAACTCGGTCTTGTCGGCGGCCAGCAGCGCGTCGATGAAGGCCTCGTACTGCGGCTTGGTCATCGGGCAGTTGAGGTAGGCCTTCTGTTCCTCCTCGGTCTCGCCCTTGTCATATCGGCTCTGGGCCCAGACCACGTCCATGTCGATGCTCTCGGCATAGACGATGGGCGCGATCGCGTCGAAGAAGGCCAGCCGTTCGGCGCCGGTTTCGGCCTGGATCGCGGCGCCCAGCCCGGCGGAGGTCAGCGGGCCGGTGGCGAAAATCCAGCTGCCCTCGGCGGGCAGTTCGGCAATCTCGCCGGCCTCGACGGTGATCCGGGGATGCGCGGTCAGCCGCGCGGTGATCTCTTCGGAAAAGGTGTCGCGGTCCACGGCCAACGCGCCGCCGGCGGGCAGGCGGTGCTTGTCCGCCATCGCCATGATCAGCCCCTGCGCCTGCCGCATCTCCCAGTGCAAAAGGCCGACGGCGTTCTGTTCGTCATCGTCCGACCGGAAGGAGTTGGAACACACCATCTCGGCCAGGTTGCCGGTCTTGTGCGCAAAGGTGCCGACCTGCGGCCGCATCTCGTGGATGACGACGCTGACGCCCATCTCGGCTGCCTGCCAGGCGGCCTCGCTCCCGGCCATGCCGCCGCCGACGATATGAAGAGTTTTGTCCATGGCGGCGATCTAGGGGATCGGGGGCGGTTTGGAAAGGGCGGCGTGTCAGCGGACGAACGGTGCGGCCCGGGGAAGGGTGGGCCGGCCCGTGGGTCACCGAATGCGTCGCTGTCGGCCAGAGAGAGCGGCCGGGAGGGAGGCGTTTCAGCGGTGACCCACCGTCGGATGTCCGCGTCACCCAACCACATGCGCCTATCCGGGAGATTCGGCAAATATGGCGGAAAGGTGGCGAAACCACTCTACGGCCCCGGATCGGGCCGTCCGGGCGGGGCACCTCGTTGAAGTGCCCCGGAAACATCGTGGCAAGATCGTGGCGGCGCCCCGTTATCACGCGCCCGTGATGCGCGGATTATTGCCGCCAGTCGGGGTCGCGCTTTTCCAGGAACGCGGAAATCCCCTCGTTGGTGTCCCGGTCGAGCATGTTTTCCACCATCACCCGGCCGGTCAGCTCGTAGGCCGCGTCGACGTCCAGCTCGGCCTGGGCATAGAACGCCTCCTTGCCGATTCTCACGGCGGTCGAAAGCTTCGAGGCGACAAGCTCTGCCAGCGCCATCGTTTCGGCGCCGAGCGCCTCGGCCGGAACGGCCCGGTTGATCAGGCCCAGCTCCTCGGCGCGGGCCGTGTCGACGAACGTGCCGGTGGTCAGCATCTCGAACGCGGTCTTGCGGGGAATGTTGCGGCTGAGCGCGACCATGGGGGTCGAGCAGAAGAGGCCGATGTTCACCCCGTTCACGCCGAACCGCGTGCCTTCGGCCGCGACGGCCATGTCGCAGGTCGCCACCAGTTGGCAGCCTGCGGCGGTGGCGATGCCGTGGACCTGCGCGATGACGGGCTGGGGCAGGGTGCGGATTGCCCGCATCACCGCGGCGCAGCGGGCGAAGAGGTCGGCGAAATAGGCCGCGCCGCCGTCCTCGGCCTGCCGGCCGGCCTGCATCTCCTTCAGGTCGTGACCGGCGCAGAACGCCTTGCCCGCCCCCGACAGGATCACCGCCCGGATCGCGCGATCCTCACGCAGCGCGTCCAGCGCCGCCTGCAGCTCGGCCAGCATGGCATCGGACAGCGCGTTCAGCCGCTCGGGCGCGTTCATGTGCAGATGCGCGACCGCGCCGGTGTCGTGACGTTCCAGAATTGCCATCTTGTGCCTCCCATCCTTTGGCGGAACTCTAGGCCGGGACGTCAGGGAGGAAAAGAATGACAGTTCAGATGGACATCGCGGCGCTGCACGACTTCATCGAGAGGGAGTTCGCGCAGGCCCGCGGCTACGTGGTCGACCGGGTTGCGCCGATGGAGATCACGGTGCGCCTGCCGGTCAACGACAAGCATCTGCGGCCGGGCGGCACGGTGTCGGGGCCGACGATGTTCGCGCTGGCCGACGTGGCGGTCTACCTGAACCTGCTGGCGATGATCGGGCCCAAGGCGCTGGCGGTGACGACGAGCTGCTCGCTCGATTTCATGCGCAAGCCGAAGGCGGGGGTCGACCTTGTCGCGGAATGCCGGCTGCTCAAGCTGGGGCGCGTGCTGGCGGTCGGGGACGTGATGATGTTCTCGCAGGGCGATCCGGCGCCGGTGGCGCGGGCGACGATGACCTATTCGATCCCGCCCGAACGGTAGAACGGTCCGCCGCCGAGGGACGGCGGACCGCAGCGTCAGAACGCGAAACCGATGCTGAACGTCACGGTTTCGACGTCGTAGTCGCTGTCCTCATAAAGCAGGCCGACAAAGGCCGAGTCGGTCAGCGCGTAGGAGGCGCCGGCCTCCCAGTAGGTGCCGGTGCCGTCGTCGCCGATCAGGGCGGCGATGGTCACCTTGTCGATCGGCGTCGCCTCGAACCCGACCGAGAGGTCCCAGACTTCGTTGTCGATGTCGTAGGAGGCGGCGGAGCCGAGGGTGATCATGTCGCTGACCGGAACGCCCACGCCCAGTTCGATCGACTGGGTGTCATAGTCGTCGTCGGTGAAGTAGGCGGTGTAGGTCAGGCCGATCTCGGCGGTGCCGAGCGCGAAGGCGTAACCTGCCGACAGCTCGATATCGAGGTCGTAGGTGCCGCCGTCGACGGTTTCGGCCCAGATGCCTGCAAAGAAGCCGTTGTAGGACGCGGTGACCTCGCCCTCGACGGTGAAGGAGGTGTCGCCGTCCGACACGCCCAGGTTGGCGGCCGCGCCGTAGGAAAGTTCAACACCTTGCGCGAGCGCCGGGCTCGCGAACAGAACCCCGCCGCAGGCGGCGAGGAGGTACAGAGCACGCATTCAGTTTTCCCCTTGAGTGTCCCTCTCGCGGATGTGTCACGCTTCTGTTACGTCGGCAATCCACGACGCGGTCCGCGGGGGCTTAGCGCCTGTTTATTCGGCGTTTTTCCGGCGCGGCGCCCGTGGGCGCGGCGGTTCGGGAAACGGCCGGGCGAGGTTGCGGCCGCGGCCCGCGGCGCGGCGGACGAGGCAGGAGGCGGGCACCGGGGTGCCCATTTAGTGGGGTATTTTGGTACCTATTTTGCAAGCAACTGGAATCGCTGTATTTATTCCGGCAGTGTGCGCTTGACTGGCCTTCCGAAATGCTTAGAACACCGCAATCCGAATTCCACGTCTCAGGAAGCGACATGAAAACCTTTACCGCTACCCCGGCAGACATCGACAAGAAATGGATCATCATCGACGCCGAGGGCGTCGTGCTGGGCCGTCTTGCGTCGATCGTTGCCATGCGGCTGCGCGGCAAGCACAAGCCGTCCTTCACGCCCCACATGGACATGGGCGACAATGTCATCGTGATCAACGCTGACAAGGTCCAGCTCACGGGCAAGAAGCGCACCGACAAGAACCACTACTGGCACACCGGCTACCCGGGCGGCATCAAGTCGCGCTCGGCGGGTCAGATCCTTGAGGGTGCACACCCCGAGCGTCTGGTCACCATGGCCGTCAAGCGGATGCTCCCGGGCAACCGTCTGAGCCGCAAGCAGATGACCAACCTGCGCGTCTATGCCGGCGCCGAGCATCCGCACGAGGCGCAGGCGCCCGAAGTGCTCGACGTGAAATCCATGAACGCCAAGAACACCCGGAGCGCATGATGACCGACCAGATCAATTCGCTCGAAGAGCTCAAGGGCGCCGTGTCCGAAACCGTCGTTGCCGACGTCGAAGCCGCGCGCGAGCCGGTTCGTGACGAGCTGGGCCGTTCCTACGCGACCGGCAAGCGGAAGGACGCGGTCGCCCGCGTCTGGATCAAGCCGGGCTCCGGCAAGGTCACCGTGAACGGCAAGGAAATGGACAAGTACTTTGCCCGTCCCGTGCTGCAGATGATCCTGCGCCAGCCGTTCTCGGTTGCCGGTGTCGAAGGTGAATTCGACGTCTACGCGACCGTCGCGGGCGGTGGCCTCTCGGGCCAGGCCGGTGCGGTCAAGCACGGCATCTCGAAAGCGCTGCAGCTCTATGATCCGTCGCTGCGCGCGCCGCTGAAGGCTGCCGGCTTCCTGACCCGCGACAGCCGCGTCGTGGAACGGAAGAAATACGGTAAGGCCAAGGCCCGCCGGAGCTTCCAGTTCTCGAAACGCTGATCCGTTTCAACCAGTTTGGCAAAGGGCCGTCCCGCGGGGCGGCCCTTTCCTTTTGGCGCGGCCCGATGCGGTCCCGCGCCGGGCGGCGCCCCGACCCGCGCGGCCCCGGCGCAGGTCTCAGGCGCTGCGGCGCGCCTTGCGGTCTTCGGCCGCGGGGCCGTCAGTACTCCGCCAGTCCCGATCGCCCACGGTGTCCTCGCCGCCCAGCCGGAACTGCCCCACCAGCCCCGAGAGGTGATCGGCGGTTTCCGACAGCGACTTGTTCGCGCCAAGCGCCTCTTCCAGCATCGCGGCATTGTGCTGTGCGACCTGGTCCAGTTCTCCGATCGCGCCACTGACCTCGTCGAGGCCGCGGGACTGGTGCTCGCTCGCCTCCGCAATGGTGCCGATGCCGGTGGCGATCTCCTCGACCGAGCTGCGGATGTCCTCCAGCGCCTCGCCCGTGCGTTTCACCAGGTGGACGCCGGCGGCGATCTGCGCGCCGCTCGAATTGATCAGCCCGTCGATCTCGCGCGCGGCCTCAGATGACCGGGCGGCCAGCGCGCGCACCTCGGTCGCGACCACGGCAAAGCCGCGCCCGGCCTCTCCGGCGCGAGCGGCCTCGACGCCTGCGTTCAGCGCCAGCAGGTTGGTCTGGAACGCGATCGAATCGATGACCGAGATGATCTTGCGCACCTCGGCCGAAGAGGACTCGATCGCGTCCATCGCGGTCACCGTCTCGCCCATGATCTCGCCACCCTGCTGGGCCTTGTCGCGGGCGTCCTCGGTCTGGGCGCGGAAGCGCCCGGCGTCGCGCGCGATCTCGCCCAGGCGGCCGGTCAGTTCGCTCAGCGATCCCGACAGGCCCGACAGGGTGGCCGATTGCCGTTCGGACCGGCTGGCCAGGTCGCCGGTCGATTGCGCGATCTCGGCCGACTGGCCGCGGATCGCCTCGGTCTCGTCCCGGACCTCACGCAGGGCGCTGGCCATGCGCCGCGCGGCATCGTTGAAGCCCTCGGCCATGACGGCGTAGGTGCCGGGCAGCGGTTCGGTTATGCGGGTGGCGAAATCGCCCTCGGCCAGGGCGGCGAACTTGGCCTCGAGGAGGGCGATGGCCTGCGCCGCCTCGGTCGCGTGGCGTTCCTGCTGGCGCACCGTCTCGGCCTCGGCGGCGCGGGCGGCGTCGGCCGCGGCCTCGGCCCGGTGGCGGGCCTCCTCGGCCTCGCGCTGCGCGGTTTCGGCGGCGTGCTTGGCCGCCTCTGCCTCGCGCAGGGCGGTTTCCGCACGGGCCTGTTCGGCCTTGGCCTGGTCGAGCGCGGCGCGGGTCTCGGCCGCCGACTGGGCCAGCGCCGCGGTCTGGGCATGGCCGGCGGTGTTGAGCTTGAGCCGGACCATCACCGCAAAGGCCAGCGCCGCGGTTTCCAGCACGACGATCCCCGCGTGAAACGCCGTGCGGCCGATGTTGAAGCCGAGGTCGGTCGAGGGAAAGACTAGTTGCGGCATGACGAAGGTCAGGGTCAGGTGATGCGCCGCGATGGTCAGCGCCGCCAGGTAGAGCGGGCGCAGCCCCGACATCATCACCAGCGCCGCCAGAACGGCGAAGTAGACCATGTGCATGTCGATCTGCATCGGGTGGCCCACCAGGGCCCCGTTCAGCACGATGGCCTCACCCGTCAGGGCGAGCGCAGCGATCATCCGGGCCATCCGCGGCGCCATCCTGAGGGAGGCAGCACCGATCAGCGCGAAGAGCAGGCTGCCGCCGAGCGCAAAGGCCACGTTGCTGCCGACCAGCCAGCCCGCGACGGCGACGCAGGGCGCCATCAGCATCGCGATCAGGGCGATCAGCCGGGTGGCCTGCGCGCGGGTGCGTTCGAAATCGTTCATGCGCCGAAATCCCCGTTCCGGCCGCAGAGGGCCGCGATCCGCCGCGCGTCGAGCACGGCCCAGGCCCCCATCGCGTGCAGCCGCGCCCCGGTGCCCGGCGGCCCATCGGCGATCAGGCCGAGCGGCGCGCGCAGCGGGCCGATGGGCCGGGCCCCGGCGCGGGCCAGCACCGCCTCACCGTCCACCCAGGGCGGCACGACCACCAGCCACGGCCCGGTGTCGGGCGCGGTGGAGGAGAGCACCGCCGCCGGCGCAAGAGCGAGGCAGAGCAGCATGATCAGGGCGGGGAGGAGGAACTGCATGGCGGGACTCCGTTTCCCACGGGCTTGCGGCAAAAAGGTTGAGAAGCGGTTGTCGCGGGTGGCCCGGCCCGGCCTTTCGTCACGCCCGGCGCTTTTCGGGCGCGGCGGCGGGGGCGGGCATCTCGTCCTCCCAGCCGGTCGGGCCGGTGGCGGGATCGACGCGGAACCGGTCGACCCGGTGGGCGAGGTCGACCGCCTTGCCCGACAGCACCGTGTTGGCCGCCATCGTCTCTTCGAACATGGCGGCGTTCTGCTGCGTCACCTGGTCCAGGTCCGAGATCGCGCGGGTGACCTGCTCCAGCCCTTCGGTCTGCTTCTGGCTCGACCCTGCGATGGTGGCCATGCCGCGGGCCACGTCCTCGACCGCGCCCTTGATCTCGTCCAGCGCCGTGCCGGTGCGCTTGACCAGCTCGACCCCGTTGCCGACCTGCGCGCCGCTTTCGGCGATCAGCATGTCGATGTCGCGCACCGCGTCGGCGGCCCGCTGCGCCAATGCGCGGACCTCGGTCGCGACCACGGCAAAGCCGCGCCCGGCCTCGCCCGCGCGGGCGGCCTCGACGCCGGCGTTCAGGGCCAGCAGGTTGGTCTGCACCGCGATATCCTCGATCACGCCGACGACCTTGCGGACCTCGGCCGCCGAGGTCTCGATCGCGTCCATCGCGCTCAGCGCCCGGGCCATGACCTCTCCGCCGTGATGCGCCTTGTCGCGGGCAACCTCGGACTGGCCGCGGGCGCTGTTGGCGTCGCCCGCCACCTCGCGCACCAGCCCGGTCAGGTCGCCCAGCGAATGGGCGAGCGTCGACAGCGTGCCGGCCTGCCGTTCGGTCCGGGTCGCGAGGTCGGTGGCGGCCTGCGCGATCTCGCGCGACTGGCCCTGGATCGAGAAGCTTTCGTCGCGCACCCCGCGCAGGGTGTCGGCCATCTGCGCGGCGGTGGTGTTGAAGCTCGCGGTCAGGCCGCCGTAGCTGTCGGGCAGCGCCTCGGTGATCCGCACGGTCAGGTCGCCCTGCGACAGGCGGTCGAACTTGCGTCCCAGCAGGTCCACCGCCTCCTGCGCCTCGGCGGCGTGGCGGGCCTGCATCTCTTCGGTGCGGCGCATTTCCTCGGCCAGCCGGGCCTCGCGCGCCTCGGCCTCGCGGTTCAGGCGCATCCGGGTCCGGATGGTGATCGTTAGAGCAGCCGCTTCCAGCACGACGATCACCGCGTGAAAGGCGGTGCGGCCGATGTTGAAGACGAGGTCGGTCGAGGGATAGACCAGCGCGGGCATCAGGAAGGTCAGCGTCAGGTGGTGCAGCGCGATGGCCCCGGCGGCGGCCAACAGGGCGGTCAGGTCGGTCATCATCACCAGCGTGGCGAGCACGGCGAAATACACCATGTGGCTGTCGATCTGCAGCGCCGTGCCGGAGAGGGCGGCGTTCAGTGCGATGCATTGCCCCGTCAGCGCCAGCGCCACCGTGAGCCGCCCGGCATCGCCGCGCATCCCGATCGCCAGGAGCCCCGCGCCGCCAAAGACCAGTGCCCCGATCCCGGCCAGCATCAGGTGACCGCCAAGCCATCCGGCGACCGTCACCGGCAGGGCCATCGCGACCGCCAGCAGGCCGAGCAACCGGCAGGCCCGGTCGCGCAAGTCTTCGAATTCATCCAGGGGACCGGTCATCGGCAACCTCCCACGCTGACACCGCGCGAGGGGTCGCACAAATTCCCTACCAGTCGCCTAACCGGCGCAGGTCACTGGTCGGGCGCGACGAGGCCGAGGCCGCGGAGGTAGACGCCGATCCCGCTTTCCAGCAGGTCCTCGGCCGGGAACGGGCTCTGCGTGCCGGGAGAGTTGCGGGCAAACAGTTCGACCACGCCGTGGCACATCGCCCAGATGTGGGCAGAGAACATAGAGGCCGGCGGGCGCTTGTCCTCGGGGATGTGCTGCGACAGGTCGTTTGCCGCGCGTTCCAGCACTGCCCAGGCCCGGCGCGAGGCGGCGGCAAGCTCCGGCGTGCGGTTGACCGAGATGCCGCTTTCGAACATCGCGATGTAATGGCCGGGATAACGTCGGGCAAAGGCGAGATAGGCGCGCCCGGTCGCCTCGAAGGCCGCGAGGGCCGAGGGCTGGCCCTTCTGGTAGGCATAGTCGATCACGTCGCCGAAGATCTCGTAGCCCTGGCGGGCGGCCTCGGCGATCAGGTCCTCGCGCCCCTCGAAATGGCGATAGACCGCGGCGGGCGTGACGCCGGCCTGCTTGGCGGCCTCGGACAGGGTGAAGCCGGTCGGGCCCTTTTCCTCGATAAGTTCGAGGGCCGCGTCGACCAGCGCCTGCCGGAGGTTGCCGTGATGATAGCCGCGCTTCTTAGGCATCCCAGATATCCGGCCCGCCCGCGATCAGGGGGTCGAGCGGACCGATGGCCTTTTCGGATTTCCGTGCGTAATCAACGTGGTGCAGGACCTGCCTCAACGCGGCCAACCGGGCCCGACGCTTGTCGTCAGACCGGATCACGCTCCAGGGCGCGGCCTTGGTGTGGGTGCGCTCGAGCGTCTCGATGATCGCGGCGGAATAGGCGTGCCAGCGTTTCAGACCCTCGACGTCGATCCATGACAGTTTCCACTGCTTCAGCGGGTCCTGTTCGCGGTCGATGAAGCGGCGCAGCTGCTCCTGCCGGCTCACGTTCAGCCAGAACTTGAAGAGCATGATGCCGTCATCGACAAGAAGCTTTTCGAATTCAGGGACTTGGCGAAAGAAGCTCTCGCGTTCGTCGTTGCTGCAGAACTCGAAGACATGCTCCACCACGCCGCGGTTGTACCAGGACCGGTCGAAGAACACGATCTCGCCCTTGGTCGGCAGATGGTCGGTGTAGCGCTGGAAATACCACTGGCCGGCTTCCACGTCCGTCGGTTTCGGCAGCGCGACCACGCGCGCGCCGCGTGGATTAAGATACTCGCGGAAGCGCTTGATCGTGCCGCCTTTTCCAGATGCGTCCCGGCCTTCGAACACGATCACGACACGGGCGCCGGTTTCCTTGACCCAGTGCTGCAGCTTGACCAGCTCGACCTGGAGCGCTTCGAGCTCCTTGGTATAGGCCTTCTTGTTCATCCGCTCGGAATACGGGTAGTTCGGGCAGATCAGGTCGTCCTTGTCGGCCCGCTTGATCGCGTTCCGGATCTCCTTTGGCGCCTCGTCCTCGTAGTATTTGCTGATCGCACCGTCGAAAGGCAGGTCCATCGGGAATTCCTCTTTTGCCTCAATATGGAGGCGGGCGGGCCCTAGCGCAATCCGGCCCGTTGGGCGGCCTGGCCGATGGCCGCCTCGACCGCCTCGGGGGCGACGTGGTGCGGCATGTGCCCGATCCCCTCCAGCCGGGTGAGGTTGGCCTGCGGCACGTCGCGCAGCATCGCCTCGGCATGGACCTTGAGGCCGACGATGTCGTCGGCGGTGCCATGCACCACCTCCACCGGCATCTCGAGGTCGGGGTAGAACTGGCGCAGTTCCAGCAGCTCTTCCTTGAGGGTGTCGCGCTGGCGGGAATTGGCCAGCAGCGTCTCGGGCCGGGTGACGAGGCCCAGGCCGATGTAGTCGGCATAGCCTTCGGGGGCGGGCTGCGGGGTGAAGACGCCGTCGACCTGTCCGCGGACATAGGCCTTGGGCACCCAGGCCGAGATCAGCCACGTCAACGCCGGCCCCAGCACGGGGGTCGACACGACCCGGTGCAGCACCTCGATATCGCCCTCCCACGGATGGGTGGCCCCGGCGAGCGAGACGATCGCGGCGGTGTCCTCGGGGTGGCGCACGGCCCAGGCCATAGCGACCGCGCCGCCGAAGCTCTGGCCCACCACGACTGGCCGCGCGATCCCGAGGCTGCGTGCCGCGCCGTGCAGCAGGTCAGCCTGGTCCATGACGCTGACGCCGCGCGTGGCCAGCGGCGGGGTGTAGCCGAGGCCCGGGCGGTCGAACATCGTCACCCGGTAGTCCGCGGCCAGCCGTTCGGCGAAGTCGAAGGTCATGTCGCGCAGGTTGCCCGAGGCGCCGTGGATCAGCACCACGTCCGGCCCGCTGCCGGTCTGCAGGTAATGCACCGGGTGGCCGTCGACGGTGACGAACTGGCCCTGCCGGGGATGGCTTTCCTCGGCCTCGGCCCGCCGCGCGCCGGACCGCCACCAGGTCGCCAGCGCCAGCAGGACGAGGAGCGCGAGGACGACCTTAACCACCGATCTCGTCCATGTCGTAGGGCGTGGTCTGGTAGATCTGGTTGATCCAGTTGCCATAGAGCAGGTGCGCGTGGCTCCGCCAGCGGTTGGTCGGCGGCTGGGTCGGATCGTTCCTGGGGTAGTAGTTCACCGGCACGTCGATCGCAGCGCCCTCGGCCACGTCGCGGTCATACTCCTGCTTGAGCGTGTCGCTGTCGTATTCGAAGTGGTTGAAGATGTAGAGCGCGCGGTGCGCCGCATCCTCGACCAGGCAGGGGCCGGTGACGGCGTCCGCCAGCAGCGTCCTGAGCCCCGGCACCGCGTCCACGTCGCCCTGCCGGATCTCGGTCCAGCGTGACACCGGGATGGTGCAGGCGTCCGAGAAGCCGCGCAGGTAGGGCGAGGCGCGGTCGAGGTTCTTGAGCGGGTAGACCCCGAAGAGCTTGGCTTCCAGCAGGTGCTTGGGCACGCCGTTGAGGTAGTTGATCATCGCCATGCCACCCCAGCAGACGCCGAAGGTCGAATGCACGTGGCTCTGCGTCCAGTCGAAGACGCGGGTCAGCTCCTGCCAATAGGTGACATCCTGGAACTCCAGGTGCTCGATCGGGGCGCCGGTGATGATGAAGCCGTCGAACTTCTCGCCCGAGGCCTCGACCTCTTCGAAGGGGCGATAGAACTCCTCCATGTGCTCGGCGGCGGTGTTGCGGGTCTGGTGATCGCTCATCCGGATCAGCGACAGCTCGATCTGCAACGGCGTCGCCCCGATCAGGCGCGAGAACTGGATCTCGGTCTGGATCTTCTTGGGCATCAGGTTCAGCAGCCCGATGCGCAACGCGCGGATGTCCTGACGTGCCGCCTGGTCCTCGTCCATGACCATGACGCCCTCGCGCGTGAGCACGTCGTAGGCGGGCAGGTCGGACGGGATCTTGATCGGCATTTCGGGCCTCTTGGGTCAGTTTTCGTTCGGCGAAGATAGGAACCGCTCAGCGCGCCTCAAGGGCGGCGGCGATCAGCTCTTCGAAATCGGCCGCCGTGCGGACGGCGGCCACGGCATCGGCCGTCACGGTCACCCCGCGGCGGGCCAGCGCCTCGTACCGGGGACGACGATGGGCCAGCGCCTTGGCATAGGTCCAGCGCACGAAGGCGTCGGGGTCGACCCTGTCCGGCGCATCGCCGGTTTCCTCGAAGTAAGCTGCCCATGCATCGTGCAGGAATGCGGGTTGGTAGTACATCGGCTTGGGCGCGCGGTCGAAGCGACGGATCAGCTCTTCGGTGTGGGCCTCGTCGCCCTTGATCCAGACCAGCAGCGCGGTCTCGGCGATCTCGGCCAGCAGCGGATCGTCCGGATCCGCGGGATCGGTGATCTCGCAGATCGAGCCCGAGGTGTCGCAGACGAAATGCGGATAGCCGTAGAGCCGGACCGAGCGCTCGGCGAAATGCGCCGTGTCGCGCATCGCCGCGATCTCGGCCGCGCGGTGCTGCTCCTGCCGGACCATGTAGTCCTCGAAGGGCAGACCGCCCTTGTCCGGATCGCCGGGTTTGCCGAGGTAGGTCGAGAGCGGCGCGAGGTTGTGGAAGGTGATGTTCGATCCGATGAAGATCGAATCCGACATCAGCAGGTCCCGCAGGAACGGCACCTTCATGGCATGCGCCTTGGCGTTGTCGGCGATGTGTTCGCCCATGTACCGGGTGCCGATGCGGTAATCGACCGAGTAGTGGAACCAGTCGCCGCTGTCGCGCAGCAGGGTCGACACGTGGGTCTTGCCCAGCCCGGACATGCCGAACAGCATCACCCGCTTGTGCGGCGCCGCGCGCCAGTCTTGCGCCGTCTCGTAGATCATCGCCGGTCCTTCCTCAGCCGCGCCGGTGTTAGACGCGCGCGCCGGGGCGGTCAAACCCTATTGCGGCGGCGCGGCGTGAGCAGGGAGAGGATGCGTCCGTCGAGCACCGCAAGCCCGCAGGCCAGCAGGGCGAAGCCCGCGTAGTGACGCGGATGCAGCGCCTCGCCCAGCACGACGGCGCCGATCAGGATGGCGATCGGGGCGACCAGCAGCGTCACCAGCATCAGGTTGCCCGCGCCCGCCTTGGCCAGGATCGAGTAGTAGAGCAGGAAGGCGCCGCCGGTGGCGATGATCGAGTAGTATCCGATCGCGCCCCAGGTCACCGGCATTAGGTCGAACCGCACCGGTCCCTCGAACCACAGGGTCAGCGGGATCATCATCAGCGCGGCGGTCGTCAGCATGCCCGTGGCGGCCACCCGCGGCTCGAGGTGCCCCAGGCGCGCCCGTGCCCAGGACCCGGCGCAGCCATAGCAGAAGGCCGCGCCGATGCAGGCCAGCTGCGCGAGCGACCGCAGGTCGAGCTGCTGCAGGTTCGACAGGCCCATGGCGACCACCACGCCGGCAAAGCCGATGCCGACCCCGACGCCCTTGCGCAGGGTGAGCTTTTCGTCGGCAAAGACGATGGCCGCGATCAGCACGCCGAAAACGGCGGTGGCGGCGTTGAAGATCGACACCAGCCCGGTCTCGAGGTGCTGGGTGCCAAAGGCCAGCAGGGTGAAGGGAATCACGTTGTTGAGCCCGCCCTGCACCGCGAAGGCGCCCCAGGTCCGCGCATCGCGCGGCATCCTGAGCCGCAAGGCCAGCACCACGACCCAGAGCAGCAGCGCCGCCCAGAAGGTCCGGTGCAGCACCGAGGTGAAGGGGCCCACCTCGCGCACGGCGGTCTGGATGGCGATGAACGACCCGCCCCAGATGAACCCGAGGAGAAGAAGCTGGCCCCAAGCCGCGGTCGAGATGGTCTTTTGCTGCATCACCGCATCAGGCGCCTTTTCCGGGCGACCCGCAATCCGATCCTTGTGCAATCACGCACGTGTCTCGTTCCAGATGTTCAGGTAGTTGCCGCCGAAGATCACCGCCGCGCCCAGCAGGACGTAGGGGTCCAGCGGCTCGTGGTAAATCAGCGCCCCGATGATCGCGGCCAGCGGCAGGCGGGCGAAATCGACCGGCATCACCACCGTCGCGGGGGCCAGCCGCAGCGCCGAGGTCAGGCAGAAATGCGCCATCAGCCCGGCCGCGCCGATCAGCACGATCAGCGGCAGCGCCTCGGCCGAGGGGAGCGCGATGTCGAGGTCGGCACCGGCGCACATCACGCCAAAGATGGCCTGCAGCGCGGTCAGCCAGAAGAGGATGTTCATCACGCTCACGTCGCGGGTCAGCCGCCGAGTCAGCACGTTGGTCGCGGCAAAGCAGACGGCGGCCAGCGCGGCACAGACCAGCCCTGCCGAAAGCGGCGCGGTGCCCGGGCGGGTGACGATCAGGATGCCGACAAAGCCGATCAGCGCCGAGAGCCCGCGCACCGGCGTCAGCCTCTCGCCCAGGATCAGCGGCGACAGCACCAGCACCCAGAGCGGCGAGGTGAATTCCAGCGCGAAGACCTGTGTCAGCGGGATCACGGTGATCGCGTAGAACCACAGGTTCTGGCCGGTGAAATGGCACAGGTTCCGCACGCCGTGCAGGCCCATCCGGCGGGTCGAGATCTCGGACCAGCGGGCGCGGGCGGTGATGATGACGCTCATCACGACCAGCCCGACGAGGCTGCGGAAGAGCATGATCTCGAATGTGTCGAGCTCCACGCTGACCGCGCGCCCGGCCAGCGCCATCGAGATGAACGAGACAACCGCCCCGGTCATCCAGAGCACCGCACGGGTGGTGTCGGATCGCGCCTGCGGAGTGGTGGTGGTCGTGGTCATTCGGCTCTCCCTCGGGTGCAGGCTGTGCCCGTTGGCGCGGGGAAGGGCAAGGGGAAAGGGGCGGGCTGCCGGGTGGTGCGCGGGTGTGGTGGCGCCCCGCACGGTCACACCATCGCGCGGATCTTCCGGACCGAGTTCAGGTTCCGCCCGGTCGCGGCGACGCCAAGCGCCCTTTCCACCCGGCCGCCCAGCTTCGAGGTCCCGAACCCCGCCGGCGCGTGCAGGTAGAGGCAGCGTTCGCCCAGCACGACCGTCTCACCACCGGTGCAATGGCCCGCCAGTTTCGCCGCGACTTCCGGATCCGGCGTGTCGGTGAAGAACATCAGGTGCAGGTGCCGCCCGTACTCGGGTTCGGCCGGCAGGGCGCCGAGGGCCGCGTCGAAATCCGCGGCGGTGAAGGCCATGACACCGGGCCGGAAGCCAAAGTTGTCCTCGATCACCTGCGCCACCATCGCCTCCACCCGGCGCGGGTCGTCCTCGTCCAGCGACATGACCACGTTGCCCGACTGGATGTAGGTCGCCACATCCTCGGCCCCCGCCGCCGCCAGCGCCTTGCGCAGCTCGGCCATCGGCAGCTTGCCCGTCCCGCCGACATTCACCGCGCGCAGAAGGACGATCCACCTCATACCAGCTCCGGCTCCCGCCCGACGTGCCGTGCCAGCCGGCCCACCGTCAGCCCCTGCACGATGATGGAAAAGATCACCACGCCGTAGGTCGCGGCAAGGATGAGCGAACGCCATTCGCTGGGCGGCAGGCCGAGCGCCAGCGCGACCGAGACGCCGCCCTTCAGCCCGCCCCATGTCATGATCGGCACCGTGCCCCGGTCGAAGCTGCGGATCGGCCGCAGCAATGTCACCGGCACCCAGACCGACACCAGCCGCGCGAGCAGTGCCAGCGGGATCGCGAAGAGCACGGCCGAGACGTAGTCGCCGTCGAAGGTGATGGCAAAGACCTCGACCCCGATCAGCAGGAAGAGGATCGCGTTCAGGATCTCGTCCACCAGCGTCCAGAAGGTCGAGACGTAGTCGCGCGTCGCCTCGCTCATCCCGTGGCGGGCGCCGACGTCGCCGATCAGAAGCCCTGCGCAGACCGCCATGATCGGGGCCGACACGCCAAGCGCCACCGCCAGCTCGTAGCCGCCAAAGGCCAGCCCCAGCGTTATCAGCACCTCGAGAGAGGGGTCGTTGATCCGCCGCATCACCCGGAACACCAGCCAGCCCAGCACGAGGCCCAGAACCAGCCCGCCGCCCGCCTCGCGCAGGAAGAGGAGCGCGGCCGAGGCCAGCGTGCTTTCCCCATGTCCGGCCTCTCCACCCGCGGCGACCGGAAAGGCGATGCTGACGAGGATCAGGTAGACGACGTAGCCGACACCGTCGTTGAAGAGGCTCTCGCCCGCGATCTGGGTTTCGAGCGAGGTGCTCAGCTTGGCCTCGCGCAGGACGCCCAGCACCGCGACCGGGTCGGTGGGCGAGATCAGCGCGCCGAAGACCAGCGCCACCGCCAGCGGCACCCCCGCGACCCAGGCAAAGCCGAAGCCCACCACCGCAGTCGACAGCGCCACACCCATCGTCGCCATCAGGAACACCGCCGACCATTGCTGCCGAAGGTCGCTGACCTTGACGTGCAGCGCGCCCGCAAAGAGGAGGAGCCCCAGCATCCCGTCGAGGAACGCGTCGGTGAAGTCGATGCCGACCACGACGGACCGGATCTCCTCGGCCATGGACGAGGCCGGGAACAGCCGGTCGATTAGCAGCACCGCGACCGAGGCAAAGAGCGCCACGACAAGGATGCCGATGGTCGCGGGCAGCTTGAGGACAAAGTAGTTCACCGTGCCGAACACCGCGGCGAGCACGATCAGCAGGGATGCGATCTGCAGGATGGTCATCGGGGTAGGGCCCTTCGCCACGCCGGGTCGCGGCCACCTTGGCCGAAGATCACCGCCAAGGGCAAGCCGCCGGGCGCCCGATCACCGCCCGATCAGCGGTCGAGCGTCAGGTCGGTCCAGACCGGCAGGTGGTCCGAGGCGATGCGCGCGGGCTGGCCCAGCACCGGGCGCGGCTTGGTCGCCGTCAGCCCCGGCCCGATGGCGAACCGGTCGAGTGCCGCGATCGGCCGCGGCGCGGGATAGGACGGGAAGGAGGCGAGGATCCGGTAGGGCCCGAGCTGCCCCTGCAGCGCCTGCGCGTCGCCCCATTCGTTGAAGTCCCCCGCGATCACCGTCGGCACCGGGTCGAGCTTGGCCAGCGCCCGGCGGATCGCCCCCAGCTGCATCAGCCGGAACCGCCGCAGCAGCGCCAGGTGCGTGCCCACCACGCGCAGCGGGCCGATGGCGGTGTCGAGGTCCACCCGGATCGCGCCGCGCGGCTCCAGCCCCGGCAGCTCGATCCGGCCGGTGTCCGTCACCTCGATCCCGTTGCGATAGAGCACCGCGTTGCCGTGCCAGCCCAGCGATCCGGCCGGGTGGCCCATGTCGACGATCTGCCAGCCCTGCGATTCCGCCATGTCATGGGGCAGGGCGGCGGGACGCGGCGGCACCCGCTTGTCGGCCTCCTGCAGCACCACGAGGTCGGCGGCGATCCCGTCGATCACCGTCAGCGACCTGTCGGGCCGACGCTGAAGATCGAGCCCGACGCATTTCTGGAGGTTGTAGGTTGCGACGCGGAGTTTATCTGATGTCATGCCGGAAGATATGCGCGGGAAGCGAAGCAAGTCACGATGTATAAAGGTCAGTCCTGGATCACGCTCGCCATTTGGGCGGTTTTGCTCCTCTCCGCGCTCGATGCCCTGATCACCTGGCGGCTGTCGCTCGCCTTTATCGCGCTGGCCACGCTGGCGCTGTCGATGGCGCCGATCTTCGTCGCCCGCTGGGCCGAGGTGAATGTGCCCCGCAGCTTCATCGTGGCGACCACCATGTTCGTCGCCATGACGCTGTTCCTGGGCGAGGTCTACGATTTCTACTACCGCTATTGGTGGTGGGACCTGGTCCTGCATTTCGGCAGCGCGGTCGGTTTCGGGCTGATCGGTTTCATCCTCGTCTTCATGATGTTCCAGGGCGACCGCTATGCCGCGCCGCCCGTCGCCATCGCCTTCTTCGCCTTCTGCTTCGCGCTGACCGTCGGCACCCTGTGGGAGATCTTCGAATTCGGCATGGACCAGTTCCTGGGCTGGAATATGCAGAAATCGGGCCTGCCCGACACGATGAAGGACCTGATCGTCGACACCGTCGGCGCGGCGCTCGGCGCATCGGCGGGCTTTGCCTACCTCAAGGGGCAGAAGCTGGGCGGGCTGACCGGAACGATCCACGACTTCGTCCGGCGCAACCCGCGCTTCTTCCGGCGGTTTCGCAAGTAGGTGGCGGAAGGGCGCCTTTGCGTGCCTGTCGCTTGACCGCGCGCCCGCGCGGCGTTTCATGCCGCCATGACCAAGACCCGCATGGACGCGCAGGGCGCCGCGTTCCTCACCCTCTTCTCGCTGATCCTCGGGGCCAACCAGGTGGTGATGAAACTCACCTCAGACGGGCTGTCGCCGGTGTTCCAGTCGGGCCTGCGCTCGCTGGTGGCGGGGGCCTTCATCGGCTTGTGGATCGTCGTCCGGCGGATCCCGTTCCCGACCGACCGCGAGGTGGTGCGCGCGGGCGTCGTCCTCGGGCTGCTCTTCGCGTTCGAATTCATCTGCCTCTACGTCGCGGTCGACCGCACCACGGTGTCGCGGGTGTCGATCATGTTCTACACCATGCCCGTGCACCTCAGCCTGATGGCGCATTTCCTGCTGCCGGGCGAACGGCTGACCGCGGGCAAGAGCCTGGGCCTGGTGCTCTGCCTCGTCTCGGTCGCCGTGGTGATGGCGGACAGGGGTGGCGGCGAGGCCGACCTGGTGGGCGACATCGTGGCTTTCATCGGCGCCATCGGCTGGGCGGCGGTCGGGATGATGCTGCGGCTCTCGGCCGTGTCGCGGATCCCGGCGAATCCACGCTCTTCTGGCAGCTCGGCGTCTCGACCCCGTTCCTGATGCTGGCGGCGCTCTTCTTCGGGCCGCTGGTGCGGGACTTCGCGCCGGTGCATGTCTGGCTGATGGGCTACCAGATCTTCGTCGTCGGCATCTTCGCCTTCATGGCGTGGCTGCTGCTGATCCGGATCTATCCCGCGTCCATCGTGGCAAGCTTCAGCTTCCTCACGCCGGTCTTCTCGGTCTTCTTCGCCTGGGTCGTGCTGGACGAACCGCTGCGCCCGTCCATCGTGATTGGGCTGGTGCTGGTGGCCGTGGGGATCTTCCTGATCAACCGCCCGGCTCAGGTCCCGCAGAAGGTCGCCTGAACCACCTCGTCCAGCAGCGGCAAGCGGGCCAGGTCCTCGGCCTCGGGCTGATCGTCGAAGGGACGGGCCAGCACCTGCATCAGCCGTTCGAACGGGGCCATGTCCCCGGCGACGGCGGCGGCGATCATCTGCTCCACCCGGTGGTTGCGCGGGATGAAGGCAGGGTTGGTGGCGTCCATCAGGGCCTGCGGATCCGGCTCTCCGGCGACACGGGCCTGCCAGCGGGCGGCCCAGCGGTCGAACGCGTCGCGGTCGGTGAACTGGTCCCGCGCGACATCGTTGCCGAGGGCGCGGAAGGTGTTGGTGAAGTCGGCCTGGTTCTCTGCCATCAGGGTCAGGAGGTCGACGATCAGCCGCTCATCCTCCTCCCGCGCGGACGCAAGCCCCAGTTTCGCCCGGAAAAGACGCAGCCATTCGGCGTGCACCCGGTCGGGCACCGCGTGGATCATCTCGGTGAACCGGGCGACGGCGGCGTCCTGGTCGGGCATCAGCGGCACGAGGCACGACGCGAACTGTGCGAGATTCCAGGCGATGATCCCCGGTTGGTTCTGGAAGGCATAGCGCCCCTGCCGGTCGATCGAGGAATAGACCGTCGCCGGGTGGTAGGCGTCCATGAAGGCGCAGGGGCCGTAATCGATCGTCTCGCCCGAGATCGTGGTGTTGTCGGTGTTCATCACGCCGTGGATGAAGCCCACCGACATCCACTGCGCCACAAGCCGGGCCTGCCGCGCGATGACCGCTTCGAGGAACTCCTCGGGCCCCTCGGCCTCGGGGTAGTGGCGGGCCATCGCGTAGTCGGCCAGCGCCTGCAGCGCATCCACGTCGCGGCGGGCAAAGAAGTATTGAAAGGTGCCGACGCGGATGTGGCTGGCCGCCACGCGGGTCAGCACGGCGCCGGGCAGCAGCGTCTCGCGCGCGATCTCTTCTCCGGTCGCGACGGCGGCGAGCGCCCTGGTCGTCGGGATGCCCAGCCGGTGCATCGCCTCGGACACCACGTATTCGCGCAGCACCGGGCCCATCCAGGCCCGCCCGTCGCCCATCCGGGAGTAGGGCGTGGGGCCCGATCCCTTGAGCTGCAGGTCCCGCCGCTGCCCGTCCCGGTCCACCACCTCGCCCAGCAGGATTGCGCGGCCGTCGCCCAGGCGGGGCGAAAAGCCGCCGAACTGGTGCCCGGCATAGACCTGCGCCAGCGGTGCGGCGCCCTCGGGCGGGGTGTTCCCGGAAAAGATCGCGGCAAGGGTGCCCGCATCGGGGATGTCGGTCATCCCCAGCTCGGCCGCCAGCCCCGCGTTGAGGGCCAGCAGGCGCGGCGCCTTCACCGGCGTCGGGTCGAGCCGGGTGAAGAAGTCGCCCGGAAGCCGGGCATAGGAATTGTCAAAGCGCAGGGCGAGGGTCATACCGTGAATCTAGGTCCGCCGGGGCCGGATTGCCAGTGGCGGCACCACGGCCCCGGGGTCAGAATTTCTGCGTCATCACCACGACGTCGGGCCGCAGCGCGAACTTGTTCCGGCGGTAGAAGCCGTCGATCTTGGGATCGTCCTGCCGGGTTTCGAGGTGGAGGGCAGTCAGGCCGGCCCCGGCCAGAGCCTTGGGCAGCGCCTGCAGCACCTCGGTCCCGATGCCGCGTGCCCGGACGCCGGGGCGGATCCAGATCTCGTCGAGCGTGCCGTCCATGCCGCCCAGTTCCAGCGACCAGCCGAACGAGATCACGACATAGCCGATCGGTGCCCGCGCCGGACCGATCAGGTAGGCCACGCCGTAGGGCGACCCTTCGAGCAGCGGCATCAGCGCATCGGCGGTCTGCGCGGCGTCGCGGGTGATCCCCAGTTCGGCGTGGCAGGCCGCGATCATCGGCAGCAGGCGTTGCGCGTCGTCCGGTCCGGCAAGGTGCAGGGCGGTCATAGGCGGGCCAGCCTTTCGGTCAGCAGCTCGAAGAAGCCGTCGGCGTCGATCGTCCCCATGAACATCGCGTTCGGGTCACGCCCCGAGACGCCCCACCAGTCGGCGACGGTCATGCCCATGGTCAGTTCCGACCGGGTCTCGATCTCGACGTTGATGTGACGCCCGGTGAAGAGGTCGGGCCGGATCAGGTAGGCGGTCACGCAGGGATCGTGCAGCGGCGCGCCTTCCGACCCGTACTTCTCCTTGTCGAAACGCTCGAAGAAATCGGTCATCTCGGCCACCGCGACGCCGACCTTCGTGCCAAGCGCGCGGAAGGCGTCGTTGCGCTTCTTTGTGACCAGCGCCTTGTGCGTGACGTCGAGCGACATCACCGTGATCGGAACGCCGGATTTGAAAACGATCTCAGCCGCTTGCGGATCGACATAGATGTTGAACTCGGCCGCCGGCGTGATGTTGCCGACCTCGAAGTAGGCGCCGCCCATCAGGACGACCTCCTGCACCTTCTCGACGATGTCCGGCGCCATGCGGAAGGCCATGGCGATGTTGGTCAGCGGCCCCAGAGGGCAGAGCGTGACGGTGCCCGGCGCCTCGGCGCGCAGGGTCTCGATGATGAAGTCGACGCCGTGCTGGGGCTGCAGTTCCATCACCGGGTCGGGCAGTTTGGGCCCGTTCAGCCCGGTCGCGCCATGCACGTGCTCGGCCGTCACCAGGCGGCGCCCGATGGGGCCCTCGCAGCCGGCAAAGACCTTCACATCGGGCTTTCCGGCCAGTTCGCAGACGATGCGCGCATTCTTGGCAGTCAACGCCAGCGGCACGTTGCCCGCGACGGCGGTGATGCCCAGCACCTCGATCTCCTCGGGGCTGGCCAGCGCCAGCAGGATGGCCACGGCGTCGTCCTGCCCGGGGTCTGTGTCGATGATGATCTTGCGTGTCATGTGGCCTGCCTTTCGTTCGGCGCGACACTGGCGAAGCGGCGCGGGGAAGTCCACAGCCCGATTGCGCCTCGGCAAGGGGACGTCCGGGTGCCCGGACACGCAAATACACGCATGGGATGAAACCAAACCGCTTTCCCATGCGTAAGTCATGTAAATGGGAGGGTGTACGATGGAAGATGTTCTGCCCGTCGTCGCGCTGGCCATCGGCCTTGCGGCAGCCACGCTGGTCGCAGGGGCCGCGCTGTCGCGCGACACTGACACGATCCTGCCGCTGCCGGTCGCGGCAGAGAACCTCGACCGGTATCGCTGGGAAAAGCGCGCGATCCTCGTCTTTGCCGGGGCCCCCGGCGACCCGCGCTACACCCAGCAGATGGAGGCGCTGATGCGCGTGGGCCCGGGCCTGCGCACCCGCGACGTGGTGGTTCTGGCCGATGACGACCCGGCCCGCGCCGCGCGGCTGCGCCACCGGCTGGCGCCCGCGGGCTTCACCGTTCTGCTTGTCGGCAAGGACGGTGGGATAAAGCTCCGCGCCTCGGTCCCGATCAGCGCGGAGCGTTTTTTCGACACCATCGACGCGATGCCGATGCGGCAGCGCGAGATGGGGACTGACCAGAGTCAGCCGTCGAAGTCGACCTCTTCGATCAGGCGCAGCGCGTCCGGGCGCAGGGCGGCGAGGTCCATCAGGTTCACGTCATCCGGCGTGAAGCTGCCCCAGCCCTGGACCAGTTCGCTCGCCTCGGAGCCCGGGGCGATCGGGTATTCGTGGTTCGCCTCGGCATAGATCTCCTGCGCTTCCGGAGACACGAGGAATTCCATGAACTTCAGCGCGTTTTCCTTGTTCGGCGCCGCCTTGGTCATCGCGATGCCCGAGATGTTCACATGCGCGCCGCCGTCCTCGAAGGTCGGGAACACGATGCGGACCGAGTTCGCCCATTCGGTCTGTTCCGCATCCTCGAGCATCTGGCCCATGTAATAGGTGTTGCCGATGGCGATGTCGCATTCCCCGGCCCAGATCGCCTTGACCTGCGCGCGGTCGTTGCCCTGCGGCTTGCGGGCGAGGTTGTTCTTGACGCCCTCCAGCCAGGCGCGGGTCTCTTCCTCGCCGTGGTGGTGCAGGTAGGCGGCGACCAGCGCGACGTTGTAGGCGTGGGTGCCCGAACGGGTGCAGATCCGGCCTTCCCATTTCGGGTCGGCGAGGTCCTCGTAGGTGGTCACCTCGCCGTCGGCGACGCGGTCCTTGCTGGCATAGATCACGCGGGCGCGGGTGGTCAGGCCCCACCACTGCTTGTCAGGATCGTGGAAGGCGGCGGGCACGTTCTCGCTCAGCGCGGCGCTTTCGACCGGCTGGGTCACGCCCGCATCCACGACCGAGGCGAGGCGCGAGATGTCGACCGTCAGCACGAGGTCCGCGGGGGTGCGATCCCCCTCGGCCTGCAGGCGTTCGACCATGCCCTGTTCCAGGTAGGCGACGTTGACGTCGATGCCCGTCGCCGCGGTGAAGGCGTCGGTCAGCGGTTGCAGCAGCTCGGGCTGGCGGTAGGAATAGAGGTTGACCTCTTCGGCGGAGACGGCCGAGCCGAGGACGGCCAGCGTGCCGGCAAGAGCGGTGGTGCGGAAAATGGCGGACATACGGACCTCCCTGTGAATGTCCGGCGCAGATAGCCTGAGTAAAATACTTGGTTCAACGGGTCCGTGAGGCAGGGCGTTCACGGATGCGTGATCATGCGGACTTCCGCTCCTCGGCCTTGGCCTCGTCCCAGAGCCCGTCCATCTCGGCCAGGTCCAACTCCTCCGGGCGTTTGCCCATCTCGTGAAGTTTTTCCTCGATCCGCTTGAAACGGCGTGTGAATTTCGCGTTAGCCCGGCGCAATGCGACCTCGGGATCGACCTTCAGGTGCCGCGCGAGGTTGGCGACCACGAAGAGCAGGTCACCGAACTCCTCCTCGATCTCGTCCGGGCCCAGCGTGTCGCGCGCCTCGACCAGTTCCTCGGCCTCCTCGCGAAGCTTGTCCAGCACCTCGCTCGCGCCGGGCCAGTCGAATCCGACCCGCGCCGCGCGGTTCTGCAGCTTGACCGCCCGCATCAGCGCCGGCAGGCCAAGCGCCACGCCGTCCAGCACGCCCTGCTGCGCCTTGGCCGCGCGTTCGGCCGCCTTGATCGCCTCCCAGTCGACGGTCTGCTGCGCCGCCGACTTGTCGCGGCTCTCGTCGCCAAAGACATGCGGGTGCCGGGCGACCATCTTGTCGGACATGACGTTGGCGACATCGTGAAAATCGAACAGCCCGCGCTCGCTGGCCATCTGCGCGTGGAACACCGCCTGGAACAGCAGGTCGCCCAGTTCGCCCTTCAGCTCGCCCCAGGCCTCGCGCTCGATCGCGTCGGCGACCTCGTAGGCCTCCTCGATCGTGTAGGGGGCGATGGTGGCAAAGTCCTGCTCGATATCCCAGGGACAGCCGGTCTCGGGGTCGCGCAGCCGTGCCATGATCTCGAGCAGCCGCGGCAAGCCGCCGTTGGAATCGTGGATCAGCTCGTCGCCCATTGCAGCGCCTCCGGGATTGGGGTTTGGTGCCACCCAATAACAGGCTGGCCAAGGAGTCCAGAGTTGCCCGTGATCAACCGCATCGCCGGTTACGCCGACGAGATGAAGGGCTGGCGCCGCCACCTGCACGCCCACCCCGAGCTGGGATTCGACTGCCACGAGACCGCCCGCTACGTGGTCGAGCGCCTGCGCGAGTTCGGTGTCGACGAGATCCACGAGGGCCTGGCCACCACCGGTGTCGTCGCCATCGTGAACGGGCAGGGCAAGGGGCCGACCATCGGGCTGCGGGCCGACATGGACGCCCTGCCGATCCAGGAGGCGACCGGCCGGAAGTACGCCTCGAAACATCCCGGCAAGATGCACGCCTGCGGCCATGACGGCCACACGACCATGCTGCTCGGCGCGGCCAAGTACCTGGCCGAGACGCGCAATTTCGCCGGTCGCGTCGCGCTGATCTTCCAGCCGGCCGAGGAACTGGGCGGCGGCGGCGGCGTGATGGTCGAGGAAGGCGTGCTCGACACCTTCGACATCGCCTCGGTCTACGCAGTTCACAACGCGCCGGGCTTTCCGGCGGGCACCTTCATGACCGGGCCGGGCCCGGTGCTGGCCTCGGACGACACCTTCCACATCCGCATCACCGGCGTCGGCGGCCATGCCGCCAAC
This sequence comes from Pseudooceanicola sp. LIPI14-2-Ac024, assembly GCF_042188925.1. Classification (GTDB taxonomy): domain Bacteria; phylum Pseudomonadota; class Alphaproteobacteria; order Rhodobacterales; family Rhodobacteraceae; genus Pseudooceanicola. The sequence continues at coordinate 582,834 of NZ_CP170102.1, forward strand.
CCGCAAGAGGCCAAGGACCCGATCATGGCCGCTGTCGGCATCGCCCAGGCCCTGCAGTCCATCGTCAGCCGCAACCACTACGCGCGCGAGGACCTGGTGCTGTCGATCACCCAGATCCACGCGGGCTCTGCCGACAACGTGATCCCCGAAACCGCCTACCTGAACGGCACCGTCCGCAGCTTCCTGCCCGAGGTGCGCGAGATGGTCGAACGCCGGATGAAGGAGGTTGTGAAGGGGCAGGCGCTGGCCTTCGACGTGAAGGCAAAGCTGGACTACGTCCGCGGCTATCCGCCCACGGTCAATGATCCCGAGAAGGCCGAGTTCGCGGCCGGGGTCGCCCGCGGCGTGGTGCCCGATGCGCAAGTCATCTTCGAGGAAAACCGCGAGATGGGCGCCGAGGATTTCGCCTTCATGCTGCAGGCGCGGCCCGGGGCCTACATGGTGATCGGGCAGGGCGACAGTGACGGGCTGCACCAGCCCGGGTACGATTTCAACGACGAAATCACGCCCCTCGGGGCCAGCTACTTCGCCCGGCTGGTCGAGACGGCGCAACCTGCGAGGTAAGCCATGGCCCTGGAAGACGCCAAGACCAAGATCGACGATGCCTTCACGCGCGAGGACCTGAAGGGCCTGTCGTTCGAGAACGCCTTTGCCGGCGCAACCTCGTTCCTGCGGCGCAAGTACACCAAGGACCTGGCGGGCGTGGACCTTGCCGTCACCGGCGTGCCCTTCGACCAGGCGGTGACGCACCGCACCGGCACCCGCTTCGGCCCCCGCGCGATCCGCGAGGCATCGACCCTGCAGCCCTACGATCCGCCCTACGGCTGGGACTTCGACCCGCTGTCCGAGTTCGCGGTGATCGATTACGGCGATGTCGCCTTTGACTACGCCAAGGTCTGGGAAACCCCAGGCCTGATCGAGGCGCATATCGCCGGGATCCTCGCGGGCGGGGCAGGGACCGTGACGCTGGGCGGGGATCACTTCATCACCCTGCCGATCCTCAAGGCCTATGCCGAGAAGTTCGGCCCGCTGGCGCTGATCCAGTTCGACGCCCATTCCGACACCTGGCAGGACGACGATTTCGAACGCATCGACCACGGCACCTTCGTCTACAAGGCGATCAAACTGGGCCTGATCGACCCCGGCAAATCCGTGCAGGTCGGCATCCGCACCACCAACCCCGACAGCTGGGGCATGAACATCATCGACGCCCGGTCGGTGCATGAGAACGGCCCGCACGCCACCGCCGCCCGCATCCGCGAGATCGTCGGCGACCACCCGGCCTACCTGACCTTCGACATCGACGCGCTCGACCCGGCCTATGCGCCCGGCACCGGCACGCCGGTCTGGGGCGGGCTGTCGTCCGGCCAGGCGGCGATGCTCCTGCGCGACATCGCGGGGGTAAACCTGGTCGGCGGTGACGTGGTCGAGGTCTCTCCGCCCTTCGACACCACCGGGGCGACGGCCGTGGCCGGCGCGCATGTCGCGATGGAGATCATCTGCCTCTGGGCCTGGACCCGCCGCACCGGCGGATGAGCGGGTGCGGGCGGATGGGATGGATCCTCGGGTTTCTGGTTCTGCTCTTCGTGGCGGCGCAGGCCTGGGTCCGCCTCGCGCCCGCCGATCCCGGCCAGTGGCACGCGCTGCCCGAAATGGCGATGGACCGCGACATGGAGGGCGGGGCGGTCCGCGTGATCCCCGCCTATCCCGACACGCTGAGCCGGCTCGATGCCATTGCCCGCGCCACCCCGCGCACCACGGTCCTGGCCGGCAGCCCGGCCTCGGGAATGACGACCTACGTCACCCGATCGGCCTTCTGGGGATTTCCCGATTACACCACGGTGGGCCAGCGCGGCGACAGGGTGATCCTCTACGCGCGGCTGCGCTTCGGTCGCGGGGATTTCGGCGTGAACCGCGGGCGGCTGGAAAGCTGGCTGGCCGAGCTGGGCTGACCGCCGCGGTTACTCCTGCAGCACCACCGATTGCAGCGGCCCGGCCGGTTCGGGCGCAAGCTCGGACGAGAGGCATCCGGCCTGCACCTCGCGCCACATCGGCACGTTCAGGCTCATCTGGCACTGCGCCATGAACATGCGCCCGTCGACATGCAGGCAGATCGTCTCGCCCAGTTCCACCCGGCCACCGGTCGAGTCGGTGCAGTAGCACTCGATGACCTTCCCGCCGGGCCGCTTCACGTCGGCCATGGCGGGCGCGGCAAGACACAACAGGATCAGCACCGTGCGCATGGCCCACGATACCACGCGCGAGGGCCTTGACCAACTATCCGCTTTCGGGAACACAGCCGCATGATCTCCGAAGACCGCCTCCAGAAAATCCTCGACCGTTTCGGCTATATCGAGGCCCGCATGTCCGAGGGTTCGGGCGATATCGCGGCCCTCGGGCGTGAGTATGCCGAGCTTCGGCCCGTGGTCGAACAGATCCGCGGCTGGCAGCAGCTGCGCGACGATCTCTCCGAGGCCGAAGAGATGCTGGCCGACCCCGAGATGAAGGCCCTGGCCGAGGAAGAGCTGCCCGCGCTCCGCGATCGCCTGCCCGACGCGGAACATGCCCTGCAGCTCGCGCTCCTGCCCAAGGACGCCGCCGACGCCCGCCCTGCGATGATGGAAATCCGGCCCGGCACCGGCGGGGACGAGGCCGCGCTCTTCGCCGGCGACCTCCTGCGCATGTACCAGCGCTATGCCGAGGCGCGGGGCTGGAAGTTCGAGCTGGTCGAACACCAGGAGACCGAGTTGGGCGGCGTCAAGGAAGCCGTGGCCGCGATCCGGGGCGAGGGCGTCTTTGCCCGGCTCAAGTTCGAAAGCGGCGTGCACCGCGTCCAGCGCGTGCCCGAAACCGAAAGTGGCGGGCGCATCCACACCTCGGCCGCCACCGTCGCCGTGCTGCCCGAGGCCGAAGAGGTCGACATTGCCATCGACCCGAACGACATCCGCATCGACACGATGCGCGCCAGCGGCGCGGGCGGCCAGCACGTCAACACCACCGACAGCGCGGTACGGATCACGCACATCCCGACCGGGATCGTCGTCACCTCGTCCGAGAAGTCGCAGCACCAGAACCGCGCCATCGCGATGCAGGTGCTGCGCAACCGCCTGTTCGACATGGAACGCCAGCGCGCCGCCGATGCCCGCGCGGCGGACCGCAAGAGCCAGGTCGGCTCGGGCGACCGCTCGGAACGGATCCGCACCTACAATTTCCCGCAGGGCCGGATGACCGATCACCGGATCAACCTGACGCTCTACAAGCTCGACCAGGTGATGCAGGGCGACCTCGACGAGGTGATCGATGCCCTGATCGCCGACCACCAGGCCGCGCTGCTGGCCGAGGACGGCGCGTGAAGCCCGGCTTCCAGGTGATGACCGAGGCCGGCCAGCGCCTTGTCGCGGCCGGCGTGGAAGGCGGCGCCTCGGACGTCGTGCTCCTGATGACGAACGCCTTCGGCAGCGCCACTCCGCGGTACGAGCTCTTTGCAGTGCTGCGCGACCCGCTCCCTGCCGAGGTGGCCGACCGGTTCGAGGCCTTCGTCGCCGCGCGGATGCGGCGCCAGCCGGTCAGCCAGATCATCGGCGGGCAACATTTCTGGAAACACCGCTTCATCGTGACCCCGGACACGCTCGATCCGCGCCCCGAGACCGAGACGCTGGTGGCCGCCGCGCTGCACCGGCCGTTCCGGCGCCTGCTCGACCTCGGCACCGGGACCGGGGCGATCGCCGTTTCCCTGCTGGACGAACGGCCCGGCGCCACCGGCGTTGCCACCGACCTCTCCGAGGCGGCGCTGGCGGTGGCCGCGCGCAATGCCGACGCCATCGGCGTGGCCGACCGCCTCGACCTGCGCCGCGCCGACTGGTTCGACGGGATTTCCGGAACATTCGACCTGATCGTGTCGAACCCGCCCTACATTACCGCCGCGGAAATGGCCGATCTGTCGCCCGAGGTCCGCGATTGGGAACCGCACATGGCGCTGACGCCGGGCGGCGACGGGCTCGATGCCTATCGCGCCATTGCCGCCGGCGCACCCGCCCACCTGGCCCCCGGCGGCACCCTGATGGTCGAGATCGGAATGGCCCAGGGCCCCGATGTCGTCCGGATCTTTTCCGTTGCAGGGCTTGAAGATGTGACCATTCACCCCGACATGGATGGGAGGGACCGGGTTGTCAGCGCCCGCCGGGCGTGAAACCCCCTCCATTCGCGCCATTTGGGCGGCAAATCGGTTAAAATCCCGAATTACCCCTTGTCATTGGCGCCCCGAGATGCTTACTCGGTATTACGTCATCGCGGCGGACGCCCATTTCGGGATGTCCCGCATGACTCCAAGCCGGACAAAGTCGTCGACCTGACCACAAGGACGCGCATGAGGCGCATCGCGGGGCGCACGGCAACAGGAAACGCAGGCTGGAATACAGGACATATGAGATCTTCTAAGTCACGTTCGCGGAACAAGTCGAACCGCAACCGTTCGGTCGGCAACATCGTCAACCGGGTTTTCGACAGCTCGGGGCCCGAGGGCAAGGTGCGCGGCACCCCGCAGCAGATCATCGAGAAATACAACCAGCTGGCCCGCGACGCGCAGCTCGCCAACGACCGCGTGGCGACCGAGAACTTCCAGCAGCACGCGGAACACTACCTGCGCATGCTGGCCGAGGCGCAGCGCGATCAGGACCAGAAGCGCGAGCAGCAGGAACAGGAAAACCGCCAGCGCCAGGCCGATCGCGACCGCGAGCGCGCCCAGCGTCAGGAGCGTGAATCGAACGGCGGCGGCGATCAGCCCGACACCGCGTCGATGGACGACGACTCCGGCCGTGACGGTGGCAACGCGGGGGGCCGCAACGACGCCCTCGACGTGGTGGAGTCGCTGGACGAGGCCGAGGATACCGGCCTGGTCGAGACCCCCGAGAACAAGCAGCCCAAGCGTGCCAGCAAGCCGCGCAAGCCCCGCGCCAAGAAGGCGCCCGAGGGCGGCGACAGCCCGGCCCCCGACGAAGGCACCCAGACCGCGGCGGAGTGATCCGGCGCGACGGACGTGAAAAGGCCGCCCCCTCGGGCGGCCTTTTTCGTGGCGCTTGCACCTGTCAGCGGCCCAGCACCTCCAGCACCTCCAGCACCGCGCGCTGCGCGGCCTCGGTGGCGGGGCCGTCGAAACCGCTGTGCGGGCCGCGCTGCACGCAGGCGTCGTCATAGGTGAACGGCGCTCCGGTTTCGGCGTTCATCAGCGTGCCATCCCGCTCGAACCGGTGGCATGCGCGCGAGGTCAGCCAGTCGGGGTCGGTGTGCAGCGACGGGGCGGTCGGATCGTCGAACCCGTGGTGCACGCCCGGAAGCGCGGTCAGCGTGGCGTCTGCACCCGCTGCCGACAGCCGGGCGACGTAGTCGCGGCAGGGCCCGATCGGGGTCCAGTCGTCCGCCGCGCCGTGAAACACCCGGATCGGCACCTTGGCGACCTCCAGCTCGCGTTCCAGCGTGAAGTTGCAGCCGGGATAGAAGGGGAAGTACCCCGCGATCTGCCCGACCCGCGGGCCATGCGCCTCGCGGAACCGGTCGAGGCTGGCATAGAGCGCCGCGATCCCGCCCCGCGAGAACCCCATGAGGTAGATCCGTTCGGGATCGATCCCCGGTGTCGCCGCCAGCACCTCGACCGCGCGGTAGGCGTCGTAGATCGGCATGAACTGCGCCGCCGCCGACTGGTCGGCCGAAACGTTGGTGATGCCGCGCCCGCTGTAGCTGTCGAGCCGGAAGCTCGCGATGCCCCGCGTGGCCAGGAACTGGCTCCAGTTCCAGGCCGCGCCGCTGCGCGGGCCGTTGCTGCCGTGGACCAGGATCACCACCGGCCGCGGTGCGCCGGGCGTGAGGCCGGTGAGACGGCCGCCGATCTCGACCGGCGCGCCCGCCTCGGCGGTCCCGGCCAGGAAGGCCTCGTCGGTCATGGTGCGCGAGGGAACGCTCAGCACGCCGTCCGCGCGGGCCAGCCCCGGCGCGGCGATCCATGCACCTGCGATCAGACACCGAACCACTGCCCTGATGGACATGACACGCGCTCCGACGGACTCGGCGCCATCCTACACCCGCTGGGCCCGCGCGCAGAGCCTATTCTGAACCGCCACCCCGGTTCCGGCCCGACCCTCAGTCCAGCCGCAGCCGGGCCCGGCCGTAGATCGCCATGACGGTGAAGCCAACGGCCGACAGCGCATAGGGCAGGCGCAGCGCCATCTCGCGCCCCAGCGACGGTTCGGCGCGCGACACGATCCAGCCGCCGACGAGCGCTCCGACCGGGATCATGCCCCAGGCGAAGAAACGGTAGAGCGCGTTGACCCGTCCCAGCAGCGCATCCGGGATCAGCCGCTGCCGCCACGAGACGGTGACGATGTTCCACGCGATCCCGGCCAGCATCTCGACAAAGAGCGCGAGGCCCACCAGAAGCGTGTTCGACCCGAGCGCGATCATCAGCGCCGGCACCGGCATCAACGCCAGCGCCAGCCAGACCGCCCGCTGTCCGCCGATCCGCGCGATCTGCGCCGGGCCCCAGATACCGCCGATCACGCCACCCGCCGCGCCCGCGGTCAGCAGCAGGCCATAGCCGGTGGCGCCAAGCCCGAGGATCTCCTGCGCGAACAGCACCTGGATCGTCATCATTGCCGCCCCCATGGCGTTGATCAGCCCCAGCATGATCGCCACGCGCAGCAGCATCCGGTTGCCGCGCAGCCAGCGCCAGCCTTCGGCCATCTCGGTGATCCAGCCCTGCCGCAGGGGTGCGGCGCGCGGGGGCATTGCGATCATCCAGACCAGCCAGGCCGCCAGCCCGAAGGCGACGGTGTTCAAAAGGAACGGCCCCGGCACGGCGAGCGCGATCAGGAACCCCGCCAGCGGCGGGCCGACAAAGGCGCCCATCACCTGCTCGACGCTCCAGATCTGCCCGTTCGCGGTTTCCAGCTGCGCCTTGTCGACGATCGAGGGCAGCATGGTCTGCGCCGCGTTGTCGCGCACCACCTCGGCACAGCCCAGCATGAAGGCAATCGCCGCCAGCCCGAGGACGTATTTCGGCGTCTCCTCGGCCAGTGGCAGCTCAGGCGCGGCGGCGATCAGGGCGACGATGCCCATCGACAGCAGCATCCGCAGCAGGTCGGACTGCGCCATCAGGCGGCGGCGGTCGGCGCGGTCGGTCAGCACGCCCACGGGGATCGAGAACAGGAACCACGGCAGCCGCGTTGCAAAGGCCACCAGCGCGATCAGCGCCGGGTCGCGGGTGACAAGCGTGGCGAGCCAGGGCAGCGCCAGTACGGCGATGCCGTCGGCGAGGTTCGAGGCGGCACTGGCCGAGAAGAGCAGGCGATAGGCCGGGTTGGTGCGGATCAATGTCATGGCCGCAGCAGGCGCCCGCGCGGGGCCGGGGTCAATCGGTCATCGCATATGCCGCCCGGACGTGCAGCGCCTCTGTGGCCTCCGCGTCACCGACACGTATCCTTTCGGGCCAGGCGATCCGCTCCGGCCCCCAGGCCGACACGCCGTGAAACCCGGTCCAGCCGTCGGCCCCGTGCGCGCGCCAGAGGAGGCCGCCGGGCCCCATGCCGGCATGCAGCAGCACCTCGATGTCGAAGGCGTCCCGCCCGGCCAGTTTCGGCCCGAACCAGCGGTGCGGGCTGCGGCCCGGCTGCGGCTCCAGCACCGCGGTCAACTGGCCGTCCGGCCCGACGATCTCAAGCCGGACGGGGCTGGGCCCGCTGTCGGGCGCGGCCATCAGCAGCACTCGCCGCGGCGCATCACCCGGCGTTCCGCTCAGGCGGAGCAGCAGCCGGCGCGGCGCAGCGGGCCAGGCCCGCGCCTGCAGGCCGGGGCCAAGCGCCGCCGCCTCCGGCATCGCGCCCGGCGGCCAGCTCAGCGCCTCGCGCACGACGCCGCTGTCGTCCAGCACCCGGTAGCGCAGGCCACCCGCGTCAAGCGCCATCTGCACGCAATGCAGGTACTCCACCCCCTCGGGCATCCGGTGCGCCGTGCCCGCCCCGGCGCTGGTGATCTGGAGCACGCCGCGGTGACACTGCACGTCGAAGGCCAGGATATGGCTGCAGAGATATGCGGTCACCCCGTGCCGGACCAGCAGCTCCCAGAACGGCGCGACGTAGCCGTCCCCGATGCAGCGTTGGTAGCTGCCGACATAGCCGTTCACCGGCCAGGCCGGGTGATGCCCGACCACCAGCCGCCAATGGGCATCGGCATGCTCGGCCAGCACCCGGTCGAGCCAGTCGAGCTCGATGTGCCCTTCGCCGCCCAGCCCGGACCAGAGCGTGTTGACGAAGACCAGCGCCAGGTCCCCGCGCCGTACCACGTAGGACAGGCCCGCCTGGCCCGGCGGCCCGTTGCGCGGCAGGTGCGCCATCACCTCGGCAAAGACCGCCTCGCTGCCCGCGTCGAACACGGTGTGGTTTCCGGTGGCGTGGTAGAGCGGCACGCGCGCCCGGTCGAGCCAGCCCATCTCGACCTCGAACCAGTGCCGCCACTGGGCGCGGAGCGTGTCGGGATCGGGGGTGAGGCCGATGATCTCGTCGCCCGGAAAGACGATGAACTCCGGGTCCGGGTCCAGCCGCCGGACCACCGCGTTCACCCGGGCGAACAGCGCCTCGTGCGGGGCGCCCGGCACGCCCGAACAGGCGTCGCCGTAAAAGACGAAGTGATGCCCCGCACCCTGCGGAAGAAGGGCGGGGATCGACGTCACCCCGCGACCCGCAACCGCTGCCGACCCGTAGGGTGCGTGCTCGCACGCACCGCCACGACGCCCCGGAACCTCACCCCGCCGCCACGTTCCGCGCCAGGGCGCAGAACTGCTCCAGCGTCACGGTCTCGGCCCGGTCGGTCGGCTTGATCCCGGACGCTTCCAAGCGGTCCTGGATGTCGGGGGCCAGCCCCTTGAGCGCGGCGCGCAGCATCTTGCGCCGCTGGTTGAAGGCCATCGCCACGACGCGTTCCAGCACCTTGGGGTCGGCCGGGAACCGAGGTGCGGGCAGGGCGGTCAGGTGGACCACGGCCGACGACACCTTGGGCGGCGGCGTGAAGGCCTCGGGCGGCAGGTGCATGACGATCTGCGGCTCGGCCCGCCACTGCGCCAGCAGCGCCAGCCGGCCATAGGCCTTCGATCCCGGTTCGGCCACGATCCGTTCGGCCACTTCCTTCTGGAACATCAGCGTCAGGCTCTGCCAGAACGGCGGCCAGTCGTCGGGCGTCAGCCAGCGCACCAGCAGCTCGGTCCCGACATTGTATGGCAGGTTCGCCGCGACCCGGATCGGCGGTGCCAGGTGCACCAGCGGATCGACCTCGAGCGCGTCGCCGTTGATCACCTGCAGCCGTCCCGGATAGGCCGCCGCGATCTCGTCCAGCGCGGGCAGGCAGCGGGCGTCCTTCTCGATCGCCAGCACCCGGCGCGCGCCCTCGGCCAGCAACCCGCGCGTCAGACCGCCGGGGCCGGGCCCGATCTCGAGCACGTCGCACTCCGCCAGGTCGCCCGCCAGCCGGGCGATCTTGGCCGTCAGGTTCAGGTCCAGCAGGAAGTTCTGGCCAAGCGCCTTCTTGGCGCTCAGCCCGTGGGTCGCGATGACCTCGCGCAGGGGGAAGCGTGTCGATGCCCGCCATGCCGGGCCTCAGTAGATCACGATCCGGGTTTCGTTGCGCAGACGCTCCAGCAGGCCGGTGGCATAGTGGTCCAGCTCCTCGTTCTGCAGCTGGGTGCGGACCTGCGCGGCGTCGGCGTTCTTGGCCGCCTCGGTCACCCGGTCGCAGAGCATCAGGAAGGCCAGCGTCTGGCCGTTGCCGCGGGTCAGCGCGGTCGAGACCTCGTTCTTGTCGAGCTTCGCCAGTTCATAGGCGATGTCCTGCGGCACCTGGCCCACCGGCACCGTCTGGCGTTCCAGCACCTGCGGCGGCTGGCCCTTGGCGGTGGTGTAGAGGTCGTCGCACTGGTCGATCTCGGCCCGCAGCTCGGCCGCGCGCTGCAGCGCCTCGGGCGTGCGCCCGCCGGCGATGTGGTAGATGGCATAGTCGTACTCGGTCACCGCGCGGGCCGTGTACGGGCCCTCGTCGATGGCGCGCAGCTGGAAGATCGCCAGCGCGTTCGGAATCGCGATCGGAGCCGAAACCTCGCCCGGCTCCAGGTCCAGCAGCACCGCGCGCAGGTTCGGCGGCACCTCGGTGACCGGCAGCCAGTTCACCCGGCCGCCCGCCTGCGCCGACGGCGCGGCCGAGAACCGGCGCGCCGCGTCCGAAAAACCGTCAAGCCCCTGGATCTGCGAGATCTGTTCGGCCAGCGCCTGCGCCTCGCCCTCCTGGCCGGGGCGCAGGGGGATGAAGATCTCGGAAATCAGCAGGCGCACGGATTCGGGGTTCGGCGCGGTGGTCAGCGCCATCGCCACGTCCTGGTCGGTGATGTTCACGAACCGGCCGAAACGGCCGCGCACCACCTGCCGCCAGGCCAGGCCCGAGCGGACGAAATCGTCGAACGTCTGTTCCGCGACCCCGGCCTGGCCAAGGGCCGCGACGAAGTCCTCGGTGCTCAGGTTGGCGCGCTGCGCGAATTCGAGCTTGCCCGCCGCCAGCGCCTCGTCGTCGATGGTGATCCCGAGCCGCGCGGCTTCCTTGAGCTTGAGCCGATCCTCGATCAGCTGGTCGCGGGCCTCCTCCTCGGGGATGCCGGGCGCGTTCAGCAGCCGCAGCATCAGCGCGCGCTGCTCCATCTCGTAGTTCGTCACCACGCTGTCGCCGACCTTGATGGCCGGATCGAACAGGTTCTGCGCCGAAACCGGCGCTGCGGCGGCAAGGCTGAGGGCGAGGGCGGCAAGGACCGCGCCGAGGCGCGAGGTCTTCTGGCGTTGGATCGTCATGCGGGCTCGATACGTCATTTGCAGGTCCGGGTGAAGCTCTGGCCATCGGCGTTGGCGGAAAACCCGCGCAGGCCGACGGTGAAACTGAACTCGGTTGATGGCTGGACAATAGTGGACGAGGTGAAACGACGCGAGGCCGAAAAATCCATCTCCACGCATTCGTTGATGTAGGTGAAGCCGATGCCGGCCTCGGCGGTCGAGCGGGTGGCGGCGTCAAAGCGCCAGTCGGCGCTGGCCAGCCAGTTCTCGTTCAGCCGCACGGTCCCGTCGACCGTCCATTCCGAGATCGTCTTGGCGCGGTTCTCCTCGGGATCGTCGTCCAGCCACAGGTAGCTCGCGCCAAGCGCGACCCGGGGATTGATCCAGGCCACGCGCGCCTCGGCCTTGGTCAGGTCGGACCAGTCGCGGATGATGCTGCGCGCGGTGATGCCGAAGTTGTTGGGCCCCATCACCTGCGCCGCCAGGAGCAGGTCCGAAGACCGCCCCGACAGGCCCGAGGAGATGTGGAAATCGTCGTCCGTCACGTCGCGCAACACCTGGCCCGCGGTCAGCCGGGTCTGCCAGCCGCTGGTGGTGAACATGGTCCAGTTCATCCCGACCGCGCCGCGCCAGCCGCGTTCGCGCCGGTCGGGCGAGGGGAAGCGCGACAGCGACAGCAGGTTGCCCTCGTCGAACTCGACGCGGGTGCTTTCGTCGTTCGCCACCAGCAGGTCGTCACCGCCGGTCCAGGCGATCTGCGCCACCGGCTCGAGGATGTGGACCGTGCCCCCGGCGGCGATCTTCTTGAGCGGCCAGCGCAGGGTCAGCCCTGTGCGCGGGGCCCAGCCGCTGGCGCCCGAGGGCAGGCTCGCGTCCTGTCCGGTCCAGAACCGGTCAAAGGCAGCGCCCGCCTCGAACTCGGCCAGCACGCCGGCGGGCAGGGTCCAGCTGCGCAGGTAGGCGGCATCGACGGTCAGGCGCACCACGTCGCGCCCGTCGACGATGTCATCGTCGTCCGCGCCGTCGGTGTCGCTGTCGGAATAGCGGTAGTGGCTGTGCAGGTCGGCGCCGATCCGGAACTCTCCGCCGACGCGCTGCGGAAAGAACCGCCGCTCATAGCTCAGGTCGCTGATCAGCGAGGGGATGTTGGCGTCGTCCTCGTCCTCGCGCAGCGTGTGGTAATTGGTCAGCGCGCCGCGGATGAACTCGTCCCGCCGGGTCCGCGTGATCGAGATCTCGCTCGAAAGCCGGTCCTTGTCGGAATAGTCGTACTCGGTCGGGTAGGCGTCGTCGCTGGTCGCCTCGATGCCGAACGCCAGCCGGAAGTCGCGCGGCAGCTCGAACGACCCGGTGCCCTCGATGTAGCCGCGCCATTCGTCGGGCAAAAGCGTGTCGCGGCTGATCGCGCCCTCGAACTCGATCTTGCCGTTCCGGAACGCCTGGCGATAGCGCAGCTCCAGCGTGCGGGTCTCGGCGGTGATGAAGGGCGTGATCGTCAGGTCGCGGCTGTCGCCGAGGGTCAGGAAATAGGGCACCCGCACCCCGGTGCCCAGCCGGGAATCGCGGCTGAAGGACGGGATGAGAAAGCCGCTCGCCCGCTCCACCGTCGGATCCGGCAGCCGCAGGCGCGGCAGCCAGAAGATCGGCACACCCAGCACCTCGAACCGGGCGTTGTCGAAATAGAGCTGGCGCTCGACTTCGTCGTGGATCACCCGTTCGGCCCGGATCTGCCACAGCGGCGGACGGCCGTCGTTGCAGATGTGGCAGGACGACACCGTCGCCTTGTAGAGCTGGTTGAACCGCCCGTTCCGCCGGTCCAGCTGGTAGGCCGCCAGCTGCACCTGCTGGTCCAGCATCATCCGCGCGCCCTGGGCGATGCCGTTGCGCAGGTCGTCGTCCAGCTCGGCCGCATCGGCAAGGATCACCGCGCTGCCGCCGACCTGGGTCAGGGTGATCGGCCCGGTGATCACCAGCCGCCCGGTCGCGCGGTCATAGATCACCTTGTCGGCCTGCAGCCGGACATCGCCGCGCAGCGCCTCGACCCGGCCCTCGGCGACGACGCGGTCGCGCCCGTCCAGGTAGACCTTGTCGGCCACCAGCATCGCCGTGCCGTCGACGCCCTGCGCCTGCAGCGCCGCGGGCAGCACCAGCGCCAGCAGGAGGGCCAGGATCCGCAGCCGGGTCATCAGCCGTCCTCCATCTGCAAGACCAGCCCGATGGCCAGCATCAGCGCCGCGATCGGGGGCGCCCATGCGGCCACCATGATCGGCAATTGTCCATTGTCGCCAAGGATCTGCGCAAAGTTCTTGACGTAGTACAACGAGAAACCCATCAGCAGCGAACTCAGCACCGCGATCCCGGTCTTGCCGAACCGCGCGTGCCGCATCGTGAACGCGGCCGAGATCAGCACCATCGCGGCCAGGAAGATCGGCTTGGCCAGCTCGGTCTGGATCCAGACCATGTAGCGCCGCGCCGAAAAGCCCGCGTCGGTCAGCTCCCGCGTGTAGGCCGGCAGGTTCCAGATCGAGATCGCGGCCGGTTCGCCAAAGCTCTCGCGGATGTTGTCCACCGTTAGGTTCGACGGCACCAGCACCTCGTCGCGGGTGACCGAGGCCGCTTCGGGGTTGGACCCGGCATCGAGCGGCCAGTGCTTGACGTTCGACAACAGCCAGCCGCCCTCCTGCAACGTCGCGCTGTCGGCCTCGGTCCGGCCGGTCATGCCGCCCTCGGGCGCAAAGCCGTAAAAGGTCACATCGTAGAACTCGGTGCCCTCGGCATTGGCGCGGTCGGCATGGATCACGGTCTGTCCCTCTTCGCCCGCCTGCCGCAGCCAGAGCCCTTCGGTGCTGAACGAAAGGGCCGAGTCGCTCCCGGCGAGATAGATCTCGGAAAGCGCCGAATAGCGTTTCAGCGTGACCGCCACCACCGGGTTCAGCAGCGCCAGCGCGAAAACCCCGATCCCGAAGGCCACGGCCACCGGCGACATCAGCGTCACCAGCGCCGCGCGCCCCGCGGCCCGTGTCACCACCAGCTCGGACGACTTCGCCAGCGCCACGAACATCGCGACCGTTGCCAGCACCGTCACCAGCGGGATCATCTCATAGATCGTTTCGGGCACGTGCAGCAGCGACAGGCTCAGCTTCTGCCAGAAACTCGCCTCGGTCCCCGACAGGCGGCGGACCTGTTCGACCAGGTCGAACAGCAGGATCATCAGCGAAAAGACCAGCAGCAGCCCGAGGAAGGATTTCAGGAACCGGCGGGCAAAGTAGAAATGCAGGATCATGCCGGGGCCATCCCCGGATCCGCGGTGTCGCCGCCGTTGATCCGCCGCGTCCGCCCGGCCCACCACAGCAGCGCCATCGCCATGCCGATGCCCACCACGACCGGCAGGTAGATGAGCGGCCAGAGCGCGGCGTTGTCCCGCACGATCCCGGCGGTCACGTTGTTCAGGAACTCGACCACCACCAGCATCACCACCGCCAGCACGATCTGCCGCCAGGCGCCGAACCGGCTGTAGCCGCCCGCGACCATGGCGCCGAACCCGATCAGCGCGGCCGCCAGCGCCACGCCGGCGTCACGGAACCGCCCGTGCGCCTCTTCCAGCACCGTGCCGCGGCTTTCGCCGGTGGCGGCCATCACCGCCTCCGTATCGAACAGCAGCTCGCGCGTCGGCAGGTACTCGGCCGACTGCTCGGGCGCGCCGACATCGCCGATCATCTGCGTCAGGTCGTACGAGAAGTCCTCGAACCGGGTCACCGTCAGCCGCATCGTCTCTTCGTTCAGCGACTGGATCATCCCGTCCAGCATGATCAGCGTCGGGCGCGGCGTGTCCTCGTCCTCCTCGGCCGCGTTCAGCAGGTAGGCGCGGCGGGCGGTGTAATCCTCGGTCCGCGTCGGGTTGCGGCGGTCCGACAAGAAGATGTCGTTCAGCGTGCCGTTCGGGTCGATCTGCCGGATGTAGAAGGTCACGCCGTCCGTCGGATGCAGGAAGGTCCCGTCGCTCAGCAGCCGGGCCGACACGTCCTGTGTCAGTTCCTGCTGGCGGTTCGACAGCTCCTGCCGCGACAGCGGCAGCAGCACATGCGCGATGATGGACGCCGCGAGCGCCACGAAGATGCCGAAGTACAGCACCCCGCGCGCCAGCCGCCAGTGCGAGATGCCGGTCGCCCGCAGCACCACCAGCTCGCTGTCGCTCGACAGGCGGTTGGTGACGTAGACCACGGCGGCAAAGCCCGCGATCGGCAGGATCATCCCGATCACGCGGGGCAGGGACAGCAGGGTGATCTGGAACACGATTCCCATGCTCTGCCCGTCGCCGATCAGCCTGTCGAACAGGCGCACGGCCGAGTTGATCCAGAAGATCGACACCAGAACCAGCGCGAAGAAGCCGAACAGCAAGAGGAACTGCGACAGCAGGTATCTGTCGAAGCGTGCCACGTGCCTGATCTCTCCCCGCTCGTCCGGCAACGGCCGGTTCTTCTGTCTGGCGCCGAAACTATCCGAAAGGCGGGGCGGGGAAAACTCCTATCTGGTCAATAACCGGGCAGGGCGATAGCCTGCCCCGCAACCCCAGACCCAGGACAGGAGCCTGCCGTGACCGAACCGGTTTCCATCACCTTCCACGCCACCGACATCGACGCCATCGCCGAGGCCAAGGGCTGCGTCGCCATCCTAGTCGACGACGAGGGCAAGCTCGACCAGGCTGGGCGGCGGGTGAACCGGCTGACGCGGGGCGCGCTGGAACGGCTGGTGGGCTCGGACGGATTCGGCAAGAAGAAGCCGGGCGAGGCGTCGGTGCTCGACTGGCCGGTCGGCATGGCGGCGGAAAAGGTCGCCGTCGTGTCCCTGCCGAAAAAGGCCACCGTGGACGAGGCGCGCAAGGCCGGGGCCGCGATCGCCAGGGCGCTTGGCGGCGACGGGGCGCTGGTGCTGGCCGGCGGCCACAGGCACGCGGCCGAGGTGGCGCTCGGGATCGCGCTGCGCGCCTACGAGTTCGACGCGCAGAAGACCAAGAAGGCCGACCCCAAGGGCGAGGTCCGCGTGATGGTCAAGGACGCCGAGGCGACCGCCGAGGCCGCGAAACCCCTGCTGGCCGCGGCCGAGGGCGTGTTCTTCACCCGCGACCTCGTCAGCGAACCGGCCAACGTGCTGACCACCGACGAATTCGCCCGGCGCCTGACCGACATGGAACGCCTCGGCCTCAAGGTCGAGGTGCTGGAAGAGGCCGACCTCGAAAAGCTCGGCATGAACGCGCTGCTGGCCGTCGGCATGGCCTCGGTCATGCCGTCCAAGGTCGTCGTGATGCAGTGGAACGGCGGCGGCGACGAACAGCCGCTGGCGCTGGTCGGCAAGGGCGTCGTGTTTGACACCGGCGGCATCTCCCTCAAGCCCGCGGCGGGCATGGAGGAGATGACGATGGACATGGGCGGCGCGGGCGTCGTGGCGGGCGTCATGCGCACGCTCGCCCTGCGCAAGGCCAAGGCCAATGTCGTGGGCCTCGTCGGCCTGGTCGAGAACACGGTCGCCGGCAACGCCCAGCGTCCCGGCGACGTGGTGAAGTCGATGAAGGGCGACACGATCGAGGTCATCAATACGGATGCGGAGGGGCGGCTCGTCCTGTCGGACGTGCTCTGGTACGCGCAGGACCGCTTCAAGCCCGTGGGCATGATCGACCTCGCCACGCTCACCGGCGCGATGATCATCGCGCTCGGGCACGAAACCGCCGGCGTCTTCTCGAACGACGACACGCTCTGCGGCCAGCTCCTCGATGCCGCCCGGGCCGAGGGCGAGGGCGCATGGCGCCTGCCCATGGGCCAGGTCTACGACGACCAGCTGAAATCGCGCATCGCCGACATGAAGAACGTGGGCGGCCGCCCGGCCGGGTCGATCACCGCGGCGCAATTCCTCAAGCGCTTCGTCAAGGACGAAACCCCCTGGTGCCACATCGACATCGCGGGCGTCGCGCTGAAATCCTCGGACAGCCCGCTGTCGCCCAAAGGCGCCACCGGCTGGGGGGTGCTGACACTCGACCGGCTGGTCAAGGACGGCTACGAGGGCTGATCGCGTGGGCGCCGCCTACTTCTACCACCTGACGCAGCAGCCGCTCGAGGCGGCTCTGCCGAAACTGCTCGAGGCGTCGCTCTCGCGCGGGTGGCGCGTCGCGGTGCGCGGCCGCAATCCGCGTTACCTCGACTGGCTCGACCAGAAGCTCTGGCTGGGCGGGGACGAGGCGTTTCTGCCGCATGGCCAGGCGGGCGGCGAACACGACGCCCTGCAACCCGTCCTGCTGACCACCGATCCGACCTCGGCCAACGGCGCCACCTGCGTGATGAGCGTGGAGGGGGCCGAGGTCACGGTGGACGAGGTCAACACCCTCGACCGGGTCTGCGTCCTCTTCGACGGCGGCGACGAGGCGGCGCTGGCCCGCGCCCGGCAGCAGTGGTCGGACCTCACCAAGGCCGGCTGCGGCGCGCAGTACTGGTCGGACGAGAGTGGCCGGTGGGAAAAGAAGTCCGAGCGCTGACGCCTGCGATCACGCGACGGCGTTAACCATCTCTCAATCCACCGTCCGAAAAATACCGACGTGATACCGACGCAATACCGACGTGATACCGACGTCGGAAATCGGGGTCACTGCGCCGCGGCGCCGACCGCCGGCACCGCCTTGAGGTAGGCCGCGATCGCCGCCCGGTCCTCGTCGCTCAGCATCGCCATGTTGGCCACGACATCCGCCATCTCGCCGCCCGCGACGTCGAAGTCCGGCGTGAAACCGCTGCGCAGGTACTCGGCGATATCGCCTTCGGACCAGTCCAGCCCACCCGGCGTGATGTTGGGAATGCTGCCCTGGCCCGACGGGTTCGGCGCGCCGCCCAGCCAGCGGGATTTGTCCAGCCCGCCGAACATGTTGCGCGGCGTATGACATTCTCCGCAATGGCCCAGCGCCTCGACGATGTAGCGCCCGCGTTCGACCACAGGGTCCGACACGTCTTCGAGCACCCAGTCGCCGTCGAGGAACAGCCATTTCCAGCCGCCCAGCTCGCGTCGGATGTTGAACGGAAATCCCACGTCATGCGGCACGCTCGGCACCTGTGAGGTCGGCAGCGTCATCAGGAAAGAATGAAGGTCCGCAATATCTTGCGCCTCGGCTCTGATGTAAGTGGTGAAGGGAAAGGCGGGATAGTAATGATGCCCGCCCGGGCTCACCCCGGCCTGCATCGCATTGCCCAGGTCCGCCACGCTCCAGCCGCCGATCCCGGCCTCCGGATCGGGCGAGATGTTGGGCGCGTGGAAGGTGCCGAAGTCGCTCGCCAGCGGCACGCCGCCGGACAGCACCAGCCGGTCCTCGCCCTCGGCCCCGGGGGCCGCGTGGCACGAGGCGCAGCCGCCCGCCCAGAACACCCATTCGCCATGTGCGGGATCGCCGGTCAGCCCGGCATAGCTGTCTTCCAGCGGGGTGACCGGGCGGGTCACCCACCAGAAGACGACGGCCCCGACGACGGCAAGAAGCGCGATCACCTTGAGGAAGGTTCTCATGGTCCAGACCTCCCGGGGCCGTTCCGTGCGTTAAGAATCAGTTATTCGAGGCGCGGTAGGACTTGTGGCAGGCGCCGCAGGCCTGACCCACCGGGCCCATACCTGTCCGGATTGCATCCACTCCGTCGCCTGCGGTCGCCGCCAAAGCCGCGGCGGCTTCGGTCAGAGCGTCCGACTTGGCGCCGACGTCCGATCCGGCCTCCCAGATCGCCGGCAGTGCGGCAGTGCCCTCGATGCTGGCATTGTCGGTGCCTTCCGGCCAGAGCAGCATCTGGTTCGTCGCGGACAGCGCCGCGAGGTTGTCGGCCGCGATCTTGGCGGTTTCGGCGTTGTACTCCATGTCGCCCTTCGCCATCGCGCCAAGAACGCCAAGGTTCAGCGCGTAGTTGTTCATCAGGCCCTGCCGGGCCTTCACGGCCGGGTTCGGGGCACTCTGGCCAATGGCCGCGCTGCCGATGCCGAGGGTTGCGAGGGCCGCGGTGGCCAGGACGAGTTTCCGCATTTCAGTCTCCCATGGGGTTGCCTATACGGCAGCCTAGCAGGCCTGATTGTTACGACACGTGACGAATTCGTGAGCCCGCGCCGGTCCGCCGAACAAATCCTGTGCGCCCACGCACAGTTAGCCTATTCCGCGGCGGCCTCATCGGTGAAGCGGACCTTGCCGATAAAGGGCAGGTTGCGGTTGCACTGGGCATAGTCGATGCCATAGCCGACGACGAATTCGTCGGGGATCTCGAACCCGATCCAGTCGGCCCGGAAATCCACCTCGCGCCGCGACGGCTTGTCCAGCAGCGCGATGGTCCGCAGCTTCTTGGGCTTGCGCGCGCTCAGCAGGTGGATGACGTGGCTCAGCGTGTAGCCGGTGTCGACGATGTCCTCGACCACCAGCACGTTGCGCCCCTCGATCTCGCCGCGCAGGTCCTTGAGGATTTGCACCTCGCGCGAGCTTTCGGTCGAATTGCCGTAGGATGACGCCTCGAGGAAATCGACCTCCACGTCCCGGTCGCTCAGTTCCCGCACCAGGTCCGCGATGAAGACGAAGCTGCCGCGCAGCAGGCCCACCACGACGATGCGTTCCCCGCGCGGGAACTCCGCCTTGATCTTGCGGCACAAATCCTCGATCCGCGCGGCGATCGCCTTGGCGCTGATCATTTCGTCGATGACATAAGGCCGCTCTGGCATGGTCCACCCTTGATCTTGCGGCGCCACTCTACGACATGGGGGCGCAGGGACAAGCAGCGGGAGTGATATGCCGACACATTCGGAAACGAAGCGTCTGCCCTACACGGCGGATCAGATGTACGACCTCGTGGCCGATGTTGCCGCCTATCCCCAGTTCCTGCCGTGGTGCGCCGCCGCGCGCATCCGCTCGCGCACCCCGATCGACGGCGGGGAGGTGATGGAGGCCGATCTCGTGATCTCCTTCAAGGTCTTCCGCGAAAAGTTCGGCAGCCGCGTGACCCTCTGGCCGGGGCAGAAGAAGATCGACACCGAATACATCGACGGCCCCTTCCGCTACATGAAGTCGAACTGGGCCTTCGCCGATGTCGAGGGCGGCTGCGAGGTCAGCTTCTTCGTCGATTTCGAATTCAAGAACGCGGTGCTGCAGGGCATCATCGGCGTCGTCTTCAACGAGGCGATGCACCGCATCGTCCGCGCCTTCGAACGCCGTGCCCACGACCTCTACGGCTGAGCGGCCACCGGCGCGCCAAAGAAGATGAGCGTGCAGTCCTCGTCGAGGACGTGCAGCTCCCTCTGGCCGTAATCCTGGTCGAAGGGCGCGCGGACACGGCCCGCCGGCAGGTCGGCAAGACGCGGCGCCAGCTCGGCCCAGAGCGCGTCGACATCCTCCACGTCGATATAGATCGACTGTTCCTTGTCCCGCAGGCCCGGCGCATCCTCGGCCCAGACCTCGATCAGCCGGATCGCGACCGCGTCGCGGCGAAGGAAGGCATAGCCGTCCGCACGGTACCCCACGACGAACCCCAGCCGGTCGCGATAGAACGCGACCTGGGCCGAAAGGTCGCTGCAGGGCACAAAGGGCGTGATCTGCCGGAACATCGCCTCAGGCCCCGTCCTGCACCGCCCGCAACAGCAGCGCCAGCGCGTGATCGCGCGACGCCGCGCGCACCGCGTCCCGGCCCATCGGCCCGAACTCCCGTGTCTCGTGGACCGTCGCATGCCCCGGTCGCGCCAGCCCGAAACAGACGCGGCCCTCGGGCTTGTGCTCGGACCCGCCGGGGCCGGCGATCCCGGTGATCGACACCGCGATGTCGGCGCCGTAGGCGGCCAGCGCGCCTTCGGCCATCTCCGTCGCGCAGGGCTCGCTCACCGCGCCATGGGCCCGCAGCGTGTCGTCCGACACCTGCAGCAGGCTCCGCTTGGCGCTGTTGGCATAGGCGACAATCCCGCCCAGCACCACGGCCGAGGATCCGGGAATCGCCGTTAGTGCCGACGCCACCATGCCACCCGTGCAGCTTTCCGCGGTGGCGATCTTCAGCCCGGCTGCCTGGCAGAGGTCGAGGATTGTTTCCGGCGAAGGGTCGGTCGTCATGGCGGCCTCGGCATTGTTGAATCTGCCCGCAGGCTAGGGCGTGCGTGACCCCTGGACAAGCACCCGCCAAAGGCGAGACCACGCATTCACCACTGCGCCGCCACAATCCGACCGTCATTCGCTGCGACCTCAAGTTCCTGCATTTGATGCAAAATTTAGTGAGAAGGAGAGGGCGCATGCTTTCATCCATAGGGCTGGGGTCATTGAATACCCTGTTCCAGCCCAACCTGTCCGCGTCCGGCGGCGCCTCGGCATCGGGTTCCAGCAACCAGGTGTCCAAGTCGTCGTCCTCGGACGGGGAAACCTCGTCGGGCGCCAGCCCGGCACCCGCGGCCGAAAGCAGCGGTGCAGCCTCGTCTGCGCCGCCCAGTGCCCAGGCCGCGGTGACGGCGTCGCAGGCGGTTCAGCCGGTGACGAAAAGCGCGTCCGGCATGCAAAGCGCCTATGTCCAGCGCGAGGCGGCAAGCAGCGACTCCGAGACCGGGATCGCGGCGGCCACCCAGCGTCAGATGTTCCGCGCCCAGCTGATCGACCGCATCGGCCAGGAGTCCGAAGCCCGTGACCTCTCCGTCAAGGAAAAGGCATCGGCCGAGGATGACGGCCTTGGAAAGGTGCAGGAATCCGAAATGGATTACTCGTACTGACCCCCGTGATGCGCCGCCTTCACGGGCGGCGCATCGCCTCGGTCCGTCAGAGGATCACCAGGTGGAAGAGCGCGGCCAGCGCCACCACCACGACCGCGGCCATCACGCCCGCGATCACGTCGTCCAGCATCACGCCCATCTCGTCGTCGCGCCGGTCGGCCCAGCCCACGGGGCCGGGTTTCAGGATGTCGAAGGCGCGGAAGGCGACAAAGGCCGCGATCCAGCCGGGCCAGAGCGCCAGCACGTCCGCCCCCATCCGGTCCGCCCCGAAAAGCACGGGCAGCAGCGCGATCCACTGGCCCGCAACCTCGTCGATCACCACGTGGGACGGGTCGTGGATGCCGGTCGCCGCGACCTCCTCGCGGGTGGCCCAGAGCCCGGCGAAGAACACCACCGGAATGGCGATCAGCACCAGCCAGGCGCCGCCGATGGCGTGCAGGACCCAGGCGGCGGGCAGGGCGGCCAGCGACCCCCAGGTGCCCGGCATGGCGGGGATGTTGCCGACGGTGCCGAATGTCGCGACGAGGTGACTTGCGCGCATGGGTTACTCCTGTTCTCCGATCAGCGTGGCGGTGGCCAGCGCCGCGATGCCTTCGCCGCGGCCGGTGAATCCCAGCCGTTCCGACGTCGTCGCCTTGACCGACACGCGGCCCGGCTCCATCCGCAGGATACGCGCGATCTCGGCCTGCATCGCCGCGGCATGGGGTCCGACCTTGGGCCGTTCGCAGACGATGGTGCAGTCGACGTTGCCGATGGCAAAGCCCTGCGACCGGGCCAGCTCTCCGGCATGGGCCAGGAAGATCTCGCTCGCCGCGCCCTTCCACTGCGGATCGCTCGGCGGGAAGTGGCGGCCGATGTCGCCCTCGGCCAGCGCGCCGTAGATCGCGTCGGTGATCGCGTGCATCCCGACATCCGCGTCCGAATGCCCTTCGAGCGCGTGGTCGTGCGGCACCTTCACCCCGCAGAGGACGACATGGTCACCTTCCATGAACCGATGCACGTCATATCCATTGCCAAGCCGGATGTCGGGTAGCCCCATCCTGTCCCCCAGAAGTCTTGCGGCGCGGGCGAAATCGCCGGGGCCGGTGATCTTGATGTTGCTCTCCTCGCCCGCGACCAGCGCGACCGGAAGGCCGGCGGCACGGGCGACCTCGACATCGTCGGCCGCGCCGCCCGGATGGGCACGGTGCGCGGCGAGGATGGCGTCATAACGAAAGCCCTGCGGCGTCTGCGCGCGGACCAGGCCGGTGCGGTCCTGCACGCCGGTGATCCCGTCCGCCCCGGCGCGCCAGAGCGCATCGGTGACCACCAGCCCCGGCGCCGCCGCCGGGACCTCGGCCAGACGGTCCCGCACGCGGGCGATCAACGCGGGCGTCACGCAGGGCCGGGCGATGTCGTGGATCAGCACCGCGTCGGGCGGCGCATCCGCCAGCGCGGCCAGCCCCGCCAGGACCGAGGCGTCGCGCGTCGCGCCGCCGGTCACGCGGAGGACATGGTCGGGCAGGGGAATCGCCGCATCGTCGGGATGCAGCACGACGACGATCCGCTCGATCCCGGCCGCGGCAAAGGCCGCCAGCGTCCAGTCCGCCACCCGCCGACCCGCCAGATCGCGCCATTGCTTGGGCGTGTCGCCCCCGGCGCGGGTGCCACGCCCGGCGGCGACTATGATCGCGGCTGTGTCCATGCTATTCCCTGCGTTTCGCGCCCCTCCATAGGGGCTTGGGCCCGCTTGGGCAATCGCCCTGAAATCAGCCGATCCGTTGCCTATTTTTTAGGCATATTTCAGGTTGTGAATTAATTGGAGCGGTCACATTCATTGAGCATGTTCGGAACATGAGCTAGCCAGTGATTGTTGCACAAGGAATAGGCACATGACCTCCATCAGTGACTCGCTTTCACTGACCCCTCCCGTCTTGCTGGCCCCGATGGCCGGAATCACAGATTTGCCCTTCCGCGATCTGGTGAGCGGCTTTGGCGCCGGCCTGGTGGTGAGCGAAATGGTCGCGAGCCAGGAGATGGTGCAGGGCAAGCCAGGGGTGCGCGAAAAGGCCGAACTGGGCCTGGGGCGCGACCGCACATCGGTGCAGTTGGCCGGCCGCGATCCGCACTGGATGGCGCTCGCCGCCCGGCACGTCGCCGACCAGGGCGCGCAGGTCATCGACATCAACATGGGCTGCCCGGCGAAAAAGGTGGTCGGCGGCCTTTCGGGCTCGGCCCTGATGCGCGAACCCGACCACGCGCTCGGCCTCATCGAGGCGGTGGTGGGCGCGGTCGACGTGCCGGTCACGCTCAAGATGCGGCTTGGCTGGGATGACGACTGCCTGAACGCCGCCGACATCGCGCGGCGGGCCGAGGCGGCAGGCATCCGGATGGTGGTGATCCATGGCCGCACCCGGTGCCAGTTCTACAAGGGACAGGCCGACTGGGCCGCAATCCGCGCCGTGAAGGAGGCCGTGTCGATCCCGGTCATCGCCAACGGCGACATCACCTCGCCCCGGGCCGCGCGGACCGCGCTGCGGCTGTCGGGCGCCGACGGCGTGATGATCGGTCGCGGCGCGCAGGGCCGGCCCTGGCTGCCCGCGCTGGTGGCCCATGACCTCTACGGCACGCCCCGCCCCGAGATTCCCGAGGGTGCGGAACTTTCCGACATGATCGCAGCGCATTACGAGGCGATCCTCAGCTTCTACGGCACCGCGCTCGGCACCCGTGTCGCGCGCAAGCACCTGGGCTGGTACATGGACGCGGCCGGCACGCCCGCCGCCCTGCGCCAACGCATCCTGCGCAGCTTCGACGCGGCCGAGGTCCTGTCGCTGCTGCCCCGCGCCGTGGCGCAGGCGCCCGAGGTGAGGAGCGCCGCATGACGCTGGACGACAACCCGATCTGGGCATCGCTGCCGGTGCCGGCGCTGCTGCTCGACCCCGAGGACCGGATCGAAGAGATCAACCCCGCCGCCGAGGGATTCCTCAACACCTCGTCCAAGTCGATCAGCGGGCAGGGGGTCTGGGACCGGGTGATGATCAACTCCCGGCTCGAAGACGCCTTCAACCGGGCCCGTGAAACCAACTCGCCGCTCTTCGTGAACGACGTGGACGTCGGCACCGGGGAACGCGCGCCGCTGCACTGCAACCTGCAGATCGCGCCAGTGCAGGACCGCCCCGGCTACATGCTGTTCCTGATCTCGCCGCGGGAGCTGGCGGGCCGGCTGACGCAGGACCATTCGGTCAAGTCCGCCGCCAAGTCCGCCATCGGCATGGCCGAGATGCTGGCGCACGAGATCAAGAACCCGCTGGCAGGGATCACCGGCGCCGCGCAGCTGCTGTCGATGGGCCTCTCGGCCGAAGATCGCGAGCTGACCGACCTGATCGTGGCCGAGACGCGGCGCGTGGTGAAGCTGCTGGAGCAGGTCGAACAGTTCGGCAACCTCACGCTGCCCGACCTCAAGCCGGTCAACATCCATGACGTGCTGGACCGGGCCCGGCGCTCCGCGCTCCTCGGCTTCGGCGCGAACATGAAGATCATCGAGGATTACGACCCCTCGCTGCCGCCTGCCATCGGCGATTCCGACCAGCTGCTTCAGGTGGTGCTGAACCTTCTCAAGAACGCGACGCAAGCCGCTGGAAAGCAAGGCGGAACCATCCGCCTGCACACCTACTTCGAACACTCGTTCCGGCTGCGCCGGGCCGACGGCCAAGGCCGGTCCCTGCCGCTGCAGATCGAGATCATCGATGACGGCCCGGGCCTGCCCCCCGATATCGCCGACCAGATCTTCGACCCCTTCGTGTCGGGCCGTGAAAACGGCACCGGGCTGGGTCTGGCGCTGGTGAGCAAGATCATTTCCGACCACGAAGGCTGGATCTCGGTGAACTCCGCGCCCGGCAAGACGGTCTTTCGCATTTCCCTCCCCATGGCGCCGCGCGCCAAGAAAACCAGGAAGAAGGAGACAAGCTGATGGATGGTACCATTCTGGTGGCGGACGACGACCGCACGATCCGCACTGTCCTGACGCAGGCGCTGACCCGGGCGGGCTGCAAGGTGCATGCGACCTCCTCCCTGACGACGCTGATGAGATGGGTGGGCGAGGGCAAGGGCGACGTGGTCATATCGGACGTGATGATGCCCGACGGGAACGGGCTCGAGATGCTGCCGAAGATCGCGCAGGACCGTCCCGGCCTGCCGGTGATCGTGATCTCGGCCCAGAACACCATCATGACGGCCATCCAGGCGGCCGAGGCCGAGGCCTACGACTACCTCCCGAAACCCTTCGACCTGCCGGACCTGATGAAGCGCACTGCCAAGGCGCTTGAACAGAAGCGCCGCGTGCCGTCAAACCCCTCGGCCGCGCCGAGCGAGGTCGAGCGCCCCGACGAGCTGCCCCTGATCGGCCGCACGCCGGGCATGCAGTCGCTCTACCGCCTTGTCGCGCGGGTGATGAACACCGACCTCAGCGTGATGATCTCGGGCGAAAGCGGAACCGGCAAGTCCTTGATCGCACGCGCAATTCACGATTTCAGCGACCGGCGCAACCTGCCGTTCGTCACCGCGTCCTCGGCCGACCTGCAGGAACTCGAAGGCCCCGCGCGCGTGTTGTCGCGGGCCAAGGGGGGAACCGTCCTCTTCGACGAGATCGCCGATCTCGACCCTGAGATACAGGCCCGTATCGTACGGATGATGGACGGGCCGACCGACACGCTGCCGCGCTTCATGGCGACCTGCCAGACGGATCCGAACCGCGCGATGGAAGAGGGCAAAGTCCGGCAGGACCTCTACTACCGTCTCTGCGGCGCGACGATCCACGTCCCCTCCCTGCGGGAGCGTGTGGACGACATTCCGCTGCTGGTCGAACATTTCCTCCAGAAGGCCGAGCGCGAGGGGATGCCGAAGCGGTACCTGTCGAACGACGCGATCGAGATGATGCGCGCCTATTCCTGGCCGGGCAACGTCCGCCAGCTCGAGAACGCGATCCGCCGTCTCGTGCTGACCGCCCGCGCGGACGAGATCACTCGCGCCGAGGTCGAGGCCGTGCTGGGCAACCAGCCCGAGACCGAGCCGGTCCTGGGCGGCGGCGATGCCGAGAAGCTGTCGGCCTCGGTCGCCCGCCACCTTCGGCGGTATTTCGACCTGCACGGCAACATGTTGCCGCCCCCGGGGCTCTACACCCGCATCCTGAAAGAGGTCGAACTGCCCCTGATTGAGATCGCGCTGGACGCAACCGGCGGAAATCAGGCGAAATGTGCCGACCTCCTCGGGATCAACCGGAATACCCTGCGGAAAAAGATCACCGACCTTGATATTCGCGTGACACGGCGCCGCAAGTTGATGTAAAACCGCAACAGAACAGTGGCCGATCGGAGTCCGCTTCGGTGACGAGCCACAAAATATGGCGGTGGTGACCTCAGGGTCACACGAGTAGGCGGGGGATGCCTGTGGCAACCCGGGCACGACATCTGAGCTGGGAGCGGCTGGTCCGCCTCCGGCGGTTACGGCGGTTTCAGAACGCGGCGACGCTGGGTCTCGTGATCCTCGGACCCGTTCTGGCGGTTGCGACCTACCTGGTCCTCGGGCCGCTCGATCAGGGCGCCTCGTCCCTGTCGCTGCGCCTCGTCCTGCTGGCCGATCTCGTCTACGTCCTGATCCTCGGCGCACTGGTTCTGCAGCGGGTGGCCCAGACCATCGCCGCCCGGCGCGCGCGCTCGGCCGGCTCCCGCCTGCACCTGCGGCTGACCGGGGTCTTCGCCCTGATGGCGCTGATCCCCGCCGTCACCGTGGCGATCTTTGCCGCGCTCACCATCAACGTCGGGCTCGAAGGCTGGTTCTCGGACCGGGTGCGTAACGTGGTGGGCGCCTCGCTCGCTGCCGCCCGGGCCTATGAGCAGGAGCACCGCGAGGACCTCGAGGAGGACGCCCGCGCGCTCGGCACCTACATCGACCGCACCCGCGACGCGGCCTTCTTCATGAGCGACGGTGAGCTTCGGCAGGTCCTGACCTCGGGCCAGACCCAGATCCAGCGCGGCCTGCGCGAGGCCTACGTGATCGACGGCACCGGAGAGATCCGGGCGCGCGGCGAACGCTCCTACCTTTTCGATTTCGAGAAACCGACCGAAGAGCAGATCGCCCAGGCCAAGGAAACCGGCTTCATGCTGGTCGAGGACTGGGACAACAACGAGTTCCGCGCCCTGGTCCCGCTTGGCCGTTTCGCCGACCGGATCCTCTATGTGTCGCGCTCCGTCGACGGCGAACTGCTCAGCCTGCTCGACAACACCCAGCAGACCGTCCAACTCTACCAGCAGCTCGAAAGCGAACGGGGCCGGGTGCTCTTTGAATTCGGCCTGCTCTACCTCGGCTTTGCGCTCATCCTCGTCATGGCCGCAATCTGGCTGGGTCTGTGGTTCGCCGAACGCCTCGCGCGGCCGGTGGGCCGGCTGACCGGGGCGGCGCAGCAGGTCGGGGCAGGCGACCTCGACGTGCAGGTGATCGAGGAAGAGGGCGACGACGAGATCGCCATGCTCGGCCGCTACTTCAACCAGATGACCCGGCAGCTGAAACGCCAGCGCGAAACCCTGCTCGAGAACAACCGCCAGATCGAGAACCGGCGCCGGCTGTTCGATTCCGTGCTCTCCTCGGTGACCTCGGGGGTCGTCGGCCTCGACGTCGAGGGGCGGGTGACCTTTGTGAACCGGTCGGCCGAAAAGCTGCTGGCCTGGGACGAGGCGATGCAGGACATCGCCATCGCCGTCGCGGTGCCGGAATTCGGCGCGCTCTTCGAGCAGCTGCGCGCGGGCGACAAGCAGGTCGTGCAGGAAGAGATCAAGGTCTCGCGCAATGGCCGGCTCGAGAACCTGCTGGTCCGCATGGCGACCCGCCGCAACGCCGAGGGCCGGCGCGAGGGTTACGTGATCGCCTTCGACGACGTGACCGACCTGGTGACCGCGCAGCGCATGGCGGCCTGGGGCGACGTCGCCCGCCGCATCGCGCACGAGATCAAGAACCCGCTGACCCCGATCCAGCTGTCGGCGGAACGCATCAAGCGCAAGTTCACCCGCCACCTGGACGAGGCCGAGGCCGAGAGCCTGGAAAGCCTGACCGAGGTGATCGTGCGCCAGACCAACGACCTGCGCCGGATCGTCGACGAGTTCTCGAAATTCGCGCGCATGCCCGAACCCGTTCGCAAGGACGAGGATATCGCCCAGCTCCTGCGCGAGGCGGTGCTGCTGCAGCAGTCGGGCCAGCCGGGGGTCGAGATCACCGCCGACATCGACGCCGGGCCGCTGCCCGCGCAGGTCGACGCCACGATGATCGGGCAGGCGCTGACCAACCTGATCAAGAACGCGGGCGAGGCGACCGAGACCCTGGTCGAGAAGGGCGCGCCCGACGGCTACGCCGCGGCGATCCGCGTCGCCTGCGCGACCGAGCCGGCCGAAAACGGCCAGCCGCAGGCGGTGATACGCATCGAGGACAACGGCATCGGCCTGCCCGAGGATCGCGCCCGGCTGTTCGAGCCCTACGTCACGACCCGAGAGAAGGGCACCGGCCTCGGCCTGCCCATCGTCAAGAAGATCATCGAGGAGCATGGCGGCAGCCTCGCCCTCGAAGATGCGCCCGAATTTCCCGGGTGCAGCCACCGCGGCGCCGCTGCGGTGATCCGGCTTCCGCTGAAGCCAGGCACCGCGTCTGACGACGCCCAAGAAAGAGAGCGAGAGGCACATGAGTGATATTCTGATTGTCGACGACGAACGCGATATCCGGGAGCTGATCTCGGACATCCTTGAGGACGAGGGGCTGACCACCCGGCTGGCCGGCGGCTCCGACGAATGCATGGCCGAGCTCAACAGCGAGCCGCCGTCGCTGATGATCCTCGACATCTGGCTGAAGGACAGCAAGATGGACGGGATCGACATCCTCAAGCACGTCAAGCGCAACAACCCCGACGTGCCGGTGGTGATCATCTCCGGGCACGGCAACATCGAGATCGCGGTCGCCGCGATCAAGCAGGGCGCCTACGACTTCATCGAGAAGCCCTTCAACATCGACCAGCTGCTGGTGGTGATCCGCCGCGCGATGGAGACAGCGCGCTTGCGGCGCGAGAACAACCAGCTCAGGCGGCAGGACACCGCGGCGGCCGAGATGATCGGCAATTCCGCCGCCTACCGCTCGATGATCGGCCAGCTCGACAAGGTCACGCGCTCGAACGGCCGGGTGATGCTGACCGGCCCCGCCGGCGCCGGCAAGGAGGTCGCCGCGCGCTACATCCACGCCCAGTCCACCCGTGCCGGTGCCCCCTTCGTCGTCGTGCCCTGCGCCTCGATCGACCCTGACCGGATGGAACAGGTTCTCTTCGGCCGCGAGTCCTCGGAACGCGGGGTCGAGAAGGGCCTGCTGGAAGAGGCG
Organism: Pseudooceanicola sp. LIPI14-2-Ac024; assembly: GCF_042188925.1. GTDB lineage: Bacteria > Pseudomonadota > Alphaproteobacteria > Rhodobacterales > Rhodobacteraceae > Pseudooceanicola. The sequence continues at coordinate 612,800 of NZ_CP170102.1, forward strand.
CATGGCGGGGTGATCTATTTCGATGAGGTCGCCGACCTGCCGCCCGGCACCCAGTCGCGCCTGCTGCGGGTGCTGGTCGACCAGACCTTCACGCGGATCGGCGGCACCGACAAGGTGCGGGTCGACATCCGTGTGATCTCGTCCACCGGCCGCGACCTCGAGGCCGAGATCAACGCCGGCCACTTCCGCGAAGAGCTCTATCACCGCCTCAACGTGGTTCCGATCGCGGTGCCGAGCCTGTCGGAACGGCGCGAGGACATCCCGGTGCTCTCCGAGCATTTCATCGAGGAGCTTCACGCCGGGCAGGGCCTGCCGAAGCGGGTGCTCTCGGACGAGGCGGCGGCGCTGATGCAGACGATGAACTGGCCCGGCAACGTCCGCCAGCTGCGCAACGTGATCGAGCGGATCCTGATCCTGGGCGACAGCCGCGACGCGATCGGCGTCGACGAGATCCCCAAGGAAGAGGAACGCGCCCCCGCCGACGGCCGTGTCGTCCTGTCGGGCGCGCTGGCCACAATGCCCCTGCGCGAGGCGCGCGAGGCCTTCGAACGCGAGTACCTGCTGACCCAGATCAATCGCTTCGGCGGCAACATCTCGCGCACCGCGCAGTTCGTCGGGATGGAGCGTTCGGCCCTGCACCGCAAGCTCAAGTCGCTGAACGTCGTGACGACCTCGAAGGCCGGCGGCCGCGTCGCCCATGTCGAGGACGAGATGCACCAGGAGGCGGCGGAGTAATCCGCCACCGCTTTCCCCTGGTCCCGTATCTCGGGGGTGAATTGAGCCGCAGGCTCAAGAGGGGGGCAGCGCCCCCTTCTTCATTTCCGCCCATGGCCCGACGCGGCCAGTGCCCCTGTCAGAGCGGCCGGATCTTCAGCCGGGTGATCCGGTTGTCCTTGCGCGCCACCACCTCGAAGCGGAAGCCGTGGAACGAGAAGACCTGCCCCGTGGTCGGGATGGTCTGCGCCTCGTGGATGACGAGGCCCGCGACGGTGTTGGCCTCCATGTCCGGCAGGGACCATTCCATCGCCCGGTTCAGGTCGCGGATCGTCATCGCGCCGTCGACCAGGTACTGGCCATCCTCGCCGCGCCGGATCTGCATGTCGGCGGCCGGGTCGAACTCGTCGGTGATCTCGCCCACGATCTCCTCGAGGATGTCCTCGAGTGTGATGAGACCTTGCAGCGATCCGTATTCGTCCACCACCAGCGCGAAATGCGACCGCATCCGCAGGAATTGGCGCATCTGTTCGTCGAGCGTCGTGGTCTCGGGCACGAAGTAGGGCGCCATCGCCACGTCCGACAGCTTGAAATCCTGCAGGGAATCCCCGGCCGGGCGGTCACCGTCGAGCGACAGTTTGTGAATGTAGCGCGACAGGTCCTTGGCATGGACCACGCCGATGATGTTCTCGGGATCGTCCTTGTAGACCGGCAGGCGGGTGTGGTTGCTCTCGAGGCACTGGGCCAGGATTTCCTCGGGCGCGTCGTCGGCGTTGATCATCTCGATCCGCGAACGGTGCAGCATGATCTCTTCCACGAAGCGGTCCGAGAGGTCGAGCGCGCCGAGGATCCGGTCGCGGTCCTCCTTCTCGACCACGCCCTCGGAATGGCCGAGGTTCAGCGCGCCCGCGATCTCCTCGCGCACCGCGAGGACGTTCGCCTCGGGGTCGGTCCGGATGCCGAAGATGCGCAGCACGAACCGCACGAAGGCCCGCACCGCCGTCACCACCGGAGAGAACACGGTGATCACGATCTTGATCGGTGCCGAAACCAGCGCCGCCGCCGTCTCGGCATTGGTGATGGCATAGGTCTTGGGCATCACCTCGGCAAAGATCAGCACGAGGAAGGTCATCACCAGCGTCGCCACCGCCACGCCGCCCTCGCCGAAGGCGCGGGTGAAGAGCGCCGTGGCGAGCGAGGTCGCGAGGATGTTGACCAGGTTGTTGCCCAGCAGGACCGAGCCGATCAGCCTTTCGTTGTCCTCGGTGATGTTGAGCGCGCGTTCCGCGCCCTTGGAGCCCTTGTCGGCCTGCGCCTTGAGCTTGCCGCGCGACGCGGCCGTCAGCGCCGTCTCCGAGCCCGAGAAGAACGCCGAGAGGACGAGCAGGCACAGGATCGCCCCCGCGATTGTCCAGAAGGTGGCGTCGTAAATCGTGCTGGAGGCTTCCATTTTTTCGGGTTCCGGTTGGAGTTGAGGGAGTTGTCTGGTTATGGGGTGTGTCGCGCGGCCGATCAAGATGCCGGGCGGCGGCGACGCCGGCGCGTGGCGCTTGTGTCGCGGGGGATCAGCCCTTGGCCTGCTTCATCAGGGGATGATGGTCCTCGACCAGTTCCCTGAGCCGCGCGTCGAGCACGTGGGTGTAGATCTCGGTCGTCGCCAGGTCGGCGTGCCCCAGCAGGGTCTGGATCGCCCGCAGGTCCGCGCCACCCTGCAGCAGGTGCGTGGCAAAGGCGTGGCGCAGGGTGTGCGGCGTCACCTTGTCCGGCGACACGCCGCCCGCGACAGCGATTTCCTTGATCAGCAGGTAGAACCGGTTCCGCGTCAGGTGGCCGAGTTTCCCGCGCGAGGGGAACAGGAACCGCGACCCCGGCTTGCCCTGCCGGCGCGCGGCCTCCTCGGCGGCGTCGCGGATCGCGAGCCATTCGGTCAGCGCCGCGCGGGCGGGGGCCGACAGCGGAACCATCCGTTCCTTGTCGCCCTTGCCGCGGATCAGCAGCATCCGCGGATCGCCCCGCGCCGCCGCCACGGGGAGCGAGACAAGCTCCGTCACCCGCATCCCCGTGGCGTAGAGCACCTCGACCAGGCAGGTGTTGCGGGTCCGCTCCTCGGCCGTGCGGCCGTGGTCGCGCGCGGCGGTCAGCAGGCAGTCGACCTCTTCGGTGCTGAGCGTCTTGGGCAGCCGCTTGTCACGGCCGGGGCCGCGGATCTGGATCGCGGGGTTGTCCTCGCGCCAGCCCTCGTCGAAGGCAAAGCGGTAGAGCTGCTTGATCGCCGACAGCCGCCGGGCCCGGGTCGCGCGGGAAAACCCCTGCGCGTCGCAATGGACGAGGTAGGCCTCCACGTCGGTGCGTCCGGCGGTGGCAAAGCTCTCTCCTGCGTTGGCCAGCCAGGCCGACACGTCCTTGAGATCGCGACCATAGGCCAGCAGCGTGTTCTGTGCCGCCCCGAGTTCGGCCGCCTGGGCTTCGAGGAAGGCGGATATCCAGCGCGCGTCGGTCATGATCAGCTGCGCCGGTCGAGGATGAGTAGCTGCAGGCCGGCCCGCCGCGCGGTGTCCTCGAGGCCGACGGACCGGAAGGTGGCCAGCGCGCGGGTCGCGTCCTTGGATTCTCCCGCGCTGGCATGGGCGTAGAGCTCCATCGCCAGCAGGATCGCCTCGCCCATGCGGCGGTCGGCCACCAGTTCGCCCGTGTGCTCGACCGGCGGCGTATCGGCGGCAAAGCCCGCCGCCACCGCCCGCGCACGGGCCGACGGGGCGGTGGCCGATCCGGCCTCGCCCAGGGCGAGTGCCACCAGGAATTCCTCTTCGCGCCCCTCGGCCGGCATGGTCCGCGCCGCCGCCTCGTAGCTGGGCGACAGCAGCGCCACGCGCAGCGCGGTCCGCTGGGCCGGGCGACTTTCCAGCTCCATCTCGATCAGTTCGGGTCCGTAGTAGCGGGCAAAGGGCACCTGCAGCCGCGCCTCGCGCATCGCGGCCCAGGCGGCGGTCAGGGTGTTGGCGACCTCTTCGGGGTCGTGGCTGGTCATCGCGCGGTCAAAGGCCTGCACCGCGGCGACACGGTCCCAGATGCCGCCCGACGCGGCGGGCTTGCGTTCGCCGTAGACCTCGAACAGCCGTTTTTCCGACAGCGCCCCGGTGCGTGCCAGCCGTTCCACCGCCTCGAGCTCGGCCTTCCAGCCCGAGACGTTGCGCAGGTCGGCAATTGCGTAGTGCCGCGGCAGCGGCGCGGTCGACAGCGGCTGGCCGATCGCCTCTTCCAGCCGGAAGACCATCGGCGTCACCTCGGCCGAGGGGGCCAGCGGCGGCATCGTCTCGATCAGTTCGGGTTCGAGGAACAGCTGCAGCAGCGTGTCGGTCCGGGGCGAGAATTCGCCAAGCGCGACGTTGGTCTGGTAGGTCACCATCGCCGCCTGCCAGTCGCCCATACGGGCCAGGCAGTAGACGCGGCTCGCCTCATCCGGGGCCAGGTCGGGGCGGGTGGCCATGCGGCGGCAGGCCTCGCCCTCGTTGCCCGAAAGCAGCGCCAGGTCGAAATAGCGGCGGAATAGGTCGCGGTGCTGTTCGGCGCCCGCGTGTTCGATCAGCGCCATCGCCGGATCCACCGCGCCCAGTTCCACCAGCTTGTCTACGCGGGCGATCAGCATCTCGGGCCGGGGGCCTTCGCGCGACGGCGTGTAGCTTTCGGTCAGCAGCAGCGAATAGGCCAGCGCCTGCATTGCCGGCTGGTCCTCGATGTCGAGCCGGTCGAGCATCCGGGCGATCCGCGCCGGGTCGGAGCCCTGCCAGAGGTCCAGCGGCAGGCCCGTCACGCTGGTCGGCATCAGGCCGACCGGACCATTGCCGATGTCGTCCAGCGGGCGCACCGCGACCACCGGCGTCTGCGCGCCATGGCTGACCGGCGGCTCGCCCACGGGGGGCATGCGCCGGTCGGGCGGCACGAGGGCCGCCAGCGAATCCGCGTTGTCGAGCCACTGGATGGCCGAGATCGGCGTCTGCGCCGACACGCCGGGCGCCAGCGCGAGCAGGGGGATCAGGAAAAGGGACAGACGGTCAATTGACATCCAGCGTCACGGGCATCCTGATTTCGGACTGGGGTGGCGAGAAATCGACCCCGAAAAGGGGTCCGAGGTAAGCATAGGCGATCAGCGCGATTCCCAGGAGAACCACGAAGAAAAAGAGCCACCGTATCACGAAGAACATATTCTGCTGCCTGCCTGACGTCGTTCTGCCTTTTGGCCGCGCATCGCACGGCCGTCCCTTTTTGTTTCTTATAACTGGCAATTCCATCAAGATCACGTCATTCAGGGCCGCACGCGAAGATTTGAGCAAATCACAGCCGAAGCGGATGGGGCATGGGCTACCGACTGAAGAAGACCGTCGTGCTTGTCGGCATGATGGGGGCCGGCAAGAGTTCCGTTGGCCGCACCCTGGCCGAGATCCTCGAGGCACCGTTCCGCGATTCGGATGCCGAGATCGAACAGGCCGCCAACATGACCGTGGCCGAGATCTTCACCCGCGACGGAGAGACCTTCTTTCGCGCCAAGGAGGCGCAGGTGATTTCCCGCCTGCTGGATGAAACGCCGTCGATCCTGTCGACCGGCGGCGGCGCCTACATGCAGGCCGGCAACCGCGAGGAAATCCACGACAAGGGCGTCGCCGTCTGGCTCGATGCCGACCTCGACCTGCTCTGGACACGGGTCAAGCACCGCGACAGCCGGCCGCTGCTGCGCACCCCGAACCCGCGTGCGACCCTGTCCGAGATTTACCGCAAGCGCACCCCGGTCTATGCCAAGGCCGAGTTGCAAGTGAAGGCCGACGCGTCCTTTTCCCTGCACCAGATGGCCAAGCGGGTGGTGGGCGCGCTGCTGACCCGGCCCGACGTTCTGGAGAAGACATGACCGACACCGTCCGCGTGGCCCTGGCCGAACGCAGCTACGACATCCACGTGGGCGAGGGGCTGCTGCCCCGTGCGGGCGCGCTGATCGCGCCGATCCTGCACCGCCCCCGCGTCGCGGTGATCACCGACGAGACGGTAGCGGCCCATCACCTCGACAGCCTGCGCGAGGGCCTTGCCGTGCAGGGCATCGCGATGGAGGCGCTGGCGCTTCCGCCGGGCGAGGCGACCAAGGGCTGGCCGGAGTTCACCCGCACCGTCGAATGGCTCCTGGACCAGAAGGTCGAACGTCGCGACGTGGTGGTGGCGCTTGGCGGCGGGGTCATCGGCGACCTCGCGGGATTTGCCGCCGCGGTGCTGCGGCGGGGCGTCCGGTTCGTGCAGGTGCCGACGTCGCTGCTGGCACAGGTCGACAGCTCGGTTGGCGGCAAGACCGGGATCAACACGCGCCACGGCAAGAACCTTGTCGGTGCGTTCCATCAACCGTCGCTGGTGCTCTGCGACACCGGCATCCTCGACACGCTGCCGCCGCGCGATTTCCTGGCCGGGTACGGCGAGGTGGTGAAATACGGGCTCTTGGGCGATGCCGCCTTCTTCGACTGGCTCGAGGCCCACGGCCCGGCCCTGGCGCACGGTGACCGGGCCGCGCGGATCCGTGCCGTGCGCCGCTCGTGCGAGATGAAGGCCGAGATAGTCGCGCGGGACGAGACCGAGCAGGGGGACCGCGCGCTCCTCAACCTCGGGCACACGTTCTGCCATGCGCTGGAGGCCGCGACCGGGTATTCCGACCGGCTGCTGCACGGCGAAGGCGTGGCGATCGGCTGCCTTCTGGCGTTCGAGCTTTCCGCCCGGCTCGGACTCTGTTCGCAAGAGGATCCGTCGCGCCTGGCCGCGCATCTGCGGCAGATGGGCACCAAGGTCACGCTGGCCGACATCCCCGGCGACCTGCCGGATGCGGACGGGCTGCTGGAGCTGATGGCGCAGGACAAGAAGGTGATGGACGGCAAGTTGCGGTTCATCCTCGCGCGCGGTATCGGGCAGGCCTTCGTCACGTCGGACGTGCCCTCTGACACGGTCCGCGCGGTGCTGACCGACGCGCTTCGTGCGCGGAACGGCTGAACGGGGGTTGCCTCCCCGGTTGCCCCTTGGGAATATCCGCCCGACCGAACGGGGGTAAGCCGATGATCAGCCCGGCCTATTGCGTGATGATGGCGCGCTACAACAGCTGGCAGAACCAGTGCCTGCGGCGTGCCATGGCGCAATTGTCCGAGGGCGACCTGACCGCCGACCGGGGCAGTTTCTTCAAGTCGATCCTGGGCACCGCGAACCACCTGCTGTGGGGCGACCGGATGTGGATGTCGCGGTTCTCCGACGTCGCGCCGCCCGATTGCCCGATCCCCGAAAGCCCGAACCTGACGCCGACCTCGGCCGCGTGGGAGGCCGAACGCTTCCGCCTCGACGGCCGGATCGAGCTCTGGGCCGAGGGGTTGCACGCGGTCGACCTGACCGGCACGCTGACGTGGTACTCCGGGGCCCTGGAGCGCGAAACCTCGAAGCCCTACGGCCTCTGCGTGGCGCATATGTTCAACCACCAGACCCATCACCGAGGCCAGATCCACGCCATGCTGACCGCGGCGGGGGCTCGGACCGAGGACACTGACCTTTTCATCATGCCCGATCGCGACAGCTGACGGGCCTGCCGCAAGACATCAGCCGTCCGGCGGAAGCCATTCGAAAGACAGGAGGAGTTTCATGTTCAACGCGCTCGTCATGACGCAGGATGCCGAAGGCACGGCCAGTGCCGGGATCCAGCAGCTTGGCCTCGACGACCTGCCGCAGGCCGAGGTGACGGTGGCGGTGGAGTATTCCACCGTGAACTACAAGGACGGGCTCTGCCTGTCGCCGAAGGGCGGCGGCCTGGTCCGCAAGTACCCGCATGTGCCGGGCATCGACTTTGCCGGGACGGTCGAATCCTCGGACGACGACCGCTACAAGCCGGGCGACAAGGTCGTGCTGACCGGCTGGCGCGTGGGTGAGGCGCATTGGGGCGGCTATTCCCAGAAGGCCCGGGTCAAGCCCGAATGGCTGGTGCCGCTGCCCGAGGGGCTGACCACCCGGCAGGCGATGGCGGTCGGCACGGCGGGCTTCACCGCGATGCTGGCGGTCATGGCGCTCGAGGATCACGGGATGACGCCCGGGCATGGGCCCGTGCTGGTGACCGGGGCCGCGGGCGGTGTCGGATCCGTCGCCACCGCGATCCTCGCCCACCTCGGCTACGAGGTCGCGGGCGTGACCGGGCGGCCCGAGACCGAAAGCTACCTCAGGGACCTGGGCGCCACCCGGATCGTTCCGCGCGAGGAGCTGAACGAAACCACCAAGCGGCCGCTCGAATCCGAAACCTGGGCGGGCTGCGTCGACGCCGTCGGCGGCGCGATGCTGGCCCGCGTGCTGGGACAGATGAAATACGGCGCCTCGGTCGCGGCGGTGGGGCTGGCCGGGGGCGCGGCGCTGCCGGCGACGGTCGTGCCGTTCCTGCTGCGGGGGGTGAACCTGCTGGGCATCGACAGCGTGATGCAGCCCTATGACAACCGCGTGCGTGCCTGGCAGCGGGTGGCCAGCGACCTGCCGATGGACAAGCTCGACGCGATGGTCCAGCCCGCGGCGCTTTCCGACCTGCCGAAGCTGGGCGCCGACATCCTGAACGGCCAGGTCAAGGGCCGGGTCGTCGTCGACGTGAACGCCTGACCGGAATGGCCTGAAACGGCAGCCGATGTCGTTTCAGGCCAGAAAACCGCCGCGTGCGGTTGCCCTTGCGGCACTTTCGGCGTTACCCTCCTACCAATCCGTGCAGAGCGCGCTAGCTCCTGCACCGTAGCGAAAAAGCGTGGAGTTGTGGCCGTTTACGCCGCGCACTTGACGGTGTGCGATAGCAATGCCGTCCCTCCGCGCCTGTGACGGAGGGAGATGTGTTCACCAAAATCATGATCCCGGTCGACCTGGCGCATGCCGCCAAGCTGGCCAAGGCGCTCGACGTTGGCGCGGCGCTGGCGAAACTCTGGTCGGCCCCGGTGACCTATGTCGGCGTCTCGGCGGCGACACCCAGTTCCATCGCGCACACGCCGAAGGAATTTGCCGCGAAGCTGGCCGCCTTTGCCGAGGCGCAGGCGACCCAGCACGGCATCACCACCTACGCGCACGCCATGACCAGCCACGATCCGACGACCGACCTCGACCCCACGCTGATGAAGGCGGTGGACGAGGTGGGCGCCGATCTCGTGGTGATGGCGAGCCACATCCCGAACCTCACCGACTACATCTGGCCGTCGAACGGCGGCACGCTGGCCGGGCACTCAAAGGCCTCGGTCATGGTGGTGCGCGCCTGAGAGCGCGGCCACCTCAACGGAAATGGACAGTACCAAGAAGGAGCCGAAATGGCCGATGAAAACGTAGATACCGGCATCCCCGAACCAGAGGGTCCGTCGGATATCATCGAGACCGAATACGAGATCGGACAGGACAATATCGACGGGTCGGTCGGACCTTTCGGGTTCGACATCCACAACCCGGTCTTCCTTGTCTCGGGCCTGACGATCATCGCCTTCGTGTTCTACACGCTGGCGCTGCCCGAACAGGCCTCGACCGCGTTCAGCTGGCTCTTTGACAGCGTGACCAAGGGGTTCGACTGGTTCTTCCTGACCGCCGCGAACATCTTTGTCATCTTCTGCCTCCTGCTGATTGTCACCCCGGTCGGCAAGGTCCGCCTCGGCGGGGCCGAGGCGACGCCGGACTACACCTACATCGGCTGGTTCGCGATGCTCTTTGCCGCCGGCATGGGCATCGGGCTGATGTTCTACGGCGTGTCCGAACCGCTCAGCCACTTCTCGTCCTCGTACGGCGGCGTGGCGGTCGGCGAGGACGGCGTGCGCACCGACTGGGCGCCGCTTGACGCAGCAGAGGGGGACGAACACGGCGCGATGCAGCTTGGCATGGCGGCGACGATCTTCCACTGGGCGCTGCACCCCTGGGCGATCTATGCCGTGGTGGCACTGGCGCTGGCGCTCTTCAGCTACAACAAGGGCCTTCCGCTGACGATCCGCTCGGCCTTCTACCCGATATTGGGCGAACGGGTCTGGGGCTGGTGGGGCCACGTGATCGACATCCTCGCGGTCTTTGCCACGCTCTTCGGGCTGGCGACCTCGCTGGGCTTCGGCGCGACGCAGGCCAACGCGGGCCTGAACGAGCTCTTCGGCATCCCGGTCGGATCGACCATGGAGGTGTTGCTGATCTCGGGCATCACGGCGATTGCGCTGATCTCGGTCCTGCGCGGCCTCGACGGCGGGGTGAAGGTGCTCTCCGAGATCAACATGGGCCTCGCCTTCCTGCTGCTCTTCTTCGTGCTTCTGGTCGGCGGTTTCCTTGCCGTGGTCACCGGGTTCTTCGACTACCTGCTGTCCTACTTCCGGTACCTTCCGGCTCTGTCGAACCCGTTCGGGCGTGAGGACGTGAACTTCATGCAGGGCTGGACCGCGTTCTACTGGGCCTGGTGGATCTCCTGGTCACCGTTCGTGGGCATGTTCATCGCGCGCGTGTCGCGGGGCCGGACCGTAAGGGAATTCGTGACCTGCGTACTGCTGATCCCGTCGCTTGTCTGCGTGATCTGGATGTCGGTCTTTGGCGGCGTCGCAATCAACCAGGTGGTGGCGGACGGCTACACCGCCGCCCAGGACGCCGAATTGTCGCGCCAGCTGTTCAAGATGCTGGACGCGCTGCCGCTGTCGGGCATCACCTCGATCATCGGGATCGTGCTGGTGATCGTGTTCTTCGTCACCTCGTCGGACTCGGGCTCGCTGGTGATCGACACGATCACCGCCGGGGGCAAGGTCGACGCGCCGGTGCCGCAGCGGGTGTTCTGGTGCGTCTTCGAAGGCGCCGTGGCACTGGTGCTGCTGCTGTCGGCCGGTGGCCTGGGGTCGCTGCAGTCGATGGTGATCTCGACCGGGTTGCCGTTCACGGTCGTCCTGCTGCTGATGTGCTGGGCGATCTGGAAGGGCCTGCAGGCCGAGCGCACGGTGCTCTGATCTTCGCCGCGCGATGACGCGGGGCGGCCGGCAAGACGGCCGCCCCGTTTCTTTCTGACATCATGGCATTGGCGGTTGATCCGGGCGCCCCCCGGTGCACGTATCCGACAGGAAAGACGCCGAGGCCCCGATGACCGACCAAGCCCCCTGTATCCTCTGGTTCCGCCGCGACCTGCGCCGGGCCGACCATCCCGCGCTGCGGGCGGCGGCGTCGGGCGGACGGCCCGTGATCCCGGTCTTCATCCGCGATGCCGCGGTGGACGGCCTGGGCGCGGCGCCCCGCTGGCGGCTGGAACGCGGGCTCGAGGTCTTTGCCAGGACATTGGAGGACGCCGGGTCCCGGCTCATCCTGCGGTCTGGCCCTGCGCTGGAGGTGTTGGAGGAGCTGGTAGAGGAGACCGGCGCCACCGCCGTCTACTGGTCGCGGCTCTACGACCCGCAGGCGCGGGAACGGGACGCAAGGGTGAAATCCGGCCTGCGCGACCGCGGCGTCGAGGCCAAGAGCTTTCCCGGCCACCTGCTGTTCGAACCCTGGACCGTCGAGACGGGGCAGGGTGGCTACTACAAGGTCTATTCGCCGTTCTGGCGGGCGGTGAAGGACCGCGATCTGCCGGATCCGTGCCCGCGGCCGGACCTGACCGCTCCCGACACCTGGCCCGAGAACGAGGTATTGGCGGACTGGTCGCTCGGCGCGGCGATGCGCCGTGGGGCAGAGGTGGTCGCGGGCCATGTGACGGCAGGCGAAGAGGCCGCCAACCGCCGCTTTGGCCAGTTCGTGTCGCAGGGTCTGTCGGACTACGCCAGCGACCGCGACCGGCTGGACCGCGACGGGACATCGGGCATGGCCGAGTACCTCAGCCTGGGCGAGGTCTCTCCGCTGACGCTCTGGCACAAGTCTCTGTCCGGGACCGGGAAGGGGGCCGAGACCTTCCGCAAGGAGCTGGTCTGGCGAGAATTCGCCTATCACCTGATCTACCACACGCCGCACCTGGTCGAGGACAACTGGCGCCCCGAGTGGGACCGGTTTCCCTGGAACGAGGATGAGCGCCGGGCCGAGGTAAAGGCCTGGAAACAGGCGCGGACCGGCGAGCCGATCGTCGATGCCGCCCTGCGCGAGATGTACGTGACCGGTCGGATGCACAACCGCGCCCGGATGATCGTGGCGAGCTATCTCTGCAAGCACCTGCTGTGCCACTGGCGGATCGGCCAGGCGTGGTTCGAGGACTGCCTGGTTGACTGGGACCCAGCCTCGAACGCGCTCGGCTGGCAATGGGTGGCCGGATCCGGCCCCGATGCAGCGCCCTATTTCCGGGTCTTCAACCCCGAGACCCAGGCAGAGAAGTTCGACCCCGACGGCACCTACCGGCGCCGCTGGATCGCCGAGGGCAAGGCCCGGCCGACCGCCACAGCGCGCAGCTATTTCGACGCCGTCCCCGCGCGTTGGAACCTGTCGCCCGATGCCGACTATCCCGACCGGATCGTCGGCCTGCGCGAGGGGCGCGAGCGTGCCCTGAGCGCATACGAAGACAGCAAGTCCTAGGCGAAGCCGCTGAAAAGCTTGCCGAACATTGAAACGCGATTTACCCTTTTCAAAAGGGGGTATGGGAGACGCCGATGATCCTGACCGACACCAAGGGGCAGCCCGACCTGCCGCGCTATTTCGCCAGCGTATTCGAGATGGCGAAGGCGATCCCGGCCGGACGCCTCGATGTCGAGCTGCCGGATGGCCGCCGTTTCCGCGTGGAAGGCGCCGAGCCCGGCCCGGTGGCCGAGGTGAGGGTGCTGAACCCGGACGTGTTCGCGCGGCTGATCCGCGAGGGTGACCTGGGCTTCTGCGATGCCTACCTCGAAGGCTGGTGGACCACGCCGGACCTGCAGGCTTTCCTCGATTTTCTGAACGCGGGCGGTGCGGCGCTTTACGACGGGTTCCCCGGCATCGCGCTGGTGCAGGCCTACGAGCGCATGCGCCACTGGATGCGGCGCAACAGCAAGACACAGGCGCGCAAGAACATCTCGTATCACTATGATCTCGGGAACGAATTCTACGCGCTCTGGCTCGACGACACGATGACCTACTCCTCGGCACTGTTCAAAACCGGGCAGGAAAGCCTCGAGGCCGCGCAGACGCAGAAATATGCCTCGATGGTGGACCAGATGGGGGTGCAGCCGGGCGATCACGTGCTCGAGATCGGCTGTGGCTGGGGCGGCTTCGCGGAATACGCCGCCAAGGAACGCGGCCTTCGGGTGACCGGGCTTACGATTTCCCAGGAACAGCTGAAGTACGCGCAGGAGCGCATTGAAAAGGCGGGGCTTTCCAGCCAGGTTGAATTCAAGCTGCAGGATTACCGCGACGAGCTCGGGTCCTACGACGGCATCGCCTCGATCGAGATGTTCGAGGCGGTCGGGCAGCGCTACTGGCCGACCTATTTCGAGACGGTGAAGAAATCGCTGAAGCCGGGACGGAGCGCCACGCTGCAGATCATCACGATCCACGACAAACGCTGGGACGCCTATCGCAAGAGCGTCGACTTCATCCAGAAATACATCTTTCCGGGCGGCATGCTGCCCAGCCCCAGCGTGCTGAAGGCCGAAGTCGAGAAGGCCGGGCTTTCAGTGGCCCGCCACATCGAGTTCGGACAGAGCTATTCCGACACGCTGCGTCGCTGGTACGAAACCTTTAACGACAAGTGGGACCATGTGGCCGCCCTCGGCTTTGACGACCGGTTCCGCCGGATGTGGAACTTCTACCTGACCTCCTGCGCCGCGACCTTTGCCAGCGGCAACTGCGATGTCACCCAGATCACTGTGACAAGGCCGCGCTGACCTCATGTGGACGATGCCCAAGCTGGTCGCCGGTGCGGCCATTGCCCTGATCGCATGGATCGTAGCGGCCCTGGTCAAGATCGAGGTCCTCGAGATGCACGGGTCCTACAACTTCGGGAACTTCGTGCCGGTGGCCCTGCTCGTCGGGTTCCTCTGCGGCTGGATCATCCTCGGCAGCCGGGTGACCGGCCAACTGGGCTTCGCCACCTCCAGCAGTTTCGGCCTGACAGCGGTGGCTGCCACGATACTCTGGATCCTTTTTCTGGTCACCGCGAGCGAAACCCTGCGCCTGGCCCTGTCGCGCCGGTTCAACGGCCCGGTGCAGGCGATCGAGGCAATGGTGCCGATTGCCGCGAACTACGGTCAGCACCTGTTGCACATCCATATCATCCTGACGATGGTGATCGGGGGTCTGCTGGCCGGATGGGTGGCCGACCTCGCTGCCCGTCGCTGGAAATAGGACACCATGCCCGACATCTTTGTTTTTGGGACGCTTCGCCACGCCCCGCTCCTCGACCTTGTGGCCGGGGAACCCGTTCCGACCCGCCCGGCGCACCTGCCGGGCTTTGCCGCGAAATGTGCCAGCGGCGGGGATTTCCCGGTGCTGGTGGCCGACGACACCGCCGCGGCGCCCGGGCTGATCGCGACGGTGAGCGAGGACGCGATGGCGCGGCTCGACTGGTACGAAGCGATTTCCGATTACGTGACCGTAGAGCTTGAGGCCGATGCCGGCGACGGGCCCCATCGCGTGCGCGTCTGGCGACCGACCGGCGATCAGCCGCACGACCCCGAGGACTGGTCGCTCGCCGCGTGGCAGGACGGCTGGGCACCGACGCTGATGCGCGCGGCAGGCGAGGTGATGGAGCTTTACGGCAAGAGTCCGGTCGCCCCGATTGCGCGGTTCTGGACCAATTTCCTGATGCGGGCGGATTCGGCCGTCCGGGCCGACGCGATGGACCGTCCCCGGGTCGGCAGCGACCGTCGCCATGACAGCGTCACGCTGCAGGGGCGCGAGATCACGCACCTGGGGTATTTCATGGTCCGCTCGGAGCACCTGTCGCATCCGACATTCGCGGGCGGTGAAACGCCGGTCCTGGACCGGGAGACCTTCATCGCCGCGGATGCCGCGGTGGTGCTGCCCTACGATCCCGTGCGCGACCGTATCCTGTTGACCGAACAGTTCCGCATGGGGCCGTGGTGCCGCGGGGCGCGTTATCCGTGGGTCCTGGAGCCCGTCGCCGGCCGGATCGACCCCGGCGAGACGCCCGAGGCCTGTGCCCGGCGGGAGTGCGTGGAAGAAGCGGGGGTGGAGCCGGACGAGATGCTGCCGGTCGCCCATTACTACCCCTCGACCGGGTCGATGACGGAATTCGTCTACACCTATGTCGGCCTCTGCGACCTGCCGGATCTGCCTTCGGGCGGGGGCGGCGTCGCGCATGAGGGCGAGGACATCAAGACCCATCTCCTGTCTTTCGACGAAGGCATGGATTTGCTTTCCAGCGGAGAGGCCGTTGACGGACCGCTGATCCTGCTGATGCTGTGGCTTCAGCGCGAACGTCCCAGATTGCGCCGCGCCGCTTGAGTCCGCGGGGCCCGGCGGCTAAGTCTCGGCGGGCGAGCGGAAAGTTGGAAGGAGCACGCCCATGCAATTCGCCAAGGACCTGGCCGACGCGGTCGGCAACACCCCCTTGATCCGGTTGCGCAGGGCGTCCGAGGAAACCGGCTGCACCATCCTGGGCAAATGTGAATTCCTGAACCCCGGCCAGTCCGTCAAGGACCGCGCCGCGCTCTGGATCATCCGTGACGCCATCGCCAAGGGGCAGCTCGAACCGGGCGGCACCATCGTCGAGGGCACCGCCGGCAACACCGGCATCGGGCTGGCGCTGGTCGGCGCGTCGATGGGGTTCAAGACGGTCATCGTCATCCCCGAGACGCAGAGCCAGGAAAAGAAGGACATGATCCGCCTGGCGGGCGCCGACCTGGTCCAGGTGCCGGCCGCGCCCTACGCGAACCCGAACAACTACGTCCGCTATTCCGAACGCTTGGCCGAAAAGCTGAAGGCGACGGAAACCCACGGCGTGATCTGGGCGAACCAGTTCGACAACACCGCCAACCGGCAGGCCCACATCGACAGCACCGGCCCCGAGATCTGGGATCAGACCGGCGGCAAGGTCGACGGCGTCGTCGCCTCGGTCGGCTCGGGCGGCACGCTGGCGGGCATCGGAATGGCGCTGCAGCCCAAGGGCGTGAAAATGGCACTGGCCGATCCGATGGGTTCGGGGGTCTACAGCCTCTACGCCGAGGGCGAGGCCAAGCCGCAGGGATCGTCGATCACCGAGGGTATCGGTCAGGGGCGCATCACCGCCAACCTCGAGGGGTTCCGGCCGGATTTCGCCTACCAGATTCCCGACGAGGAAGCTTTGCCCTACGTCTTCGACCTGCTGGCCGACGAAGGGCTCTGCCTGGGTGGCTCGACCGGCATCAACGTGGCCGGCGCGGTGCGCCTGGCCAAGGAACTGGGGCCGGGGCACACCATCGTGACGATCCTTTGCGACTATGGAAACCGCTACCAGTCCAAGCTGTTCAACCCGGAATTCCTGCGTGAGAAGGGCCTGCCGACGCCAAGCTGGCTGAGCGAGGCGCCGCGCTCCATTCCGGGGGTCTTCAGCTGAGCTGATGTTGCGCCACCTGCGTCTTCTCGCCCTTGTCCTGCTGGGCCTGACCGTCGTCGCCACCGCGGCGACGGTGCCCGCGCCCGTGCTGGCGCAGACCGTGCCGGGGATCCCCGACACGCCCGAAGAGGTCGACATCCCAACGGCCGAGATCCCGACCTCGACCAGCGAAATCGACTACGACGCCTGGAACACTTACGCCGACGAGGCACGGCGTTTCATCGTTTCCGGCGATGCCACCGACCGGGAACTCGAGGCGTTGCGCGCCGACCTGGTCAAGTGGCGCGATCTCTTCTCGCGCGCGCAATCGATCAACGCCGAGGCGATCGCGACCACGCAGGCGCAGCTCGACGCGCTTGGCCCCGGTCCGGCCGAGGGCGAGGCCGAAGCACCCGAGATCGCGCAGGAGCGCGAGTCGCTGAGCCGCCAGCTCTCCGAACTCCGCGCCCCGGTGCTGGCGGCCGAGGTTGCCTGGAACACCGCCGACGCCCTGATCCGGGCGATCGACCGGTCGCTGCGCGAACGCCAAACCGAACGCCTGCTGCAACGTGGCCCCGCGCCGCTGAACCCGCTGAACTGGCCCGGCGCCGTGTCAGAGGTGGTCACGGGGGTCAAGACGCTGAGCCAGGAGGTCACCGACGCCTGGAACGACCCCGAGAACCGGGCGGCGGCGATGGACCGGCTCCCGGTCACGCTGATCCTCTTCATCATCGGCTTCGTGATGATCTTCCTCGGCCGCCGCTGGGTCGAACGGATGACGCAGCGGGTGATGGGCAAGGAGCATCGGTCGCAACGCTATCTGGCCGGTGTCCTGCTGTCGCTGGGCCAGGTGGCGCTGCCGGTCATCGGCTCGGTGCTGCTGATCACGGCCGTGCTGACCAGCGGGCTGATCGGCGAGGGGCTGGGCAAGCTGGCGCTTGAGCTGCCGCAGGCGATCGTCGCCTTCGCGGTGGCCCGCTGGGTTGGCGTCAGCGTCTTTCCGGCGACCGAGATGCCGGACCCGATCCTGTCGCTGGAACCGCAGCGCCGGCTCGAAGGCCGGGTCTATGCCACCTCGCTCGGCCTGATCCTGGCGTTCTACCTGCTGCTCGACGCCTTCGGGAAATCCGTCGGCTGGTCGCTGTCGGCGCTGAACGTGGTGCTTTACCCGCTGGTGGTGCTGGAGGGGCTGATGCTCTTCCGCGTGGCGCAGTTGATCCAGATCCATTCCCAGAACATCGCCGACGACGACGAGGAACATTCGTTCCGCCGCCGGGTCGTGGGCCTGTTCGCGCGCGGGGTGAAGCTGGTCGCGGTCTTCGGGCCGCTGGTGGCCGGGATCGGCTATTTCAACCTGGGATACGCCACCGTCTTTCCGACCGTGCAGTCGCTGCAGCTGGTCGGCGTTCTGATGATCCTGCACACGGTCATCATCGAGATCTACATCCTCGCCACCCGCAACACGGAACGCGCCCGCAACTCCCTGATCCCGGTGATGGTGGCCGCACTCCTCGTGATCTTTGCGCTGCCGCTCTTTGCGCTGATCTGGGGCGCGCGGGTGACCGACCTGACCGAATGGTGGGTGCGCTTTTCGGGCGGGATCAGCTTTGGCGAGATCACGATTTCGCCCAGCCTCTTCATCCGCGCGATCCTGGTCTTTGTCATCGGGCTGACGCTGGTCCGGGTGATCCAGGGCGCCTTGCGCACCACGGTCCTGCCCAAGACCAAGATGGACGCGGGCGCGCAGTCGGCGGTGATCGCGGGCCTGGGCTATGTCGGCATCTTCCTGATCTCCCTCATGGCGATCATGGCGGCGGGCATCGACCTCTCGGCGCTTGGATACGTCGCCGGGGCGCTGTCGGTCGGTATCGGCTTCGGCCTGCAGAACATCGTGTCGAACTTTGTCTCGGGGATCATCCTGCTGATCGAACGCCCGGTCTCGGAAGGGGACTGGATCGAGGTCGGGCCGAACATGGGCACCGTGCGCTCGATCTCGGTCCGCTCGACCCGGATCGAGACCTTCGATCGGCAGGAGGTCATCGTGCCGAACGCCGACCTCGTGCAGGGCACGGTCACGAACTGGACGCGCGGCAACCTCGTCGGGCGGCTGATCGTGCCGGTGGGGGTCGCCTATGGCAGCAACACACGCCACGTCGCCGAACTGCTGCGCGAGATCGCCGAGGCGCAGCCCATCGTCCTGCTGAACCCGGCACCCTTCGTGCTGTTCAAGGGATTCGGTGCCTCGTCGCTCGATTTCGAGGTGCGGTGCATCCTCAGGGACGTGAACCAGATGAACAACGTCCTGACCGAGATGAACCACCAGATCGCCGAACGCTTCGGCGCCGAGGGGATCGAGATCCCGTTTCCGCAACAGGATCTCTGGTTGCGCAATCCCGAGACGCTGACCGGACGGGCGCGCACGGAACCCGTGACGCCGGCCGAACTGGCGCAGGCGGAACAGCCAAGGCCCGCGCCGACCGACCAGGAAGCCCTGGGATGGGATGTGGATGCCGGCGACGGCGGCGGCGACGGGGATGGCCGATGACGGAACTGCTCTTTCGGGACGATGCCTACCTGACCGAGGCCCCGGGCCAG
The DNA here is from genome assembly GCF_042188925.1 of Pseudooceanicola sp. LIPI14-2-Ac024. Lineage (GTDB taxonomy): Bacteria > Pseudomonadota > Alphaproteobacteria > Rhodobacterales > Rhodobacteraceae > Pseudooceanicola. The sequence goes on from NZ_CP170102.1 coordinate 631,557, forward strand.
GTGACCGCGCTGACCGATCGGGGCGGCGTGGTCCTCGACGCCTCGATCTTCTACCCGACGGGCGGCGGCCAGCCGGGTGACAGCGGGCGGCTGACGTGGGACGGCGGGTCGATGCAGGTGATCACTGCGGTCAAGGGTGAGGGCGACGAGATCGTGTTGGTCCCGGCCGAGGGCGCGACCCTGCCACCGGTGGGGACCGCGCTTTACCAGCATCTCGACTGGGAACGCCGTTACGCGCTGATGAAGATCCACACCGCGCTGCACCTGCTGTCGGTGGTGATCCCGCTGCCGGTCACCGGCGGCCAGATCGCCGAGGAACAGGGGCGTCTCGACTTCGACATGCCCGAGGCGCCCGAGGACAAGCAGGCGCTGGAAGACGCGCTGAACGCGCTGATCGCCCGCGATCTCGAGGTCAGCGAGACCTGGATCACCGAGGCGGAACTGGACGCCAACCCGAACCTCGTCAAGACGATGTCGGTGCAGCCGCCGCGCGGCGCGGGCCGGGTGCGGCTGGTGCGGATCGGGCAGGGCAGCGAACAGGTCGACCTGCAGCCCTGCGGCGGCACGCATGTGCGGCGCTCGGGCGAAATCGGCCGGATCCGGTTCGGCAAGATCGAGAAGAAGAGCCGCCAGAACCGCCGCGTCCGGATCGAGTTGGCGGACTGATCCGGCCCGCCGCGCCCTTGCGGCAACGTCACGTGCTTTCGGCGCAAATATTGCATCGGACCCCCTTGCGGGTTCCGGGGCCCTCGGGCTAAGAGGGCCGGACCGGAGAGGTGGCCGAGTGGTCGAAGGCGCACGCCTGGAAAGTGTGTAGGCGGGAAACCGTCTCCAGGGTTCGAATCCCTGTCTCTCCGCCACATTCCCACAATCAGACCTGCTCTTCCGCCATGCTGGCGCAGTCTCTGACTGCACGCTTGGCCGTGGGCCGCGCCATGTCCTATGACTGTCCACGGGACAGGAAACCGGCGCCGCCGCGCCGCGAGGGAGGTGACATGAAGATCAAGGCAGCCGTACTGGAAGAGATCGGCCGTCCGGGGCCCTATGCGCAGACGCAGCCCCTGACGATCGGGGAGCTGGAGCTCGAAGGCCCGCGCGAGGGCGAGGTGCTGGTCGAGATCGCGGCGGCAGGGCTCTGCCATTCCGACCTGTCGGTGATCAACGGGGATCGCCCCCGGCAGGTGCCGATGGTGCTGGGCCACGAAAGCGCGGGCGTCGTGCTCGAGGTCGGGGCGGGCGTGACCCGCTTTGCACCGGGCGATCACGTCGTGTCAGTCTTCGTGCCGAGCTGCGGCCATTGCGGACCCTGCCGGGCCGGGCGGCCCGCGCTCTGCGAACCGGGGGCGGCCGCCAACGGCGCGGGCCAGATGATCGGCGGCGGCACGCGCCTGTCGCGGGACGGCCAGCCGGTGCATCACATGACCGGCGTCTCTTGCTTTGCGACCCATGCGACCATTTCCCAGAACTCGCTGATCAGGATCGACAAGGCCGTGCCGCTCGACATCGCGGCCTTGATGGGCTGCGCTGTGCTGACCGGCGCGGGGGCGGTGTTCAACACAGGCGACGTGCGGCCCGGCGGGACCACGGCGGTCGTGGGCCTGGGCGGTGTCGGGCTGGCGGCGGTGATGGCGGCGCGGGTCGCGGGGTCCGAAAAGATCGTGGCGGTCGACCGGGTGGCCGCGAAACTCGAAGTCGCCAGGACGCTTGGCGCGACCCATGTGATCGACAGCTCGGACGGCGATGCGCTGGACAGGCTGCGCGAGCTGACCGGCGGCGGCGTCGATGCGGCACTGGATTTCACCGGCAACGTGAACGCCCTGCGCTTTGCCTATGACGCCACGCGGCGCGGCGGCACCACGATCACCGCCGGCCTGCCGAACCCGAGCGCCATGCTCTCGATCCCGGCCGTGGGACTGACGGCCGAGGAGCGGACGCTCAAGGGCAGCTACCTCGGCTCGGGCGTGCCGAGCCGGGATATCCTCAAGTTCCTCGCGCTCTTCGACCAGGGGCGGATGCCGGTCGACAAGCTCATGACCCACAAGATCTCGTTGAACGAGATCAACGAGGGCTTCGACCGCCTGCACGAGGGCACGGCGATCCGCCAGGTCATCACCTTCGGTTGAACTCGGCCCGGATCGCGTCGCTGTGTTCGCCAAGCGCGGGCACGGTGCCGAAGTGCGGGTCGGGGCCGTCGGTGACCGCGCCATGCGCCAGCATGGTGACCGGGCCGCTCGGGCTCTGCACCTCGACCGTGCGGGTCTGGGGGTGGGCCATCAGCTCTTTCATCCCGTTCACGCGGCCATAGGCGATCCGGGCGTCGAGCAGGCGGCGCGCCAGTTCCTCGACCGGGTGGCGGGCAAAGACCTCGTCGATGATCGCCTTGAGGGCAGGGCGATTGGCAACCCGCTGGGTGTTGGAGTTGAACTCTGCCATCACCGCGACCTCGGGCCGTTCCAGCACCTTGTCGCAGAACCAGGCCCATTCGCGTTCGTTCTGGATCGACAGCAGGATCTCTCCGCCGTCCGACCCCACGAAGACACCGTAGGGTGCGATCGTCGGGTGGTTCAGTCCCGACAGCGCCGGTTCCTTCCCGCCGTAGGCGTATTGCAGGTAGGGCACGTTCATCCAGTCCGACAGCGCATGGAAGAGCGAGACCGAGACATGGCGCCCCTTGCCGGTGATTCCGCGCCCGATCAGCGCCTGCAGGATGCCGGTGTAGGCCGTCATCCCCGCCGAGATGTCGCAGACCGACACGCCGACGCGGGCGCTGCCTGCCTCGTTCCCGGTGATCTTGGACAATCCGCTTTCTGCCTGCACCAGCAGGTCGTAGGCCTTGTGGTCGCGATAGGGGCCGTCGTCGCCGTAGCCCGAGATCGCGACCGTGATCAGGCGGGGGTGTTTCACCCGAAGTTCCGCCTGGTCGAAGCCGAGCCGCGCGATGGCGCCGGGGGCGAGGTTCTGGATGAAGACGTCGGCCTCGGCGATGATGGAATGCAGCACCGCGGCATCCGCGGCCTCGCGCAGGTCGAGGCAGAGCGATTCCTTGCCGTGGTTCAGCCAGACGAAATAGGCGCTTTCACCGTGCACGAGGTGATCATATTCCCGTGCGAAATCGCCCTCGGGGCGCTCGACCTTGATCACCCGCGCGCCAGCCGCGGCCAGCCGGCCCGAGGCATAGGGTGCGGCGACGGCCTGTTCGACCGAGACGACGAGAAGACCGGACAGATCACCGGACATGGGAGTACCTCCTGTTCCGCCGCGCCGCTTGGCACGGGCATAAGTCGAAACTATAACCGCCGGACGCGATCATCGCACCTTACGGGGCAGGGCCGAATGAACATCCGCCAGCTGCAATACTTCATCGCCATCGCCGAGACGCGGTCGCTGTCGTCCGCCGCCCAGAAGGTCGGCGTGGCGCAGCCGTCGCTGTCCCAGCAGGTGGCCAACATGGAACGCGAACTGGGTGTGCGCCTGATCGAACGCTCGCCGCGCGGATCCGTCCCCACGCCCGAGGGCGAGGTCCTGCTGCGTCACGCCCGCGACATCTGCGCCCGGCTCGACCGTTGCATCGACGAGATGCGCGAGATCGGCGGCGTGCCGCGCGGCGACGTACGCTTCGGCATGCCGCCCTCGGTCTCGATGGTCATGTCGGTGCCGCTGGCCGAAACCGTGCGGCTGGACCTGCCCGAGGTGCGGCTGCGCGCGTCCGAGGCGATGAGCGGCTTCATCCGGACCTGGATCGAGGACGGGACTGTCGACCTGGGTTTTCTCTACGGCGACGAGATGGTCAAGGACCTGCGCGCGACCCACGTCCTGGACGAACAGCTCTGCTTCTTCTCGGCCCCCGACGCCTGGCCGCTGGAAACCGCGCCGGGATCGCCGGTGCGGCTGCGCGACCTGCGCGGGGTCGAGATGGTGCTGCCGGGCGCACCCCACGGGCTGCGCCGGATCCTCGACCGCGCGGCCAGCGATGCGGGCACCGCGCTGACCGTGGTGACCGAGATGGACGCGATGACGCAGATCAAGGAACTGGTCGCGCGCGGATCGGGCTATTCGATCTTCGCCCCGGCCGCCTGCCACGATTTCGTGGCCTCGGGACGCCTCGTCTCGGCGCCGATCGTGGACCCGGTGATCTCGCGCCCTGTCTACCTTGTCCGCCACCCCGACAGCCCAGCGTCGCGGGCGGTGAAAGCGGTGGAGCGCGTCACCCTCAGCGTCGCGCGCGAGATGGTCGAGCGCGGCATCTGGCAGGGCGAGTGGCCGGCCTGACGGGTCAGAACGACCGGGGCAGGTCCAGCACATGCTCGGCCACGTAGGACAGGATCAGGTTGGTCGAGATCGGCGCCACCTGGTACAGGCGCGTTTCCTTGAACTTCCGCTCAACGTCATATTCCTCGGCAAAGCCGAAGCCGCCGTGGGTCTGGATGCAGGCATTCGCCGCCTCCCACGAGGCATCTGCCGCCAGCAGCTTGGCCATGTTGGCCTGCGCGCCGCAGTCCTGCCCGGCATCGAACCGGCGGCAGGCCTCGAACCGCATGAGGTTGGCCGCCTCCACGTTCACATAGGCGCGGGCCAGCGGGAACTGGACGCCCTGGTTCTGGCCGATGGGCCGGTCGAAGACGATCCGCTCCTTGGCGTAGTCGCGGGCGCGTTCCAGGAACCAGTAGCCATCGCCGATGCATTCCGCCGCGATCAGCGAGCGTTCGGCGTTCAGCCCGTCGAGGATGTAGCGGAAACCCATGCCCTCTTCACCGATCAGGTTCTCGGCCGGGATCCTGAGCCCGTCAAAGAAGACTTCGTTCGTCTCGTGGCCGACCATGTTCTTGATCTTGCGGTATTCCATCCCCTGGCCGACCGCCTCGTGCAGGTCGACGATGAAGACGGACAGGCCGTGCGACTTGCGCTTGACCTCTTCCAGCGGGGTGGTGCGGGCTAGCAGGATCATCAGGTCCGAATGCTGCAACCGGCTGATCCAGACCTTCTGGCCCTGCACGACGTAATGATCGCCCTCGCGCTTTGCGGTGGTCTTGAGCTTGGTCGTGTCTGTCCCGGTGGTGGGTTCGGTCACGGCCATCGACTGCAACCGCAGTTCGCCGCTGGCGATCTTGGGCAGGTAGAGCTTCTTTTGTTCGTCCGATCCGTGCCGCAGCAGCGTGCCCATGTTGTACATCTGGCCGTGGCAATGCCCGGCGTTGCCGCCGCAGCGGTTGATCTCTTCCATCACGATCGAGGCTTCGGTCAGGCCCAGGCCGGATCCGCCGAATTCCTCGGGGATCATCGCGGCCAGCCAGCCGGCATTGGTCAGTGCGTCGATGAATTCCTCTGGATAGGTGTCCTCCGCCGCGTGCTTGCGGTGGTATTCGTCCGGGTATTCGGCGCAGAGCGCGCGCAGGCTGTCGCGCAGGTCGTCGTGGTCGTGGCTGGCGCTGGTCGGCAGGGTCATGTCGCGCTCCTCTTGCGGGGCCGGGCCGCGTGGCTGCGGCGGGCCTGTCCCAATCTGGCGCGGTTCTAGGCGATGCCGCGGCCGGGGGTGACATAGAAAATACCTATGGCCGCGACAGGACATGCGCAGACGCACGGTGCCTGCCCCCGTTTCCGGGGGCGGGGCACACGTGTGGTCTGTGGGGATAGTGGCGGAGAGACAGGGATTCGAACCCTGGGAGGGCTTGCACCCTCAACGGTTTTCGAGACCGCCCCGTTCGACCACTCCGGCACCTCTCCGCGGGGGTCTGGGCCGTCCGTTTAGAGGGATCGGCAGCGGGCCGCAAGGGGGAATTGCATTGCAAGTGTCCGCAGAAGCCCTAGGATTCCGCGCAATTCCGAGGTGAGCAGAAAAGGACCCCGCGTCATGCACCTTGTGCGAAAGCTCTTCACCCTTGTTCCAACGACGATTCTGGCCCTGACGACCGCCGTCGCGCTGCACGCGGCCGATCGCGACCGGGTCGAGGCCTTCCTCAACGTCACCGGATTCGACGTCGCGCTGGAGAGCATCAAGCTCTCGGCCGCGGATGCTCCGGCGATGATCGGGCTCGACGCGCGCGACTTCGGCGCGAGCTGGACGCGCTTGTCGAACCAGGTCTTCGACGTGCCCACGATGCAGGAGATGGGCAGCGAGATCCTCCAGGAAACCCTGTCGGACGAGGCGCTGGCCTTCGCCGCGGCCTTCTATGCCTCGGACCTCGGCCAGAAGCTGGTGGCGGCAGAGAACGAATCCCACTTGGCGAACCGCACCGACAAGCGCGCCGTGGGTGAGGCGATCGTCGAGGACCTCAAGGCCAACGATCCCGAACGGATCGCGCTCTTCGACCGGATGAACCGCGCCATCGGATCGGCGGAATTGGCGATGAAAAGCTCCAACGAGGTGCAGATCCGGTTCCTGACCGCGGCCGCCAATGCCGGGATCATCGAACTCAAGACGGACGAAGAGGGCCTGCGCGCCATGCAGGCCGAACGCGCCGAAGAGATCCTCGCCTCGATCCGCGAGTCGAGCCTGCGGGGCGCCGCCGCCACCTACCGCGATTTCACCAACGAAGAGATCGAGGCCTATGCCGAGGCGCTGGAAGACCCGTTGATGCAGGAGGTCTATGAGCTGATGGATGCCGTGCAGTTCGAGATCATGGCCAACCGCTTCGAGGTGCTGGCGGGCCAGATGCGCGGGCTGGATCCCGGGCAGGAGCTCTGATGCGCTCCGACTGGCACATCCGGATCCTGCCGGTCGCGTTGCTGGTCTGCGCCGTGCTGGCCGCGCCGCTGCGGGCCGCGCCGCCTGACGGGTTCGACCGGCTCTGGGACGCCCTGCGCCTCTCACCGCTGGTCGAGATCATGCAGGAGGAGGGGCTCAGCCAGACCGAGGCGATCGGCTTTGACTACCTGCCGTACCCGCCGGGCGAAGGCTGGGCCGCGATCGGCCGCCGCATCTATGACCCCGCCAAGATGGACGAGGCGATGCGCCTGGCCTTTGGCGGCGCCCTGGGCGAGGGCGGGATCGACGACCTGGTCGATTTCTTCGAATCCCCCGTCGGCGCCCGGATCGTCGAGGCCGAATTGGACGCCCGGCAGGATTTCCTCGACCCGGCGGTCGAGGAAGAGGCCCGTCGCGCTCTGACCGCGCCCGGGGCCGAGGACGGGCGGCTTGCCCTCATCGACGAATACATCGCCGTGAATGACCTGGTCGAACTCAACGTCATGGGGGCGCTGAACGCGAATTTCAGCTTCTTCCAGGGCCTGGCCGAGGGCGGTGGCACCGAGGCCGCCGAGGACGAGATGCTGGCCCAGGTCTGGTCGCAGGAGGAATCCACCCGCGTCGACACCCGCGACTGGCTGCGGGCCTACCTGCACCACGCCTATGCGGGCCTTACAGACGACGAGATCCGTACCTATATAGATCTCTCCGGCTCCGCCGAGGGGCAGCGCCTGAACCGCGCGCTCTTCGAAGGGTTCGAACAGATGTACGACCACATCTACTATGCGCTCGGGCTGGCCGTGGCGGATCAGATGGATGCCCAGGATCTTTGATCCGCGGCCCCTTGACTTGACCTGCCGACCAAAGCATAAGCCGGGCTTCCGACGGGTCCCCGGACTCGGCGGTCAATCGTAATGACGCCCGAACGGGCGCGCTGTCCGCAGGCGGGGATGATCCCCGGAACACCCGCAAGGGGGCCACAGGACGCGGTGTAGAAGGAAGAGCTCATGTTTGCGGTCCTCAAGACCGGCGGCAAGCAGTACAAAGTCCAATCGGGCGATGTGCTCCGCGTCGAGAAGCTGGCAGCCGATGCCGGCGAGAAAGTTCAATTCAACGAAGTGCTGATGCTGGGCGGTGACAAGACCGTTCTGGGCGCGCCTCTCGTTGACGGTGCGGCCGTCCAGGCCGAGGTCATCGACCAGATCAAGGGCGAGAAGACGATCAACTTCGTCCGTCGCCGTCGTAAGCATTCGTCCAAGCGGACCAAGGGCCACCGTCAGCAGCTGACCCTGCTGCGCGTGACCGACATCCTCGCCGATGGCGCAGCGAAGTCGGGCGTGAAGGCCGCAGTCGGCGCGGGTTCGGTTTCGGCCGTGGCAGTCGCCGCCGCCGCCCCGAAAGCCGAGAAGAAGGCAGCCGCCCCCAAGGCCGAGAAGAAGGCCGCAGCTCCGAAGGCCGCAAAGGCCGAGGGCGCTGACGACCTGAAGAAACTGTCGGGCGTTGGCCCGGCGCTCGAGAAGAAGCTGAACGAAGCTGGCATCACCACCTTCGCGCAGATCGCCGCCTGGACCGAGGCCGACATCGCCGCATTCGACGAGAAGCTCAGCTTCCACGGCCGGATCGAGCGCGAGGGCTGGGTCGAGCAGGCCAAAGAATTCGCGAAGTAAGAGGAGACACGACAGATGGCACACAAGAAAGCTGGCGGTTCCTCCCGCAACGGCCGCGACTCAGCCGGTCGCCGCCTCGGCATCAAGAAATTCGGTGGTGAAGTCGTCATCGCCGGGAACATCATCGCACGTCAGCGCGGCACCAAGTGGTGGCCGGGCGAGGGCGTCGGCCTGGGCAAGGATCACACGATCTTCGCCACAGTCGACGGCAACGTGAAGTTCCACAAGGGCCTCAAGGGCCGCACCTTTATTTCGGTCCTCCCAGCGGTGGAGGCCGCAGAGTAAGCCGACCTTAAGGTCTGATGAACAGATGGGGGATCGGCAAGACGCCGGTCCCCTTTCGTGTTGAGGGGCTGAAGAGGAGAGTAGCCCGTGAAACATGAACAGATCGTGTCCCAGCTGGTGATCGACACCGCGGACTTTGCTCTGCGCCCGCTGCGCATTTCCGACGCCGGCCTGATCCGCCTGCATTCCTCGGACGTGCGCGTGGCCAAGGCGACGCGGTCGATCCCGCATCCGCTGCCACCGGGCGTGACTGAGGATTTCATCCGCCGCGCCCAAAGCGAGACGCGGGAAGAGGATGTCTGGGCCATCGACGCGACCGCACAGGGAGGGCCGGAGGTGATGGGCGTCATCGGCCTGACCCGGATGGAGGGCAACCAGTCCGAGATCGGGTACTGGGTCGCGCCCGCCTACTGGAACACCGGCATCGCGTCGGCCGCCGTGGCGGCCATCGTCGAGGCCAACCCGCTGGACAACCGCACGCTGTTCGCCAGCGTGTTCCAGGACAACCCCGCATCGGCCCGCGTGCTGACCAACTGCGGGTTCGAATACATCGGTGACGCCGAAAGCTACTCGGTGGCCCGCAAGGCCAATGTCGCCACATGGACCTACAGCCGCGCGCTCGGGGCCCGAAAACAGGATTGAGCCGCCGGGCGCTTTCGGATTAAGCGACCTTTGCGGCAGGAGAACGAACATGAAGTTCCTCGATCTCGCAAAGGTCTATATCCGGTCCGGCTCGGGCGGCGGCGGCGCGGTCTCGTTCCGGCGTGAAAAGTTCATCGAGTTCGGCGGTCCCGACGGCGGTGACGGCGGACGCGGCGGCGATGTCTGGGCCGAGGCGGTGGACGGGCTGAACACGCTCATCGACTTCCGCTATCAGCAGCACTTCTTTGCCCAGAACGGCCAGCACGGCATGGGCCGGAACAAGACCGGGCAGGGCGGCGACGACATCGTCCTGCGCGTACCCGTGGGGACCGAGATCCTCGACGAGGACGAAGAGACGCTGATCGCCGACATGACCGAGGTGGGCCAGCGGGTCCGCCTTGCCAAGGGCGGCAACGGCGGTTTCGGCAACGCCTACTTCAAGACCTCGACCAACCAGGCCCCGCGCCGGGCGAACCCCGGCCAGGAAGGCGTCGAGCGCACGATCTGGCTTCGGCTCAAGCTGATCGCCGACGTGGGCCTCCTTGGCCTGCCGAACGCGGGCAAGTCCACCTTCCTCGCCGCGACGTCGAACGCCCGGCCCAAGGTGGCGGATTACCCGTTCACGACCCTGCACCCGAACCTCGGCGTTGTCGGCGTGGACGGGGCCGAATTCGTCGTGGCCGACATTCCCGGCCTGATCGAGGGCGCGTCCGAGGGCAAGGGGCTGGGCGACCTGTTCCTGGGCCACATCGAACGCTGCGCCGTGCTGCTGCACCTGGTCGATGGCACCTCGGGCACGCTGATCGAGGATTACGAGACCATCATCAACGAGGTCGAGACCTACGGCGCCGGCCTGGCCGAAAAGCCGCGCGTCACGGTGATGAACAAGATCGACGCGCTCGACGACGAGGAACGCGCCTTCCTGCGCGAAGAGCTTGAGGCGGCGGTCGGCGGCCCGGTCATGCTGATGTCGGGCGCCACCGGCGAGGGCACGACCGACGTGCTGCGCGCGCTGCGCGCCCGGATTTCCGAGGATCGCCTGCGCCAGCGCAAGGAAGCGGCGAACTTCGACGAGGAGGAAGAGCCTTGGCGGCCCTGAGCGAGAGCATTGCCGTGCCCCGCGTGGCAGAGGCGAAGCGGCTGGTCGTCAAGATCGGCTCCGCCCTGCTGGTCGACCGGGTGACGGGAAAGCTCCGGGCAGGCTGGCTGGAAAGCCTGGCCGCCGATGTCGCCCGGATCCGGGCGCGCGGGACCGACGTCGTGCTCGTCTCGTCCGGCTCCATCGCGCTTGGCCGCGGGGTGCTCGGCCTCGGGCAGGGGGTTCTGGCGCTGGAACAGGCGCAGGCCGCCGCCGCCGTGGGGCAGGTGGGTCTGGCCGCTGCCTATGAACGCGTGCTCGGCCCGCATGGCATCACCATCGCGCAGGTGCTCGTCACGCTCGAGGACAGCGCCGACCGCCGCCGCTACCTGAACCAGCGGGCCACGCTCGAAACCCTGCTGAGCTTCGGCGTCGTGCCCATCGTGAACGAGAACGACACCATCGCCACCGACGAGATCCGCTATGGCGACAATGACCGCCTGGCGGCACAGGTCGCGGTGACGGTCGGGGCCGACCAGGTGGTGCTGCTGTCGGACGTGGACGGGTTCTATTCGGCCAACCCCTCGGAGGATCCGACCGCACGCCGGTTCGACGTGATCGACCACATCACGCCCGAGATGGAAGGCATGGCAGGCGACGCCGGATCCGGCCTGTCGAAAGGCGGGATGAAGACCAAGGTGATGGCGGCCAAGACCGCGACGGCGGCCGGCTGCGCCTTGTGCATCACGCTCGGTACGCCCGACAACCCGTTGTCGGCGCTGGAAAACGGTGCGAACGCGACGTGGTTCACCAGCCCCGGAGACCCGCAGGCCGCGCGCAAGCGCTGGATCGGCGCGATGAAGCCCAAGGGGACCCTGACGCTCGACGCCGGTGCGGTCGAGGCCATGCGCGGCGGCAAGAGCCTGCTGCCTGCCGGCGTGACGCGCGTGACCGGACGCTTCGGCCGGGGCGAACCGGTGGCCATCGCGGGCCCGGGCGGAGAGGTACTGGCCATCGGGCTCACGCGCTACACCTCGGAAGAGGCGCAGGCGATCAAGGGCCATCGCAGCCAGGAAATCGAGGAGTTGCTCGGCTATCCCGGCCGGGCGGCACTGGTTCATCGGGACGACATGGCAATCTAAGGGAAAGGCTTTGAGATGAAGGACCTGGACAACATCCCCGAAGTGATGCGCGAACTGGGCGACAGGGCCCGCGCGGCCGCGGCGGAGCTGGCCTTTGCCCCATCCGAAGCCAAGACCATCGCGCTCGAGGCCGCCGCCGACGCGGTCTGGGCCCGCCGGTCCGAGATCCTGGATGCCAACGGCAAGGACATGGAATTCGGCCGCGACAAGGGCCTGTCGCCCGCGATGCTCGACCGGCTGTTGCTGGACGAGGACCGGATCGAGGGGATCGTGACGGGCCTGCGCGCCGTCGCCGCCCAGGCGGATCCGGTGGGCGCGGTGATCTCGGAATGGGACATGCCCTCGGGCCTCAACATCCGCAGGGTGCGCACGCCGCTTGGCGTGATCGGCGTGATCTACGAAAGCCGCCCGAACGTGACGGCGGACGCCGGTGCGCTCTGCCTGAAATCCGGCAACGCGGTGATCCTGCGCGGCGGTTCGGAGAGCTTCCATTCCTCGGGCGCGATCCATGCCTGCCTGGTAGAGGGGCTGAAGGTGGCCGGGCTGCCCGAGGCCGCGATCCAGCGCGTGCCGACCCGCGACCGGGCAGCGGTGAGCGAGATGCTGACCATGGTCGACCACATCGACGTCATCGTCCCGCGCGGCGGCAAGGGTCTTGTCGGCCTGGTCCAGCGCGAGGCGCGGGTGCCGGTGTTCGCGCACCTCGAGGGCATCTGCCACATCTACCTCGACGCCGCCGCCGATCCGGCGATGGCGGTCGAGGTCGTGCTGAACGCCAAGACCCGGCGCACCGGCATCTGCGGCGCGATGGAATGCCTGCTGCTGGACCGTGGCTTTGTCGAGAAGAACGGAACGGCGGTGGTCGAGGCGCTGGTCAAGGCGGGCGTCGAAGTTCGGGGGGCCGGGGAGCTGGCCGCGATCGAGGGGGTCGTTGCGGCGAATGCCGACGACTTCGGGCACGAGTTCCTCGACATGATCTGCGCGGCCAAGGTGGTCGACGGCGTCGACGCGGCGATCGATCACATTCGCACCTACGGCTCGAACCACACCGACGGGATCGTGACCGCCGACGACGCGGTGGCGGCACGGTTCTTCGAACGGCTCGACAGCGCGATCCTGATGCGCAACGCCTCGACCCAGTTCGCCGATGGCGGCGAATTCGGCATGGGGGCCGAGATCGGGATTGCCACCGGGAAGCTGCACGCGCGCGGGCCGGTGGGGGCGGAGCAGCTGACCAGCTTCAAGTACCTGGTGGTCGGCGACGGCGCGCTGCGGCCGTGACATCGCAAAGAGATCGCGGGCTTTGCCCGCGATTGCCTCCGGCGGGAGTTTTTCGGGCAAGATGAAGCCGGGGCCTGCGCGGTTGCCATGTGGCGCGATTGATGCGACATGCCGGGAAAAGGTCTTTCGGACGGGCACATGACGGACAGACGCGGGCTTCTCATCATCCTTTCCTCGCCCTCGGGCGCTGGCAAATCCACGCTGGCGCGGCGGCTGATGGCCTGGGACCCGACGATCCGGTTCTCGGTCTCGGCCACCACGCGGGCGCCACGTCCGGGTGAGGTGGACGGCGAGCATTACCATTTCCTGGACGAGGCGCGGTTCAAGACGCTGGTGAAGGAAGGCGGCATGCTCGAGCACGCCCATGTTTTCGGGAACTTCTATGGCTCGCCCAAGGCCGCCGTGCAGGAGGCGATCGACCAGGGGCAGGACGTGCTTTTCGACATCGACTGGCAGGGCGCGCAGCAGATCCGGAACTCGGCGCTTGGCCAGCACACGCTGTCGATCTTCCTGCTGCCACCCTCGATCCGGGAACTGCACCGCCGGCTGCGCGAGCGGGGCCAGGACAGCGACGAGGTCATCGCCAAGCGGATGCAGAAGAGCTGGGACGAGATCAGCCACTGGGACGGCTATGATTTCGTGCTGGTGAACGAGGACCTGGACGCGACCGAGGCGAAGCTGCGGGCGATCCTGACCGCCGCGCGGCTGCGGCGCAGCCAGCAGCCCGACCTGACCGACCACGTGCGCGCCCTGCAGGCGGAATTCGAGGAGATGCCATGACGATCTATGCCTTCGAGGGCCATGAACCGGTGCTGCCGGAGGATGGCGATGTCTGGGTCGCGCCCGATGCCAACGTGATCGGCAAGGTGGTGCTGCACTCCGGCGCCTCGGTCTGGTTCTGCGCGACGCTGCGCGGCGACAACGAGGTGATCGAGATCGGGCCGGGCTCGAACGTGCAGGAAAACGTGGTGATGCACACCGACCCGGCCTGCCCGTTGACCGTCGGCACCAATTGCACCATCGGCCACAAGGCGATGCTGCACGGCTGCACCATTGGGGACAACACGCTGATCGGCATGGGCGCCACGGTCCTGAACCGCGCGGTGATCGGGAAGAACTGCCTGATCGGCGCGGGTGCGCTGATCACCGAGGACAAGGTCATCCCCGACAATTCGATGGTGCTGGGCAGCCCCGGCAAGGTGGTCAAGGAGCTGGGGCCGGAATGGGCCGACCGGTTGGCGCTGTCGGCCAAGAGCTACCAGGATAAGATGCGCCGCTTCCGCGACGGGCTGCGGGTGCTGGGCTAGGGCGCGTCCGGCCGGGCGATGTCGCGGTAGTCGGCCGAGCACATGAAGGCGCAGGCCGCTTCGGCATCGCTGAATTCCAGCATCACCGCCTGGTCCCTCGCCTCGGCCTCGAGCGCCTCGGCATCGCGCAGCGGCAGCAGGCGCAGGTTGCGCGCGTCCGCCATCTGCGCGAGGCGCGCCCGGAAGGTCCGGAACTCGCCCATGTCGTTGAAGCGCGTGTGCGTGATGACGTAGCAGGGCATCCCTGCATCCCCCCGTGACCCGAAACGGCTGAGCGATGCTGCGCCGGGGCAGGGGCCGCCGCAACGGGCGGCCATGCGACGGTCGGTTAATCGACGGTTAACCGCCGATGCCGGCCCGGCGCGCGCTGAAAATTCCGGCAAATCCCGAGGCCCGGCTCCCCTAGCCACGCGGCGCGCCAGCGGTCATACCTTGCGCGACTCACCTGCCGAAGGCCCGCGCCATGCCCGATACCGCTTCTGCCCTGCTGACCGCCCTGCCACTGGCCAGCGTCCTCATCGGCCGCAATGAGCGGATCCTCGGCATGAACGGCCCGGCGCGGGCGCTGCTGGGGTCGGATTCGGAGGGACGGCATTTCCTGACCGCGATCCGCCATCCGGCCGTCCTGGACGCGGTCGAGGGCTGCCTTCACGACCGCCAGCCGCGCACCTCGCGCATGCTGACGACCGAGGGCGGGCAGGACATGACCTATGAGCTGCACTGCGCCTACCTCTCGATCCCCGACGCCGAGGGCGTGCTGCTGAGCCTCGAGGACATCACCCGCGTCGAACAGGCCGGGCAGATGCGGCGCGATTTCGTCGCCAACGTGAGCCATGAGTTGCGCACGCCGCTCACCGCGCTCCTTGGGTTCATCGAGACCCTGCGTGGCCCGGCGAAGAATGATGCCGAGGCGCGTGAACGGTTCCTGTCGATCATGGCGGCCGAGGCCGAGCGGATGGAACGGCTGGTGGCCGACCTTCTGTCGCTGAGCCGGGTGGAAAGCGAGGAGCGGATGCGCCCGACGGCCCGGGTGGACCTGACCGCGCTGACGGATTCGGTGCTGAAACGGCTGGGGCCGGTGGCACAGGCGCGCGGGGTCGAACTGGGGCGCAACCTGCCCGAGGACGAGGTGCTGGTGCCCGGCGACGAGGACCAACTGCGGCAGGTGCTGACCAACCTGGTCGAGAACGCGATCAAGTACGGCGGCTCCGGCGGCCGGGTCGACGTGGCGCTGGAACAGCGGGCCGACGTTCCGGGCCTTCGCGGCCCGGGCGCGCGGCTGAGTGTCCGCGATTACGGACCCGGCATCGAGCTGGTGCACATTCCGCGCCTGACCGAGCGATTCTACCGCGTCGACAGCCACCGCTCGCGCGAGATGGGCGGGACCGGGCTGGGACTGGCCATCGTCAAGCATATCGTGAACCGTCACCGCGGCCGGATGAAAGTCGAGAGCGAACCGGGGCAGGGCGCGGAATTCACCGTGGAACTGCCCGCGCGGGCCTGAGGCACGGCGGCCTTCTGCCGGAATAAATACGTGTGTTACCCTTGGTTATGACGGTCGTCATAAAACTGTTACGTAAGTGTCACAAAAGCATTGCGGGCAGTCACTAGCACGCAGACAAGGCCACCGGGGGATGGTGGCCGTTACACTTCCGATAGCAGGAGCAATCCGCATGAACTCGTTGAAACTCACCGCCTCGGCCGTGGCCATCGCTGCCGTGTCCGCCTCCGCGGCCGCCGCACGTGACCAGGTGCAGGTCGCAGGGTCCTCGACCGTCCTTCCCTACGCCTCGATCGTCGCCGAAGCCTTCGGCGAGAACTTCGACTTCCCGACCCCCGTCGTTGAATCGGGCGGCTCCTCGGCCGGCCTGAAGCGCTTCTGCGAAGGCGTGGGCGAGAACACCATCGACATCGCGAACGCCTCGCGTGCCATCCGCGAAAAGGAAATCGCGGCCTGCGCCGACGCCGGCGTGACCGACATCATGGAAGTCCGCATCGGCTATGACGGGATCGTCTTCGCGTCCCAGCTGAACGGCCCGGAATTCACCGCCTTCGAACCCTCCGACTGGTTCCTGGCGCTGGCCGCCCAGGTGCCGAACGAAGCCGGCGAGATCGTCGCAAACCCGAACCAGACCTGGGCCGACGTCAACGGCGACCTGCCGGCCGAGAACATCATGACCTTCATCCCGGGGACCAAGCACGGCACCCGTGAAGTGTTCGAGGAAAAGGTCCTGATGCAGGGCTGCGAGGACACCGGCGCGCTGGAAGCGTTCCAGGCCTCCGGCATGGACGAAGACGCCGCCGAGAAGGCCTGCATGGCAGTCCGCACCGACGGCAAGTCTATCGACATCGACGGCGACTACACCGAGACCCTGGCCCGCATCGACTCGAACCCGAACGGTGTCGGCGTCTTCGGCCTGGCGTTCTACGAGAACAACACCGACAAGCTCAAGGTCGCGACCATGTCCGGCATCGAGCCCTCGACCGAGACCATCGCCTCGGGCGAATACCCGGTGTCGCGTCCGCTGTTCTTCTACATCAAGAAGGCCCACATCGGCGTCGTTCCCGGCCTGCAGGAGTTCGCTGACTTCTTCATCTCCGACGACATGGCCGGCCCGGACGGCCCGCTCGCGGCCTACGGCCTCGTGTCCGACCCGGAACTGGCACAGACCCAGGAAGCCGTCGCCAACGGCGTGACCATGGGCTCCGGCTCCTGATAGACGACGGGCGGCGCCGCCGAGGCGCCGCCCACTTCACTACGCCGGCCTGAGCGTTCCGTCGCACAGCCGGTTTTGGGTATTTTAGACCCCGGGGCTACCACATGTCCGCATCTCTGCTTTTCCTGATCGTCTTGGCCCTGGCCGCGATCGGTTTCGTCGTGGGCCGCAGCAAGGCGCTCAAGAGCGCCGGGGGCGACAGCCGCCACCTGCATTCGCTGCCGTCCTACTACGGCTACAACGTCGCGCTCTGGGTTCTGGTGCCCTCGCTTCTGACGCTGGTGGTCTGGCTCCTGGTCCAGCCCTTCGTCATCGAGAACAGCGTGACCTCCCTGATCCCCGAGACCTCGTATTCCTCCCCGGGCGAGCTGTCTCTGATCATGTCGGACGTGCGCCGGGTGGCCGACGGCCTTGACCTTGCCGTTGCCGCGGGCGTGATGACCGCGGACGAGGCCGGCACGCTGCAGGCCGACACCAGCAACGTCCGGGCGGACCTGGCCGCCATCGGCGTCGCCCTCGGGTCCGACGTGAATGCCGACACGCTCGCCGCCGCGCAGCGCTATCGCAGCATGAACGCCACCGGGTCGATGATGCGTAACATCCTGGTGCTGGCCCTGTCGCTGGGCGGACTGGCGCTGGCCTATTCCCGCACCGGGCAGGAGTACCGGGCCCGCAACGCCGTCGAGAAGGTCGTTCTGGTCCTGCTGATCTCGGCCGCCTCGGTCGCGATCCTGACGACCATCGGCATCGTGCTGTCGCTGATCTTCAACACGGTCGAGTTCTTCAAGCTCTACCCGGCATCCGAATTCTTCTTTGGCACGACCTGGGCGCCGTCCTTCGGTGGCGGGTCGGAGCTGGGCATCCTGCCGCTGCTCTGGGGCACGCTCTACATCTCGCTCATCGCGCTGGCGGTGGCGGTGCCGATCGGGCTCTTTGCCGCGATCTACCTGTCGGAATACGCGACGCCCAAGGTACGCGGCACGATCAAGCCCGCGCTCGAGGTGCTGGCCGGCATCCCGACCATCGTCTACGGCCTCTTCGCGCTGCTGACCGTCGGCCCGCTGCTGGTCGGCATCTTCGGCCCCGACGGCTGGCTCGGTGTCGGCTGGATGCGGGGCGCGACCTCGGTCATGACCGCGGGCCTCGTGATGGGGATCATGCTGATCCCCTTCGTGTCCTCGCTGTCGGACGACATCATCAACGCCGTGCCGCAGGCGATGCGCGACGGCTCTCTGGGCCTTGGCGCCACCAAGTCCGAGACCATCAAGCAGGTGGTGTTCCCGGCGGCGCTTCCCGGCATCGTGGGGGCCATCCTGCTCGCTGCCTCCCGCGCCATCGGCGAGACGATGATCGTTGTCCTGGGGGCAGGGGCCGCGGCCCGCATCTCTCTCAACCCGTTCGAGGCGATGACCACCGTGACCGCCAAGATCGTGTCGCAGCTGACCGGTGACGCGGACTTTGCCAGCCCCGAGGCGCTGGTCGCCTTCGCGCTCGGCATGACGCTCTTCGTCATCACGCTGTGCCTCAACGTCTTCGCCCTCTGGATCGTGCGCCGTTATCGGGAGCAATACGAATGACCGACATGACCAATCCCGCCGCCGGCGCGGCGCCGCGCCCCTCCAGCTCGAGCTCGATCCTGACGCCCGACGCGCGGACCCGCAAACGCAACGCCGCCGAAAGCCGGTTTCGCATCTACGGGATCATTGCCATCGCGATCGGCATCTTCTTTCTCTGCGTGCTGCTGGCCGCGATCGTCCGCAACGGGATCCCGGCCTTCACCCAGACCTTCATCACGGCCGAGGTGGAACTGCCCGCAGACCGCCTGGACAAGACCGGCAACCGCGACCGCGACGAAATGGCGAAGGTGTCGACCTTCGGCTACAAGCCCGTGATCGTTGAAGGCCTGATCAAGACGATCGAGGACGCCGGCATCGAGATCCCGTTCGAGGACAAGGACGATGTCGAGGCGATGGTGTCGTCGGCCTCGCTGGCTCAGGTGCGCGACACGGTGCTGGCGAACCCCGACCTCGTGGGGCAGACGGTCACCTTCCGCTTCCTCGCCTCGTCGCGGGTCGACGGGTACGAAAAGGGTCGCGTGACGCGTGAGAGCCTGGCGAGAGACAAGAACCTCGATGCCGAGCACCTCGATATCGCGGACGAGATGCGCGATGCCGGGCTGCTGGAGCGCACGTTCAACTGGCAGTTCATCCTCGGCGCCGACGCGTCCGAGAGCCGTCCGGAACAGGCCGGGATCGGCGTGTCGATGATCGGGTCGTTCTTCATGATGCTGGTGGTTCTGGCGCTGGCCCTGCCGATCGGCGTCGCGGCGTCGATCTACCTTGAGGAATTCGCGCCCAAGAACCGCTGGACCGACCTGATCGAGGTGAACATCTCGAACCTCGCTGCGGTGCCGTCCATCGTCTTTGGTATCCTCGGCCTCGCCGTGTTCATCCAGATCATGTACCTGCCGCAGTCCGCACCGCTGGTCGGCGGCCTGGTGCTGACGCTGATGACGCTGCCGACGGTCATCATCTCGACCCGCGCGTCGCTCAAGGCGGTGCCGCCGTCGATCCGTGACGCGGCGCTCGGGGTAGGGGCCTCGAAGATGCAGGCGGTGTTCCACCACGTGCTCCCACTTGCCATGCCGGGCATCCTGACCGGCACGATCATCGGCCTGGCGCAGGCGCTTGGCGAAACCGCGCCGCTGCTGCTGATCGGGATGGTGGGCTTCATCGCCTCGAACTACCCCGACGGTATTGCGGATGGCTTCCTCGCACCTAACTCTGCCATGCCGGCACAGATCTACGAATGGGCGAAACGCGCGGACCCGGCCTACTACGAACGCGCCTGGGGCGGGATTATCATCCTGCTCTGCTTCCTGATGACTATGAACATCATCGCCATCATTCTCCGCCGCCGGTTCGAGCGCCGGTGGTAAGAAAGGACATGGACATGTACAATTCACCGAAAGCTGAGGCCAAATTGGACCAGAAAGACATCAAGATCGCTGCCGAGAAGGTGCAGGTCTATTACGGCGACACCCACGCCATCAAGGACGTGGACGTGCAGATCGAGGACAAGACCGTCACCGCCTTCATCGGCCCCTCGGGCTGCGGCAAGTCGACCTTCCTGCGCTGCCTCAACCGGATGAACGACACCATCGACATCTGCCGGGTCGAAGGCGACATCCGCCTCGACGGCGAGGATATCTATGACAAGCGCGTCGACCCGGTGCAGCTGCGCGCCAAGGTGGGCATGGTGTTCCAGAAACCGAACCCGTTCCCCAAGTCGATCTACGACAACATCGCCTACGGTCCCCGGATCCACGGCCTGGCCAAGAACAAGGCCGACCTGGACGACATCGTCGAACGCGCGCTGAAGCGTGGCGCCATCTGGAACGAGGTGAAGGACCGCCTGCATTCGCCCGGCACCGGACTGTCCGGCGGCCAGCAGCAGCGCCTGTGCATCGCGCGCGCCGTGGCCACCGAGCCCGAGGTCCTGCTGATGGACGAACCCTGTTCGGCGCTGGACCCGATCGCCACCGGCCAGGTCGAGGAGCTGATCGACGAACTGCGCGAGAACTACTCGGTCGTGATCGTCACGCACTCCATGCAACAGGCCGCACGGGTCAGCCAGAAGACCGCGTTCTTCCACCTCGGGCACCTGGTCGAATACGGCGAGACCGGGCAGATCTTTACCAACCCGCAAGATCCGCGCACCGAGAGCTACATCACCGGCCGGATCGGCTGAGGAGGAAAAAGCAATGCAAGAACAACACATTGCAAGCGCCTTTGACCGCGATCTGGAGGCGATCCAGGCGCGCATCATGAAGATGGGCGGCATGGTCGAGACCGCGATCCTCGACGCGGCGCAGTCGCTCGAGGAGCGCGACGAGGAACTGGCCGAGAAGGTGCGGGCAGGGGACAAGGCGATCGACGCCCTCGAAGAGATGATCAACGAGGAATGCGCCCGCCTGATCGCCCTGCGCAGCCCGACCGCCATCGACCTGCGCGTCGTGCTGTCGGTGATGAAGATCGCCGGCAACCTCGAACGGATCGGCGACTATGCCAAGAACATGGCCAAGCGGACCGGCGTACTGATCCAGATGTCGCCGATCGAGGGTTCGCATGCCGCGCTGCGCCGGATGGCGCGCGAGGTGCAGCTGATGCTGAAGGACGCGCTCGACGCCTATATCAAGCGCGACGCCGCGCTGGCCCGCGACGTGATCAACCGCGACCGCGACGTCGACCAGATGTACAACGCGCTGTTCCGCGAATTCCTGACCTTCATGCTGGAAGACCCGCGCAACATCACCGCCTGCATGCACCTGCATTTCATCGCCAAGAACAACGAGCGCATGGGCGACCACGTCACCTCGATCGCCGAGCAGGTGGTCTACCTGGTGTCGGGCGAGAAACCCGATGACAACCGTCCCAAGGGCGACAAGACCTCGACCGACCCGTCCGTGGCACCGGATTCCGCCAAGGTCGTGGCCGATAGGAATACGTGAAGATGGCCGAACAACCCACTGTTCTTGTTGTAGAAGATGAACCCGCGCAGCGCGAGGTCCTGGCCTACAACCTCGAGGCCGAGGGCTTTCGCGTCGCCAGGGCCGGCAACGGCGAAGAGGCGCTTGTCCTGGTCGACGAGGCGATGCCGGACATCATCGTGCTGGACTGGATGCTGCCCAACGTCTCGGGCATCGAGGTGTGCCGCCAGCTCAAGATGCGCTCGGAAACCCGCGGCGTGCCGATCATCATGCTCTCGGCGCGGTCCGAGGAGGTCGACAAGGTCCGTGGCCTCGAAACCGGCGCCGACGACTACGTGGTCAAGCCGTACTCTGTCGTCGAGCTGATGGCGCGCGTCCGCGCACAGCTGCGCCGGACGCGGCCGTCAACGGTGGGCGAGCGGTTGGAGTACGAGGATATCATCCTCGACAGCGACACGCACCGCGTCACGCGCGACGACAAGCCGCTGAAACTGGGCCCGACGGAATTCCGGCTGCTGACGACCTTCATGGAGAAGCCGGGGCGCGTCTGGTCGCGTGAACAACTGCTCGACCGGGTCTGGGGCCGCGACATCTATGTCGACACGCGCACGGTGGACGTCCACATCGGGCGGCTGCGCAAGGCGCTGTGCCAGCACGGTGGAAACGATCCGCTGCGCACGGTCCGCGGGGCCGGCTATGCGCTTGGCTGATCACGCGGGGGAATGCCCGAACGGCGCATCCGCCAATCGTGTAATCGGTATTATGTAAATGATGTTGGGATGGCCATGCCCCTGAAATCGCTGGCCATCCCCGACGTCATGCCCCGCATGGCATCCCTTCAGCCCTAATCTTCGGTGGCGCAACCGCAGACTCTCGACAATCCGCGCGGCAGCGGTCTAAAACCTGTTATCCGATTGACCCTTGGTCACGGACCTCATTGAACAGCAGACTTTGTATCGGACCGACATGACTTCTCGTCGCGAGTATCTTGAACGCCTGACAAATGCGCCGAGCATCGAAGACCTCTGGACGCAGCATTGCGAGAAGATGGCCGAATACGGGTTCGACCGTCTGCTCTATGGCTTCACGCGATACCGCACGAACACCTCGCTGGGCGATCCCGAGGATTTCGTGATCCTCACGAACCACGCGCCGGCCTATACCGACGTCTTTATGGGCAAAGGTCTCTATTTCCATGCGCCGATGGTGAAATGGGCGCTCGAGCACGAAGGCGCGTGCTCCTGGCGCGTCGCGGCCGACATGCTGGCCAGCGGCACGGTGACCGAGAGCGAGCGCAAGGTGCTGGAGTTCAACCGCACCATGGACGTGACGGCCGGATACGCGATCAGCTTCAAGTCGATCTCGCCCAGGACCAAGGGCGCGATCGCGCTGACCGCGCGACCCGGGATGAGCCAGGACGAAGTCGACGCGCTCTGGGCCGAGCACGGGCGCGACATCGTCATCTACAACAACGTTGCGCATCTCAAGATCCTGACGCTGCCGTATTCCGGCCCGGCGCGCGAGCTGACCAAGCGACAGCGCGAGGCGCTGCAATGGGTCGGCGACGGCAAGACAACGCAGGACATCGCGCTGCTGATGGGCCTGACGCCCGCGACGGTGGAAAAGCACCTGCGCCTGGCGCGCGAGAACCTGAACGTGGAAACCACGGCCCAGGCGGTGCTCAAGGCCGCGTTCCTGAACCAGATGTTCGTGATCGAGGTCTGACCGGGCGCGACTTTTCCTGTCGCAGACCCGGTGCCGACGGTAAGGAATCCAAGACTTTCCGGGTGTTTGGCGCAATCTTTTACCAACAGGTATGGATTCCCATACTTTCGAGACTCACGACGTAACGGCATTCTGTAACTGTTCCGTGAGTGGTGGCTTTGAGCCATGGAACATTCCGGGTCGGACCCAGGCTATTGTGCTTGGCTCTCCGGGTC
Organism: Pseudooceanicola sp. LIPI14-2-Ac024; assembly: GCF_042188925.1. Classification (GTDB taxonomy): domain Bacteria; phylum Pseudomonadota; class Alphaproteobacteria; order Rhodobacterales; family Rhodobacteraceae; genus Pseudooceanicola. The sequence goes on from NZ_CP170102.1 coordinate 654,787, forward strand.
GGCCGGGTTTTCCCGGGGTCGGTCGGGGGCATATTGGTCGGCCTCCGATCGGCACTTCGGACCACCCCCATCATCCCCATCCAACGGGGGCGTGTGCGAAATGGACGGTGTCGGTGTCCCGCCGGCACCGTCTTCGCATTCACCAGGAGCCACTGATGCCCGACACCCCTGCCCGGCGCCACGTCGTCCCGCCCGGATGTTCCGGCGGCGGCAAATCGACCCTGTTGGTAGAGCTTGCGGCCCGCGGCCATGCCACCGTGCCCGAACCCGGTCGCCGGATCGTCGCCGGGGCGCTTGCGGGTGACGGCGGGCCCTTGCCATGGGTCGATCCGGCCGCCTTCGCCGCCCGCGCGATGCAGGTGGCGTTCGAGGATCGCCTTCGGCACCGCGACATTCGCGGCTGGGTGTTCTTCGACCGCGGCCTCGTCGATGCCGCCGTGGCCCGCACAGAGGCAACCGGCGCGCGGCTGGAGGACCTGCTGGACGGGACGGAACGCTATCACCGGACGGTTTTCCTGACGCCGCCTTGGCCCGAGATCTACCGGGCCGATACGGTACGGCGCCACGACATGACGGCAGCGATCGCAGAACACGACCGCCTGCTCACGGCCTATGCCAAGCTTGGCTACGACACCGTGCTCTTGCCCCGTGTCTGCGTCGCGGCGCGCGCCGACATGGTCCTGGCGCGACTGGACACCCGGGCATAAGGCAAGAAAAACCGCCGACCCCAAGGGTCGGCGGTTCCCGATCAGTTCTCGACGACGGGGCCGCGGCCCCTGCCCTCAGCCCTGTGCAGCCTTGGCGACTTCGGCGGCGAAGTCTTCGGCTTCTTTCTCGATGCCTTCGCCGACGGCCAGACGGATGTAGCCGGTGATCTCGACGCCGGCTTCCTTGGCGGCCTCGGCCACGGTCTTGTCCGGGTCGATGACGAACGCCTGGCCCAGCAGGGTCACTTCGCCCAGGAACTTCTTCATCCGGCCTTCGATCATCTTCTCGATGACGGCTTCCGGCTTGCCGCTTTCGCGGGCCTGCTCGGTCAGGACGTTGCGCTCGCGCTCGACCAGCGCCTGGTCGAGGTCCGCTTCACCCAGCGAGGCCGGGCTGGCGGCGGCGATGTGCATCGCGACCTGCTTGCCGAAGGCTTCGTTCTCGGCCGAGAGCGCGACCAGCACGCCGATGGAGCCCATGCCGGGCGCGGCGGCGTTGTGCACGTAGGACACGACCTGGCCACCCTCGATCTTCTCGAGCCGGCGCAGCGTCATGTTCTCGCCGATCTTGGCGATCTTGTCGGTCAGGATGTCGGCCACGGCTTTGCCGCCGATCTCGGTCGACTTCAGCGCCTCGACATCGTCGACATTCAGGGCCGCCTCGGCGAACGAGGTGACCATGTCCTGGAATTCCTGGTTCTTGGCAACGAAGTCGGTTTCCGAGTTCACCTCGATCGCGACACCCTTGCCACCGTCGACGGCGACGGCGACGAGGCCCTCGGCCGCGGTGCGGCCCGACTTCTTGGCAGCCTTGGCGAGACCCTTGGTGCGCAGCCAGTCAACGGCGGCTTCCATGTCACCATCGGTTTCGGTCAGGGCCTTCTTGGCATCCATCATGCCTGCGCCGGTCATCTCGCGCAGTTCTTTCACCTGTGCGGCAGTGATCGCCATTTTGGGCTCTCCTTGATCTTGGAACGGATCGTTCCGGCCGCGGGTCTGCCCGCAGCCGGTAACGGTTTCATGACAGGCGGACGCTTACGCGTCGGCGTCTTCAGAGGTCTCTTCGGCCAGCTCTTCGACCGGGGCTTCCTCGAACTCGCCTACGTCGACGCCGGCGGCGCCCAGCTGGGCGGACATGCCGTCAAGTGCGGCGCGGCTGGCCAAGTCGGTGTAGAGCGAGATCGCGCGGGCCGCGTCGTCGTTGCCCGGGATGATGTAGTCCACGCCCTCGGGCGAGCAGTTGGTGTCGACCACGGCGATGACCGGGATGCCCAGCTTGCGCGCTTCGAGGATGGCCAGCGACTCTTTCTTCACGTCGATGACGAAGAGCAGGTCGGGCAGGCCGCCCATTTCGCGGATCCCGCCGAGCGAGGCCTGCAGTTTGGTCTGCTCGCGCTCCATGCCCAGGCGCTCTTTCTTGGTCAGGCCTTCGGCGCCGCCCTCGAGCTGCTCATCGATCGCCTTCAGGCGGTTGATCGACTGGGACACGGTTTTCCAGTTGGTCAGCGTGCCGCCGAGCCAGCGGTGGTTCATGTAGTACTGCGCGCATTTCTCGGCAGCTTCGGCGACCGGCTGGGCCGCCTGGCGCTTGGTGCCGACAAACAGCACGCGGCCGCCCTTGGCGACGGTCTCGCGGATGACGTTCAGAGCCTGGTCCAGCATCGGGACGGTCTGAGTCAGGTCGATGATGTGAATGCCGTTGCGCGCACCGTAGATGAACTCGCCCATGCGGGGGTTCCAGCGCTGCGTCTGGTGGCCGAAGTGAACGCCAGCTTCCAGCAGCTGACGCATGGAGAACTCAGGCAGAGCCATGCATATATCCTTTCCGGTTTCATGCCTCGGCGGGGGACGACCAGATGGTCAACCGGCGGACGCTCCGGGATGTCTCCCCGTTACGCCCAACCCCGCCAGCGAAGTGAGTGCGCGCGCATTACACCCTCGCCGCCGCCACCGCAAGCGCAAATGCCCTGCTTTCCTCTGGTCAATGTATCCCGGGGGGATCGGCGCATGGCGCCGATGTGGGGCTGGCCCCCCTGCCCGACCCCGGCCCGCGCGGTCACTCGACGTTCTGCACCTGCTCCCGCAGCTGGTCGATCACCGCCTTCAGGTCCAGCCCAATGGTGGTCAGCTCGGCGTTCTGCGACTTGGAACAGAGGGTGTTGGCCTCGCGGTTGAATTCCTGCGTCAGAAAGTCAAGCTTGCGGCCTACGGGCCCCTTATCGGCCAGGAGGTCGCGCGCGGCGGCGACATGGGCGTCAAGCCGGTCAAGTTCCTCAGTGACGTTGGACTTCACCGCCAGCACCGCCAGTTCCTGCGCGACGCGGTCGGGATCGACGGTGGGCACGGCGTCGCCCACGCGGACCAGCGCGGCCCGGAAGGCCGCGTCGGCCGCCGCGCGGCGCGGACCGACGGTGGCCTTGGCGGCCACGGTCAGCTCGGCGATCCGGTCCACCTGCCCGGCCAGAACCGCCAGCAGCGCCTGGCCTTCCCTGGCACGCATCTCCAGGAAAGCGGTCAGCACCGCCTCGAAATCCGCCAGCAGCGCCTTGGCGAGCGGGGCGTTGTCCTCGTCCTCGCGCGGGGCTTCCAGCACGCCGCGCTGCACGAGAAGGTCGGCCGCCCGCGACGGCGCCAGCGCGATGCCGCGGGACTGGGCGATTTCCTCGACCCGGACCAGTGCAGCAAAGACGGCGTCCAGCTGTGCCTCGTCCAGGGCCAGCGCCGCCGCGCCGCCCGATCGGCTGACCCGCAGGTTCAGCGTGACGCTGCCCCGGTGCAGTGCCTCGGACAGCCGTTTGCGCAGCCCGGTTTCGAGCCCCGGCAGCCAGTCCGGCACCCGCAGCCGCAGGTCGAGCCCGCGCGCGTTCACAGCGCGCAGGTCCCAGCTCCAGTCGAGGTCGTCCTGGGTGCCACGCGCGGTGGCAAATCCGGTCATCGAGCGTAGCACGGCGGCCCTCCTGTCAGGTCCAGCTCTGTTAGGACGCCGCGCGCCACGGGGCAAGCGGGACGCAGGCATGGGTTAACCAATTCCCGCAAATTTTCACGAATTTGGTCCCGTATGTGAGAGATTAAAACTTGAGTAACCCCTCGCGCCATATGGTTAACCGAATTCGGTGCCGCCCTGCCCGCACTTGCCGGGCGCGCGTGGGATCTGCAATCTCAAGCGGAACGGCACGACATGGACCATTTGCGCAACGTCATCGACATGACCTCATTCCTGCACGATCATCGCCACCCCTCGATCCGGGAGGTCGAGGCCTACTGGCAGGCCCTGCGCGCCGGCCGGCTGGTGCCCCGCCGCTCCGAGGTCGATCCGCGCGGCATCGAACGGTCGCTGGAATTCGCCTTCATCCTGGAACGCATCGCTCCCGGCCTTGCCCGGATGCGCATCGCCGGGTCGCACCTGTGCGACCTGATGGGGATGGAGGTGCGGGGGATGCCGGTGTCGACCTTCTTCGACCCCGCCGGGCGGAACCTCTTTGGCGATGTGCTTGAACAGGTGTTCAGTGCCCCCGCCACTGCCGAATTGGTGCTGAACGCCGAACGCGGCATCGGCAAGCCCGCCATCGACGCGCGGATGATCTTGCTGCCGCTCAAGAGCGATCTCGGCGATATTTCCCGCGCGCTCGGCTGCCTATCGACGCAGGGCACCATCGGCCGCACACCGCGCCGGTTCGAGATCGTGAGCCACCGGGCCGTCGCGCTGACGGAAACGGGCACAACACCCGCGGCGCCGCTGCCCGCGCCGGCCGACCTGGTCCCCGGCTTTGCCGAACCCCCGGCCGGTTTCCTGCAGGACGCCCCGCCGCCCCGCCACCGCGGCAAGCCATTCCTGCGGCTGGTGAAGTCCGACGACGACTGAAAGTCCCCCCGGATCGAAGAAAAAGGCCCCACCGCTGCCGGCGGGGCCTCTCCTCGGGATGCGCGCCCTGGGTGCGACGCGCGGGAGGATCCCTTACATCATGTCGTTCACGTAGAGCGTCACGCTGCTGTCTCCGTTGGCCTGCGCCGCGATGACGTCATCGGCGGTGTAGCCTTCCGCTTCCAGGGCCGCGCTCAGGTCCGCGTTCGCGGTGATCTGGGCGCGCATCTCCTCGATCGCCGCCTGGTTCTCGGCCACCGCGTTGTCGAGCGCGGCGGCGTTTTCCGCGCCTTCGCCCTCGAGTTCGGACACCGCCGTGACCGAGACCGTGCTGTCCGCATCAAAGCCCGACAGGTCGGTTGCCATCGTGTCGGCGGTCTTCAGGCTCGACACCAGCTCACCGTAGGTGCGCAGGTCGCCCGCGGCCGAGGCCTGCATGTCGTCGCCCATCTTCTTGCCCCCCGAGACAGAGCCGCTGGCCGAACCGGACGCGCCCGTATCGTCGGAGTTGGCGACATCGCCGCTGCCCGACACCCCGACACCCGCCGAAACCGAGCCCTTGGCGTCGGAGCCGACGCCGACGTCGGCCGATACGCCTGCGGATTGCGCGGCAGCGCCACCGGCGATGCCGAGGGCCATCAGGGCAGCGAGGGCGGTCTGGGTTTTGCGTTTCATGGTCTTCTCCTCTTTGGTCACGGCGCATTCATTCCTGCGCCGGTGAGGGGGCAACACGGTCCCGGCCGAAGCCGTTCCCGGCCATCTGCCGATCGGCGGAGACTTGCGAAAACCGGCGCCGCCGCACGGCAATGGACCGCGGTCGCTCGGGATTGTGTTGCGATGAACGGGAACCGGATCCGGCGGCGCCATTCCAGCCCGGAAACGTTAAAGGCCCCGCCGAAAATCGACGGGGCCTGTCGGACAGGGCGCCAACGGGGGGAATGGACCCTGTCCGCCCGGCTGCATCGGTTTTCATTCGCAAGGCCCAGCCGGCGGACCCCGCTCCCCGTCAGACCTAAGGCCCGCCCGGGTCAGGGCCAACGGGGGATGGGGCCCGCAGTTCCCCTGCCCGCCCGGCTTGCGCGAATTGTTGCGAGACGCGGCCGACGCCTCGGCTAAACGGTGCCGACTGACACGAAAAAGCCCCGCCGGAGGAACCAGCGGGGCCTTGAAATCAACGTCGCGCGTGCCTCAGGCGCTGGCGACCTGCCGGTCGGTGCCGTCGTTGCGGCGGGCGGTCAGTTCCTCGGCGACGAGGAACGCGAGCTCCAGCGACTGTGAGGCGTTGAGGCGCGGATCGCAGGCCGTGTGGTACCGGTCGGACAGGTCTTCGTGGCTCACCGCCTGAAGCCCGCCGACACATTCGGTCACGTCGAGGCCCGTCATCTCGAAATGCACGCCGCCGGGGATCGTGCCCTCGGCCCGGTGCACAGCAAAGAACTCCTGCACCTCGCGCAGCACGGCGTCGAACGGTCGTGTCTTGTAGCCGGTGTTCGACTTGATCGTGTTGCCGTGCATCGGATCGCAGACCCAGGTGACGTTTGCGCCCTCGTCCTCGACCGCGCGGATCAGTCTGGGCAGGTGGTCGCCCACGCGGCCGGCCCCGAAACGGGCGATCAGGGTCAGGCGGCCGGGCTCGTTCGTCGGGTTCAGCTTCTCGATCAGCACCTTCAGGTCATCGACCTCGAGTGTGGGGCCGCATTTCATCCCGATCGGATTCTGCACGCCGCGCAGGAACTCGACATGCGCGCCGTCGGGCTGACGCGTGCGGTCGCCGATCCAGAGAAGGTGACCCGAGCCCGCCAGCCACTGGCCGGAGGTCGAGTTCGACCCGCGTCAGCGCCTCTTCGTACTCGAGCAGCAGCGCCTCGTGGCTGGTGTAGAAATCCACCTGCCGCAGGGTGTGCTGGCGTTCGGCGGTGACGCCGGCCGCGCGGATGAAATCCAGCGTGTCGGTGATCCGGTTCGCCATGTCGCGGAAGCGCTCGGCCTCCTCGCTCTCGGTGAAGCCGAGCGTCCAGCGGTGGACCTCGTTCACGTCGGCATAGCCGCCGGTCGAAAACGCCCGCAGCAGGTTCAGGGTCGCCGCCGCCTGGGTATAGGCCTGCAGCATCCGTTCCGGATCCGGCACCCGCGCACCTTCGGTGAAGGCGATGTCATTGATGATGTCACCCCGGTAGGACGGCAGTTCGACGCCCTCCAGCACCTCGGTCGGCGCCGACCGCGGCTTGGCGAACTGTCCGGCCATGCGGCCGACCTTGATCACCGGCACCTTGGCGCCGAAGGTCAGCACCATCGCCATCTGCAGCATCACCTTGAAGGTGTCGCGGATCGCGTCCGCGCTGAACTGATCGAAGGCCTCGGCACAATCGCCGCCCTGAAGCAAAAACGCTTCGCCGCGCGAGGCGGCTGCCAGGGCGCTTTTCAGGCGCCGCGCCTCGCCCGCAAACACGAGCGGCGGATACTTCGAGAGCTTCGCCTCGACCGCGGTCAATGCCGCGGCGTCGGTATAGTCGGGCATCTGAACCCGCGGCTTGTTGCGCCACCCGGTCTTTTGCCAATCGCCCATTGTCTCGTCTCCGCTAGGGTCAATGTAGAGGGCTGCCTTATAGCCGCGCGATGACGCGGGGGCCACCGCAGAATTGTCGATAGCTGACAGCGTTAACAGTCCGTTGAAGTTGTGTGTCACAGGCCACCCCCTTGACCTCGCTGACGGTCTCTGACCTGTTGGAGACACAAGTGGTACAATGGGGCTGAGATGGCCAAGACGGATCGCCAGTTCGCGCAAGCTTTCCCGCCGGCAAAGGCACCGCGTACGCGGCGTTTCGTCTTTGTGCTATTGAACAATTTCTCGCTGCTCAGCTTTGCCTCGGCGATGGAATGCCTGCGGATCGCGAACCGCATGTCGGGCGAACCGCTCTACCGTTGGACCTTGGTCAGCGAGGACGGTGAAATGGTGTCCTGTTCTGCCGGGACGACCTTTGCTGTCGACAGCGGGCTGGAAGAGCTGACACGCGAGGACACGGTGCTGGTCTGCGCCGGGCTGTCCGTGCAGGACGAGACATCTCGCAAACTGCTGAACTGGCTCCGCCGTGAGGCGCGGCGCGGCCTGACGGTCGGCGGGCTATGCACCGCCTCCTACGCGCTGGCCAAGGCCGGGCTGCTCGACGGCAAGCGGGCCACCATCCACTGGGAGAACCAGGACAGCTTTGCCGAGGAGTTCGAAGAGGTCACGCTGACCAAGTCGGTCTTTGTCGTCGACGGCAACCGGATGACGACGGCCGGCGGCACCTCGTCCATCGACCTGATGCTCAAGGTCATCGCCGATCAGCAGGGCGAGGACCTGGCCAATGCCGTCGCCGACCAGCTGATCTATTCCTCGATCCGTACCGACCAGGACACGCAGCGCCTGTCGGTGCCGACCCGGATCGGCGTGCGGCATCCGAAGCTCAGCCAGGTCATCCAGATGATGGAAAGCAACATCGAGGAGCCGATCAGCCCCGCGATCCTGGCCAAGGATGTCGGCATGTCGACGCGGCAGCTCGAACGGCTGTTCCGGCGCTACCTCAACCGCTCGCCCAAGCGGTACTACATGGAACTGCGGCTGCAGAAGGCCCGGAACCTGCTGATGCAGACCGACATGAGCGTGATCAACGTCGCGCTGGCCTGCGGCTTTGCCAGCCCCTCGCATTTCTCGAAATGCTACCGTGCGCATTACGACACCACGCCCTACCGCGAACGCGGCAGCCACGCGGCACGGCTGTCGATCTGAGCTACTCGGGCACCATCCGGTATAGCGCACCGTCATCTTCTGACAGGAACCAGAGCCCGCCCGCCGGCCCTTCGCGCACGTCGCGGACACGGGCGGTTTCCGGCGACGAAATCCGTTCGACCTCGCGCAGCGGATCCCCGGCCAGCCGGGCGACGTAGTCGAACTTCAGCGATCCGACAAAGGCGTTGCCGCGCCACGGTGCGTGACCGCTGCCGCTGTGGAACACCATGCCCGAAGGCGCGATCGAGGGGTCCCAGTAGAACTCCGGCTGTTCCATGCCGGGTCGGGTGGTGCCCTCGCCGATCTTCTGTCCGCTGTAGTGGCGCCCATAGGCGATGACCGGCCAGCCGTAATTCGCGCCGCGCCGGATCCGGTTCACCTCGTCCCCGCCCTGGGCGCCATGTTCATTGACCCAGAGCTGCCCCGTCGCATCCACAGCCATGCCCTGCGGGTTGCGATGGCCATAGGACCAGATCGCCGGCTCCGCCCCCTCGTCGCCGATGAAGGGGTTGTCGTCGGGCACCGTGCCGTCGCGGTTCAGCCGCACGATCGAGCCGTTGTGCCGCGACAGGTCCTGCGCCGCCGGGCGGTCCCCGCGTTCGCCGATACTCATGTAGATCTTGCCATCCGCCCCCTCGGCCAGCCGCGACCCGAAGTGCCGCCCGCCGGATGAGCCAGGCGTCATCTCGAAGATCACGCGCAGGTTCTCGATCCGCCCCGCCTCGGTGTCGAGCCGGCCGGAGGCCAGCGCCGTGCCCGATCCCGCGCCCTGCGCCTTTGAGAAGGTGAGGTAGATTTGCCGTGTCCGTCCGAAATCGCGCGGGATCAGAAGGTCGAGCAGGCCGCCCTGCCCGTCCGGTACGCTGTCCGGCAGCCCGTCGATCTGCCGCGCAGACCCGCCGGCCACGTACCACAGCCGCCCGCCCTTCTCGGTCACCAACACGCCGCCGCCGGGCAGGAAGCCGAACGACCACGGATCGGTGAACCCGGCGGCGATGCGGTCGATCCGGACCGGACCCGTCTGCGTGTCGAGCGCCTGGGCCACGGGCGCGGACAGGAAGGCAAGAACGGCGGCGGTCAGGCGGGTGGTTCGGCGCACGGCGGGACTCCTCTTTTGACGCCAAGGTAGCACGGCCCGTTCGTTCGGCAGCACCCGCGGCGTTCGCGATTACGTTACACCGCCTCTTCCAATCCGCTTTTCTTTTGACATGGCCGGTCTTAGGCTCGCCTCCGGATGCAAAATCCAAACAGGGAGACAGCAAAATGAAAAAGCTTCTTTTGGCCTCGACCGCAACGGCTCTGCTTGCCGGTGCCGCGAGTGCCGAGGACATCAAGCTGGGGGTCATCCTCGGCTTCACCGGCCCGATCGAAAGCCTGACCCCGTCCATGGCGGACGGCGCGGAACTGGCAATGAAGGAAGTCACCGACAGCGGCAAGCTGCTCGACGGCTCCACCGTGACCCCGGTCCGGGCTGACTCGACCTGCGTCGACAGCGCCGCCGCCACCGCGGCCGCCGAACGCCTGATCACCGCCGAAGGCATCAAGGGCATCATGGGCGCGGACTGCTCCGGCGTGACCGGCGCTATCCTGGCCAACGCCGCCGTGCCGAACGGCATCGTCATGATTTCGCCCTCGGCCACCTCGCCCGCGCTCTCGACCGCCGAGGACAATGGCCTGTTCTTCCGCACCGCGCCCTCCGACGCCCGCCAGGGCCAGGTGATGGCCGACGTGCTGATGGAAGAAGGCATCAGCTCGGTTGCGCTGACCTACACCAACAACGACTACGGCAAGGGCCTGGCGGACAGCTTCCAGAGCGCCTTCGAGGCCGCCGGCGGCACGATCACCATCTCGGCCGCCCACGAAGACGGCAAGGCCGACTACTCGGCCGAGGTCGCATCGCTCGCCTCCGCCGGCGGTGACCGCCTCGTCGTTGCGGGCTACGTCGACCAGGGTGGCTCGGGCATCGTGCGCGCAGCCCTCGACAGCGGCGCCTTCGACACCTTCCACTTCCCCGACGGCATGATCGGCGCCAAGCTGGAAGAGAACTTCGGCGGCGAGATCGACGGCTCCACCGGCCAGCACCCGGGCACCGACAGCGAAGGCGCGACCATGTTCGTCGACCTCGTCGGCGGCGCGTTTGACGCGACCTCGCCCTTCACGCCGGAAAGCTACGACGCCGCGGCGCTGATCCTGCTCGCCATGCAGGCCGCGGGGTCCTCGGACCCGGCCGCCTACAAGGAAAAGATCATGGACGTCGCCAACGAGCCGGGCGAGAAGATCTATCCCGGCGAACTGGGCAAGGCGCTTGAGCTGATCGCCGCAGGCACCGACATCGACTACGTCGGCGCCACCGCCGTCGAGCTGATCGGCGCAGGTGAATCCGCGGGCAACTACCGCCAGATCGTGTTCGAAGACGGCAAGATCGCGACGGTCAAGTTCCGCTAATCCAAAACCGGGCGGTCCCCACGGGGGCCGCCCCCAGCAGGCCAGAAGCGCGCGAATGCGCCTGCCTGCCAAACGGGGACCTACATGATCACAGTCGAAGACGTGCACAAGCACTTCGGCGGATTCCATGCCGTTGACGGGGCCAGCCTGACGATCCAGGCAGGATCGATCACCGGGCTGATCGGCCCGAACGGCGCAGGAAAAACCACTCTTTTCAACGTCATCGCCGGGGTTCTTGAACCCACGTCCGGCAAGGTGACGATGCAGGGCGAGGACATCACCGGCCTGCCGCCGCACACCCTGTTCCACAAGGGGCTGCTGCGCACCTTCCAGATCGCTCACGAGTTCTCGTCGATGACGGTGCGCGAGAACCTGATGATGGTGCCCGCCGGCCAGTCCGGAGAGAACATCCTGAACGCGTTCTTCCGCCGCGGCCAGATCGCGCGCGAGGAACGTCAGCTGGCGGAAAAAGCCGATGAAGTCCTGGACTTCCTGACCATTTCTCATCTTGCGGATGAAAAGGCCGGCAACCTGTCCGGCGGCCAGAAGAAGCTGCTGGAACTGGGTCGCACCATGATGGTCGACGCGCGCATCGTCTTTCTCGACGAGGTCGGTGCCGGCGTGAACCGGACCCTGCTGAACACCATCGGTGACGCCATCCTGCGCCTGAACAAGGAGCGCGGATACACCTTCGTCGTCATCGAACACGACATGGATTTCATCGCCCGCCTCTGCGACCCGGTCATCTGCATGGCCGAGGGCAAGGTGCTGGCCGAGGGCACGCTGGACGAGATCAAGGCCAACGAGCACGTGATCGAGGCGTACCTGGGCACCGGGCTGAAGAACAAGCAGAAGGCGCAGGCGACGTGAGCAACACCTACGACGACCGCGGCAACAAGGACGGCTCGATCACCCGGCCCGGCGGCACGACCGACGAGCACTTCGTGCATGGCAGCGGCCCGGCGGTGAAAGCGCCCACGGACGGCCCCTTCCTGATCGGCGACGCGATGACCGGCGGCTACGGAAAGGGCCCCGACATCCTGCACGGCTGCACCATCGCTGTCGAACGCGGCGAGATCGCCGTCATCGTCGGGCCGAACGGCGCCGGCAAGTCGACCGCGATGAAGGCCGTCTTCGGCATGCTCGACTTGCACGGCGGCGCCGTGCGGCTGGATGGCGAGGACATCACCGGGCTGTCCCCGCAGGACCGCGTGGCCAAGGGCATGGGCTTCGTGCCGCAGACCTCGAACATCTTCACCTCGATGACGGTCGAGGAGAACCTCGAGATGGGCGCCTTCCTGCGCCGCGACAATTTCCGCGACACGATGGAGCAGATCTATGACCTGTTCCCGATCCTGCGCGACAAGCGCCGCCAGCCGGCGGGCGAGCTGTCGGGCGGCCAGCGCCAGCAGGTCGCCGTGGGCCGCGCGATGATGACCAAGCCCAAGGTCCTGATGCTGGACGAACCGACCGCCGGCGTCAGTCCGATCGTGATGGACGAGCTTTTCGACCGGATCATCGAGGTCGCCCGCACCGGTCTGCCGATCCTCATGGTCGAGCAGAACGCGCGCCAGGCGCTGGAGATCGCGGACAAGGGCTATGTCCTCGTCCAGGGGCGCAATGCCCACACCGGCACCGGCAAGGAGCTGCTCGAGGACCCCGAGGTCCGGCAGAGCTTCCTCGGCGGATGAAGGGCGCGGCTTTCCTCCTGCTCCTCGGCCTGCCCCAAGCGGGGCTTGCCGAAGGCGCCAGGCTTGACCTTGACTGCCGGACCGTCACGCGGTGCAACGCCGCGGGCGCCTGCGCGCCGGCCACCGGCACCACCCGTTTCGCGATCGAGCCGGAAACGCTCGACCAGGACGGGATGGGACTTTTCACACTGTGGCAGGACGACGACGCCGCGCAGCTCGCGCAGGGTGCCTCCCGCCTCGGGCCGTTCCTCTGGGAACCGGTCGCGGGCACCCGGACGAGCCTCGCGCTCTCGGGTGAAGGAAGCGCCGTCCTGATCCGCCAGTCCGCCGGCACCACCGCCGGACCAGATACAGGAGCCGAGATCGATCTCATGACCTGCGAGGTGACCTTCTGATGGACCTCCTCAACGCCTTTGTGGCGCTTGCGAACTTCGTCCTCATCCCCGCGATCACCTACGGCAGCCAACTGGCCATCGGGGCGCTCGGCGTCACGCTGGTCTACGGCATCTTGCGGTTCTCGAACTTTGCCCACGGCGACACCATGGCCTTCGGCACCGCGGTCACGATCATGGTGACCTGGGGGCTGCAGGCCGCGGGCATCTCGCTCGGCCCGCTTCCGACCGCGCTCCTCGCGCTGCCCGTCGGCATCCTCGCCTGCGCCCTACTGGTGCTGGCGACCGACCGCGTGGTCTATCGCTTCTACCGCGAGGTGCGGGCCAAGCCGGTGATCCTCGTCATCGTCTCGATCGGCGTGATGTTCGTGATGAACGGAATCGTGCGCCTACTGATCGGCCCCGATGAACAGCGCTTCGACGACGGCGAACGCTTCATCGTCAACGCGCGGGCATTCAAGGAATGGTCCGGCCTCGACGAAGGGCTGGCGATCCGCACGACCCAGGTGCTGACCGTAGTCACCGCGATCATCGTCGTCGCGCTGCTCTTCTGGTTCCTGAACAGGACCCGCACGGGCAAGTCGATGCGCGCCTATTCCGACAACGAGGACCTGGCGCTGCTCTCGGGCATCAACCCCGAGAAGGTGGTGACCGTGACCTGGCTGATCGTCGCCGCGCTGGCGACGGTGGCGGGCGTGCTCTACGGCCTCGACAAGTCGTTCAAGCCCTTCACCTACTTCCAGCTCCTGCTACCGATCTTCGCGGCCGCCATCGTCGGCGGCCTTGGCTCGCCGCTCGGCGCGATCGCCGGCGGCTTCGTCATCGCGTTTTCCGAGGTGACGATCACCTACGCCTGGAAGAAGTTCCTGGTCTACCTGATGCCCGAGCCGCTCGAGCCCGAGGGCCTCGTTCAGCTGCTCTCCACCGATTACAAGTTCGCCGTGAGTTTCATGATCCTGATCGTCGTCCTGCTGTTCCGCCCGACCGGCCTGTTCAAGGGGAAATCGGTATGAACGACACCACCCGCACCTTCGGCCTCTTCGGCCTCGTCGCTCTGCTGATCATCGGCACCGGCCTGATGCAGAGCTGGAACTCCGCGCTGCTGATCCTGAACATGGGGCTGATCTCGGCCATCATGTCGCTGGGGCTCAACCTGCAATGGGGCTTTGCCGGCCTCTTCAACGTCGGCGTCATGGGCTTCGTCGCGCTCGGCGGCCTGGCCGCCGTCCTGGTCTCCATGCCGCCCGTGCCCGACGCCTGGGCGGCCGGCGGCCAGCGGGTGATCGCGGGCCTCCTGCTGGGGGTCGCGGTGATCATCGCCGCCGGCACCGCGGTCAACCGCCTGCCGAAGTTCCGCATCCCCGGCATGATCATCATCCTGGTGACCGGCTTCTTCCTGTTCCGCTGGGTCTTCGACGGCGGCGTCATGGCGATCGAGGCGGTCAATCCCGCCTCCACCGGCTACCTCGGCGGCCTCGGCCTGCCGATCCTGCTGGCCTGGCCCGTGGGCGGGCTAATCGCAGCCGGCGCGGCCTGGGTGATCGGCAAGACCGCCCTTGGCCTGCGCTCCGACTACCTCGCCATCGCGACGCTCGGCATCGCCGAGATCGTGATCGCGGTGATGAAGAACGAGGACTGGCTGGCCCGCGGGGTCAAGAACGTCTCGGGCCTGCCGCGGCCGGTGCCCTACGAGATCGACCTCCAGAATTCGTCCGACTTCGTCGCGCAGGCCCAGTCGATCGGATTCGATCCGGTCACCGCCTCCACCCTCTGGGTCAAGCTGCTCTACGCAGGGCTCTTCGCGGTGATCCTAGTCGTCCTGCTGATCCTCGCGCAGCGCGCCCTGCATTCGCCCTGGGGCCGGATGATGCGCGCGATCCGCGACAACGAAACCGCGGCCGAGGCCATGGGCAAGGATGTCACCGGGCGGCACCTGCAGATCTTCATCATCGGCTGCGCCATCTGCGGCATCGCGGGCGCCATGATGACAACGCTCGACGGCCAGCTCACACCGGGCACCTACCAGCCGCTGCGCTTCACCTTCCTGATCTGGGTGATGGTGATCGTCGGCGGATCGGGCAACAACTTCGGCGCCGTCCTCGGCGGCATGCTGATCTGGTTCGCCTGGGTGCAGGTCGAACCCCTGGGCCGCTGGCTGATGGAGGTGCTGACCTCGGGCATGTCCGACGGCCCGCTGAAATCCCACCTGCTCGACAGCGCGGCACACATGCGCCTGCTGACGATGGGGGTGATCATGCTGCTGGTCCTGCGCTTCAGCCCGCGAGGCCTGATCCCGGAACGCTGAACCGAAACGGGGGGCGCCACCGCCCCCCTTCCCCTGGTTCCCTATCCTAGGGGAGTGTGAGGGGGCAGCGCCCCCTCCATCGACGCTATTTGCAATCAAGTCGGGCGTTCAAGACTGATCGAGGTCGTGGCTGCGCCGTCGCGCAGGCGGGGGCAATGCAACTAGCAGTGGGTCTGGGCCCCTTCAACCGCCGCTGTTTGCAAATCGCCGGGGCCAGGGCCAAACCAGCCCTGCCGCCCCCTCCAGAGCTCCTAATCTCAGCCATCAAGAGACCGCTTTCGCTCCATGGCCGCAAAGCCGAACGAGCAACCTGCCACGGGTGGTTGCGCCCGGTTGTCTTCGGCGCGTGTGTAGCACGATCATCTTGATGTGGGTCTGCGCCGGCAAGTCATTGAACAACGTTCATAGAGGTCATTTTCCTTTCTTCTTCGGCTGAGTGCAGCGCGATGTCATGGAAAGTCAGGATGTCGAAATGGGTGGGCGCGTCAGTAATTCTCAGGGGCAGACGGTCCTGACTATCCTCGAAAAGTCCGGCCGCGACGACGTGGGGAACGCGATCATTCGCGTCCTGGGGGCAAGTTCACGAAGTTCCTGGGGGACGCGGACGAAGCGTTCCTCACGGAGTTCTTTACCCGGGTCGAAATGATCGCACTCGCCACCTACGCCTAAGAGATCGCACTGCACGATCTGCGACACGACGGCATCACGAAACAGGTCGAAGCGCGCTTGGCGGAGCGCACAATGAGCAGGAAGGGGCGTGCGCAGGTGGAACAGCAGCGGTGGTCACTGAGGTCACGATCTTTTGCACCGAGCGCGGTGAACCTCAAATGGGCGCAGTCATCCTAAGGCTTCTGAGAGTGACGCAAACGGTAGCAAGGCGCTGGAAGCGGACACACATCCGCCTGACCTAGAAAGTCCCCAGCCCGTACTTCACGGCCTCCGGCCGCTCACATCACGGTCACCCAGCGGATCGCGATCGGGGTCAGCATGATCAGCAGGAGCACCGGCATCATGCACCCGGCCAGGACACCCGACATCTTCACCGGCAGCTGGTTGGCCTTGGCCTGGGCCTTGAGTTCCCGGTCGTTGCGCATCTCGGTGGCATAGGTCTCGAGCGCCTGGGACACCGGCGTACCGAACTCGGTCGCCTGCTGGATCACGTTGGCGAAGGAGGCCATCTCCTCGACCCCGGTGCGGCGTTCGAGCTCGGCAAAGGCGCGGTCGCGCGGCTTGCCGGCGTGGATTTCGAGCTGGAGGATGGTGAACTCGTCCGCGATCGGGGGGCAGAACCGCGCGATCTCGTGCGCGACACGGGTCATGGCCGCGTCAAAGCCGAGACCGGCCTCGATGGCCACCTGCAGCAGGTCAAGCGCGCCGGGCAGGCCGCGGCTGATCGCGGTGCGGCGGGCGTCGACCTTCTGGCGCAGCCAGAGGGAGGGGCCGTAGAAGCCCGCCACGACCAGGCCGACCGCGAGAAGGAAGACCTGCGTCGTCTCGAGCCGCGAGACAGGTTCGACGATGCGGGCGGCGGCGTTCGGCAACGAGGTGCCGAACCAGGCCAGCCAGACGAAGACCGCCGGCAGGGCAAAGGCCAGCGCCGTCCGGACGATGAAATAGGTCCGCACCGCGCCGCCGCCGTGAAACCCCGCCTGCCGCAGGCGCAGCGCGATCTTGCCGCGTTCCTTGCCCGACCGCGGCACGAAGAGCCGCAAAGCCCCCGTCGGATCGTTGTCCCAGGGGCGGATGATCTGGCTGTCGACCATGCCATCGGGCGCGCCGGCGCGGATGCGGCGCTGCTGCGGCGTCGGCCCCGACCTGACCGCGGCACCGATGCCCAGCACGGCGATGAAGAGGCCGACGGCGACCAGCACCTGGATCAGCAGGCGCGGGTCCGTCGTGATGCCGGCGGCGGCAAGCGTGGCGGTGAGCTGTTCCATCCCGGTCTCCTCAGAAATCGAAGTTCGTAAGGCGGTTCAGGATGATCGCCTGAAGCGCGATGAGCCCCAGGACGATCGCCGCGACCGGCAGGAAGACCGGGTGGTCCTTCACGTCGAGGAAGAAGGACGGCGTCGAGCTGTAGATCGTGCCGAAGATCAGGAAGGGCATCACCGTCAGGATCAGGCCCGAAAGACGCCCTTCGGACGAGATCGCCCTGATCTTCTTGCGCATGTTCAGCCTGTCGCGGATGACCCGCGACAGCACCGAGAGCACCCGGGCGAGGTTGCCGCCCGTGCCGTGCTGGATGCCGACGCAGACGCTGAGGTAATGCACGTCCTCGCTGTCGACGCGGTCGGCAAATTCCTTGAACGTGGTGGCCAGGTCGACGCCGTGGCGGATGCGGTCCTCGAGCAGGCCGAATTCGCTGCCCACCGGGTCGGGCATGTCGCGGGCGACGCGGCGCAGCGTGACGTTCAGCGGATGACCGATCCGCAGGCCCCGCGCCATCATGTCGAGCGCATCGGGCAGTTGCTGCGACAGCTTGGCCTGCCGCGCCTCTGCGATGCGGTCGATGGTGGCATAGGGCAGGCCGAGGCCGAGGCCGATGGCGAGACACATCGCGGCCGGTCCCGGCGCCCAGAGCGAGGCGACAAAGAAGATGCCGCAGGCCAGCACCGCCGAGATCGCCAGCACCGCGCCCGGACCGAACGGGAGGTTGGCGCGGGCCAGCGACTGGCGCAGCCCGCCGATCGGACCGCGGGCGCGCTTGCTTCCGGTGGGCTGGTTGCGCAGCAGCGCCTCGGCGATCTTGTCCTCGTCCACGCCGCGGGCGATCATCCGCATCCGTCGGTTCCGGCTGCGCGCCTCGCCGGCCTGGCCGTTGACCACCTGGCGCACGCCCTCGAAGGTCAGCAACCCGCCCAGCAGGATCATCAGGTAGAGCACCACTTCGGACTGGTGCAGCCCGTCCAGGAACGCGGGGATCATGCCGGGAATCCTTCCTGTTCGAAGGTGTCGGCGGACAGGTCCACGCCGCTCGATATCAGCTTTTCCATGAACTTCGGGCGGATGCCGGTATAGATCATCTCGCCCAGGACCTCGCCGTTGTCGCCCTTGCCGCGTTTGCGGAAGGCAAAGATGTCCTGCATGGTCACCACGTCCCCCTCCATCCCGGTCACTTCCGAGATGCTCATCACCTTCCGGCGGCCGTCGCCGAGGCGCGAGAGCTGGACGATGACGTCGACGGACGAGGCGATCTGGCCGCGGATCGTTCGCATCGGGATGTCGGCGCCCAGCATCGTGACCATCTGTTCCAGCCGCCCGAGAGCATCGCGCGCGGTATTGGCATGCACCGTGGTCATCGACCCGTCGTGGCCGGTGTTCATCGCCTGCAGCATGTCAAAGCATTCGGCCCCGCGCACCTCGCCCACGATGATGCGGTCGGGCCGCATCCTGAGCGCGTTGCGCACCAGGTCGCGCTGCGTGATCGCCCCCGATCCCTCGATGTTCGGCGGCCGGGTTTCCAGGCGGACGACATGGTCCTGCTGCAGCTGCAGTTCGGCCGCGTCCTCGATCGTCACGATCCGCTGCCGGGTGTCGATGAAGGCCGACATGGCGTTCAGCATCGTGGTCTTGCCCGAACCCGTCCCGCCCGAGATCAGCACGTTCAGCCGCGCCTCGACCAGTCCGCGCAGCACCTCGGCGGCACCGGGCGTCAGCGCGCCCGCCTGCACCAGCCGGTCCAGCGAATAGGGCTGGCGCGAGAACTTGCGGATCGACATCGACGGGCCGTCGACAGCGCAGGGCCGGATGATCGCGTTGACCCGGCTGCCATCGGCCAGGCGGGCGTCGACCCAGGGCTGGGATTCGTCGATCCGCCGGCCGATGGACGACACGATCTTGTCGATGATCCGCAGCAGGTGCCGCTCGTCGCGGAACCGCACGCTGGTGCGTTCCAGCATCCCGAACCGCTCGACATAGACGTTCTCATGGCTGTTCACCAGGATGTCGTTGATCGTCGGGTCGGCCAGCAGCGGCTCGAGCGGGCCGAGGCCCGTGACCTCGAAGATCAGCTCTTCGACCAGCCTCTGCATCTCGTCCGGCCGCAGCGGACGGCCCTGTTCGGCCAGCAGTTGGGTGACCAGCCCCGCGACCTGGCGCTTCAGCTCGCCCGCCTCGACCTTGTCGATCATCGACAGGTTCAGCCGGTCCAGCAGCGCCTCGTGCAGGCTGCTCTTGAGCTCCAGCCAGTTCTGCAGCTCGACGTCGATCTCGGGCTGGACGGGGGCCGCCGGGGCAGCCGGTTTCAGCGGCACGACCTTGGCCTTGTCATCCTGCCTGCGGCTTAGAAACTCGTTGAACATGTCGCCCCCTTACGTCGCGGTCTTGTCGTTGGTATTCACCGACCGGACCATGTGCCGCGCGAGGCGGCGATAGGTCTTCCGCGACGGTCCGCGGCGGCTGGCGCTCGGCTGGCCGAGGTCGACCGCGCGCCGTTCGGCGGCACGGCCCTCGGGGATCCACGATGCCACTTTCAGACCCAGCAGGTCCTCGGCATCCCTCAGCATCTCGGATCCGAACATCGGCTTCTTCTCGCGGTTCATCACCAGGTCCACCGGCAGCGAGACCGAGGTTTCGCGGTAGAGGTCCATGATCCGCTTGGCCTGCCGGATGCAGGGGACCGATCCGTCCGAGACGAGGATCAGCCGGTCGGCCGCCTCGATCACCGGCGCGATCCAGTCCAGCGTGGCACGCGGCATGTCGATGATGACGTAGTCGTAGGCGCCCCGAAGCGCTGCGATGATCGCGGCAACGAGGTCCGGCGTCATGGCGGTCAGCGGGACGAAGACCGCCGGCGCAGTGATGACGTCGACGCCCAGGCCGCTCGACTGCGCGCCCCGGGTGATGCGCCCGGGTTCGGGCGGACGGTCGAGCGACATCAGGTCGAGCATGGCGCCGTTGTCCTCGAGGTCGAAGAACGTCCCGGCATTTCCGAACTGCAGGTCGAGATCGAGGAGCGCCACCCGCACCGGCGCCGCGTTCTTTCGGGTATCCGTCGCGAGCGCCACGGCAAGGTTCGCGGCCACCGTCGTGCCGCCGACCCCGCCGCGGGACTGTGCGACGGCCAAGATGGTCCCGGCGCGCACCGGCACGGCAGCGGGCGCACGGCGCCGGTCGAGAAGACCGGTCAGCGTATCGGCCAGCGCCGTGCCCTCCACGTCGAGGGGAAGGACATCGGCCGCCCCGGCCTCGGTCAGCGCACGGGCGCGGGCCAGCGGCAGGTTCTCGTCGGCCAGCGCGACAAACACGGTCTGGCCGCCGGTGGCCGACAGGCAGTCGGCCAGCGCCGCCAGGTCGTCCTGCCCGCCCTCGGTCTCGAACAGCACCACGGGATGTCCGGCGAGCGCGTCAGCCCCGGCCTTGGCGAGGTCCGACAGGCGAGGCGACCCGGCCGCAACGGCAGGCATCGCGCCGATCTGCGGCAGCCTGCGGTCGTCACCGACGAAGAGGATGCTGTTCGGAATGCTGCGTGCATGGATCATTGGGGGCTCCTATCCGTCGGTCCCGCTGGCGAGGTCCTCGCCGGGCAGCGAAATGCTGATGGTCCGGTACTGCGGCGTGCCGCTGAAACCGCCGGTCCCGCCGCTCAGCATCGTCGCCATGGCACCGATCGGCGCCGAGAACTGGAAGGCCGGCAGGCTCAGCTCGACCGTCACCTGCGGCACGTAGGGGCCGCCGAGATACCCGAGGTTCGGATCGTGGCTGTAGATGAAGGTCAGGTCCGTGATCGCGGTGCCGCCGGGCAGCGCGGGCGAAATGCGGGTCCAGATTTCGCTGGCGGTGGCGTTCGAGGCCGCCCCGGCGCAGCTGACCGTCGCCTGCACCGCGCAGGCATTGGCCACCGCACGGCAGTTGGTGCCAAAGCGCGGCGCGGGTGATGCGGTGCCGACGGTGATCCGGTCGGGGACGCCCGCGCAGGCGGGCGGTCGCACGGTGGCGATGCGCGCGGCGACCTGCGTGCTCTTCTCGGCGATCAGGTTGGTCGAGGCGAAGATGCCGAAATCGAAGAGCTGGAACAGCATCAGGAAGAAGATGCCGACGACCATCGCGAACTCGACCATGGCCGCGCCGCTGTCGTCGCGCCGGAACCGCGCGATGCGGGATATGACGGCCCGCCCGCTCATCCGCCGTAGACCCGTGCGCTGTCGGCAACCGTCGTGGTGACCTTGGTGATCTTGGCGTTGAAGATGTCGAGCACGAAGCCAAGCGGGAACTGCAGCGTGACCTGCGCGGCGACAGTGGCGACCGGCGCGGGCGAGGTGCGATAGGTGCCGGCCACGCAGCTATAGGTGGCGGTCACGGTGTCCACCGTCATCTGTTTCGGCAGGACGCTGCCGCCGGACCGGTCGTTCTCGATCATGGATTTCAGCGTCGGCTCATAGCCGCTGAGGCTGCCGCCCGTCAGGCAGATGTCGATCGGCGCGATCCGGGCCAGGTAGCGGCTGGCGTCGCGCACGCCGCTGATTGTCGACTGGTAGCCCCAGTAGAGCCGGCCGAACTCGATCATGATCCCGAAGAAGAGGATCATCAGCGGCAGGCAGAGCACGAACTCGACCACTGCAGCCCCGTCGTCGGACCGGCGGAAACGCTTCAGGAGGGGGGCGATCGACCAGCGCATCTCTTTCACCTGTAAAGCTGCACGACATCGCGGAACACGCCGCCGGACCCGGCCGAGCCGTAGCCCGACACACCCGCGGTGCCGATGACCTCGACCCAGAGGTCGAAGGTCGCGGGCGAGCCCGAGCCGGCGCCGACCGGCTCGGTCATGAAGACCTCGACGAATTCCTCGACCGGCACGTTCGAGGTCGCGCCGTTGATCGGGTTCGCGGTGCAATCGACTGCGGCCGCGATCACCACCCGGCGCTTCGGATCAGTCGACACGTTGGACGAACACTGCGCGATGCCGGTCTCGTCCCTGCCGTTCAGGATCGCACCGCCCGGAAGGCCCGCGGTCTTGGCGTATTCGATCTCGGCCACGTAGACGCCGTAACGCGTACCGGCATAGGCCACAGGGATGTGCGGGGTCAGGTGGGCGTCCTCGCCCGCGTCCAGCACGCCGTTGCCGTCGCCGTAGTTGGTGTCGACGTAGAGGTCATAGTCCCAGGTGCCGTCACCGAAACGGGTGCAGGTGCCCGCGGCAAAGCAATCGTCGTGCGGAAGGCCCATGGAGTTGGTGGAGGCGTCCGGGTTGTTCTTGAAGCAGCCGCTGGCCTCGGGCACCAGGCCCGAGATGATGTTGGGCGCGACGGTGTACTTCGCGTTGTTCTTGTAGCTGTTCATGATGCCGTGGAACTGGTCGAACCGCGTGTTGAAGGCCGAGTTCTCGAGCCCGACCTTCTGGCCCGGCTCGGTCGTCACGCCGCGCTGCGAATAGCAGCGGGTCACATTGCCCTCGGCCCCGATCAGGCAGCCTATCAGCTTGGCGCCGTTCAGGCCCGCACAGGTGGATCCAACCGCGCTGGCCGAGATGTCGAGGAAACCAAAGTCGCCCGGCCCCCAGGCCGCGCCGTTCCCGCCGGAACGCAACAGGATGCCGTCGCCAAGGGTGCCGGGCTGGGTCGAGCTCCAGCCGCTGGGCACGCAGAACATCAGGGGCGTCACGTCGCAGGCCTCCATGGTGAAGCCGGCAATCGCCTCGGCCGAGACGGTGGCCGTCGCGGGCCCGGTGGCCCCGACCAGCGCCCGCGTCGCCCGCAGGAACAGGGTGTCGACATTCGCGGGCGTCGCCACGACCCAAGCCATCGTCGCATCGCGCTGGTCCGTCGTGACGAACGCGGTCGGCGCCACGGTGTCATCGCTGGGCAGCCCGTCGAGGAAGGTGAGCGTGTAGTCCACCGCGCCAGCCAGCGTCCCGTCGCCGCCGTAGGCCTGCGTGTCCGAAATCATGAGCGCAGCGGCATTCGTGGCCCGCGTGATGCTGTCGGCCCGGCCGTCCAGTTCCCCCGCGGCGGCCAGCGCGACACTGTCGGCAAAGCTCTGCAGGTCGCCCTGCGCCACCTGCACCCGCCCGAGGTCGAAGACCAGCGCGACCAGCCCCAGGATCGCGACCAACGACGCGATCCAGAGGACCATGATGCTGCCGGCCTCTTCCCTCAGGAAGCGGCCGACCGCGGCAGGGGACTGGCGCGGGCCGAAGGTCATTTCAGAAAGACCTCTTCGGCGACGGTGCCGCGGCGCACGATCACGCTGGGACGGCGCGGTGCGGCGACCGGTTCGGCCTGCACCTCGACGACGATCTCGGGCTCGGGCGCCACTTCGGGCTCCGGCTCGGGCGTGTCGAACAGGTCGGCCAGGTTGATCTGCTTCAGCGGCTCGAGGTCCGGCGCATCCGCTTCGCGCAGGCTGAGGCTCAGCCGGCCAGCACGTTGCGCCAGAGCGAGCTTCTGGCCCTCTTCCGGGCTTACCTCGACGGTGATCGTGCGGGCGACCATCGGCTGGTCCTGCTGTTCCTCGGCGATCTGGTCGATGCCGACGACGCGCACGTTCTGCAGGACCGTGACGGCCCGCATCTCGGCGCCGTTGCCTTCGGTCATCACGATATCGACCCGGTCGCCCGGCGTGACGAACCCGCCGACAGCGGTGGCCGCGTCGACGTTGATCGCCATGGCGCGATGGCCCGGGGTCAGCTTCTGCACGATGGTGACACGCTCGCCGGGGGCCGAAAGCTTGGCGGCGAGGATCGGTTCACCGGGAAAGATGCGACCGAGCGCGCGGCGCGGCTCCTCTCCGGTGACGGCGTCGATCCGGGTGTAGAGGCCCGGCACCATCGCGGACCGCGGCCAGGACTGGGTGGTGAGCATGGTCGGTTCGATGGCCTGACCAAAGGGAATTTCGGCCTGGGCGACGACGACGTCGATCATCTCGACATCCGGCATCGCGGTGGCGCTGTCCGGCCCGACCGCAAGGTTCATCGCGGCGAATGAGCCGGCACCGGCCAGCGCGGTTCCCAGGAGGATGGTGGCGAGTGATTTGAACTGCATAGAAGGTCTCCAATCAACTATTGGACAGGCAGGAAATGTCTTGGACGAAACAGGAGGTCCGGAAGCCGCGCGGACGCGGCTTCCGGATTTGAGGGATCAGCAGCCGGTGGAGCCGGTCGCACCGAGCAGCGTGTCGCACGCGTTCGTCGCGTTGGTGCCCGCGGCGGTGCCCATGGTGGAGAAGGTTGCGACGCCAACACCGGCAGCAACCAGCAGCGCGATGGCGTACTCGACCATGGCAGCACCGAACTCGTCACGATTGAAGGCTTTGATAAACTTGATCATTTTTTCATACCCTTTGAAGTCTTTGGTTAAATGACGCATGCAGCGCCGGATCGATTTCGACCGCAGCGGCCGAAGATCACCAACAGGGTATGCGGCGCAAATCAGTTCGGCATCGTCCCGCAATGCGAAAAACACAACCTCTGAGAGAAAGGGAATTTGTCGAATAATCTCGTTCAGGAAAAAACTAGACGTTTCGTCGAAAGGACCGGCAGCGGCCGCGAATCACCATTTCAGGGGCATTTGCGACGGGAATGCGACAATCCTTAAGGTTCGGTTAATCTTTGTCTCTTGAACGCCAACAATACCATCCACACCGCCCCGGCACCTTCCGCTAGGTCAAATGCGTTTGGCGTCAATGGCTTGCCCCACGAATTCGGCCGTTCCAGGACGTTTTCCCAGCCGCTTCCGAAAAATATCCTTTGTTTGTCCACAAAGTTGCCAACATTCTTTCAACAGGCACTTAAAGGCGGCTTGGCCGCTTGGAGGCACCCAATTTGAATACGCATATTACCCAGTTCAGCGGGGAACAGACCCGCGGTTCACTCAACATCGTCGCGCTGTGGATGCATGCGACCGGCAGCGGCGCGGCGTTTGACGACGTCCTGTCCCGCTTCCAGTCCCTGTTGGGCGCAAGCGGCGCCCAGGTCGTCCGGCAGATGCGACAGCCTGCCCAGACCCGGATGATCGCCCGCCGCGATCAAAGCGCCGGAAAGCTCTTCGAACGTCCGGTCACGAGCTTCTGTGCGGCGCTGTTCGGCGACATGTCGCACCACGCAAGAGCGGGCAGCCTGTGGCGCCTGACCGAGGCGCGGACCGATCGCGACATCCTGCATGACCTTGACGAGCTTGGCCTCAGAGAGGTCTGCGTCCTCGTCCTGAGCACCGAAGACGATTTCACCGACTACCTTGAACTCCACCTGTCGCGACCGTTGCCCGACCACGACCTCGCCCTGCTCGAAATGCTCGGGCCGATCATGGCCGAGGGATGGAGAAAACGCGCCCCGGGCAGTATCGAGGCGGCCATCGCCGGACGCCCGTTTCCGGTGACGCAGCGCGGGCAACGCGCCTGCGGCCCGATCCTCGGCTCCAACAACCCGGCCGGGCTGACCCGGTCCGAGTTCCGGATCTGCACCCTGGTCCAGTCTGGCCAGATGCCCGACGAGATCTCCGAACTGCTGGGCGTCAGCAAGTCGACCCTCCGGTCCCACATGCGCGCGATCTACCTCAAGACCGGTGCATCCGGGCAGGTCGAACTGGTCCACCTGCTGCACGGGCGGCAAGGCGCGAAGCAAGGCCATGACATACGGCAAGGCGCTTGATACGCGATTGTCGCGACACCTTGAATGCAGCGCTGGGGTGCACGACGGAGTCCAGTCCCCAAGTCTATCGTCCGCAGATCTTCGCCGCGAGGTTTGGCTTCCGGGTCAATGATGACCACTCGCCGCGGGAGTGTGGCCGCGATCTTGTCGACGCCGCAGGCGGAAAATCTTCACCGCCTTGCCGACAAGTGTGCGAGCGAGAATTGCATCGATGAATACGCCGGCGCTACGGCTCGGCAAGCTATTGGCTCAGCATTGTTCTGACCGCGCCGAACGCGTCGGGCATGCGAAGTCGTCTGCCAAGAGGCGAACCAGCCCGTGTCATTGCCCATTGCCTAAGTCGCGAACCTTCATCAGGAAAGACTGCCCGCTGCACATAGCCGGCCTCCGAGACCGACTTGCCCCCTTCGTTACCTGCGTACTGCGGAAGTGGCGGACGATCGCACCCTCGTCAATCTGTGGCGACCAGCTCAGCCAAACGGGAGCCCATCTGACCTAGCCCCTCATGTTGCAAACAACGGTTGGGCAACGCCCCCTCATTCCGCACGTCAGGACCCGCGCCGCGGTTCTTCGATTGGCTCAGCCCCGCCCCATCCCGCGCAGCACCGCCCGCGCGGCGCGCAGGCCCGGCGGCGCCTGCCCCGCCCCAGCCGCTCCATGCAGAGCGCCATGGCCGCCTGCTGGCCGCCCGGCGCGTCGAGGATGCCCCGCAGCGCCGCAGCGATCGGCTCGGGCTGGCAGTCCTCGCCCAGGAACTCGGGGATCGTGCGGCTTTCGGCCACCAGGTTCACCAGCGTGACCGTGTCGGTCAACAGCATCCGGCGCATGAGCGTGCGGGTCAGCCAGTGCATGTCGTAGGCGATCACCATCGGCGTCTCGGCAGCCGCCAGTTCCAGCGACACCGTGCCCGAGGCGGCCAGCGCCACGTCCGCGGCGCGGAAGGCGGCCCGCTTCTCGGCCGCGAAGGCGGCGGGGATCGTGTCAGTCGGGTCCAGGATCAGCGGCCGGACCGGCCAGTCGGCGACGAGCTCCCGCACCAGCCCGGCCACGGATCCGGCCGCGGGCAGCACCGCGCGCAGGTCGCGCCGTTCGGCCTGCATTCGCGCCAGCACCGGTGCCATGACGGGCGCGAGGCGCGTCACCTCGCCCCGCCGCGATCCGGGCAGGAGGAGCAGGAGCGGCGCGTCGCCCAGCCCGTGCGCCAGCCGGAAGGCGGCCGCCTCGGCCTCGGTGGCCTGCGGGTCGGTGACGACGGGATGGCCGACGAAATCGCAGGCGACACCCGCGCGTTCCATGTAGGGCGGCTCGAACGGGAAGAGCGCCAGCACCTGGTCGACGATGCCCGCCATCTTCGCCGCGCGCTTGGGCCGCCAGGCCCAGACCGTGGGCGCGACGTAGTGCACGACGCGGATGTCCGACGCAGCCTTGACCGCCTTGGCGACCCGCAGGCAGAAATCCGGGCTGTCGATGGTGATCAGCACGTCGGGCCTTTCGTCCAGCACCGATGCGATGGTCTGGTTCAGCCGCCGCTTGAGGGCTGGGTACTTCGGCAGGATCTCGGCCAGGCCCATGACCGACAGCTCTTCCATCGGGAAGAGCGAGGTCATGTCCTCGCCCTGCATCAACGGCCCGCCCACGCCAAGGAACTGCACGTCCGGCACGAGCTCCTTCAGCCCCGCCATCAGGGCGCGGCCAAGCGCATCGCCCGAGGGTTCGCCCGCGATCAGGAAGACCCGCATCACACCTCCCGCGCGTAGAGGAAGAGGCCCGCGGCCTCGGCCGCCGCCAGCAGCGCCGCGCGGTCAAGCAGCAGGACCTGCCCCGCCGCGATCACGATGCCGCCCAGGCCCGCCTCGGCGGCCGCTTCGACGGTCTGCGGCCCGATCGCGGGCATGTCTACGCGCAGGTCCTGCCCCACCTTCGGCAGCTTCACCAGCACGCCGCGCGCCCGCGGGCGCCGTTCCGGGTCGGTGGCGGCCACGGCCGAGAGCATCGCGTCGGTGCCCTGCAACGTCTCGATCCCAAGGCAGAGACCGCCCGCCACGACCGCGCCCTGGCCGAGGTCCAGCGGCGCCAGCGCGGCCAGGATCTCTCCGGCCCGCGCGGCGTCGGCCAGCGCGGCCTCGTCCGGTGCGGGCCCCGCCAGCAGGCCGGGGGCGGCCACCAGCGACGGCACCACCTCGTGTGCGCCGACGACCCGCAGGCCATGCCCCTCGAAAAACGAGATCACCGCCCGCAAGAGGCCATCGTCCCCGGTCCTGAGCGCCTTCATCAGCTTGGGCGCAAAGGTCAGGGTCACGAAATCGAGCTTTGTCACCTCGAGCGGCGGACGGGCCAGCGCCCCGGCCATGACGATCCGGTCACAGCCCGCGCGCTTGAGTTCCTTGATGACGGCGCCCATCTTCTCGAACCGGTGCGCGTTGCCGCCCGTTGGCGCGACCTCGGCCTCGATCCCGCGGAAGGTGATGACATGCGCGTCGGGGTCGGCCGCGGCCACCAGCGCCGGCAGGCTGCCGCGAAAGGCCAGAAGGCCCAGCCGTCCGGTCATCAGCCCTTGCCCGGCGTCAGGAAGGACCGGTCGCTGTCGGCGGTGATGAAGGCCACGATCTGGCGGACATATTCGCTCTCGGTTTCGGCCCCGAGGCGCCGGGCCCGGTCCTGGAAGGTGCCTTCGCCCTGCGCCAGCATCTGGAACGCGGCCCTGAGCGCGGTGATGTCGCTGCGCGCGACGCCGCGCCGTTTCAGCCCGACAAGGTTCAACCCGTCGAGTTCGCCGCGTTCGGCCTGGACAAGGCCGTAGGGGATCACGTCGTTGGTGACCATGGTCACCGCGCCGATGATCGCGCCCTGCCCGATCCGCACCCACTGGTGCACGCCCGACAGCCCGCCGACGATGACATCGTCCTCGAGCACGCAGTGCCCCGCCACCGAGGCGTTGTTGACCAGGATCACCCGGTCGCCGATCTGCACGTCATGCGCCACGTGGCAGCCCGCCATGAAGAGCCCGTCGTCACCGACCCGGGTGACGCCGCCGCCGCCCTCGGTCCCGGTGTTCATGGTGACGTATTCGCGAATGCGGTTGCGCTTACCGACCACCAGACGGGTCGCCTCGCCCCGGAACTTGAGGTCCTGGGGGATGCCGCCGATCACCGCGAAGGGGTGGACGCGGGTGTCCTCGCCGATCTCGGTGTCGCCCTCGACCACGACGTGGCTCAGGAGCGTCACGCCGGGGGCCAGCTGGACCTCGGCGCCGACCATGCAGAACGGGCCCACGCTGCAGCCTGCGGCGATCTCGGCCCCGTCCTCGACGATGGCCGTGGGATGGATCTGCGCATCGGGGCTCACGGGCATGGAATCACTCCTTCGGCAGGTCCATCATAGCGGTGAATTCCGCCTCGCAGGCCACCTCGCCCGCGACCTCGGCCCGGCCGGAGAATTTCCAGACCTTGCCGCCCGGCTTGCCGCGCACCGTGGTCAGGTACATCTCGAGCGTGTCGCCCGGCACGACCATGCGCCGGAACTTGCAGCTTTCGATCGCCATGAAGTAGACGAGCAGGTTCTTGTCGGCGAGGTCCAGCCCCACGCCCACCATCACGGCCGAGGTCTGGGCCATCGCCTCGACGATGGTGACGCCCGGCATGATCGGCTTTCCGGGGAAATGGCCCTGGAAATGCGGTTCGTTCATGGTGACGTTCTTGATCCCGCGGCAGGTCTGGTAGCCATCGATATCCTCGACCCGGTCGACCAGGAGGAACGGGTAGCGATGCGGAATGAGCCGCTGGATCAATGCGATATCGGCACTCTTGAGAGCGTCTGTCATGTGGTCTTTTCCTCTTCCGCCGCCCCTCGGGGCGCTGCTTTCCCGTCCCAGTAGCAACCGGGGCATCCCCCGGCAAGCGGGCGGGCTATTCCTGCGCCGGGGTCTCGTCCCCGGGCGCGGTTCCGGCCTCGGGCGCGGGCGTCTCCCCGGCGGGCGTCTCGGGGGCCGCGGGCGTGGCGGGGCCGGTGCCGTCGCCCGCCGTCTCGTTCAGCCGCACGATCACCTCGTCGGTGATGTTCGCGCCCTCGGCGCCCAGGAAGACGTCGCGCGATTCCAGGATCACCGCCGCCCCCGCCTCGCGCATGATCGCCTCGAGCACCGGGCGCGCGGCGGTCAGGAATTCGCGACGCCCCGCGTCGCCCTGCTGGCCGAGCGCGCGCGCCTTGGCATCCTGTTCCTGGCGGATCCGGCGGACCTTTTCGTCGAAGGCGTCGGCCAGCGCCCGGAACTCGTCGGGCGGCAGGGTGCCGCGCTTTCCGGTCAGGACCTTCTCTTCCTCGATCAGTTCGGATTCGATGCGCCGGTTCTCGGCCGCCAGTTGGCGGCTCGCCGCCTCGATCTCGCGCGCGATGCGCTGGCCGAGGTCGGAGCGGGCGAAAGCCGCCTCGCTGTCGATCAGCAGGATCGCCGTGGGGCGTTCGGCCCCGACCAGCCCGCCGACGTCCTGCGCCGACGCGGGCAGGCCCGCGCCGGAAAGAACCAGCGCGGCACCGAGGGCCGCCCCCCTCAGGACCGGCCGCAGCATCGCCTCAGAACCGTGTCGAGAGGGTCAGGTCGAACTGTTGCTCCACGTCGTACTCGGACTTCTTGAGCGCTTTCGACCAGTTGAACCGCAGCGGACCGATCGGCGTCGTCCAGAAGATCGACAGGCCGACCACGTGGCGGAGCGAGGCGTCTTCTTGCACAACGCTGTTGCCGGCGGCCACGTTGCTGGCGCCATCGACGCCCCAGACCGAACCGACGTCGTAGAACAGGCCGCCGGTGATGCCGTATTCCTCGGGCAGGCCCAGCGGGAACTCGGCCTCGAACTGGGCGACCGCGAAGAACTTGCCGCCGAGGGCGTCGTTCACGGTGTCGCCGTCGGTGGCGGTGTCGATCTCGCGCGGGCCAAGGCCGTCGGGTTCAAAGCCGCGCAGCGCGCTGCTCGACACCAAGTAGCGGTCGGTGACGCGGGTGGTGTATCCGCTGAACGGGCTAATCGCGCCGCCCTGCAACGTGGCGCGCAGGGTGATCTCTTCGTTCCAGACCTTGGTCTGGGCGATCGCCTTGGCCGAGGTCTTGACGTAGTTGGCGTCGCCGCCGAGGCCCGCCACGTCCTGGCCGAAGGTCACCAGCATCCCGGCGTTCGGGTTCAGGCCGGTCAGGCGGCTGTCATAGGCGAATTCATAGCCCACGGCCGACGAGAACAGCCCGCCGCGCGCCGCATCGGCGTCGATGATGCCGCCCACGGTGCCGTCCACGGTGATGTCGGTCCAGCCCAGCTTGTAGGCGGTCTTGAGCGTCATGTTCTCGGACAGCGGGAAGGTCAGCGCGGTGCTGAACTGCACGTTGTCGGTGTCATAGTTTCCGTTGACGTTGTCGGTCTCGAAATAGCCGATGTCGAAGTCGAAGGCGACGTCACGACCCAGGAAGGCCGGCTCGGTGAAGCCCAGGCGGTAGACCCGGCTGTCGACACCGCCGGCAAAGCTGAGGTTCAGCGTCTGGCCGCGGCCGAGGAAGTTGGTTTCGCGGAAGTTGGCGACGAGGCCGAAACCCGAGCTGGTCGAATAGGTGCCGCCGAACGACAGCGACCCGGTCGGCGCCTCTTCGACGTCCACGTCCACGATCACCTGTTCCGGCGTGGCCCCTTCGCGGGCCTGCACGTCGGCCGAGGAGAAGTAGCCGAGCGCCCGGATACGTTCCGCGCTTTCGCGGATCTCGCGGGCGTTGAACGGATCGCCCTCGGCCACGTCGAACTGGCGACGGATCACCTGGTCGAGCGTGGTGGTGTTGCCCTCGATGTCGATGCGCTGGACAAAGACGCGCGGGCCCCGGGTCAGCGCGAACTCGATGTCGAGCGTCTGGTCGCGGTCGTTGCGGGTGATCCTCGGCTCGACCCGGAGGAAGTCGATGCTCTGGTCCACGCCGAGGCGTTCCATCCGCGCGATCGCGTTCTCGACATCCACCGGAGAGTAGGTCTGACCGCTGCGGATCCGCACCGTGTCCTGGAACTCGGCCGCGTTGGCCTCGGGCACCTCGGAGACAGTGGTGATGGTGCCGAACTTGAACGGCTGGCCCTCGGTGATGTTGAAGGTCAGGAAGTAGCCGTCGCGTTCCTCGGACAGCTGGGCCTGTACCGAGTTGATGCGGAAATCGACATAGCCGCGCGACTGGTAGAAATCGCGCAGGACCTGCCGGTCAAAGTTCACGCGTTCCTCGGAATAGGTGTCGCGCTGGATCAGCTGGCGCAGGAACCCGGCCTGCTTGGAATCGATCACCCGGCGCAGGCGCCGGTCCGAGAACGCCTGGTTCCCGACAAAGCTCACGCGTTCGAGTTCGACGATGTCGCCTTCGAAGATCTCGAAGATCACGTCGACGCGGTTGTTGCTGCGGCGGATCACGCGGGGCGTGACGCGGGCGGCGACCCGGCCGTTCTGCGAATAGGCCTCGGCGATGGCCTGGGCGTCGGCCTCGACCTGGTTCGGGCTGTAGATGTAGCGCGACCGGGAATCGATGGCCGCCGACAGCGTGTCGTCATCGACCCGGCGGTTGCCTTCGAAGTTGATGCGGTTGACCGTCGGGAACTCGGTCACCCGGATCACCAGGGTGTTCCCGTTGGGCACCAGCTCGACCTTTTCGAACAGGCCCGAGTTGTTGATCCGCTGGTAGGCCGCGTTCAGCTCGGCCGCCGAAACCGTCTGCCCGCGCGGGATGCCCGCGTAAGACAGGATCGTGCCGCTGTCGATGCGCTCATTCCCCGCGATCGACACCGTGCCGAACTGGTAGTTCTGCGCCAGCGCCGGGGCGGCGGGGAGCACCATGAGAGAGCTCAGCACGAACATCGAAGGGGCAACCAGAGAGCCAAGACGTCCGGCCTTGTTCCGGCCGGTTTTCACTGCACGGTGGTTCGACTGCATTTCCCTGTCCCACTCTAATATCTTGTGGGAGTCGTGGTACCGGCTATGCAGCATGTTGTCAAAACGGCAAAACGCACGACCGGCTCGGGACGTGCGTTTTTTGCCTGAAATCGGGTGCGCGGTGACCCCTCGTCACCGCGAAACGGGGTCAGCCGAAGGACAACCCCACGAAGGCCGCCAGCAGCAGCGCGAGGGCGATTGCCGCGACGCTGAGGAACCGGTCCCAGTTCAGGACAAAGAGAAGGGACAGGCTGTTGTAGCCGTTCTGAATCGCATGAGCCATAGTCGGGGCTTTCCGTCGATGAAGTTGACCTTGGTTAGCGCGCAGTTTCGGACGGGAATCTGGCGGGATTCCGAATGAGAATGTGGCAACATCAAGGCAACTACCCCTGCCCCCCTCGGCCCGGCTGATCAGGGGCAGAAGATATCGTTCGTCAGGGCGAAGATCATCACCGACAGGACCAGCGTCAGGCCGGCCGCCATCAGGACCCGCAGCGCGCGGTCCGACGGCGGGCGACCCGCCACGGCTTCGTAGGCATAGAACACCAGGTGCCCGCCATCGAGCACCGGCACCGGGAAGAGGTTCAGCAGCCCGACCGCGGTCGACAGCGCCGCCACGAACCAGATGAAGCTTTCCGCCCCCTGGCTGGCCATCGCGCCCGAGGTCTGGGCGATGCCGATGGGGCCGGTCATGTTGCAGGTGCTGATCGCGCCGGTGATCATGTGCCACAGCCCCGAGATCGAGCTGCTCATGATCCGGAAGGTCTGCGCGATCCCGTCGCCGATCGCGGCGATCGGCCCGATCATCTGGGTCGCCGGCTCGAACGCCAGCCCGCCGACAATGCCGATCCGCCACTTGGTGGCAAACCCGCCGTCCGGCTGGGGCTCGTCGACCCGGCGCGGCGCCAGCACGAACTCCAGTTCGTCACCCGAGGAAGGACGGTAGACGGTGATCTCGATCGGGCGGCCCTCGGCCCCCTCGACATGGGTCTTGAGCTCGTCAAAGGCGGCGACCGGTTCGCCGTCGATGCTGGTGATGACGTCCCCCTTGCTCAGCCCGATGTCATAGGCCGCCGACTGCGGCGCCAGTTGCGAGATCAGAGGCGGGTAGAGGTTCGGGCCGGTGACGACCATTTCCTGCCCGTCCCGCAGGACCGTATAGTCCAGCACGATGTCGCGCGGCATGTTCTCGGCAAAGGCGTCCATCGCGACGGCATCCGAGAAATCCGGCACCGGCTGGCCCGCGATCTCGAGGATCTCGTCGCCTTCCTGCAGCTCGAACACCGCGCTCGGCAGCGGCTTCATCTCGCCCACTGTCAGCGGTTCGGCCACCTGGCCGCGCACCATGATCAGCACCGCGAAGACGATGATCGACAGGGCAAAGTTGAAGGCCGGGCCGGCAAAGACCGTCGCCGCACGGGCCCAGAGCGGTGCGCCGTGCATGGTGCGGCGGCGGTCCGTGGCGCTCAATCCCTGCATGGCGTCGGCATCCTTGCCCGAAGCGGCGTCGCTGTCGCCCATGAACCGGACGTAGCCGCCGAAAGGCAGCGCCGCGATCTGCCACCTCGTTCCCCGCCGGTCGACGCGCGACCAAAGGACCGGGCCGAAGCCCAGCGAAAAGACCTCGGCATGGATGCCCGACCAACGACCGACGATGTAGTGACCGTATTCGTGGATCGCGACGATGATCGACAGGGCTACGATGAAGGCGATGATGGTCATCGCGAACCCGCCGAACTCGGGCAGAAACGCCATTCGGAAATCCTTTTCTTACCTGTCGATCCTGCCGTCGATATAGCGCGCCGCCCAGCCCCGCGCCAATCCGTCTGCTCGCAGGATGTTATCAAGTGTGAATTCGGCATCAATAAGGCCCGGCTCGGCCTCGGCGCGGTCAAGAGTTCGCGGCCACGGTATCGGCCATGGCGGTAAACGCGATCTTTCCGGCGATGAAATCGTCCAGCGCCTGTTCCTTGGCCGCGTTCAGCACCGCACCCGACAGCCCGCCGCGCAGCATCACCTGCCGCGCGAGGTCGAGCGCCGGGTAGCGCTGCGGATCCGGCGCGCGGAAGGTCAGCGCCCCGATCCGCGCGAGGTCCAGCCGTTCGACCGGCAGCTTGGTCCGGTTCGGCCAGTTCAGCGCATAGCCGATCGCGTGGCGCATGTCGGCCGGGCCGAGATGCGCCATCAGCGCTCCGTCATTGTGGCCGACGAGGGCGTGGATCAGGCTCTCGGGGTGGATCAGCACCTCGATCCGTTCGGGATCGAGGCCGAAGAACTCGCGTGCCTCGATGACCTCGAGCGCCTTGTTGAACATCGACGCGCTGTCGATGGTGATGCGCTGGCCCATTGACCAGTTCGGATGGGTGGCGGCCTGTGCAGGCGTCGCGGCCACAAGCTGGTCGAGCGGCCAGTCCCGGAAAGCCCCGCCCGAGGCGGTCAGGATCAGCCGTTCCACCGCCGCCACGTCCTCACCCGCGAGGCACTGGAAGGCCGCCGAATGTTCGCTGTCGACCGGCAGAATGGTGGCCCCGCGGCGCTTGGCCTCTGCCATCACCAGCGGACCGGCGGCGACCAGCGTTTCCTTGTTGGCGAGGGCCAGCGTCGCGCCTTGTTCCAGGGCCGCCAGGCCGGGCTCGAGCCCCGCGGCACCGACGATGGCAGACATCACCCAGTCGGCCGGGCGACTGGCGGCCTCGCAAAGCGCCCGCGCCCCGGCAGCGGCCTCGATCCCGGACCCGTCCAGCGCGGCGCGCAGGTCATCCAGGGCGTCGTCGAAGGCGGTGATCGCGACCTCCGCCTTCAGCCGCCGCGCGTCCGCGGCCAGCTGCGCGATGTTGCGTCCGCCGGTCAGCGCGACGACGTCGTAGCACTCCGGCTGCCGTGCAATGAGGTCAATCGTGCTCTGACCGATCGAGCCGGTCGCCCCCAGGATCGTGATGCGCCGCATGAGACCTATCCCAGCCCCGGCAGGATGCCGACCAGCGGCCCCGCGAGCAGAAGGAAGAGTGCGCCGCCCAGCATCCCGTCGAACCGGTCGAGCAGCCCGCCATGGCCGGGGATCAGGTGAGAGCTGTCCTTGACCCCCACCTTACGCTTGATCGCGCTTTCCGCGATGTCGCCCATCTGAGAGGCCATCGAGACCGCGATGCTGATGAAGGCCAGCTGTCCGCCGACGTCCGAGATCCCGCCGAACAGCAGCCCGACGATTGCCGCGCCGACCCAGCCCGCGATCGTGCCGGACCATGTCTTCTTGGGGCTGACGCGCGGCCAGAACTTTGGCCCGCCGATGAAGCGTCCGGCGAAGTAGCCCATGACATCGGTCGCCACGACCACCGCCACCAGCCACAGGAGCCAGCCAAAGCCCAGTTCGTCCCGGATCTGGATCATCCCGAAGGCCGCGATCAGGATCACGGCGCAGTAGCTCATGAACATCGTCCGCTTGCTGGGCACCAGCGACAGCGACACCATCGAGGGCGCGAGCAGCAGCGGCAGGGCCACGTAGGGCGGGACATAGGTGGCAATAGTCAGCGCGAGAAGGCCCGCACCCGCCATCTGCCATGCGACTTCCGGTTTGGCCGGTACGACCATCCGGGCCAGTTCCCAGACCATGCCCGCGGCCACCAGGATCGCGCCGATGTGGAACCAGAGACCGCCCGCCCAGATCAGCAGGGCGCCGACGGCCACCATCACGATCCCCGAGAGAATCCGCGGCGCGAGGTCGGCCCAGTTTCGTCCGCCACCGGTCGGAGGCGCTTCCTCGGCCATGTCAGACAGCGATCCCGCCGTAGCGGCGTTCGCGCCCGGCATAGCTGCGCACGACCTGGGCAAAGATCTCGTTGGTGAAATCGGGCCAGAGCGTTTCGATGAACTCGTATTCGGCATAGGCCGACTGCCAGAGCAGGAAGTTCGATATCCGTGCCTCGCCGCTGGTGCGGATCACGAGATCAGGGTCGGGCAGCACGCAGGTGTCGAGGTAACGCGGCAGCGTCTCCTCGTCGATCTTCTGCGGGTCGAGCTTGCCCTGCGCCACGTCGCAGGCCAGTCGCTTGGTGGCGCGCGCCACCTCGTCCCGGCCGCCGTAGTTGATCGCGATGGTGAGGTTGGTGCCCGTGCAATGCGCGGTATATTCCTCGAGCTCGTCCATCAGGTTACGCAGCTTCTCGTCCAGGCCCGGACGGTCGCCGATGAAGCGGACGCGCACGTTGTGCTCGCGCAGCGCCCGCGCCTCTTTCTTGATGTAAGAGCGGAAGAGGCTCATCAGCCCCGCCACCTCGCGCTGCGTGCGCTTCCAGTTCTCGGTCGAGAAGGCAAAGATCGTCAGGTAGTCGACGCCGAGATCGGGGCAGGCCTCGACGACCTCGCGCACCCGTTTGGCACCCGCGTGATGGCCGAAGAGGCGCGGCTGGCCACGCCGTTCGGCCCAGCGACCGTTGCCGTCCATGATGATGGCGACGTGGCGCGGGCCGGATGCGAATTCTGTGACGTCTTCGGGCAAGGCGCCCTCCCTGATCGGGTCAGGCCTCAGACCTGCATGATCTCGGATTGCTTCGATTCCAGCGCCTTGTCGACGGCGCCGATGAACTTGTTGGTCAGGTCCTGGACCTCGGTTTCCCAGAGCTTCACATCGTCCTCGGACATGCCGGCAGCCTTGGCCTTCTTGATCTGGTCCATCCCGTCGCGGCGGACGTTGCGGATCGCGACACGGCCATGCTCGGCATACTGCGCGGCCACGCGGGTCAGTTCCCGGCGGCGTTCCTCGTTCAGCTCGGGGATCGGCAGCATGATGATCGTGCCGTTGAGCTGCGGGTTGATGCCCAGGCCGCTTTCGCGGATCGCCTTTTCGACGGCGTTCACCATCGACTTGTCCCAGACGTTGATCGTCACCATGCGCGGTTCCGGCACGTTCACCGTGCCGACCTGGTTGATCGGGGTCGGCTGGCCATAGGCCTCGACCGTGATCGGGTCGAGCATCGAGGCCGAGGCCCGCCCGGTCCGGAGCGAGGCGAACTCGGTCCTCAGCGCGCTCATCGCGCCTTCCATCCGGCGCTCCAGGTCGTCGGTGTCGATTTCGATCTCTTCGTCAGCCATGCAATTACCCGTCGTCTTGGTCGCCCGCTTGGGCGGGACTGCTCTTTTATATCGCGGTTTCGCGACTGTATAGCTTAGCCATGCACCCGCGTATAGGTGCCTTGGCCTGCCAGAATGGTGCGGAAGCCGCCCGGTTCGTCCAGCGAAAACACGATGATCGGCATGTTGTTGTCGCGGGCGAGCGCGATGGCGCTGGCATCCATGACCTTGAGGTACCTCGACAGCACGTCGTCGTAGGTGATGCTGTCATAGCGCTCGGCATCGGCGTGCAGCTTGGGGTCCTTGTCATAGACCCCGTCCACCTGCTTGCCCATGAAGATCGCCTCGCAGGCCATCTCGGACGCGCGCAGCGTCGCGGCGGTATCGGTTGTGAAATAGGGGTTCCCGGTGCCGGCGGCAAAGATCACGATCCGCTTCTTTTCAAGGTGCCGGACCGCCCGGCGGCGGATGTATGGTTCGCACACCTGGTCCATCGGGATCGCGCTGA
Source organism: Pseudooceanicola sp. LIPI14-2-Ac024 (assembly GCF_042188925.1). GTDB lineage: Bacteria > Pseudomonadota > Alphaproteobacteria > Rhodobacterales > Rhodobacteraceae > Pseudooceanicola. The sequence continues at coordinate 693,051 of NZ_CP170102.1, forward strand.
CCACGCGGGTGTGGATGTTCAGCGCCTCGAGCGCGGATTGCATTGCCAGCGCGTTCATCACCGTGCCGAGCATGCCCATGTAGTCCGCCGTCGTCCGCTCCATCCCCTGGGCCGAGCCCGAGAGCCCGCGGAAGATGTTGCCGCCGCCGATCACCATGCAGACCTCGACGCCGAGATCGTGCACCGTCTTTACCTCGCGCGCGATGCGCTCAACGGTCGGCGGATGCAGGCCGTATTGCTGGTCCCCCATCAACGCTTCGCCGGATATTTTCAGGAGCACGCGGCGGAAGGCTGTTTTGGGGATCTCGGTGTCTGCGGCCATGTTGCACTCCGTCGCGGCGGGGGTCTAGGATCGCGCGCAAACTGTCCGAAAACGCCGCGCGGTTCAATGCATCTTCGTCCCCATCGGCCAGACCGGGCCGAGAGCCCATGAAAACACCTGAGAATCTGGATCCTGCGCGGCCCGTCCTGATCGCCGGGCCGACTGCCTCGGGCAAGTCGGCCCTGGCGATGGAGATCGCGGCGCGCGACGGCGGGGTGATCGTGAACGCCGATGCCAGCCAGGTGTTCGCCAACTGGCGGGTACTGACCGCACGACCGTCGGCGGCGGACGAAGCCGCCCTGCCCCACAGGCTATTCGGTCATGTTCCGGGCGATGCGCCCTATTCGGTCGGCCACTGGCTCCGCGACGTGGCGCCGTTGTTGTCGGGGCAACGAGTGATCCTCGTCGGTGGCACCGGGCTCTATTTCAACGCTTTGACCGAAGGGTTGGCCGAGATCCCCGAGACCCCGGTCGAGGTGCGGACCGAGGCCGACGCAATGCGCGAGGCCGGCGCGCTCGACCAAATGATCGCCGCGCTCGACGCCGCGACCCTGGCGCGGATCGACCGGCAGAACCCGATGCGGGTCCAGCGCGCCTGGGAGGTGCAGCGCGCCACCGGGCGGGGCATCGCCGCATGGCAGGACGATACCCCGCCGCCGCTCCTGCCGCTGGCGGATGCGCAACCGCTTCTGGTGACCGCCGGGCGCGACTGGCTCAACGACCGCATCGCCCGTCGCTTCGACGCCATGCTGGCGGGTGGCGCGCTGGAGGAGGCCCGCGCGAACCTTGCCAGCTGGGACCCTGCCCTGCCCTCGGCCAAGGCCATCGGCGCGCCTGAACTGATCGCGCATCTCAGGGGGAAACGTCACTCTACGACGCGCGGGAGGCCGCCACCATAGCCACCCGGCAATATGCCAAGCGGCAGCGCACATGGTTCCGTGCACGGATGAAGTCGTGGCGGGCGATCACGGCCGAGAGCTGAAGGGATTTACATTTTCGGACCGCCAGCCTAGGGTTTCGACACGATTTTGCCTCATTTCAGCCACAAACTGAACAAATGGACGCAAACACCGCGGAAGTGCCCCACCTCTGGACCCTGGGTCAGCTGGCCCGGGGCGGATCGTGGCGCCTCACCCTGCCCCATGCCAGCACCTCGGACCTTTTCATCTGGACCACCCGCGGACAAGGCATCGCGCACCTGAACGGCCGCCGCCGCGGGCTGGGTGTGCACAACGCCCTGCTGATCCCGGCCGGTGCGATGTTCTCGATCGACCCGGGCAAGCAGGGATTTGGGCTGGCGATGACCGCCCCCGCCGGATCCGTCCGCGGCTTCCCGCGCGAACCGGTGCTGCTCCGCGTCCGTGACGTGCACATGCAAGGCGAGGCGACCGCCCTGCTCGAGGCCCTGCAGCGCGAACAGGCCACGCCCCGCCCGCTGGCGGGCGAAGCAGCGGCGGCGCATGCCGCGCTCCTGTCGGTGTGGTTCCGGCGCACCCGCGACGCGGTGCAGCCCGACGCCCCGGATGCCAGCGCCGCCGAACGGCTGGCCGCGGCCTTCACCGTGCTGGCCGAACGCCACTTCCGCACCGGCCGCCCGATGGCCGACTATGCCGAGATGCTGGATGTCACCCCGACCCACCTGACGCGCGTCTGCCGCCACTGCGCCGGGATCACTGCCGCGGGCATCCTCGGCGGTCGCGTCCTGCATGCCGCGCGCAGCGCGCTGGTCGACACCGCGCAGCCTGTCTCCGGCATCGCCCGCGACCTCGGCTTTTCCAGCGCGGCCTATTTCACCCGGTTCATCCAGCACCACACCCGCCTCTCACCAACCGCCCTGAGAAAGGCCGCGACGGCCGGAAAGTGACTGAATTTTCACCGGAAAAGGTTGCAACGACATCCGATGTCGTTTTTGACTGGTCCCGATGTCGCAAATTGACCCGAATATGCCGATCGGAAACGTTGACGCCAAGAAAGGCTCGTGCGGAAATACGGGGGGTCAGCCCGAAATCAGGGAAGGGCGCCGTGGCCGCCCGGGTCGACAGAGCTACCTACAAAGTCACCGACGGTGACCTTCACAAAAAAGAAAATGTCTCAGGGAGATGACGATGACCGATAAATCGAACCCGGCGCGGATCCACCCCGCCGCCCGGATGTACGCGGAGGAGTTCAAGGCCGGCCAGCTCGACCGGCGCGAGTTCCTCGCCCGCGCCTCGGCCCTGGGCGTCGCGACGCCGTTGGTCTACGCGCTCGGCGGCCTCGACCAGCCTGTCGCGGCCCAGAGCGCCGAGCCCCAGATGGGCGGCACGCTGCGCGTCCAGATGGAGTGCAAAGCGCTCAAGGACCCGCGCAACTACGACTGGTCCCAGATGGCCAACTTCACGCGCGGCTGGCTCGAGTACCTGATCCAGTACAACGCCGACGGCACCTTCGAAGGCCGCCTGCTGGAAAGCTGGGAAGCCAACGAGGACGCCACCGAGTACACGCTCAAGGTCCGTCCCGGCGTGAAGTGGAACAACGGCGATGACTTCACCGCCGCCGACGTGGTCTTCAACTTCGAACGCTGGTGCGAAGCCGGGGTCGAAGGCAACTCGATGGCCTCGCGCTTTGCCTCGCTGATCGACGCCGACGCCGGCACGCTGCGCGAGGGCGCGGTCACTGCGGCGGACGATCTGACCGTGGTGCTGAAATGCTCGGCCCCCGACATCACCGTGATCCCGGGCATGGCCGACTATCCCGCCCAAGTGGTGCACCAGTCCTACGCCGGCGAGGACCCGGCCGAGAACCCGATCGGCACCGGCCCCTTCCTGCCCGAGGAAAACAACCCCGGCGTCAACCAGGTGCTGGTCAAGAACACCGACCACGCGTGGTGGGGCGGTGAGGCCTACCTCGACCGGATCGAGTTCATCGACTTCGGCACCGACATGGCCGCCTGGGTCGCGGCCGCCGACGCGGACGAGATCGACATGACCTACCAGTCCACCGGCGAGTTCGTCGAGGTGCTGGACGCCATCGGCTGGACCAAGTCCGAGGCGGTCACCGCCGCCACGCTCTGCGTCCGCTTCAACCAGCAGCAGGAGCCCTATACCGACGTCAAGGTCCGCACCGCCCTGCAGCGCGCGACCGACAACGCGGTGGTGCTGGAACTGGGCTATGCCGGCCTGGGCACCGTGGCCGAGAACTTCCACGTCTGCCCGATCCACCCCGAGTACGCCGAGATCGAGACCCCGGCCCCGAACGCCGAGGAAGCGATGGCGCTGCTCGAAGAGGCCGGCCACGCCGAGACCGAGTTCACGCTGATCTCGATCGACGATGAATGGCAGTCGGCCACCTGCGATGCCGTCGCCGCCCAGTGCCGCGACGCGGGCATCAACGTGAAGCGGGAAATCCTGCCGGGTTCGACCTTCTGGAACGACTGGCTGGTCTACCCCTGGTCGGCGACCGAGTGGAACATGCGTCCGCTGGGTGTGCAGGTGCTCGCGCTGGCCTATCGCTCCGGCGTGGCCTGGAACGAGACCGCCTTTGCCAACGAGGAGTTCGACAGCAAGCTGGCCGAGGCGATGTCGATCAATGACGCCGAAGCCCGGTCCGAGGTGATGGCCGACATCCAGCAGATCATGCTGGACGAGGGCGTGGTGATCCAGCCCTACTGGCGCTCGCTCTTCCGGCACTACAAGCCCACGGTCCACGGGACCGAGATGCATCCCACCTTCGAGATGCATCACTACAAGTGGTGGATCGAAAGCTGATCCGACACCGCCGGGGCCGTGATCGCACGGCCCCGGCGCTTATCCAGCGGCCCCCCTTCGCACAAGAGCCAGCCATGGCCCCGGGCGCGCCGCCAGACAGGGATGCGTGATGCTGAACTTCCTCCTCCGGCGGACAGCCGCGATGATCCTGACGGCGCTCTGCCTCAGCTTCATCGTGTTCTTCCTGACCAACCTGCACCCGAACCTCGAAAAGATCGCGAAGTACGAAGGCAACAGCCGGATGTCCGACGAAGAGGTCGAACGCTGGCTGAACAACAACGGCTTCGACCAGCCGATGGTGATCCGCTATGCGGAGTGGCTGGGCGTCTGGCCCGGCTGGACGCGCGAGAATGCCGAGGGCGAGGTTGTCGCCGGCAAGTGCATCCCGAAAGGTTCGGACCCGGCCGAGGCGGCCAGCTACTGCGGCATCCTGCAGGGCGACTGGGGCGTCAGCCGGGTGTTCCGCGAGGATGTCAGTTCGATCATCGCCACGCGGCTGGCGCTGACCGGCAAGCTGATGTTCTGGGTCATGCTGCTGATGGTGCCCTCGGCGCTCCTGATCGGGGTGCTGGCGGGGATGCGCGAAGGCTCCCGCACCGACCGCACGCTCTCGACCTTCTCGATCGCCACCACGGCGACGCCTGAATACGTGTCCGGCGTGATCCTGATCGCGGTCTTCGCCTCGTCGGCCGTCGGGCTGAAATGGTTCAAGGGCACCGCGACCAGCGCGATGGACGACGCGACGTTCGAGAACTTCTTTCTGCCGGTGCTCACCATCTCGCTCTACGGGATGGGCTACATCGCCCGGATGACCCGCGCCTCTATGGCCGAGGTGATGACCGCGCAGTACATCCGCACCGCCCGTCTCAAGGGTGTGAGCTTTCCCACCATCGTCACCCGCCACGCCCTGCGCAACGCGTTGATCGCCCCCTTCACGGTGATCATGCTGCAGTTCCCCTGGCTGCTGAACGGCGTGGTGATCGTCGAGACGCTCTTCAACTACAAGGGCTTCGGCTGGACGCTGGTGCAGGCCGCCGGGAACAACGACATCGACCTGCTGCTCGGCATCTCGGTGGTGTCGGTCTTTGTCGTGCTGGTGACGCAGCTGATCTCGGACATCGGCTATGTCTACCTCAACCCCCGCATCCGGATTTCGTAGGGAGGACCGCGCATGGACACGCTGACCTGGACCGGCCTTCTCGGACCCGTCCTGAACCCGATCCTCTACGCCGCCATCGTCGTGCTGGGCCTCGCCCTCGTCGGGACGCTGCTTCTCAGCCTGCTGCCGGGCCGCGCGCCGGTGGTCCAGTCGGACGGCACCCTGATCGACCGTCGCGGCCCGGCCGACTGGGCGCGGCTAGTGATGCAGGGCGCGATCTGGGCGATCCTCGCCATTGCGCTGATCTACCTTGCCGGCGGGCTTGTCATTCCGGGGATCGAGAACAAGGGCATCATCGGCGCCGTCTCGGCCCGCTTCCTGCCGGTCTGGATCGCGCTGATCGGGACCTTCGTGCTGTCGATCATGTTCAAGCGCCGGTTGGGGCTCTACGGAAAGCTCTTTGACAATCCCATCGGCATGATCGGCTTTGGCCTGGTGATGTTCTGGATCTTCACCGCGCTCTTCGCCGGTCTGTTCGACATGATCCTGACCCACGACCCGCTGACCGCCGTCTCGGGAATGAAGAACAAAGCGCCCGGGACGCCGCTGAACGGCGCGGGGCCCGAGGACTATCCCTATTACCTCTTCGGTGGCGACAACCTTGCGCGGGATGTCTTTTCCCGGATGGTCGCGGGCAGCTTCATCGTCATCCGGATCGCGCCGCTCGCGACGCTCTTTGCGTTCATGGTGGGCATCACGCTGGGCCTGCCGGCGGGCTACGTTGGCGGACGGCTCGAACTCGTTCCTGTCGTTCGTGGCGAACCTGATCCTCGCCTTCCCGGTGATCCTGCTCTTCTACCTGCTCGTCACGCCCGAGATCGTGCTGACCGGCATCCCCTCCTACCTGGCCATCGCGCTCTTCGTCTTTCCGATCATCTTCGCGACCGTGCTCATCAACTCGCGCTACTTCACGGCGCCGGGCAAGCGGAACATCATCCTCGCGGTCGTGCTGGTTCCGTCGATCTGGCTCTACCTCTCGCTGGTCTCGGATCCGTTCACGCCGGTCAACTTCATGCCCGCCGGTCTCGACCTCTTCAACGTGCCGCCGGGGATACTGGTGGTCTTCGTCTCGGTCGTCTTCGTGAACGCGCCCACAGTCTTCCGGATCGTCCGGGGGCTGGTGATGGACATCAAGACCCGCGACTACGTGGCCGCCGCCCAGACCCGCGGCGAGGGCCCGTGGTACATCATGCTGTGGGAGATCCTGCCGAACGCGCGTGGCCCCCTGATCGTCGATTTCTGCCTGCGCATCGGCTACACCACGATCCTGCTCGGCACGCTCGGCTTCTTCGGTCTCGGCCTGCCGCCCGACAGCCCCGACTGGGGGACGACGATCAACGCGGGCCGAAAGCTCCTGTCGATCTACCCGCACGCGGCCATCGTGCCCGCCCTTGCCCTCCTCTCGCTCGTCCTCGGCCTGAACCTCATGGCCGACGGTCTGCGCGAGGAAAGCCTGAAGGACTGAGACATGGCTGACACCGACACCTACGACGGCCCGATCCTCGAGATCGACAACCTCTCTATCTCGTTCTTCACGCGCCTGCGCGAGATCCCGGCGGTGATGGACTTCTCCTGCGTGGTGAACCCCGGCGAGGCGGTGGGCCTCGTCGGCGAATCCGGCTGCGGCAAGTCCACGGTGGCGCTGGGCGTGATGCAGGACCTCGGCAAGAACGGCCGCATCGTCGGCGGTTCGATCCGGTTCAAGGGCCGCGACCTGTCGCAGATGTCGGATGCCGAGCTGCGCCATATCCGCGGCAACGAGATCGCGATGATCTACCAGGAGCCGATGGCCTCCCTGAACCCGGCAATGAAGATCGGCAAGCAGCTGATGGAAGTGCCGATGATCCACGAGGGCGTGAAGGAGAAGGAAGCCTACGACCGCGCCCTGCAGGTTGTCACCGACGTGAAACTACCCGATCCCAAGCGCATCCTCGACAGCTATCCGCACCAGTTGTCGGGCGGCCAGCAGCAGCGGATCGTCATCGCCATGGCGCTGATGTCGAAACCGGCGCTGCTGATCCTCGACGAGCCCACCACTGCGCTCGACGTGACGGTCGAGGCGGCCATCGTCGAGCTGGTGAAGGAGCTGGGCGCGAAATACGGCACCTCGATGCTCTTCATCAGCCACAACCTCGGGCTGGTGCTGGAGACGTGCGACTCCCTCTGCGTGATGTATTCCGGCGAGGCGGTCGAGCGTGGGTCGATCGAGGACGTGTTCGACCAGATGCGGCATCCCTACACGCAGGCGCTGTTCCGGTCGATCCCGCTGCCCGGCGCCGACAAGACCACGCGCCCGCTCAAGGCGATCCCCGGCAACTTCCCCCTGCCCCACGAACGCCCGCCCGGCTGCAACTTCGGCCCGCGCTGCGACTATTTCGAAGAGGGCCGCTGCGACGCCCGCGACATCCCGATGGTCGCCCTGCCCGGCGATCCGGATCACACAACGCGCTGCCTGAAGTTCGACGAGATCGACTGGAACGCGCCGCTCGTGGTCACCGACGCCAAGGAAAAGGCCCAGGTCGGGGACGTGGTCCTGCGGATGGAGGACCTCAAGAAGTACTACGAGGTCTCGGCCTCGACGCTGTCGTCCTCGGGCGGCACCAAGGTCGTGAAGGCGAACGAGACGCTGACCTTCGACGCCCGCGAGAGCGAGACGCTGGCCATCGTGGGCGAATCCGGCTGCGGCAAGTCGACGTTTGCCAAGGTGCTGATGGGACTGGAGACCGCCACCGAGGGCAAGATCATCCTCGACAACCGCGAGATCCAGGACACCGCGATCGAGAAGCGGGACACCAACACCGTGGCCAACATCCAGATGGTGTTCCAGAACCCCTTCGACACGCTCAACCCGTCGATGACCGTGGGGCGGCAGATCATCCGTGCGCTCGAAATCTTCAAGTTCGGCAAGACCGATGCCGAGCGGCGCGAGCGGATGCTGACGCTCCTCGACCTCGTGAAGCTGCCGCGCGCCTTTGCCGACCGGATGCCGCGCCAGCTGTCCGGCGGGCAGAAGCAGCGGGTCGGGATCGCGCGGGCCTTTGCCGGGGACGCCCGGATCGTGGTGGCGGACGAACCGGTCTCGGCCCTCGACGTGTCGGTCCAGGCGGCGGTCACCGACCTGCTGATGGACATCCAGCGCGAACAGAAGACGACGCTTCTCTTCATCAGCCACGACCTGTCGATCGTGCGCTACCTGTCCGACCGGGTGATGGTCATGTACCTCGGCCACGTGGTCGAGCTTGGCACCACGGACGAGGTGTTTGCCCCTCCCTACCACCCTTATACCGAGGCGCTGCTCTCGGCCGTGCCGATTGCCGATACCAGCGTCGAGAAGAAGCACATTGTTCTCGAGGGCGACATCCCCTCAGCGATGAACCCGCCGCCGGGCTGTCCGTTCCAGACGCGCTGCCGCTGGAAGGACCGGGTGCCGGGCGGGCTCTGCGAAAAGGAAGTGCCGCCGATGCGCAACTTCGACGGCCACCAGATCAAGTGCCACCTCTCCGACGCCGAGTTCGCCGAGATGGAGCCGGTCATCAAGATCGCCGCGGAATGAACGGAAACGGCCCGCCGCGCATCGCGCGGACGGGCCGTCCCTCGTGACTGAGATTACGAGGGCTCCTTAGTTCTTCTGCTGGACAGCGTCGTCCTGCGGCGGGGCCAGGTCGGCCATCTTGTCGTTCACGCCGGCGGCAAAGGCCATCACCATCGCCTGGTAGAAGTCCGCCTCGCTCGGCATGACGACGATGGCACCGGCCGGCGCCTCACCGGACTGCGCCGTCACCTCGATCGGGAAGGTGCCAGAGGGCTGGTCGGCGCCCTGGAAGGTGTAGGTCACGATACCGTCGAGATTGTTGAACTTGCCGTCCGGGCCAAGCGCCCCGTCATCCAGCGCGACCTCGGTCACCTTCACGTCGATCTCGAAGCCGCGACCGCCGTTCTGCGGGTTCTCGATCTGCGACCAGATCGCCTTTTCCAGGTCCTCGTTGAAGGCCGGGTAGAAATTCGTTACGTCCGAGACCGAAACGTTTTCAAGCTCGGTCGTCACCTGCACTTCGGACACCGGGAACGGCCGGTCCAGCGCCTGCACGGCAAGGCTGGAGGCGAAGATCAGGCCCATGGCAGTGGTTGCGGTTTTCAGCATCGTCTCGCTCGCTTCTTTCTCGTGTGGCCGCCGGTCGCGTTCTGTCGCGGTTTCGTGGCGGGTCAGCGGACAGGCAGCCTGCCCGTCTGACGGCTATCCAACACCGATGCCCGGCATTCGGTTCCCGAACGCCGCCCGTTGCAGGGGTTGCCTAAAGAATGAGGGACGCGCCCGAAGGCCCGGAAATCAGCGCCCTAGGATCGCCGCGACGTAATGCGTCGTCTCGTCGTAGGGCGGGACGCCATTGTACCGCCGCACCGCCTCCGGCCCCGCGTTGTAGGCCGCGAGCGCCAGCCGCCAGTCACCGAACTCGCGGAACTGCGTGGCCAGGTAGCGCGCCCCGCCATCGAGGTTCTCGTGCGGGTCGTGCGGATCGACCCCCAGCCGACGCGCGGTGTCGGGCATCAGCTGGGCCAGGCCGATGGCGCCCTTGTGCGACAGCGCGTCCTTGCGCCAGCCGCTTTCCTGCTGGACCAGCCTCAGAAAGATGTTCTCGGGCACGCCATTGCGCAGCGCGGCCTCTTTCGCCACGTCGAGGAAGGGACCGCTGTAGCGCCCCGCAAAGGCGGCACCGGTGTCCCACTTGGTCGGGGCGATCACGCTCGGCGGCTGCAGCCGGACCGAGTTGTTGTACTGCTGCGAGGCCCGCCGATCGAGCAGGTCGGTCTGTGACCGGAACAGCTTGACCCTTGATTTGGTGGAAACGGTGTCCGCGGCCCCCGCCGGCGCAGCAAGACAGATCGCAGCCAGAACGGCCAGCGCGGTTGCCCGTCGTGTCATGCCCAGTTGTCCCTCGTCGTATCGTCCCTTTCGCCGAGATTAATGCGAAATCGGCGCAAAAGGCCAGCCCCGGCGCACAGATGTGACCGCCACCGGGCGCGACAGGCCGGCAAAGCTCCGCGCGACTTGTCGTAAAACTTTACGTTTTGTTTCTGGTCTGGTGTAACCGTCGGAACCAATCAAACACGGAATCGACGTCGAAGAAGGGGAGCCCATGGCGGGATCGGTCAACAAAGTAATTCTCGTGGGCAATCTCGGGCGCGACCCCGAGGTGCGGTCGTTCCAGAACGGCGGCAAGGTCTGCAACCTGCGCATCGCGACGAGCGAGACCTGGAAGGACCGCAACACCGGCGAGCGCCGGGAAAAGACCGAATGGCATTCGGTCGCGATCTTCCAGGAGGGCCTGGTGCGCGTGGCGGAACAGTTTCTGCGCAAGGGCTCCAAGGTCTACATCGAGGGCCAGCTGCAGACCCGCAAGTGGCAGGATCAGTCCGGCCAGGACCGCTACAGCACCGAGGTCGTGCTGCAAGGCTTCGGCGGCACGCTGGTGATGCTCGACGGCCGCGGTGAAGGCGGCGGCGGTGGCGGCGGCAACTACGGCGGCGGTTCCTCGGGCGGCGGCTACGACGACCGGGGCGGCTATGGCGGCGGTTACGACGACCGAGGCGGCCCCTCGGGCGGGTCGTCCCCGTCGCGCGACCTGGACGACGAAATCCCGTTCTGATCCGCCGACCCTTCGTAAACAGGAAAGGCCGCCGGAACGAACCGGCGGCCTTTTTCCGTCCCGAAGGCGTGACATGGGGAATTCACAGGGATGGGTCGGGACGGTGTCCCCCTGCTGTACGATCGCGGCATGGGAGCGCGATTGCACAGCAGGGAAAGCTTAAAATCTTGGTTCTCGAATGTGTCGTGCTATGCGTCGGAAACTATACTTTCGAATAGACAACATGGCTGACTTGAAAGCAAAGCGACCTTCGTGAAAGGTTAAGATTATTCGCCAGATGAACCCGAGTGCATTTCACGATGCGTAGAATTTTCAGCGAATTCGGTACGGAACGGGGCCTGGCGGTCTTTGCCGGCACGATCCTGGTGCTCACCCTGCTGGGACCCTTCGGCTCTTACGAGGCGATGAGCCTCGGGTTGCGCTTCGTGTTCTGGACGGCGACCGTCACCAGTGTCGCGCTGCCGATGCACGTCGCCATGCACTATTGCATCACCTCCCGCCGGCTGGCCAGGTGGCCCCGGGTGGCGCAGATCGCCCTCGGCTCGGCCATCGCGGCGGTGCCGGGCGCGGGGCTCGTGTATTTCATCTGTGCGATCCTCTGGCCCGGCGCCTTCGACGTCGCGGAACTCCCCGTGGTCTGGTTCCAGGTCATGGCGGTCGGATTCGTGATCGGCTGCTTCCACTTCCTCGACTTCGGCGCGCCCGAGGCCGATCCCCAGGCACGCCCGCCTGCCCCCGAACCGGACACCGCCCCTGCCCCGCGGGTCGAGCCGGTGCCGACCGCGGCCGCGCCGAAGTTCCTGACGCGCATGACGCCGACACTGGGCAGCGACATCATCTCGCTCACCATGCAGGACCACTATGTCGAGGTCACCACGACCCGGGGCAACCAGTTGATCCTGATCCGGTTTTCCGATGCCCTGGACGAACTCGAGCCGATCGAAGGCCTGCGCCTGCACCGGTCGCACTGGGCCGCGCGGGCGCATCTGACCGGCATGATCCGCGAGGACGGGAAACTGCGGGCCACCCTGTCGGACGGACGCAGCCTGCCGGTCAGCCGCACCTACGCCCCCGACCTGCGCGAGCTCTTTCCCGACTGACCCTCAGCGCGATCGGAAGAGCCCGCCGAGGATCCCGCGCACGATGCGCCGGCCGGTGGTGCCGCTGAGTTCCTTTATCACCGCCTCGGTCAGGGCCGACCCGACCGTTTCGGGCTGCCCGCGCGGGCGCGAGGTGGACCGCGGCACGCGGGTGCCGCTGTAGCGCCGGGCCGACTGGTACTCGCGTTCCGCGGCGGGCTGTGCGTCGGCCGCCATCTCGGCCTCGGCGGCCGCCTTTGCCGCCTTTTCGGCCCGCGCCATCAGCGTCTCGTGCGCCGACACCCGGTCGATGGCGGTGTCGTACTTGCCGGCCACGGGCGATCCGTCGATCAGCGCGCGCCGCAGCGCCGGGTCGAGCGGCCCCAGCTGCGATGACGGCGGCCGGATCAGCGTGCGCTCGACCACCCCCGGCGCGCCCTTCGCCTCGAGGAACGAGGTCACCGCCTCGCCTGTGCCGACCTCGCGGATCGCGTCCTCAGTCGAGAACCGCGGGTTGTCGCGATAGGTCTGCGCCGCCTGTCGCAGCGCCTTGCGGTCCTTGGCGGTGAAGGCGCGCAGCGCGTGCTGCACCCGGTTACCCAGCTGGCCCAGCACGTCATCCGGCACGTCCGCCGGGTTCTGGCTGCAGAAATAGACGCCGACCCCCTTGGACCGGATCAGCCGCGCCACCTGTTCCACCTTGTCGATCAGCGCCTTGGGCGCCCCGTCGAACAGCAGGTGCGCCTCGTCGAAGAAAAAGACGAGCTTGGGCTTCTCGGGGTCCCCGACCTCGGGCAGCGTCTCGAACAGTTCCGACATCAGCCACAGCAGGAAGGTCGCGTAGAGCCGCGGCGCCGCCATCAGCTTGTCCGCAGCCAGGATCGAGACCACGCCCCGCCCCTCGGCATCGTGGTGCATCAGGTCCGACAGGTCGAGCGCCGGTTCCCCGAAGAGCCGCTCTCCCCCTGGTTTTCCAGCACCAGCAACCGCCGCTGGATCGCACCGATCGAGGCCGGAGAGATGTTGCCGTATTTCAGTCCGACCTCGGCACGGTTCTCGCCCAGCCAGACCAGCAGCGACCGCAGGTCCTTGAGATCGAGCAGCGCCAGGCCCTCTTCGTCGGCCACGCGAAAGGCGATGTTCATCACCCCTTCCTGCGCCTCGGTCAGCTCCAGCAGCCGGGACAGCAGCAATGGCCCCATCTCGCTGATCGTGGTGCGGATCGGGTGGCCGTCCTGACCGAAGAGATCCCAGAAGATCACGGGGAAGGCCGCATAGGCATAATCCGCAAAGCCGATGGTGCCCGCGCGCTTGGTGAAGGCGTCGTGCAGCTTGCCGTCCGCGCGGCCCGCGACGCCCAGCCCCGACAGGTCGCCCTTCACATCTGCGAGAACCACGGGCACGCCGGCAGCCGAAAACCCCTCGGCCATGATCTGCAGGGTGACGGTCTTGCCCGTCCCGGTGGCCCCCGCGATCAGCCCGTGACGGTTCGCATAGTCGAGCCGGAGGTGCTGCTGAACGCCGTAATCCTCTCCGCCGCCGCCGATGAAAATGCCTTCGCCCACGTCTTCCCCCGGAACTTTCGATCAAAAATACGCTTTGACCATACTTGCTTAATCAATAGCTGCCAGTGTGAATCGCGTTCGGGGGCGCAGTCCTCGCGCTCCCGGATTGACTTCCTCCCTGTCAGACTGGCCGTGCCTTCGGGCACGGTCCTTTTCGCTGCGAAAAACGCGGTGAAATCCCTTGAAATCGGGGTGAAACTTGCTTGTTGACGGAAACATGAAAACCTCTTAGCGTCTGGCCAATACAAAGTCGGCCAGTCCGACAGGGAGCAAGGGGAAGGGGGCCGCATGGCCCCTTTTCTCTTGTCTGCGCCTCCACGCGCGGTAACACGCGCAGGTGAACACTCGGCACCGGGCCAGCCCCTTCACGGGGCCTGACATTGGCCGGCACCCATGCTAGAGGCGGGGCAAGTTCAGGCCCCGCGCCACCCATCAAACCACAGGATCGAGATGACCCGACTGACTACACTTCTGCTCGCCCTGGCACTTGCCGCCCCGGTTGCCGCACAGGACACCACCGCCACCGGCGACGCCGCGGCAGAGACCACGCAGGACGACGCGGCAACCGAGTCCGAGGCGCCGGCGACCGACACCACCGAAGCCCCCCAGGGCGAAGAGAAATCCGCCCTCGACATGGGCGTCGATCCCGATGCGCAGCCCGGCGACGGCGTGGGCCAGGCCTACACCAAGGAAGAGATCGGCGACTGGCAGCTCCAGTGCGTGAACACCGAGAACGGCGAAGACCCCTGCCAGCTCTACCAGCTGGTGCGTGACGAGGATGGCAACCCGGTTGCCGAATTCAGCCTCTTCCGCCTGCCCGAAGGCAGCCAGGCCGTGGCCGGCGCCACCATCGTCGTGCCGCTGGAAACCGCGCTGACCGAGGACCTGCTGCTTGGCGTCGACGGCTCCAAAGGCAAGCGTTACCGCTTCTCCTTCTGCTCGCCGATCGGCTGCTTCGCCCGCATCGGCCTGACCCAGGCCGACATCGACGCGATGAAGCGCGGCAAGGAAGCCAACATGACCATCGTGCCGTGGCAGGCGCCGGACGTGAAGGTCCGCCTGAACATGTCGCTGATCGGCTTTACCGAGGGCCTCACCAAGGCCACCCAGATCGCGCCGCCGCAGCAGTAAGCGAAACGGCAGACAGTCAAAGGCTCGCGTCGATGACGCGGGCCTTTTTCGTTGTCGCGCGGTCGTGGGGTGCCCTGCCCCTCACACCTTCCGCAGGGCCAGAACCGCGTTCAGCCCGCCGAAGGCAAAGGCGTTGCTCAGCGCCACCTCGACCTTCGCCTCGCGCGCGGTGTTCGGCACGACGTCGAGCGCGCATTCCGGGTCGGGTTCCTCGTAGCCGATGGTCGGCGGGATCACCCCGTCGCGCAGGGCCATGATGCAGGCCAGCAGTTCGACCGCGCCTGTGCCGCCGATCAGGTGGCCATGCATCGACTTGGTGGACGAGATCATCAGCCGGTCGGCATGGTGCCCGAAGGCATCCGCCACGGCCGCGCATTCCGTCTTGTCGTTGGCGGCCGTCCCGGTGCCGTGCGCGTTGATATAGCCGACATCCTCGGGGTTGATCCGGGCGTCGGTCATCGCGCCGGTGATCGCGCGCGCCGCCCCCTGTTTCGACGGCATCACGATGTCCGTTGCGTCCGAGGTCATGGCAAAGCCGATCACCTCGGCCAGGATCTCGGCGCCGCGGGCCCTGGCGTGCTCCATCTCTTCAAAGACGAAGACCCCGGCCCCCTCGCCCTGCACCATGCCGTTGCGGTTGGCGCTGAACGGGCGGCAGGCGTCCTTGGACATCACCCGCAGCCCTTCCCAGGCCTTCACCCCGCCAAAGCAGAGCATGGATTCGGACCCGCCGGTGACCATCGCCGGCGCCATGCCGTGGCGCACCATCTGGAAGGCCTGCGCCATCGCGTGGTTGGACGACGCACAGGCGGTCGAGACGGTAAAGCTCGGCCCCTTGAGGTTGTAGGTCATCGACACGTGGCTGGCGGCCGCGTTGTTCATCAGCTTCGGCACGACAAAGGGATGAACCCGGTTCTTCCCCTCCTCGTAGACGGTGCGATAGTTCTCGTCCCAGGTCGACACGCCGCCGCCGGCGGTGCCCAGCACCACGCCGCAGCGCGCTGCCATCTCGCCGTGGAACTCCAGCCCCGACTGCGTCAGGGCCTCCTTGGCGGCATGAAGGGTGAACTGCGTGAACCGGTCGTAAAGCGCGATCTGCTGGCGGTTGAAATCGGCCTCGGGCTCATAGCCCTTGACCTGCCCGCCGATCTGGATCGACAGCCGTTCGACATCGCGCATCTCCAGCGCACCGATGCCGCAGCGACCCTCGCGCATGGCGTCCAGCGTTTCGGGAACCGAGTGACCGAGCGCATTGATGGTTCCCGCGCCCGTTATGACAACTCGTTTCACGCGTGCTGTTCCGCCACCAGCTTCTCGATCCCGGCCACGATGCTGCCGACGCTCGAAATGTCGAAGTCGCTCTGCTCCGGCTCGTTCGCGTTGAACGGCACCTGGATGTCAAACGCTTCCTCGATGGCAAAGATGCTCTCGACCAGGCCGAGGCTGTCGATGCCGAGCTCCTCCAGAGTGGCCTCGAGCGTCACGTCCGACGGCTCCAGCACGGCCTGCTCCGCGACGATCCGGATCACCTTGTCCTTGACGTTCATGATCTCGCCTCCCCATGCGCGGTCAGGCTCGATTTAGTCGGTATCCGACCCTTTGAAAACTGCATTCTGTAACTCCGACACCTGGTTCATGAGGCGCGGCAGGCGCCTTTGCGCCTTGTACATTTCCAGGTGCGTTTCCATCTTCACAGCCGGGTACCCCATGATGAAGCGGCCTGCCGGAACGTTCCCTACGATCCCGGAGCCACCCCCGGCGACAACATTATCTCCAATTGTAATATTATCGCTAACCCCCACCTGTCCGCCGAGAACAACGTGATTTCCTACGCGAGTGCTGCCCGCAATCCCCACCATCGAGGCAAAGAAGCAGTGGTCGCCGATCACCACGTTGTGGCCGACCATGCAGAGGTTGTCGATCTTGGTCCCGTTGCCGACCCGCGTCGGCCGGATCGTGCCGGCGTCCACGCATGTGTTGGCGCCAAGCTCCACGTCGTCGCCGATGACGACCCCGCCGAGCGAATGGATTCGCACCCATTCCTGGGCCTTGGCCTCGGACACCTGCGCGGCAGAGGACCGCGCCTGTTCCACGTTTGACGCCTCTTCGGTCACGAAGGACGTGCCGTCGAAGCCGATGGTCGCGCCGGGCTGTGCGATGAATCGCTTGCCGATCCGCGCCCGCGCCCCGATCCGCACGTGTGCGTGCAGGATCGCGTTTTCGCCGATCACCGCGTCGGTCCCGACATAGACCCCCGGTCCGATCACCGACCGCGCCCCGATCCGAGCGCCCGCGCCGATCACCGCCTGCGGCGCGACGCTGACCCCGAGGTCGAGCTCGGCCGAGGGATCGACATAGGCCGACGGGTGGATGCCGCTGTAATAGCCCTGCCCGGGATCGAGCATCCGGGTCAGGCCAGCCATCGCCAGCCGACCGCGCGGCGCAAAGATCGCGGCCTTGAGGCCAAGCCCCTGCCAGTCTGCACCGGGCCAGAGCATCGCCGCCCGCGCCTCGCCCTTGGCGAGGCCCTCGGCGAACTCGGGCTTGAGCGCCAGCGCCAGGTCCTCGGGGCCCGCGCCGGCCGGTTCGGCCACGCCGGTGACGGTCAGGCCGGTGTCGCCGGCCACCTCCGCCCCAAGGGCGGCGGCAATCTCGGAAATCGAATGTGGCATGGGGTGCCCCTTTCGACGCGACCCTAGCCCCGAACGGCGGGCAGCGAAACCCCGGCCTGCTCCAGCGCATCCCAGATCTGGGCGTCGCGGCCATAGACATCGCGGCGGTAGTTCATCCGCCCCTTCGCCTCGGACACCGCGGTCCGGTAGATCAGGTGGACCTGCACCGGCACGTCCAGCGGCACGGTGGTCTCGCGCCCGGTCTGAAGGACCGAGTGGAAGTAGCCCTTGGGATCCGCGGTCTGCCGCGCCAGCAGCGCATAGGCAAAGTCGAAAGGATCGGCCAGCCGGATGCAGCCATGGCTGAAGTCACGCTCTTCGCGGGCAAAGAGGCTCTTTTGCGGGGTGTCGTGCAGGTAGATGTTGTACTGGTTCGGGAACATGAACTTCACCAGGCCAAGCGCGTTTCGCTCGGACGGCGGCTGTTTCAGGTCGAACGGGAAGTTGCGGGCGTTGTAGGCGGCAAAATTCACCGCGCCGCGGTCCACGATCTGCCCGCGCGCGTCGGTGATCCGCAGGTGGCCGTTCGACCAGGGGTTCTGCTGCAGCTGCGGCAGGTACTCCTTGGTCGCGATCGACCGGGGCACGTTCCAGGTCGGGTTGATGACCATGTGCTCCATCACGTCCGAGAATTCCGGGCTGCGCCGGTCCGACGCGTTCTTGCCGATGACCGAGCGGGTCTTGAACGTGACCTTACCGTAATCGACGATCCGGGCGTGGAAGTCGGTGAGGTTCACCAGGATATGCCGGTCGCCGAGCGGCCGGTTCAGCCAGCGTTCCCGCTCCATCGCCACGACGATGGACTTCAGCCGGTCCTCCATCGCCACGTTGACCTCGGTCAGCGTGCCGTCGCCCGCGACGCCGTCGGCGTTCAGGCCGTGGTCACGCTGGAACTCCTGCACCGCTTCCTGCATCTGCGCGTCATAGCGGGTCGACACTGACCGCGGCAGGTAGCCCATGGCGATCAGCCGATTGCGCAGCAGCACGACATTGCGCCCCTCGTCGCCCGGTTCCAGCTTGGCCATCGGCACCGTCGGGCCCCAGCCCCCCGTCCCCAGCCGGCGTTCGAGGTCGAGCTTGGCCTTGAGCAGTCGGGCATACTCGGGATGCGACGGCGGCAGCTTGCGGATGAAGGCACCGGGGTTCTCGCCCTGGATCCCGTCGAGGTACTCCGACGCGTCGCGCAGCGGCACCTCGCGGTGGATGTCGGCGATCACCTGCGACGGCGTCAGGATGCCGGTCTGCAGGTCGGTCGCGAAATCGAGGAAGATGCGGCTCAGCTCGACCTCGAGCAGCCCGCGGTCGCGCGGCGTGACCGCAGCGGCCATGCGGGCACGCAGCGCCGCGGCGTCGTACTTGCCCTCGGGCAGGCCGTGCGGCGCGGCCAGGTCGAAGGCGGCCAGCAGCGCGGCCCGCCTGTCGCGCGACGCCTCGTCCGCGCCGGTCCAGATCGGGGCGAAATCGCGCGCCCGGTAATACTGTGCCAGCTTGTCCGACCGCGACACGGATTCGGCCACCGCCTGCTTGTACGCGGTCACCGGCGTGGCCGCGACGGGCGCGCCGCCCAGGACAGCCGCGACGACGGCGGCTCCGAACATGATTCTGACCCGGCTGCTACGCTCTTGCGGCATGGTTCACCCCTCGATTGGTCTTGCTTGGCCTCGTCCCAGCGATGCCGCGCGGTCTTGTGCCTGTCCACTGACAACACCGCGACCGGATAAAAGATCCGTAAACTGATGTAATCCAATGACTCGATTTACAGGATGGCGGATTTGCACACGCAGTCAGCAAGAATTTGCCGACCTCACGGGTTGGTGACAAATCTCCTCAAGTTCGACTTGGACCGTTAGCCTTAATATGCGAGGTTTTCCGCACTTGGGGGATGACAAATGGCAGGGCCGCGTAACATCGCGGCGCACAGGTAAGCGACGGGACAGGCGCAGTATGCAGAAACACGGCTCGACGAGCATGTCGCGGCGTGCCCTACTTGGGGCATTCGCGGCCACGGCGGTAGTAGCAGCACCGACCTATACAAAAGCAGCAGGCTTCTTGAGAGGTAGTGGCGACATCCGCCGTCTCAAGATGTATTCGGCCCGCACAGGCGAAAAAATCGACATGATCTACTGGATCGAGGGCGAGTACGTCCGCGATGCAGTCGAGGAAGTCACCTATTTCATGCGGGACTGGCGGAACAACCAGATCAAGGGCATCGACATGCGCACCATGGACATCATGTGTGCCGCCCACAACCTGATGGATTGCAGCGAACCCTACATGCTGATTTCCGGCTACCGTTCGCCGGAAACCAATTCCATGCTCCGCAGCCGGTCTTCGGGCGTGGCCAAGAATTCGCGGCACCTCGTCGGCCAGGCGGCCGACCTCCGGCTGACCACGCGCTCGGTCAGCCAGATGGCCAAGGCGGCCAGCGCCTGCCGCGCCGGCGGCGTCGGCCGGTACACCCGGTCGGATTTCGTGCACATGGATTGCGGCCCGGTTCGCACCTGGGGCAGCTGAACGCGGCACCGCCGCACCCGCCGACCGCCCAGCCTGCGCCCACCGGGGCGCGGGCCAAGATCGCGGCGCACTGTGCCTTCGGGAAAACATCCGGATGACTTCTCGCGCCCTCGCGGCCTTCGCGGCATTGAACGTCACACCCGTCGCGTATAGGAAGACGATCTAGTTCAACGCCCCGGATCCATGTTTCACACACTCTGGCAAAACTACATCGCGCCCGTCCTGCGCCGCCCCGCGCGGTTCCAGGTGGCCGCGCTATGCTATCGCCAGGCTGCGGGCGGGCCCGAGATCCTGCTGATCACCTCGCGCGAGACGAAACGCTGGGTGCTGCCCAAGGGCTGGCCGAAATCCGGCCTCGAGGCTGCCGGCACCGCGATCGAGGAAGCCTGGGAGGAAGCGGGCGTCATCACCCGTAGCCACACCCCGCCGCTGGTCGGAACCTACCGCTATGACAAGAGGTTGCGCGGCGGAGTTCCGGTAGAGACCGTCGTCAACGTCTACGCCATCAGCGTGAAGGCCCTGCACGACGACTACCCGGAAAAAGACGAACGCGACCGCGTGTGGAAAACGGCGTCCGCCGCGGCCGCCGCGGTTGACGAACCCGAACTCAAGGACCTCCTGCTGCGCTTCCCGGCCCAGCTCCAGGACGGCCTGAGCGGCTAGCCGCGCCCATCAGGAATGGAAGACGACACGTGAGCGATCCGAACGCCTCGCAGCAGTGGAGCACACTCGACCGGGACCTCAACCGCCTGTCGCGACTCGAATCCGCGACCATGTACGCCTCCCGCCCGCTGGTCGGGGTCGGCGTGTCGCTGGCCTTCGTCGCCGTGGTCACCATCGCCGCGGCCATCGTCACCGGCGGCGCACCCGGCGCGGTCTTCATCGTGGTGGCGGCCGCGCTCGGCGCCTACATGGCATTGAACATCGGCGCCAACGACGTCGCCAACAACATGGGCCCCGCGGTCGGCGCCAAGGCCCTGTCGATGGCCGGTGCCATCGCCATCGCGGCGATCTTCGAAAGCGCGGGCGCCCTGCTGGCCGGGGGACGTCGTCTCGACCATCGCCAAGGGCATCATCGACCCGCACAGCCTGGATGCCGGCAACGATTTCGTCTGGGCCATGATGGCCGCCCTCCTGTCGGCGGCGCTCTGGGTCAACATCGCGACCTGGGTCGGGGCACCGGTCTCGACCACCCACGCCGTTGTCGGCGGCGTCATGGGGGCGGGCATCGCCGCCGCGGGCTTCGGCGCGGTGAACTGGACGACGATGTCCGGCATCGCGCTCAGCTGGGTGGTCTCGCCCCTGCTGGGCGGGGTCTTTGCCGCCGCCGTCCTGGCCTTCATCAAGTGGAAGGTGATCTATGTCGAGGACAAGATCGCCGCCGCCCGGACCTGGGTGCCGGTCCTGATCGGCGTGATGGCCGCGGCCTTTGCCGCCTACCTCGCGCTCAAGGGCCTCAGCCATGTCTACAAGATCACGCTGGGCACCGCGATCCTGATCGGTATCCTGGTCGGCCTCATCGCTTGGCTCGGCTCGGTGCCGCTGATCCGGCGGCAGTCCATCGGGCTCGAGAACCGGAACCGCTCGCTCAAGGTGCTGTTCCAGCTCCCGCTGGTGGTCTCGGCCGCCCTGCTCTCGTTTGCCCATGGCGCCAATGACGTCGCCAATGCCGTCGGCCCCCTCGCCGCCATCGTCTATGCCCAGCAGGCCACCGGCGTCGCAACCGAGGTGTCGATCCCGCTCTGGGTCATGGTGATCGGCGCGCTCGGCATCTCGACCGGCCTGATCCTCTTCGGGCCCAAGCTGATCAACATGGTCGGCAACCAGATCACCAAGCTCAACCCGATGCGCGCCTACTGCGTCGCCCTCTCGGCCGCCGTGACCGTGATCGCCGCGTCCTGGCTGGGCCTGCCGGTCAGTTCGACCCACATCGCGGTCGGCGGCGTCTTCGGCGTCGGGTTCTTCCGCGAATGGTACATGGCCCGCCGCGCGCGCACGATCTCCGAGGCGCAGCCGCCCGCGAAACGCATCGCGGCCGAGGAACGCCAGCGCCGCAAGCTGGTGCGCCGGTCGCACTTCCTGACCATCATCGCGGCCTGGGTCATCACCGTCCCGGCCTCGGCGATCCTGTCGGTCCTGGTCTTCCTGGCGCTGTCCTCGACCTTCGGGTGATCCCGCCGAGCTGCCACGAAACATGAAAAAGGCGGCGCAACCCATTGCACCACCTTTCGTTTTCCCGTTCTCGGGAACGCCCTACGCGCCCCCTACTCCGCCGCCACGGCGGTTTCCATCTCGCTCGAAAAGCCGAAGACGCTGACCGCCAGCGCCAGCAGCGCGCTCGCCGACAGCAGGATCGCGATCGGCGCCGCGGTGCCGTCCGACAGCGCGGCCACCAGGCCCGAGACGACCGCACCGCAGCCGAAGCCGAGCGCACCCATCAGGGCCGAGGCGACGCCGGCATTCTGACCCTGTCGCTCGAGCGCCAGCACCGAACAGCAGGGCATCACGCAGCCGAGGCTCGCGACCAGCAGGAAGCAAAGGCCCACGAACCACGGCAGCGTCAGCCCGCCCGTCACCACGAGCGCGATCATCACCACCGCGACACCACCGCGGAACAGGCAGGCCATCCGCGCCAGCCTCATGGCGCCCACGCGGGCCACCAGGCGCCCGGCGACCTGGCTCGTCACCGCGAGGCCAAGCGCATTGCCCGCGAAGATGATCGAGAACCAGAAGGTCGAAACCCCGAAGACCGAGATCAGGACCACCGAGATCACCGAGATATAGGCAAAGAAGCCGCCCTGGCTCAGCGCCATGGTCCCGGCATAGGGTATGAAGCTGCGATCGAAGAGCAGCCGGATGTAGGTGCCGAACGCCCGGGACGGGCGGCTGGCCTGCCGCGCCTCGGGGCTGCGGGTTTCCGGCATCGCGCGCCAGACGACCAGCAGCACCAGCGCCGCGATCACCGCCTGCAGCGCAAAGATCGCCTGCCACGGCGCGACGGCGAGGATCGCGCTGCCCAGGATCGGCGCCACCACCGGCGCGAGGCCCAGCACCATCACCACCATCGACAGCAGCTTGGCCGCCATCGCCCCGGTGAAGAGATCGCGGATCGAGGCCATGGCGATCACCATCCCGACCGACCCGCCGATCCCCTGCAGCGCCCGCCAGGCGATGAATTGGTCCAGCGTGCCCGCAGACGCCGCGCCGACCGACGCGACGAGGTAGAGCGTCAGGCCGATCAGCACCACGGGCTTGCGCCCGGTCCGGTCCGACAGCGGGCCGAACACCAGCTGCCCCAGGCAGAAGCCCAGAAAGAAGACCATGACCGACTGCTCGATCCGGCCCTCCGCCGCGCCGAACTCTGCCGCCATCGTCGGCATCGCCGACAGGTACATGTCGAGCGCCAGCGGCCCGAGCGCCGAGATCGCGCCGAAACAGGTGGCGAGAACCCTGTGATGTCTTTCCATCAGAAAATCCTTGTGACCGGGCCCGCCTCTGTCGCGGTGCCGTCCGGCCGGGGTGAATGTAAGGGGTTGCGAAACGCGCACGTTTCCATATTTAGGAAACACTTTCGTTTCCCAAAGTCAAGGCGGCGATTGCCGCGCCACCCGCATTGCCGCATTGTCAGGCCGACATGACCGAAAACGCCCCATCTCCGACCGAAACTGCCCCGCGCCCCGGACGTCCTCCCGCCCTGAGCGAGGGCGCCCGACGCCGGGCCCTGATCGCGGCCGCCCGCACCGTGTTCCTGCGCGACGGCTATGCCGGTGCCACGATGGAACGCATCGCGGCCGAGGCGCAGATGTCGAAAAAGACGCTCTACCGCTTCTTCCCCGACAAGCGCGCGGCGCTCGAGGCGCTGCTTGGCACCCACGATCACCGCCAGCCGCTGGCGCCCTACGGACACCGCCCCGGCGACGACCCCCGGGATGAGCTGCGCCGCAGCCTCGGCGCGCTGATGGCCTTCCTGCTCAACCCCGAACAGATCGCCCTGACCCGCCTCATCATCTCCGAGGCGCCGCAGGTCCCCGACCTTGCCACCAGTTTCCGCGAGATCGAGATCGAAAGCGTCATGACCCATGTCCGCGACCGGTTCGACCGGCTGAAGGCGGATGGCGCGATCCGGGCGGACGACCCGCCGGCGCTGGCCGACATGATGACCGGCAGCCTGCTCGGCGCGCGCCACATCCTGGCCCTCGCCACCCCCGGCAGCCCGCCGCCCGACACCGCCGCCATCACGGCACGGGTCGACCAGGTGATCGCGGTCTTCGCGGGGCCCCTGGGCCTCGATTGATCGGAAATTCGGGGAAGTGGCGCACCCGAGAGGATTCGAACCTCTGGCCTCTGCCTTCGGAGGGCAGCGCTCTATCCAGCTGAGCTACGGGTGCGTGCCGGTGGTGCTTAGACCATCCCGTCCGGCCCCGCAATGGCCCTCGCGCGTGACGGTGCGAAAATTCGCGGACGGGCCGCGCGGCGTCATGCGGGCTTCACGCCCTCGGCCAGCATGGTCATCTCGGGGATCATCCCGCGCACGGTGACCGCCTCGAACCCCGCGCCTTCCAGCGCCGCCTTCAGCCAGCCGTCATCGAGGCTGCGCGCCTCGGGCGTGAAGGCCGTGTGCTGCAACTGCCAGAGCGCGGCCAGCTTCGGCCCCTCGCGCCCCTCGTCCACCACGAAATCGTGGATCAGGATACGTCCGCCCGGTTTCAGCGCCTTGTACGCATCGGCGATCAGCCCCTCGTGGGCGTCCCCGGGCACCCCGGAAAAGAGGTAGGACATCAACACGATATCCTGCCCCTCGGGCCAGCCGTATTCCAGCGCGTCGCTGTCGTCGTAGCGGATGCGGTCCGACAGCCCGGCCTTCTCGACATAACGCCGCCCCAGCCTGGCGACGTTCGGGAAATCCACCACCGTCGCCGTCAGGTCGGGAAACGCCTTGCAGAGCGTGATGGCAAAGGCCCCGGTGCCGCCGCCGACGTCGAGCATCCGGGCCGGCCCCTCGATGTCGAGCGCCTTGGCCAGCTGCCGCGCCGGGCCGATCGACCCCGCGTGCTGGCTTTCCGAGTAAAGCCGCGCCTCCTCGGGGTCCGAGAACCATTCGGCATAGGATTTCGTCGCCTCCTCGCCCAGGCTGCCCTCCAGCGCGCCCTCGATCTGGTCAAGCAGCGGGTACATCTGCTGGCCGACCTGCAGCCGCAGGTACTCGCCGAAATCGTACTTTGCCCCCTTCACCAGGAAGGCCTGCGCGGCGGGCGAATTCTCGAACCGTCCGTCCGCCACCGTCACCAGCCCGAGCCCGGCAAGCGCGGTCAGCAGCGTCTCCATCCGGTCGGCGTGCAGCTCCGAGCCTGCCGCCAGTTCCCCGGCCGTTTTCGGCCCCTCGGCCAGCGCGGTGAAAATCCCGAACTGCAGCGCCGCGAACAGCGCCTTGGACCCCATGAACCCAAAGGCAATGTCCGAGATCTCGTCGGCTTCGGTCAGCGGCGTCATGTGGCTCTCCTTCGGCGGTTGCTTTGGCCACAGGGTACCGGACCCCGCCGGGATTGAAACCTCTGCAGGCCAAACCCGACATGGCAATGTCGCTTTCGACCCATTTTCGGGCAAGGCTTGACGGACGGCCCGCGCAGGCGCAGCATTAGACCGATTGGTCTAGTCACGGGAATCGACGATGTACGAATGGTCCAACCCCGAGATGCTCGCCCGGCTGAACAGCACGTCGGGCACGGTCGGGTTCAACAAGTGGCTGCAGCCCCGCGCCCTCGCCGCCGGCAACGGCATGGTCGAGATCGTGGTCGAGGTGCGCGACGACATGCGCCAGCACCACGGCTATGTCCACGGCGGCTGCATCGGCGCGCTGGCCGACATGGCCTGTGCCTGGGCCGGTGCCGCGAACGAGGGACGCGATGTCGTCACTTCGAACTTCACGGTGCATTTCCTGCGTCCCGCCCAGGGCACCACGCTGCGTGCCAAGGCCCGGACGATCCGCTCCGGCCGGACCCTCGCCACGGTCGAGGCCGAGATCCTGGTCGAAACCCCGGGAGAGGCACCGCGCCTCTGCGCCACGGCGCTTGCCTCGATCGCCGTTCTGCCCGAGGCTCGTCCCCGAGTGGCCTGACCTGACGAGACGATGACGACCCCTGCCCCGGCCCCGCGCCGACCGACGCCCGAACGCCTGACCCGCGCGGCGCTGGAGCTGTTCCAGCGCCGGGGCTACCACGCCGTCGGCGTGGCCGAGATCCTCGACCGCGCAGGCTGTCCCAAGGGATCGCTCTACCACCATTTCCCGGGCGGCAAGGCGGCGCTGGCCGAGGCGGCGATCAGCTGGCTCGCGGCCGAGATGGTGGATCACTTCGACACGGCCGCGGCCAAGCGCATCCCCGCCCGCAAGCAGATCACGCTCCTTTTCGACGACACCGCCCGATGGGTGGCCGACACCGGCTATGCGCAGGGCGCGCTGCTGGCCGTGATGGCGCAGGAGGTCGTGCCGCAGGAACCCGACCTGTCCGCCCGGCTCGGCGCCGCCTATGCCGAAGCGATTGAGGCCTTCGGCCGCGCCCTGCACGCCGGCGGCGCCGATGCCGCGCAGGCGGGTCCGATCCTCGCCATGCTCGACGGCGCAGTAGCCCAGTCCCGCGCCCGGCAAAGCCCGGCACCGATCACGACGGCCAAGGCCGCCGCGCTGCGGCTGGTCGGGGGCTGATCGCCGTCATCCGGCCGGCAGCCCCCGTCCGGCAAGTCCCCTGATGTCAGGCGAAAAGCTCGTGCGCCAGTTCCAGCGCGTCGATCAGCACGTCCACCTCTTCGGTGGTGTTGTACATGCCAAAGCTCGCCCGGCAGGTCGCCGTCACGCCCAGGTGCTCCATCAGCGGCTGCGCGCAGTGATGCCCGGCCCGGACCGCGACCCCCTTCTTGTCGAGGATGGTCGAGATGTCGTGCGCATGCGCCGCGCCGTCCAGCGTAAAGGAAAAGATCGCGGCCTTGCCCGGCGCGTTGCCCTGGATGTTGAGCCAGTTCAGCCCCTTCAGCCGGGTGTTCGCATACTCGGCCAGCGTCTTTTCATGCGCCGCGATGGCGTCCATCCCGATGCCCTGGACATAGTCGATCGCCGCGCCCAGCCCGATCGTCTGCACGATGCCCGGCGTGCCGGCCTCGAACTTCATCGGCGGGTCGGTGTAGCTGACCGCGTCCTTGCTGACCTCGCGGATCATGTCACCGCCGCCCATGAAGGGCCGCATCTCTTCCATCCGCTCGCGGCGGATGTAGATCGCGCCGGTCCCGCTGGGGCCGTAGAGCTTGTGCCCGGTGATGACGTAGAAATCGCAACCGATCTCCTTGACGTCGACCGGCATGTGCACCGCGCCCTGCGATCCGTCGACCAGCACCGGCACGCCGCGTTCGCGCGCGGCGGCGCAGATCGCCTTCACATCGACCACCGTGCCCAGAACGTTCGACAGCTGCGTGATCGCGACCAGCCGCGTCTTCGGCCCGATGGCGTCGATCACCTTCTGCGGGTCGAGCGATCCGTCAAGCTCGGGATCCACCCACCTGAGCACGACGCCCTGCCGTTCGCGCAGGAAATGCCAGGGTACGATGTTCGCGTGATGCTCCATCGTGCTCAGCACGATCTCGTCGCCGGCCTGCAGGCGCGGCGCGGCCCAGCCGTAGGACACCAGGTTGATGCCGGCCGTCGTGCCCGAGTTCATCACGATCTCGTCTTCGTCGGCGCCGAGGAAACGGGCGATCTTGCCACGCACGGCCTCGTACTTCTCGGTCGCGAGGTTCGACAGGAAATGCAGGCCGCGGTGCACGTTGGCATATTCCATCGAATAAGCCTGCGAAATCGCGTCGATCACCACCTCCGGCTTCTGGGCCGAGGCACCGTTGTCGAGGTAGACCAGCGGCTTGCCGTTCACCTCGCGCGACAGGATGGGGAAATCGCGGCGGATGCTCTGGACGTCCATGGTCATCTCCCGCTCGGCGCGAGGCCGAACAATGTCAGAAGGAAGGTCATCGCGAAGGCCACGCCGATCACGCCCATCAGCATGACGCCGATCGCCTTGATCGGGCCGTCGAAGCGATGCACCACGGTCAGGAAGCTGACCAGGATGTAGATGCTCCAGATCCCGCCGACCAGCGCGAGGATCCCGGCGATGCCCGGCACCACGGCGCTCAGCAGCACGACGATCAGCTGGAACACGAAGCGCAGCGACTGCAGCCAGAGCGACGCCTGCAGCACCGTGTCGAAGGTGCCGACGCCGCCGAGGATCCGGCCCGCGGTGGCAAAGAACCACGCCGTCAGCAGCAGGATGCCCGCCACCGCCAGCGCCAGGATGATCGGGCTTTGCATGAAGCCGGGCATCGTCACGCCCATCTCGGCCTCGGTCGGCAGGGTCAAGCTGTAGAGGATGCCGTTCAGGACCGACAGCAGCGCGACCCAGGTCCAGGTCACGTCGCGGCCCAGCGGGATCGACAGCCATTCCTCCGCGGCGCGGCGCGGGGCCACGACCGTGTCGATCACCATGCGCCGCAGCCAATCCGTCGAAAACGGCGCCTCGGTCATGCCACACCTCTTCGTTCCGCGGTCGTCAGACCGGCGATCCAGAACCACAGGAACACCGCGCACCAGAGCGTGCCGACCACGGTCAGCTGCACGCCCGGCCCGACGAACCCGGCCACGAGGCCATGTAGCAGCAACAGCGGGGAAGTTGCCAGCAGCGCCCAGAAGAGCGCGATGCGCGCGCCGTAGAACGTGCCTTTTCCGCCGAATAGCCGCGCAACCACATGCGACAGCCCCGCGATCAGGTAGAGCGCCAGCGGCGCGATGATCACCCAGCCCAGCAGGGAACCGCCCAGCAGGGGGTTCAGCTCCTGCCCGCTGAGGTAGGCATCGCGCGCCAGCTTCGGCCATTGCGAGACAAAGACCAGCACGCAGGCCGCCATGACAAAGGCCAGCGCGCGATCCTCGCGCTGGCCCTGTTCCAGCAGGCGCCCCACCACCGCGCGCGGGCCGCGGTAGGTCGCCACGATGTCGCGGACGGCCGACATCAGCCGCGCCGGCGTTCCAGCCAGCCCGACAGACGCGCCACGATCTCTTCCTTGAGGTCGTCGTCGTCGATCTCCTCGACCGCCTCGGCCAGGAAGGCCAGCGTCAGCAGGTCGGTCGCCTCGCCCGTCGGGATCCCGCGCGAGCGCAGGTAGAACAGCGCCGTCTCGTCGATCGCGCCCGAGGTGGAGCCGTGCGAACAGGCCACGTCATCGGCATAGATCTCGAGCTCGGGCTTCACCAGGAACTGGCTGTCGCCCTCCAGCAGAAGCGACTGGCTGATCTGGTAGCCGTCGGTCTTCTGCGCGCCTTCCTTCACCAGGATCTTGCCCTGGAAGACGCCGGTCGCGCCGTTGCGCAGCACCTTCTTGAACACCTGGCGGCTTTCGCAGTTCACCGCGTCGTGGGTGATGAACACCGTGTCGTCGTGGTGGAAATCGCCATCGCCAAGCGCTGCGCCCGCGACATGCGCCACCGCGTCGTCACCGGTCAGCTCCAGCACGCATTCGTTCCGCGTCATCACGCCGTTGGCGGTCATGGTGAAGCTCTTAAAGGTGCTCTCCTCGCCCAGGCGGGCAAAGATATGCGTGTTGGTCCGCCGCTCGTGGTCGCGCCCCTGCACCCGGATGTGGTGGAACGCCGCCGTGTCGGCGACCTCGACCTCCATCACCGCGTTGAACCGCGCGGCGGCCGGACCGGATTCCAGCAGCGTCACCTCGGCACCCGCATCCAGCTTGATGCAGTGATGCAGCATCGCGTCCGAAGTCCCGGATTTGTGGAGATAAACGAACTGGATCGGCTTTGCGGCCTTGCCAGTCACGTGGATCAGGATCCCGTCCGCCGCATAGGCGGTGTTCAGCGCCGCCAGCGGCCGCTGCACCGGGGTCTGCCCGCGCTCTTCGAGCACGCCGTAAAGGTCGCGCGCCCAGTGCAGGTCCTGCGCCATGGCATCCGCCAGGCGTTCGATCTTCACACCCTCCAGCGCCAGGTCGTCCGAGGCCTCGGCGTCGAAGACCCCGTCGACAAAGACGATCTGCAGCCGCTCGATCCCGTCGAAGGCCGGAGCCTCGTCCGCGCCGTCGAAGGTCGCGGCCGGGATCACCTCTCCCTGCACCAGCGTGTCGGGGCGGGTGTATTTCCAGTACTCGTCACGACGCCCGGGCAGGCCCATCTCGCGGACCCGCGCCAGCGCCGCGTCGCGCGCCCCGCCGGTCCAGCCCGCCGCCGTCACCGGCGTCATCGCGGTCAGCCGTTCCTCGGTTGCCGTCTGCTTCACTTGCGGCAGGGCCATTACGCCTCCTCCAGGAATTCTGCGTAACCGTTGTTCTCGACTTCCAGCGCCAGCTCGGGGCCGCCGGTCTTGACGATCCGGCCGTTCGACATGATGTGCACGACGTCCGGCTTGATGTGGTCGAGAAGCCGCTGGTAGTGCGTGATCACCAGGAACGCGCGCCCCTCGGTGCGCAGCGCGTTCACGCCCTCGGCCACCAGCTTCATCGCGTCGACGTCGAGGCCCGAGTCGGTCTCGTCCAGGATGCACATCTTCGGCTCGAGAACCGCCATCTGCAGGATCTCGTTGCGCTTCTTCTCACCGCCCGAGAAGCCCATGTTGACCGGACGCTTCAGCATGTCGGCGTCGATCTTCAGCGCTTTCGCCTTCTCGCGGATCATCTTGAGGAAGTCGGCCGCCGACATCTCCTCTTCGCCCTTCGCCTTGCGCTGCGCGTTCAGCGCGGTGCGCAGGAAGGTCATGTTGCCCACGCCCGGGATCTCGACCGGGTACTGGAACGCCAGGAAGAGGCCGAGCGCCGCGCGCTCTTCCGGCTCCAGCTCCAGCAGGTCGTCACCGTCCAGCGTTGCCTCGCCGCCGGTCACCTCGTAGCCGTCGCGGCCCGACAGCACGTAGCTCAGCGTCGACTTGCCCGACCCGTTCGGGCCCATGATGGCGTGCACTTCGCCCGCGTTCACTTTCAGGTCCACACCCTTGAGGATCTGCTTGTCCTCTTCCTCGAGCTTCACCTGCAGGTTCTTGATTTCCAGCATCTTTCGTCCTCGTCTCTGCCGCGCTTGATGCAGCGTTGTGTCGGTGGGGTCAGTGACCCCGCGTTGTCGTCTGGCGGCCTTGGGCCGCCGGTGTCGTGTCAGGCCCGCGCCGCGTCAGCCGCGATCGTCCTTGTCTGCGTTCCAGCGATCAAACGCGCCGGTCGTCTTCGCTTCGGCCAGCTTGCGCTGGTACTCGGCCTCGCGGTTGGCCTCCATGTCGTGGTGGTGCTGGTCCAGCGCCCTCTCGTTCTTCCTGATGAACCAGACACAGGCCCGGTCGGTGATCAGACCGCCAATCAGCGCCCCGAGCATCAGCCCCGGAAAGCCACGACCGCCGATCCAGTCGCCGATCGCAGCCCCGCTGACGGCCCCCACCAGGATGCCGAGCAGCAGTATGGCTCCCAGGATCCGGCTGACGAAGTAGACCCCGATGAACCGCCTGGTCCGCTCGGGATCGCCTTCGGGCATCCGGCTCGGGAAATCAGCCAACCGACCCCTCCAGCGAGATCGCCACCAGCGCCTGCGCCTCCATGGCGAATTCCATCGGCAGCGCCTGCAGCACTTCCTTGCAGAACCCGTTCACCACCAGGGCCACGGCCTCTTCCTCGTCCATCCCGCGCGAGCGGCAGTAGAAGAGCTGGTCGTCGTCCACCTTCGACGTCGTCGCCTCGTGCTCGCAGCGCGCGGTGTTGTTCTTGACCTCGATGTAGGGAACCGTGTGGGCCCCGCACTTGTCGCCGATCAGCAGGCTGTCGCACTGGGTGTAGTTCCGCGCGTTCGCCGCCTTCGGGTGCATCGAGACGAGGCCGCGATAGGTGTTCTGCGCCCGGCCCGCCGAGATGCCTTTCGACACGATCCGGCTCTTGGTGTTCTTGCCGAGGTGGATCATCTTGGTGCCGGTGTCGGCCTGCTGGTAGTTGTTGGCGATGGCGATCGAATAGAATTCGCCCTGGCTGTCGTCGCCGCGCAGGATGCACGACGGGTATTTCCAGGTCACGGCGCTACCGGTTTCCACCTGCGTCCACATCACCTTGGCCCGGTCGCCGCGGCAGTCCGCGCGCTTGGTGACGAAGTTGTAGATGCCGCCGCGGCCTTCCTCGTCGCCCGGATACCAGTTCTGGACGGTCGAGTACTTCACCTCGGCGTCCTCCTCGACGATGATCTCGACCACCGCCGCATGCAGCTGCGCGGTGTCGCGCTTCGGCGCGGTGCAGCCTTCGAGGTAGCTGACGTAGGACCCCTTGTCGGCGATGATCAGCGTGCGCTCGAACTGGCCGGTGTTCTCGGCGTTGATCCGGAAATAGGTCGACAGCTCCATCGGGCAGCGGACCCCCGGCGGAACATAGACGAAGGACCCGTCGGAAAAGACCGCCGAGTTCAGCGTGGCATAGAAGTTGTCGTTCTGCGGCACGACCGAGCCGAGGTACTTCTTCACCAGCTCGGGATGCTTGCGGATCGCCTCCGAGATCGAGCAGAAGATCACGCCCGCCTTCTCCAGCTCCTTCTGGAACGTGGTGCCGACCGAGACGCTGTCGAACACGGCATCGACCGCGACCTTGCGGTCAGCACTGCCGTCGCCGTTCCGGCTCTCGGCCGGCGCCATGTCCTCGGCCCCCTCGACGCCTGCGAGGATCATCTGTTCCTTCAGCGGGATGCCCAGCTTCTCGTAGGTCGCCAGCAGCGCCGGATCGACCTCGTCCAGCGACTTGGGCTTGGTCGTCATGCTCTTGGGGCAGGCATAGTAGTACTGCTTCTGGAAGTCGATCTTGGGGTAATCGACCATCGCCCAGGTCGGCTCTTCCTTGGTCAGCCAGCGCTCGTAGGCCTGCAGACGCCACTCGGTCATCCACTCCGGCTCTTCGTTCTTGTCCGAGATCAGGCGGACGATGTCCTCGTTGAGGCCCATCGGCGCGTACTCGGTCTCGACGTCGGTTTCCCAGCCGTACTTGTAGGTGCTGACCTTGGCGACGGCATCCACCGTGTCCTGGTCGACACCTTCCTTCACACCCGAAGGCTCGACGGTCTTGTCCATTGCGGTCATCATCTTCCTCTCGATCTCACGCCGCGCGGGCGCGGTGTCTCTTGCGTGCGGCCAGCCAGCTTTCGGCAAAGCGGTCCACATCCTCGTCGGTGGTCTGGGGGCCCAGGCTCACGCGGATCGCGCTGGCGGACAGCCCCTCGTCATATCCCATGGCGGCCAGCGTCCGGCTGGCGCGCACCTTGCCGCTGGAACAGGCGCTGCCGGCGCTGATGGCAAAGCCCTTCAGGTCCATCTGCATCACCTGCGTCTCGCCCTTCCAGCCGGGGCTCACGATGCAGGAGGTGTTGGGCAGGCGGCGCCCCGATTTCCCTGCATAGATAATATCGTCTGCGCCAGCCGCAATGGCCGTTTCCAGCCGGTCGCGCCGTGCCGCCACGTCGTCCCAGACGCCCGCCGCCAGGTCCCGTGCCGCGGCCTCGGCCGCCGCGCCGAACCCGGCGATGCCGATCACGTTCTCGGTGCCCGACCGGCGGCCCATTTCCTGCCCGCCGCCCCGGATCCGCGCGGCCACGTCGGTGCCGCGCTTCATCACCAGCGCGCCCACGCCCTTCGGCCCGCCCAGCTTGTGCGCCGAGATCAGCGCCATGTCGCAGCCCAGCCAGTTGAAGGCGATCGGCAACTTGCCGAAGCCCTGGGTGATGTCGCTCAGCGCCAGCCCCTCGGGCAGGT
Source organism: Pseudooceanicola sp. LIPI14-2-Ac024 (assembly GCF_042188925.1). Lineage (GTDB taxonomy): Bacteria > Pseudomonadota > Alphaproteobacteria > Rhodobacterales > Rhodobacteraceae > Pseudooceanicola. The sequence goes on from NZ_CP170102.1 coordinate 726,680, forward strand.
CCTGGATCACCCCGGTCTCCGAATTGGCGATCTGCAGCGCGGCCCGCGCCGGATCAGCCACGCTCACCCGTCCGTCGGCATCGACACCCAGGTCGCTCGCGCACCAGGCCAGCACCGCCTCGTGCTCGACCTCGGCGCAGTTCATCTCCCGGTCCGCCAGCGCCAGCGCCGCCGCCTCGGTCGCGCTCGAGGTAAAGACGATGTCCGCCCCCTCGGCGCCAAGGGCGGCCGCCACCTGCGCGCGCGCCCGTTCGACCAGCGCCTTGGCCGCCCGCCCCTCGGCATGGACCGAGGACGGGTTGCCCACCACGTCCATCGCCGCGATCATCGCCGCCCGCGCCTCGGGGCGCAGCGGCGTCGTCGCGTTCCAGTCGAGGTAGACCCGCTCCATCAGGCGCGCCCTCCCGGCTTCATCTTGCCGAACAAACTCCCCCCGGAGGGCCGCTCTCCACAAGCGCCCGCGCCGGAAGGGTATGCACCGCAATCCCTCACGCCTCGGCCTCGTCGACCACGGCGAAGAGCCCCGGCACCGCCGGGCACGGCGCCAGCTTGTTGCCGACCACGTCCGCCAGCGTCGTCTGGTGCAGGAAGACGTAGACCTGCGCCGACAGCGACTCCCACAGCCGGTTGGTCACCGACTGCGCCCGGCTGCCCGAGGTGCCGCCCGACGCGCCCGCACCCTTGTGCAGGGCGTTCACCGTCTCGTCCACGGCCTCGAGCACGTCGGCCACCGTGATCTTGGCGGGCTCGCGCGACAGGCGATAGCCGCCGCCCGGCCCGCGCACGGACTCGACCAGACCGGCGCGGCGCAGCTTGACGAAGAGCTGTTCGAGATAGGGCAGCGAGATGTCCTGCCGCTTGGCGATTCCCGCCAGCGTCACCAGGCCATCGTCGCGCTGCAGCGCAATGTCGGCCAGCGCCACCATCGCATAGCGTCCCTTCGTGCTCATCTTCATGCGCCGGCCCTCCCGTAGCGGACGTCAATTCCAGACTTTGTTGACCTTCGAACCCCCAAGCCTTATCTCGCTGGGAACCCTAACCGGCACGCGTGCCGGATTTAGAACCGTTCTAATCTGTGCGAGCAATTTCGTCAAGAATAGCCCGCACATCAGCAGGAGCCCGCGCCCAGTAATGCCCGAGGTGATTTTTCCCGGCCCCGAAGGCCGGCTGGAAGGCCGTTACCACCCGCAAAAGGAGCGCGACGCCCCCATCGCCATCATCCTGCACCCGCACCCGCAGTTCGGCGGCACGATGAACAACAAGGTGGTCTACAACCTCCACTACGCCTTCCACAAAATGGGGTTCACCGTTCTGCGGTTCAACTTCCGTGGCGTGGGGCGCAGCCAGGGCGAATACGACCAGGGCGTGGGCGAGCTGAGCGATGCCGCCTCGGCGCTCGACTACCTGCAGTCGATGAACAACAACTCCAAGCATTGCTGGGTCGCGGGCTTCTCCTTCGGGGCCTGGATCGGCATGCAGTTGCTGATGCGCCGCCCCGAGATCACCGGCTTCATCTCGGTCAGCCCCCCGGCCAACATGTACGACTTCTCGTTCCTCGCGCCCTGCCCGTCCTCGGGCCTGATCATCAACGGCACGTCCGACCGGGTCGCCCCGCCGTCCGACACCCGGTCGCTGGTCGGCAAGCTGCAGGAACAGAAGGGCATCACCATCACCCACGAGGAAATCGAGGGCGCGGGCCACTTCTTCGAAGAGCCCTACATGGACCAGATGATCGGCACGGTGAGCGACTACGTGAAGCGGCGCCTGACGGAAACCACGCGGTAATCCCATGGGTACGCTGGACCGACTGGCCGAGGAACTGGGCGCCGACGTGATGAAGGCGATGGACGAGACCGGCGATGACCGGCTCTTCATGGAGATCGCGGGCGTCATCGGCGCCGCCTCCCAGACCCTCGAAGAGGCGTTCCTGACCGACGTGCGCGTGCGCCTTGCCGAACGCAAGGCGCGCCAGCACCTGATCCAGCGGGTCAAGGCACACCGCGCGGCCAAGAAGCAGGCGGAATGACCGACACCTCCCGGCTCGACGCGCAGATGGCCTTCCTGATGGAGGCCGACCGCCTCAAGACCATCCTGCGGGCCACCCCGATCGCCGACGACAGCCGGCCCGAGAATTCGGCCGAACACTCCTGGCACCTCGCCCTCTTCGCGCTCGTGCTGTCCGAGCATGGCGAAGACGTGTCGGCCGAGCGGGTGATCAAGATGCTCCTGCTGCACGACCTGGTCGAGATCGACGCCGGCGACGTGCCGATCTACGGCCAGGTGGACACCGCAGCCGTCGAGGCCCGCGAACAGGCCGCCGCCGATCGCATCTTCGGCCTTCTGCCCGCCGACCAGGCCGCCGAGTTCCGCGCCCTGTGGGAGGAATTCGAGGCCAACGAAACCCCGGACGCCCGTTTCGCCAAGTCGGTCGACCGGTTCCAGCCGCCCAACCTCAACCTCGCCTCCGGCGGCGGGTCATGGCGCGATTACGACGTCACCTGGGACGTGTTCGAATCGCGCGTGGGCCAAAAGATCGCCCGCGGCGCGCCGGCGCTCTGGAATTGGATTGCCCCGCGGGTGCGCCGGTTTCTCAGCCACTGATTGCGCGGCAATTCAGAAACAATCGTATTGGTCGTTGCCGATTGTAATCGGGGAAACGACAGTGTTCACAGGCACTTGACCCGACGTCCCCTTTTGCCACAATTCTGCCTTCATCTGACTAAGCGGTCCGTTCAGGGCCGTTCATTTCACATTGTTCGGGGGGACCTCATGCTTCGGAATATTAAGACTTCGCTGGCGGCCGTTGCCGTCACCGCATTCACCACCTTCTCGCTCACCCAGGCCGCCAACGCCGCCGTCACCGGCGTCGACCTCGGCACCGGCGCACCGCCGAGCAGCCTGGGCGGCTACGACATGACCGCCTTCGACGACGACACCCGCGCGAACTTCACCAACGTGACCGACGTCGCCTCGCCGCTCGGCGGGTCGCTGGGCTTTTCCAACACAGTGAGCCTGCGCGAGATCGGCAGCAGCTGGGCCACCTGGAGCCACGGCTACACCGGCGACGTCTATTTCAACGACAGCTCCTCGCTGACGCTGATCATGCCGGCCGAAACGGTGGCGTTCTACTTCTACGCCGAGTCGAACAGCTTCAGCACGTTCGAGTTCACCGTGACCGAGCTGGGCGGTGAAAGCATCACCACCTCGATCCTCGGGGACGGTGGCGCCAACGGCTTCGGCTTCTTCGGCACCGCCGGTTCGCTGATCAGCTCGATCACCATCACCACCGAATCCGGTGCGAGCGGCTTCGCCGTCGGCGAATTCGGCGTCGCCACGGCCGCGGTCCCGCTGCCCGCCACGGCCCTGCTGCTGGTCGGCGGCCTCGGCGCCATCGCCGGCACCCGCCGCCGCAAGCAGCGCACCAACTGATCCGGTCAAGTACAGTCACGAGTTTCGGGGGCGTCCATTGCGGCGCTCCCTTTTCGTTTGACCGGAATTCGGTCTGGCATTCGGGGCAAAAGCCGTCAGACTGTCCGCACCAGCCATCGGGGGATGCGCCATGCCGGACAGCTACTATGACCTTGGGACCCATTCCTTTCCGGTCACAACCGCCTCGGCCGAGGCACAGCTCTGGTTCGACCGCGGCCTGAACTGGACCTACGGCTACAACCACGAAGAGGCGGTCGTCTGCTTCCGCGCCGCGCTCGACCGTGACCCCGACTGCGCCATGGCCCACTGGGGCGTCGCCTATGCCGCGGGGCCGAATTACAACTTTCCCTGGGTCCTGATGGACCCGACCTCCCGGGCCACCGCGCTCGCCACCGCCTACGACGCCGCGCAAGAGGCCATGGCCCGCGTCGACGCCGTCACCGCCGAAGAGGCCGCGCTGATCCGCGCCCTGCCCGCCCGCTACCCGCAGCGCGACCCGATCGACGACCACGCCCCCTGGGACACCGCCTTCTCCGTCGCCATGCGCGCCGCGCAAAAGGCCCATCCCGACAGCCTGGAGGTCCGCGCCTTCGCCGCCGAGGCGATGCTGAACCGCACCCCCTGGCAGATGTGGGACATCTACACCGGCCAGCCCGCGCCCGATGCCGACACCCTCGCCTGCCAGGCCCTGCTGGAAGAGGCGCTGGACCACGACCCCCGCGCCATGCGCCATCCCGGCATCCTGCACCTCTACATTCACCTGATGGAGATGTCGCCATTCCCGGAAAAGGCGCTCAAGGCCGCCGACGCCCTGCGCGACCTCGTCCCCGACGCCGGGCACCTCGTCCACATGGGCACCCATATCGACGTGCAATGCGCGGCCTACCAGGACGCGGTCTACTGGAACCAGAAGGCGTGCCTTGCGGACGAGACGTTCTTTGACCGCGCCGGCGGGATGAACTTCTACACCGGCTACCGCCAGCACAATTACCACTTCATCATCTACGGCGCGCTCTTCCTCGGGCAGATCGGTCCCGCGCTCGACGCCAACCGGCGCCTGATCGCCACCACCCCGCCCGAGATGCTGCTGATCGAGAGCCCGCCGATGGCGGATTTCTTCGAGGCCTACCTGGCTATGGAACCGCATATCCTGATCCGCTTCGGCAAATGGGAGGACATCCTCGCTCTCGACCTGCCCGAGGATCCGCGGCTCCATGCCACGCTCCACTGCAACACGCTCTACGCCAAGGCGCTGGCCCATGCCGCCACCGGCGACGTCCCCGCCGCGCTCGAGATGGAGCAGCGCTTCCTTTCGGCCGCCGCCCAGATGCGCGAAGAGCGTTACCTGCACACCAACCGCGTGGTCGACATCCTCGCCGTCGCCAAGGAAATGCTGCGGGGTGAGATCCTCTATCGTGAGGGCAGGTTCGACGAGGCCTTTGCCGCGCTGCGCCGCTCCGTCGCGCTCGACGACGGGCTGAACTACGACGAACCCTGGGGCTGGATGCAGCCGACCCGCCATGCCCTTGGAGCGCTGCTGTTCGAACAGGGCCGGCTGGACGAGGCCGAACAGGTCTACCGCGAAGACCTTGGCCTGGTGCCCGGCCTGCCCCGCGCCTGCATCCATCCCGACAACGTCTGGTCGCTCAAGGGCCTCGTCGACTGCCTCGACGCACGCGGCGAAACCGCCGAGGTCGTGGCACTCCGCCAGAAGCTCACCTTTGCCCTGGCCCGCGCCGACACCGCAGTTGCGGCGTCGTGTTTCTGTGCGCAGGCGGCAATGAAATCCTCGTGCTGCGCGTGACAGGGCATTTACCTGACCATCGTCAGGTATCCACTTGACGGCCTCCAGATAGCTGACATAAGTCAGCCATCATGACACCCGATCCCATCGCCCGCTACCGCCGCTTCAGCCGCGCCGTCACCTCCGAGGTCGGCGCGCTCGATCATTCCTTCCTCGGACGGGGCCGCCCGCTGGGGTCCGCCCGCGTGCTGAACGCCATCGGCCACGGCCGGACCGAGGTGGCGGCGCTGCGCGACTACCTCGGGCTCGACTCGGGCCTGCTCAGCCGCCTGCTGCGCGGGCTCGAGGACGAAGGGCTCATAACCCTCGCCCCGCACCCCGACGACGCCCGCGCCCGGATTGCCAGCCTGACCGCGCAAGGCGAAACCGAGTTCCGGGAATACGAGGCGCTGTCCGACAGCCGCGCCGAAACCGCCCTCGCCCGCCACCCGCACCCCGAGGCGCTGCTGGCCGCGATGGATCTCGTCGCCTCCGCCCTCGGCCGCGACCGCATCACCTTGGACGAGGTCGATCCCCGCTCCGACGACGCCCGCTATTGTCTTGGCGAATATTACGCCGAGCTGGGCCGCCGGTTCGACACCGGCTTCGATGTCTCGCTCTCGCGCGACCCGGAAGCCGGCGACATGATCGCCCCGCGCGGCGCTTTCCTGCTGGCGATGTCGGACGGCCTGCCGATCGGCTGCGTCGGCCTCAAGGGCCAGGGCGGCCCGCTGGGCGAGATCAAGCGCCTCTGGATCGCCCCCTCGGCGCGCGGCCTGGGCCTGTCGAAACGGCTGATGACCCGCGCCGAGGACCGCGCCCGAGAGCTGGGGATCGCGGTATTGCGCCTCGACACCAATTCCGCCCTGCCCGAGGCGGTCGCGCTGTATCGCGGCACCGGCTGGACCGAGATCGACCGCTTCAACGATGATCCCTATCCCGACCATTTCTTCGAAAAGAAACTCTGACCGCACCGTCCGGAAAATACCGACGTGATACCGACGCAATACCGACGTGATACCGACGTCGGATTTACGCCCCTTTGGCCGCCTTCGCCTTGGCGTCCTGCACCTTTTCGGCCAGGTCGCGGGCAATCGCAAAGGCGCCCTTGATCTTGTCGATGTCTTTTTTCCAGTCGCGCCGCACCACGATCTTGTTGTCCTTCACCTTGGCCAGGCCCTTCTGATCCTTGATGAATTCCACCAGCCCCGCCGGGTTCGCGAACTTGTCGTTGTGGAACTGGATCGTCGCGCCCTTGGGCCCGCCGTCAAGCTTGGCGATCCCGGCGCGCTTGCACATCGCCTTGATCCGCACGACGAGCAGCAGAGTGTTGACCTCTTTCGGCAATTTCCCGAACCGGTCGATCAGCTCGGCGGCGAAGCCTTCCAGCTCGACCTTGGTCGTGAGGCCCGACAGGCGACGATAAAGCCCCAGCCGCAAGTCGAGGTCGGGCACGTAGTCCTCGGGGATCAGCACCGGCACACCCAGGTTGATCTGCGGCGCCCACTGGTCGTCGGCCTCGGTAAGCCCCTCCAGCTCGCCCGCCTTGATCTTGGCAATCGCCTCTTCCAGCATCGACTGGTAAAGCTCGTAACCCACGTCGCGCATGTTGCCCGACTGTTCCTCGCCCAGCAGGTTGCCCGCGCCGCGGATATCAAGGTCCTGCGACGCAAGGGTAAATCCGGCCCCCAGCGTGTCGAGCGATCCCAGCACGCGCAGCCGCTTCTCGGCCTGGTCGGTCAGCTTCACGCGCGGCTTCGTCGTCATGTAGGCATAGGCCCGCACCTTCGACCGGCCCACACGGCCCCGTATCTGGTAAAGCTGCGACAGCCCGAACATGTCGGCGCGGTGCACGATCATCGTGTTCGCACTCGGGATGTCGAGGCCACTTTCCACGATGGTCGTGGCCAGCAGCACGTCGAATTTCCCGTCGTAGAACGCGTTCATCCTGCGGTCGAGCTCGCCCGCCGCCATCTGGCCATGCGCGGTGACCACCGTCACCTCGGGCACCTGCGTCTTGAGGAAATCCTCGATCTCGGGGAGGTCCGACACGCGCGGCACGACAAAGAAGCTCTGACCGCCCCGATAATGTTCCCTTAGCAAAGCCTCGCGTATGGTCACGCCGTCGAATTCGCTGACGTATGTGCGGATCGCAAGCCGGTCGATCGGCGGCGTCCCGATAATCGACAGGTCGCGCACGCCCGACAGCGACAGTTGCAGCGTCCGCGGGATCGGCGTCGCGGTCAGCGTCAGCACGTGCACGTCCGACCGGATCTGCTTCAGCCGTTCCTTGTGGGCCACGCCGAAACGCTGTTCCTCGTCCACGATCAGCAGGCCGAGGTTCTTGAACCGCACGCCGTTCGCCAGCAGCGCATGGGTCCCGACCGCGATGTCGACCGTCCCGTCGGCCATGCCCGCGCGTGTCCGTTGCGCATCCGACGCATTCACAAAGCGCGACAAGGGGCTGACCTGAATGGGAAATCCCCGGAACCGCTCGGCGAAACTCTGGTAGTGCTGCCGCGCCAGCAGGGTTGTCGGCGCGATCACCGCGACCTGCACGCCCGACATCGCCGCGACAAAGGCCGCGCGCAGCGCCACCTCGGTCTTGCCGAACCCTACATCGCCGCAGACCAGCCGGTCCATCGGGTGCCCCGACGCCATGTCGCCCAGCACGTCCGCGATGGCCGACAGCTGGTCATCCGTCTCCTGGTAGGGGAACCGCGCCTGGAACGCGTCCCAGGCCCCGTCCGGCGGCTCCAGCATCGGCGCATGGCGCAGCGCGCGTTCGGCGGCGACGCGGATCAACCGGTCCGCCATCTCGCGGATGCGTTCCTTGAGCCGGGCTTTCTTGGCCTGCCACGCCCCGCCGCCCAGCTTGTCGAGAAGGCCTTCCTCGTGGCCATAGCGCGACAGCAGTTCGATGTTCTCGACCGGCAGGTAAAGCCTTGCGTTCTCGGCATACTCCAGCAGCAGGCATTCATGCGCCGCGCCCGCCGCCGTGATCACCTCGAGCCCGTGGTACCGCCCGATCCCGTGATCGACATGGACCACCAGGTCGCCCGCGCTCAGGCTCTGCGTCTCGGTCAGGAAATTCTCGGCCCGCCGCTTGCGCTTGGGTTGCCGGATCAGCCGGTCGCCAAGCACGTCCTGTTCCGAGATCACCGTGATCTCGCCCCCGGCCCAGGACCCGGTAAAGCCATGCTCCAGCGGCAGAACCGCCAGGTGAAGACCGTGCTTGCCGATGCCTTCCGCGTTGCGCAGCGACACCGCGCCGACCAGCCCCTCGTCCTCGATTAGCCCTTCCAGCCGCTCCCGCGCGCCTTCGGAGTAGGACGCGACGACCACCGGCCCCACCTCCATCTTCGCGCGAATATGGTCGGCCAGAACGCTGAAAAGACTAACATTCTCAAGCTGCCGCTCGGGCGAGAAATTGCGTCCAACGCGGCCGCCCGCATCCACCACCCCCGGGCCCGAATGCTGCGGCAGCGGCGACATCCGGATCTCGCGCCGATCGCCAAGCGCCCGTTCCCACGCCGCCTCGTCGAGGTAGAGCATCCCCGGCGGCGTCGGCTTGTAGACGGAATCCATCCGCCCGCGATCCTGCAGGGCAATCCGCCGCGTCTCGTACTGGTCCGACACCGTGTCCCAGCGATGCGCCCGGATCGCCGCGCTCTGGTCGTCGAGCATCACGCTCGCGCCGGGCAGGTAGTCAAAGAGCGTCTCGAGCCGGTCATGGAAGAAGGGCAGCCAGTGCTCCATGCCCTGGATCTTGCGCCCCGCGCTGATCGCCTCGTAGAGCGGATCATCGGTGCCCGCTGCGCCGAACTCGGCCCGGTAGTTCTGCCGGAAACGGGTGATCGCCGTCTCGTCCAGGATCACCTCGGACACCGGCGCCAGCTCGACCACGTCCAGCCGCGTGGTCGTCCGCTGCGTCGCCGGATCGAACCGCCGCGCCCCGTCCAGCACGTCCCCGAACATGTCGAGCCGCACCGGCCCGCCCTCGCCCGGCGGATAGATGTCGATGATGCCGCCGCGCACCGCGTAATCGCCGGGTTCGGTCACCGAATGCGCCTGGCTGAACCCCATCCGCACGAGGAAATCGCGCAGCGCCTTCTCGTCGATCCGGTCGCCGACCCGGCCGGTAAAGGCCGCCTCCTTCAGCACCTCGCGCGCCGGCACCCGCTGGGTCGCCGCGTTCAGCGTGGTCAGCAGGACGAACCGGTCCGGCATCCCGTGCACCAGTCCGGCCAGCGTCGCCATCCTGGTGGCCGAGATGTCGGCATTGGGCGACACGCGGTCGTAGGGCAGGCAGTCCCAGCCCGGAAAGCGGATCACCGGCAGCCCCGGCGCAAAGAACGCCAGCGCATCGGCCATCGCCGCCATCCGCCGGTCGTCGCGGGCGACGTGGATCACCGGCCCCTGCCGCGCCTCGACCTCGCGCAGGACGAGGACGGCGTCGAACCCCTCGGGCGCACCGCCGAGGGTGATATGCGTCGGGCTGGCCATCAGCCGAGGACGCCGATCGACAGGTTCTGCGCCATGCCCCACATCGCGGTGACAAAGATCGACACGGTGCCGATGACCTGCACCGTCACCCGGTGGCGCGTCATCCGGCGGTGCAGGTCCGGCCCGGTTTCGTCCGCCGCGCGGATCCGCCGCGCGGTGCGCAGCGACAGCGACCAGACCAGCGTCATCGGAAAGGCCATCAGGAACACCGCCTGGGCGAACTCCATCTCGTACCAGAAGCCCAGCACCGCCAGCGTGGTCAGCACGAAGGCCGAGATCGACGTCAGCGCCAGCCCCGACACATCGGCGATATAGACCATGCGCGCGGTGTAAATGCGTGTCAGCGCTTCGAAATCATCTTCCTGCTGGCCGCCCTTGCGGCGCGCCCGCAGCACCATGTCCCACGGCACGCCGAGGACCCAGTGGCTGGCCGTCGACCACATGACGGCCAGTCCGATCCAGTACCACAGGTTCGAGAACGACCGCATGTCGATCAGTTCGAAAATCGTCTGGGACAGGTCCACCTGCCGTTCCCCTGCTCTTGTCCTTGTCGCCCGGTCCGCAGTTCTTACGCCGCGGGCGCGGCAATTCCTACCCTTGAGATGCGCCGCGGTCCATGCCACTCAATCCGCGCCGGATCAACCGAAAGGCCCGCCCATGACGCCGCTCCACGCCCCCTTCCCGCTCACCCGGTTCCGCCGGGCCCGGCAAAGCCCCGGCATCCGCGCCCTGGCGCAGGAAAACGCCCTGGGCGCCGGCGACCTGATCTGGCCGGTCTTCGTCCGCGAAGGCGACGGCGTCGCGCGGGAGGAGATCCCCTCGATGCCCGGCGTGCACCGCCTGACGGTGGACGCGGTGGCCGAGGCCGCGCGCGAGGCGGCCGACCTCGGGATCCCGGCGATGTGCCTGTTTCCCTATACGCCGATGGACAAGCGCACCAAGGACTGCGCCGAGGCCTGGAACCCCGAGAACCTGTCGAACCGGGCCACCCGCGCGATCAAGCGGGCGGTGCCCGAGATGGCGGTGATGACCGACGTCGCGCTCGATCCCTACAACATCGACGGGCACGACGGCTTTGTCGTCGACGGAGAGATCCTGAACGACGAAACCGTCGAGGCGCTGGTCAAGCAGACGCTCAGCCAGGCCGAGGCGGGCGCCGACATCATCGGCCCCTCCGACATGATGGACGGCCGGATCGGCGCGATGCGGCAGGCGCTGGAAAGCCAGGGCCACCGCAACGTCATGATCCTCAGCTACTCGGCCAAGTACTCCAGCGCCTTTTACGGCCCGTTCCGCGATGCCGTCGGCGCGACCGGCGCGCTCAAGGGCGACAAGGCGACCTACCAGATGAACCCGGGCAATTCCGACGAGGCGCTGCGCCTCGTGGCCCGCGACCTGTCGGAAGGCGCCGACATGGTGATGGTCAAGCCCGGCATGCCCTACCTCGACATTTGCCGAAGGGTTAAGGACCAGTTCGGCGTGCCGACCTTCGCTTACCAGGTCTCCGGCGAATATGCGATGATCAAGGGCGCCGCGCTGAACGGCTGGATCGACGGCGACAAGGCGATCGCGGAAAGCCTTCTCTGCTTCAAGCGCGCGGGATGCGACGGCATCCTCACCTACTTCGCGCCCGAGATCGCGCGCAGGTTGGCGGGGCGCTGATCCCCGCGCATCGCGGCGGCGTGAACCACAACAGATGGTGACAGGACGCGCCGCAGCGCCTATAGTTCGCCCCAAGCCGGAGAAACCGGCAGCCCCTTCGGGCGGACAAGGGCATATGAGGCAGACAATGAGCAGACTTTCCCGACGCACTTTCGCGTTCGCGGCGCTGGCCGCGACTTCGCTGATCGCAGGTTGCGCCAACGGCGTGGGCTCCACCGGCGGACAGACCCTCGACGCACGGGTCGACGCCACGATCCAGCACATGTACCAGCGCTATCCCTCGACCCGCGACCTCGCGGACAAGTCGGCCGGCATGCTCGTCATGCCGCTGATGACCGAGGTCGGGCTGGGCCTGGGCGGCGTCTACGGCCGTGGCGCGCTGCGGGTGAACGGCGCCACCGTCGATTACTATTCGGCCGCCTCGGCCAACGCCGGGCTGCAGATCGGCGCCCAGCAATACGCACACGTCCTGTTCTTCATGACGCAAGAGGCGCTCGACGGCTTCCGGCGCGGCAAGGGCTTCGCCCTCGGCGCGGACATTGAATACGTCTTCAACGACGTGGGCGAGGTGCTGCGCGCGGATTCGACCACCGGCGTCGCACCGATCGTGGCCATCGTCTTCGGCCAGGCCGGGGCCAAGATCGGCGCCGCGATCGAAGGCACCAAGTACACCCGGATCATTCCCTGATCCCGACCGGGCCCGCCCTGAGCGGGCCCGTCCAGGCCGGCACGAAACGGCCGACGCGGTGACGCCACGTCTGCCCCGCTGGCCTTTCCCTTGGCCTGCGGATATGCGCATCCCGCCCACCCGGGCAGCGACCACAGCGACCAGAAGGCGGGGTTCCCTTGGCACAAGAAATCGAACGCAAGTTCCTTGTCGCGAACGAGGGCTGGCGCCCGTACGTCATCCGCAGCGAACGCCTGCGCGACGGGCTGATCGCCACCGACGAAGGCCGCAAGGTGCGGGTCCGGTTCTACGACGGCCAGGCCACGATCTGCGTCAAGGGCCGCCGCAACGGACTGGAACGCGACGAGTACGAATACCCCATCCCCGCCGCCGACGCGCACGAAATGCTGGACCGCCATTGCAACGGCGACGTGGTCGAGAAGGTCCGATACCACGTACCCGCGCAGGGGCTGACATGGACGGTCGATGTCTACGACGGGCTGCTCTCGGGCATCGTCATCGCCGAGGTCGAGCTGCCCGCCCGCGACACCGCCTTTCCCCGGCCCCACTGGCTCGGGCCCGAGGTCACCGGCCAGCAGGCCTACCGCAAGATCAACATGGTCGCCGCCCGCAAGCAGGCGCTTGCGGCGCAGGCCTGCAGCTGAGCCCGCCAGGGGCTAGTGCAGGGTGAATTCGCCCACCACGTTGCGCCAGCGGCCCGGTGAGACCTCGCGCCGGTGGGTGAAGCGGACGGAATGCAGCGGCCCCTCGATCTCGTCCCGCCAGTATTCGATGAAGCGGAAGAGCCGCGGGTGGTCCGGGGCGATGTCGTAGTCCTGCCAGATGAAGGTGTTCAGCACGTGGATATGATCCGGCATGTGGTAGAAGAATTCGGCCGTCGTCAGGCCGTAGCCCTTCAGCATCATTTCCGTCTCGGATTGCGCCATGATGGTCCTCCTGTAGGGAACATACGAAAATGATGCCGGAACGGATTTACTTTTCAACAAAAACAGTGTGTTAGCAATTCATCCGAACGGCTGCCAACTCTGCCGCCCGGGCACGATTGCACCCCCTATCTGGGCGGTGCTATAGTCCGCCCAACTAGATATTGAGAGACCCTCAGGACAAGGCCCCACTCGTGAGCGATACGCCGGAACCCCCTGAAAACGAAGAAGAAACCGCGCGCCCGGCCCCCAAGGGTCCGAGCATCTCGATCGCGCAGGAAATGCGGACGTCGTACCTCGACTACGCGATGAGCGTGATCGTGGCGCGGGCCATCCCGGATCTGCGGGACGGCCTGAAACCTGTGCATCGGCGCATCCTCTTCGCCATGAACGAGGTGGGCAACACCCACGACAAGCCGTACCGGAAATCCTCGCGTCCGGTCGCCGACACCATGGGCAAGTACCACCCCCACGGTGACGCCGCGATCTACGACGCGCTGGTCCGGATGGCGCAGGACTTCTCGATGTCGCTGCCGCTGCTCGACGGCCAGGGCAACTTCGGCTCGATGGACGGCGACAAGGCCGCGGCCTTCCGCTACACCGAAGTGCGGATGGACAAGGTCGCAAACTACCTGCTGGCCGACATCGACAAGGACACCGTCGATTTCCAGGACAACTACGACGGCAAGGACCGCGAACCGGTCGTCCTTCCGGCGCGGTTCCCGAACATGCTGGTCAACGGCGCGGGCGGCATCGCCGTCGGCATGGCCACCAACATCCCGCCCCACAACCTGGGCGAGGTGATCGATGCCACGCTGGCGCTGATCGACGACCCCGATCTTTCGACCGAACAGCTGATCGACTACGTCCCCGCCCCCGACTTTCCGACCGGCGGCGTGATCCTCGGCCGCTCCGGCGCGCGCAAGGCCTACCTCGAAGGCCGCGGCTCGGTCATCGTCCGGGCCAAGACCCACGTCGAAGAGCTCCGCAAGGACCGCTACGCCATCATCGTGGACGAGATCCCGTACCAGGTGAACAAGGCCTCGATGATCGAGAAGATCGCCGAGCTGGTTCGCGACAAGCGGATCGAGGGCATTGCCCACGTGCAGGACGAATCCGACCGCCACGGCGTCCGCGTGGTGATCGAACTCAAGCGCGACGCCACCGCCGACGTGGTGCTGAACCAGCTCTTCCGCTTCACGCCGATGCAGATCAGCTTTGGCTGCAACATGCTCGCGCTGAACGGCGGCAAGCCTGAAACCCTGTCGCTCTACGGCTTCCTGTCGGCCTTCATCACCTTCCGCGAAGAGGTGGTCGCCCGCCGCACCGCCTATGAACTGCGCAAGGCCCGTGAACGCAGCCACATCCTCTGTGGCCTCGCCGTCGCCGTTACCAACGTGGACGAGGTCGTGGCCACGATCCGCGCCTCGGCCGACGCCGCCGAAGCGCGCGAGAAACTGATGACCCGCCGCTGGCCCGCGACCAGCATCGCGGAATACATCAAGTTGATCGACGATCCGACCCACACGATCAACGAGGACGGCACCTACAACCTCTCCGAGGTACAGGCCCGCGCGATCCTCGAGCTTCGCCTCCAGCGCCTGACCCAGCTGGGCGTGCAGGAGGTCACCGACGAGCTGCGCGAACTGGCGGGCAAGATCCGCGAATACCTCGAGATCCTCGGCTCCCGCGACCGGATCATGGAGATCATCGGCAACGAGCTGCGCGAGGTGAAGGAGCTCTTCGCCGTGCCGCGCCGCACCGAGATCGCCGACTGGTCCGGCGACATGGAAGACGAGGACCTGATCGAGCGCGAGGACATGGTCGTCACCGTGACCCAGGGCGGCTACATCCGCCGCACCGCGCTGTCCGAGTTCCGCGCGCAGCGGCGCGGCGGCAAGGGCCTGTCGGGCGCCGGGCTGAAGGACGACGATGTCGTCACCTCGCTCTTCGTCGCCAACACCCACACGCAGCTGCTGTTCTTCACCACCGACGGGATGGTCTACAAGCTCAAGACCTGGCGCCTGCCGCTTGGCGGCCGGACCTCGCGCGGGAAGGCGATCGTCAACATCCTGCCGATCCCGCAGGGTGTCTCGATCGCCGCGATCATGCCGGTCGACCGCCCCGAAGAGGAATGGGACGACCTGCAGATCGTGTTCGCCACCAGCGCCGGCGACGTCCGCCGGAACGCGCTGTCGGACTTCACCAACGTGATGCGGAACGGCAAGATCGCGATGGACCTGCCCGAGGGCGTGGAACTGGTGAACGCGCGCATCGCCTCCGAGGATGACGACGTCATGCTCGTCACCGATGCGGGTCGCGCGATCCGCTTCCAGACCACCGAGGTGCGCGTCTTCAAGGGCCGGAAATCGACCGGCGTCCGCGGCATCCGCCTGCAGAACGGCGACCGCGTCGTGTCGATGTCGATCATCCGTCACTTCGAGGCCGATCCCCAGGAACGCGCCGCCTACCTCAAGCAGCGCCGCCTGATGGCCGGCGTGACCGAGGAAGAGCTGCCGGACGAGGATGACGAGGCGGTCGAAGCCGGCCAGCTGAGCCCCGAACGCTACGCCGAGATGTCGGCGTCCGAGAACCTGATCCTGACCATCACCGCCAACGGCTCGGGCAAGCTGTCGTCCTCGCACGACTACCCGGTCCGCGGCCGCGGCGGCCAGGGCGTGGCCGCGATGGACCGCGCGATGCGGGGCGGCGCGCTCGTCGCCTCCTTCCCGGTGGAGCCGGACGACCAGATCATGCTCGCCACCTCGCGCGGGCAGTCGATCCGCGTACCCGTCGAAGGCATCTCGTTCAGGTCCCGTTCGGCGGGCGGCGTGAAGGTGTTCAACACCGGCGCGGGCGAAGAGGTCGTCTCGGTTGCGCGGATCGCGGAACAAGGCGACGATACGGACGAGTCCGGAGCAGAGGCCGAAGGCCCCGCCGGGACCGAGGACTGAGCTAAGCAGGAGGCACAGAGGACCTTGGCCGCTGGCGGGGATCGCATGAAGAACTGGGACGACCTGCGCTACCTGATTGCCGTGCACAAGACCGGCAGCATGAGCGCAGCGGCCCGGCTTCTCGACACCAACCCGGCCACGGTCTCCCGCCGGCTGGGGCGCCTCGGCGAGGTGCTGGGCTGCGACCTCTTCATCAAGACGCCCGAGGGCTGGATCGCGAATGAATCGATCGCCGACCTGATCGAAAGCGCGACCACCTTCGAGCACCAGATCGCGACCTACCTCAATACGGGCCAGTCCGGAGAGTACCCGTCACACGGCAATATCGCGGTCGGCTGCCCGCCCTCGATCATGTCCTACCTTCTCTACCCTGAGCTGAGCCGCTTCTCGGCCCAGTGGCCGAACGTCTCGCTGGTGTTCAATTCGCAGATGTTCACCGAGGCGCTTGGCGAGAACGACCTGATCGTCGTACCGGTGCGCCCGACCCAGGGACGGCTTGTCGTACGCTACGTCGGCAAGATGCGCCTGAACGTCTATGCCTATCCCGACAGCCCGCATGACGGGCACTGGATCGGCCTGATCAAGCAACACGAATCCCAGCCGCCGATGCAGGGCGCCCGGGTCATCATGGGCGGCCGCGACCCGGATTTCCGCGTCGAAACCATGAGCGAAGTTCTATCCACAGTGCAAAGCACCCGCCTGCCCGGCCTGATGCCCGCCATCGCGGCGGCGCGGGACAAGGCGCTGGTGAAATACGACCCCGAAAGCCGCGATATCGAAAGCCAGCTCTACCTCTGCTTTCACGAAACCCGCCGCCGAGACCCCCTTCTGCGGGCGGTGGCGGACTGGATCGCCGACTGCTTCACCAACGCGACCGAGCTCTGATTCCTAGGTCCGTTGCCGTATTGTGACAGCCAATCCTGCAATGCTGCGCGTGCAGAATAAGTTGTTCATGACAACAGCCTATGCGTGTACCCCTGAAAGGGCAGCGATGCATGGGACACAGGGACTGCACCACCCTTCCAGGTGGATAAACGCACCGGCGCGTTTGCGCCGGCAAGCTGGGCATGTGCCTTGGCTCCGTTCATGGCTGCGGGTGAACGGTAACGATCATTGGTTTCTCAGCGCCCGGACGTCCGGCCTTTCTGCCGTCCGTTCAGGCATCGGTTCGCGCGCGCGTTCAGTGACGGGGCACACTCTCGCCCCGTGAGCGGACCGGAACATGCGGGCAGACGCTTCTACCCCGTCGATCCCGCGACTGGGCCGGCCTGAACAGCCGGCCCATTTTCGTTCAGAGCCCGTAGATGCCCCGGAACTTCGCCTCGATGTAATCGAGCAGCGGCCCGGCGTCCGGCGCAAAGCCGCAGGCCCGGGTGATCACCTCGCGCGGCTTCATCAATCCGCCGTGGCGCTGCACCCGCTCGCGCAGCCACCCGGTCGCGGCCCCGGTCTCGCCGGTGGCCAGTTGGTCGTCGAGCGCCGGAATATCCGCCCGCAGCGCCTGGTGCAGGCAGCCGGCATAGACGTTGCCCAGCGAATAGGTCGGGAAGTAGCCGAAGAGCCCGACCGACCAGTGCACGTCCTGCAGGCACCCCAGCGAAGCGCGCGGCACGGCATAGCCGAAATCCTTCTCGAACCGGTCGTTCCACGCGCCTTCCAGGTCGGCCACCGCCAGGTCGCCCGCCACCATCGCCCGCTCCAGGTCGAAGCGCAGCATGATGTGCAGGTTGTACTGCACCTCGTCCGCCTCGGTCCGGATGAAGTCCTTCTGCACCCGGTTCACGGCTGCATAGAACGCCTCGGGCGTGTCGATCCCGATGTCGCCGAAGGTGGCCTGCATCTGCTGGAACAGGAACCCGGTGAAGGCACGCGACCGGCCCAGCTGGTTCTCGTAGATCCGGCTCTGGCTTTCGTGCACGCCCATCGACACGCCCTGCCCCAGCGGCGTCAGCGCAAAGTCCGGGTCGATCCCCTGCTCATAGCAGGCGTGCCCGACCTCGTGGATCGTGGAATAGAAGCAGTTGAACGGATCGGCCGGGTTGGTCCGCGTGGTGATCCGTACGTCGCTGCCCGACCCGGACGAGAACGGGTGCACCGCCTTGTCGATCCGCCCCCGGTCGAGGTCATAGCCAAAGGTCCGGGCCAGCATCTCGGACAGGGCCATCTGCTTGTCTTCCGGGAACTGCCCCGCCAGCGCCGTGGGTTCGGGCTGGCCCAGCACCGCCTCGCGCAGGGCGCGCAGGCGCGGCCGCATCTGGCCGAACATCGCCTCGAGCTCGGCCGCCGTCATCTCGGGCTCGTAATCGTCGAGCATCGCGTCGTAGACGTCGCCGCCATTGGCCAGCGCCGCGCCCTCTTCGCGCTTCAGGCGCACCACCTCTTCCAGCACCGGGGCAAAGGCCGCGAAATCGTCGGCTGCCCGCGCCGCCGCCCACTTGCCCTGCGCGACCGAGGTGACGCGGGCGATCTCGGAGGCGAGCCGCGCCGGCACCTTGCTGGCCCGGTCAAAGCTGCGCCGGATCAGCCGCAGCTTGGCGGCATCCACCGCGCCGAGGTCCGCCCCTTCCAGCCCCGCCAGCCACTCGCCCACGCGCGGATCGGTGCGGCGGGCGTGCAGCACGCCCTCCATCGCCGCCATCTCCTCGCCCCGCTGGTGCGCCGCGCCGCGCGGCATCACGGTTTCCTGGTCCCAGCCAAGCCGGCCGGCCACCTGGGCCAGCGCCTCGGTCTCCTTCTGGTGCTCCAGAAGGGCGCTCAGGGTGTCGTTGATCATGTCAGGCTCCGCGGATCGAGGTCACGATGGGATAGGCGCTGTAGAAGCGCGACCGGATGATGAGCACCCAGGTCACGACGGCCAGGAACTGGTGCAGGATGGCGACCTGCCAGGGCGCGCCGGTCATCACAGTGTAGATGCCCAGGACCACCTGCCCGCAGAGCGCGATGAACGCCGCGGCAAAGGCCGCGCGGGTCGTGGCATTGGCCGACCGTCGACCGCGCAGGAAGGCGAAGATGCCATAGGCGAACAGCGCATAGCCCACCATCCGGTGCATGAACTGCACCAGCGCCGGGTTCTCGAGGAAGTTGCGCCAGGCCGGTTCCAGCAGGAAGGGATCGGGCGGCAGGTACTGTCCGCCCATCGTCGGCCAGTCGGTGTAGCTCCGCCCGGCATCGATCCCCGCGACCAGCGCGCCGAGGATGATCTGCAGGAAGGCAAAGTGCATCCACCCGGTCGAAACACCGAAAAGCCGCTTTTCGGTCACCCGGCGGGCCTGCATCAGGTCCCGCTCCTCGCGCCCCAGCATCAGGACGTACCAGGCGATGAAGCCGAGGATGATGAAGGCAAGGCCGAGGTGGATCGCCAGCCGTTCCGAGGCGACGTCGAGCATCGTGCCCCCCAGCCCGGAATAGACCATCCACCAGCCGATCGCGCCCTGCAGGCCGCCCAGCACACCGATCCACAGCAGCCGGCCGTTCCACCCCGGCGGCACCTTGCCAAGCGCGAGGAACGCCACGAAGCCGATGCCCCAGACCAGGCCGATGACCCGTCCCAGCTGCCTGTGGCCCCATTCCCACCAGTAGATCGACTTGAAGTCGTCGAGGTCCATCCACTTGTTCTGCAACTGGAACTCGGGGATTGCCTGGTACTTCTCGAACTCCGATTGCCACTCGGCCGCGGACATCGGCGGGATCGCCCCGGTGACCGGCCGCCATTCGGTGATCGACAGCCCGGAATCCGTCAGCCGGGTCATGCCGCCGACAAGGATCATCGCGAAGACCAGCGCGAAGAGGATCATCAGCCAGACCCGCACCGCCCGGCGCGATCCCTTGCGCGCCCGGTCGATCACCCCGGTCTGGACCTGCGGCTTCTCGCTGGTCTCAACCTCTTCGAATATGCTTCGCTTCTGGCTCATTCCGCCCTCCGTCCTGCGCGCACCCTATGTCCGGGCCGCAGGGGCAACAAGATCACTCGCCGCGTTCCTTCCAGCGGACCATTTGACGCATCACCCCGTGCAGCATCTGCACATCGGCGCGCGTCATCGGCATCCGGCTCCAGAAATTGCGCAGGTTCAGCTTCATGTTTTCCGCCTTGGTCTCGGGAAAGAAAAAGCCCGCCTGCTCCAGCCGGTCCTCGTAATGCACGGCCAGCTTCTCCATCTCGACCTGGCTCGCCCAGTCGGTGCCGGCCAGTTCCACCCGCTCTGCCGCGACCTCGACCCCCTGCCGGCGCCACTCGTAGGCGGTCAGCAGCACGCATTGCGCCAGGTTGAGCGAGGCGAATTCAGGGTTCACCGGCACGTTGATGATGGCATTGGCCCGCGCGATGTCGTCGTTCTCGAGCCCCGCGCGTTCCGGCCCGAAGAGGACCGCGACCTTCTCTCCCGCCACGATCTTCTCGCGTGCCATCTCCATCGCCCGCTCGGGCGTCACGACCGGCTTGGTCAGCCCGCGCGCCCGCGCCGTGGTGGCAAAGACATAGTCGCAATCCCCGACCGCCTCGGCCGTGGTCGCAAAGACGCCCGCATCGTCCAGCAGGCGCCCGGCCCCGCTCGCCATGGCGACGGCCTTCTGGTTGGGCCAACCATCGCGCGGATCGACCAGCCGCATCCGGTCGAGACCGAAGTTCCACATCGCCCGCGCCGCGCCGCCGATGTTTTCCCCCATCTGCGAACGCACCAGAACGAAGACCGGCTGCGACATGACCATCCTTTCCACCTGAAATCCGCCCGCCTCATACCACGCAGGCCCCGACACACAAGCCGCGCGCCCCTTCATCTTGCCCGGAAAACTCCGGGGGAGTCGCGGCCCGCCGCGACGGGGGCAGCGCCCCCGCCTTCCCCTCCACACACGCCCAAGCCGTAGGGTGCGTGCTTGCCACGCACCGCCCAAGACGCGCCTGCACCAGGGCATCGGTGCTCGCCTCGACGATCAGGCCCACACCCGCTCGGGATCGTTACCACCCACAAAGGGTCTGGCCCCCCGACCCCGCCCGACGCGCCGCCCCCACGCCCGAGAGTCATTGCGACCCGGCACCAGCCGCGTTAAAGGGCCCTCGCATCGAACGGACCGGTGCATCCCCGTCCCGACCCCGCAGAGGCCCCGACGCGCATGCAGACGCCCTATTACCTCATCGACAAGTCCCGCCTGCTTCCCAACATGGAGAAGATCGCCCGCCTGCGCGAGCGCTCCGGCGCCAAGGCGCTCCTGGCGCTCAAGTGCTTTGCGACCTGGTCGGTCTTCGACCTGATGGCGGACTACATGGACGGCACCACCTCCTCGTCGCTCTTCGAAGTCAAGCTGGGGCGCGAGAAGTTCCCGGGCGAGACGCACGCCTATTCCGTTGCCTGGGCACCGGACGAGATCGACGAGGTGCTGGCCTCATCCGACAAGGTGATCTTCAACACAGCGCAGCAGCTTTCGCGCTTCGAAGAGGTCAGCCGCGGCCACACCCGCGGCCTGCGGGTGAACCCCGGCGTGTCCACCAGCGGCTTCGACCTCGCCGATCCCGCGCGCCCGTTCTCGCGTCTCGGCGAACACAGCCCCGAGGTGATCGAGCCGGTGGCGGAGCTGATCAGCGGCTTCATGTTCCACAACAACTGCGAGAACGCGAGCTTCGAGCGGTTCGACGAGATGCTGGGCCAGATCGAGGCACGGTTCGGTGCCCTGATCCGGCGGATGGACTGGATCAGCCTGGGCGGCGGCATCCACTTCACCGGAGAGGGCTATCCCCTCGACACCCTGGCCGAGCGGCTGAAACGCTTTGCCGGCGAGAACGAGGTCCAAGTCTACCTCGAGCCCGGCGAGGCCGCGATCACCAAGTCCACCACGCTCGAGGTCACGGTCCTCGACACGCTCTTCAACGGCAAGAACCTGGCCATCGTCGACAGCTCGATCGAGGCGCACATGCTCGACCTGCTGATCTACCGCGAGAGCGCCAAGGTGCACGAAAGCGGCGACCAGGACTGGATGATCTGCGGCAAGTCCTGCCTGGCCGGCGACATCTTCGGGGAATTCAAGTTTCCCAAGGCCCTGCAGCCCGGTGACCGGATCTCGATCCAGGACGCGGCGGGTTACA
Organism: Pseudooceanicola sp. LIPI14-2-Ac024; assembly: GCF_042188925.1. Classification (GTDB taxonomy): domain Bacteria; phylum Pseudomonadota; class Alphaproteobacteria; order Rhodobacterales; family Rhodobacteraceae; genus Pseudooceanicola. The sequence continues at coordinate 748,698 of NZ_CP170102.1, forward strand.
CGATGGTCAAGAAAAACTGGTTCAACGGGGTGCAGATGCCCGCCATCGCCATCCGCGAGCTCGACGGCTCGGAACGGCTGGTGCGGGCCTTCACCTACGACGATTTCGCGGCGGCCCTGTCGTGATCTGACTGCGCCTTCCGGGGCGCCTCATCATCAAGGGAGTTCTGTCTTGAAGAAGAACGTTCTCATCATCGGCGCCGGTGGCGTCGCCCAGGTGGTCGCGCACAAATGCGCCCAGAACAACGACGTGCTGGGTGACCTGCACATCGCCAGCCGCACAAAGCCCAAGTGCGAGGCGATCATCGCGAGCGTCGAGGACAAGAACGCGATGAAGGTCGCGGGCAACTTCACCGCCCACGCGGTCGATGCCACCGACAGCGATGCCGTCGCGGCCCTGATCCGCGACACCGGGGCGCAGATCGTCATCAACGTGGGCACCGCCTTCGTCAACATGCACGTCCTCGACGCCTGCATCGCGACCGGCGCGGCCTATATCGACACCGCGATCCACGAAGAGCCCGACAAGATCTGCGAGACCCCGCCGTGGTACGCCAACTACGAATGGAAACGCCGCGACGCCTGTGCCGAGAAGGGCGTGACCGCGATCCTCGGTGCGGGCTTCGATCCGGGCGTGGTGAATGCCTTTGCCCGCTTCGCCATCGACCAGATGGACGAGGTGAAGAGCATCGACATCGTCGACATCAACGCAGGCAGTCACGGCAAGTATTTCGCCACGAACTTCGACCCCGAGATCAACTTCCGTGAGTTCACCGGCACCGTCTACTACTGGGAGGACCAGCAGTGGAAGGAGACCGAGATGTTCGCCTCGGGCCACGAATGGGATCTGCCGGTGGTCGGCCCCTCCAAGGCCTACCAGTCCGGGCATGACGAGGTGCATTCGCTCGCCGTCAACTATCCGCAGGCCGACGTGCGGTTCTGGATGGGCTTCGGCGATCACTACATCAACGTCTTCACCGTGCTGAAGAACATCGGCCTGCTCTCGGAACAGCCGGTGACGACCGCCGAGGGGCAGGAGGTGATCCCGCTGAAGGTGGTCAAGGCCTGCCTGCCCGACCCCGCCAGCCTCGCGCCGGACTACACCGGCAAGACCTGCATCGGCGACCTCGTGAAGGGCACCAGGGGCGGCGAGGAGATCGAGCTCTTCGTCTACAACGTGGCCGATCACAAGGAAGCCTACGAAGAGGTCGGCAGCCAGGGCATTTCCTACACCGCCGGTGTGCCGCCGGTCGCCGCCGCGATGCTGGTCGCCACCGGTGAATGGGACGCCGGGACGATGACGAACGTCGAGGAGCTGGACCCCAAACCGTTCTTCACCCTGCTGGACCGCATCGGCCTGCCGACCCGCGTCATCAAGGGCGGCCTCAAGGGCGAGGACATGGCCTGGACCGACTACGCCGGCTGAACGCTCTCGGCGGGGGCCGCGCGGCCCCTGCCCGCTCCCCGGTCCGAGGAGCCCCCTTTCCCGCGGCCAGCCGCAGGCTATAGCGGCCCGACCACGAGGAACGAACACCCATGTCCGAAGACGCCCCGCAACTCTACCTGATCTCGCCGCCGGAGTTTGACCTGTCGGTCTTTCCCGACCAGCTGGCCGCCGTGCTCGACGCCGAACAGGTCGCCTGCGTGCGCCTGGCCCTGGCCAGCCATGACGAGGACCGGATCAGCCGCGCCGCGGATGCCCTGCGCGAGGTGACCCATGCCCGCGACGTGGCGCTGGTGATCGACACGCATTTCGTGCTGGCCGAACGGCTCGGCCTCGACGGGGTGCACCTGGTCGACGGCGCGCGGTCGGTCCGCAAGGCCCGCAAGGCGCTTGGCACAGACGCGATCGTCGGCGCCTTCTGCGGCGCCTCCCGGCACGAGGGGATGAACGCGGGCGAAGCGGGCGCGGACTACATCGCCTTCGGTCCGGTCGGTGCCACCGCGCTGGCCGGTGCCGAACTGGCCGATGACGAGATCTTTGCCTGGTGGTCGCAGATGATCGAGCTGCCGGTGGTCGCCGAAGGCGCGCTGACCGGCGAGGCCATCGAACGGCTGGCCCCGATGACCGACTTCTTCGGCATCGGGACGGAAATCTGGGACGCCAAGGATCCGAAAGCCGCGCTGGCCGCGCTGCTCGCCCCGATCAGGTGATCCGGCGCTCGGGCGGCATGCCGCCCCGCACCGCCGCTTCGGCCGTGCGCGCCATGACCTTGCGGTTCTCGACCTGCGCCGCCGGGATCGGATCATGCCAGATCACGTCGACCGACCCGCGCTTCCAATGGCTCAGCACCTGAACGATATGCCCGGCAAAGCCCATGCCGCCGAACCAGCCGTAAAACCGCGGCTCGGCATCCGCGGGGGCGTGGTAGACCACGGTCACCGGCTGAACGTGCAGGTGAGTCTTCAGGTCCTCGGCGAAGAACGCGTCGAACAGCGTTGATTTGAAAGGCAGAACCCGGATCCCGTCGGTCGAGGTGCCTTCCGGGAAGAAAAGCAGCTTGTGCCCGGCGCCCAGCCGTTCTCGGAAGACCTGGGTCTGCGCCTGCGCCTCGCGCCGGTCGCGCCTGATGAAGACGGTGCCGGTGGCCCGCGCCAGCCAGCCGATTCCGGCCCAGCCTGCCACCTCTTCCTTGCTGACAAAGTAGATCCGCTTGGCCGCGTTCAGCACGAAGATGTCGAGCCATGAGGAGTGGTTGGCCACCACCGCCCCGCCCTCGCGCATCGGCCGCCCGCTGACGCACAGCCTCAACCCGACGAGCTTGAGGCTGAGGATGCAGACCGCCTGCACCAGCCGCGAGGTGACCGGGCGATGCACGCCGCAAAGCGGCCGTTCGACCAGCCGGATCAGCAGCAGGATCACCAGCCCGCCGAAGTTCAGGATCACCAACGGGATCACCCGCAGCACGATCAGCAGCCAGCCACCCGGGCCGGGATGCGTCGGGTCGGGATAGCCATCGGTGGGGTCCGGCTGCCACACCTGCGTCACACCCCGGCCTCACGTTCGTAGATCGCGCGCTGTCGGTCGTTCATCCGGGCGGTGTCGAGGATCAGGCAGACGTCGACCGTGTTGAAGGCGTGATCGACAAAGGCGCCCTCGCCTACGAACCCGCCGAGCCGCAGGTAGGCCTTGATCAGCGCGGGCACCGCCAGCATGGCGGCACGGCGGTCGATCTGGTCCTCGGGCAGCAGGTCCATCGGATGGAACTGCGCAGGCTGCGCGCGGACGCGCAGGTCCTCGGGCGCGAGGTGGCGGTGGTGCAGCAGCGATAGCGGCGCGGCAAGCGCGTGCACGTCGGTGCCGTGGAACGAGGCGACGCCGAACAACACCTCGATCTCCTTCTCGCGGACGTAGCCCGCCAGCGCGTTCCACAGGTGCCACATCGCCGTGCCGCCGCGGTAGTCGGGCAGCAGGCAGGATCGGCCGAGCTCCAGCAGCCGGCGACCCGAGGCTTCGAGCACCGAGAGGTCGTATTCGTCGTCGGAGTAGTAGCGCCCGACCCGGACGCGCCCCTCGGGCGGCAGCAGACGGTAGGCGCCGACGACCCGGTCGCGCGGATCGGCGTCCTCGCGGCTGTCGTCCCAGAGCAGCAGGTGATCGAAATCGCCGTCGAAGCGGTCGCGTTCCAGCCGGGCGTCGTGGTCGACCATCGGGCCGTCGCCGCCAAGTTCCTCGACGAAGACCCGGTAGCGCAGGCGCTGCGCCGCCTCGACCTCGGCCGCGTCACGCGCCAGCCGGACCGAGAATCGCGGGCTTTCGCGCAGGGCGGCGGGGTCGTGCGAGGGGGCGGTCTGGCGTGTCATCGTTGCGCGCTTTTAAAAAAGCGGCAGGCGCGGATCAATCCCTTGCCGCGCCGCCTTGTCCCGACGATTTCCGCGCCCCTCGGTGCCGCAGCGCGGCAAGTCGATGATCATTAACCATTTGGCAACCAGGTTCATGATTCAAAGACGGGGAGCAGTGCGACACGGGAGCTGTCGATGACGATCTTGCCCGCTTCGGGAAAGTTGACAGTGATCTTTCCGGCAATGTTTGATTGCACTTGCCCGGTCCCCCAATCCGGCTGGGCCGGGTGGACCACCCGCATTCCGGGCTCAAGCAAGGCGTTCAGGTCATCCATGTGTCGGTCCAGCGATCGGGCAATGTGAAGGGAATACCATGTGGCAGTCTAATCACAATCTTGCCTCGCTGATAGGGTCACGGATCTGCCACGACCTGATCTCGCCCATCGGGGCGATCTGCAACGGGATCGAGCTTCTGTCGCTGGAGGGCAAGGCGGTGTCGCCGGAACTGGCGCTGATCTCGGAATCGGTGGATCACGCCAATGCCCGGATCCGGTTCCTGCGGGTTGCCTTCGGCATGGCGGGCGCACACCAGATGATGGGGAAATCGGAAATCGGGTCGATCCTGACCGACATCAGCGCCGGCAGCCGGGTGCAGTTCGACTGGACCCCGGTGCACGAATACCCCCGCGCCCGGGTGCAGGAGGTATTCCTGGCCCTGCAGTGCTTTGAAAGCGCCATGCCCCAGGGCGGCACCGTGTCGGTGACCCCGGCCGACGATGAGGACCGGTGGGAGATCTCGGGCCCCGCCAATCCCAACCGCCCCGATCCCGCGTTGTGGCAGGGGCTGAGCGATCCGGCCAGCCAGGCCAACGTCCAGCCCGCGCAGGTCCAGTTCGCACTGCTGCCCGCGCTGCTGACGGAACGTGGCCGCCGGATCAGCGTCGAGACCCGCCCGAACGAGATCGTGCTGCGCTTCTGACCCCGCCGCGCCGCGGACAGGCAGCAATCTGACGTTTCCCGCCTTCTGCCTGCGGCGTCCTGCCCCTATGGTGCGGAAAAACAGGCGGAACGTCGGACATGGCCCAGGATCCTCTCGTCATCTTCACCCCCTCGGGCAAGCGCGGTCGCGTGACGCCCGGCACCCGCGTCCTCGACGCCGCGCGCCAGTTGGGCGTCGACCTCGACTCGGTCTGCGGCGGGCGTGGCATCTGTTCCAAATGCCAGGTCGCCCCGGCCTTCGGCGACTTTCCCAAGCACGGCGTCACCGCCCGCCCCGAGGCGCTGAGCGACTGGAACGCGGTCGAGGAACGCTATGACCGGGTGCGAGGGCTGAAGTCCGGGCGACGCCTCGGATGCCAGGCGCAGATCCTCGGCGACATGGTAATCGACGTGCCCGCCGAAAGCCAGGTCCACCGCCAGGTCGTCCGTAAGGACGCCGCCGTGCGCGACATCACGATGGATGCGGCGACGCGGCTCTACTATGTCGAGGTGGCAGAACCCGACATGCACGAACCGTCGGGCGATTTCGAGCGGCTGGCCCGCGCGCTCGAGGCGCAGTGGAACATTCCCGCCGTCACCGCCGCCCCGAGCCTGCTGATGAAGCTGCAGAAGGTGCTCCGCAAGGGCGACTGGAAGGTCACCGTCGCAGTCTTTGCAGATCATCACGAGGGCGCGGCTAAGATCCTCGAAATCTGGCCCGGCCTGCACGAAGATGGTCTTTACGGCCTGGCGATCGACCTCGGGTCGACCACCATCGCGGCACACCTGTGCGACCTCGGCACCGGCGAGGTGAAGGGATCGGCCGGCATCATGAACCCGCAGATCCGGTTCGGCGAGGACCTGATGAGCCGGGTATCCTACGCGATGATGAACCCGGGCGGCGAGGTCGAGATGACGGCCGCCGTCCGCACGGCCCTCAACACCCTCTTTGCCGAGATCGCCCGCGACGCCGGGATCGACCCCGCGCTGATCGTCGAGACGGTGGTGGTCTGCAACCCGGTGATGCACCACCTGCTGCTGGGCTTCGACCCGGTGGAACTGGGCCAGGCGCCCTTTGCGCTCGCCACCTCTTCGGCGCTTGCGCTCGATGCCGCCATGCTTGAGCTCACCGCGATCAACCCGCGCGCGCAGACCTACCTGCTGCCGTGCATCGCAGGCCATGTCGGCGCCGACGCCGCCGCCGTGGCGCTGGCCGAGGAGCCGGACAAGTCCGAGGACCTCGTGCTGATCGTCGACGTCGGGACCAACGCCGAGCTGCTGCTGGGCGACAGGACGCGGGTGCTCGCCTGCTCCTCGCCCACCGGGCCGGCGTTCGAGGGGGCCCAGATCTCCTCGGGCCAGCGTGCCGCGCCAGGCGCCATCGAACGGATCGAGATCGACCCCGCGACCAAGGAGCCGCGATTCCGCGTCATCGGCTGCGATCTCTGGTCGGATGATCCGGGCTTTGCCGCCGCCACCGCGCAGACCGGCATCACTGGCATCTGCGGTTCGGGCATCATCGAGGCGGTGGCCGAGATGCGGATGGCGGGGCTCCTCGACCCCTCCGGGCTCATCGGATCGGCCGAGCAGACCGGCACACCGCGATGCGAGCCCGACGGACGCACGCATGCCTACCTGATCCACGACGCCAGCGCCGAGGGTGGCGCGCGGATCACCGTGACCCAGGGCGACATCCGGGCGATCCAGCTGGCGAAGTCGGCGCTCTATGCCGGGGCGCGGCTGCTGATGGACGAACGCGGGGTCGACCGGGTGGCCCGCGTGGTGCTGGCCGGGGCCTTCGGCGCGCATATCTCTCCGAAACACGCGATGGTGCTGGGAATGATCCCCGACGTGCCGCTCGACCGGGTCAGCTCGGCCGGGAACGCCGCCGGGACCGGGGCGCGCATCGCGCTCTGCAACCGCGCCGCCCGCGCCCGGATCGAGGCCGAGGTCCGCCGGATCACCAAGGTCGAGACCGCCATTGCCCCGCGTTTCCAGGAGCATTTCGTCGCCGCCAATGCGATCCCGCACGCCGTCGATCCCTTCCCCGAGCTGCGCGCCGTAGTGACCCTGCCCGAAGTCAGCTTCAACACCGGTGGCGACGGCGACCGCGGCGGCCGGAGACGGCGCCGCCGGGCCTAAGCCGTCCTCCGCCCGTCACGCCGAGAATCTTCACCGCCCCCCTTTCGGAAGGGTTGTGCGTCGTTGCGGTATTTCGCATGGTTAACCCAAGGTAATTTGTCTTGAGGAGTTGAAGCCATGACCGACCGCAAGGGACCGGTGGAACTAGTAATGATCGAATTCCCGGGAAACCAGTTCAACGGGAATGTCGCCCCGACCTTTTTTGACATGGTCGACAAGGGTTTGATCCGGGTGATCGACCTTGTCGTGGCGTCCAAGGATGCCGACGGCACGATCTCGGTGCTCGAGATCGAGGACCTCGATGACGAGCTGTCCGAGGCGCTCCAGAAACTGACCGAGGAAGAGGACGGCCTGCTGAGCGAAGAGGACCTTCTGGAGCTTGCCGCCGAGCTGCCCGAGAACTGGACCGCGCTGATGATCCTGTTCGAGAACACCTGGGTCGGCGAGTTCGCCGAGGCGGTGCGCGAATCCGGCGGCCGCGTGGTCCTGGACGAACGCATCCCGCGTCCGCTGGTGGAAGAAGCCCGCGCCGCGGTCATCGCGGCGGCGGAATCCGTCTGAAAATCTGACCCTAACGTATTGTAAACGGGAGACTACATCATGAGAAGACGTATGGGAGGCAGCCTGATCGGCAACGCTGCCCGCACCGCCGCCACCACCGCAGTCGTGGTCGGCACCGCGAACACCATGAACAACCGCGCCGCGCGCAAGCAGGCCGCCCGGGCCGACGCGGCCGCGCCGCAGCCGATGGCCGAACCGCAGTACGCCCCGCCGCCGCCGCAGGCGGCCCCGGCGGCTGCAGGCGGGCTCGACGATGCCAAGATGGATCAGCTGACCAAGCTCGCCCAGCTCAAGGACCAGGGGATCCTCAGCGAGGACGAGTTCCAGGCCCAGAAGATGAAGATCCTCAACAGCTGAGGGTGACGATCCCGGCGGGTGGCGCCACACGGCGCCGCCTGCCGCTTCCGCCGCGTCGGATGCATTTAGCCGATTGACGCGCCCGGCGGGCTTGGCTACCTCTCCTGCACCGCAGGCGGGTGTAGCTCAATGGTAGAGCAGCAGCTTCCCAAGCTGACGACGAGGGTTCGATTCCCTTCACCCGCTCCACGGTTTCCCGACATCACTCCTCGAGCACCTCGAAGCCCTTCGAGATGAAGATGGCTGCCGCCTCTTCGCCACCGAGGAACTGAAGGAAGGCCAGCGCGGCTTCGCCCGGGTCGGCCATGGCCGCGGCCGGATAGACGATCGGCGGGTGGCTGTCGGCGGGGAAACGGCCGACGACATGCACCTTGGGTTCGGCCATCGCGTCGGTGGCATAGACGATCCCGAGCGGCGCCTCGCCGGTGGCGACCAGCGCCAGCGCGGCACGGACGTTGTCGGCCTGTGCCACGCGGGGGACCAGCGCCTCCCAGACCCCCAGCGACTCGAGCGCGGCCTTGCCGTAGATGCCCGCGGGCACCGCCTCGACAAGGGCCATGGCCAGCTGGCCGTCGCCGAGCAGCGCGCCGATGTCGAAATCCCGGGTGATGTCCCGTTCGGGCACCTCGGGATCGTGCGCGACGAGGACCAGGCGGTTCCCCAGCAGGGGACGCCGGCTTTCGGGGGCGAGCTTGCCATTCGCTTCAAGCACGTCCATCCAGTCCGAATTGGCCGAGATGAAGACCTGCGCCGGTGCACCCTCGTTGATCTGGCGGGCAAGCGCCGAACTCCCGGCGAGCGAGACGACGACCTCGTGCCCGGTCTCGGCCTCGAAGGCGGGCGCGATATCGTCCATCGCGTCCTTGAGGCTGGCGGCGGCAAAGACCGTGACCCGGTCGGCATGGGCGGCCATCGGCAGAACCAGCGCGACGGCGGTGATCAGGGAACGCAGCAGGGACATGGCAACCTCCGAATGTGTCGGGGTTTATCACCGCTTATCCGGGGCCGGGCAAGCCAACTTGCCGTGGGTCAGACCGAACGCCGCGGCACCCGCGCCGCGATCACCGCGCCAAGCGCCGCGATGCCGGCCAGAACGAGGAAGGCATTGCGGAAGGCGGGCCATGCGACCTCCACATCTTGTCTGCTGCCGTCGAGAAGCTGGGCGAGCGGTTCCGCGCCGAACCCGGGCGTCAGCAGCAGAACGACCGGGATGATCGCCGTCCCCGTCGCGGCGCCGAGCGAGCGCGACAGCTGCGTGACCGAGGTGACGGCACCGAAATCCTGCGGCTCGCCCTCGGCCAGGACGATGATCTGCACCGTGGGCATCACCGTGCCCAGCCAGATCGTCGTGCAGGTGAACCAGATCGCATAGCCGGTCTGGTCCAGTTGCGGATGGATCAGCGCAAATCCCGCCAGCATCACCGCCAGCATGGTGAAGCCGATGCCGGGAAACAGCGTCGTCCATCCGGTCATGTTCACCATCTTGCCGGTGATCGAGGCCCCGACCGCCGTGGCCGCCACCATCGGCACCAGCGCCCGCCCGATCCCCGAGGCCGAGATGCCAAGCTGCACCCGCAGGAACACCGGGAGCAGCGCGAGGATCGCCAGGATCAGGCAGCCCTGCGCGACGGCCATCGCGTTGGACCGCCGGATCGAGGGGTTTTCGAACACCTGCCGCGGCAGCAGCGGGGTTTCGACGCGCCGTTCCCACCAGATCAGCAGGATCACCGCGGCGGCGCAGACCGTGGCCATCGGCAGCATCCCGGCGATCGGCGCCCCGTCGCCCCGGCGCAGCGTGTCGATCGCCATGACGAGGCTGGTGAAGGCGATCGCCAGGATCACCGCGCCCCCGATGTCGATCCCTTTCCGGCTGCTCGGGGCGTTGGTGAGCCTGAGGCGGCTGAGCAGCGCCAGCGCCACCAGCACGAGAAGCGGGTTGAGCAGGAAGATGCTGCGCCAGCCGAAATGATCGGTCAGAACGCCGCCGATCACCGGGCCCGCGGCGTTCGCGGTGACCGCCACCGTCGCGATGTAGGCCTGGTAGCGCCCGCGTTCGCGCGGACCGACCGCTTGCCCGACCAGCGCGCTGGCCAGCGCCATCAACCCGCCCGCGCCCAGGCCCTGCACCACCCGGCAGGCCGTGAGCATGGTCATCGAGACCGAGAGATGGCACAGGATCGAGCCGGCGGACGAGATCACCAGCCCGACCGCCATCAGCCGCTTGCGCCCGTACATGTCGCCCAACCGGCCATAGACCGGCGCGGCCACGGCGGCGGCGATCAGGTAGGCCGTCACCGGCCAGGTGATCTTGGCCACCTCGCCCAGTTCGGCGGCAACGAACGGCATCGCGGTGGTGATGACCGACTGGTCGACAAGGGCGATGAAGATCGGCAGCGCGATCGACGGGAAGACGGCGAAAAAGGCCCTGCGGCTGTCGGCTTGGGTGGGCAAGGCGGGCTCTCGCTTGGTCCTGATCGGTGGCCCGGACGACTATCCGCGCGCCCGGCGGGCAGTGTCGAGGCTGCGAAATTCGAATTCACAGACTTGCGTGGGCATGCGCTTGCATACCGACCGGCCCGGGGGCATAGGTCAGCACGACAGACACACCCAGCCCGGAAAGGCGGTGCCGACGTGCGCCGTATCGGACGCCGACGTGCTCAGCCTGAAGACCAAGATCATCTACACCGCCTTCTTCGTCCTGATCGGGACCATCGGCGGCCTCGTCGCCAAGGTCGTGGGCCTGCCCCTCCCGTTCATGCTGGGCGCGCTGATCGCGACAAGCCTGGTGACGATCTTCGTTCCCCGCGCGATCCCCGAGGGCTACCAGACCCCCAGCGATTTCCGCGCCATGTTCATCGGCCTTATCGGCCTGTCGATCGGCGCCAAGGTGGACTGGGTCGTGCTGGCCGAGCTGCGGCATGCCTGGGCGAGCTTCCTGGCGCTCACTGTCTTTGTCCCGCTGGTGCTGGCCGGGAACTACATCATCTTCCGCAAGCTCGGCCGCTACGATCCGGCGACCTCGTATTTCTGCAGCACGCCAGGCGGGCTGATCGAGGCGATGCTGATGGGCGAAGAGGAAGGCGCGGTCGAGCACCTGGTCACCCTGCAGCAGTTCCTGCGGATCATCTTTGTCGTCACCATGCTGCCCGTGGGCCTGTCGCTCTGGTACGGGCACCCGGTCGGAAGCGCGGGCGGGATGTCCCTGTCGCGGGCAGACGCCGGGTTCGAACACCTGCCCGAGGTGGCATTGCTGGTCGTCGCGGGCTTCCTTCTGGGCAAGTACGCGCCGCTGCCCGCAGGCCAGCTGGTCGGGCCGCTCCTGGTCGGGGCGGCGGCGACGCTCTCGGGCCTCTTCGTGATCGAGATGCCGGGCTGGATGCTCTCGGCCGCGCAGGTGGTCGTGGGCTCGTTCCTCGGCACCCGGTTCCACGGCATCCGCCTGCGTCTGATCGTGCGGGGCGCCTGGCTCGCCTTCCTGTCGGTGACGATGATGCTGGTCGTCGGCCTGGGCTTTGCCTGGGCGGCGCATGGCCCCACGGGTGAGGCGCTGGACGTCCTTCTGATCAGCTTCTCTCCCGGCGGCGTGACCGAGATGGCCCTGATCGCGCTGTCGCTGAACGCCAACCCCGCCTTCGTCTCGGCCCACCACATCTACCGGATCCTGCTGACGGTCGGCATGATGCGGCCCTTCTACAAGCGCTTCGTCAAGGCCCGGCCCGGCCCGGATTGATCCCCCCGGCCGGACGCGGGGTATTGACGGGGGCGCCGATCTCTGGTCAATCCCGCGCCATGACACGCTGCACGACCTTCACCGCGATGGCCTATTACCCGCTGCCCTAGGGAGCGGAGCAACTGTCATGTTCACCGCTGCCTTCACGCCAGCGGTCGAACCGGAGCCCCATGACCCCTGGCCCCCCTTTTTCGGACCAGGATCATGTTCACCAGCACTCCCACGATCACCATTGTCGGCTTTGGCGCGTTCGGGCAGCTCGCCGCCCGCTATCTGGCGCCGCATGCCCGGATCTCGGTGCTCGATCCCGCCCGCACGGCGCACGAGGCTGCAAGGGGCCTGGGCTTCGACGTGCTTGAGGGGCCCTCCGAGGTTCGCGCCGACATCGTCCTTCTCGCCGTGCCGGTGCCCGCGCTCGCGGGCTGTCTGCAACGGATGGCGCCGCACCTTGGGCCCGGGCAGATGGTTGTCGACGTCTGTTCGGTCAAGGAAGAGCCCGCGCGCCTGATGCGCACCCTCCTGCCCGAGAGCGTCGACATCCTGGCGACGCACCCGATGTTCGGCCCGCAGAGTGCACGCGATGACCTCTCCGGGCGGCAGGTGGTCCTCTGCCCGGTCAGGAGCCACCGCTGGCGGCGCGTGGCCGCGTTCCTGAAATGCCGCCTCGGCCTCGACATCGTCGTGACAACGCCCGAGGATCATGACCGCCAGGCGGCGATGACGCAGGGGCTGACCCACCTTCTGGCCCGCGCCCTTGCCTCGCTGGGTGATCAGCCGCGGATCCGGACGCAGAGCTACAGCCTGATGGCCGAGGCGCTGGCCATGGTCGCGGGCGACGCGCCCGAGGTGTTCGAGGCCGTGACACGCGGCAACCGGCATGTCGAGCCGCTCGCCCGTGCGCTGACGCTCAGCCTGTCGGAACTGGGCGGCGCGGCCCCCGGCAAGTGACGCGACATGAAAAGGCCGACCGCACCACAGGGTGCGATCGGCCGGAACCCAGACGGGGTGGATAGATCAGCCGATCCGGTAGTTCGGCAACTCCCGCGTGATCTGCACGTCGTGCACGTGGCTCTCGCTCAGGCCCGCGTTGGTGATCCGCACGAATTCGCAGTTCGACCGCATCTGGTCGATCGTGGCGCAGCCGGTGTAGCCCATGGCCGCACGCAGGCCGCCGACGAGCTGGTGGATCACCGCGTTGGCCGAGCCCTTGTAGGGCACCTGCCCCTCGATCCCTTCCGGCACCAGCTTGTCGCTGGCCGCGTCCTTCTGGAAGTAGCGGTCGGCCGAGCCGCGCGCCATCGCGCCGAGCGAGCCCATGCCGCGATACGACTTGAACGACCGACCCTGGTAAAGGATCACCTCGCCCGGGCTCTCGTCGGTGCCCGCGATCATCGAGCCGACCATGGCGACCGATGCACCCGCCGCGATCGCCTTGGCGAAGTCGCCCGAGAACTTGATGCCGCCATCCGCGATCACCGGAACGTCGCCTGCGGCGCGGGCGCAATCCATGATCGCGGTCAGCTGCGGCACGCCGACACCGGCGACCATCCGCGTCGTGCAGATCGACCCCGGCCCGATGCCGACCTTGACCGCATCCGCCCCGGCCCCGATCAGAGCGCGGGTGGCCTCGGCCGTGGCGACGTTGCCCGCGATGACCTGCACCTCGTTCGACAGGGTCTTGGCCCGCTCGACCGCCCGCGCCACGCCCTCGGAATGGCCGTGTGCCGTGTCGATGACGATCATGTCGACGCCCGCGTCGACCAGCGCCGCGCTGCGTTCATAGCCGGCATCGCCAACGGTGGTCGCGGCGGCGACCCGCAGGCGGCCCAGGTTGTCCTTGCAGGCGGTCGGGTTGAGGACGGCCTGCTCGGTGTCCTTCAGCGTCAGAAGGCCGGTGAGCCGCCCGTCCTTGTCGGTGACCAGCAGTTTCTCGATCCGGCGCGCCTTCATCAGCGAAATCGCCTCGTCCCGGTCGGCGGGTTCGTTCAGGACCGCCAGGTCCTTGGAGGTCATCATCGCGTGGACCGGGGTGCGGTCGTCGCTGGCGAACCGCATGTCGCGGTTGGTGACGATCCCGACGACCCGGCCCCGTTCGTCGACCACCGGGAACCCGGTCACCTTGAACTGTTCGCGCAGGGCGTTGGCATCAGCCAGCGTCTGGTCAGGGCGCAGGGTGACCGGCTTGTAGACGATCCCGCTCTCGAACCGCTTGACGCGGCGGACCTCGTCGGCCTGGGCCTGGATGTCGAGGTTGCGGTGGATGACGCCCATGCCGCCCGCCTGGGCCATGCAGATCGCCATCGCGCTTTCGGTCACGGTGTCCATGGCCGAGCTGAGCAACGGGATGTTGAGGGAAATCGACTTCGTCACGCGAGTCCTTGTGTCGGCCGTGCTCGGCAGCACAGAGGATGCCGCAGGCACCAGAAGGACGTCGTCGAATGTGAGGGCCTCACGAATCTCCATTGCACATCTCCATGGATAGCTCGTTTGGCGCTTCCCTATTGCATGGATGGTCGGGAGTGGAAAGGCGAAAATCCGCCCCCTAGACCGGGGCCCTGCGCTGTGACGCACGCACGCTCGACACCCCGGCCGCCACCGCCGCCAGCGCGGGCAGAACCGCGACCGCGAGCAGCCCGCCGCTCAGCCCGAAGGCATGGACCAGCGGGCCCGACACCAGGGGCGAGATGAACTGCCCGCCGAAGATGGCGGTGGTCAGCAGCCCCGACGCCCGACCGCGCATCGGCGCGGGCACCAGCACGAAGAACAGAGCGATGAAGTTCGGGAACATCACGCCGAGCGGCGCGCCGGCGATGGCCACGCCCAGCACCGTCATCGGGATGTTCGGTGCCAGCGCCACCACAGCGATGCCCACCGACATCAGTGCAAAACCGACCGCAACCACCGCATGGGCGGACACGTAGCGCCGGATCCGGCCGTAGCTCAGCGCGCCGGGGATCGACACCAGCGTGGCCGTCGAGAGGATCAGGCCCGTCGCCATCGGTCCGGCGATGCCGCGTTCGTCCAGCAGGAACGGCAGCCGCGTCGGCAGGGCGTAGAAGGTGATCATCAAGATCATCGCAAAGGGGCCGACGAAGAAGAAGGCGCTCCAGGGGAACTTCTCGTCCGGCACGCTGCCGTCTGCGGCCCGCGGCGTGGCCTCGACCTTGCCCTGCACCCGGCCCAGCATGATCCAGCCAAAGATCATCAGCGGGATCGAGACGCTATAGATCGCGAAAGGCAGCCGCCAGTAGACGCTGGCCAGGAACCCGCCCGCCGTCATGAAGATGATGCCGCCGAAGTTCATCGCCGCCACCTGGTAGCCCGCGAACCTGTCCCGCGCCGCACCGTGCCAGAGCGTGCCGACATAGGCCTGCGCCATGGTCATCGTGCCCGACACCCCGAGGCCGAGCGCCACGCGCCCCGCCAGCATCGAACCCATGCTGTCCGCAATCAGCCCCGAGGCCCCGCCAAGCGCGTAGAGCGCCATCGACAGCATCACCAGCGGCCGCTTGTCGTAACGGTCGGCCATCACGCCGAACAGCCCCGCCGTCAGCACGACGAAGAGCGAGGGCAGCGTCACGACGAGGCCCGCCAGAGTTTCGATCCCCGGGGTGTCGGCGAAATAGTCGCGCAGACCGGGAAGCGCCGGGGCGATGGTGGCGTTCGCCATGACGGTCAGGGACGAGATGCCGAGAATGGCGAGCGTCACGCCCAATGGCGGCGAATCCGGCACCGGTTGCGCCGGCGTGGCAGTATCTGACATGAAATATCCCGGAGGTTTGAAACACGTGTTGCAGGGACAGATGCACCCGGACAAGAGTATGTGCAATTGACGCGGATGTGACATCAGATGGCATGATCATGGACAATGACCTGGACCTCACCGCCCTCAGGGTTTTCCACTCGGTGGTGCGCTCCGGCAGCTTCTCGGCCGCCGCCCGCGATCTTGGCGCGCCGCGGTCGACGGTGGCCAAGCGGGTCACCGACCTCGAGGCCTCGCTGGGGGTGCGGCTGGTGGAACGCACGACACGGTCGATGCGGGTCACGACCGAGGGCGAGGTGCTGGCCAGCCGCGCCGAACGCCTGCTGGCCGATGCCGCCGACCTGCGCCGCCGCCTGACCGATGCGGGCCAGGCGCCGCGCGGACACCTGCGGATCGGGGTGCCGGACCTCTTCGAACAGATCACCATGGGCCGCCTCGCCGCGCGGTTCCGCGCGCGATACCCCGAGATCACTGCCGAATTCGTCACCTCGCGGCAGCCCGGCGACCTGATCGAGGACGAACTGGACGCGATCATCATCTTTGGCCCGCTGCCGGAATCGAACCTGGTCGCGCGGCGGCTGGTCACCGGCTCGATGACCACCGTGGCCGCCCCGGACCTGCCCGGCCTCGACACCGTCCACCATCCCCGCGACCTGATGCGGATGCCGGTGATCGACGTGCCGCAGCACTGGATCCGCCAATGGGTGTTCCAGCGCGGCGAAGAGGAAGAGGTGCTGCGGATCACGCCCGTCCTCTCCTTCGGCTCCATGCTGACGGCCCGCGACGCGGCCCTCGAGGGCGGTGGCGTGGCCAAGATCCCCACCATCCTTGCCCGCCCCGAGATCGAGGCCGGCCACCTGGTCGAGGTGCTGCCCGACTGGCAGGGCCCGGCCAAGGACCTCTTCGTCGTCTTTCCCTCGGCGCGGTCGGTCACCACGCGGCTCCGCGCCTTCCTCGACGTGCTCAGCGGCGCGGTGCAGGACGCCGCGGCCGAGGGCCGCCCGGTCTGAGCGCCGGTTCCGCTTGCCACGGATCGCGGTGCGCGGCATGAGGGGCGGATGACCACCCGCCCGGATATCCTGTGCATCGGTGCCGTCCTCTGGGACATCATCGGCCGCTCTGCCAGCCACATGGAGCGTGGATCGGACGTGCCCGGTCGCATCACCCGCCTGCCCGGCGGTGTCGCGATGAACATCGCCATGGCGGCACAGCGTTTCGGACTGAACCCGATCCTGCTGACCGCCGTGGGGCGCGACCCCGAGGGTGAGGAGCTGATACGTTCCTGCGCCCGGATGGGAATGGGGATGGATCACGTCTATCGCTCGCCTGACCTGCCGACCGACCGCTACATGGCGGTCGAGGGCGGCAATGGCCTGATCGCCGCCATCGCCGACGCGCATTCGCTGGAAGCCGCCGGCGCGCGCATCCTGACGCCGCTGCGCGACGGAACGCTCGGCTCGGCCGAGGCACCATGGCGCGGCCGCGTCGCGCTGGACGGCAACCTGACCACCGACCTGCTGCGCGAGATCGCGAATGATCCGGCCTTTGCCGCCGCCGACCTGCGCATCGCCCCTGCCTCGCCCGGCAAGGCCGAGCGGCTGCACGTGTTCCTCGGCCACCCGAGCGCTGTGTTCTACGTGAACCTCGAAGAGGCCGGGCTGCTCTGCCAAAAACGCTTTGACGACAGCCGCACCGCGGCCGAGGCCCTGCTGAAACGTGGCGCCGCGCGGGCCGTGGTGACCGATGGCGGCGGCATGGCCACCGATGCCGGGGCCCATGGCACGATCTGTCGCCAGCCCCGCGCGGTGCTGGTGACGCGGGTGACCGGCGCGGGCGACACCTTCATGGCCGCGCACATGGCGGCCGAGGCCGAAGGCGCGCCCCCCGAGGCCGCGATGGAAACCGCGCTGACCGCCGCCGCCGACTACGTATCCGGAGACACCTCGCTATGACCGACTTCATCCAGACCGCCCCTGAGGTTGCGGAAGCCCGCGCCGCCGGACGCCCAATCGTCGCGCTGGAAAGCACGATCATCACCCACGGCATGCCCTGGCCGCAGAACCTGGAAACCGCGCAGAAGGTCGAACAGACGATCCGTGATGCCGGTGCCGTTCCCGCGACGATGGCAGTCATCGAAGGCACGCTGAACGTCGGCCTGACACCGGAACGGCTCGAAACGCTGGCCCGGGCCAGGGATGTCGCTAAGCTGTCGCGCGCCGACCTCGCCGCCTGCATGGCGACCGGTGGCACCGGAGCGACGACCGTCGCCTCGACCATGATCGCCGCGCACCTTGCCGGGATCGAGGTCTTTGCCACCGGCGGCATCGGCGGCGTGCATCGCGGGGCCGAGGAGAGCTTTGACATCTCTGCCGACCTGATGGAGCTGGCGCAGACCCCGGTGACGGTGGTGGCAGCCGGCGCCAAGGCGATCCTCGACCTGCCGAAGACGCTGGAAGTGCTGGAAACCAACGGCGTGCCGGTGATCGCCTATGGCCAGGCGGACTTCCCCGCCTTCTGGTCGCGCAGTTCGGGCCTCAAGGCGCCCCTGTCGATGACCACCGCGGCCGAGATCGCGGCGGCGCACAGGATGCGCGGCGCGCTTGGCCTGCCGGGTGGGCAACTGGTTGCCAACCCAGTGCCCGCCGCCGACGAGATCCCGCGCGAGGAGATCGGCCCGATCGTCGAGGCCGCGCTGGCCGAGGCGTCCGCGCAGGGCATCACCGGCAAGGACGTCACGCCCTACCTGCTGTCGCGGATCTTCGAGCTGACCGAAGGCCGGTCGCTGGTCACCAACATCGCGCTGGTGCTCAACAACGCCCGCCTGGCGGCGGCCATCGCGGCGGAACTTGCCGGAAAACCGACCAGCCGCGCAGGTTGACCCACGGAGCGTACCGGCGGAGCATTGCCGAACGCCTCGGGACTACCTAGATTTCACCGGACCCTTTCACGAGCCCGGACCAAATGAACGACCCGCTGCACGACCCCCTGCGCAAGCCGACCCTCTTGGCGCGCCTGCGCTCAAGCTTCTTGACCGGGATCGTCGTCATCCTGCCGATCAGCCTGACCATCTGGCTGATCTGGTCGCTGGCCGGCTGGGTCGACAGCGTCGTCCTGCCGCTGGTGCCGCACACCTTCCGACCGGAACAGTATATCGGCATCAACCTGCGCGGCGTCGGCGTCATCTTCTTCTTTTTCTTCACGATTTTCGTGGGCTGGATCGCCAAGGGGCTGATCGGGCGTTCTCTGTTGCGCGCCGGCGAAGGCGTGGTCGACCAGTTGCCGGTCGTCCGGTCTATCTACAACGGCGTCAAGCAGATCGCCGAGACGGTTTTTGCCCAGACCGAACGCAGTTTCGAGAAGGCCTGCCTGGTCCAGTACCCGCGCCGCGACATCTGGGCCATCGGCTTCATCTCGACCGAGGCGCGGGGCGAGATCAACGACCGCGCCCAGACCGGATCGCAACTGCTGAGCGTATTCGTGCCGACGACGCCCAACCCGACCTCGGGGTTCCTGCTATATTTCCCCGAGGAGGACGTGATCGAGCTGGATATGAGCATCGAGGACGCGGCCAAGCTGGTGATCTCGGCCGGGCTTGTCTATCCGAACCCCAAGGACCCGTCGAAACCCGGCGTGCCGGCGCAGGCCGCCCGCTGATCAGGCGAACATATCCGGCAGGCTGACCGAGGATTCCTTGCCGATGGCGGCCTTGTGCTGGTCGAGGAACCGGTCCGCCGCCGCGCGCCCTGCGGTCTTGAGCCGGTGCAGCAGGAACGGGTTCGGCACCAGCTTGGTCGCCACCGACAGCTCGTTCATCAGATCGTTGTCCGAGATCATGTGGATCTTGAGGTCCTTGATCGTGCCTTCGGGAATGTCGCGTTCGATCACCAGACGCTGCGCGAATTCGATCAGCCGCAGCTCGCGCAGCAGCGAGGTGTTGAAGCTGATCTCGTTGATCCGGTTCTGGATCGCCTGCGGGCTTTTCGGCACCTCGTCGCGCTGCATCGGGTTCAGGTTCACGACAATGATGTCGTCGGGCAGGCCCGGGCTGAACAGCGGGTAGAGCGCCGGGTTCCCGGTGTAGCCACCGTCCCAGTAGGCCTCCATCTCGCCCGTGACCGGGTTCTCGATCTCGACCGCGCGGAAGATCGACGGCAGGCAGGCCGAGGCGAGGATCGCGTCGGTGGTGATCTGATCGCCCGAGAAGATGTGGATCTTGCCCGTTCTCACGTTGGTCGCACAGACGAAGAGGTCGGGCCCCGGCTCGCCGCAGACCTTGTCGAAGTCGAACTCGTCCACGACCGGGCGCAGCGGGTTGGTCCAGAACGGCCCGTAGGCATAGGGCGAGGTCAGGCGCGACATGGTTTCGGCGAAGGTGTAGGGAAACGACATCTCCATCATCTTGGTGTAGTCGCCTGGCAGGTAGGTCGCGCCGATCATCCAGGCCGGCAGGCGCATGTCGTTCACCGCCCCCATCCGGCCCCAGAGGGTGTCGAGCGCCGCGCGCGCGCCCTCGCGTCCACCTGCCACCATGCCGGCCTTGAATGCGGCGCCGTTCAAGGCCCCCGCCGACGTGCCGGAGATGCCGGCAACCTCGATCTCTTCGTCGTCCAGAAGCCGGTCGAGCACCCCCCAGGTGAAGGCGCCGTGCGCGCCGCCGCCCTGCAGGGCCAGGTTAACCTTGAGCATGGGTCGCCTCCTTGAAATTCAGATTGGAAATCTGGGACGCGCCCGGCGGAAATGCGTGCCGGGCGCGCGGGGTGTCAGAGGGCGGTCCAGCCTCCGTCCACGCTGATCGTGGTGCCGGTGATCTGGTCCGCGGCCGGGGAACACAGGAACGCAGCCACGCCGCCGATCTGTTCGACGGTGGCGAACTGCTTGGAGGGCTGGCGTTCCAGGATCACGTCGCGCAGCGCATCCTCGCGGCTGAGGTTGTATTTCTTCATCGTGTCGGGGATCTGCGCCTCGACCAGCGGGGTGTGGACATAGCCCGGGCAGATCGCGTTTGCGGTGATCGCCTCCTCCGCCGTTTCGAGCGCCACGACCTTGGTCATGCCGACGACGCCGTGCTTGGCGGTCACGTAGGCCGACTTGTAGGGCGACGCCGTCAGCCCGTGGGCCGAGGCGATGTTGATTACCCTGCCCCAGCCCGCCGCCCGCATCAGCGGCAGGGCCGCCGCGGTGGTGTGGAAGGACGAGTTCATGTTGATCGCGATGATGGCGTCCCACTTGTCGACCGGGAATTCGTCGATGGCGGCGACATGCTGGATCCCCGCGTTGTTCACGAGGATGTCGCAGGCGCCCGCCGTCTCGATCAGCTTGCGGCAGTCGGCGCCTTTGGACATGTCGGCCTGGATGTACCGCGCCTCGACATCGAAGGCCTTGGAGATTTCTTCGGCGATTCCGTGGTCTTCCTTCGAATCGGTGAAGGAGTTGATCACCACGTTCGCGCCCTGCCCGGCCAGCGCCCGGGCGACGCCCAGTCCGATGCCCGAATTCGATCCGGTGACAATGGCGGTCTTGCCGCTGAGTGACATGAAGTTCTCCCTGACTATTGCCAACGATTGTTGGTGCTGCAGGTGCAAAATGCACGTTTACGGCGCGGCATTCCAGAGGGGGTTCACCTGCATGTGCAATGGGTTGCGCAAAACAAAAAAAACGCCGGCACAAGGCCGGCGTTCAGTTATTGAGGCAGGTTTCATACAGGCAAGAAACCTATCGAGCAGTGCCCCCTTTATAAGCGCAACCACGCCGCCGTCCAAGCGTAAAGTTTGCGGAGCCGTCATGACGGGGGTACATACCCGGGCAAGAAAACAAGGGCCGAGCGGAATTGTTGCGATTATGCGACCGTATTTTTTCTTTTGCAGATGGGCGGTTTGTGGCCTGTTCCTGACGTTCCTCGCCGCGATTCCGCTGCGAGCCAACTCGACGCATGGCATAGCTATGTACGGCGAGCCGGCGCTCCCACCGGATTTTGTGGCGCTGCCCTATGTCAACCCCGAAGCCCCCGGTGGGGGCCGTGTGGTGACCGGGAACACCGGCGGGTTCGACAGCGTGAACCCCTTCGTCCAGAAAGGCACAGCACCGTGGCAATTGGGATACCTGACCCACGAGTTGCTGATGTACCGCTCCCAGGACGAGCCCTTTACGCTTTACGGCCTCCTGGCCGAATCGGTGGAGGTGCCGGAGGACCGGTCATGGGTCGAATTCACCCTGCGCCCCGAGGCGACATTCTCGGACGGCAGCCCGGTCACCGTCGATGATGTGATCTGGTCGTTCGAGACGCTCGGCACCCAGGGCAATGCCCGCTACCTCGGGTTCTGGACCCGCGTGGACGGGATCGAGCAGACCGGCGAACGCACCGTGCGCCTGACCTTCAAGGACGCCGACCGCGAACTGGCGCTGCTGGCGGGGCTGCGGCCGATCCTGAAGAAGGCGCAGTATGCCGACAAGGACTTTGCCGAGGCGACGATCCAGGAAGCCCCGATCGGCAGCGCTCCCTACGTGATCGAAAGCTACGAGCCGTCGCGCAACGTGGTGCTGAAGCGGAACCCCGATTACTGGGGCAACGACCTGCCAATCCGGCAGGGGATCGCCAATTTCGACGAGATCCGGATCGAGTTCTACGGCGACGCCAACGTGATGTTCGAGGCGTTCAAGGCGGGCGAACTGTCCTACCTGCGCGAATTCAACGCCGAGAAATGGGCACGCGATTACGATTTCCCGGCCATGCAATCCGGCCGGATGGTCCAGACCGAGATCGAGGATGGCAAACCCTCGGGGATCACCGGCTTCGTCTTCAACACCCGCCGTCCGCCGTTCGACGATATCCGGGTGCGCGACGCGTTGCTGCATGCCTTCAACTTCGAATTCATCAACGAAACGATGACCGGCAACCGGATGCCGCGGATCAGCTCGTATTTCTCGGGCTCCGAGCTGGGCATGCTGCCCGGTCCCGCCGAGGGGCTTGAACGCGACCTGCTGCAACCCTTCCGGCGCGAGATCCCGGAAGAGGCGCTGGACGGCTACGCCCTGCCCGTGGGCGACGGCACCGCGCGCAACCGGACCAATATCCGCAAGGCGATGGAGCTTTTCGAAGAGGCCGGATTCAGCATCGAGAACGGCGTGATGATGACGCCCGAGGGGGTGCCGTTCACCTTCGACATCCTGCTCAAGCAGGGGCAGACCGAATACCAGTCGATCGCCGACCTCTACGTGAAGGCGCTCGAGCGGTTGGGGATCCGGGCCACGATCTCGGCCGTGGACAATGCCCAGTTCAACCTGCGCGAAGGCGATTTCGATTTCGACATGACCTTCCTGCGCCGGTCCTTCTCGCTCTCGCCCGGCAACGAACAGCGGCTCTACTGGGGATCCGAGGCCGCGGACCTCACCGGGTCGCGCAACCTGATGGGCGTCAAGAGCCCGGCCATCGACGCCACCATCGACGCGATGATCGCTGCCACAACGCAGGAAGAGTTCCTGGCCGCCACCCGCGCGCTCGACCGGTTGCTCACGGCCGGGCGCTACGTGATCCCGATCTACAGCTACGACGTCAGCCGGATCGCCCATGACGCGCGGCTCAGGCATCCGGATCACGTTCCGATCTACGGCGATTCGGTCTATTTTCTGCCCGAGGTCTGGTGGATGGAGGACTGACCTCCATTTTCCGCCCGGTCCCTGAACCGGAACGCGCGTGCCGCGTTGTCCTCACCGAAGCAAGGAAAGGACACGCCATGGACTGGAAGGTGATCAAGCGGGAATGGTCGGTGCTTGTGCCCTCGATCCTCGAAACCTGGCCCGAGGCCGACGAGGCAGAGCTGCTGGACCTCGACGGCACCCGCGCGGCGCTGGCCGCCTACCTGGCCGAGGTCACCGAGCGCTCGGTCGAGGACATCGAGGACGAGCTGAGCGAATGGCGCACCGGGGGCATCCCGGCGGACATCCGGATGGATGCGCTGAACGACAACGTAAACATCACCTCGAGCGGGCGCTACATCGGCGCGGGCGAAGATGTCTATGACGACGACAAGGCCTTCGGCGACGACAACGAGGCCGAACCGCCGGTCGGCCGCGGCTAGCCCAGCGAGGTGACCCAGAGGATCGTCGCATCCTCGGGCGAGACCGAGACCACGTTGTGCCCCATCGAGGCGTCATAATATGCGCTATCGCCGCGGCGCATCTCGATCGGTTCGTAGAACTCGGTGTAGAGGCGGATGATCCCCGTCAGGACATAGAGGAATTCCTCTCCGTCGTGGCGGACCCAGCCGTCGAACTCCTCCATCGACCGGGCCCGGATGCGGGCCCGGTAGGGCAGCATCTTCTTCCGGGTCAGGGTTTCGGCAAGAAGCTCGTGCTCGTAGGTCGCGGTCGCATGTTCCGCGCCCTTGCCGTCGGGTGTCACCGCCATCCGCCCCATCACCTGCGCCTTCTGCGGAGGGGTGAAAAGCTGCGGCACCGGGATGCCGAGCCCCGTCGCCAGCTTGCGCAGGGCGTCGTAGGTGGGCGACATCTGGCCATTCTCGATCTTGCTGAGCGTGGAGCGCGCCAGCCCGGCCTTGCGCGCCGCCTGCTCCAGCGTCCAGTCGCGTTCCTTGCGCAGCTCGCGCACCCGCTCGCCCAGGTCCAGCGGCTCGCCGGTCTCCACCCCGCCGGCTTCGCGGGAAATGCGGATCAGGGCGCGGGGATCGTTCGTGTCCATGCAGATGCTATAGGCAGAGCCTCTGGCGCTTGCAACGTCACGCGGCGCGGCATAGCAAAGATGCCATGCAGTCGCTTTTCGATCAGGGGCCGCCGCCGCCCTGCCCCGCGCCCTTCAACATGGCCGCCCACGTGCTGGCCCACGCCGACGATGCGCCGGACAAGATCGCGCTGGCGGTGGTCGGGCTGTCGGGTGCCGAGCGCTGGAGCTATGGCCGGCTCAAGGACGCCGTTCTGGGCACCGCGACCGGGCTGATCAACCTCGACCTCAAGCCCGGCGACATCGTCCTGATCCGTCTCGGAAACACTGTTGAATTCCCGATCGCCTACCTCGGCGCGATTGCCGCCGGGCTGGTGCCGGTCCCGACCTCGTCGCAGCTGACAGAGGGCGAGGTCGCCAAGATCGCCGCCGAGCTGAAGCCGCGCGCGGTGTTCCGCGGCGCAGGCATCGCCTGCCCGAAACTGCCCGGTGTCGCGATGATCGACGAGGCCGCTCTGAGCGCCATGCAGGCCCTGCCGCCGGCCAGCTACAACCGCGGCGATCCGGACCGGCTGGGCTACATCGTCTACACCTCGGGCACCTCGGGCAACGCCCGCGCCGTCATGCACGCGCACCGGGCGATCTGGGCGCGGCGGATGATGCACGATGGCTGGTACGGGCTGGGCCGCGAGGATCGCCTGATGCACGCGGGCGCGTTCAACTGGACCTACACGCTGGGGACCGGGCTGATGGATCCCTGGTCGGTCGGGGCCACCGCGCTGATCCCGGCGGCGGGCGTTGATCCCAAGGCGCTGCCGCTCCTGATGAAGCGGCACGAGGCGACGATTTTTGCCGCAGCGCCGGGTGTTTACCGCAAGATCCTTAACGATCACGACAGGATTGACCTGCCCAGGCTGCGGCACGGTCTGACCGCGGGCGAAAAGGTGTCGGACGCGATCCGCGACGACTGGCGCGCGGCGGCGGGGACCGAGCTCTACGAGGCTTTTGGCATGTCCGAATGTTCGACCTTCATCTCGGGCAGCCCGACCCATCCCGCAAAGCCCGGCACGCTCGGCGCGCCGCAGGCCGGGCGACGGGTGGCGCTGGTCGATGACACCGGCACCCCGGTCCCGATCGGCGAAAGCGGCGTGATCGCGGTGTCGACGCGCGACCCGGGCCTGATGCTCGGCTACCTCGGCGCCGAGGAGGAAACCCGGGCGCGGATGCGCGGCGAATGGTTCCTGACAGGCGATCTCGGCGTGATGGACGAGGATTTCCAGATCACCTACAGCGGCCGCGCCGACGACATGATGAACGCGGGCGGCTACCGGGTGTCCCCGCTCGAGGTCGAACAGGCGCTTGGCGGGATCCCCGGCGTGACCGAGATCGGCGTGACGGACGTCGAGGTGAAAGAGGACACCCGGCTGATCTGGGCGTTCTACACCGGCCCCGCGCCGCTGGACGAGGCCCAGCTCATCGCAGTCGCGGGCGAACGGCTGGCCCGCTACAAGCAGCCGCGCGGGTTCCTGCACGTGGCCGAGCTGCCGCGCAATCCCAACGGCAAGCTGAAACGCCGTGCCCTTTCGGCACTTTGGCAGGCCAGCCGGGCCGAGACACCTTGAGCCAGCGGCCGTCCGCGCGTAGGAGGTCATATGGCCGTGAAACTCGATATCCTGTCCGACCCGATCTGCCCGTGGTGCTACATCGGCAAGACCCAGCTTGACCGTGCGCTGGCCGAACGGCCGGAGCATCCCTTTGTCATCGAATGGCATCCCTTCCAGCTGAACCCCGACATGCCGCGCGAGGGCATGGACCGGCGCGACTACCTGCGGGGCAAGTTCGGCGACAAGGCCGACGCCGCCTATGGCCGGATCTCGGACCATGCGAAATCGCTGGGGATCGAGGCGGATTTCGACAAGATCACCCGCACGCCCAACACGCTGGACGCGCACCGCCTGATCCACTGGGCCGGGATCGAACAGCGCCAGGGCCCGATGGTCGATGCACTCTTCCAGGCCAATTTCGTCGAAGGCCGCGACATCGGACAACATGACGTGCTGGCCGACCTGGCCGACGGCATCGGCATGGACGCGGCGGTGGTGCTGAAGCTCCTGCAGTCGGATGCCGACACCCAGATGATCCGCGACCGCGACGCGCATTCGCGCGAGATGGGCGTGAACGCCGTGCCGACCTTCATCGTCGCGCAGCGCCACGCCGTGCCCGGGGCGCAGGACAAGGACGTCTGGCTCAGGGTCATAGACGAGATCACCGCGGGGTCGGAAGAGGCCGACGCATGAAGCCGCTGCAGCGGCTGCTGTTCGTGATCGGTCCGCTTGGCGGGCTGGTGCTGGGCGGCACGGTGTTCTTCCACCATGCAGAGGGCTGGAGCTACCTCGACGCCTACTTCTTCACCGTCGTCACCCTGTCGACGGTCGGTTACGGCAACCTCGTTCCCATCACCCCTCTGGGCAAGATCGCCACCACGATCTTCATCTTCGTGGGGCTCGGCATCTTTGCCCTGGCCGTCCAGCAGATCGGCAGCGCCGCCCACCAACGGCGCGAGGAGAAGCGCCAGCGGCTCATCGACGACATGCATTCACAGAAACGGGAGGATGACGACAAGGATCCGCCCGCGTGACGCAAAAGCTGCCCATTCACCGTGCCGAGCTGGTCGCCCTCCTGGCCATGCTCGTCGCCACGGTGGCTTTCTCGATCAACTCGATGCTGCCCGCCCTGCCGGAAATGGGCGCCGAGCTTTCGCCCGACAATCCCAACAACACCCAGCTGATCCTCTCGGCCTTCATCGTCGGGATGGGGTTCGGCACGCTCTTCACCGGACCGCTGTCGGATCGCTTCGGACGCAAGCCCGTGATCGTCGCGGGCGCGGTGCTCTACATCTTCGGCGCGCTCTTGGGCTTCCTCGCCCCGACCCTTGAACTGATGATCGCCGCGCGGCTGATCCAGGGCATCGGCGCCGCCGGCCCGCGGATCGTGGCGCTGGCGATCGTGCGCGACTTCTTCGCCGGGCGCGAGATGGCGCGCCTGATGTCCTTCGTGATGATCATCTTCACGCTCTTCCCCGCCGTGGCGCCGCTGATGGGATCGGGGATCATCGCGCTGGCCGGCTGGCGCGGCATCTTCGCGGCCTTCGCGATCTTTGCCACGATCTCGACCCTCTGGATGATGATCCGCCTGCCCGAGCCCTTGCCGCCCGAGGCGCGCCGCCCGTTCCGCGCCCGCGAGCTGGCGGCCGCCGCGCGCGAGATGTGGGGCCTGCCGATGGTGCGGCTCTCGATCATCGTGCAGACGCTGATCTTTGCCACGCTCTTCACCTCGATCAGCCTGATCCAACCGGTGTTCGACCAGGTCTTTGGCCGGGGCGACAGCTTTCCGGCGTGGTTCTTCGCCATCGGAATCTTCTGCGGCACCTCGTCGATGGTGAACGCGCGTTTCGTGATGACCTACGGGATGCGTGCCATGGTGATGGTGACGCTGGCCGTGACTCTGCTGCTGTCGGCGGGGATGGTGGCGCTGCGCCTCGTCGGCCTGCCGCCCGCGACCGAGTTCTGGGTCTACATCGTCTGGCAATGCGCGATCTTCTACCAGATGGGCCTGACCATCGGGAACCTCAACGCCCTGTCGATGGAACCTCTCGGCCATATCGCGGGAACGGCCGCCAGCGTGATCGGCGCCGTCTCGACGATCCTTGGCGGCATCGCGGCCTCTGTGGTGGCACAGACGTTCCATGCCTCGCCGATGCCGCTCTACCTCGGGTCGCTGATCTTCACCGCCGTGGCCTTCCCGCTCGTCCTGCGGATGCGGCGGCTGGAACGGGTCGGCAAGGCCAGCGATTGAGCAGCGTCCGCGCGCTGTCGTCACAATTTGTATACATTTGCATACATCCCTTCCGCCGGAGCGGCGGATCGGCTATGGAGGCGTCATAGCCGAGTCCAGCCAGCGGAAAGGTCTTCCCCATGTCGAAAATCAAGGTCGAGAATCCCGTCGTAGAGATGGACGGGGACGAGATGACCCGGATCATCTGGGACTTCATCAAGCAGAAACTGATCCTGCCCTACCTCGACCTCGACCTGCTCTACTATGACCTGAGCATCCAGGAACGCGACCGGACTGACGACCGCATCACCGTGGACGCCGCCGAGAAGACCAAGGAAGTCGGTGTCGCCGTCAAATGCGCCACCATCACCCCGGACGAGGCACGGGTCGAGGAATTCGGCCTCAAGCAGATGTGGAAGAGCCCCAACGGCACCATCCGCAACATCCTGGGCGGCGTGATCTTTCGCCAGCCGATCATCTGCTCCAACGTGCCGCGCCTGGTGCCGGGCTGGACCAAGCCGATCGTCGTCGGCCGCCATGCCTTCGGCGATCAGTACAAGGCCACCGACTTTACCTTTCCCGGTGCCGGCAAGCTGACGATGAAGTTCGTCGGCGAGGACGGCACCGTGATCGAGAAGGAGGTCTATAACGCCCCCGACGCCGGCGTCTACATGGGGATGTACAACCTCGACCGGTCGATCGTCGATTTCGCCCGCGCCTCGATGAACTACGCGCTGAACCTCGGCTGGCCGCTCTACCTGTCGACCAAGAACACGATCCTCAAGGCCTATGACGGCCGTTTCAAGGACATCTTCCAGGAGGTGTTCGAGGCCGAGTTCAAGGAAAAGTTCGAGGCCAAGAAGATCTGGTACGAACACCGGCTGATCGACGACATGGTGGCCTCGTCGCTGAAATGGTCGGGGGGCTACGTCTGGGCCTGCAAGAACTACGACGGTGACGTGCAGTCCGACACCGTGGCGCAGGGCTTCGGCTCGCTCGGGCTGATGACCTCACAGCTGATGACGCCCGATGGCAAGATCGTCGAGGCAGAGGCGGCGCATGGCACGGTGACGCGCCACTACCGCCAGCACCAGGAAGGCAAGCAGACCTCGACCAACTCGGTCGCCTCGATCTTTGCCTGGACCGGCGGGCTGAAGCATCGCGCCAAGCTCGACGGGAACGAGCCGCTGATGCGCTTTGCCTCGACGCTCGAGAATGTGGTGATCGACACCGTCGAATTGGGCGAGATGACCAAGGACCTCGCGCTGCTCGTCGGGCCGGACCAGAAATGGCTGACCACCACCGGCTTCCTCGAGAAGGTGGACGAGAACCTGAACAAGGCACTGGCGGGCTGAGGCCGGCGCCGCACCGCCACGAGGCCGGGCCCCGCGCCCGGCCTTTTTCGTTGCGCCACCGCCGCTTGGCCGTTTCCCGCACGAATCCCCGACCGGCGTAACCGGCCCTTAACGACCCTGCCCCTAGAACCTCCGGCAATCGTTCGTTGCAACCGGAGCCCGGCCATGTGCTGCCCTTCCTGTCCACCGCGTGCAGGTGGCCATGTCTGACACGCTAGTCCTTCCCGCGCGGCTCGACCTGTCGGCGGCCGAAGCCTTGGCCCAGTCCCTGCGCAAACGGCTTGGGGCCGACATGATCCTCGACGCGGGCCACGTGACCCACATGGGCGCCATGGGCCTGCAGGTGCTGCTGTCGGCGGCGCGCACTACGCGCCGCGCCGGACACAGGTTTGCGCTCACCAATGCCTCGGACCGGGTGCTCGACCAGCTTTCGACACTCGGCTTCACACCTGAATCCCTGGCGGAGGGCCGCGCATGAGCATGACCGTACTCGCCGTCGACGACAGCCGCACTATGCGCGACATGATCCGCATGGCCCTCCTGCCCGCCGGCTTCACCGTGCACGTCGCCGAAGACGGGCTCGACGGGCTCGACGTGCTCGAGGGGCTGGAACCCGACGCCATCATCACCGACATCAACATGCCGCGGATGGACGGGTTCGGCTTCATCGACGCCGTGCGCGCGCAGGACGACCATCGCGCGACGCCCATCCTGGTGCTGACCACCGAAAGCGCACCGGAACTGAAGATGCGCGCGCGAAACGCCGGGGCCACCGGCTGGATCGTGAAGCCCTTCGATCCCGCCAAGCTGATCAAGGCCCTCCAGATGGTGGCGGGATAGGAGGCGACGATGAGCGATCCCAATGACCCGATGGCCGAGATCCGGGCGTCCTTCTTCATCGAGTGCGAGGAACTGCTTGAGGCGCTGCAGGACGGGCTGACCGAGCTCGACGAAGGCAGCGAGGACCCCGAGACTATCAACGTCGTCTTCCGCGCCGTGCATTCGATCAAGGGCGGCGCCGGCGCCTTCGGGCTCGAGGCACTCGTACGCTTTGCGCATCGCTACGAAACCGTGCTGGACGAGGTGCGGTCGAACAAGCTGAACCCCGATCACGAGGCGCTGAAGCTCTTCTTCCTGGCCGCCGACCACCTGTCGGACCTGGTGCGCGCCTGCCGCGACGACCAGCCCCTGCCCGAAGAGGCGAGCGCTGCGTTGCTGGAAAGCCTCGACGCCCTGCTGGGTGACAGCGAGGAGGAAGAGGTCGCGCCGCAGGATTTCACGCCGCTCGGCGTGTCACTCGATCTGCCCGACCTGGCGCTGGATGACGGCGCGGGCGATCCGCCCGCCAACGTCGGCCCGCGCCGCTGGACCGTACGTTTCAAGCCCGAGTTCGAGCTGTTCGAGACAGGCAACGAGCCGCAGATGCTATTGCGCAATCTCTGCGCCCTCGGCGAAGGCCGCGTGACCTGCGACCACGGCGACCTGCCCGGCCTCGTCGATCTCCAGCCTGAGAAGCCTTATCTTTCCTGGACCGTGCACCTTGCCGCCGACGTGACCGAGGACGAAATTCGAACCGTCTTTGAATTTGTCGACGGGCTCTGCACGCTCGAGATCCGCGCCGACGCCGCCGAAGACACGGCACCGCCGAGCGAGAGTGCCGCGCCGGACATCGCCCCGGTCGAGGCACCTGCCTCCGAGGTCGCGGCACCGCCGCCCCCGGCCGAGGCGGCGCCAGCCGCCCCCGCCAATGTCGTCAAGATGCCACCGCCCGAACCGCCCGCCACCAAGCCCGACCCAGAGGGGGCCAAGCCGGCCGGAGGCGGATCCGCCGCCAAGTCCGTCGTCCGTGTCGACCTGGAACGGATCGAGCGATTGGTGAACCTCGTGGGCGAACTGGTGATCAACCAGGCCATGTTGGCCCAGTCACTCGATTCCGCGGGATTGTCGCCCCATTCCAACGCCATGAACGGGCTCGAGGAATTTCAGCGCCTGACCCGTGACATCCAGGACAGCGTGATGATGATCCGCGCCCAGCCGGTCAAGTCGCTGTTCCAGCGCATGTCCCGCATCGTGCGCGAAGCCTCGGCCGCGGTCGGCAAGGACGTCCGCTTGATCACCGAGGGCGAGGCGACCGAGGTCGATAAGACCGTGATCGAGCGCCTCGCCGATCCGCTGACCCACATGATCCGCAACGCGGTCGATCACGGCCTGGAAACAGCCGACGCACGGCAGGCGGCTGGCAAGTCGCCCGAGGGTCACGTCCGACTGACCGCCGCACACCGCTCCGGCCGGGTCGTGATCGAGGTGTCCGACGACGGCGGCGGCATCAACCGCAAGAAGGTGCTGGAAACGGCCGTCAAGAAGGGCCTGATCCCCGGCGACGCGCAGCTTTCGGACAGCGAGATCGACGGCCTGCTGTTCCTGCCGGGCTTCTCGACCGCCGGCAAGGTGTCGAACCTGTCGGGCCGCGGCGTCGGGATGGACGTGGTCAAGACAGCGATCCAGCAGCTTGGCGGCCGGATCTCGATCTCTTCCGAGCAGGGAAAGGGCACCACCTTCACCATCAGCCTGCCGCTCACCCTCGCAGTGCTGGACGGAATGGTGGTGGATGTCGCGGGCGAAACGCTGGTGCTGCCGCTGAACGTGGTGGTCGAGACGCTGTCGCTCGGTCCCGACGACGTCCAGATGCTGCGCCCCGGCGCCTATGTCGTCCGCGCACGCGGCGGGTTCGTGCCGCTCTACGACCTCGGTGCCATGCTGGGCTACCGCGCGGTCCGCACCGATTACACCAGTTCGATCGTGCTGCTGATCTCGCTCGACGACGGCACGCGTGCGGCGCTGGTGATCGACGGGATCGAGGACCAGCGCCAGGTGGTGATCAAGGGCCTCGACGACAGTTTCTACCGCGCGCCCGGCATCGCCGCGGCGACGATCCTGGGCGACGGGCAGATCGCCCTGATCCTCGACCCCGCGGACATCATCGCCGGCACCGGGCCGGTCCGAAGCGTGGAACGCGCCGCGTTCTGAGGAGGCATGAGATGGCAGAACAAGCATTGACCAACGACCTGGAGCTGCTGACCTTCCGCGTGGCAGAGCAGGAGTACTCCCTCGACATCATGTCGGTGCGCGAGATCCGCGGCTGGACCCGCACGACCCCGATGCCGCACGCCCCCAGCTACATGCGCGGCGTGATCAACCTGCGCGGCACGGTGCTGCCGGTGATGGACCTCGCCGCGCGCCTCAACCTGACCTCGCAGGAGACGACCGATCGCAACGTGATCATCGTGGTGCATCTGAACGGCGTGCTGACCGGGCTGCTGGTCGATGCGGTTTCCGACATCGTGGCGATGACCGCCGATGACCTGCAGCTGCCGCCCGACATGGCGACCGATCCCCAGATGGCGGTCGTGCGCGCCCTCACGGTGATCGACGACCGGATGATCCGCGTGCTCGACCTCACCGCCGTCGTACCGGCCCGTACGGACGACGCCGCATGAGCGAGACCACCGTCCAGTCCGCCGAACTCAGGCCGATGAGCGAGGAGGCCTTCGGCGCCATTTCCCGCCTCGCCCGGGTCGAGGCGGGGCTGGTACTGCCGCCGGGGAAGGCCACGATGGTGCAGTCGCGCCTGCGCAAGCGCCTGCGGGAGATCGGGTTGAAGGACCTCAATTCATACTCGAAATACGTCTGTTCCGACGAAGGGGTCGCAGAACGGCGGTTCATGATCTCGGCGCTCACGACGAACGTCTCGCACTTCTTTCGCGAGTCGCATCATTTCGCCATGCTGCGCGACCGGGTGCTGCCGCCCCTGATCGACCGTGCGCGGGCCGGTGGGAGGGTTCGCATCTGGTCGGCGGGATGCTCCAGCGGGCAGGAGCCCTACTCGATCGCCATGGCCGTGCTGCAGGCCGCGCCCGACATGGCGC
This sequence comes from Pseudooceanicola sp. LIPI14-2-Ac024, assembly GCF_042188925.1. GTDB lineage: Bacteria > Pseudomonadota > Alphaproteobacteria > Rhodobacterales > Rhodobacteraceae > Pseudooceanicola. Next base: position 781,800 of record NZ_CP170102.1, read on the forward strand.
AGCGCGACGTTCTGATCCTGGGCAGCGATATCGACCCCAAGATCCTCGCCATGGCAGAAGAGGCCTGTTACTCCGGCCAGCAGGTCTCCGGCATCCCGCCCGAGCTGCGTGGCAATTTCCTGCAGGAGCGCGGCGACAGCTACCGCGTCGCGCCGCAGGTGGCCCGCCTGGTCCGGTTCCGGGAACTGAACCTGCTGCGGCCCTGGCCAATGAAGGGCCAGTTTGACGTCATCTTCTGCCGCAACGTCGTGATCTACTTCGACCAGCCGACGCAATCGAGCCTCTGGCCGCGCTTTCACCAGGCCCTGGCGCCGGGCGGATGGCTCTTCGTCGGCCATTCCGAGCGCATATCCGACGACGCGACCCACCTCTACCTCTCGATGGGCCAGACCGCCTATCGCGCCGCCGGTCCGGGCGGCTGACAACATCAGGAGCGACACATGGCCTTGCGGGACCAATTGCGGATCATGGTGGTGGACGACATGTCGACCAGCCGTGGCCTGATCACCCAGGCGCTGGACGCCTTCGGCATCCGCAACGTGGCCTCGGCCTCGGACGGGGCGAGCGCACTCAAGACGCTCGAGAGTGCGCCGGTGCACCTGGTGATCTCGGATTTCAACATGCCGGGCATGGACGGGCTGCAGTTCCTGCACGCGCTGCGCACCGGCGCACGCACCAAGGGCGTCGGGTTCATCCTGATCACCGGCAAGGCCGACAAGGCGATCATCGACAAGGGAAAGCAGCTCGGCATGAACAACTTCCTCAAGAAACCCTTCGACCCCAACGACCTGCGCGCCTGTATCGAAGCCGTTGTCGGGCGCCTTTGATCATGACGGACCGGGCGGGACAATCGGCGCCGCGGCCTGAAGGCTCGCCCGATGCCGCCAGCGCGGGCCAGCGGACACCACCCGAGGCGGTCCCCCTCGATGCAGGCGAGGTGCTGGCGGTGCTCAGTGGCCAGCTGATCGCGCTGCGCGACATGGCCATGGCGCTCGAGGCCACGATTGCGGACACGATCTGCGAATGCAGCCCGGTTTCGACAGACACGATCGTGTCCCTGCAACGGGCGGACTTCCTGCGCCAGTCGCTGAAGGACGTGGCCGCCATCATCGACCGGCTTGGCCCGCGGGTGCGGTGGCGCGACGCCTCCGGTATCTCGTGGCAGGAACTGTTGGCCGCCGTCGACATGCGCGAAAGCCTGGCCGGGTTCGAAGCAGACGAGCCCGAGCGTGAAGAAAGCGCGCAGGACATCTGGTTCTGAACCAACGCGGCAAGACGCCGCCGCAAACCAAAGGCCGGGCCATAACCCTTCGTCGGCGTACAACCTGCCGATGGGCGATGTATCCTGAGTCGCCACGCTCCGGACGGATGTCAAACTGCGAGCGCTCGTCCCGCATCTGGGTCCCGGCCTTGTCGCGTCTGCCCTGATTGCCGCATAGATCACCTAGCGCCGCTGTCGGTCGCGGTCTTGCACCCTGGTCGGTGTGTCCGTCCCCGCGCTCTCACGTTTCGTCGACTGTCAAAACAGCTCGACCCCGTTGCCGGCGTCGGTCTCGGCCGGCTTGGTCGGAACCGGGGCAACGGCGGCCTGCGTCACGGACTTCAGCAGCGCCCGTCCCTCGGCGGGGAAAAACCGGATCTGGCGCGCCGAGGTGCCGCCGAGGCTCTGGCCCAGACAGGGGATCCCCTCGCTCTCGAGGAACTCCAGCATGAAGAGGCCGTTGAGGTGGCCGATGTCGGACAGGCCCGAGATCATCTTGGCGCCGCCGAACACCTTGGCCCGCAGATTCCGTCGGTCGCCGCCGAGGCGGACCAGGGCGTTGATCAGTAGCTCCATCGCGTTGACCCCGGCCGCGTCGCTGCGGGTGGGCCCGGATTCTGACCGCGCCACCAGCACGTGGTTCATCCCGCCGACGCGGCGGTCCGGGTCCCACAGGCAGGTCGACACGCAAGACCCGAGGATGGTGGAAATCACGCAATCGGGGTGATCGCTGGCGGCGAATTCGCCCTGGGTGATGGTCATGCGACCCGGAACCGGTGGCACCGCGCGCATGATCAGGCACCCTGCCCGGCGCGTTGCACCGATGTCACCACCGCGGGCGCGATCCGGTCGAGCGGAAGCTGTTCGTCGAGCGCGCGAAGCTCGGCCGCCGCGCGCGGCATGCCGTAAACGACGCAGGTCGCCTCGTCCTGGCCGATGCAATGGGCCCCACGGTCGCGCAGGAGCTTCATTCCGTCGGCGCCATCGCGCCCCAAACCGGTCAGGATGACCGCGGTGATCCGGTTGGCGAAGGCGCCCGCGCTCTGGAAAAGCTCGTCGACCGAGGGGCAGTGACCATTGCGTTTGGGCCGGTCGAGTTGCACCGCGACCAGGCCGGCACCGTTCTGGGCGACGCCGGTGTGGCAGGTCCCGCCGGGCGCAAGGTAGATGTGGCCGGGCGCCAGTTCCATTTCATCCTCGGCCAGTCGTACTTGTTGCGGCAGGATCGAGTCGAGCCTTTTGCAGAAGCTCCCAAGGAAGCTCTCCGGCATGTGCTGGGCCACGACGACCGGCGGCGCCTCGACCGGCAGGCCGCTGAGGACCGTTTCGACCGCGGCAACGCCGCCGGTCGAGGCCCCGATCAGAATCGCGCGGCCATCGGACCTGAGGCCGGGCGACGGGTCCGGTGCGACGGGCTTGTCCGTGCCCGCGGCCTGCGCCGACATGAGCACCGGTGCCGTGGCGGCGGCGAACACGCGGTCGGCGAGGACGGACAGCACCTCGGGCGTGACACCGCCCTGCGGCTTGGCCAGGCAATCGACCGCGCCGAGCACCAGCGCGCGGATCGCGGCATCGCTGCCGACCTGGGTCACGCTCGAGAACATGACCACCGGCATCGGCCTCAGCCGCATCACCCGGCCGAGGAAATCGAGCCCGCTCATCCGCGGCATCTCGACGTCGAGGAGCATGACATCGGGGTTCAGCGCCTTGATCATGTCCCGCGCGGCATAGGCGTCGCCGGCCACGCCCGCGACTTCGAGCCGGGGATCGGCGTTCAGCGCATGGGTCACCAGTTGCTGCATGGCCGGCAAATCCTCGACCACGAGCACGCGTTGCACGCCGCCATGCACCGCGCGGCTGGCGGTGGCGGACTGGCGCGTCTCGGAAAACCCGGATGCCGACATCAGAACTCCTCCCAGTCGGCCTGACCGTCGGTGTCGGGGGCGGTCGTGACCGCCCGGGCGCCGCCCGAGGCGGCCCGTTTCCGTGGCGGTTGGCTGCCGGTTGCCGGGCGCTGCGGAGTCTTCGGTGCCGGGTCATCCCAGCTGGCCTCGTGGCGCGGCGCGGGTTCCGACAGGTCGAACCGGCCGATCGTCTCGAACATCAGCTCCGCCCGGCGGGCAAGGCCCTGGCTGGCGGCATTGGTCTCTTCGAACATGGCGGCGTTGCTCTGGGTCGCCTGGTCGATCCGGGTGGTGGCCGCGTTGACCTGCGACAGCGCCTCGGACTGGTTGCGACCGGCATCCGCGATGTCGGTGACGTGGTCCGAGATCTCGGTGACCGATTTCAGGATCGATTTCAGCGCCTCTCCCGCCTGCCCGACCAGCGACACACCGCGCGTGACATGCTGGTCCGAGGCGGTGATCAACGTCGAGATCTCGGCCGCGGCGTCGGAACAGCGCTGCGCCAACGCCCTGACCTCGGTCGCGACCACGGCAAAACCGCGCCCGGCCTCTCCGGCGCGGGCGGCCTCGACCCCGGCGTTCAGTGCCAGTAGGTTGGTCTGGAAGGCGATGTCGTCGATCACAGAGATGACCTTGCCCACCTCGCTGGAGGACCGCGAGATCTCGGCCATGGCGGCCTCGGCCTCGTCGACCACGGTGCCGCTCTTTTCCGCGCGCTGGCGAGCCTCGCGCGCCGCATCGCTGGCCTGCTGCGCGCCCTGCGCGGTCGAGGCGACCATGCCGGTCAACTCATCGAGCCGCGCGGCGTTTTCCTGCAAGGTCATGGCAAGCTGTTCCGTCCGCTCGGCCATATCGCCGGCGGCGGCGCTGATCTCGGCCGTTTCCAGCTGCATGCCGGCGGTTTCGCGGGCAAATTCCGACAGGGTCCCGTCGAGGGACGACAGCGCCTCGTTGAAGTCGTGGCGCAGCTGTTCGTATTCCTGCCCGAAGGGCGTTTCCAGCCGCTGCGCCAGGTCGCCCTTTGACAGGCTGTGCAGGCCGATCCGCAGCTTGTCGACCACGTCGTTCTGACGTTCGGCCATGCGGGTGCGGGTCTCCTCGGCCTCGGCCAGGTCGCGCCGGGCCTCGGTCACGTCGTTTCCGATGAACATGGTGCCGAGGCTGGTGCCGTTCTTGGCCCGGATCGGGAACAGTCCGCCTTCGAGAAAGGCCTGCTCGCTGCCGTCGGCACCCTGCATGGTGAAGGGCCCCGGCACGGATCGACCGGCGGCCAGATCGGCCAGCATGGTGTCGGCCCCGCGTCCGTCGACATGCTGGAGCAGCGCATTCAGCGGCGTCTCGCCGGGCTGACACCGGTTACCACAGCAGGTGCGGAAGTTGGCGTTCCCGGTCTTGATGATGCCGCCGTCGTCGAATTCGGCCACCACCTGCCCGCTGTCGATCGCGCCGAGCAGCGCCTCCGTCCGGCTTTCCTCGGTCACGTCGAGCCATTCGACGACGGTGCCGGTCACCTCGCCCCCGGCGTCCTTGATCGGGCTGATGCCGATCCTCAGGCGCACCTCGCCCATCGGGATGTCGGCGTAGAACGGCAGCCGGTTGAGGTCGCTCGCCAGCGCCCGGATATGCTCGGGCCGCTGGTGAAAGACATCCATGTTGCAGCCGATCAGCGCGTCCGGATCAAAGCTGCCCAGCTTGTCGGCGAGCACCGGTTGGCGGTGGCGAAACATCTTCATCATCGCGGGATTGAGATGGCGGATGCGGAAATCCCGGTCGGTGATCATCAAGGCCGCCGAGGCAGATTCGAGTGCCGCGCTCTTGATCGCATTGTCCTCGATCGTGTGGGGGTCGCTGCCCCGGACCTCGGTCAGCGTTTCGGCCATGGCGGCGAGCACCGTGACCTCGTCCCCCGGCGGCACCTCGTCCGGCGCGGGATGCAGGGCGGCGAGCCGGGTGATGGTGGCCCCAAGGCTGCGCCCGATCGGTCGTGCCACGCCGTAGGCCACCGTCGCCACGATCAGCAGCGCGAAGAGGCCCGCGGCCCACAATTGGAACGCCAGACCCCCGGTGGTACCTGCCCGCACCGCAAGTTCGGCAACCAGACCCAGCCCGAAGAGCGACGCGCCCGTCAGGGCGACCGTCAGCAGCGGCAGCTTCACGGACAGCTTCAAACCATGCATCAGGGCACCCCGCGCTTTCGCCGCAGGCACAGGGATCGTGCCGCGGTCGACGGGGGTTATGGATCCCGAGGCGTGAAGATAGCTTTAAGCGGAACGCGGCACTTGCGCGCCTGTCACAGCAGCCCGAATTCCAGCGCCAGCATGGCCGCGTGGGTACGGTTGCGCGCGTCGAGTTTCCGGCACATCGTCTTGACGTGGAGCTTCACCGTGACCTCGGTCAGGGCGAGGTTGCGGGCGATTTCCTTGTTCGACAGGCCCTGCGCGACGCCGCGCAGAACGTCGTATTCGCGCCGCGTGAGCATCGCGGCCAGCGTGCCGTCCGCCGGCGGCGCCGGTTCGAAGGTGCCGCCCGACAGGATGGTGTCGACGGCGCCCAGAAGCTCCTCGCGGGTCATCGTCTTGGGCAGGAACCCCGCCGCCCCCGCGTCCAGCGCGGCCGAGGCGACCGCCCCGCCGGGCGAGCCCGAGATCAGCGCGACGGGCACCCCGGGCAGGATGTCGCGAATCCGCAGCAGCCCCTGAAGGTCGTGCATGTCGGGCATCCGGTAATCCAGCAGGATCAGGTCGGGCGCCGGGCCGTCCGCGATCAGCTGCGCGGTCTCTTCGACCGAGGCGGCGGTGCGCACACCGTGATGGCCTTCGACCGTCAACAGATGACTGATGGCTTCCAGGACCAGCGCGTGGTCGTCTGCGAGGATGATGTTTGCCATTACCAGGGTACTTGTTAGATGAACTGAAAAGCTATCATAGGCTTCAGCCAGTCAAGTTTTAAGCGCAAGGATTTACCCAGCGGAAAACAGTGGATGGTAAATTCACTTTGACTGCACAGTACGGCGTGCCACGCGTCCCGGAGGACTGAATGCAACATAGGAAGATCACGACAGTTGCCGCAACGACAATCTGCATGGCCCTGTGCAACGCAACGTTTGCATTGGCGCAGGGGGCCACGTTGCTGACTGTCGTCGTGTCTGGTGGTGACGAGCACGCGCTGGACCGCACCGCGCTCGAGGCACTGCCCTGGACCGAATTCACGACCGCCACGATCTGGACCGACGGACCGCAGGCCTTCGGCGGCGTGGCATTCGGCGACCTCATGGACTTCCTCGACATCGACCCCGAGCATCTGACACTGGTCGCCGCCAATGGATACCGCGTGGAACGCGCGGCGCACGAACTGCAGCTCGAAGGGGCGTTGCTGGCCTATGAACGCAACGGCGCGCCGATGTCGCTGCGTGACAAGGGCCCTGTCTGGCTGGTCTACAACTACGATTCCGATGCCGCCTACCGGACCGAGGTCACCTATGCCAACTCGATTTGGCAACTGGACCGGATCGAGATCACGGACTAGCCTTTCCCGGGCCCGCCCGACCCCGGGCCGGAAAGGGTGCAGATGAGCAAGCAGGCTGACTGGACACAACTCGAGGCCCGTCCGATCCGGATGGTCCTGCTGGGTGGTATCACGGTCATCTGTGTCGGCATCATCGGCTTCCTCGGCACCGAGGTGCGCCAGAAGCTGAACGAGCTGGCCTATTCCCCGGCCGACAACATGCAGTGGACGCTGTCGCAGTTCGAGGTCGAATTCCTCGAGCTCATCGTTGCGCTCGACCAGGCGACGGCGCTGCCCGAGGATGCCGATCCCGCCGAGGTGACCGCCGCACTCGCCGAGCTGCGCAAGCGCTACGACATCCTCTACAGCCGGCTCGAGACGCTGGCGAACAGCCCGCTTTACCGCCAGGCGATCTACAACAGCCTCGTCGTCGACCGCTTCCGCCGGACCAGCGCGGAAATCCGCGGCCTCGTGCCAATGATCGACAGCCCCGACGCCGAACTGCGCGCCGACCTGCCCGAGATCGAGGACACCCTGACAGGCCTGCGCGACACGGTGCGCGGCATCCTCACCCAGGGCAACCAGGTGCTGGTCGAGAACGCGGACGAAACCCGGACCGATGTCGCGCTGGTGCTCTATCGGCTGGTGCTCGCCAGCCTCGTCCTGCTGGTCGCGCTGTCGCTTCTGGTGCTGATCTTCCGCCGCATGGCCTCGCTCAACGAACGGCGGGCCAAACAGGTGCTGGCGACCTCGGCCCGGCTGGAAACCATCGTCTCAACCTCGCGCGATGCGATCCTCGTGCTGGACCGCGACGGACAGATCGAAACCGCGAACCGCGCGGCCGAGGCGATGTTCGACGGCACGCACGCGCCGCTGACCGGGCGCTGGATCGGCGCGCTTCTCTTCCGCGACACCGAACATCGGCTGCGCCCGCTGACCGCCGAGGACCTGCGCGTCCTCTGCCAGGCAGAGAACCGTCCCGCGCTCCGCCTGATCGGGCGCACCCAGGCCGCCGTCTTCCCGGTCGAGGTCTCGATGAACGTGACCGACCGCGAGGGGGCGCCGGTCTTTGTCTGCGTGATCCGCGACATCTCGCACCAGGTGGAAGCCGAGCTTGAGCTGAAGGACAGCCGTGACAAGGCGCTGGCCGGCGAACGCGCCAAGGCCCGGTTCCTTGGCGTCGTCAGCCACGAGATGCGGACGCCTCTGAACGGCATCGTGGGCACCATCGACCTGATGGAGGATGCCCCCGACGCCGAGCTGCGCGACCAGTACCTGCCGGTTCTGCGCAACTCCGCCCATGTCCTTCTCGACCTGGTGAACGACGTGCTCGAGATCACGCGGATCGAGGGCCAGGTGCCCGTGCAGGCCGATCCCTTCGACCTCGACCAGGTCGTCGCCTCGGTGATCGCGAGCGAGGTGCCGCGCGCCCGAGCCAACGGCAACCGGCTGGAACGTGGCGCCGAACCGCCGGTCGGCACCGTGCGCGGCGACGTGCGGCGGGTGCGGACAGTGCTGGTCAACCTGGTCGCCAACGCGGCCAAGTTCACCCGTGACGGAGAGATCACGGTCACCGCCGAACGGATGTCGGACGACATGGTGGAATTCCAGGTCATCGACACCGGCATCGGCATCGCGGAAGAAGATCTGCCGACCATCTTCGACGACTTCGTCCGCACCGACGCCGCGGTGAACCTGCAGATCCAGGGCACCGGCCTGGGCCTCGGGATCGTGCGGCAATTGGTGCAGAGCATGAAGGGCGAGATCGACGTCGAGAGCATCGCCGGCGAGGGCAGCCTGTTCCGCGTCCTCCTGCCGCTGCCCGCCGCCGAAGCCGTACAGCGCGGCGGGCCCGTGCCGGCCGCCCCGCCGCCGGACAAGGGCCTGCCCCGGCTCGACATCCTGGTGGTCGAGGACAATCCTACCAACCGTTTCGTGACCCGCCGGATGCTGGGCAACCAGGGCCACGGCGTGACCGAGGCGCATGACGGGTTGGAGGCGATCCGCATCGCGGGCGAACGCCCCTTCGACCTGATCCTGATGGACGTCTCGATGCCGAACATGGACGGGATCGAGGCCGCGCGGCGGATCCGGTCGGGCACCGGCCCGAACCGGGCCACGCTGATCGTCGCCTTGACCGCCCATATCGGCGAAGAGGTGAGCGCCTCTCTCGACGCGGCCGGCCTGAACGAGGTGCTGGCCAAGCCGCTGACGCGCGCCGCGCTCGACGCCGTGGTGCACCGCGCGGCCGAGGGGCTGGCGCGCAGCCGGGCAGAGCACGCGACCCGGGCGATCGCCGCGACCGACCCCATGTCGCTGCCGATCTTCGACCGGGCCTACACCGACACGGTGGCCGGCTATGCCGACCCCGTGCGCGTCGGGGCCCAGATCGCGCGGTTCCTGGCCGAGGGCGACGCGCTATTCGAAGACGCCGATGCCGACCTGCTGGCCATGGCGAGCCCGATCCACGACTTCGCCGGTCTTGCCGCCGTCTTCGGGGCAAGCCGCCTGCATGCCACGCTTGCCGCCGCCGAGGCGGCCGCGCGGGTGAACGACCCCGACGGCCTTCGCACGGCGATGGATCAGGCCCGCGCCGCCTGGAACGAGACGCGGCGCCGCGTGGTCGCCTACCGCGACCGCGAGGCGCTCAACACCGGCGCCCCCGGCGAATAGGCCGCGCCTTGCGCAGCGCCGCGCCCGGCCTAGCTTTGCCGCATGGCTGACGCGGACCTTCTTTTTCCCACGCCCGAGGGGCTTTATTGCCCGGTCGGCGATTTTCACGTGGACCCGGTGCAGCCGGTCGCCCGCGCGCTGATCACCCACGGCCATGCCGATCACGCCAGATCGGGGCACGGCACGGTGCTGGCCACACGCCAGACGCTCGACATCATGGCGATCCGTTACGGCGAAGGCTTCGCCGGATCGAGCCAAGTGGCCGAGGGCACGATTGCCATCGGCGACACCCGTGTCCGGTTCCACCCGGCGGGCCATGTGCTGGGTTCGTCCCAGGTCGAGATCGAGACCGGCGGCCGTCGCTTCGTGGTGTCGGGCGACTACTGCCGCCACCGCAACCCGGTGGCCGAGGCGTTCGAGCCGGTGCCGTGCGACGTCTTCGTGACCGAGGCGACCTTTGCACTGCCCGTCTTCCGACACCCCGACCCGGCGGCCGAGATCGCCAAGCTGCTGGCGTCGGTCGCGGCCTTTCCCGAACGCGCGCACCTTGTCGGTGCCTATGCGCTTGGCAAGGCGCAGAGGGTCATCATGTTGCTGCGCGAGGCCGGCTGGGACGCGCCGGTCTACATCCACGGCGCGCTGGAACGGCTCTGCCGCTATCACCTCGACCAGGGCGTGCCGCTCGGCGATCTGCGCAGCGCCACCGACGACACGATGGCAAAGGCCGATTTCGCGGGCCAGATCATCCTGGCCCCGCCCTCGGCCTTTGCCGCCACCTGGGCGCAGCGCTTTCCCGACCCCGTGATCGCCTTTGCCAGCGGCTGGATGATGATCCGCGCCCGTGCCCGGCAGCGGGGCGTCGAGCTGCCGCTGGTGATCTCGGACCACGCCGACTGGCCGGACCTGCTGCGCACCGTCGCCGAGGTGGACCCGGACGAAACCTGGATCACCCACGGCCGGGAAGAGGCACTGATGCGGCAGCTGACGCTCGAACAGCGGCGGGCACGCCCGCTGCACCTGGTCGGGTTCGAGGAGGAGGCTGAGGCATGAAGCACTTTGCCCGCCTGCTCGAGGCGCTGGCCTTCACCCCGCAGCGCACGGGTAAGACGCGCCACCTGGTGCGGCATTTTCAGACACGGCCCGATCCGGAACGCGGCCTGGCCCTGGGCGCGCTGACCGGGGACCTCGACCTGCGGAACGTCACGCCCTCGCTCCTGCGCGGGCTGGTGGCAGAGAGGATCGATGCCGAGCTCTTCGCCCTCTCCTACGATTTCGTCGGCGACCTGGCCGAGACGATTGCGCTGGTCTGGCCCGATCCCGAGGCGCCCGAGGACCCGCCCCTGTCCGAACTGGTCCACGAGCTGGAGACAACCGGCAAGGCTGCCCTGCCCGGCGTGATCGCCGCGCGGCTCGACACCCTGGCCGTCTCGTCGCGCTACGCCTACCTCAAGCTTGCCACCGGGGGCCTGCGCGTCGGTGTGTCGGCCCGGTTGGCGCGGACCGCGCTGGCCGAATTCGGCGGCGTTCCAGTGGAAGAGATCGAGGAACTCTGGCACGGCCTCGCCCCGCCGTTCGCGCCGCTCTTTGCCTGGCTCGAGGGCGGCGAGAAACCCGTCTCGGCCGCGCGCGCGCCGTTCCGGCCGGTGATGCTTTCGACCGCGACGGACCTCGACGCGCTCGGGCCCCTCGACCCCGGGGATTACGCCGCCGAATGGAAATGGGATGGCATCCGGGTCCAGGCCACGGTCGATCAGGGCACCCGCCGCCTCTATTCCCGGACCGGAGAGGACATCTCGGCCGCCTTCCCCGACCTGCTCGACGCGCTCGACTTCGACGGCACCGTGGACGGGGAACTGCTGGTCCGCCGCGACGCCGCCGTCGCCCCGTTCGGAGAGCTGCAGAAGAGGCTCAACCGCAAGACCGTCACCAAGGCGATGCTGAAATCCCACCCGGCCGCGCTGCGGGCCTATGACCTCTTGATCGACGGCGACCGGGACCTGCGCGGCGCCCCCTTCGACACCCGGCGTGCCGCGCTGGAGCGGATCGTGGAGGGCTGCGATCCCTTGCGCGTCGACCTCTCGCCCCTGCTCGACTTTGCCACCTGGGACGATCTGGCCGTCCTACGTGCCGATCCGCCGGACCCGGTGATCGAGGGGCTGATGATCAAGCGGCGCGAGAGCCCGTACCTGGCCGGGCGGATCAAGGGCCACTGGTTCAAGTGGAAGCGCGACCCGATGCTGGTGGATGCCGTGCTGCTCTATGCGCAGCGCGGGCACGGCAAGCGATCGGGCTACTACTCCGACTTCACCTTCGGCGTCTGGGAGGGGGAGCAGCTGGTGCCCGTCGGCAAGGCCTACTTTGGCTTCACCGACGAGGAACTGAAGGACCTTGACCGCTTCGTGCGCAACAACACGGTGGACCGCTTCGGCCCGGTCCGCGCGGTCAAGCCACAGCTGGTCCTAGAAATCGCCTTCGAGGAACTCAACCGATCACCCCGCCACAAGTCGGGCGTCGCGATGCGGTTTCCGCGGATCGCGCGGATCCGGACGGACAAGCCGGCGGCCGAGGCGGACAGGCTGGAGGACCTGACCGCGCTCCTGCCGCCGGAGTGACGCTCAGACCAGCACGCCGGTCTTGTCGAGCGTCTCGACCCGGTCCGGGGGATAGTGCAGCATCTCGGTCAGCACGGTGAAATTGTCGCGTCCGTAGTCCGGGCTCGAACGCGGCGGATCGGCCGGGGTGCGCGACAGGTGCCAGCGACAGGCCTCGATCTTGCTGACCTCGCCGTTGCCGCGCGGGACCTCGATGAAATGCCGCCAATGGCGCATCTGCGGATCGGCAAAGATGTCTTCAGCCGATGCTGCAACATGGGCCGGTATCCGCCTGGCCTGCAGTCGTTTTTCCACGTCAATGGATTCCTGTGTGGCGCACCAGGCGGCCAGCAGCTTGTCGATCCGGTCCTCGTTCGCCTTGCGCCCTTCCAGCGTCCGCAAGCTGGCGTCGGATGCCAGCTCTCCGCCGACCTCTTCGGCCAACCGCTGCCATTCCGCGTCGGTGCGACACGAGATGGCGATCCAGCGGTCGTCGTAGCCGTGCTTGAGGCAAGCGTAGGTGTTGTTGGGCGCGATCAGCGGATCGCGGTTGCCCACGCATTCGGCCACCACGCCGTTCACGTCGAAATCGGCGAACCGGTCGGCCATGCCCTGCATCCCCGTTTCGGACTGGCCGACATCCATCCAGCCGCCCTCGCCCGATTTCTCGCGGTGGTCGAGCGCCGCCAGCAGCGCGACCAGCCCGAAGCGCGGGCCGACGTAGTCGGTGTAGGGCCCGTAGGGTCCGACCGGCAGCCCGCCCTCGGGGCCGACCAGCTGCTGGTAGCCCGACATCGCGCCGCCGATGTTGCCGAAGCCCGCCAGTTTCGACCACGGCCCGACCTGCCCCATGAGCGAGGTCGACAGCATGATGATCGAGGGGTTGCGCTTGGCCAGTTCCTCGTAGTTCAGGCCCCAGCGTTTCATCTGGCCGGGCGCAAAGCTTTCCACCAGCACGTCGGCCCATTCCACAAGGTCGAGGATCACCTTGCGCGCCTCTTCCGAGCCGAGGTCAAGCGACAGGCCGTACTTGCCCGTATTGCAGTTCTCGAACTGGCCGGACCGCATCTTGTCGATCTCGCCGCCCGGGAACGGCCCGAGAAGGCGCGCGGTCTCGACCCGCTTGGAGCTTTCGACCCGCACCACCGTCGCGCCGAAATCGGCCAGGTTGCGGCCGATCATCGGCCCCGCGACCACCCAGGCGAGGTCGAGCACCTTGATCCCTGCCATCGGCTTTTCGGCCTTGCCCGACCCCTCGAGCGGCGCGGGCGCCTGCCCCAGCCAGTCCTTGCGGATCGCGTCCCCGTCGGCATCCAGCTTCGGCGCCTCGCCTAGCGCGGCGAAGGCCCCGTCGATGTAGCGCGCAAACGGTCCCGGCTGGACGATGGTGCGGCCCTTCCACGGCACCTCGCGGAAGAACTCGCGCGCCTTCATGTGGTCGGACCTGAGCTGATCCTCGAGCGTGCAGATCGGCGCCATCAGCACCTTCTGCGCCAAGGCGATGTCGACCGCGTCGAACTTGTGCTTGGGCTCCAGGTAGGCAGCCACGCAATCGCGGGCGCGCTGCAGGTCCTCTTCGCCGATCTCGTCCGCGACGATCCGGTCCTGCAGCGTCGACCAGTCCCAGTCTGCGAATTCGGCCGCACCGGGCACGCCTTCGTCCTTGAGGAACTGGAAGAGCTTGTTGGTGAAGCGCCCGGTGGCGGGGCCCATGGCCAGGTGCATCTCGACCAGGCCGTCCTGCACCTGCCACTTCGACTTGTTCGTCCGCGCGCCTGAGCCGGAGAGGTCGGGCTGGTTCTTCATGCTGGCGACCGATTTCCGCAGCGTGTAGTTCGGATGCCCGACCGCGCCGGCAAGGCTCATCGACAGCGTCGACTGGGTGGCCGAGGCCTGGGCCGAGACCTCGACATGCTGGCCGATGCCGGATTTCTTGCGTTCGAAATAGGCGATCAGCGCGCCCTGCACGGCATCCATCGTGGCGTGGTGGTACGCCTGCGGAACGGATATGCGATAGGGCTTGTCCGCCACCGCCGCCACCGGCAGCAGCGGCCCGCCCGAGGCCCAGACCACCAGTTCGCTGTCGGCATAGGCGGCCTTGGGTCCGGTCAGGCCAAAGGGCGTCACCGTGGCGACGATCAGGCCCGGGTTGAGTTTCGACAGGTCGTCATAGGCCAGCAGGTCGTCCTCGGACGGGTTGCCGGTCTGGATCAGGATGTCGGCGCGCCGCACCAGGTCCTCGAACGTCTCGCGGCCCGCGTCAGTCTTGCGGTCCAGGACGATCGACCGGCGGCCCGCGCCGTAGGCGGCCCAGTAAAGGCTGTCACCGTCGGCATCGTAGGGCGGCTGGAGGCGGCTGTCGGTGCCCTCGGGCCCCTCGACCTGCACCACGTCGGCGCCGAGCTGCGCGAATACGCGCCCCGCGATGGCCCCCCGGTAATCCGTCAGATCCAGCACCTTGAGATGCGACAGATGCCCTTTGCCGTCCTGGGCCATGGTGGTCTCCTCCCTGTCATTGAAGCAGGTTTGTCCGGACCTGCGCACCGCTCCTCGGCGGCATCCTTCCGGCTTTGCGCGCGGGAGGCAAGGGGGGCGGCGGCAGCTTCCCTGCCCCCGCCCCCCGATTTCACATTCGCGTCGGCAGCGCCCTAGCGGCGTTCCGCCGCGACGTGGCTGCGCAGCACGCCGATACCCTCGATTTCCAGCTCGACCGTGTCGCCGGGGTTCAGGAACTTGCCCAGCTCGAGCCCGCAGCCACCGCCGACGGTGCCCGAGCCGATGAATTCGCCCGCCTGCAGCTCCTCGTCCCGGCTGACGTGTTCGATGATGCGGGCAAAGCTGTGGTGCATGTCGGAGGATATGCCGCGCGTCCATTCCTCTCCGTTCACCCGGGCGATCATGGTCAGGCCCGAGCCATCGCCGATCTCGTCCCGCGTCACGAGGCACGGGCCCATGGCGTTGGCGGTGCGGAAATCCTTGCCCTTGGCCGGGCCGAGGCCGCCAGCGCTTTCCAGCATCTGATGATCGCGGGCCGAGAAGTCGTTGAAACAGGTGAAACCAAAGATGTGGTCGTTCGCATCCGCCTTGGCGATGTCGCAGCCGCCCTTGCCGATGAACATCCCAAGCTCCAGCTCGAAGTCGAGCCGCGTTTCGCCCCGGGGCCAGATGATCGTGTCCTCGGGTCCCGAGACCGAGAACCGGTTGCCCTTGTAGTAGATCGGCTGGTCGTACCAGACCTGCGGCATCGGCACGTCGGCTGGGTCCATCGGCGAGGCCTTGGGATCCCAGAGATGCCGGTTGGCCCGCGCCTGGCGAAGGTGCTTTTCAAAGACAAGACTGTCGCGCATCTGGACCGGCACCGGCACGGGCGCCCTGAGGCGGACGTCCGCCACCATCTCCTTCGCGGCGCTGCCCTGCGCGGCGCGGGCGGCTTCCAGTCCTTCGTCGCCGGCCTCGATCAGCGCCAGCATCGAGGCAAAGGCGGGGTTCGCGGCCCCGTCCAGCACCGCGATGGTCGCGCCGTCGAGGATGCCGATGGCCTGTCGGCCGTTCTTGTCGAATGTCACGAGTTTCATGCCGGTTCCTTCAGGTCGTCGTAGATGTCGGACACGCGCGATCCCGGCGCGTAGGTCTGTGCGAAGGCGGGGCGCGACTGGATCGCGGTCCACCAGCGGTCGAACTGCGGCAGCCCGTCCCAGAGCCCCGCGAGCCCGAGGTCGCGCATCCGGTCGATGGTCGGGACCACGCAGAAATCCGCCAGCGTCAGCCGGTCGCCGCAGAGCCACGCCTGCCCGTCCAGCGCGCGGTCCATCCGCGTCACCGTCTCGCGCAGGCGTTCGAGGAACTCGTCGAGCCGCGCGTCTGAAAAGCCGTGGCGCCCCATCTCGGCATAGAAGGTCCGCCGCAGGGTGCGCGCCTCGGTGTCCTTGGCAAGGTCCGCCTCGCTCAGCTCGCGGCGGTGGCGGATGAAGACCTTGTTGAAGCTCGGGATCCGGATCGCCGCCGTTGGCACCTCCTCGATGAAGCGCAACCACTTCCGCATCTTGGCCCGTCCGAGCGGCGTCGCGGGCGACAGCGGCACCTCGGGAAAGACCTCGTCGAGGTATTCCATGATGACCGAGCTGTCGCAGACCGGCTGGCCATCATGCAGCAGCGTCGGCACCACGCCGTCGGGGTTCAACGCAAGGTACTCGGGCGTCAGGTGCTCCTTCTTGCGGAAATCGATCCGCGTGTTGGTGAATGCCAGGCCCTTTTCGTAAAGCGTCAGCCGCACCTTCTGCGAACAGGTCGAGATCGGGTTGTTCAGAAGCTCCAGCATCAGTGCGCCCCCGACCCGTGGCAGGCGCATGGCCCCTCGTGCGCGCAATCCGCGCCGTGGCGGTAGCGCAGCATCTGGGCCATGATCTCTTCACGGCTGGGATCGACCTGTCCGCCCGACAGCTCCCGGTAGATATTCGCGACGTTGGCCACCACGCGTTCCCGGTCGAGCCAGCTGTCGAAGGCGTCGTAGCCGACTTCCCACGCCGCTTCCTGCCAGTCGAGCCCCGCCTCGTAGGCCTTGGTCGCCTGCCCTTTGACCGAGACGAGGTAGTCCCGCAGCGCCTGAACCGCCGGTTTCTCGCAGACCGCGCCATGGCCCGGCACGATGGTGTCGACGTCGAGGTCCAGGATGAAGTCGCAGGCCGCGATCCAGTTACCGATGGGACCGGCCCAGATAATCGGGTGACCGCCGTGGAACACCAGGTCCCCGGTATAGACCGTCCGCGCATCCGGCACGTGGATCACGATATCGCCGCGGGTGTGCGCCGGCCCCAGCTCCGTCAGCTCGATCCGTCGCCCCCCGACCTCGAGCGTCTTGGTGCCGCAGAAGGTCTCGTTCGGCGGCAGGTGCCCGATGTCCGAGAAGTCGAAGCGCGAGCCCATCGTCTCGGTGAAGAACCGGCCGTAGGCGCCGAAGGCTTCGGGGTTGGCGATCACCTCCTGCACCTTCGAGGCGGGGCGCTCCTCCATCTCTTCCAGGCAGGCGGTCGACCCGATGATCCGTGCGCCCTTCACCAGGTGGTTGCCATAGGTGTGGTCGCCGTTTGAATGCGTGTTGACCAGCACGTCGATGGTTTCGGCCGCTGGGACCGCCGCCCGGTAGGCCGCCAGCATGTCGCTGGTCAACCGCCCGGTGAACAGCGTGTCGACCATCACGACGCGGTCGTCCTCGCCCACGATCAGGCCCGAATTGCTCCACCCCCAGGATCCGTCGCCCTGGACCCAGGCCCAGAGCCCGTGGCCCAGGTCCTGCAGTTCGCGCTTGGTGTCTTCGTACATGTCGCTCTCCTTCTCAGAGCAGTCCGGTCGCAAGCCAGGGCAGCGCCAGCACCAGTGCAACCATCAGGACCATGACCAGGGCAAAGGGCGCAGCCCCGCCGAAGATGTCGTTGAGTGTGATCCGCTGGTCGTCGATGTTCGCCTTGATGACGAAACACGCGACCCCCAGCGGTGGTGTGAGCAGGCCGACCTCCACGGCGATGATCGTGACGATCCCGAACCAGACGAGGTCGATGCCAAGCGGCTGGACCACCGGCAGGATCAGCGGCAGCAGGATCAGCAGGATGGAGGAGCTGTCGAGGATCGTGCCCAGCATGATGATCGCCAGCAGGTAGAGGACGAGCAGCCCGTAGAGCCCGAGGTCCATCGCGCCCAGGAGCCCGGTCATCGCGCCCGGCAGCCCGGTCAGCGCCAGAAGTCGCGAATACATGTGCGCGGCGATGATCAGGAAGGTGATCGAGGCGGTGACCTGCCCCGTCTCCAGCAGGATGCGCATCACCTCGCGCCCCGACAGCCGCCCCTTGACCACCGCGATGATCAGCGCGCCGAGCGCGCCGACACCACCGGCCTCGGTCGGCGTGAAGAAGCCGCCGTAGATGCCGCCCAGTACCAGCACGATCAGCGCGATGATCGGGGCGGATTTCAGCAGCATCGTGGCGCTCGACATCTCGGGGATATCGGACTTCTCGGGCTGCCCGGTGAAGCCCGGCGCAAAGGCCGCCAGCCCGACGATCAGGATGCAGAAGAAGAGCGCCAGGATCAGCCCCGGGATGATCCCCGCGGTGAAGAGATCGCCGATCGAGACCTCGGCGATGATGCCGTAGAGGATCAACAGCAGCGAGGGCGGGATCAGCATCCCCAGCACCGAGGACCCGGCCACCACGCCCACCGAGAACCGCGGGGTGTAGCCCTGGCGGATCAGCTCGGGCACCGCGACCTTGGTGAAGACCGACGCAGAGGCGATCGAGGTCCCGTTCACCGCTGCAAAGACCGCGTTGGCAAAGACCGTGGCGATGCCGAGGCCCCCGCGGAACCTTCGGAAAAGCTGCCCGGCCACGTCGAACACGTCCCGTCCCAGCCCGCAGGCACCGACCAGCACCCCCATCAGGACGAAGAGCGGGATCACCCCGAACGAATAGCGTGCCACCCCGTCGAGCGCCGCATGAGACAGCAGCTTGCCCGCGACGAGGAAGCTGCCCTTGACCGCAAAGACCCCGAAGAAGCTGACCGCCATCAGCGCGATGGCGACATGCATCCCCAGCTGGATCAGCACGAGGATCGCGACGATCGAGGCGATGCCGATCTCGACGTTACTCATGCACCCATCCCCCGCGCGCCGCCCGCATGGCCAGCCCGATCGTCAGCATCGCGTAGGCGGCCAGCGTCATCACGCAGCCGATCATCACGCAGGTCACGAAGGGCCAGCGCGGCATCGTCCAGATGCCGTAGAGGCCCACGGTCTCGTTACCCTCGATCGAATGGATGATCTGGGGCCCGGTGTAATAGAGCAGGATCGCCAGCATCCCCGTCCCCGCGGCATGGTGGAAAGTGTCGAGCCAGTCGGCCGCCGCCGAGGACCGCGCGCGCAGCCGGGTCAGCAGCATGTCGGAGCGCACGTTGCGCCCCGTCGCCGTCGCATAGGGCAGCTGCAGGAACACGATGGCGACGATCGCCGCGCTCACGATCTCCGCCGTAGCGGGGATCGGGTGACCGAAGAAGCTGCGGCCGATCACGTCGAGGTTGATGAGCGCCATCATCCCCATCGTGCCCGCGCCGCCGAGAGCCGCCATGACCAGCGCGATGCGGACCAGCCAGAGCGTCAGCGCGCCGCCGGGAAGCCCCGGCGGCGGCGCCTGTGTCGCGGGCTCGCTCACTCGCCGCCCCAGTTCCGGGCGTGCTCGATCCCGGCCTCTTTCGACAGCCGCATGTAAGTTTCCAGCGTCTTGGTCCCCGGCTGGCCCTGGGCATCCAGCGCCTCGGCCCACTGGCGGGCGATGTCGGGCAGCTTCTGCGCGTAGGCCACGCGCTGCTCCGGCGCGATTTCCGAGATCTGGGCCCCGCCCTCGACCGCCGCGGCCAGCGATTTCTCGCCGCCCTCGCGGTAGCTGTTGGCCGCGATGTCGCGGTACTCGTCCGACACCTCCTGGATCGCCTGTTTCACGTCGTCCGGCAGGCTGTCCCAGAGGTCCTTGTTCACCGTCAGCGCCGAGGCGTACTGCGCGCCGAAGTTCATCTTGGTCACGTAGGGCGCGACCTCGTAGAACTTGTAGGGCGCGACCACGGATTCAAACGTGAGGATCCCGTCGTAGAGCCCCGTGGACATCGAGTTGTAGAAATCCGGCAGCGCACCGGCGACCGGCGTCGCACCCGAGTCCTTCAGCCAGTTCAGCGCCAGCCCGGCGGTCCCCAGCTTGTGGCCCTGGATGTCCTCGACCGTCTCGATCGGGAACTTGGTGACGAAGTGGTAGGTGTCGATCCCCACCGGCGCCAACACCACCTGGTTGTTCCGCGCCCAGCTTTCGTCGATCTCGGGGATCTCCTCGTGCAGCTGGTCGATGACCTGCATCAGCTTGATCAGGTCGTCGGTGCCGAAGGGCGTGACATAGGTGATCTGCTCGAGCGGCAGCTTGTCGCCCTCGAAGAGGTGCGGGACATAGCCGAACTCGGCGATCCCGTCGCCGACCGCCTCGAGCACGCCGTTCACGTCGGCCACCGCGCCGGCATAGGCCTCGGTCCAGGTGACCTCGTGGCCGAGCGCCTCGAGCCGCTTGGTCACCTCGGGCACGAAGTGATCGCTCAGCGCAGAAACCCCGCGGGTGATCGGCGGATGGCCCGCCACGATGGTCCAGTTGAAGCTGTCGGCCAGCGCAGGCATCGCCAGCGACAGCGAAACGACACCGGCCAGGCCGGTGGTGCCAAGAAGTTTCATGGTTCTCCTCCCATGCGGCATGCGCCGCTTCGTCTGGGGGCCGGCGTCTCTTGACGAGTCTCCCTCGCCAGCCCGTTCAAACACGTGTTTGAAAATATCCCGGCCCGACAGCCATCTGTCAAGTGAGTCCTTCGCTTTGCCGCCCTTCTGCGCCTGCGCGAGGCTGCCGAAACCACGCGATCAGAGGGAGGGCGCGACATGGCCGAACATCAGGACGTCACCTACGAAACCGACCGCCGGGTCGCGACGATCAGCTTCAACCACCCCGAGGAGCTGAACACCTGGCGCCCCGCGATGGAAATGGCGATGCGCGCGGCGATGGAGCGTGCGGCGGCCGATGACGAGGTCCGCGCCATCGTGCTGACCGGCAAGGGCCGCGCCTTCTGCGCCGGTGCCTCGCTCCAGGCACTGGCGCAAAGGGCGCAGGGCGTGTCGGTCCTGCCGCCGCACGACCGCAGGCCCGGCGACCTCGAACAGCGCTACAGCTACCTGCTGGCGATCCCGAAACCGATCATCGCCGCGATCAACGGCGGGACGGCGGGCGTCGGCTTCTGCCTGACGCTCTACTGCGACATCCGCTTCATGGCCGAAACGGCGAAACTCTCCACCGCCTTCGCGCAGCGCGGGCTGGTGGCGGAACATGCCTCGGCCTGGCTGCTGCCGCGGATCGTGGGGCCGATGCATGCCGCCGACCTGCTCTATTCCGCCCGCCGGATCGACGGATGCGAGGCCGAGAAGATCGGCCTGGCCCGCTGCCTGCCGACCGAGGGCTTCCTGCAGGCGGTGCAGGACTATGCCGCGCAGATCGCCAACCATTCCTCCCCCCGCGCCGTCCGATTGATGAAGCAGCAGCTCTGGGAAGCACAGCACCAGACGTTGGCCGAGGCGACGCACTGGTCCGAGGACGAGATCGTGAAATGCCGCGACACCGAGGATTATGCCGAAGGCTCGGCCCACTTCCTCGAAAAACGCGCCCCGAACTTCACGGGGCGCTGACCGCCCCCGCTTCATCTTGCCGAAAAAACTCCCGCCGGAGGCAACCGCCGCGCGCGGCGGTTTCCCTTTCCCCAGCGGGGAAAGGGGTGCCAGATCAGTCTCAGCGCAGCCCAAGCCCCCGCGCGACAATGCCGCGCAGGATCTCGGTCGTGCCGCCCTGGATCGTCAGCTTGGGCGCCATCCGGGTGTAGAAATCCATCCGGTCCCGATAGGCCCGCACGTCGTACCGGTCGTAGTCCATCAAAGAGATCAGCTCCCGCAGCCGCGTTGGCAGGGCCTGGTCCCAGACGGTGCCGAGGTCCTTGACAATCGAGGCCTCGGTGACGGGCTCCTGGCCCGCCTCGAGCATCCCGGCCACCGACACCGACATCCGCCGCATCGTGTGCATCTGCGCGATGAGCCGGCCCAGCCCCTCCTGAAGCCGCGCGTCTTCGGTGCCCTCCACCGCCGTCAGGAACGCCCGCATCGCGCCAAAGGTCTCGAGGAACCGCTCCGGCCCCGACCGTTCGAACGCCAGCTCGGACGTCGCCTGTTTCCACGCCGCGTCGATCTCTCCGATCACGTAGTCGTCGGGCAGGAAGACGTTGTCGAACTGGACCTCGTTGAACTCCTCGACGCCGTTGATCATCTCGATCGGGTTCACCGTGATGCCGTCCGCGTGCATGTCGACAAGGAACGAGGTCAGCCCGTGACGCCGGTTTTCCTCGGTCGGTTTCGAGGTGCGGAAGAGGCCGATCATGTAATCGGCATGCTGCGCGCCGGTGGTCCAGATCTTGGCCCCGTTCAGCCGCCAGCCGCCGTCGACCTTGGTGGCCTTGGCCTGCGCCGCGAAAAGGTCCGAGCCCGAGTTCGGTTCGCTCATCCCGATGCAGAACATCGCCTCGCCCGCGATGATCCGCGGCAGAACCTCCTGCTTGATGCGCTCGCTGGCATAGCGGATCAGCGTCGGCCCGCTCTGCCGGTCGGCGACGAAGTAGCGCCGGGTCGGTGCGCGGGCGACAAGGAACTCCTCGTTCACCACGTAGCGTTCGAGGAAGGATCGCTCCTGCCCGCCGTACTGGCGCGGCCAGGCCATGCCGATCCAGCCCTTGGCGGCGACGGCCTTGGCGAAACGGTCCATCGAGTCCGAGCTGTGCTCGAAGGTTGCCGGGTCATAGACGCCCTGTTCGGCCTGGTCGCGGACAAAGGCCCGGACCTCGGCGCGCAGGTCCTGCACGTGGTCGGGAAGGCGGACGGGGTCGAAACGCAATGCAACGGTCATGTCTGTCTCCTCAGCGGCTGGCCAGCAGCGACCAGAGCGCATCCGCGTCCCCGGCTGTCACCAGTTGCCCGAGCTTCAGCGCCCAGTGGGCCTCGGTCCCGAAATCCTCGCGCCAGGCCAGCGCGTTCAGCGTCAGGCGGTGCAGCTTGTGCTCCATCGTCACGCCGATGGCACCGTGCACCTGGTGGGCGATGGCGCAGCCCGCCTCGGCCGCCTCGCCGCAGCGCACCTTGGCGGCTGCGACCTCGAGCAGCAGCGCATCGCCCGTGTCGCCGCGGGCCAGCGTGTCGGCGGCGGAATTCGCGGCGGCCACGGCGGCGGCGCATTCCTCGCCCAGCCGGGCTAGCAGGTGTTGCACGGCCTGGAACTTCGAGATCGGGCGTTCGAAGGCGCGCCGCTCCTGCGCGTACTGCACGGTGATGTCGAGGATCGTTTCAAGCGCGCCGGCGATCTGGTTGGCCCGAGCGGTGGCCGCCATTTCGGGCAGAGAGGCGGCCGTCCCGGCGGGTGCCATTTCAAGCGGTGTTACCGCTTCGAGTTTCACCCAGTCGAGCGGATCGTAGGACAGCGAGGTCCCTTCCTCGATCCGGCACGCCGCCGGGTCTAGGACGCAGATCACGGGGCCATCCGGCCCGTCGCAGAGCGCGACAAAGGCCCCGGCACCGCCCGCAAAGAACACCTCGGGGCAGACGCCCGAAACGGTTCCGTCGGCCGCAAGCGCGAGGCGCCCGCGCGGCGCCGGTACCAGGACCGCCATCGGGCCGTCGCGCAGGTCGAGCCCCGCCTCGGCCAGCGCCCAGTTCGCCAGCATCGTCTCGGCCAGCGGCACCGACACGCCGTAGCGCCCGGCCGCCCGCAGCAGTTCGAAGGCCTGCACCAGCGTGAGCCCGACACCGCCTGCCTCTTCGCGCACCATGGCCAGCGTCAGCCCGTTTTCCTCGACCGCCTGCCAGAGCGGCGCGCGCCAGCTGTCGTCGGTCGCGCGGGCGATCTCCTGGGGGTCGCTCAGGTCGGTGAAAATCCGCTCTGCCGTCCGGATGTGAATGTCGTCGCTGTCGAGTGCCATTGGCCTACTCCGCCGCCTCCCGTGTCTCGTATCTCACCACGACCCCCTCGGCCTCGAGGCGGTCGATCTCGCCGTCGGAGAACCCAAGTTCCCCGGAAAGCACTGCGCGGGTGTCCGCGCCAAGCCGCGGTGCCGCGGCAAAGGGCAGCGTGTCGGCCCCGTGCAGCCGCAGAGGCGAGGCCGGGACCACGATCGGCCCGAAATCCGGGTGATCGACCCAGCCAAGCGCCCCGCGTTCATGCATGTGTGCGTCGTTCGTCACCTCGATCAGGTCCCGGACGATGGCGTGCGGCACCTTGGTCCGGCCGAAGATCTCCTTGATCTCGGCCCGGCTGTGCCGCGCCGTCCAGGCGGCGATCGCGGCGTCCGTCTCCTCCATGTTCCGCACCCGCGCGGCGCGGTCCCGGAACCGGGGATCGGTCGCCATGGCCGGCATGTCCATCGCGGTGCAGAGGTTGACGAAATGCCCCTCGTTCGTGCAGATCACCGCCACGTAGCCATCGGTCGCCGGGTAGACGTTGTAGGGGCAGGACGCGAGGCCGCCGTGCCGGTTGCCGGTGCGCGGCGGCGGCTGGTCCGTGTCGTAGATCATGCCGAGGTTCGAGGCGAGCGCCGGGTAGACGCATTCCTGCATCGCCACCTCGACCAGCTGGCCCTCGCCGCTGCGTTCGCGGTGGAAGAGCGCCGTCAGGATCGCCGCGTAGAGATGCGTGCCGCTCATGAAATCCACGACCGCCGGGCCGCATTTCACCGGCGGGCCATCGGGGAAGCCCGTCACGCTCATCATCCCGCTCGCGGCCTGGACGGTGATGTCCATCGCTTGCCGGTCCTTGTCGGGCCCGGTGATGCCGTATCCCGACCCGCTGGCATAGATCAGGCGCGGGTTGATCGCCTTCAGCGCCTCGTAGCCGACACCCAGCCGGTCCATCACCCCGGGCGCGTAATTCTCGACCAGCACGTCGGCGGTGGCGACCAGGCGGCGCAGGATATCCTTTCCCTCGTCGCTCTTCAGGTTCAGCGTCATGTCGCGCTTGTTCTGGTTCAGCATCGCGAAGGGCACCGCCGCGCCGCGCGACACCTCCTGGCGCTGGCGGATCGGCTCACCCTTCGGCGGTTCGACCTTGATGACATCGGCACCGGCCTTGGCCATCAGCAGCGTGCAATAGGGGCCCTGGTAGACCTGGGTCAGGTCGATGACGCGGATGCCGGCCAGCGGCAGACGGTCCGTATTGGCCATGTGTGTCGTCCTCCCGCACGCGATAATGCACGTGGGATCCGGGAATGACCACAGACAATTTTACCGTTCGGCAAGTCAGCTTACCCGCCGGCCGCCTCTGCCTTGCCTTCGAGGTCCAGCCACTCTTCCTCGGCTTCGGCCAGGGCTTTCTGCCGCTCGGCCAGCGCCTCGGTGCCCTTGGCGAACTTGACCGGCTGCGCGGTGTAAAGGTCGGGCGCGGCCAGGAAATCCTCGAGCTTGGCGATCTCGGCCATCAAGCGGTCGATGACCTGCGGCAGCTCCTTCAGCCGGTGCTGTTCGGTGAACGACAGGCCCGGAACCTTCTTCGCCTCCTGCGTCACCTTTGCCGGTGAAGCCGCTGATTTCTCAACCTTCCGCTCGACACGCGGCGCCACGTCGCCGCGCTGCGAGCGGTAGTCGCTCCAGCCGCCGGCATAGATCGTCGCACGCCCGTCGCCCTCCATCGCCACGGTGGTCGAGGCGACGCGGTCGATGAAATCCCGATCGTGGCTGACCAGCAGCACGGTGCCGTCGTAGTCGTCCAGAAGCTCCTGCAGCAGGTCCAGCGTCTCGACATCGAGGTCGTTGGTCGGTTCGTCCAGCACCAGCAGGTTGCTTTCCTTGGCCATCAGCTTGGCCAGCAGCAGCCGCGCCTTTTCGCCGCCGGACAGCGACCGCACCGGGGCGCGCGCCTGCTGTTCGTCGAAGAGGAATTCCTTGAGATAGCCCACCACGTGTTTCGGCTGGCCGCGCACCATCACTTGGTCCGCCTGCCCCGAGACCCGCAGCTCCTTGTCGCCGACCATGTTTTCCCAGAGTGTCTGGTCCGGCACCAGCGCGGCGCGCGACTGGTCGAAGATCGCCGGCATCAGGTTCGTGCCCAGCTTGACCGTGCCAGCATCCGGCGCGACCTCGCCGGTCAGCATCTTGATCAGCGTCGTCTTGCCCACGCCGTTCGGGCCGACAAACGCCACCCGCTCGCCCCGCATCACGGTCAGGGAGAAATCGCGCAGGATCGTGCGACCCTCGAAGGCCTTCGAGATGCCGACGGCCTCGATCACCTTCTTGCCCGACTTCGGCCCGCTGTCGAGCGCCATGGCCGCGGTGCCCTGCCGCCGTATCTGGTTGGCCCGGTCGGCCCGCATGTCCTGCAGCCGCCGCACCCGGCCCTGGTTACGCTTGCGCCGCGCGCTGATCCCCTCGACGGCCCAACGGGCCTCGGACTTGATCCGGCGGTCGAGCTTGTGGCGCGCGATGTCCTCTTCTTCCCAGACCTTGTCGCGCCAGGCCTCGAAATGTTCGAACCCTTCTTCGGCGCGCCGGACCTGGCCGCGATCGATCCAGAGCGTCGCGCGGGTCAGCGCGCGCAGGAAGGCGCGGTCGTGCGAGATCAGGACAAAGGCCTTCCGCGTCGTCGCCAGCTCTGCCTCGAGCCAGCCGATCGCCTCGATGTCGAGGTGGTTGGTCGGCTCGTCAAGCAGCATCAGCTCGGGCGCCTCGGCCCAGAGCTTGGCCAGAGCGGCCCGCCGCCGTTCACCGCCGCTTGCGGTCGCGACGGGTCGGTCCATGTCGAACTTCAACCCCTCCGACGCCATCTCGACCCGCCAGGCCTCGGACGCCTCCATCTCGGACAGGGCATAGTCGCCGAGCGTGGCGAAGGCGCTCATGTCCGGCTCCTGCTGCATGTAGCCCACCGATGTTCCGGGCGAGAGCACGCGGTCGCCCCGGTCGGCCTCGACCAGTCCGGCCATCACCTTCATCAGGGTGGACTTGCCCGACCCGTTCCGCCCGACCAGCGCGACGCGGTCGCCCGGCTGGATGGTGAGCGACAGGTCTTCGAATACGGGATCCCCGCCGAAGGTCAGCGAGATGTCGGAAAGCTGGAGAAGAGGTGCGCGTGCCATGGCGCGCAGCTAATCCTGCCCCGCGGCGCCGTCAACGGGGGTTGAACGGCAGCACCACCGGACCCGACCGCGAAACCACCTAGGGACGGGCACATGGATCGCTCGTGAGTTGTGCAAACGATTGCGTGGCGGGCGGAAAATTGCCGCGGCGTGAACTTAGGCCTTGTTCTTGCTCTCAAATATTTGAAAGTTGTCCGCAATATGGGCTGGGGACGCCCTGATAAACAGGCATGAGGGACCGGATGGGATACACGCGAGCAAAGATCGCGTCATTTGGACGTTTACCTATTGTTTTCACACTGCTTCTGACTGGCGCTTGCGCATCGACGCAGAGCTCCGGGCTTGATCCGAACCGGGTGTCCCGGGCGATCAACGAGGCGACGGCGCTGCAGGCCCAGGGCAAGAAGGTCTGGTGCGTGCCCTTCGCCCGCAACGCCAGCGGCGTCGACATCCGCGGCAATGCCAACACCTGGTGGCACCAGGCCGCATCTCTGGACTACGGCCGCGCGACGGAACCGCATGTCGGGTCGGTCATGGCCTTCAGCGGCACCCGCAGCCTTCCGATGGGGCACGTGGCGGTGGTATCCAAGGTTCTGTCGGAGCGCGAGATCCAGGTCGATCACGCGAACTGGTATCCCAGCCAGATCTCGATGGGCATGTACGTGGTCGACGTGTCGAAAAAGAACGACTGGTCCGCCGTGCGGCTGCAAAGCCAGCCGGACGCACTTGGCAGCGTCTACCCGGTCGACGGCTTCATCCTGCCGAACCGCGGGTCCTGAGGCACCTCTTCGGGCGGCGCGGCCGTGTCCGCCGCCCGCGGCTCCAACCGCAGCCAGATCCCGTTGCGCGCGCGCACCGTGAGGTGTGCGACCGGCACCGGCGCACGGCCCTCGACCGCCGACACCCGGAACTGCCGTAGGATCGACGACAGGATCAGCGGCCCCTCCACCATTGCAAAGCCCGCACCGGGGCAGACCCGCGGCCCGGCCGAGAACGGGATGTAGGCGTCGCGCAGGCAGGTCCTGCCGTTCTCGGTCGCGAAACGACCGGGGTCGAAGGCGTCGGGGTCGTCCCACAGGCGCTCGTGCCGGTGCAGATGCCAGGGGCTGAGGACGACCTGCGATCTCTTCGGCACCTTCCGGTCGCGGAAGCGGACGGGACAGGCGGCCTCTCTCACCATCATCGGCACCGGCGGGTAAAGCCGCAGCGCCTCGCGGAACACGTCGCGGCTGGCGCTCAGGCTGGACATCACCGCAAAGCCGCGCGTGTCGTCCAGCGCCCGCGCCTCTTCGGCCAGGCGATCCTGCCACTCGGGTGACCGGGCCACGAGGTACAGCGCCCAGGCCAGCGCCGAGGCGCTGGTTTCGTGACCCGCAAGGAAGAAGATCGCCACCTGGTCGACCATCTCGTCCGTGTCGAACCCCTCACCCGTGACCGGGTCGCGCGTGGTCATGATCTTGGTCGCCAGGTCGTCCGGCGCACGACCCCGCGCGATGGCCTCGGCACGGTCCTCCACCAGCTGCGCGATCAGCCGTCGGATCACTGTCGCGGCCTCGGTCGTCTCGGGGCGGAAGAACCGCGGCATCCAGCGCGGCAGCCGCAGGAAGGCGCCAAGGTTCACCACCGGCTGGCTGCGCTGGTAGGCGCGGAATTCGTGGAACACGGCGCGGGCCAGCTCATGCTCGATCGGGATCGAAAAGAGCGTGCGGAAGATCACGTCGGCGGCGGCGTGCGAGGTTTCCGCCTCGATCTCGACGGTCGTGCCTGCCCGCTCGGCCAGCCGCTGCACCGTCGCATCCGCCGCGGCGCGCATGGCCGGGAAAGTGTCGCGCAGCCGCCCGCCCTCGAATGCCGGGTCGATGATCCGCCGCTGGCGCCACCACGCATCGCCATTGGTCAGGAAGACCGAATTGCCAAGCAGCGGGCGCAGCCCCTCGCCCACCCGGTCGCTCTTGGGAAAATCCTCGGGCCGTTCCTTCAGCACGGTCTTCACCAGCTCGGGCTGGTTCACGAGGAACGAGCGGAAGAAGGGCGTCCGGAACTCGGCCATCCACGCCCGGTAGAGCCGGGCGGGTTGCGCCGACAGGAGGTCCTGCCGAAAAAGCTTGAGGTATTGGCGGAGGCTCACCTTGTCGGGCCGCGCCGCGGGCTTGGGCGGGATCATGCGGCGACGCTCTTGTATTTCGACACCGGTGCCTCGATCCGGCTTTTCGACGGCTGCCGGTCGGCAAAGCGCGCGCCGAGGGTCATGGGCCCGGCGGTGATCCGGAAATAGTCGTAATCGCCCACCCGGTCGAAGGCGCAGAGGTACTGAAAGTGCAAGCGGAAGAAGCGCCAGCGCAGCGCCCGCCAGCGTTCCGGGCTGAGGGTCTGTGTGAAGGCGGCCGAGATCACCAGCGGCCAGAGTTTGCCCGGCCCGGCCTGCCCAGACACCGCCACCGGGTCGCAGAGTGCAAAGGCGCATCCATCGCCCGGCGCGGTGACATCGACCCAGCTCAACACGTCCTGTTCCGAGAGATAGCGCAGATCGGCGCGCAACCTGTCTGCCCCGGGCAGGAAGGCCACCATCGGCACGACCTGCCCCAGCGAGAGGAACGACAGCTCCGGCCCATCTTCGGGCACTCGGCCTGCACGGATCAGGTCGGCCAGCACCGACACCGCGATATGTGCGCCCGAGGAATGGCCGACGACGAGAACCTCGTCGACTTCGCCTGACAGTGCCCCGGCGATCGCGTCACCGAACACGGCCATCCGCGCCTCGAGCTCCGGTGGATTGGCCCCGCGCGACCGGGCCGAAAAGGCGTAGTCGTGCATAAGGTAGTAGGCAAAGAACCGGTTGTCCCGGGCCTTGAACCACCGCAGCGCGGCCACCGCGACGCCGAGGGCCAACACCATGCCCGTCCAAGGAGCGGCAATGTCGAGGCCGGTCGCGGCCATCGCGGCGTTCGCCAGGGCGCCCGCACCCCAGCCGAGGCCGATTGCCACGAAAAGCTGCAGGATCAGGAAGGCCACCGGGTAGAGCGCCGCAATCACCGGCCCCTTGCGCAACCGCATCAACCGCCAGAGCGCGCCGGAGCCGATGTAGACCCAGGCCGTCCTCGCCAGTGCGACGTAGGTGGCGGGGATCGACTGCCCCATGCTGTCGCGCACGATGTCGGACCAGACCAGCACCTCGACATCGGTCCGCGTCTCGACCCCGTCGATCCGGCCCGTCACCTGCCAGCCATAGGTGCCTCCGCCCTGCCCGGCCTGCAGCGCGATCTCGTAGCCCGAGATGGCCGCCTGGGCCGCGCCCTCCTTGCGGTAAAGCTCGCGGTAGCGGCGGGGATGGATCGGGTCGTAGCCGGGGATATAGACCACCCGGCGGCGGGTCACCTTGCGCGTCATCGGGCCTGCTCTGCCTCCGTTCGGGACAGCATACACCGATTTTCGGGCAAGTTTATGACCTTAGCCGAGCGTGGCGAGGCCCGGGAAGGTTTCCAGCAGCCAGTAGGAAAAGGCCGAGAAGCCGCCGGTCAGCATCAAGAGCCCGATGGTCCAGAGCAGCAGGCCCATGATCCGCTCGATCACCTCCATGTGCCGCTTCATCCAGGCCATCAAGCCGGTCAGGCGCGGCAGGTAGGCCGCGACCAGCAGGAACGGCACGCCGAGCCCGATGGCATAGACGGCGAGCAGGGTCATGCCCCGGCTGACGCTCGCCTCCGACGCCGCGAGCGACAGGATCGCGCCGAGCTGCGGGCCGATGCAGGGGGTCCAGCCGAAGGCGAAGGCGAGGCCCAGGACATAGGCGCCGAAGGCCGAACCGCCCCGGTCGCCCGCATCGAGCCGCGCCTCGCGGTTCAGGAACCCGATCCGCAGGATCCCCAGGAAATGCAGGCCGAAGATCATCACCAGCACCCCGGCAATGGTGTTGAACCAGCCTTGGTAGGCCAGGAACACGCGCCCGAAGGCCGAGGCGGCAAAACCGAGCAGCAGGAACACTGTCGACAGGCCGAGCACGAAGAAAGCGGCCGGCACCACGGCGCGGCTGCGTTGCCCCTCCTGCCCGAGGTCGTTCATCGACACGCCCGACATGTAGGCGAGGTAAGGCGGCACGATGGGCAGCACGCAGGGGCTGAGGAACGAGATCACACCCGCCATCAGCGCCACGATCATCGCGGGCAGCAGCGCCGCGTCTATGATGTCGATTCCAAACATGAAAACGGCTTAGCGCAGGGGCGCGGCCCGGTCACGCGCCGCGTTGTCACAACCGCGTGGCCCGGGCGGAATGCGACGTGTCGGCGGGTCGGGCGGGGTTCATACCGGCCCTGTGGTTCGGAAGAGATCGCGCGTCGGAAGGGCCGCCGCCAAGCAGACAGTCGCAGGCCGGGGGTTTACCCCGCCACCCTGCCCCGCCCGGGCAGCCACCCCGCCGCTGGACAAGCGCCCGCGCGCCTGCCATCAGCCGGGGCATGGACGATATCCTCGACGCCACCGGGCTGCTCTGCCCCCTGCCCGTTCTGAAGGCCCGCAAGGCGCTGCTTTCCCTGCCCGTGGGCGCGGTGCTGCGGTTGCGGACCTCGGACCCTATGGCCGTTATCGACATCCCGCATTTCTGCACCGAGGCCGGGCATGACCTCGTGACCTCGACCGACGAGGGTGCGACCCACTATTTCGAGATCCGGCGCGGCTGATGCAAAACGCCGCGCTCGTTGGAGCGCGGCGTTCGCAATCATGACGTAGGCGGTGACCCTAGTGGCCGACCGACCACCAGCCCCGACGCTTGGGTTTCGGGGCCTCCTGGGTTTCGGCCTCGCCCACGGTTTCGGGCACCTTCACCTCTTCGGCCTGGGCCACTTCGGCGACCGGCGCTTCGGGTTCGGCTTCCGGTGCGGGCTCGGGCTGCACCTCGGGTGCGGCCTCTGCCACCGGCTCGGGCGCGGCCTCGACTACCGGTTCGGGCTCGGGCTGCGGCTCGGGCGCCTGTTCGGCAACCGGTTCGGGCTCCGACACGACTTCCGGCTCCGGCGCGGGGGCCTCGGCTTCGGGCGCGACCTCGGATGCGGGCTCTGCCGCCTCTTCGGCCACCGCGGTCTCGGCCTCGGGCTTCTTGCGACGGCTGCGCGAACGGGTCCGCTTCTTGGGCTTCTCCTCGGCCTCGGCCTCGGGCGCGGCTTCCACGGGGGCCTCGGCCTCTGCGGTCACCTCGGCCGGGGCGTCGGCCTCGGCAGCGGCATCGTCGTCCGCAGACGACCCGTCGGCGCTGTCCTCGTCGCTGTCGTCGCCTTCGGCGGCCGACCCTTCGGCCCCGTCACCGGCGCCGCCCTTCGACTTCCGCCGACGCCGACGACGGCGCTTGCGCTTGGGCTTCTGGTCGTCGTCCTCGGCCGATGCCTCGGTCTCGGCGACGGCGACCTCTTCTTCGTCCTCCTCGACGATATCCTCGTCGAGATCCTCCATCAGCGAGGCGTCGGCCGAGATCACGGGCGGCGCTTCACGCACCACGCGGGTCGCGGTCTTGAACTTCTCGAGCGTGAAGTCCGGGCTGACCATGTGCGGATCGCCTTCGATCCGGACGGCCATGCCGTACCGTGCCTCGATGTTTGCGACATGCTCGCGCTTCTGGTTCATCAGGTAGTTGGCGATGTCCACGGGGCACTTCACCAGCACCTCGCGCGACCGGCCGCGGGTGCCCTCTTCCTCGATCTGGCGCAGGATCGACAGCGCCATGCTGTCGTCCGACCGGATCAGTCCGGTGCCGTGGCAGACGTGGCAGGGCTGGGTCGACGCTTCGAGCATCCCCGGACGCAGGCGCTGGCGCGACATCTCCAGCAGGCCGAAGCCCGAGATGCGGCCGACCTGAATGCGGGCGCGGTCGGTCTTGAGCTTGTCCTTCAGGCGCTTCTCGACAGCGGCGTTGTTCTTGCGCTCGTCCATATCGATGAAGTCGATGACGATCAGGCCGGCAAGGTCGCGCAGACGCAGCTGGCGGGCGACCTCTTCGGCCGCCTCCAGGTTGGTCTTGAGCGCGGTTTCCTCGATCGAGCCTTCCTTGGTGGCCCGGCCGGAGTTGACGTCGATGGCCACCAGCGCCTCGGTCACGCCGATCACAATGTAGCCACCGGATTTCAGCTGGACCGTCGGGTTGAACATGCCCGCCAGGTAGCTTTCGACCTGGTAGCGCGCAAAGAGCGGCAGGGTGTCGGCGTAGTTCTTCACGTTCTTGGCGTGGGACGGCATGATCATCTTCATGAAGTCCTTGGCGTTGCGGTAGCCCCGCTCGCCTTCCACCAGGACCTCGTCGATCTCGCGCGAGTAAAGATCGCGGATCGAGCGTTTGATCAGGTCGCCTTCCTCATAGATCTTGGTGGGCGCGATCGACTTGAGCGTCAGCTCACGGATCTGCTCCCACATGCGCTGAAGGTATTCATAGTCGCGCTTGATCTCGGTCTTGGTCCGTTTGGCCCCGGCGGTGCGCACGATCAGGCCCGCGCCCTGCGGCACGTCGATCTCGGTCGCGATTTCCTTGAGCTTCTTGCGGTCGACGGCGTTGGTGATCTTGCGGGAGATGCCGCCGCCACGGGCGGTGTTCGGCATCAGCACGCAGTAGCGGCCGGCGAGCGAGAGATAGGTGGTCAGCGCGGCGCCCTTGTTGCCGCGCTCTTCCTTGACGACCTGCACCAGCAGGATCTGGCGGACCTTGATGACTTCCTGGATCTTGTAGCGCCGCGGACGCGGCTTGCGCACCGGGCGGATATCTTCCTGGTCGTCTTCCTCGGCGACGCTTTCGATCTCGTCGTCATGGGCGGCGGCGTCGCGCGCCGGCGCGTCATCGTCGTCGTGATCATGATCGTGATCGTCGGCGTGATCCTCGGATGCTTCGATCGCCTCGGCAGGTTCCTCGACCGGCGTCTCCTTGACAGTCTCCATGGGCGAGCTGCCCTCTTCGACGTCATCGAACTCGATCGTTTCCATGCCTTCGATGTCGCCCGCGTCGCGGGTGACCACGGCATCGTCGCTGTCGGCCGCGGCGGGCTTGGCGCTGCGGCGGCGGGACGAGCGTTTCTTCTTCTCGTCCTGTTCCTCACGTGCGCGCATCGCCTCGGCATAGGCGCGCTCTTCCTCCATCAGCGCCTCGCGGTCGGCGACGGGGATCTGGTAGTAATCGGGATGGATTTCCGAGAAGGCGAGGAAACCGTGCCGGTTCCCGCCGTAATCGACGAAGGCCGCCTGGAGCGAGGGTTCGACCCGCGTAACCTTGGCCAGGTAGATGTTGCCGGCTAGCTGACGCTTGTTCTCCAACTCGAAGTCGAATTCCTCGACCTTGTTTCCGTCGACCACCACAACGCGGGTTTCCTCCGCGTGGGTGGCGTCGATGAGCATTTTCTTTGCCATTGTGTCCGTTTGCACGCCCGCAAGCGGCCCCGTCCCGGCGCTGTCACCGGCGGGGCGAGGCATCTCGCGTCATGTCTGTCAGGGGCGATGGCGGCGGCAGGGCGTCCCGGGACTGTCAAGCCCCGCGGTTCGCCTGTGTGTCTCTCTGCGCGCCTCATCGCGTTTCTTCTCCGGTGGCGGCCTCGTTGGTCGGGCACGCCACCCATTCAGCGCCCGCCTTGCCGCGCATGACGCGGGGTCCGGGCATTCATTGCGGCCCTTTCGGACCCTATCGGTCTGTCCCGTCCGCTCTGGCCCTTGGGCCCCCCGCAAGACGTTTCAGCGAAACTCTGCGTCACCTTTGAAGTGACGTTTTCCCAGAATAGAGGAAAAGATCACTTAAAGACAATGCGTAATCTGCAGGGCTCGCGCGGCACGGGTGCACAACCGCCGGTTTCGCTGAAAGCTTGACCGGAGCGGAGCCACCCGTGGCGCGCGTCTACCATGCGTTACAGGTAGTCCTGACGCTGCAGGCCGTACTTGGCCATCTTCTCGTTCAGCGTCCGGCGCGGCAGGCAAAGCTCGTCCATCACGTTCGAGATCGAGCCCTTGTGCCGTCGCATCGTGTTGTCGATCAGCATCCGTTCGAATGCCTCGACGTATTCCTTCAGCGGCTTGCCCTCGGTCGTCACGACCGGCTGCATCTCCTCGTGATCGCTCATCAGCAGCGACGCGATGGTGCCCGAGCCGCGGCGCGACTGCAGCACGGCGCGTTCCGCCACGTTGATCAGCTGGCGCACGTTCCCCGGCCAGGGCGCCTGCAGCAGTTGCGCTGCCTCCTGCGCGGTGACGTTCGGTGCCTCGCAGCCGTATTCGTCGGCGAACTGTTCCGACAGCTTGGTGAACATCGTCAGGATGTCCTCACCCCGCTGGCGCAGCGGCGGCACGGTGATGCGGAGCGCGGCGAGGCGGTAGAACAGGTCCGGGCGCAGCGCGTCCTCGCAGGTCTTGTTCGCCTCCTGCTGGTTGCAGATGGCGACGATCCGCGTCTCGGCCGGAACACCCTGCTCGTTGATCACGCTCAGCAGGCGGGACTGCAGGGTTTCCGACAGTTTCTCGATATCCTCGAGCACGAGGGTGCCGCCACGGGCCTCCTCGATCGCGGGAAGCTGGCTGTCTTCGGGCTGCATCGGTCCGAAGAGCCGCTTTTCCAGCCGCGCCTCGTCCATTGCGCCACAGGACAGCAGCACGAACTTCTTGCCTGCGCGCGCGCCGACGGCGTGCAGTGCGTGGGCCACCAGCGTCTTGCCGGTACCGGTCTCGCCGTCGATCAGGACGTGCCCGTCGGCCTGGCCGAGGTCGAGGATGTCCTCGCGCAGGCGCTCCATCACCGGGGACGAGCCGATCAGCTTGCTCATCAGGGTCGAGCCATCCGACAGCTCGCGCCGAAGCTGGCGGTTGTCCATCGTCAGCCGGCGGGCATTGGCGGCCTTCTTGGCCAGCTCGGTCATCCGGTCGGGATTGAACGGTTTCTCGAGGAAATCGAAGGCCCCGATGCGCATCGCCTCGACCGCCATCGGCACGTCGCCGTGACCGGTGATCATGATCACCGGCAGCGCGGAATCAGTGCCCATGAGCTTCTTGAGGAACTGCATCCCGTCCATGCCGGGCATCTTGATGTCCGAGATCACGATGCCGGGATAGTCCGGCCCCAGCACCTTGAGCGCATCCTCGGCGCTGCCGAACGCCTCGGTGTCGTACCCCGAGAGGGCCAGCCACTGGCTGATCGACTGGCGCATGTCCTGTTCGTCGTCGACGATGGCAATTTTCATGCTCTTCTGCATATGCGGTCTCCGCTCGTTCCTATTCCGCGGCCTCGATGTCTTCCGACAAGATAGGCAGCTGCATCTCGAAAACAGCCCCACCCACCGAAGCGTTCCGGGCCGTCAGCCGACCGCCAAGGTCGTTGACGATCCCGGAGGAGATGGCAAGCCCCAGCCCGACGCCGTCGCCCGGCTGCTTGGTCGTGTAGAACGGCTCGAAGAGCGAGGTCAGATCGTCGATCCCGTGGCCATTGTCCCGTACCGTCAATGTAGCAGTTTCCCCTGCGGAAAGCAGCACGTCAATCTGCGGCGTGTCGACCGCCTGCGTGGCGTCAATGGCATTGCGGACTAGGTTGATGATCACCTGTTCGATCCGGACCCGGTCGCCCATCACCATCACCGGCCGTTCCGGCACCGCGACGTTCATCCGGACCTGCCTGCGCTTGAGCTGCGGTTCCATCATCGACAGGGCCGAATGCACCGCGACGCCCATGTTTACTGGGGCAAGGTCGTCACCGCCCTTGCGCGCGTAACTCTTGAGCTGGCGGGTGATCGCGCCCATCCGTTCGATCAGGTCGTCGATGCGCTGGAACGACGACAGCGCCTCGTCCGGGCGGTTGCGGCGGAGGAGGAGACCGGCCCCCGCAAGGTAGGTCTTCATCGCAGCCAGCGGCTGGTTCAGTTCGTGACTGACCGCCGCCGACATCTCGCCCAGGGCGGCCAGTTTCGACGATTGCGCCAGCGTCTGTTCCGCAACGGCAAGGTTCTCCTGCACCCGTTCGCGTTCGGCGATTTCCCGCTGTAGGCGTTCGTTCAGTGCGCGAAGCTCCGCCAACTCGCGCTGGAAGAAATTCGACCTCAGCGCGTTCTTTCGGCTGAGCGCGTAGAAGGCGAGCGACAGCAGGATTGCGAATGCCATGATCTCGGAGGCGATGACGCCGTTCACCCTCTCCCGCACGCTGGCGTAGGTGGTGAAGCTGGTGATCTGCCAGCCCCGAAACGGGATCCGCTGCGACATCCGCATCACCGCCTCACCGCCGAGATAGGCATCGGCCGGCAGCGTGGTCCAATCGGCGGTGGCCTGGATGGCACGTTCGATCGCACTGGTCGGCGGCTCTGCCGCCAGTGCCTCGGCCTCGGGCTTGCCGCGCCAGCGCGGTTCGGTGGCAAGGATGATATTGCCGGTCGAATCCGTCACGTGCACCGCGTCGGAAATCCCCGCCCAGGCCCGCTCGAACTTCTGCAGATCGACCTCGACCACCACCACGCCGACGGCGTTGCCCTGGCTTTCGACCTTGCGCGAATAGGTGAAGCTGTAACCTCCGGATTCCCGCTCAAGTACCGAGAATACCGTCCCGTTCGAGCGCAGCGCATCGACGAAGTAGGCCGCCTGGCGGTGCTGTTCGCCCAGCCGGTTGCGGTCCGTAGCCGCCACCGTCCGCCCCTCCTTGTCGAGCAGCATGAGCGACGCCGCGCCGATCTCGTCCACGAAGGAGATCAGCCGCTGGGTGGATTGCGAGAAGTCCTGGGAGTTCAGTGCCCCGATCAGCGCCGGGTCGCGCGCCAGCAGCTGCGGCACGATCGAGTTCCGCTGCAGCTCGCTCACCAGGTTACCGCCGTAGAGCGCCAGCCGCAGCTCGGCCCGGTTGCGCGTGTTCTGGGTGAAACGGTCCGTCAGCAGCCGGTTGGTCACCAGCACCACGCAACAGGCGATCGCGACAAAAATCAGCAACCCGACGCGTGCCCGCCAGGAAAATGCCTTGCTCTGCCCCTGCCCGCCGACTTCGGTCGTC
The DNA here is from genome assembly GCF_042188925.1 of Pseudooceanicola sp. LIPI14-2-Ac024. Lineage (GTDB taxonomy): Bacteria > Pseudomonadota > Alphaproteobacteria > Rhodobacterales > Rhodobacteraceae > Pseudooceanicola. The sequence continues at coordinate 819,414 of NZ_CP170102.1, forward strand.
GCTGCCATCCGTTACCCGCTGTCCAAAGATGGGTGAACTTACGCTGCCCAGCAGGCTGGCTCAAGACTGCGCCAATCATATGGCGGTGAGAGGTTCGGGGTTTGACGCCGCGATCCGGGCGGCGGAAAGGCGCGCACGGCCGGGGATCTGCCCATGTTCTTTGCAGGCCGAGGATTTTCGTGCCCCTGCGTCAACTTCTTAACAAAGGTTTAATGCTCGTCGTGCCATGCTCAGCCACAGGTTGTTCCGGGCCGCCGGGGGCGATTTCGGGCGCGCGACGGACCACCGGTGTATTTCGAGGAGGATAGGACATGACACAGAAGGCATTCGACAGACCCGCACGACACCGACTGCGCGGCCCGTTGGCCGCGCTTGCCATCGGGCTCGTGGCGGCAACCGGCGCCACGACGGCCGGCGCCAGCACCATGGGCACCGCCGACATGGCGACGCCGGGCATCTCGTCGTTCTCGACCTTCGGGACCAAGTGGGGATCGCCCGCCTTCGGCACCGCGGGCGGCGTCGTCACCTACAGCTATGTGCCCTTTGGCACCTCCTGCGGCGCCCTCTGCGGCGGCAGCGGCATTGTCGGCGACCTTGCCACCTTCATGCCGGTCGGGTTCGAGGCGGCCATCGACGCGGCCTTCGGCGTATGGGAGGCGGTGGCCGACATCTCCTTCGTCGAGGTAGCCGATGACGGGGCCGAGATGGGCACCGCGACCACCGGCGGCGACATCCGGCTGAGCGTCGTCGGCGTCGACGGGCCTTCGGGCACGCTGGCCTTCGCGTTCTTCCCGCCGCCGAACAGCGGCACCTCCTACGATGGTGACATCTTCTTCGATTTCCAGGAGCCGTGGAGCCTCGGCGTCGCGCCCGGCTTCTTCGACCTCTTCCTGGTCGCCGCGCACGAGATCGGGCATGCCATCGGGCTGGAACACGAGGACACCGAGCTTGCGCTGATGAACCCGATCTACAACCCGTTCCTGACCGGGCTGACGCCCGACGACATCGCGGGTGCGCAGTACATCTATGGCCCGGCTTCGGTCATTCCGCTGCCGGCGGGCCTGCCGCTCTACGCCGGGGCGCTGATGCTGGGTGCGGGGTTCGTGCTGCGCCGGCGGAAGGCGCCCGCCGACGTCGGCTAAACACATGAAAAAGGCGGGGCAAACCCCCGCCTTTGCACGTCTTTCTTTGACTGTCGCCGGATCAGACCGACACCAGCGCATCCATCAGGCCGGTGAACATCGCGCGGCCATCGGTGCCGCCATGGCCCTCGTCCGCTGCACGTTCCGGGTGCGGCATCATCCCGAGGACGCGGCGGTTTTCGCTCAGCACGCCCGCGATGTCCCCGGCCGAACCGTTCGGGTTCTCGGTGTAGGTGAAGGCGATCCGGTCCTCGCCCTCGAGCCGGGCCAGCAGTTCCGCGTCCGCCTGGTAGTTCCCGTCATGATGCGCGATCGGGATCGCCAGTTCGGTGCCCGCATTCCAGCCATGGGTGAACACGCTGTCCGAGGTGCGCACCTGCAGCGGCACCGTGCGGCAGACGTATTTCAGGTTGGCATTGCGCAGCAGCGCGCCGGGCAGCAGCCGCGTCTCTGTCAGGATCTGGAAGCCGTTGCAGACGCCAAGCGCGTAGCCGCCGCGTTCGACGTGGGTCTTCAGCTCGGCGCAAATCGGAGAATTCGCCGCGATCGCCCCGCAGCGCAGGTAATCGCCGTAGGAGAAGCCGCCCGGAACGCCCACGATATCGACGCCGTCCGGCAGCCGGGTGTCCTTGTGCCAGACCATGGTGACATCGGCCCCGGCGTTCTCGAAGGCGACCTTGAGGTCGCGGTCGCAGTTCGATCCGGGAAAGACGAGGACGGCGGCTTTCATGGCGGCGGTTCCTTTCGGAGAGGGCTGGGCTCGTCGCGCTCATACCCCCGTTTCGGGGCACGATCAATGCGGCGCGACGGACGCGTGGCGTGCCCGCGTCAGGCCCGCATGAAAAACGGGCGGCCCGTGCCGGCCGCCCGTATGACGTTTCGCATCAGGATCAGGTCTCAAGCCCCTGATCTTGCGATCTCTTACAGCCCTGCGGACTCGTCCGCGCCGAGCATCAGGTTCATGTTCTGCACCGCCGCGCCCGAGGCCCCCTTGCCCAGGTTGTCGAGTACCGCGATCAGCGTCACCGCACCGCTTTCCGGGTTGCCGTGCACCGACAGCTCCATCCGGTTTGTGCCGTTCAGGATCTGCGGCATGACCCGCGGCGCGTGGTCCGCCGCCGGCACGACCGAGACAAAATGCTCATCCGCATAGGCCGACTGCAGCGCCGCCTCGGCCGCGGCCATGCCGTCGGCACCGAGGCCCGGCAGGTGCACCGCCACCGCCATGCCCTGGGCATACTGCCCGACCGAGGGGACAAAGACCGGCACGGCGCCGAGCAGCCCGTGCAGCGCGATCTCGGGCAGGTGCTTGTGACCCTGCCCCGCGGCATAGAGGAACGACCCCTCGACCGTGCCATCCTCGAACTCGGCGATCATCGCCTTGCCGCCGCCGGTGTAGCCCGACACGCCCGAGATCGACGGCGGATTCGCCGGATCGATCACCCTAGCCGCGACCAGCGGGCGGATCAGCGCGATGGCGCAGGTCGACCAGCAGCCGGGGTTGGACACGCGGCGGGCCGACGCGATCCGGGCGCGCTGGCCGGCGTCCATCTCGGGAAAGCCGAAGACCCAGTCGGGATCGACCCGGTGCGCGGTCGAGGCATCGATGAACTTGGCCTCGTCCGGCCCGACCGCCGCGACCAGCTCTTTCGCCGCCGCATCCGGCAGGCAGAGGATCGAGACGTCGGCCTCGCGCGCGGCATCGGCGCGGGCCGAAAGCTCCTTGCGTCGGTCCTCACCCAGGCTCACCAACTCGATGTCGGAACGTGCCGTCAGCCGCTCCCGAATCTGGAGACCGGTGGTCCCCACTTCGCCGTCGATGAATACCTTCCAGGTCATTCTCTGATCCTCGTCATTGGGTGTCGTCGTCAAACACCGAACCCGGCGTCGCGTCAACCTGCCCGGAATGTGGGCAGCCGCGATCCGTGCCGCAATGTCACGTCGGCGATCGCTTGCCGGTCGGGGCGCCGCACCTATGCTCGCCGCCATGCCAGCACCGATTGCCTATCCCGAACACACCGTCCCGCACACCGCGCTCGAAGACATCCAGGGGCTGGCCATCGGCCTCCTCACGGCGGCGGTCGGGCTGACCTTTCTCACCTACCTCGGCTTCATCACCGGCCAGACGGCGGGTCTGGCACTGATCATCTCCTACGCCACCGGCTGGTCCTTCGGCCTGGTCTTCACGCTGGTCAACCTGCCGTTCTACGCCTTTGCGTGGAAGCGCATGGGGGCAGAGTTCACGCTGAAATCCATCGGTTGCGTCGTCGCGTTGTCGGTGCTGGTGGAATGGATGCCCTCGGCGATGCGGTTCGAATACCTCGATCCCATCCTCGGCACCGCGATCTTCGGCGTGCTGACCGGCTTCGGCCTGCTCGGTGTCTTTCGCCACAAGGGATCGCTGGGCGGATTGGGGGTGATCGCGCTGATCATCCAGGACCGCACCGGGTTCCGCGCGGGCTATGTCCAGCTGATCGTCGATGCGGGCCTCTTCGCCGTCGCATTCTTTCTTTTCGACAGCCGCACGGTGCTCTATTCGCTCTTCGGCGCCGTGATCCTGAACGGCGTGATCGCTTTCAACCACCGCCGCGACCGATACATCGCGAACTGAGCAGACCATGACCGACGCCACGATCCGCCCAACCACCTCCCATTCCCTGCTGGCCGATGCGCAGGGCATCCTCTTCGGCACCACCATGGCGGCCGTGGGGATCACCATCCTCACCTCGCTGGGGCTGGTCACGGGCCAGACGGCAGGCCTCGCCGTGGTGATCTCCTACGCCACCGGCTGGGGGTTCGGTCCGGTCTTCTTCGTGCTGAACATCCCGTTCTACTGGCTGGGCTATCGCCGGATCGGGCTGGCCTTCACGCTCAAGACCTTTGCCGCGGTGGCACTGCTGACGGTGCTGTCGGGCTGGCTCCCCACGGTCTTCGTGATCGACCACATCTGGACGCCCGTCGGCGCGGTGGTCTTTGGCATGATCACCGGCGCGGGGCTTCTGGCGCTTTTCCGGCACGGGGCCTCGCTGGGCGGGGTCGGGATCCTCGCGCTCTACCTGCAGGACAAGACCGGGTTCCGCGCCGGCTGGACGCAGCTGCTCTTCGATGCCGGCGTCTTTGTCTTTGCCGCCTTCGTGATCCCGATGGAAAAGCTGCTGTGGTCGGCGCTCGGCGCGCTGGTGCTCAACCTAGTCATCGCGATCAACCATCGGCGCGACTGGTACGTGGCGACCTGAGGCGCGGGTGGCCGGCTGACGCCCGCCACCCCGCCGGTCGCGCGATCAGCCGAGCTCGGTCAGCCGCTTGATCAGGCTCGACGTGTCCCAGCGGCCGCCGCCCAGTTTCTGGACGTCCTTGTAGAACTGGTCGACCAGCGCGGTGACCGGCAGGCTGGCGCCGATCTCGTCCGAGGTCGACAGGCAGATGCCAAGGTCCTTGCGCATCCAGTCGACGGCAAAGCCATGCTCGAACTCGTCCGCCAACATGGTCTTGTAGCGGTTCTGCATCTGCCACGACCCGGCGGCCCCCTGGGAAATCACCTCGACCACCTTCTCGCCGTCGAGGCCGGCCTTCTGCGCGAAATGCAGCGCCTCGGACAGGCCCTGCACCAGCCCGGCGATGGCGATCTGGTTGCACATCTTGGTCATCTGGCCCGCGCCGCTGTCGCCCAGGCGGCGGCAGATCTTGGCATAGGCGTCGATCACCGGCGCGGCCGCGTCGAAATCACCCGCGTCGCCGCCGCACATGACCGAGAGCACGCCGTTCTCGGCCCCCGCCTGCCCGCCCGAGATTGGCGCATCGACATAGCCGAGCCCCTTCTTTTTCGCGGCGCCGTAGAGCTCGGCCGTGACGCGTGCCGAGACGGTCGTGTGATCGACCAGAATCGCGCCCGGCTTCATCCCGGCAAAGGCCCCGTCCTCGCCTGCACAAACGGCGCGCAGATCGTCGTCGTTGCCGACACAGGTCATCACGAAATCGGCACCCTCGGCAGCCTCTTTCGGCGTCGGCGCCCAGGCCCCGCCGTGCTCCTTCACCCAGGCTTCGGCCTTTGCGGCCGTGCGGTTATAGACCGTCACCTCGTGCCCCTTCGCTGCGAGATGCCCGGCCATCGGATAGCCCATGACGCCCAGTCCGATGAATGCTAGCTTGGCCATGCCTTTTCCCCTCTCTGTCGATGTCCTAGAAGACTTGTCGGGCCAGGACCGGAATGGCAAGGGCCGGGGGACAAGGGACGACGTATGGGAACGGTATTTCGCTGGTTGCTGCGCATTGCGGGAGGGATGGTCATCCTGGCCGTCATCGCGGTGCTCGGGGTCTATTACCTCGCCTCGCGCAGCCTGCCGACCTATGACAAGACCCGCGCGGTCGAGGGGCTTTCGGCCGAGGTCGAGATCGTCCGCGACAATGCCAACGTCCCGCACATCTTCGGCGCGACGGATGACGACGTGTTCTTTGCCCTCGGCTATGCCCATGCCCAGGACCGGCTGTGGCAGATGATCACCATGCGCCGCAGCGTGCAGGGCCGGCTGAGCGAGGTGTTCGGCACCCGCACCGTCGCCTTCGACAAGCTGATGCGCCGGCTCGACCTCTACACGCTCGCCCGCAAATCCGTCGCGGCGCAGGACGAAGAGACGATGCAGATCCTGCGCGCCTATGCCGACGGGGTGAACGCGCGGCTCGACGAGATCAACGAAGGCGCGCTTGGCCGCGGGGCGCCCGAGATGTTCCTGTTCAACGCCCCCGTCGCGCCCTGGCAGCCGGCGGATTCCCTGGCGATCGTCAAGCTGATGGCGCTGCAGCTGTCCGGTCAGCTGGGCGAGGAGGTGCAGCGCGCCCGCGTGTCCCTGACCCTGCCCGAGCCCGACATGATCCGCGACATCATGCCTGACGCGCCGGGCAAGGGGATCGCCGCCCTGCCCGCCTACGCCAGCCTCTTTCCCGGCATCGCGCCCAGCTTTGCCGCGGCCGACTACTCCGCCGACCCGCTGTCGCCGGTGCGCCCGCCGAACCTGGCCGGGGCGTCGAACGGCTTTGCCGCGGATGCCTCGCGCTCGGCCTCGGGTGCGACGCTGCTGGCGAACGATCCGCACCTCGGGCTGACCGCGCCCGCGATCTGGTACCTCGCCCGGCTCGAGCTTTCGACCGGCGGCGTCATCGGCGGCACCATTCCGGGCATGCCCGTCGTCCTCGTCGGGCGCAGCGCGCAACTTGGCTGGGGCGTGACATCGTCGTACCTCGACGACCAGGACGTGCATATCGAACGGCTGAACCCCGAGAACCCCGAGGAATACCAGACCCCCGACGGCTGGAAGACCTTCGAGTCGCGCGATTCCATCATCACGGTGAAGGATCAGACCTCGATCACCCTGCGCCTGAGGTGGAGCGAGAATGGCCCGGTCCTCTCGGGTGCCGACTACAATCTGGCCGACATCACGCCGGCGGGCCACGTCGCCTCGGTCTCGTGGACTGCGCTGTCGGACGCGGACACCTCGCTGGCCGCGGGGCTCAGGCTGATGCGCGCGCCGGACCGGGCCACCGCCATCGCAGCGATGGAGAGCTATGTCGCGCCGTCCCAGAACCTGATCCTGGTCGATGCCGACGGGATCGCGATGAAGACCATCGGCGCCATGCCGCGCCGCGCGGCCAACCACGACACGCAGGGCCGCATGCCCTCGCGCGGGTGGGAGGCGCAGAACATCTGGCAGGGCATGCTGCCCTATTCGTCGAACCCGGAGTTCGTCGATCCCTCGGGCGGGCTCCTCGCCAACACCAACAACAAGATCCTCGACCGCCCCTTCCCGCTGCATGTCTCGTTCGACTGGGGCGACACCCAGCGGATCCAGCGGCTGGAACGGCTGATGAACACCCGCCAGGTCCACACCCGCGACAGCTTCATCGAGGCACAGCTCGACACCGTGTCCTACACCGCCCGTTCGCTCCTGCCGCTGATCGGGGCGGACCTGTGGTTCACCGGAGAGGCCGCGCCCGACGGCACCCCGGAACGCCTGCGCCAGCGCGCCCTGCAACTGCTGGCGGAATGGAACGGCGAGATGAACGAACACCTGCCGGAGCCGCTGATCTACGACGCCTGGGTGCGCGCCCTGCAGCAACGGCTGATCCAGGATGACCTCGGGCCGCTCGCCAAGGACTTTCGCCATGTCGATCCGATCTTCATCGAACGGGTCTACCGCGACATCGACGGGGCGTCGAAATGGTGCGACGTCCGCCAGTCCGGCCCGACCGAGACCTGCACCGACATCGCGCGCATGGCGCTGGACGATGCGCTGGTCTGGATCTCGGAAACCTACGGCACGGCGCTGGAATCGCTCCGATGGGGCGACGCGCACCAGGCGGCGCAGGACCACCCGGTTCTGGGCAACGTGCCGATCCTCAAGCATTTCGTGAACATCCGCCAGTCGACCAGCGGCGGCGACAACACCCTGATGCGCGGCGCAACCAAGGGCGGGCTGGGGATGGACGCCTTCCTGAACGTGCACGCGGCGGGTTATCGCGGAGTCTATGACTTTGCCGATCCCGACAGCTCGGTCTTCGTGATCTCGACCGGGCAGTCGGGCCATCCGCTGTCGCGGCATTACGACGACCTGGCCCAGCTCTGGCGGCGCGGCGAATACATCCCGATGTCGCTCGACGCGGACCTGGCGCGGGCGGCGGCGGTCGGTGTCACGCACCTGGTGCCGGCGCGCTAGCTCTGGGCTTTCCGCGCGGCCGCGCTAGGGTGCACCCCGAACCGTGAAGGAGCCTCGCATGAGCAATGTTCGCCTCGGCCGCACCGGCCTGATGATTTCGCCCGTGGTCTTCGGCTGCAACGTCTTCGGCTGGACCGTGGATGAAGCCGCCTCGCACGACCTGCTGGACCGCATGGTCGACCAGGGCATCACGACGCTCGACACCGCCGACGTCTACAACCGCTGGGTCGAGGGGCATTCCGGCGGCGAGAGCGAGACGATCATCGGAACATGGCTGGCCGCAAACCCGTCGCGCCGCGACCAGGTCCAGATCATCACCAAGGTCGGTGGCCCGATGCCCGACGGCGGCGGGTTGTCGGCCAAGTGGATCGAAACCGAGGTCGAGAATTCGCTCCGCCGCCTGCAGACCGACCGGATCGACCTCTACTTCTCGCACCGGCCCGATGCCGAGACGCCGCACGAAGAGACGCTGGCCGCCTACCAGCGCCTGATCGACGCGGGCAAGGTCCGGTCCATCGGCGCGTCGAACTTCGACGCCAGGCTGATGCAGGCGGCCGAGGCGGCGGCGGGGCTGACGCCCTACGGCGCGCAGCAGCCGGAATACAACCTCTTCACCCGCGACGTCTTCGAAGGCGCGCTGCAGGACTTCTGCGCCGCGCACGACGTCGGCGTGATCCCCTTCTACGGCCTCGCCGCCGGGTTCCTGACCGGCAAGTACCGCACCGAGGCCGACCTGAAAGGCCCGCGCGGCGAACGCACCATCGCGCGGTTCCTGAACGACCGGGGGCTGAAGATCCTGGCCGCGATGGACGCGGTGGCGGACGAGACCGGCGCCGCCCATGCCGAGATCGCGCTGGCCTGGCTGCGGCAGAAGCCGGGCGTCACCGCGCCGATCGCCTCGGCCACGTCGGAGCGGCAGCTGGCGAGCCTGGTCACGGCGATGACGCTGGAGCTGTCGGACGCGGCGATGGCGCAGCTGGACGCCGCCGGCGCCTAAAGCGGAGAGACCCGGGGGCCTTGCCCCCGGACCCCCAGGATACATGGACCAGGGGAAGGAGGGCGGGCGCGGCGCTCAGAGCCGGTTGAAGCGCGCTTCCTGCACCGGCGTCCAGTAGACGCGGAAGTGCTGGCCGGTCTCGGTCTGCTCTTCCGCCACCACGACGTTCTGATCGTAGAGCCAGGCGCGCTTGCGGCCGTCGGCGAAGGCCAGGTCGAACTCGGCCTCGTGGCGCAGGCCGGACAGCCGGTCGGTCACCAGGGACAGCAGCGCGTCGATCCCCTCGCCCGTGACGGCCGAGATCGCCAGCGTGTCCTCCTCGCGCGTGGCGCGGCCTTCGAGCACGGCGCGCGCCTCGTCGGGGACGAGGTCGATCTTGTTCCAGACCTCGATCACCGGCACCTCTTCGTCAAGTCCGAGGGTCTGCAGGATGTCGGCCACGTCCTGGGCCTGCTCTTCGGTCTCGGGATGCGAGATGTCGCGCACGTGCAGGACGAAATCGGCCTCGAGCACCTCTTCCAGCGTGGCGCGGAAGGCCGCGACCAGCTGGGTCGGCAGCTGCGAGATGAAGCCCACCGTGTCTGACAGGATCACCTCGGGCCCGTCGGGCAGCCGGACCCGGCGCATCGTCGGGTCGAGCGTGGCAAAGAGCATGTCCTTGGCCAGCACGCGCGCGCCGGTCAGCCGGTTGAAGAGCGTCGACTTGCCCGCGTTGGTATAGCCGACGAGCGCCACGATCGGGAACGGCACCTTGGCGCGGGCGGCGCGGTGCAGCTCGCGCGTCTTGACCACGCGGTCGAGCTGCCGGCGCAGGCGGGTGAGCTGTTCGTCGATGGCGCGGCGGTCGGCCTCGATCTGGGTCTCGCCGGGGCCACCGACAAAGCCGAGCCCGCCGCGCTGCCGTTCGAGGTGGGTCCAGGCCCGGACCAGCCGGGTGCGCTGGTAGGCCAGCGCCGCCATCTCGACCTGCAGCACGCCTTCACGGGTGCGGGCGCGGTCCGAGAAGATCTCGAGGATCAGGCCGGTCCGGTCGAGGAGCTTGACCCCCCATTTCTTTTCCAGGTTGCGCTGCTGGACCGGCGTGACCGGGCCGTCGACCAGGACAAGCCCGACCTCGGCCGCCTGCAGGCGCGCCTTGATCTCTTCGATCTTGCCCGATCCGAACAGGGTCGCGGGCACGGGCTTGGCAAGGCGCACGATCTCGGATCCCACGACCTCGAGGCCCGGCAGCGCGACGGCCAGGGCCTCGGCCTCGGCCAGCGCATAGGGCGCCTCGTGACGCCGCTCTTCGCGGGTCAGGTCAGGATGGATGATCCAGGCGCGCGTTGTGGCCTGATCCTCGGGCGTCAAGACTCGCCTTCGCCCTCGTAGAGGCTGATCGGCTGCGACGGCATGATGGTCGAAATCGCGTGCTTGTAGACAAGCTGGGATTGGCCATCGCGGCGCAGCAACACGCAGAAGTTGTCAAACCAGGTGATGACGCCCTGAAGCTTCACACCGTTGATGAGGAAGATCGTTACCGGAACCTTGGTCTTGCGAACGTGATTCAGGAAAGCGTCCTGAAGATTCTGTCGGTCAGATGCCATTCGGTAAAATGCCTTTATTCTTGCTCTTGCCGCGTTTCGGCTGTCCCTCGTGTTCCTCCAATATGAATTGGCGGGAACGGACTTTCCAGAGGAAAACCAGTCTACCCGTCGCACGGGAGCGATTTTTCGTCAATCGCGCCATAAGTCGGGGTTGAGCAGCGCGATGATGGCGACCAGCTCAAGCCGGCCGAGGATCATCACCACGCAGAGCACGTATTTCGACGCATCGCCCAGTGCTGCCAGGTCGATCGGCGCCTCGGCCGCCAGCCGCATGATCGGGCCGGTCGTGGTCAGGGCTGCGATCGCCAGCGCCATCGCATCCTCGAAGGTCGACCCCAGTAGCGCCAGCAGCGCGGTAGCCGCCGCCAACGTCATCGCGAAGAGCATGAAGAAGATCCAGGCCTGGAACGCCCCGTGCCGCCGCATCCGGCGGTTCATCGCGCCCGCACCGCTGATCGAATGCGGGTGCACCAGCCGCTCGAGCTCGCGCAGGCCCGCGAGGTAGAGCGCGAAGACGCGCAGGAGCTTGACCCCGCCCGCGGTGGTCGCGACGCCGCCGCCGACCATGGCGAGGCCCATCAGGATCATCCCCGGCGTGCCGAGGCCGGACCAGGCCTGCGCCGTGTCCCATTCCGCGCTTTCGAAGCCGGTGGTGGTCAGGAACGACAAAGTCGTGAAGAACCCGCCCCAGAGCGCGCGGATGCCGACGCCGAATTCCTCGGCCGCGTTGACCTCGAACGCGGCGACCCAGTGGCGGATGAACATCAGGAGCGGCACGACGATCACCAGCGCGATGCCCATGCGGAATTCCGGGTCGCGCCAGATCGCCTGCCGCGAATTCGACGTGTCGGTGGAAAAGGTCATCCGCGACAGGGCAAAGACCATGAAGAGGAAGATCACCATTTCACCGCCGATGCCGGAGCCGGCGTACTGCGTGCCCCCAACCGGGGAAATGCCGCTGGTCGCCATCGTCGACATCGCGTGGCAGAGCGCGGTCAGAGGCCGGTCGCCGAGGATCAGGAGGAACATCCAGAGCGCGCCGGTCAGGCCCACGTAGATCGGCGTGAGGCGGCCCGCGATGGTCAGCGTGCGGCGCACGGTGCCCGCGCGTTCGAACCGGTCGAGACGGGTGCGGGCGTCGCGCTCGGCCACGGCTGACGTCACCTCGAACCCGCCGAGCGAGAGCGGCGCGAGGACGGCTGCCGCGGCCACCCAGACCAGCAGCCCGCCCATCCAGCCGACCTGCGCGCGCCACAGGTGCAGCGTTGGCGGCAGCCGGTCGGGGGTGAAGAGCGTGGCCCCGGTGGTGGTGAAGCTCGATACCATCTCGAAGTAGGCGTTGAGAAAGGTGGTCGTGCGCAGCGCATCGTGGAATGGCACGGCCAGCATCACCGGCAGCAGCACGAAGGCGGCCAGCAGAGCCTGCAGCGCGCCAAGGTCCTGCTTGTACTTGCGCGGCGGGCGGGAGCCGCGGGCCAGCGCGATCAGGAAGGTCAGCGCCAGCGCCAAGAGGCCGGTGTAGAAGAAGCTGCGCGCGACCGCGTGATCCCTGAGCGCCAGCGCGTGGCCGGCCGGGATCATCATCGACAGCGCCAGGACCCCCGTCAGCAACAGGAAGATCGGCTGATCTTTCAGGCTGAACCGCATGGCCCTAGAAATAGTCGATCGAGACCTGCAACAGGCGCTCGACTTCGGGAACGTCCGCGGTGAGGGCGAAGATGACGATCACGTCGCCCTCTTCGACCCGCGTCGCGCCCGTGGGTTTCACCACCTTGTCGCCCTTGAGGATCGCGCCGATGAGCACGCCTTCGGGGAAATCGATGTCGCGGATCGACCGGCCCGAGATCGGCGAGGTCGACAGCACCTCGGCCTCGATCACCTCGGCCTCGGCATCGCCGATGGAATAGACGCCGCGCACCCGCCCGTGCCGGATGTGACGCAGGATCGAGCTGACGGTGGTGCTGCGCGGGTTGATGTAGGCGTCGATCCCGAGCGGCCCGAGGAGCGGCGTCAGCGTCGGGTCGTTGATCAGCGCGATCGCCATCGGGCAGCCCTGGCTCTTGGCGCGGACAGAGGCCAGCAGGTTCGTCTTGTCGTCGTCGGTGACGGCGAGGATCGCGTCGGCCCGGCCGACGCCCGCCTCGGCCAAGAGCGCGCTGTCGAGGCCGTCGCCGTTCAGCACGATGGTGCGTTCCAGCGCGTCGGCGGCGCGTTCGGCGTTGCGGCGGTCCTTCTCGATCACCTTGGCACGGATCCGGCGGGTGCTCTCCTCGAGCGCCTTCGCCACGGCGAGGCCGACGTTGCCGCCGCCGATGATGACCACCCGCTCCTGCCGCTTGGTCGACTTGCCAAAGACCTCGAGCGTGCGGGACACGTCCGAGCGTTCGACGAAGACGTAGCATTCGTCGCCGGTGAAGAGCTGGTCGTCAGGTTCGGGCGCAAAGAGACGCCCTTCGCGGCGGATGCCGACGACGACCGCGCGCAGGGTCGAGAAGAGGTCAGTCAGCTGGCGCAGCGGCGTGTTGACGACCGGGCAGTCCTCGTCGATCTGCAGGCCGAGAAGCTGGGCGCGCCCGCCGAGGAAGTTCTCGGTGTCGAAGGCCGCCGGGGCCGAAAGGCGCTGCAGCGCGGCCTCGGCCACCTCGCGTTCGGGCGAGATCACCACGTCGATCGGCATGTGGTCGCGGCGGTAGAGGTCGGAATAGATCGCGTCGAGGTAGGATTTCGCCCTGAGCCGCGCGATCTTGCGCGGGATGGCAAAGATCGAGTGGGCAACCTGGCAGGTCACCATGTTGACCTCGTCCGAATGGGTCGCGGCGATGATCATGTCCGCGTCGCGGGCCCCGGCCCGGTCCAGGATGTCGGGATACGAGGCAAAACCGGCGATGCCCTGCACGTCCAGCGTATCGGTCGCGCGCGCCACGAGGTCAGGGTTGTTGTCGACCACGGTGACGTCGTTGTTCTCGCCCGAAAGATGGCGGGCGATCTGCCAACCGACCTGCCCTGCGCCGCAGATGATGACCTTCATCAAGTCGTCCTGTTGGATGCTTCAAGAGCAGAAGACGGGCCCGACCGCTGCGGCAGGGGCCCGTGGGCCTTGTGCATGACAGATGGTCCGGAGGTGGTCAAATGAATTTGTAAACCGCCGGGCGTGCAGCATAATCGCTGCATGATTGACGCGATTCCATTCCGTTTCGCAGGCACCGTGGCGGCCTTCCTGCTGCTCGTCGGCTGCACCGAAACGATCTATTACCAGGCCGGGACCACGACCGACGCCGCCCGCCGGGACGAGGTCGAATGCGGCCGTATTGCGCTGCAGCAGGCCCCGGTCGAACGCGAGGCAGAGTTCATTCCCGGCGACATTTTCCCCGGCCCGATCATCTGCGACAAGAATAACAACTGCCGCCGCGGGCCGCCGACCGTCACGCCGGACCGCCTGGTCACCCGCGACGTGAACGAGGACCTGCGCGCGCTGATCACCCGGCAGTGCATGGCCGACCGCGGCTACCAGAAGCTGGCCCTGCCGATCTGTTCCGACGCGGTCGCATCCTCGGTCGCGCCGCAGATCACCACGACGATGCCGGACCTGACCAACAACGCATGCGTGATCCGGCGCGGGGCCGGCAACTTCCAGATCGTGCCCTGACACGCGCGATCCGGACGGGGGTGCCGCGCGTCAGGCGCGCAGGCGCTGGCCGTCGGGATCGAAGGGCGGCGCGGGCAGGATGCGGGCGGCATGCGGGCGCCCGAGGATCATTACCTCAACCTCGTCTCCGGGGACGACATCCCTGACGAAGCCAAGCGCGAGCGATGCGCCGACCGAGTAGCCGTAGGCGCCCGAGGTGACGCGGCCAACGCCCCTGCCCTTGTGAAAGATCGGCTCCCCGCCGGTGGCATCCGCCGCCTCGGCCGCGACCTCGATCAGGACGAGCGTTTCGCGCGCGGGCTTCTGCATCACCTCTGACGCCGCATCGCGGTTGAGAAACGGCTTGTCGAGCTTGACGAGGCGGTCGAGCCCGACCTCCTGCGGCCAGTACTCGGGGCTGTACTCGCGCGACCAGGAGCCATAGCCCTTCTCGATCCGAAGTGCCATCAGCGCCCGGCTGCCGACCGGGCCCGCGCCATGGGGTTCCGCGGCCCCGAGGAGCGCGGAGTAGAGGCGCGGCTGGTCCGCCGCGGCACAGTGCAGCTCCCACCCCAGGTCGCCGGTGAAAGACACACGCAGCGCCATGACCTCGACCCCCGCAAGCGTGATCCGGGCGGAGCGCATGAAGGGAAAATCGGCGGTGGCGAGCGAGGTGTTGGTCAGACTTTGCAGGATCTCGCGCGATTTCGGCCCGGCCACGTTGAAACCGCAGACCGCCCCTGTGAGTGAGGTGAAAGTTGTCCCCGCGGGCAGCGGCACGGCACGGAAGTAGCGTTGGTGATAGCGTTCGGCCATGCCGGACCCGATCACCCAGAGCTCGTCCTCGGCCAGTCGGGTGACGGTGAAATCGCCCGCGATCCCCCCGCGCTTCGAGATCAGCGGCGTCAGGCAGGACCGGCCGACCTTCGCGGGCATCCGGTTGGCAAAGAGCGCGTTCAGCCAGTCCTCGGCCCCGGGACCCTTCACGCGGTACTTGGCAAAGTTCGAGATGTCGATGATGCCTGCCGCCTCGCGCAGCATCCGCGCCTCCTGCCCCACGGGTTCCCACCAGTTCTGGCGGGTGAACCCGTTGGTGTCGGTGGCGCCGGGCGCATCGGCGAACCAGAGCGGGTGTTCCCAGCCGTAGTTCAGGCCGAAGACCGCGCCCATGTCGCGCTGCATCTCGTAGACCGGGCGCGTGCGCACCGGGCGGCCCGCCGCGCGCTCCTCGTTCGGGAAGTGGATCGAGAAGCGGTGCGCGTATTGGTCGGCGACCCGGGCCTTGGTGAAATCCTTCCCGGCCCAGTGCCCGAAGCGGGCCACGTCCCAGCCGAAGAGGTCCATCTTCGACTCGCCCTCGACCATCCACTCGGCCGCCGCCAGCCCCATACCACCCGATTGCGAGAAGCCGGGGATGATGCCGCAGCAGGCGAAATAGCCCGTCAGTTCCGGCACCGGACCGAAGAGGACGTTCGAATCCGGCGACCAGATCATCGGGCCGTTGATCACCCGCTTCACCCCGGCCTCGCCCGCCGCGGGCACCCGAGCGATGGCGCGCAACATGTTCTCTTCGATCCGGTCGAGGTCGTCGGCGAAAAGCTCGTGGCCAAAGCCTTGCGGCGTGCCGTCCTCGGCCCAGAACCGCATGTCGCGCTCGTAGGCGCCGATCAGCAGGCCCTTGCCCTCCTGCCGCAGGTAATACTCTCCGTCGCGGTCCGCGACCGACGGCAGGCGGCGATCCATCGCGGCGATCTGCGGGATCGTCTCGGTCACGAAATACTGGTGCTCGGTCGGGATCAGCGGCAGCTCCAGCCCCGCCATCGCCGCCACCTCGCGCGCCCAGAGGCCGGCGGCGTTGACCACCCAGGGCGTGGCGATATCGACCTTGGGCGTGCGCACGATCCAGGTGCCGTCGGGCTGCTGTTCGGTCGCGGTGACGGGGGTGAAGCGGTGGATCTCCGCCCCCCTTTGCCGCGCGCCCGTCGCATAGGCATTGGTCACGCCCGACGGATCGACATTGCCGCCGTCGGGTTCGAACATGATGCAACGGATACCGTCGAAATCGACCAGCGGGTGCAGGCGCTCGGCCTCGGTGCGCGAGACCTCGTGAAAGTTCATGCCGTAGAGCTTGGCCTTGGCCGCCTGCAGCCGCAGCTGATGCTCGCGGTTCTCGGTTTGGGCGAGGTAGAGCGATCCCGGCTGGAACACGCCGCAGCCCTGCCCGGTCTCGGCCTCGAGTTCCTTGTAGAGCTGCATCGTGTAGTGCTGGATCCGAGAGATGTTGGTGCTGTCGTGCAGCCCGTGGATGTTGGCGGCGGCATGCCAGGTCGAGCCGCTCGTCAGTTCGTCCCGCTCAAGCAGGACGACGTCGGACCAGCCAAGCTTGGCCAGGTGGTAGAGGATCGAGCATCCGATGACGCCGCCACCGATGACGACAGCCTGGGCATGGGTCTTCATTCTGGGTCCTTCCCCGTGATCGGGGCCAGACTGGCGCAGCCGCGCGCGGGCAGATGTTCCGATCCCGACGCATCGCGTCGCTCATGGGCAAGGCGTGCGCTATTCTGCGCGCAGGCGCTCCAACTCCTCCGGACGCAGCGCGTCGGCCGCGCGGGCCTCGGCGGTGGCGATCAGCTCATCCGCCGCGCGTGACAGGACAGGATCGGGATGCCCCGCCATCGCCCTGAGCGACCGGCGCAGGGCGCGGTGCACCTCGAAGAACCCCGCGCCGTCCCGCGCCACCGGGACCAGGGCCCGGTTCAGGGCCGCGGCCACGTCGAGGACCGGCAGGTACAGGCGGTCGTACTCCAGCGGCTTGCCGCCATGTGCCTCGGGATAGGACAGCGTGATCCGCGCCATGCGTCGGGTCATGTCGATGGCGGTGCCCGGGTCGTTGATGCCCGGCGACAGCGCGCGGCTGGCGACCTCGGACAGGCAGAGCAGCCCGAATTCGGGATCCTGCGCATAGTTCCTGAGCGTGCCGAGCGCGAGGTTCGCGCGCACCTTGTCGTCGAAATCCGCGTCGCCGCCATCGGTCCGGGCCAGCACCTCGCCCCGGTGCACGAAATCGCCGACCGGACGAACGATCCAGAGCCGAGCCTCCGCCGCCTCGGCCGCCGCCTGCAGCCGGTCCTGGTAGATCTGCTGGAGGTAGCCGCTTTCCTCGGCCCGGATCGCACGCGCTGCCTCCGGCACGGGGCCCAGCGGGTGGCCGCCAAGCGCCGGCCAGTCCGCGCGCAACCTCCAGGCGGCGGTCGTCTCCTCCTCGATCCGCTTGCCGGTCTCGATGAGCGAGCCGAAGAGTTCCAGGTGCCCGATCCAGCGGATGATCGCCACGACCACCAGCAGCGCCACCGCCAGCGTCATGCCGAAGAGGACCAGCAATTCCTCGCCCTTGAACACCTCTGTCTCGCGCAGGGTGATGGCGATGAGCGCATAGATGTAGGCGCCGACGAAGGTGGCCAGAACCGTGTGGGTCGTCGTGTCCTGCAGCAGGATCTGGTGCGCCCGCGGGGTCCAGAGGCTCGACACCGAACGATGCGTCGCCGCCATCACGGTCAGCGAAAACGTCGTGACGGTGAGCATCGAGGTGGCGATGATCTCGAGGATCGTGTCCACCGCCCCCGCGCCCACCTTGTAGCTGATGCCGTCGGGGATCAGCGCGCCGAAGAGTTTCGCCAGCACGATGGCCAGCACGGCCAGCAGCGCGATCAGGATGACGCGCACCACCAGCAACCGGGAGAAGTCATGCGCCTTGCGCAACAGTGTCGGGATCATCCGGTGTCCTTTTGCAGCGGGTGATCAACGACATAGCGGTAGGTCACCGGCAATCCAGCCACTTGCCCGCGCGCGACACATCCTGTCGCAATCGGGCTGGCGTTCCCGCCACGCCCGTCACAGGGTGGCGACAATGATGACAGGGAGCCATCCATGAAAACCACCACCCGAGTCGCGGTGATCGGCGGCGGCGTCGTCGGCTGTTCGGTCCTCTACCACCTGACGAAACTCGGCTGGTCGGACGTCATGCTGCTGGAACGGTCGGAGCTGACCTCCGGCTCCACCTGGCACGCGGCGGGCGGCTTCCACACCATCAACGGCGACACCAACATGGCGGCGCTGCAGGGCTACACCATCCGGCTCTACAAGGAACTGGAGGAAATCACCGGCATGTCGTGCGGGCTGCACCATGTCGGCGGCGTGACGCTGGCTGACACGCAGGACCGGTTCGACATGATGCTGGCGGAACGCGCCAAGCACCGGCACATGGGCCTCGACACCCGGATCGTCACGCCCGAGGAGATCAGGGAGATTGCCCCTGTTACCAATATCGACGGCATCATCGGCGGCCTCTACGACCCGCTCGACGGCCACCTCGACCCCTCGGGCACTACCCATGCCTACGCCAAGGCCGCCCGGATGCAGGGCGCGACGATCGAGACGCACTGCATGGTGAAGGAAACCAACCAGCGCCCGGACGGAACCTGGGACGTGGTCACCGACAAGGGCACGATCCACGCCGAGCACGTAGTGAACGCCGGTGGCCTCTGGGCGCGCGAGGTCGCGGCGATGGCGGGCGTCTACCTGCCGCTGCACCCGATGGAGCATCACTACATCGTCACCGACGACATCCCCTTCATCTATGAACGCGGCAGCGAACACCCCCACGTCATGGACCCCGCCGGTGAAAGCTACCTGCGGCAGGAGGGGCGCGGCCTCTGCATCGGCTTCTACGAGCAGCGGGCGAAACCCTGGGCGGTGGACGGGACGCCGTGGAATTTCGGGCACGAGCTGCTGCCCGACGACCTCGACAAGATCTCGGACAGCATCGAGTTTGCCTATCGCCGCTTCCCGGCCCTGGCCGAGGCGGGTGTGAAGACCGTGATCCACGGCCCCTTCACCTTCGCCCCCGATGGCAACCCGCTGGTCGGGCCGGTGCCGGGCCTGCGCAACTACTGGTCCGCCTGCGCCGTGATGGCCGGGTTCTCCCAAGGCGGCGGCGTCGGGCTGATGCTGGCCCAGTGGATGACCCAAGGCGAATGCGAACGCGACACGGCCAGCTTCGACGTCGCCCGCTTCGGCAGCTGGACCACGCCCGGCTACACCCGGCCCAAGGTGATCGAGAACTACCAGACCCGCTTCTCGGTCGCTTATCCGAACGAGGAAAAGCCCGCCGCGCGTCCGTTCCGGACCACGCCGATGTACGACATCTTCGACGGCATGGGCGCGGTCTGGGGCCAGCAATACGGCCTGGAGGTGCCGAACTACTTCGCGACCGGGGATGAACCGCGATACGAGACGCCCTCCTTCCGGCGCTCCAATGCCTTCGAGGCGACGGCGCGCGAGGTCCGCGCCGTGCGCGAGGGCGTCGGCATCAACGAGATCCAGAACTTCGGCAAATACGCCGTCACCGGCCCGAATGCCCGCGCCTGGCTGAACCGCACCATGGCGGGCCGCATCCCGAAACCCGGCCGTATCGCGCTGACCCCGATGCTCAGCCACGCGGGCCGGATCATCGGCGACTTCACGGTCACCTGCTTGGCCGAGGATCACTTCCGCCTCACCGCCAGCTACTCCGCCCAGGCCTACCACCTGCGCTGGTTCGAGCAGAACCTCCAGGACGGCGTGCAAGTCATCAATATCTCGGACATTTCCACCGGTTTCCAGATCGCGGGACCGAAGGCGCGCGAGGTGCTGACCGCCTGCACCCGCGATGACGTGGCCGGGATGAAATTCCTCGACGCGCGCCGCATGACGATCGGGATGGCGGACTGCATCGTGCAGCGGGTCAGCTACACCGGCGACCTGGGCTATGAAATCTACTGCGACGCGATGAGCCAGCGCAGCCTGTGGCACACGCTCTGGACCGCGGGCCAGCCGTACGGGATGAAGCCCTTCGGGATGCGGGCGATGATGTCGCTGCGGCTCGACCGGCTGTTCGGGTCGTGGCTGCGGGAATTCTCGCCCGACTACACGCCCGCCGAAACCGGCCTCGACCGCTTCATCCAGTGGTCCAAGACCGAGGACTTCATCGGCCGCGCCCCGGCCGAGGCAGAGCGCGACGCGGGGGCCGCCCGTACGCTTGTCGCCTTCACGGTCGAGGCGACGGATACGGACGTGCATGGATACGAACCCGTCTGGCTGGACGGAGAGGTCGTGGGCTTCTGCACCTCTGGCGGCTATTCGCATCACCTGGGCCAGTCGATAGCCTTCGGCTTTGTGCCGAAGGATGCCGACACCCCGGGCCTTGCGGTCGAGATCGAGATCCTCGGCGACCGTCGCCCCGCCCGTCGTATCGACACCCCGCCCTGGGACGCCGACGGCACCTACCTGCGCGGCTAGGCCGGACGACACCGGAACGGAAAAGGGGGGCACGTCGCCCCCCTTTTGCATTCCTGGTCGCTGCACCCGCGCGGCCGGATCACTCGGTGGTTTCGATGATCACCAGCTCGCGTTCCGAAGCATCGCGCGCGTGGCTGAGCGCCTCCTGGTACTCGGGCGAGTGATAACAGGCCTCGGCCGCCTCGACCGAGGGGAACTTGGCCACCACGTTGCGCGGCCGGTCCTTGCCTTCCAGCTGCACGTAACGTGCCGCGCGGGCGATGAAGTAGCCGCCGTGCTTGTCGATCGCGGGTCCGGCCAGCTTGGCATAGCGGCCATAGGCCTCTTCGTCGGTCACGCTGACATGGGCAATCCAGAGTGCGGGCATCTTATCCTCCGATCACGGCCTTGGCCGCGGTGATGGCGGCGTCGGCATTGGCGGCGTCCTTGCCGCCGCCCTGTGCCATGTCGGGACGGCCGCCGCCGCCCTTGCCGCCCAGTTCCGGCACCGCCGCGCGGACAAGGTCCACGGCCGACAGGGTGCCCGTGAGATCGGCGGTCACGCCGGCCGCCACGGCCGCCTTGCCGTCCGCATCCGCGATCAGCAGCACCGCGCCCGACCCGATCCGCGCCTTCATCTCGTCGATGATCGACGGCAGGTCCTTGCCGGACACGCCCGAGAGGACCTGCGCCAAGAACTTGACGCCATTGACCTCGACCGCCTCGGGGGCCGCGCCCTGCCCGGCGCCGCCGGACATCGCAAGCTCCCTCCGCAGCTGCGCCAGTTCGTTCGACAGGGCCCGGCGTTCCTCGACCAGCGCCTTCACGCGGTCCACCACGCCCGTGCCGCCGACCTTCAAGAGGCCCTCGATCTCGCTCAACGCCGTGTCGCGCTCGCGCAGGGCCGAAAGCGCCGCCTGCCCGGTCAGCGCCTCGATCCGACGGACGCCGGCCGAGGACGCGGTTTCCGAGGTCAGCGCAAAGGCCCCGATGTCGCCGGTGCGACCGACATGGGTGCCGCCGCACAGCTCGAGCGAATAGGTGTCGCCACCCTGCCCCTTGCCGGTCGGCGCCTTGCCCATCGACACGACGCGCACCTCGTCGCCGTACTTTTCGCCAAATAGCGCCTGCGCGCCGAGCGCACGGGCGTCGTCCGGCGTCATGATCCGGGTTTCGACGGGGGTGTTCTGGCGGATGAACTGGTTCACCTCGCGCTCGACCCGGGCGATTTCCTCGGGCGACAGCGCCTTGGCATGGCTGAAGTCGAACCGCAGGCGATCCGGCGCGTTCAGCGAGCCGCGCTGCGCCACGTGATCGCCAAGCGCCTCGCGCAGGGCCTCGTGCAGCAGGTGCGTGGCCGAGTGGTTGGCACGGATCAGCGAGCGGCGGTCATGGTCGACCACCAGCCGCGCGGCCTGGCCGCGGGACACCGTGCCCTCTTCGATCTCGGCGAAGTGGATGAAGACGCCGGCGGCCTTCTTGGTGTCGGTGATCCGGGCGCGGCCCGTCTCGGTCTCGATCACGCCGGTGTCGCCCACCTGGCCACCGGATTCACCGTAGAACGGCGTCTGGTTCACCACGATCTGGCAGCTAGCGCCCTTGTCCTGCGCCTGCACCTCGCCGCCGTCGGCGACAAGGGCAAGGATCTGGCCCTCGGCCGCCTCGGTGTCATAGCCCAGGAACTCGGTCGTGCCGTGTTTCTCGGCCAGGTCGTACCAGATGGTGCTGTCGGCCGCTTCGCCCGAACCGGCCCAGGCGGCGCGCGCCTTGGCCTTCTGTTCGGCCATCGCCGCGTCGAAGCCCGCGACATCCACCGCACGCCCCTGTTCGCGCAGCGCGTCCTGCGTGAGGTCGAGCGGGAAGCCATAGGTGTCGTAGAGCTTGAACGCCGCGGCGCCCGGCAGGTCGCCGCCCTCGGGCAGCCTGTCCAGTTCCTCGTCCAGCAGCCGCAGCCCGCGGTCTAGGGTCTGGCGGAAGCGGGTTTCCTCAAGCTTCAGCGTCTCCTCGATCATCGCCTGGCCCTGGCGCAGTTCCGGATAGGCTTCACCCATCTGGCGGACAAGTTCCGGCACCAGCCGGTGCATCAGCGGATCCTGCGCGCCCAGCAGATGCGCATGGCGCATCGCCCGGCGCATGATCCGGCGCAGAACGTAGCCACGCCCGTCGTTCGAGGGCATCACGCCATCGGCGATCAAGAACGAGGTCGAGCGCAGGTGGTCCGCGATCACCCGGTGGTGGGTCTCGCCCGGCCCGTCCGGATCGGTGCTGGTCGCATGGGCCGAGGCCTCGATCAGCGCGCGCATCAGGTCTGTGGCGTAGTTGTCGTTGGTGCCCTGCAAGAGCGCCGCGACCCGTTCGATCCCCATGCCGGTGTCGATCGACTGCATGTCGAGCGCCCGCATCGAGCCGTCCTCGAACTGCTCGTTCTGCATGAAGACGACGTTCCAGATCTCGATGAACCGGTCACCGTCCTCTTCCGGGCTTCCCGGAGGGCCGCCCCAGTACTTCTCGCCGTGGTCATAGAAGATCTCGGTGCAGGGACCGCAGGGCCCGGTCGGCCCCATCTGCCAGAAGTTGTCCGAGGTCGCGATCCGGATGATCCGCTCCTCGGGCACGCCGATCTTCTTCCAGAGCTCGAACGCCTCGTCATCGGTGTGGTAGACGGTGGTGTAGAGCTTGTCCTTGGGGATGCCGAATTCGCGGGTCACCAGCTCCCAGGCAAAGGGGATCGCCTCGGACTTGAAGTAGTCGCCGAAACTGAAGTTGCCCAGCATCTCGAAGAAGGTGTGGTGCCGCGCGGTGTAGCCCACGTTGTCGAGGTCATTGTGCTTGCCGCCCGCGCGGACGCATTTCTGCGCCGTGGTGGCGCGGGAATAGTCGCGCTTCTCGACCCCGGTGAAGCAGTTCTTGAACTGGACCATGCCCGAGTTCGTGAACATCAGCGTGGGATCGTTGCGGGGGACCAGCGGGCTGGAGGGCACGACCTGGTGACCCTGCTTCTCGAAGTAGGTCAGGAAGGTCGAACGGATGTCGTTCAGCGTCTGCATAATGGGCCTTTGCACTCACGGGCGTCGCGTTGGCCCGATGTAGCGATGCACGGACGCGGTGTCCACAGGCAGGACGCGCCCTGCGGGCATGAGAAAAGGCGGCCCCGGGGGACCGCCTTTGCGAAATCGTCACGATGGCGCCGCGGCGCGGCGGCCTCATTCGTCGAGGACGGCCTCGTCCTCGTCCTCGCTCCCGTGGAACTCGAGCCCGTGGGAGGCGCGGATCTTGTCCTCGATCTCCATCGCCATGGCCGAGTTCTCGCGCAGGAAGGTCTTGGCGTTCTCGCGCCCCTGCCCGATCCGTTCGTCGCCGTAGGAGAACCACGAGCCCGACTTCTCGACCACGCCGGCCTTCACCCCGAGGTCGAGCAGTTCGCCCATCTTCGAGATGCCTTCGCCGTACATGATGTCGAACTCGACCTGCTTGAACGGCGGCGCGACCTTGTTCTTGACCACTTTAACGCGGGTGGTGTTGCCGACCACCTCGTCGCGGTCCTTGATCGAGCCGATGCGGCGGATATCGAGCCGGACCGAGGAATAGAACTTCAGCGCGTTGCCGCCCGTCGTCGTTTCGGGCGAGCCGAACATGACGCCGATCTTCATCCGGATCTGGTTGATGAAGATCACCATGCAGTTCGACCGCGCGATCGAGCCGGTGAGCTTGCGCATCGCCTGCGACATCAGCCGGGCGTGCACCCCAACCGAACTGTCGCCCATGTCGCCCTCGAGCTCGCTCTTCGGCGTCAGCGCTGCGACCGAGTCGACCACCACCATCGAGACCGCGCCGGAGCGCACCAGCGTGTCGGTGATTTCCAGCGCCTGTTCCCCGGTGTCGGGCTGCGAGATCAGCAGTTCGTCCAGGTCGACGCCCAGCTTCTTGGCATAGAGCGGGTCGAGCGCGTGTTCCGCGTCGACGAAGGCGCAGACGCCGCCCTTCTTCTGCTCCTCGGCCACGCAATGCAGGGTCAGCGTCGTCTTGCCCGAGCTTTCGGGGCCGTAGATCTCGATGATCCGGCCTTTCGGCAACCCGCCGATGCCAAGCGCGATGTCGAGGCCCAGCGACCCGGTCGACGTCGCCTCGATATCCTTGATCGGGTTGTCGCCGCCGAGCTTCATGATCGAGCCCTTGCCGAACTGCCGTTCGATCTGGGCCAGGGCCGAATCCAGCGCCTTTTGCTTGTTCGGGTCGCGTTTGCTGTCCATTGAAAGAAGGTCTGCCGTTGCCATGGGTTTATGTCCTTGTTTCATACCCGCCGCCGACAGGCAATCGGGCGGCTCCACTGCCGATGTTCGCCTCTTGTTCTCATGTCTCTAAGATCAAAAGGAGAACATTTCAATCATTTTGTTCTCAAACCCACTTTTGACGATGATGGTTAAAGAGTAGTTTACGTCGACCGGCAGCGGCCGGACGCAGATGCACGGCGGAAAATGCTTGTATTTTCAAAGGCTCGGCTGGTGATCCTCTCGGTGCCCAAGACCGGCACCACCGCGCTCGAATCCGCGCTCGGGTCGCGCGCCGACATCTGGGTGCAGAACCCGCCCGAGCTGAAGCATGCGCCCCTCTACCGCTACAACCGTTTCTTCCGCCCGATGCTCGACAAGTTCGTGGGCGCGGATCTGGACATCGTCGCCGTGGTGCGCGAACCGGTGTCCTGGCTCGGGTCGTGGTGGCGCTACCGGCAGCGCGACGATCTGGCCGGCACGCCGAACTCGACCGCCGGGATCAGCTTCGACGACTTCGTCGCAGCCTATTGCCGTGGCCAGCGCCCCGCCTTTGCCGAGGTCGGCAGCCAGGCCAAGTTCCTGGAACCCGCCGGCAACGGCACACGCGCCACGCGGCTTTTCCGGTACGAGGATCAGGCCGCCCTAATCGCCTTTCTCGAGGACCGGCTTGCCACCAAGATCACCTTGGCGCGCGAAAACGTGTCTCCGCCCGCCCCGGTGACGCTGTCGCCGGAGGTCGCGGCAAAGTACCGGCGCAAGCACGCCGCAGACTTTGCGCTCTACGAGTTCGTCGCATAGGCCTCAGTGCAGTTGCCGGTGCACCGCGTCGGTCAGTTCGCTCAGCGAGAACGGCTTGGGCAGGAAGACCGAGTTCGGGATGCCCGCGTGGCTGTCGGCAAAATGCTCCTCGGCATAGCCCGAGACAAAGACAACCGCCGTGTCCGGCCGCCGTTCCAGCGCCTCGCGCACCCAGCTGGGACCGTCGCGGCCGGGCATCACCACGTCGGTGACGAAGAGGTCGACCTTGAGCTTGCCGTCCGCCAGCAGGTCGAGCGCGGCCTCCGCGCTCTCGGCCTCGATCACGGTATAGCCGCGCAACCGCAGCGCCTGCGCCGCAAAGGCCCGCACCGGCGCCTCGTCCTCGACCAGCAGCACGATCCCCTCGGCGATCTGGCCGCGCCCGGGCCTTGGCGGCGCGCCGGTGCGCGGCAGCACTGGCATCTCCTGCCGCGAGTCGCCCTCGTGCACCGGGAAGAGCAGCGTGAAACAGGTGCCCACGCCCGGATCGCTGTCGACAAAGATGTAGCCGCCGGTCTGCTTGACGATGCCGTAGGCGGTCGACAGGCCCAGCCCGGTCCCCTCGCCGACGCGCTTGGTGGTGAAGAACGGCTCGAACACCTTGGTAAGCTTGTCCGGCGTGATCCCGCGGCCGTTGTCGATCACCTTGACCGACACGTATTCCCCCGCCGGCACCTCGACCCGGTCGCGGCGCAGCGGCTCCGACAGGCGCAGCGTCTCGGTCTCGACCCGGATTTCTCCGCCGTCGGGCATGGCGTCGCGGGCGTTGACGACGAGGTTCATGATCACCTGCTCGAGCTGCCGCTTGTCGGCGCGGATCGGCCGCAGCAGCGGATCGTGCGTCACGCTCAACATCACCCGTTCGCCGACCAGCCGGTTCAGCAGGTGGGTCAGGTCGCTGAGCGTGTCGCGCAGGTCGAGCAGTTCCGGTCGCAGGGTCTGCTTGCGCGAAAACGCCAGCAGCTGCCCCACGAGCGATGCGGCGCGGTTGGCGTTCTGGTGGATCTGGATCAGCTCGGAATAATCCGGATCGCCCGGATCGTGCCGAAGCAGCAGCAGGTCGCAATGGCCCGAGATCGCGGTCAGCAGGTTGTTGAAGTCATGCGCGACCCCGCCGGCCAGCTGGCCGATCGCCTGCATCTTCTGGCTCTGGACGAACTGCGCCTCGAGCGTCTTGAGCTCGGTCGCGTCGCTGAGCACGGCGAGCAGCCGCACCTCGCCCTCCGCCTCAACGCATTTGACGGTGACCTGGACGAACACCTCCTGGTCCGGGTTGCTGAGACGCAGGAACTCGGAATGCACCGGCTCCCGCCCCGCCGCGGCCTCGGCCAGCCAGTCGCTGATCGACCGGCCCAGCCCTTCGGTCAGGGCCGACAGCGCCGTGCCGGGCACGCAGTCCGCCCCGAGCAGATCGCGCGCGGGGGCATTGCAGGCCTCGATGCGACCGTCGGTGCCGATCAGCAGCAGCGGGATCGGCAGGGTGTCGATGTCGCCCGGCCCGGTGCGGTCGGGCAGCGGGACGACCGCGCTCTTGGCCTCGGGCAGCAGCATCAGTTCGCGCCGGCCGCCCGCCTCGCTCACCTGCAGGACGCGCACGTTGACCGGGCCGTCGGCGCCGCGCATCTCGTGCATCTCTCCGGGACGCAGCGGCAGCGCGTCGAACAGCGCCTCGAGCGACTTGGGCCTCTGTCCCGCCAGCTGCCGCGCCGGCTGGTTCATGAAGAGGACGGAGTTCGACCGCCCGACCGTCAGCAGCGCAACGTCCTGCTGCGCCGCCACGCCGTGCCCCGGCGTTGTCAGTGTCTGCAACCGCCAGAGCAGTTCGCCGCCGTCGAGCCGATGAACCGTGATCCGCGCCTGGCCATGGGCGGTGACGACATCCTCGCTGGCCGCCCCGGCATTCAGCGCCCGACCGCGCATCCGCCGCAGAAGCCCGCCCGGATTGGCCAGCTGATCGCCAAGGGCCCCCGACAGCCCATCCGGCCCCGGCTGACCAAAGGCACGGCGCGCCGCATCGTTGGTGAAAAGGATCTCTCCGTCCCCCGTGGTCAGGTAGCCCGGCGTCGGATCGCGCGCGATCAGCGCCTCGACCGCCGAGACCGCGGCGCCCGAGACCATGCGGTGACGCGCCTGCAGCAGGCGCAGGATGGCATAGGCGATCAGCACCGCCAGCGCCGCCGAGGCCAGCGCCTGGGTCGGCAGCGTCGTCGGCACAAAGAGCGCGAGGCCGAGAAGGGCAAGCGATACCAGTGGCAGGATCGTCAGGGCCGAACCGAGCGACACCGAAAGGCGCGTGAGCGACCCGTTCGGACCGGCGGTTCCGGTGACCTCCGCCAACACCCCGTTAGTGGCTTTTCGCACGATGGCCATGACGCAACTTCGCGGAAAAGGAGTTAACCCGAGATTAACGAACCCGGTTCTCGCCCAGAATTCCGACTATCGGCGCGGTCGCTTCACCGGGTCAAGTGCGCGATGAAGAACCCGTCGCCGCCTTCCGCCGGGCCGAAGCGGCGCTGCGAGGTGCAGCGCCAGCCCGGCGTGCGGGCCAGGAAGGCATCGACCTGCGCCTCGTTCTCGGCCCTGAGGAAGGAACAGGTGGCATAGGCCAGTGTGCCGCCGGGCGCGACGAGGGCCTGCGCGGCGTCGAGGATCCCGGCCTGGATAGCGGTCAGCTCGGCCAGCCGCGCAGGCGTCAGCGCCCACTTCCCCTCGGGGTCGCGGCGCCACGACCCGCTGCCGGAACAGGGCGCATCGCAAAGCACGATGTCGAAAGGGCCCGCCGCGGCCAGTTGCGCGGTATCGAGGCGGGTGACCGTGATCCCGGCCCGCGCGGCGCGGGCGGGCAGATCGACCATCCGCCGCGGTTCCGCATCATGGGCCGCCACGGCGACCTGCGCGCGTGCGGCCATTGCCAGCGTCTTGCCGCCGCCACCGGCGCAGTAGTCAAGCACGCTTTGCCCGTCGACCAGCGGCAAGGTGTCGACCACCGCCTGGCTGGCCCCGTCCTGCAGTTCGACCAGGCC
This sequence comes from Pseudooceanicola sp. LIPI14-2-Ac024, assembly GCF_042188925.1. Classification (GTDB taxonomy): domain Bacteria; phylum Pseudomonadota; class Alphaproteobacteria; order Rhodobacterales; family Rhodobacteraceae; genus Pseudooceanicola. Next base: position 847,878 of record NZ_CP170102.1, read on the forward strand.
ATCCGCGAAGGCGGTAGATTGCGCGACCTTGTGCGCACCGTCGGTCACGACCAGCGCGGCGGTGGAAATCGGGTGAGGTTCAGTTGAGACGCCATCGGAAGAAAGCGCCGCAATCGCCTGTCCCGGATCGCTTTTCCGCAGGTTCACCCGCAGAAAAACCGGCGCCCTGTCGCGCAGGGCCGCCACCGTGTCCCGCCAACTGTCGCCAAGCGCCTCCCGGAACGGATCGACCAGCCAGTCCGGCAGGTCCGTGGCCTCCCCGACACCTTCCGGCGTCCGCCAAAGGCCGCGCTCTTCGTCGGTGATCGCGGCCGGGGCATGGCCTTCGCCGGTAAAGACCGCCTCCGGCGCCTGCCCCTCGTCGCGCAGCAGCCCGATCATCAGGCCCCGCCCGGTCAGACCGCCGCCAAGCGCGGCCGAGCTGCGGCGGCGGCGCAGGGCCGTGAACACCAGGTCGCGGATCGCCCGGCGGTCGCCCGATCCGGCGAAACGGTTGGACCGCCCCCAGGCCTGCAGGACGCGGTTGGCGGTGTCGCCGTCCAGGACGGCATCAAGGACGTCGGCGGCGGCAGCGATTCGGGCGGCGGGTGTCATGGCGGTGGGTTAGCGCGGGCGGCGGCGAAAGGACATGCCCTAGTCACCGCGCGACACGACGTGGTCGTTGCCGATGCCCCCCAGCGAATGGAACAGCCCGCCGGTGTTGCTGACCCCGAACTTCTTGAGAAGTTTGGCGCGGTAGACCTCGACCGTGCGGTGCGAGATATCGAGTTTCTGCGCGATCTCCTTCGACGTCAGCCCGTCGGACAGGTGCGAGATGATTTCGCGTTCCCGTCGCGTCAGCGGCACGTAGGGCCGCGTCTCGGACAGGTCGGCAAAGCTCCAGACCGCGCGCATCAGGGGCGTCTCTGGGGTGAAGGAATGCCCCCGGACCCGGCACCAGAAGAGCGTTCCGTCCTTTCGCGCCATGATCCGTTCGTCCCAGTAGGTGTTCGTCTCGCGCAGCTGCTTCACGCCCCGGTCGCGGATGTTCACGAACTCTTCGTCCGAGGGGTAAAGCACCGAGAACATTGCGTTCTTGAGCTCACCCTCGGCATAGCCGAACATCTCCGAAAACGCCCTGTTGCAGTCCCGGATCACCCGGTTCTCGGTGATCACCAGGCCGACGGGCGCGAAGGCATAGGCGAGTTCGGAAAACTCGCCGGAACGGAAGGCCTCCTCGATACGTATTTCCACTATCTTGCTCCGACGGGCCGAAATCGTGACGCTTTGATGGGAAACTAAGCAGCGGGATTCCGAAGCGCAACGGGATGCGCACCCCGCGCAAATGGGAGGATACCATGAACACCCTCAAGCGATTCGTCGCGCCCCTCGTGCTTGGCCTTGGCCTGGCGACGGGGGCATCGGCGCAGGATCCGATCAAGATCGCCCTGATCCACGGGCTGTCGGGGTCGAGCTTCGAAGCCTTCTCGAAACAGGCCCAGACCGGGTTCGAGATGGGGATCGAGTATGCCACCGACGGCACCAACGAGATCAACGGCCGTCCGATCGAACTGATCATCAAGGACACCCAGTTCAAGCCCGACGTCGCCCGCGCGGCGCTGGCCGAGGCCTATGGCGATGACGACGTGCTGCTGGCCGTCGGCGCGACCTCTTCGGGCGTGACGGTCGGCATGCTGCCGATCGCCGAGGAGTACGAGAAGATCCTGATCGTCGAACCGGCGGTGGCCGACAGCCTCACCGGACCGGACAGCAACCGCTACGTCTTCAAGACCTCGCGCAACTCCTCGATGGACATGCAGGCGCAGGCGCTGGCTTTGCAGCCCGACGAGAACCTCGTCGTGGCAACCCTGGCCGAGGACTATGCCTTCGGCCGTGACGGCATCACCGCCTTCAAGTCGGCGCTCGACGGCACCGGCGCAGAGGTCGTGACCGAGGAATACGTGCCGCAGGGCACCACCGACTTCACCGCCGTGGCCGAGCGCATGTTCAACGCGCTCAAGGACAAGGAAGGCCGCAAGGTCATCCTGATCTACATCGCCGGCGGCGGCGACGCGCCGGGCAAGATCCAGGCTATGGATCCCTCGCGCTACGGCATCGAGATCTCGATGGGCGGGCACATCCTGCCGGTGCTGCCGACCTACAAGCGGTTCCCCGGCATGGAAGGCGCGGTCTACTACTACTACGAAGCCTTCGACAACGAGATCAACGACTGGCTCGTGAAGGAACACATGGCCCGCTTCGACAGCCCGCCGGACTTCTTCACCGCCGGTGGCATGTCGGCCGCTCTTGCCGTCGCCAAGGCCCTGAAAGAGGCCCCGGACTACGAGACCGAGACGCTGATCGAGACCATGGAAGGCATGTCGTGGGAGACGCCCAAGGGCACCATGACCTTCCGTCCCGAGGATCACCAGGCGCTGCAGGACATGCTGCACTTCAAGATCCGCGTCGATGAAGGTGTCGACTGGGCGATCCCCGAGAAAGTCCGGATCATCCCCGCCGAAGAGATGGACATCCCCCTCGGCCGCAACAACCAGGAATGATCCTGTCCTCCCGGACCCGCGCGTCGGGTCCGGGAGCCCCCTTCCCCTCAGACGTCCAGAGTATCCGAACGCCATGAGCGAGCCTTCCCTCGTCACGCGCGACCTGACGATCCGTTTCGGCGGGCATGTCGCGGTGAACAACGTCTCCTGCGAATTCCGCCCCGGAGAGCTGACGGTCATCGTCGGCCCGAACGGCGCCGGCAAGACGACGTACTTCAACCTGATTTCCGGCCAGCTGACCGCCACCTCGGGCGAGGTGCTGAAGGACGGGGTCGACATCACCCGCATGTCCCCCTCGGCCCGCGCCCAGAAGGGCATCGGCCGCGCCTTCCAGCTGACCAACCTCTTTCCGCAGCTCACCGTGTTGGAGAACATCCGCCTTGCCGTCCAGGCCCGGTCGGGTGACGGCTGGCGGATGCTGCGCCCGGTCAGCCACTTCAAGGGCCTGACCGCGAAGGCCGAGCACTACCTCGAGGCGACCCGCCTCACCCGCGTCGCGCACCAGACCGCGGCGAACCTGCCGCACGGCGACCAGCGCAAGCTCGAGGTCGCGCTGCTGATGGCGATGGAGCCCGACGTCTACATGTTCGACGAACCGACCGCCGGCATGTCGCTGGACCACGCGCCCGACGTGCTGGAGCTGATCGCCGGGATCAAGGCCGACAAGACCAAGACCGTGCTTCTGGTGGAACACAAGATGGACGTGGTCCGCGCGCTGGCCGACCGGATCATCGTGCTGCACAACGGCGAACTTCTCGCCGATGGCGAACCCGCCACGGTCATGTCGAGCCAGATCGTCCGCGACGTCTACCTCGGCACCTCGACGGAGGGCGCGGCATGAGCCTGCTGTCGATCCGGGACATGAAGACCGACATCGGTCAGTATTCCGTCCTGCACGGGGTGAACTTCGAAGTGCCCGAGGGCGGCGTCTTTGTCCTGCTGGGCCGCAACGGTGCCGGCAAGACGACCACGCTGCGGTCGATCATGGGGCTGTGGAAGCCCTCGCCGGGATCGGTCCTCTTCCGGGGCGAGGACATCACCCAGCTCCACACCGCCGACATTGCCCGGAAAGGCATCGCCTACGTGCCCGAGAACATGGGCATCTTCGGCACGCTGACCGTGGACGAGAACCTGGTGCTCGCCACCTCGGGCGGCACGTTCGACGCCGCCCGGCTGAAGCGCATCCACGAGCTGTTCCCGGCGCTGGAGAAATTCCGCGACAAGCAGGCCTGGAGCCTGTCGGGCGGGCAGAAACAGATGCTGTCCGTCGCACGGGCGATCATCGAGCCGCGCGCGCTGATCCTGATCGATGAACCGACCAAGGGCCTCGCCCCCTCGATCGTCGACGCGATGGCGCAGGCGTTCCGCGAGATCGCGCAGAGCACGACGATCCTGCTGGTCGAGCAGAACTACAACTTCGCCCGCAGCCTTGGCCGGGACATGGCCGTCATCGACGACGGCCGGACCGTGCACCAGGGCAGCATGGAGGCGTTCGCCGCCGACAGCGCGCTGCAGGACAAGCACCTGGGCCTGTCGGTGTGAGGAGACAATGATGAGCCAACTCAACGCAACGATGGCCCGGCTGGGCGGGGTGAACCTGTTGCCGGTGGCCGTGGCCCTGGTGGCCTTCGTTCTGATCGGGGCGCCGTCGTCCTGGGTCACCCTGACCATCGCGGGCCTCGCCATGGGGATGATGCTGTTCCTGATGGCCTCGGGCCTGTCGCTGGTCTTCGGCCTGATGGACGTGCTGAACTTCGGTCACTCGGCCTTTGTCAGCTTCGGCGCCTTCATCTCGGCCACGGTCCTTGCCGGCCTCGGTGGCTGGCTGGCGGCGGACAGCTGGGCGCTGAACTCGATGGCGCTGCTGGCCTCCTACCTCGCCGCGATCAGCTTTGGCCTGATCGCCGGCTGGTTCTTTGAAACCGTCATCATCCGCCCGGTCTACCGCGATCACCTGCGCCAGATCCTGATCACCATGGGCGCGATGATCGTGGCCGAACAGACCATCCTCGCCTTCTGGGGCGGCACCCCCTACTCCGTCGGCCGCCCGCATTTCCTCGAAGGCGCCTGGATCATCGGTGACGTGTCGATCGAAAAGTACCGCGCCTTTGCCTTCGTCCTCGGCGCCGCCGTCTTCGTCCTGCTCTACCTCGTGCTGAACCGCACCCGGATCGGCCTTCTGGTCCGCGCCGGTGTCGAGGACCGCGAGATGGTCGAGGCGCTCGGCTTCCGGGTCGACCGGCTCTTCATCGGGGTCTTCATGGTGGGCTCCGCCCTCGCCGCCCTCGGCGGTGCGATGTGGGCCGGATACGAGACGCTGATCACCCCGCACCTGGGCGCCGAGCTGATGATCGTGATCTTCATCGTCGTCATCATCGGCGGCCTCGGTTCCATCGAGGGCACGCTCCTCGGCGCGATCCTTGTCGGGCTGATGGCGAATTACGTGGGCTTCCTCGCGCCGAAACTTGCGCTGGCGTCCAACATGATCCTGATGGTGGCGATCCTGCTCTGGCGGCCGAACGGCCTGCGACCGGCGGTGAAGTGAGGAGATGACGATGAACACCCCCTCCACCACCGGGACGCTTGCCATCAAGGGCGTCGTCGCACTGATCGGTGCCGTCCTCCTCTTTGCGCCTTTCCTGTTCCAGGACGTCCGCTCGATCGAGGTCGCGGCCCGGATCTGCATCTTCATCGTGCTGGTCGCCAGCTTCGACCTGCTGATCGGCTACACCGGCATCGTCAGCTTCGCGCACACCATGTTCTTCGGCTTCGGCGCTTACGGCGCCGCGATCCTGCTGAAGGAGATGGGGCCCGGCTGGCTGCCCGTGATCCTCGGCGGCGTCGCGGGGGTCTTCGTGTCGCTGGTCTTTGCCGTGGCCATCGGCCTCCTGTCACTGCGGGTCAAGGCGATCTTCTTTGCCATGATCACGCTGGCCGCCGCCTCGGTCGTGCTGGTGCTGGCGTCGCAGCTGTCGCAGTTCACCGGCGGCGAGGACGGGATCACCTACCGCGCGCCCGACCTCTTCAAGCCCGCGACCAAGATCCTCACCGACGCCGACGGCAAGGTGCTGGAGCTCTGGGGCGTGAAGCTGAACGGCAAGCTGGCGGCCTACTACTTCGTCTTTGTCTGCTCGCTGATCCTCTTCGTGCTGATGCTGCGGTTCGTCGGCTCGCCCCTCGGCACCGTGCTCAAGGCGATCCGCGAGAACGAGGCGCGGGCCGAGGCGATCGGCTACCGTGTCGTCGCCTACCGGACCTTCATCTTCTGCCTGTCGGCCACCATCGCCTCGCTTGCCGGGACGGTTTATGCGGTCTGGCTGAAGTACACCGGGCCCGACACCTCGCTGTCCTTCGCGATCATGATCGACATCCTGCTGATGGTCGTGATCGGCGGCATGGGCACGATGTGGGGTGCGGTGATCGGCGCGGTGCTGATGGTGATGGCGCAGTACTACCTGCGCGACCTGATGGGCGCGGCGTCCGAGGCGGTGTCAGGCGTGCCGCTCCTGCCCGAGCTGCTGGCACCGGACCGCTGGCTCTTCTGGCTGGGGATCATCTTCATCCTGCTGGTCTACTTCTTCCCCAAGGGGATCGCCGGCACCGCGATGGAGAAAGGGGCACGGACATGACCGCGCCACGCTTCTCCCTCGTCCCGGTGATGGACCACGAGGTGCACGTCACCGAATGGGGCGATCCGGGCAAACGCCCGCTGGTGATGTGGCATGGCCTGGCCCGAACCGGCCGCGATTTCGACGAGCTTGGCGCGGCGCTGTCCGACGACTACTTCGTCATCTGCCCCGACACCATCGGGCGCGGGCTGTCGAGCTGGTCGATGAACCCCGAGGCGGAGTATTCCGTCGAATACTACGCCGGGATCGCCGCCGACCTGCTGGATCACTACGGCTTTGACAGCGCCGCATGGCTCGGCACCTCGATGGGCGGGATGATCGGGATGCGGCTGGCGTCCGGCCCGCATGCCGACCGCCTGTCCTGCCTGCTGATCAACGACATCGGCCCCGAGATCCCGGACGAGGCGATCCAGCGCATCGTGACCTATGTCGGAGAGTTGCCGGATTTCGCCACCGTCAGCGAGGGCGAGGCCTGGCTGCGCGCCGTCTACCGCCCCTTCGGCGAGGCGTCCGAGGCGTTCTGGCGCCGGATGGCCCGCAGCTCGCTCCGCCGCCGGGGCGACGGGCGGCTGACCCTGCACTACGACCCGCGCATCACCATCCAGTTCACCGCCTCGCCCGAGGAGCTGACCACCTGGGACCGGTTCGCGCGGATCAAGACGCCGACGCACCTGTTCCACGGGCGCGACAGCGACGTGCTGCCGGTCGAGATCGTGCAGCTGATGGGCCAGCGCGGCCCCCGGCCCGAGGTGACGACCTTCGACTGCGGCCATGCGCCGACGTTGTCGCGCCCGCAGGACATCGCCCTCGTCCGCGATCTGCTGGCGCGCTACTGGCCCTGAGAGGCGCGGGAAAAACGATAGCTCACCCGGTGCCGGTAGGTCTGGCCCGGTTTCAGCAGCCAGTCCGGGAAATGCGGGTGGTTGGGCGCGTCGGGCCAGTTCTGGGTCTCCAGCGCCACGCCCGCGAACCGGCCGTAGCTGCGCCCGCCCAGCCCCTGCATCGCTCCGAACCCGCCGCCGTCATAGACCTGCAGCCCCGGCTCGGTCGTGTCGACCTCCATCGTCAGGCCGCTCTGCCCACGCAGGAGCGCGACCGGCCGCAGGTCCGTCCGGCTGCGCCAGAGGCAGAAGTTGTGATCGTACCCGCCCGGCGCGATCACCCGCGGCTCGCGGAAGTCGAAGGCGGTGCCCTCGACATGGGTTTCCTTGCCGGTGGGGATCAGGTCCGCGTCGACCGGCAGGTAATGCGCCGCCGCGATCTGCAGCCTGTGGTTCAGGATGTCCGGCCCGCCGTCGAGGTTGAAGTACCCGTGGTGGGCAAAGTTGCAGGGCGTCGGGCGGTCGGCCTCGGCCGTGATCTCGAAATTCAGCGCGGCCTCGGCCGAGAGCGAACAGATCACCTGCACCTGCATCGCGCCCGGAAATCCCATGTGGCCGTCGGGCAGGTCGAGCACCATGGTCACGCTCGAGTCCGAAAACGCGGCGATCGACCAGAGCATCTGGCCCGTCCCCTCGGATCCGCCGTGCAGCGTCGTCCGGCCGCCTTCGTTCAGATCGGCCTGCCAGTCGCGCCCGTCGGCCTTGAAATGCCCGCCCGCGATCCGGTTGGCATAGCGCCCCACGATAGCCCCGAAATAGGTCATCGGCCCGAGGTAGGGCGCGATCCGGTCGGCCCCCAGCACCAGCGGGTGGTCCACGCCGTCAAGCCGCAGGTCCTGCACCGTGGCGCCGTAGGTCAGCACATTCGCCGTCAGCCCGCCGCCCTGCAGCGTGACCTGTTCGACCGTGCGTCCGTCCGGCAGCGTGTCGAAGGGTTCGATCCGGCTCATGCCACGACCCGGTGTTCGGCCTGCCCGCGCACGCCCGGATCGACACGGTAGACGCGGCCCTGATGTCCATCGGGGCTTTCGATCCCCTCGCGGGCGGTGGTCACGATCATCTGGTCGAGGTCCGGCCCGCCGAATGCGGGACACGAGGCATGGCGTCCGCCGACGGCAATGGCGCGGTCGAAGCTGCCGTCGGGCAGATACCGCGCCACCCGCCCCGCACCCCATTGCGCGTTCCAGAGCCCGCCCTCGGCATCCACCACGGAACCGTCCGGGTTCAGCCCCTCTCCGCGCAGGTCGACAAAGACCTCGGCCGGGCCGTCGGGCCATCCCTCGGCATCGAGCGGCTGGGTCCAGATGCGCTGGCGGCGGGTGTCGGCGTAATAGGCGCTGCGGCCATCGGGCGAGAAACAGATGGAATTCGGGATCGTCACCTCGGGCACGACCCGCTCGACCGCGCCGCGGTGAAAGCGGTAGATCGCGCCCTGCCGGTGGTCCGCCGCCTTGCCCATGGTGCCGATCCAGAAGCCGCCCATCGGATCCGCGCGCCCGTCGTTCGACCGCGTGCCGGTCCGCTCCGCCTCAAGGGCGATGATCGGCTCGTGCGCTCCGCTGGCGATGTCGAACCGGCGCAGGCCGGTCTCGGTCGCCAGCAGCAGCGTGTCGCGGTCGATCCATCCGGCTGCCGAGGCATGTTCGGGAAAGCTCCATTCCAGCGCGGCGTCGCCGTCCCGCGACAGCAGCCGCCGGCCGAGGATATCGAACCAGAAGTACTGCTGCCGCTCCGGGTGCCAGAACGGCCCCTCGCCCAGCTCGCAATGGCGGGCATCGAAGGTCTCGTGGCTCATGCGCCGAACACCTCGTCGTAACGCGCGACGATCTCGGCCGCCCGCGCGCCAACCGTAGCGGCATCGTCGCCGGGGCGATAGAGGGCGGTGCCGATGCCGAACCCGTCGGCACCGGCCTGCCGCCAGTCGGCGAAGTTCGAAGGCCCCGCGCCACCGACCGCGTAGACCTGCGTGCCCTGCGGAAGGACCGCACGGATCGCCCCGAGGCCCGCGGGCCCGACCAGCGATCCGGGAAAGACCTTGAGCCCGTCGGCCCCGGCCCGCAGGGCGGCGAAACACTCCGTCGGGGTCATCACGCCGGGGAAGGACGTCAGCCCGGCCGCCTTGGTCGCCTCGATCACCGCCGGGTTGCAGTCGGGCGACACGACCAGCGTCGCGCCGGTGTCGGCCACCCGCGCGACGTCATCGACCGTGAGGACCGTCCCCGCGCCGATCTGCGCGGCCCTGCCGAAGCGGCCAACCATCGCCGCGATGCTGAAGAACGGATCGGGCGAGTTCAGCGGCACCTCGATCCGGTCGATCCCGGTGGCGATCAGCGTTTCGCAGATCGGCAGGGCGTCGTCGGGCGTGATGCCCCGCAGGATCGCAATGATGGTCCGGCTCATGTCACATCCTCCATGCTGGCCCGCGCGGCGCGCAGGCCCCGCAGCGTCATCTCTGCCGCGTCGAGGCGGGTGATGGCCACCCCCTGCGCGCGCAGCGCCCGGGCGTAGAGGTCGGCCAGCCCCGCGTCGCCCAGGATCGCGACCGGCCGATCCGTCCACTGGCCCCGCATCGCCGCAAGCTCCGCACCGATCAGCATGCCCGACAAGCGCGCCCGTGCCGTCCCCGGCGCCAGCCCCGTCAGCAGCGCCTCGGCCCGCAACGGGAACAGTGCCAGCGGCAGCGCCGCGGGGTCGGCCAGCGCCGCCGACACCGCGGTGTCGAATGCCGTGGCATCCCATCCCTCGCCGACGGAATGTCGCAGGACGGAGCGCGTGGCCAGCAGGTCGAAGACCTCGCCCGTCATCAGCGTGCGAAATCCCTCGACACGGCCGCCCGCGACCCGAACCCACTTGCTGTGCGTGCCGGGCAGACAGATCGTCCCGTCGAACCCCGGATCGGCCGAGAGGACACCGGCGATCTGCGTCTCCTCCCCCGCATCACGTCTGCCGACGCTGCCTGGCTGAGCCCGGGCAGGATCGACACATCGAGGCGCGGATCGTCCGTCGGCACCCGCACCGCCCCCTGTCCGTCCGGCACGCAGGGCACCGGCAGGTACGGCGCCTCGCGCCAGCCCTGCCGCGCGCCCGCCATGCCGCAGATCACCACCGGCACACGCCCGGAGCCAGGCAACAGGTCGCCCGCGACGCGCAGCAGCTCTGCCTCGTAGTCGCCGGGCTGCAACTGCCCCATGCCCCGGTCCGACCGCCGTTCGGCCAGCACCGCGCCATCCGTGTCCAGCGCCCAGAGCCGCAGGTTCGACGTCCCCCAGTCGACCGCCAGCCAGCCGACGCTCACGCCGGGACCCCGCCGAACCGGGCCGAAGTCAGCCGCAGGAGCCCCTTCTGCAGCACGATGAAGAGAAGGAGCAGCCCGCCGATCACGATCTTGGTCCACCAGCTCGACAATGTGCCGTCAAAGACGATGTAGGTCTGGATCAGCCCCATGGTCATCACCCCGATGAAGGTGCCGAAGACAAAGCCTGATCCCCCGGTCAGGAGCGTGCCCCCGATCACCACGGCGGCGATCGCCGTCAGCTCGGTCCCCACGGTGGCCAGCGGATAGCCCGACCCGGTGTAGATCGAAAACACGATTCCCGAGAGCCCGGCCATGAAGCCCGAGAAGGCGTAGATGCCCACCGTCGTGCGGCCCACGTTCACGCCCATCAGGCGGGCGGTGGTCTCGCCCCCGCCGATGGCAAAAACGCTGGCACCGAACCGGGTCCGGTGCGCGACCACGATCCCGACGGCAAAGGCCAGCAGCATCACCACGCCGATCAGCGTCAGGCGCCCTTTGCCCGGCATCAGGTAATAGGCGCGCTTCAGCATGTCGTAGACCGGATCATCAATCGGGACCGAGTCGATGGTCATCATGTAGGCCGCGCCGCGCGCCAGGAACATGCCGGCGAGCGTGACGATGAAGGGCGGCATGGCGAGCGTGTGGATCAGCCCGCCCATGGCCGCGCCGAAGGCGGTGGTGATCGCCAGCAGCAGGACGAAGACCGCCGGCGCCGGTAGCCCGGTGTCGCGCAGCATGACGGCGATGAAGACGCCCGAGAACGCGATGACCGACCCGACCGAGAGATCGATGCCCCCCGACAGGATCACCACCGTCATGCCGACCGCCACGATCCCGAGGTAGGCGTTGTCGGTCAGCAGGTTCCCCAGCACCCGGGTCGAGGCCATAGCGGGGAACTGGATGTAGCAGATCACGCAGGCCAGCAGGAAGATCGCGATGGTCGCGTAGAGCGGATAGAGCCGCGGGTTCATCACGCATCCTCCTTGAGGGGGCTGGCGGGCGGCGGACCCTCGGTGATCGAGCGGCGCCAGAAATACCATTCGCGCGCGAAGCGCGGGCTCTGCAGGACGAGGATGATCACAACCAGCGCTGCCTTGATGACGAGGTTGTATTCCGACGGGAAGCCCGCCAGCAGAATGCCGGTGTCGATGGTCTGGATGATCAGCGCGCCGAGCAGCGACGCCGCGATCGAGAACCGCCCGCCGAGCAGCGAGTTGCCCCCGATCACCACGGCGAGGATCGCGTCGAGCTCCAGCCAGAGGCCCGCGTTGTTCGCATCGGCCCCCCGGATGTCGGCGGTGGCGATGATCCCCGCCAGCGCGGCGCAGAGGCCCGAGGCCATGTAGACCGCGATCAGCAGCACGGTGGCGTTCACCCCCGCCAGCGCCGCCGCCCGGCGGTTGATGCCGATCGCCTCGACCAGCAGGCCAAGCGCGCTGCGCCGCATCAGCTGCGCGACGACGATCCCGGTCACGATCCAGATCACCGCCGGGGTCGGCATCCCGAGGATCGAGCCGGAGCCGAACCAGGCAAAGGCCGGGTCGGTGAAGGTCAGGATGCGCCCCTCGGTGATCAGCTGGGCGATGCCGCGCCCGGCGGTCATCAGGATCAGGGTCGCGACGATAGGCTGGATGCCCACGACCGCCACCAGCCCGCCGTTCCAGAGCCCCGCCAGAAGCCCCGCGCCAAGCGCCAGCAGGACCGCCGCGCCGACACCCATCCCGCCGTCGAGGCTCCAGGCCGCGACCGCGCCGCAGATCGCCATCACGGTGCCGACCGACAGGTCGATCCCCCGCGTCGCGATCACCAGCGTCATGCCCGTCGCCAGCAGCGCGACCGGGGCCGCGCGTTTCAGGATGTCGATCACCGGCCCGACAAGGCGGCTGTCCGACATGCGGATCTCGAGGAACCCGGGAAAGAACACCGTCACCAGCAGGCAGACCGCCAGCAGCGTGACGATCTGCGGGGCCAGCCTGCGCAGAAGCGTCCTCATGCGACCTCTCCCGCCGCGGGATCATGGGCCGCGATGGCATGCACGATCGTCTCGGTCGAGATCGCGCTGCCGGTCAGCTCGGCCACGTGGCGGCGGTCGCGTACCACGACGACACGGTCCGAGACGGCGATCAGCTCGTCTAGCTCGGACGAGATCACCAGCAGCGACATGCCGCCCCCCACCAGCTCGTGGATCAGGCGCAGGATTTCCGCATGCGCGCCCACGTCGATCCCGCGTGTCGGTTCGTCGAGGATCAGGAAACGCGGGTTCATCGCCAGCCAGCGGGCCAGAACGACCTTCTGCTGGTTGCCGCCCGACAGGTCCCCGACCGCCTTCTCGGCGTCCGAGGTGCGGATGTCGAGCCGCCGGATGTAGTCATCCGCCAGCCGCTGCTGTTCGCCGCGCGGGATCGGGCGCGCCCAGCCCCGCCGCGCCTGCAGCGCCAGCGCGATGTTCTCGCGCACGCTGAGGTCTGCGATGATCCCGTCGGTCTTGCGATCCTCGGGCGCAAAGCCGAAGCCCGCCCGGATCGCCGCACGCGGGGTTTCGATGTGAACCGGCCCCGAGGTGTCGCTGGCCTGCCCGCTCGACAGCCCCCGCAGGCCAAAGAGCATCTCCGCGCTCTCGGTCCGGCCCGACCCCAGCAGGCCCGCCAGCCCGACCACCTCGCCCTCGGCCACGTCGAGGTCGAAGGGTTCGACCACGCCACGCCGCGACATGGCGCGGAAGGCCAGCATCGGCGATTTCGGCGGTGCCCCGTCGAGATGGGCCTGGGCATGGCCCTCAACCTCGTCCTCGAGCGCGCGGCCCAGCATGTGCTCGATCAGCCTCACCCGGTCGAGCGCGGCAATCTCCTCGGTCACGATGTGGCGGCCGTTGCGCAGGACCGTGACCCGGTCACAGAGCGCGAACACTTGGTCGAGGAAGTGCGAGACAAAGACGATCCCCAGCCCTCTCTCACGCAACCCGCGCACCACGTCGAACAGCATCTCGACCTCGCGCGCGTCGAGGCTCGCTGTCGGCTCGTCGAGGATCAGCACCTTGCCCGACAGCGCCACCGCGCGGGCGATGGCGACGATCTGCTGGATCGCCACCGAATAATTCCCGAGGTCCCGCGTGACGTCGATGTCGAGGCCGTAGCCCTCCAGCATCTCCTCGGCCATCCGTCGCATCCCGCGCGAGGACACCATGCCAAAGCGCCGCGGCTCCCGCCCGAAACAGAGGTTCTGCGCGACGGTCAGGTTCGGCAGCAGGTTCACCTCCTGGTAGACCGTGCCGATCCCCAGGTCCTGCGCCTCTCCGGTCGAACGTGGAGAGATCACCTGCCCGTCCAGCGTGATCTCGCCCGCGTCGGGGCGGTAGGCGCCAGTCAGGCACTTGATCAGCGTGGACTTGCCCGCGCCGTTCTCGCCCAGCAGGGCATGCACCTCGCCCGCGGCGAGGCCGAAGCGCACGTCATCCAGCGCACGGGTGCCGGGAAAGGTCTTGGTCAGCGACCGGATGGTCAGGAGCATCAATTCGGATCCGTCTGGGGCCGGCGGGGGCGTCGCCGCCCCCACCTCTGTCCGATCTCAGTAGCCGAGATCCTTGCGCTTCTCATACTCTCCCGCCGGATCGTCCGCAGGCGTGTAGAGCTTGGATTCGGTCTGGATGAACTTCTCGGGCGCGGTGCCGTTGTCCCAGAACGCCTTGAGCGCGTCGAAGGCCGGGCCTGCCATGTTCGGCGTCAGCTCGACCGTCGCGTTGGCCTCGCCATCCGCCATCGCCTTGAAGATGTCCGGCACCGCATCGATCGACACGATCAGGATGTCGCTGCCTGGCTTCAGGCCCGCCTCCTTGATCGCCTGGATCGCGCCGACGGCCATGTCGTCGTTGTGGGCGTAGAGCGCGCAGATGTCCTGCCCGCCGTTTTCGGCCTGCAGGAAGCTCTCCATCACCTCCTTGCCCATCGAGCGGGTGAAGTCCCCGGTCTGGGACCGCACGATCTCGATGTTGGCGTGGCCCTTGATGCCCTCCTCGAACCCGGCCTTGCGGTCGATTGCCGGGGACGAGCCGGTGGTGCCCTGAAGCTCGACCACGCGGCAGGGTTCGTCGCCCACCTCGTTGGCCAGCCATTCGCCGGCCACCTTGCCCTCGTGCACGAGGTCGGAGCCAACGGCGGTCAGGTAGAGGTCGTCCGAGCTGTCGACCTGGCGGTCAAGCAGGATGACCGGGATCTCGGCCTCCTTCGCCTCTTCCAGCACGCTGTCCCAGCCAGTCGCCACGACAGGCGCCAGCAGGATCGCATCCACGCCCTGCGCGATGAACGACCGGATGGCCGCGATCTGGTTCTCCTGCTTCTGCTGCGCATCCGAGAACTTGAGGTCGATGCCCCGCTCCTCGGCCTGCTGCTTGGTCAGGGTGGTTTCCGCCGCCCGCCAGCCGGATTCCGATCCGATCTGGGAAAAGCCCACGGTCTGCGCCTGCGCGGCGAGGCCGAAGACGGCAGCGGCGACGGTGGTCGTCAGGAATGCCTTGAGTTTCATGATAGTCCTCCCTTGATGATGGTGGCCTCTGGGGCCATCTGCCGGTGTCCCTCACCGGCGGGTCACGTCGTGTCGCGGTGTCGATCCTCCCTCTGCCGCGTCATGTCAGATCGTCGGGCAACAGCGCCGCGTCGAGGTTCTGAAAGCAGACCGGCCGCAGGAAGCGGCGGATGGCGAGCGTTCCGACGCTGGTCGCCCCGAAGTTCGTGGTCGCCGGGAACGGTCCGCCATGCACCATCGCATCGGCGACCTCGACCCCGGTGGGAAAGCCGTTGGCAAGGATCCGGCCCGCCTTGCGTTCGAGCACCGGCATCAGCGCCCGCGCGGCGGGAATGTCGCCCGCGTCCATCTGGAGCGTCGCGGTCAGCTGCCCCTCGAGCCCCTCGGCGATGGCCAGCCGTTCCCTTTCGTCCTTGGCACGGATCAGGATGCCCGCCGGGCCAAAGACCTCGTCAGAAAGGTCGCGGTGCTGCATCCACTCGGCCGCGGATGTCTGGAAGACCGCCGGGCTGCCGTGGCGCGCGGGTGCCTCGGGCCCGCGCATCACCTGCGTCAGCGCGTTGGATTTCGACAGCCGGTCGACGCCCGCGTTGTATCCCGCCGCGACCCCGTCGTTCAGCATCACCTGCGCTCCGACGTCTTTCAACGCGGCGGCAGCCGTTTCGGCAAAGGCATCCGCCGCCGGCCCGTCCGGCAGGACAACGATGCCGGGATTGGTGCAGAACTGGCCCACGCCCATGGTCAGCGAGGCGGCCCATCCCTTGGCGATCTCCTCACCCCGTGCCGCCATCGCTTCGGGCAGGATGAAGACCGGGTTGATCGCGCCTAGTTCCCCGAAGAACGGGATCGGCTCGGGCCGCGCGCAGGCGAGGTCGAAGAGCGCCTTACCGCCCCGGTAGGAGCCGGTGAAGCCAACCGCGCGGGTCAGCGGATGCTGTACCAGCGCCTCGCCCGCCGTGTTGCTGTGCGACTGGATCAGCGCGAAGGTGCCAGTCGGCATGCCGCAGCGGGCGATGGCCGCCGCGATGGCCTGGGCCACGACCTCACCGGTGCCGGGGTGGCCCGGGTGGCCCTTGACCACCACCGGGCAACCCGCGGCCAGGGCCGAGGCGGTGTCGCCCCCGGCGGTCGAGAAGGCGAGCGGAAAGTTCGAGGCGCCGAAGACGCCGACCGGCCCGATGGGACGCTGGATCATGAAGAGTTCGGGACGCGGCAGGGGCTGGCGGTCCGGCAGCGCGGGGTCGTGCCGCCGGTCGAGGTAGTCGCCCTTGCGGATGTGGTCGGCAAAGAGGCGCAACTGCCCGGTGGTCCGGCCCCGCTCCCCCTCCAGCCGTGCGGCTGGCAGACCGGTTTCGGCGGTCCCGATCTCGGTCAGGGTCGGACCGCGCGCCTCGATTTCCTCGGCGATGGCGTCGAGGAAGTCGGCCCGCGCCGCCCGCGTTGTCCAGCCGTAGGTGCGGAACGCCGTCTCTGCCGCCCGCATCGCCAGGTCGACCTCGGCCGCGCCGCCCGAGCAGACGGTGAAACCGTCGCCGGTCACGGGTCGCGATGTGAAGGTCTCACCGCCCGCGACCCAGGCGCCGTCGATCAGGTGTTTGCCGGTGAGGGGTCCGCTGTCGAGCATGGTCAGTCCTTTGCGAGTGTCGGGTCGGTGAAGGGCGCGACCTCGATCCGGCGGCCCAGCATGAAGGCGTCGGCCGCCAGTTCCAGCGGCCGGGTGTCGACGTCCTGCAGCCCGGCTTGAACAAGGTCGTACATCTGGCTGTAAAGTTTCGGGTATTCGCCGTGGATGCCCGGCTGGTCGCCCCAGCCCTCGCCCTCGCGCGCGCCGCCGATGTCCAGCACGGCCCCGCCCTGCGACAGGGTCAGCGTGCCGCCATCGGTCTCGACCTGCATGGTCCAGAACGGATCGCCCTCGTAGAGGAAATCGAGGTCGGCCAGCGCGGTCATGCCGCCGGGACCGGCAAAGTGCACCTCGGCCGCGATCGGTGTCTCGCAGTTCGAGGGAAAGCGCAGGTCCGCCCCGGTGACATGCACCGGCACCGGCAGGATCTCGGTCAGGATCGAGAACGCGTTGATCGCCGGGTCGAAGATGCCCATGCCGCCCGCCTGCCAGATCCAGACCTGGCCGGGATGCCAGACGCGGACGTCCTCCTTCCAGTCGATCCGCACCGTGCGCACGCGTTTGTCGGACAGCCACGCCCGGGCGCCCGCCACGCCCGCCGCCTGTCGCGAATGCCAGGTGGCATAGAGTGTCAGGCCGCGCGCATCGGCCAGCGCGGCCAGGTCACGCACCTCGGACAAGCTGGCCCCCGGCGGCTTTTCCAGCATCACGTGCCGCCCGGCCGCCAGCGCCGCCCGTGCGCCCTCGTATCGAACCTGCGGCGGGTTACAGAACGAGATGACGCCGATTTCGGGCCGCGCCGCCAGCAGCGCGTCGAGCGTGTCGAAGGTCTCGACCCCCGCGACGCCGCCCGACCGACTGACCGTGGCGGCCAGGCGGAACTGGCCGCCGGCCTCGATCGCCGGGATGTGCTGATCGCGGGCGATCTTGCCCACGCCGACGATCGCGAGGTCAGTGAGAGTCACGTGCCACCCCCGATCCCCGGCATCCCTTGAGAAAGCCGAAATCCGCCCCCGTATCGGCGCCCTCGACATTGTCGAAGAACATCTGTGCATAGCCGCTGGCCGGGCGTTCGACGGCGGGCGTCCACGCCGCCAGCCTCGCCTCGAGTTCCGCGTCCGGGATATCCAGGTGGATGCGCCGGGCTGCCACGTCGACCTCGATCATGTCGCCGTCGCGCACCACGGCCAGCGGTCCGCCGGCGGCGGCCTCGGGCGCGGTGTGCAGGATGACGGTGCCGTAGGCGGTGCCCGACATGCGCGCGTCCGAGATGCGGATCATGTCGGTGATACCCTTCTTCAGCACCTTCGGCGGCAGGCCCATGTTGCCCACCTCGGCCATGCCGGGATAGCCCTTGGGCCCGCAGTTCTTGAGCACCATGACGCAGGTTTCGTCGATGTCGAGCGCGTCGTCCTCGATCCGGGCCTTGTAGTCGTCGATGGTCTCGAACACCACGGCGCGGCCGCGGTGTTTCATCAGGTGCGGGCTGGCGGCAGAGGGTTTCAGGACGGCCCCGTCCGGCGCGAGGTTGCCTTTGAGCACCGCGATGCCGCCCGACTGCGTCAGCGCCTTCTCGACCGGCAGGATCACGTCCTCATTCCAGTTCACGGCCTCGCCGACCTCGTCCCAGATGCCCTGGCCGGAAACGGTCAACGCCTCGCGGTGCAGCATCCCCGCCTCGCCCAGGCGTTTAAGGACGACCGGCAAGCCACCGGCGTAAAAGAATTCTTCCATCAGGTACTTGCCCGATGGCATCAGGTTCACGATGGTCGGCACGTCGCGGCCCAGCCGGTCCCAGTCGTCGAGCGTCAGGTCCACGCCGACCCGGCCCGCCAGCGCCAGCAGGTGGATCACCGCATTGGTCGATCCCCCGATCGCCCCGTTGCAGCGGATCGCGTTCTCGAAGGCCTCTTTCGTCAGGATATCAGAGGGTTTCAGGTCGTCCTTCACCATCTGGACGATCCGGCGCCCGGACATCTGCGCCATCACCCGGCGACGCGCATCCACGGCCGGGATCGCCGCGTTGCCCGACAGTGCCATGCCAAGCGCCTCGGCCATCGACGCCATCGTCGATGCCGTGCCCATGGTGTTGCAGGTGCCCGAGGACCGGTTCATCGCCTGCTCTGCATCAAGGAACTCCTCCTGGGTCATGGTACCGGCCTTGATCGCCTCGGACATCTGCCAGAGCGCGGTGCCGGACCCGACCCGTTCGCCCCGGAACCAGCCGTTCAGCATCGGCCCGCCGGTCACCACGATGGACGGAATGTCCGTAGACGCGGCGCCCATCATCAGCGACGGCGTGGTCTTGTCGCAGCCGACCAGGAGGACCGCGCCGTCGATCGGCTGACCGCGCATCTGCTCCTCGACCGCCAGCGCGGCGAGGTTGCGGAACATCATCGCGGACGGACGGAACGTGTTCTCGGACGCCGAGAACGCCGGCACCTCGAGCGGGAAGCCCCCGGCTTCCCAGATGCCGGCCTTCACCTTCTCGGCCAGCTCGCGCAGGTGGCCGTTGCAGGGCGTCATCTCGGACCAGGTGTTCATGATCCCGATCACGGGCCGCCCGTCGAACAGGTCGTGCGGGTAGCCCTGGTTCTTGAGCCAGCCGCGGTGGTAGATATTGTCGCGCGAGGTGCCGCCGTACCATTCCTGGGACCGGAGCTTCCTTGGCCAGTCTGCTTTCCTGAAACTCATCACACCCTCTCAGAGCGCCCGGACTTCGGTGCGCGGCAGCTTGGCCGGCGGCACGGGACGGCGCAGCGGGTTGCGCAGCGCCAGGCCGAAGTCGGGGGCCTCGATTTCAAAGACGTCGCCATCGGCGCAGGCCAGCCCCTCGGCAAAGGACAGGGTCGCGGTGCCGAACATGTGGACATGCACGTCGCCCGGCTGGCGGAACAGCGGATACTTGAAGTGGTGGTGTTCGAGGTTGGCAATCGAATGGGACATGTTCGCCTCGCCCGACAGGAACGGCTTTTCGAACAGCACCGCGTTCCCGCGCCGCACGCGCGAGGTGCCGCGGATGTCCTGCGGCAGGTCCCCCACCAGCATCTCGGGCCCGACGGACGCCGGCCGCAGCTTGGAATGGGCGAGGTAGAGGTAGTTCTGCTTTTCCATCACGTGGTCCGAGAACTCGTTGGCCAGCGCGAACCCCAGCCGGAACGGTGTGCCGTCCGGCCCGATCACGTAGAGGCCCGCGATCTCGGGTTCCTCCCCGCCGTCATCGGCGAACTCGGGCGAAGCGAGCGGCATGCCCGGCGCGGCCAGCGACAGCCCGTTGCCCTTGTAGAACCACTCCGGCTGCACGCCGGGCGTACCGTTCAGCGGCTTGCCGCCCTCGATCCCCATGCGGAACATCTTCATCGAATCCGTCTCGTCCTGCGCCTTGGCGCCCGCGTGCATCGTCGCGCGGGTCGATGCCGACCCGAGGTGCGTGAGGCCCGTCCCCGTCAGGTGCAGATGCG
Source organism: Pseudooceanicola sp. LIPI14-2-Ac024 (assembly GCF_042188925.1). Taxonomy (GTDB): domain Bacteria; phylum Pseudomonadota; class Alphaproteobacteria; order Rhodobacterales; family Rhodobacteraceae; genus Pseudooceanicola. Next base: position 867,826 of record NZ_CP170102.1, read on the forward strand.
CCGGGTCCGGGTGCAGAACGGGCGGCAGCAGGCGCCCCTCGGCGTAGAGGCGTTCCATGTCCACAGCGCCGTTCAGCCCCAGCTTGGCCACCGCGTCGCGCAGGCCGGTGCCGTTGGCCGCGCAGTCCATGGCCAGGTCGTACATCGTCTTGTCGGTGCGGACCTCGAAGGCCTCGGTCCCGTCGCGGGCCACCACCTGCACCTGCCCGTCCGGTTTGCGGTATTGCGAAAGCAGCATGGTCTCAGCCCTTCTTCTTGTTCATGACGTCAAAGATGACGGCGGCCAGCAGCACGAGGCCCTTGATGACCTGCTGCCAGTCGATGCCGATGCCCAGGATCGACATGCCGTTGTTCATCACCCCCATGATGAAGGCGCCCACGACCGCGCCGATCACCGTGCCCACACCGCCCGACATCGACGCGCCGCCGATGAATACGGCCGCGATCACGTCGAGCTCGAAGGCGATGCCGGCCTTGGGCGTCGCGGTGTTGAGCCGCGCGGCAAATACGAGGCCCGCGAGGGCCGCCAGCATCCCCATGTTGGCAAAGGTCAGGAAGGTCAGCCGCTGCGAGTTGATCCCCGAGAGCGAGGCCGCCTTTTCGTTGCCGCCGATGGCATAGATCCGGCGGCCAAAGGTCGTGCGGCTGGTGACGAAGGAATAGATCGCGATCAGCAGCGCCATGACGATGAAGACGTTGGGCAGCCCCCGAAAATCCGCCATCAGCCAGGACATGTAGACCAGGGCGAGAAAGATCAGCCCGTTCTTGAGCGCGAAGAAGGCGAAGGGTTCGTCGAGGATGCCACGCTTCTGTTGCTGCCGTCGGGTGCGTATGGCCATCAGCAGGATCAGCACGGCGACCGCGACACCGACGAAGAGCGAGAAGAGGTTGCGTTCTTCCCCGCCGAAGAAATCCGGCACGAAGCCCGAGGCGATCAGCCGGAACTCCGGCGGGAACGGCCCGACCGACTGCCCGGCCAGCAGCCAGAGCGTGAGGCCCTTGAAGACCAGCATCCCCGCCAGCGTCACGATGAAGGACGGGATGCGGAAGTACGCGATCCAGAAGCCTTGCGCGGCGCCGATCAGCCCGCCGACCACCAGGCAGAGCGCGCCCGCCAACAGGTAGGGCACGTCCCAGTTCACGATCATCACCGCCGCCAGCGCGCCGACGAAGCCCAGCACCGAACCGACCGAAAGGTCGATGTGGCCGCAGACGATCACCATCAGCATGCCGATGGCCATGATCACAATGTAGGAGTTCTGCAGGATCAGGTTGGTCAGGTTCACCGGCTTCAGCAGGATGCCCCCGGTGGCGATCTGGAAGAACGCCATGATCGCGATCAGCGCGAACAGGATGCCGTATTCCCGCAGGTGGGTCCTCAGGAAGGCCCAGCTGGCGCCGAGTTCCCCGGTTTCCGCGTTGCTCTGGCCCTGGGCCGTGGTGGTGGTGTCGCTCATGCCGCGGCCTCCCCGGTCTTGATGATGGTGGCCATGATGCGTTCCTGGCTGGCCTCGGCGGTCGCCATCTCTCCGACGAAACGGCCCTCGTTCATCACGTAAAGTCGGTCGGTGATGCCCAGCAGTTCGGGCATTTCCGACGAGATGACGATGATCGTCTTGCCGGCGGCGGCCAGGTCACGGATCACGGTGTAGATTTCGAATTTCGCGCCCACATCGATGCCGCGGGTCGGCTCGTCGAGGATCAGGATGTCGGGATCGGCAAAGAGCCACTTCGACAGCACGACCTTCTGCTGGTTCCCGCCCGAGAGGTTGATGACCTCCTGCTCGATGCTGCTCGACTTGATGTTGAGCCGCTGGCGGTACTGCTCGGCCACCTCGGCCTCGCGGTGGCTGTCGACGACGCCGCGGTTGGCGATGGCGGACAGCTTGGCGAGCGGCACGTTGCGGCGGATGGTTTCCTCGAGGATCAGGCCGTATCCCTTCCGGTCCTCGGTGGCATAGGCAAGGCCCGCGTCGATGGCGCGGCGGACGGTCGAAAGGTCGGCGGGCTGTCCGCCGATCCGCACCTCCCCGCTGATGTCGCGCCCGTAGGACCGACCGAAAAGGCTCATCGCCAGTTCGGTCCGGCCCGCGCCCATCAGGCCCGCGATGCCCAGCACCTCGCCCTTGCGGACGTGGAAGCTGACGTCGTCGACCACCTTGCGTTCGGCATGCAGCGGGTGGTGGACGGTCCAGTTCCGCACCTCGAGCACTGTCTCGCCGATGCGCGGTTCGCGCGGCGGATAGCGATCCTCGAGCGAGCGGCCCACCATGTCGCGGATGATCCGGTCTTCGCTGATGCCCTGCGAGCAGTCGAGCCGCGCCACCGTCGCACCATCGCGCAATACCGTAATCGTGTCCGCCACCCGGCTGATTTCATTCAGTTTGTGCGAGATCAGGATCGAGGTGATGCCCTTTGCCTTGAACTCGAGCAGCAGGTCGAGAAGCTTCTGGCTGTCGGTCTCGTTCAGGGAAGAGGTCGGTTCGTCCAGGATCAGCAGGCGCACGTTCTTCGACAGCGCCTTGGCGATCTCGACCAGCTGCTGCTTGCCGAGGCCCAGGTCGTCCACCAGCGTTTCGGGTTTCTCGTGCAGCCCCACCCGGTCGAGCAGCTCGCGGCTGCGCCGGTTGGTCTCGTGCCAGTCGATGATGCCGCCACGGGCGCATTCGTTGCCGAGAAAGATGTTCTCGCCCACCGACAGAAGCGGCACCAGCGCCAGTTCCTGGTGGATGATGATGATCCCCTCGCCCTCGCTGTCCTTGATGGTGCGGAACTGCTGGACCTCGCCGTGAAACACGATGTCGCCGTCGTAGGCGCCGTGCGGGTAGACGCCCGAAAGCACCTTCATCAACGTGGACTTGCCGGCCCCGTTCTCGCCGACCAGGGCGTGGATCTCGCCCTCTTCGACCGAGAGGTTCACGTTGTCGAGCGCCTTCACCCCCGGAAATTCCTTGGTGATGCCGCGCATTTCGAGGATGGGCATGGGTCGTCTCGTTCAGATTGGGCGTCTCCCCGGCCGGGATGGGATGGCCGGGGGATCCGGGTGTGGGGAACGCAGGAGGAGTGCGCGCGTCCCCCGGGAGAACCGCGCCGTTACTCGATCTGGTCCTTGGTGTAGTAGCCGCCGTCGATCAGCACCTCTTCCCAGTTGGCCGAGGTGACGGGCACCGGCTCCAGCAGGTAGGACGGCACAACCTTGACCCCGTTGTCGTAGGTCTCGGTGTCGTTGATCGGCGGCTCGCCACCTTCCAGCATCGCGTTCACCATCTCGACCGTGACGCGCGCCAGTTCGCGGGTGTCCTTGAAGATCGTGGAATACTGGTCGCCCCGCAGGATCGCCTTGATCGACGGGACCTCGGCATCCTGGCCCGACACGATCGGCATCGGCAGGTCGCCCGAGCCATAGCCCACGCCGCTCAGCGACGAGATGATGCCGATGGACAACCCGTCGTAGGGCGACAGCACGCCGTGGACCTGATTGTCGCCGGTGTAGTTCGCCGACAGCAGGTTATCCATCCGCGCCTGCGCGACCGAGCCGTCCCAGCGGAGCGTGCCGACCGTGTCCATGCCCATCTGGCCCGAGGGGATCGCGACCTCGCCGCTGTCGATCATCGGTTGCAGCACCGACATCGCGCCGTTGTAGAAGAAGTACGCGTTGTTGTCGTCGGGCGAGCCGCCGAAGAGCTCGACGTTCCAGGGCTTCACGTCCGGGAACCGCTCCTTGAGGCCCTCGACCAGGGTCGTCGCCTGCTGCACGCCGACCTTGAAGTTGTCGAAGGTCGCGTAATAGTCGACGTCCTCGCTGTCGCGGATCAGGCGGTCGTAGGCCACCACCTCGATATCCGCGGCCGAGGCATTGGCCAGCGCCGAGGTCAGCGTGGTGCCGTCGATGGCCGCGATGACCAGCACGTTGACGCCCTTGGTGATCATGTTCTCGATCTGGGCCAGTTGGTTCGGAATGTCGTCCTCGGCGTACTGCAGGTCGGTCTCGTAGCCGGCCGCCTCGAACTGCTTCACCATGTTCTCGCCGTCGGCGATCCAGCGGGCCGAGCTCTTGGTCGGCATGGCGATGCCGACATAGCCCTTGTCCTGCGCGGCCACCGCGCCGGCGCTCAGCGCGACAAGCGCGGTCGTCGCAAGAATGCGTTTGATGGGTGTCATGTTGTCCTCCCTTGCGTCCCGTTGCCCGCCTTGCGGGTCCGTCGGTCCGTCGATTCCCTTGGATGAACCTGCCACGGTCTCGTCCCCCTTGGGGGTCTCTCCCTGCCGTGCGGCTCCGCCATCGTTCTGCCTTGCCTTTACATACCAATCAAATCAGACTTGATGCGCACGTTATACCATATGGATTATATCAATGCCCGACAGCGATCCCCGCGCCCGCGATCATTTCATCCGCCACGGCCTGCGGTTCTCGCAGCTGCGTCTGCTGACCGCGCTGGAGGAGACCGGCCAGATGTCGGGCGCCGCCGCCCAACTTGCCATAACCCAGCCCGCCGCCTCGCGCCTGATGGGTGAGATGGAGAAGCTCGTCGGCGCGCCGCTCTACACCCGCCACGCGCGCGGCGTGACCCTGACCGAAACCGGGCAACTGGTCGCGGCGCGGGCCCGCGCCATCCTCCGCCAGCTCGACGACACCCGCGACACGGTGATCGAGATGACGCGCGGCACCCGGGGCCTCGTCCGCATCGGCGCTGTGACCGGCCCGGCGCTCGAGATCGTGCTGCCGGTGATCCGCGACCTGCGCGTCACCTACCCCGAGATCGAGATCGCGGTCGACGTGGACACCAGCCCGAAACTCGCCGACGAACTGCTGTCGCAGGAGCTCGACTTCTACATCGGGCGCCTGCCCGACGGCGTCGACGCCCGCGCGTTCGAGATGCAGCGGATCGGGCCGGAACCCGTAGCCCTGATCGTCAGGCTGGAACACCCGCTGGCCCGGCGCGACCACATCACGCTCGAGGACTGCCTGATCTATGACTGGGTGATGCAGCCGCCCGGCGGGCTGCAGCGGCGCACGGTGGAAACCTATCTGCTCGAAAACGGCTACCGGGTGCCGAAACGGATCCTCGGCACCTCGTCCCTGCTGCTGACACTGGCGATCATCAGCGACACGAATGCCGTCGCACCGGTGGCGCGGTCGGTGGGGGAATTCTATGCCGCCAAGGCCGCGCTTGGCGGCAACATCCGGCTTCTGGACGTGGCGCCCGACATGGCGGTGTCGCCCTATTCGCTGGTGCGGCGGGCGGGCGATACGCTCACCCCGCCCGCCGCGCGCGTCTTTGCCATGGTCGAACGCAACCTGTCCGGCCTCGAGTTGCTTCAGATCGGGTAATGCAGGTCGCCGTCCTGCACGGTGATCCAGCGCAGCTCGGTGAACTCGGCGATGCCCCAGGTGCCGCCGAACCGGCCATAGCCCGAGGCCTTCACGCCGCCGAACGGCATCTGCGCCTCGTCGTGCACGGTTGGGCCGTTGATGTGGCAGATGCCGCTTTCGATCCGCTTCGCCACGCCCATGGCCTTGACCGTGTCGCGCGAGAAGACGGCCGACGAAAGGCCGAGGTCGCTGTCGTTGGCGATCCTCACCGCCTCGTCCACCGACCCCGCGCGGATGATCGACACCACGGGGCCAAAGCTCTCTTCGGTGTAAAGCCGCATGTCCGGGGTCACGTGGTCCACGGCGGCGGCCTGCAGGATCGTGCCGTTGCCGCCCCCGCCGATCACCGTCGCGCCCTTCGATTCCGCATCCGCGATCAGCTCGCGCACCCGGTCCGCGGCGGCGATGGTCACCAGCGAGCCGAGTGGCGCGGTACCGTCGCGCGGATCGCCCGCCTTGAGCGTCTCGACTTTCTTGGCGAAGGCCTCGACAAAGGTGTCGCCCACGTCGCCCACGGTGATCACCCGCTCGGTCGACATGCAGATCTGGCCCTGGTTCATGTAGGCGCCGAACCCGATGCCCGCGACGGCGGCGTCGATGTCGGCATCCTCCATCACGATCACCGGGGCCTTGCCGCCCAGTTCCAGCAGCGCGGGCTTGAGGTAGCGGCCCGAGAGCTCACCGATGATCCGTCCCACCCGGGTCGAGCCGGTGAAGTTCACCCGCCGCACCGCGGGGTTAGCGATGATCGCCTCGACGATCTTCGGCGCCTCGTCAGGGTCGTTCGAGATCGCGTTCAGCACGCCCTCGGGGAAACCCGCCTCAGACACCGCCTCGATGATCAGGGCATGGGTGCGCGGGCAGAGCTCGGACGTCTTCATCACGATGGTGTTGCCGCAGGCGAGCGGCGTCGCGATCGACCGGACCCCCAGGATCACCGGCGCATTCCAGGGCGCCATGGCGAACACCACGCCCGCCGCCTGCCGCACCGCGTAGGCGGTCGATCCGGGACGGTTCGAGGGGATGATCTCGCCCTTGATCTGGGTGGTCAGCGCGGCGGCCTCGACCAGCATGTCGGCGGCCAGCATGACGTTGAACCGGGCCCAGCCCTCGGTCGCGCCGATCTCGTCCTTCATCGCCTGCACGATGTCGTCGCCGCGTTTCTTGAGGTTCTCGGACGCGGCCAGCAGCTTGGCCCGCCGTTCACCCGGTCCGGTCTGCGACCACGCTGGGAAGGCGCGCGCGGCGGCATCGACCGCCTTGGCCGCGTCTTCCAGCGATGCGGCGGCCGCCTCGGTGACGGCCTCGCCGGTGACCGGGTTTTCCCGCTTGAAGGTCCGGCCGCCCTCGGCGTCGATATGCTTACCACCGATGTAGAGTTGAAGACGTTCCATAACTGCTTCCTTTCAATGCGTTACGGCGGCGGCACCGCCGAGGAAGGCCTGCACGACGGCAGGGTCGTTTCTGAGGTCCGCGGCCCGACCGCTGCCGGTGATCCGCCCGGCCTCGATCAGGTAGGCCCGGTCTGCCAGCGCCAGGGCGGCGCGCGCGTTCTGTTCCACGATCATCACGGTCAGCCCGGTCTGCCGCACCCGCGCGAGGGTGGCAAACACTTCGCGGACCACGATCGGTGCAAGGCCCAGCGACGGCTCGTCGAGAAGCAGCAGGTCCGGCTTCGACATCAGCGCGCGGCCGATCGCCACCATCTGCTGTTCGCCACCCGACATGGTGCCCGCGATCTGCCCGCGCCGGTCGCGCAGCTTGGGAAAGAGGTCAAAGACGTCGTCCAGCCGCGCGCCCTGCCCGTCGCGGGCGCGCGCCGGGTTGGCGCCAAGCGCAAGGTTCTCGGCCACCGTCAGCGGCGGGAAGATGCCGCGCCCCTCGGGCACCAGCGCCACGCCCGCCTCGACCCGGCGGTGCACCGGCATCGCCAGCAGGTCCTCGCCGCAGTAGCGGATGGTCCCGGCGGCGGGCTTCACCCGCCCCCCGATCGCGCCGAGGAGCGAGGACTTGCCCGCCCCGTTCGCCCCCAGCACGCCGACCATCTCGCCCGCGTCGACATGGGCGGTGACATCCTCGAGCGCGGTGTGCTTGCCGTAGCGGATCGTCAAGTTCTCGATCTCAAGCATCTTCGTCCACCTCTCCCAGGTAGGCCGCGACCACGTGCGGATCGGACAGCACCTCTCCGGTCGGTCCGTCCGCAATCAGCCGGCCCGAGTTCATCACCAGCGACCGCGGGCAGAGCGCGCGGATCGCCTCCATGATGTGTTCGACCATCAGGATGCTGATGCCGAGGTCGGTCAGGCTGCGGATCAGCGCGATGCCCTGCCCCAGCTCGGTTGGGTTCAGCCCGGCCAGCCATTCGTCGAGCAGCAGCAACTCGGGCTCGGCCGCCAATGCACGGGCCAGCTCCAGCCGCTTCTGGTCGATATAGGTCAGGTCCGCCGCCTGCACGTCGGCCCGGTGCGCGAGCCCGACCTTGTCGAGCGCGTCCTTCGCCACCTGTTCCGCCGCCGGACCCCAGTGCGATTTCGCCCCGAAGACGGCGGGCACCATCACGTTTTCGGTCAGGGTCAGCGACGGCAGGATCCGCACCAGCTGGAAGGTCCGCGCCACGCCCGCGCGGGCGATCTGGTCCGGCCGCTTGCCGGTCAGGAGCTGCCCGTTCAGCCGCACCTCGCCCCCGCTCACCGGCAGCGCGCCCGAGATCAGGTTGATCAGCGTCGTCTTGCCCGACCCGTTGGGGCCCAGCAGGCCCACGGTCTCGCCCTTGGTCACCGCAAACGTGACCTCGTTCACCGCCGTCACGCCGCCAAAGCGCTTGGTGGCCTGGTCCACGATCAGAAGGCTCATGCCGTCACCTCCTTGCCGCGCCGGGCGCGCAGCCTGTCGATCCCGGCGAGCACCCCGTCGGGCAGGATGAACACCACGCCGATGAAGAGCAGGCCCAGGAAGATCGGGTAGGTGTCGGGGAAGTTGGCCGAGAGCCATTCGAACACCAGGAACAGCGGCACCGCGCCGAGCGCCGGCCCCCAGAGCCGGTTGGCCCCGCCCAGAAGCGCCATGATGACGGTCAGGAAGCTCACCGTCGGGTTGAAGACGATGGCCGGCTCCACATAGACCCAGCGGGGCGACACGATGGCGCCGGCCAGCGTCAGGATCGTCGCCGACAGCGTGAACGCCACCAGCTTGGTCCGTGCCAGGTTGATGCCGGAATGCGCCGCCACAGTCTCGTCATCGCCGATCACCTTGAGCGCGAGGCCCAGCCGGTGCCGGTTGATCCATGCGGTCAGGCCGATGGTCAACGCGCCAAGCGCCAGCATCTGCCAGTAGATGTCGCGTGCCGTGATATCGAGAAAGATGTAGCGCCCCAGCGTGCCGGTCACGTTGACCTCGTACCAGGTCAGCAGTTGGCGGACGAGTTCGGCCAGCCCGAAGGTGAAGATGACGAAGTAGACGCCGGCCAGCCGAAGGGTCGACAGCCCGACCACCAGCGCAAGGCCCGCGCCAATCAGTCCCGCGCTGAGCAGGACGAGCGGATACGGCAGCACCTCGCTCAGCACCGCGACGGTGTAGGCCCCGATGCCGTAGAAGGCTGCCGTCGCCAGCGAGATATAGCGCGTGTGGCCGGAAAAGAGCGCCCAGGCCGAGGCCAGCGTCACGTAGGTCACCATGCCGATCATCAGGCCAAGGCCATAGTCCGACAGGCCGAGCGGCGCGAGGGCCAGTGCCACGAGGGCGAGGAGAGGAAGGATAAGTTTCATCATCACTTGGAAAACAGCCCCTGCGGGCGCCACAGCAGAACGACAAGGAAGATCGCGAAGGTCGCGGCCAGCGTCAGGCCCGGGTCGATGGCGGTCGCCACGAAGGTCTCGACCAGCCCGAGCGCGAGGCCCGCGATCAGCGCGCCAGCCACGTTGCCGACCCCGCCCATGATCACGATGACCAGCGCCTTCATGGTGAAGATCACGCCGCCGGTCGCGGAAAACGTCTGGTACATCGCCATCGACGAGCCGCCGATCGCGGCCAGCGCGGTGCCGAGCGCAAAGCCCTGCCGCGCCACGCGGTCGACCGCGATGCCGACCAGCGGGGCCGACCCCGGCGCCAGCGCCACCGCGCGCATCGTCAGGCCCCAGCGGGTCCGGTTCAGCGCCCAGATCAGCACGCCCGCACTGACCACGCAGATGCCGAAGGCGATCACCCGGTTCAGCGCCACGGTGACGCCCAGGATCGCGACGCCCGTGTCGAGGTAGGAGATCGAGGTGAAGTTCGCCCCGAACACCACCAGCAGCACCCCCTGTATCAGGAACAGCAGCCCGAAGGTGGCCAGGATCGAGTTCGACCTCGAGCCGGCCGCTGTTGCCCGCGCGTTTCACCAGCGGGTGCATCATCACCGCGTAGAGCAGCCAGCCGAACACGTAGCCCGCGGGCGCCAGCACGACGAGCGACACCATCGGCGACACCCCCGCGCTCTGGAAGGCCCAGACCAGGATGAAGGCCGCGATCAGGACGAATTCGCCGTAAGCCAGGTTCATGATGCGGGCGATACCGTATTGCAGGGTCAGCCCAAGCGCCAACAGCGCATAGGTGCCCCCCAGCACGAGGCCCAGGATCAGCGTCGTAAGAAGCATGTCTTTCCGTATCTGTATTGTGGCGGGCGGCTCATCCCCATGCGCCGCCCGCCTGTCGCGTCAGCTCTGGTTTACCACTGCGGCTTGGGCATGACGGGCGCGGACGCCCCGGCCTTGTCCGCAGGATCGACCGCGCGGAACGCGCCGTCCTGCCACTGGCCGACCCACCAGAGGTCGCGAAGCTGGTTGTCCTCGAGTTTCACCTCGCCGACGATTGTCTCGAACGTGCCTTCCGACAGCGCCTTGGCCAGCGCCTCGTGGTCCAGCCCGACCTCTTCGATCGCCTGTGCCAGCATCTCGAGCGAGGCATAGGTGATGGCCGAGGCCCAGCTGTCCGGCGGGGTGCCGACGGTCGCGGTGTGGCGTTCGAAATAGGCCTTGATCGCATCGGATTCGGCATCCACGCCGCCGATCGACATCACGCCCTCGGCCTTGCCGTCGGCAATGCCGGGGAAGATCGGGAAGGCACCGCCGACACCGATGTAGAACACCGCCGGGTTATAGCCGATGGCCTGCGCCGTCTTGGTCATGCCGAAGCTGTCCGGCGGGTATGAGAAGGCGACGAAGCTGTCGGCGCCGGAATTCTTGGCCTCGCTCATGATGGCCGAGAAGTCCGAGGTGCCGAGCGGATAGGTCTCGTCATAGACCAGTTCCAGCCCCGCTTCCTCAAAGGCCGGGCGCGCGCCGTTGATCAGGTCGATCCCGAAGCCGTCCGCAACCGAGGCGACGGCCACTTTGTTGTTGATCGTGCCCGCCTCGTGCGCCGCCTTAAGCACCTCGGCCAGGCCCTTGGCATAGTCGTGCCCGCCACCCAGCATCCAGAAGCTGCGGTCCCAGCGGGCCGCAAATTCCGGTGCCTTGTCGGTGACCGCGGTCACCGCCAGCTGCGGATAACCGAACTTGGCCATTAGCGGCGCGATGGCCAGGTTCGGGCCGGTGCCCCAGGGCGGCAGGATGATGTCGACCTTGTCCTGGCTGGCCAGGCGTTCGACCGCGCGCACGAGGTCCTCGTTCGACGACCGGTCGTCGTATTCCACGACCTCGATCATCTTCTTCGACCCGTCGGGCATGGTCAGCCCGCCAGCATCGTTCACGTCCTTCACCCAGAGCTCGTAGTTCGGGATCGTGGTGATCCCGGCGCCCGTGGCGTTCGGGCCGGTCCGCGCCACGGCATAGCCGATGGTGACGGTGTCGTCGGCGGCAAAGACCGCGCCGGCGCTCAGCGCCATCGCCGAGGTGGTCGCGAACACGGTGGCGCGCAGCGCGGCGCGCGGTTTCCAAATCGTCATGATGTCCTCCCGTAAGGCCGTTCCCGCGGCCCAAAGTGCAAGGTCCGTTGCCGGACTGCGGATGACGATACGGCGGGATCGCGGTGCAAAAAATGCACATTTGGATGCAACTCTTGCACTTTTGATTGCTCTGCCCGCCTGACCCCGCGACAGTGGCAACATGCCGCCCGACTCATCCCTCGCCCCCGCCGCGCGCCGCGCCCTGCCCGTCGTCAGCCATGTCCGCAGCATCCTCACGCGGTCGGGCTACGGCCTGCCGGCCCATGCCCACCTCGTCCTCCTGCAGACCGGAGAGGTGCACCTGCGCGACCGCGAGGGCCAGTCGATCGCCAGCGCCGAGGGGCCGCGCCTTCTCTGGCGGATCGCCCGCCCGCGCGAGGAACTGGTGGCCGAGGCCGGCACCCGCGGCAGCCTCGTCGCGATTCCCGAACTGGCCCTGTTGCGCGCAATCCCCGCCACGCCGCTTGGAGAGCAGATGCAGCGCACGCTGGGGCGGACGCTGTCGCTCCCGCTCGAGGACGCGGGCCCGCTCTTCACGCTGGTCGAGGGGCTGGCCGAGGAACGCGCCCGGGGCGAACCCGGCGGAGAGGCGGCGGCGGAACACCTTCTGTCGCTGCTGCTGATCCGGCTCTGGCGGATCGCCCGCGCCGACCTCGTCGCGCATCCGCGCGCCCAGCAGGGCCTGGCCGAGGGGTTCGTGATCCTCGCCGCGCAGCACGCGCGCGAACATTGGCGGGTCGAGGATTATGCCGAGACGCTGGGCGTCACGCGGGGCAAGCTGGGATCGGCGGTGCGGCGCACCACCGGGCTGTCGCCCAAGTCCTACCTGCAGCGGGAGCTGATCCGCGAGGCTTGCGAACTGCTGGCCAACACCTCGATGCCGGCCGGGCAGATCGCCTTCCGGCTGGGGTTCTCGGACCCGGCGTATTTCACGCGCGCCTTCGGCACCCACATGGGCATGCCCCCGGCCCGCTACCGCCGCGCCGCGGCCGAGCGGCGGGTCACCCCGCCCTCGTCCTTCGCCGCCTGGCCCTGATCCTAGCGGACCACGTAGACCGAGGCCTTGGCGTGCCGCACCACGCGCGCGGCATTCGGGCCCAGCAGGTAATCGCTCAGGTCCGGCCGGTGCGCCCCCAGCACGATCAGGTCAGCCTTGTCCTTGTCGGCCACGGTCAGCACCTCGTGGTAGACCGAGCCGACGGCGACGATGTGCCGGACCTTGTCGTTGACCTCGTCACCCAGCGTCTGCGCGCCGAAATCGGACAGCAGGTCCTTTGCCTTGGCCACCGCCTTCTTGGTGTGGTCCTCGCTGAAGTAGCCGCCCACCATGCTCTTGCCGTAGTTCGGGATCACCGTGATGAGGTCCAGCTGCGCGCCCTCGACCTCGGCGATCTTGGCGGCGCGGCGCAGCACTTCGGCCTCTTCGGTCAGCCGGTTCACGTCGACGGCGCAGAGGATCGTGTTGATCATGCCGGTACTCCTTGGGGCGCGGGTTCACCCCGGCGGTATTGCAGGAAGGCGACCAGCCCCAGCAACAGCAGGGCCGGCAGGAACATCAGCTCTTTCGGCAGCTGGTCGGCCGGGGCCTGCACTGCCGTGATCTCGACCGGGTCGTCCCCGTAGAAGTCGAAGCTCGACAGACTGTCCGACAGCTCGGTCCCGAACATCGGCTCGTCGAGGATCATCTGGTCGCCCTCGGGCATCAGCATCAGCCCCAGCTCGTCCAGCCGGCCCTGCACGTCCGCCACCTCGGGCACGGTCAGCGCCACGGTCACGTCCTTGACCGCCAGCGTGTCGAAGTCCGGCCCCGAGATCACGACCCGCAGCCGGCTGCCCGCCGGCGCCTCGGCCAGCGCCTGCTCGAACTCGGCCGGCGCGATGTCGTTGAACGGCGGCTGGATTATGTCCATGAAGAAGCCGGGCCGGAACAGGGTGAAGGCCACCAGCAGGAGCGCGACGGTTTCCCAGATCCGCGACCGCGTCAGGAACCATCCCATCGTCGCCGCGGTAAAGACGAGGATCCCCACCGTCGAGATGATGAACACAAGTATCCCCTGCGCCACCGAGACGTTGATCAGCAGCAAGTCGGTGTTGAAGATGAAGATGAAGGGCAGGATCACCGTGCGTAGCGAATAGAAGAACGCGGTGAACCCGGTCTTGATCGAATCCCCGCCCGAGACCGCCGCCGCCGCGAAGGAGGCCAGCCCCACCGGCGGCGTCACGTCGGCCATGATCCCGAAGTAGAAGACGAAGAGGTGCACCGCGATCAGCGGCACGATCAGCCCCGACTGCGCCCCCAGCTCGGTCACCACGCCCACCATCAGCGACGAGACGACGATGTAGTTCGCCGTGGTCGGCAGCCCCATCCCCAGCACCAGCGACAGGATCGCCACGAAGATCAGCATCAGGATCAGGTTGCCGCCCGAAAGGAACTCGACGAAGTCGGCCATCACCTGCCCGATCCCGGTCAGCGACACGGTGCCGACGATGATGCCCGCGGTGGCCGTCGCCAGCGCGATGCCGATCATGTTCCGTGCGCCGTCGATCATGCCGACGACAAGATCGACGCCGCCGTCCTTGAGCCGCGCGCCGAACGCGCCCTCGCCCCGGAACATCGACTTGAGCGCCTTCTGCGTCAGCAGGATGAAGAACAAAAGGAACGACGCCCAGAAGGCCGAGAGGCCGGGCGACTTGCGCTCGATCATCAGGAAATAGACCAGCACGATGATCGGCAGCAGGTAGTAGAGGCCTGACTGGTAGATCTGGGGATCTCGGGCAACTCGACCACCTCGGCGTTCGGATCGTCGGGTTCGAGATCCGGCACCCGCGAGGCGAACCAGACCAGGCCGATGTAGACCGCCGCGATCAGCACCGACAGCGCCCAGCCCGAGCCCTCGGGCACCATCGAGGTAACCCACCGGACCGGGAACTGGGTGGCATAGCAGAGCGCCGCGAAGGCAAAGAAGAAGCCGAACATGCCCAGCACGGTCCGCCAGAGCGACACGACCTTGTTGCCGATGGTCGGCATCCGGTTCTTCACCGCCTCGAGGTGCACGATGTAGACCAGCGCGATGTATGAGATCACCGCCGGCAGGAAGGCATGGGTGATCACCTCGACGTAGGAGATGCCGACGTATTCCACCATCAGGAAGGCGGCCGCGCCCATCACCGGCGGCATGATCTGCCCGTTGACCGACGATGCGACCTCGACCGACCCGGCCTTCTCGGCGGAAAAGCCCACGCGCTTCATCAGCGGGATGGTGAAGGTGCCGGTGGTGACCACGTTGGCGATCGACGAGCCCGAGATCAGGCCGGTCGCGGCCGAGCCGACGACCGCCGCCTTGGCCGGCCCGCCGCGCAGGTGGCCAAGCGCGCCAAAGGCCATCTTGATGAAGTAGTTGCCGGCCCCGGCCTTGTCCAGCAGAGCGCCGAACAGCACGAAGAGGAACACGAACTTGGTCGACACGCCAAGCGCGATGCCGAACACCCCCTCCGAGGTGATCCACATGTGGCTCATCGCCTTGCGCAGCGACGCGCCGGCCCAGCGGATCTGGTCGGGCACGAATTCGGACGAGCCGAAGAAGACGTAGGCGAGGAACACCATCGCCAGCACCACCATCACCGGGCCCAGCGTCCGGTAGGCCGCGATGAAGAGCAGCGCGATCCCCGCGAGCGAGAACAGCGCATCGGTGTTGTCGGCCAGCCCGCCGTTGCCGACGATCTTGTCGTAGAAGAAGTAGCCGTACATCGACAGCAGCGCGCCACCGATGCCGAGGACCCAGTCGTACCACGGCACCCGGTCGCGCGGCGAGGACCGGAACAGCGGGTAGGCCATGGCGGCCAGGAACATCGCAAAGGCCAGGTGGATCTGGCGGGCGTTGTTGATCAGGTCGCCCGGCAGCACGTAGGGCGCGACCGGCGAGGCCAGCAGCACCTGGAAGATCGACCAGGCCAGCGCCACCCCCGCGATGACGGTGCCGACCGTCCCGTGGACCGTCCGCGCCCCGCTGTCGCTGGCGGCGACAAGGTCCTGGAGCTCCTGTTCGCTCAGGCCGCGGTTCTGCTGGCTGTCGGTCTCGGACATGGTCCCCCCTCGCGGCCTCTGGCGGGCCCGCTGAAGCAATTTCTGGATCAAGGAATTCTGAAACGAAGCGGGGGCCGGACGCAACCGGCCCCCGCGATGTGGCTATCGGATCGGACGGATCACTCGATCCAGCCCTTTTCCTTGTAGTATTTCTCGGCGCCCGGATGCAGCGGCGCGGACAGGCCGGCCGACACCATCTCTTCGGGCGTCAGGTTGGCAAAGGCCGGGTGCAGGCCCTTGAAGTCCTCGAAGTTGTCGAAGACCGAGGCGACGATGGCATAGACCGCGTCCTCGGAGACGTTGGCCGAGGTCACGAAGGTCGCGCCGACACCAAAGGTCTGCGTGTCCTCGTCGTTGCCGCGGTACATGCCGCCCGGCACGGTGGCCATGCGGTAGAACGGGTTCGCCTCGACCAGTGCCGCGACCGCCTCGTTGTCGACGTTCACCAGCACCGAGTCACAGGCCGAGGTGGCCTCCTGGATCGACCCCGAGGGGTGACCGACGGTGTAGACCATCGCATCGATCTGGTTGTCGCAGAGCGCCGCCGACTGCTCGGCCGCCTTCAGCTCGGACGCCAGTGCGAAGTCGTCGTTGGTCCAGCCCATTTCCTGCATCAGGACCTCGAGCGTGCCGCGCTGGCCCGACCCGGGGTTGCCGATGTTGACGCGCTTGCCCTTCAGGTCCTCGAAGTTCTTGATGCCGGCATCGGCGCGGGCCACGACGGTGAACGGCTCGGGGTGCACGGAAAAGACCGACCGCAGTTCTTCGTAGGCGCCGGCATCGGCGAACTGCGCCTCGCCGTGGTAGGCGTTGTACTGGGTGTCGGACTGGGCGACGCCGAACTCCAGTTCGCCCGCGCGGATCGTCTCGATGTTGTAGACCGAGCCGCCGGTCGATTCGACCGAGCAACGGATGCCGTGTTCCTTGCGGCCCTTGTTCACCAGCCGGCAGATCGCGCCGCCGGTCGGGTAGTAGACGCCCGTGACGCCGCCGGTGCCGATGGTGACGAACTCTTCGGCCATCGCGGCCGGCGCCATCATCGCGCCTGCGACAAGGCCGGCAAAGCCGAGTTTCACGTTTTTCATGGTCAAGAACTCCCTGTGGTCATTGGTGGGGTTACGGTAAACTGAACAGCGTCTGCCCTAGACGTCAATCACTTCGCGCAAC
The DNA here is from genome assembly GCF_042188925.1 of Pseudooceanicola sp. LIPI14-2-Ac024. Taxonomy (GTDB): domain Bacteria; phylum Pseudomonadota; class Alphaproteobacteria; order Rhodobacterales; family Rhodobacteraceae; genus Pseudooceanicola. Next base: position 884,371 of record NZ_CP170102.1, read on the forward strand.
GCGCGGTTGTGAGCCTCGATCTCGGCGATCCGGTCCGAGGCCACCGGCCCCGCCCGCTGCGCGACCATGGCCAGAATGACTTCGAGCAGGAAAACCGTGGCGATGTAGGACGAAAAGAAATGCGGGCTGTCGGTCGGCACGACGAAGCCCGAGCTGGCCAGCCTGAGCGCCGGGCAGTCGTAGGTGTCGGTGATGACGACGACAAAGATCCCCTGCCCCTGCGCCAGCTCGGCCGTGCGGATGGCAATGTGGGCAAACGGCGGCTTGGTCACGATCACCAGCGCATCGCGGGCGTCCATGTCGACCAGCGCCGACCCGATCGAGGCGCCCATCCGGCCCGCCAGCGTCCAGTTCGCGCCAAGGAACATGCCGACATAGGCCGCGTACTCCGCGATCCCGGTGGATCCGAGCGCCCCCAGCAACACAACCTTGCGCGCGCCGTGCAGCCGTTCGACCGTGGCTTCCAGCTGGTCGGTGTCGATCGCGTGCGCCAGCGTGTCGATGTTGCCTTGCGCGGCACCGCGGTAGAGCGACAGGAACCCCGAGGCGCCCGACCACTCACCCTTCTGCAGCGCGTCGGCGCGGTCGGCAAAGCTCGACACCCTGCGGGTGATCTGGCTGCGCAGCGCCTCGCGCAGTTCTTCGTAGTTGTCGTAGCCAAGCGCGCGCGCCAGCCGGGTGAAGGTCGCCGGCGCCAGCCCGCTTTCCTCGGCCACCGTCCTCAGCGACCGCGAGGCGGTGTCCATCTTGTTCGCCACGACGTAGTCGCAGGCCTGCCGCAGCCGTTCGGGCAGCTCGGCGTAATGCTCGGCCATGCGTCGGTCGAAGCTCGTCGGCAAGTATCGGCCCCCCTGCAGGCTCTCGTGTTCGTTACCGGAAGCGTTTCATTCGTTTCACCCATTGTCAACCGATGCTCCATCTGTTTCATCTTGGGCGATCCCGGAGGTCCGACCATGACTCATGTCTTTCACCGCAGTGCCGTTTCCACCCCGCCCCGCGCCGTCTCAGGCGAGGGTCCGTACATCGTCGACACCACCGGCAAGCGCTACCTCGACGCCTCGGGCGGCGCGGCGGTGTCCTGCCTGGGCCATTCCGACGCCACGGTGAAGGCCGCGATCAAGGCGCAGGTCGATGCGCTGGCCTTCGCGCACACCGGCTTCTTCACCTCGGACCCGGCAGAGCGGCTGGCGGACAAGCTGATCGCCAACGCGCCCGGCGACCTCGACAAGGTCTACTTCGTCTCGGGCGGGTCCGAGGCGGTCGAGGCCGCGCTCAAGATGGCGCGCCAGTACTTCATCGAGATCGGGCAGCCCGCCCGCACCCGGTTCATCGCCCGGCGGCAAAGCTACCACGGCAACACCATCGGCGCGCTCGGCACCGGCGGCAACGCCTGGCGCCGCGCCCCCTTTGCGCCGCTCATGGTCGACACCAGCCACATCGCCCCCTGCTACGCCTATCGCGACCGGCAGGAGGACGAGAGCCTCGAAGCCTACGGCCTTCGCGTCGCGGACGAGCTGGAAGCGGAACTGCAGCGCCTCGGGCCGGACACCGTCATCGGCTTTGTCGCCGAGCCGGTGGTGGGCGCGACCCTCGGCGCGGTGCCCTCGGTCCCCGGCTATTTCAGGCGCATTCGCGAGATCTGCGACCGCCACGGCATCCTGCTGATCCTCGACGAGGTGATGTGCGGTATGGGCCGGACCGGCACGCTCTTCGCCTGCGAACAGGATGGCGTCGCGCCCGACATCGTCACCATCGCCAAGGGCCTCGGCGCGGGCTACCAGCCGATCGGGGCCACCCTCTGCACCGCCCGGATCTTCGACGCCTTCGCCAGCGGCTCGGGCTTCTTCCAGCACGGGCATACCTACATCGGCCACCCCGTCGCCTGCGCGGCGGGCGACGCGGTGCTGCACCGGCTGGTGGATGACGGGCTGGTCGCCCGCGCCGCCGACCTTGGCACCCGGGTCGAGGCGGCGCTGGCCGACGCCTTCGGCCAGCATCCGCACGTCGGCGACCTGCGCGGCCGCGGGCTGTTCAGGGGCCTGGAACTCGTCGCCGACCGCGAGACCAAGGTGCCCTTCGATCCCGCCCGCGCGATCCACAAGAAGCTCAAGGCAGCCGCCTTCGACGAGGGGCTGATCTGCTATCCGATGGGGGGCACGATCGACGGCCAACGCGGCGACCACGTCCTGCTGGCCCCGCCCTTCATCTGGGAAGACGCCCAGATCGAGGAACTGGTCGGCAAGCTCTCCACGGCCATCGACCGGGCGCTCGCCGCCTGAGCGGCCGGGCCGGGATCACTCCTGCGGCGCGTCCTTGACGTTCGGCGGATCGTCCGAGATCGACCAGCCGAAATCGCATTGCGTGCCGGGGATATCCACCTCGTCCCGCTTCTCGATCAGGAAGGTCTTGGCGATGAAGTTGGCCGAGATCGGTGCCGTCAGGAACAGGAAGATCGTGATCATCAGCTCGTGAAAGCTGACGTGCCCGTCGATCAGCAGGAAATACAGCATCGAGGCGATGAGCACCCCGCCGACGCCCACCGTGGTGGCCTTGGTCGGCGCGTGCAGCCGCTGCATCGTGTCGCGCAGTTTGAGCAGCCCGTAAGAGCCGACAAAGCCGAAGATGCCCGCGACCACAAGGAAGAAGCTGATCAGGATTTCCGCAATAAGGTCCATCTTTTCCGCCCCCTACTCGATGATGTCGCCGCGCAGCACAAAGCGGCAGTAGGCGACCGTCGACACGAAGCCCACCATCGCCACCATCATCGCCGCCTCGTAGTACATGCCCGTCCCGTGGCGCAGGCCAAAGAGCACCAGCAGCGCGATCACGTTGATCACCATGGTGTCCAGCGCCAGGATCCGGTCGGCCGAGGTCGGGCCGCGCGCGATGCGCCAGAGGTTCATCAGCAGGCCCAGCCCGAAGCAGGCCATCGCGAACAGGAGTGCGATGGAAATCATTGGAAAATCTCCTTCAGCCGTCCCTCGTACCGGGCCTTGATGTCATCGCGCACGCTGTCCGGGTCGTCGGTGTGCAGGCAATGCACGAGGATGGCGCTCGCATCCGCGGTCAGCATCGCCGACACGGTGCCCGGCGTCATCGTGATCGTGCCGGCCAGAACCGTGATCGCCTCGGGCGAGGTCAGTTCGAGCGGGACGACGATCCAGTGCGACCGGAGGTCGCCGTTGCGCTTGAAGAGGATGATCATCGCCACCTGAACGTTGGCAACCAGGATGTCCCAGAGCACGACGAGCGTGTACTCGATGATCTTCAACGGCCGGCCGATGCTGGGCTGGTTCGGCCAGTAGGGCCCGGTCAGCGCCGGCACGCAGATCCCGAGGATCGCGCCGAGCAGCAGGTTGCCCAGCGACACGTGGTTCACCAGCATCAGCCAGACGAGGATCAGCGTCAGGCTGAGCAGCGGGTGCGGTATCAGGCGTTTCAGCATCTCAACCCTCCTCTTCCGTGCCCAGCACCGCGCCGACATAGCCGTCACGGTCGTAGAGCTGGCCTGCCGTCGCCTCGAGGTAGTTCGCCACCGGCCCGGCAAAGAGCGCCAGCATCCCCAGCAGCAGCACCGCCGCCATCGCCGGGGCGACCTCGAGCGGGCGCGCGGCCAGCGGCAGCACCGGGGCCTCTTCGCCCTCGGCGGGCACCGGCATCGGCAGCGCGGTTGATTTCCAGAACAGCAGGCTGCCCGCACGGGCGAAGCCCACGATGGTGAAGAGCGACCCGATCAGGACCGCACCCCAGGCCCAGGTCATCACGTGCGGCTGGCGCAGGCTGTCGAGGACCAGCAGCTTGCCCAGGAACCCGCTCAGCGGCGGCATCCCGGCCATGCCGATCGCCGCGCCGAAAAAGAGCGCCGCGAAGAGCCCGTTCTGCACAGTCGCCGGCATCGCCGTCAGGCCGTCACCGCCCCTGCGCGACACCACGAGGTCGGCGATCAGGAACAGCGCGGCCGCCGCAAAGGTCGAATGCACCAGGTAGTAGAGCGCCGCGGTCGTCGCTTCGGGTGTGAAGGCCGCCACCGCGATCATCAGCGTGCCCATCGAGCCCAGGACCGAGAACGCGATCAGCGGCATCAGCCTCCGCGCCCCCAGCACGCCGAGCGCGCCGATGGCAATGGTCACGATCGCCGCCGGGAAGAGCCATGCGCCGGTCACCCCGTCGGTCGCCGCGATGTCGGGGCCGAACACCATCGTGTGGACCCGGATGATCGCGTAGGCGCCCACCTTGGTCATGATCGCAAAAAGCGCCGCGACCGGTGCGGGCGCGTTGGCGTAGGTGCCCGGCAGCCAGAACTGCACCGGGAACATCGCCGCCTTCACCGCGAAGACGATCATCAGCAGCATCGTCGCCACGCGGACCAGCCCGGCCTCGTCCGGCGGGATCTCGGTCATGCGTTGCGCGAGGTCGGCGATGTTCAGCGTCCCGACCGAGGAATAGAGCGTGCCGAGCGCAAACAGGAAAAGGGTCGACCCGGCGAGGTTCATCACCACGTACTGCAGGCCCGCCTGCATCCGCGCCTTGCCGCCCGCATGGATCATCAGCCCGTACGAGGCGATCAGCAGAACCTCGAAAAAGACGAAGAGGTTGAAGATGTCGCCGGTCAGGAACGCGCCGCAGATGCCCATCAGCTGGAACATGAAGAGCGCGTGGAAATGCCGGCCGCGGTTGTCCCACCCGGTCGCCACCGCGTGCACCAGCACGATCAGCGCGAGGATCGAGGTCAGGAACACCATCAGCGCCGACAGCCGGTCCAGCACCAGCACGATGCCGAAGGGCGCCGGCCAGTCACCGAGGTAGTAGACGAAGGTCTCTCCGCCCGAGGCCGCCATCAGCAGCCCGGTGGCGATCAGCGCCAGCAGGAAGGTCCCGGTGATCGAGGCCGCCCGCGCCAGCACGATGTCGTGGCGCATGACATAGCCGATCAGCGGCGCCAGCAGCGCCGGCAGCACGACCGGGGCAATGATCCAGTTGCTCATTGGGCCGCGCCCTCCCCGCCTTCGGCCTCGTCGGCATCGATGTCGATCCTGTCATGCCCCGCTTCGAGGTAGGCGCCCAGCGACACCATCACCAGCACGGCCGTCATCCCGAACGAGATCACGATGGCCGTCAGCACCAGCGCCTGCGGCAGCGGATCTGTGTACATGGCGTCGCCGTACTTGGACAGGATCGGCGGCTGGTTCACCCGCAGCCCGCCCGAGGCAAAGATGAACACGTTCACCGCATAGGACAGCAGCGCCAGCCCCAGGATCACCGCGAAGGCGCGCAGTCGCAGGATCAGGTAGACCCCGCCCGCCGTCAGGACGGCGATCGAGCTTGCAATGACGATTTCCATGTCAGCTCTCCTCCCTGATCTGGCGGACCCTGTCGGATGGGTCATAGTCCATCGGTTCGGTGTTCACCGTCTCACCCGCGTAGCGCGCGATGCGCGACAGGCTGTAGAGCATCAGCATCACGGCGCCGAGGACGGTCAGGAACACGCCCAGGTCGAATGCCATGGCCGAGGCCAGTTCGAACTCCTCGATCGGCGGCCAGTGGACATAGCCGAAGTGCGAGGTCAGGAACGGCAGCCCCCAGAGCCACGCGGCACAGCCGGTCAGGCCCGCGATCACCACGCCGAAGCCGATCATCGCATGGTATTCGAACCGCTGCCGCGCCTGGGTCCAGGCGAAACCGCTGGCCATGTACTGGGTCAGCAGGCCGATGGCGATGACCAGGCCGGCGACGAACCCGCCGCCCGGCTGGTTGTGCCCGCGCAGGAAGATGAAGACCCCCACCATGACGATGATCGGCAGCATGATCCGCGTGCTGACCACCATCATCAGCGGGTGCCGGTCGCGCGACCGGTCCTCGCTGAAATCGGTGTTGCGCAGGCGGCGGCCGGCGGGACCGGACAGCAGCGCCTCCATCAGCGCATAGATGATCAGGCCCGCGATCCCCAGCACGATGATCTCGCCGTAGGTGTCGTAGCCGCGGAAGTCGACGAGGATCACGTTGACCACGTTGGTCCCGCCGCCCTCCTTGTAGGAATTGGCCAGGAAGTAGTCCGAGATCGTGTCGACGTCGCGCCGCATGAAGGCAAAGGACAGCAGCCCCACGCCCGCACCCGCGCCGATGGCGATCACCGCGTCCCGTGCCCGCCGCATCACGCTGCTCTCGGCGGGCGTGTCCTTGGGCATGTAGTGCAGCGCCAGCAGCAGCAGCATGATCGTCACCGTCTCGACCGAGATCTGGGTGAGCGCGAGGTCCGGCGCCGAGAGGTAGACGAAGGCGGACGAGATCATCAGCCCGATGATGCCGATCACGATCAGCGCCCGGAACCGCTGCCGGTGCATCAGCGTGACCGATAGCGCACCCACCGTCAGCAGCAGCCAGCCGATGGCCGCGACCGGCGGGATCGGCAGCAGCGGCCGGGTGACCGGCGCCATGCCGCCGCCGCTCCAGGCCGCGTAGCCCAGAAGGACGGTGGCAAAAACGAAGATCGCCAGGTAGCGGCTGATCGCGCCGTTGTGCGTCGCCTCGGTGATCCAGCGCGCCGCGCCTGCGATGCCCTCGACCACCCGGTCAAAGATCGCCTTGGCCTCGGGGCGCGGCAGCGCCAGCCAGCCGCGGTCGAGCGGCGCGTAGAGCGCCAGCAGGATCGTACCGCCGATAAGCGCGATCATCGACATGTAGAGCGCCGGGGTGAAGCCGTGCCAGATCGCCAGGTGGGCGTGCGTCTCGTGCCCGGTCACGGCGCTGGCCGCGACGTTCACGATCGGCTCGGCCACCACCGGGAAAAGCCCGATCAGCACCACCAGCACCACCAGGAACCCGGGCGAGGCCCACATGCCAAAGCCCGGGTCATGCGGCTTGGACGGATAGTCGTCGCGCACCGGCCCCAGGAAGACATGGGCGATGAAGCGGAACGAATAGGCCACCGACAGCAGGGCGCCGAGCGTCGCGAAGACCGGCACCAGCCAGTCGCGCCCGGCCCATGCCGTGTGCGAGGCCTCTTCCAGCATCAGCTCCTTCGACAGGAACCCGTTGGTCAGCGGTACGCCCGCCATCGACAGCGCGGCAACGGTCCCGATAACGAAGGTCACCGGCATCAGCGTCCTGAGCCCGCCCAGGCGGCGGATGTCGCGGGTGTGCGCCTCGTGATCGATGATGCCCGCCGTCATGAAGAGCGCGGCCTTGAAGGTCAGGTGGTTGATGATGTGGAACACCGCCGCGATCGCCGCCGCCTCGGTGCCAAAGCCCAGGAGCATCGTCAGGAGCCCCAGGTGGCTGACCGTCGAGAACGCCAGCAGCGCCTTCAGGTCATCCTTGAAGAGCGCGATGCAAGCGCCCATCACCATTGTGATAAGTCCCGCGGTCGACACGATGTAGAACCAGGCGTCCGTACCCGCCAGCGCCGGCCACATCCGCGCCATCAGGAAGATGCCCGCCTTCACCATGGTGGCCGAATGCAGGTAGGCCGACACCGGCGTCGGCGCGGCCATCGCGTGCGGCAGCCAGAAGTGGAACGGGAACTGCGCCGACTTGGTGAAGGCACCCAGCAGGATCAGGATCAGCGCGGGCAGGTACCAGTCCGAGGCCCGGATCAGCTCACCCTGTTCTAGGATGTCGGTCAGGTTATAGCTGCCCACGATGTTGCCGAGGATCAGCATCCCCGCGATCATCGCCAGCCCGCCCGCGCCGGTCACGGTCAGCGCCATCTTGGCGCCCTGCCGGCCCTCGGGCAGATGCTTCCAGTATCCGATCAGCAGGAAGGACGACAACGACGTCAGCTCCCAGAAGATCAGCAGGAGCAGGATGTTGTCGGACAGCACGATGCCCAGCATCGCGCCCTGGAACAGCAGCAGGAAGGTATAGAACTGCCCCATCGGGTCGTCGCCCGACAGGTAGAACCGCGCGTAGAGGATGATCAGCAGGCCGACGCCCAGGATCATGCAGGCAAAGAGGAACCCCAGCCCGTCGAGGAAGAACGTCGCCTCGAGCCCCAGCTGCGGCAGCCAGGCGATCCGTGTCTGGATGACCTCGCCCGACATCACGGCCGGTGCGTGCACCATCAGCAGCACCAGCGCCAGCACCGTCGGGACGGCGGTGAAACTCGCGCAGGCATTGCGCCCGGCCCGGATCATCACCCCCGGGACAAGCGCGCCGATGAACGGCAGCAGCGCGATGACTATCAGCAGATTTCCCCCGTCGTCCATTGCCTCGCCTTCTATGGGTCTCGTGCGTTGGATACCGTTCATATCAGCCCGGGGGTCGCGGGCAAGCGTCAGGGGCGCTTTTCGGGTTCGATTTCCGACGGAAATCGGACGGCGGCCGCCGCCGGACCGCGCCGGACACCGCGCAGCGTCAATGCACACTGGGCGATCACGCGGATCTCACGCTTGCGTGAAAGGCAAAGGCGCAGATCGTCGCAGGCCCGCCGGCCCGGATCAGGCGGCCCGTGCCGCCCCGTCCCGCAGGATGGCGTCGAACACCATCGCGCCGGTGCGGATGTCGCGCCCGTCGCGCAGCCCGGGGATCCGCAGCGCCAGCGGCGCGATCCAGCGCAGCCGCGACAGCAGCCGCACCGCCCGGTCCCAGGCGCCCCCGGTGTCCAGCGCGCGGTAGCGTGCCAGCCCCGCGTCGATCGCGGGATCCGGTGCGCCGAGGATGTCGAGACAGCCAAAGGCAAAAAGGATCACGTCCACCGCCCTGGCCCGGCCCAGGTTGCGCGTCTTGCCGAAGCGTTCGAAGTCGATGAAGGTCACCTGCGCCCCGTCCCACATCATGTCGCGCGGGCTGGGCCGGCCATGGGCCACCCCGACCGCATGCAGCCGGTGCAATGCCTCGGCCGCGGCAACCAGCATCGTCGATTTCGCTGCCGCGTCCGTGTCCGGATCGGCCAGCAGCACCGACAGCGGCGCCCCTGCGCTCCGGGTGACCAGGTAATCCGGCCCCTCGTCGACCAGCTCCGCGATCGGCAGTTCGCGCCCGCCCAGCTCGTGATAGGCGGTGCGCTCGCGTTCCAGCGCCCGCGCCCCGTCGCCCTTCTGCAACCGCCAACGCAGCGACAGCTTCTCCTCGCGCTTCACCCAGTAGACCGCCCCGTCCAGCGTCACCCGCTGGATGCGCGCCTCTTCGTCCGCGGCGGCGATCACGCCGCGCAGCCGGTGGATGTCCTGTGGGCTCAGCAGGCTCATGGCAGGGCCGTCCGTTACATTTCCTTTGCAAGATCGTTACAAATGGGCCGCCCCGGCGCGCGCGTCAATCCCGCCGCTCCCCATGTGGCGGGCAAGCGGTCCGCGCTTGCCAGTTCCGTTGCGTCCCTGTTCAGTCGCCGGGCATCAGAGGAGGACACCCATGGACGCCGCGCGCACGCCCGTCATCGTCGGCACCGGCCAGATCAACGACCGCCCCGCGGATCCGGCGGACGGTCTCGACAGCCTCGGCCTGATGGAGGCCGCCCTGCACCGCGCCGATGCCGATGCCGGCGGCGGCTGGCTCACCGCGCTCGACACGCTGTCGACCGTCGACCAGATCTCCTGCCCCGAACTGACCGGGATCGCGCCCGCGCTCGCCGCCCGCCTCGGCGCCACGCCCGCACGGGCCGAAACCACCGCCATGCCCCACGGCGACAGCCCGATCCGCCTGCTGAACCAGGCCGCCAACCGCATCGCGGGCGGAGAGGCGACGGTCTGCGCCGTGGTCGGCGCCGAGGCGCTGCGCACCGCCGCCAAACGCGCCGCGGCAGAGGGCAAGCGCCCCGGCGACATCCTGCGCGGCTCGCCCAAGCGCAAGATCAACCCCTATCGCCGCGCCTTCGGACTGGTCGCGCCGACCGACATGTACCCGCTCTACGAAAACGCCTGCCGCCACGCCTGGGGCCAGACCCTGGCCGAGGGCCAGCAAGAGACCGGCGCGATCTGGTCCCGCCTCGCCGCCACCGCCGCCGCGACCGACAGCGCCTGGCTGCGCAATGGCGCCACGGCCGAAGAGATCACCACCCCCTCGCCCGCGAACCGCCCGATCGCGCATCCCTATACCAAGCTGATGGTCGCCAATGCCTCGGTGAACCAGGGCGCGGGCTTCCTCGTCACCTCGCTGGCCGAGGCGCGGCGCCGCGGCATCCCCGACGACCGCCTCGTCTTTGTCGGCGCGGGTGCCGGGGCGGACGAGCCCTATGAACTCCTCTCGCGCCCGAACTTCACCGCCTCGCCCTCGATGGCCGCCGTGCTGACCGCCACGCTCGCCCGCAACGGCCTCGCCACCTCGGACCTCGCGCATGTCGAGCTCTATTCCTGCTTCCCGGTCGTCCCGAAGCTCGCCCGCCGCATCCTCGGCTGGCCCGCCGACCGCCCGGCCTCGGTCTTCGGCGGTCTGACCTTCGGCGGTGCGCCGGTGGCGAACTACATGTCCCACGCGGTGGCCTGCATGACCGACCTGCTGCGCGGCACCGATGCCCGGGGCCTGCTCTATGCCAACGGCGGCATCGTCACCACGAACCACGCCATCGTCCTGTCGGGCGCGCCGCTCGACGTGACCCTCCCCCTCGACCCCGACGTGCAGGCCGCGGCCGACGCCACCCGCGCCGACGCCCCCGCCCTCGACGAAGACCACGCGGGCCCGGTCACGGTGGAAAGCTGGACGGTGTTCTACGACCGCGACGCGCGACCGACCCGCGGCGTCGTCGTCGCCCGCACGCCGCAGGGCGCCCGCACCCTGGCCGAGGTGCCGCCGACCGACACCGCCCTGATCGCCGCCCTCACCGACGGCAGCCTCGACCCCGTGGGCCAGCCCGGCACGATCACCCTCGAAGACGACCGCCGCCGCTTCCGGCTCTGACCGACGCCGTCTTCATCTTGCCAGAAAAACTCCCGCCGGAGGCACGGCGCGGGGCGGGCCCCCGGCCCGGCCCGTGCCCTCACTCGTAGGACAGCCCCGGCAGCCCGCCCGCCGGGAACCCGGCCGCCGCCTCCGCCGCCCGGATCGCCGCCAGCTGCCCCTCGAGCCCCGGCGCCTGCGCCGGGAACACCCCGTCCAGCGCCGCCGTCCCGATGGTGAACCCCCAGGCCCCGGCCGACCGCAGCGCCGCGATCTGCGCCGGGCGCACCACCGATCCCGCGACGACGACCGGCTTGTCGGTCACCCCCGCCACCCGCGCGATCAGCGCCTCGACATCGCCGCTGAACCGCCAGGCCAGCAGGTCCAGCCCGTGCACGCCATCCAGCGCGGCCAGCTCCGCCGCCGAGGCGACGATCGCCTCCGCCGGGCCGTGCAGGACCGAGGGGATGCCCTCCACCCGGCCCGGAAACGGCATGTAGCGAAGACCCGATCCCGCGATCGCCGGCACCACCTCCGTCGCGCGCGTGCCGCCGAGCAGCACGTCCACCCCGATCCGCGCCGCCGCCCGGGCCGAGGCGATCTCGCTCTCGCGGTCCTCCGACACCACCTCGAGGTAGCAGGTCGCGCCCGCCGCCTTGATCCGGTCGCGCAGGCCCCGCAGCCGCGCCTCGGGCAGGCCCACGTCCTTGAAGCCGACATGCGCCACCCCGGCCGCCAGCGCGACGTCGACGTGCGCCTCGGCCTCCTCGACCGTGCGGTCGTTGCGGGTGAGCATGAAGATAAAGGCCATCAGCCGGTCCCGGCCTCCGCTGCCTGCCGCCGCGCCGCCACCAGCCGCCGCGCCATGACCAGCGCCGTCTCCATGCTCTCGGGCGAGGCGATGCCGCGCCCGGCAATGTCGAAGGCGGTGCCGTGATCGGGCGAGGTGCGCACGAAAGGCATGCCCAGCGTCACGTTCACGCCCTTCTCGAGCCCCATGTACTTGATCGGGATCAGCCCCTGGTCGTGGTACTGCGCCACCACCACGTCGAACCTGCCCTCGCGCGCCTGCATGAAGACCGTGTCGCCCGGCCAGGGGCCGCTCGCGTCGATCCCCTCGGCCCGGGCGGCGGCGATGGCGGGGGCGATGACCTCGATCTCCTCGCGCCCGAACAGCCCGCCCTCGCCGGCATGCGGGTTCAGGCCCGCGACCGCCACGCGCGGCCGCGCCACGCCGAAGGCGCGCGCGCCCTCGTCCGCCAGCCGGATCGCCGACATCTGCGCCGCGGCATCCGCCTGTTCGATCGCGTCGCGCAGGGCGACGTGGATCGTCACCAGCACCACCCGCAGCACGTCGTTGGCCAGCATCATGGCAACCCGGTCCGCACCGCCGTGATGGGCCAGCATCTCGGTATGGCCGGGGAACGGGACGCCCGCCGCGGCCAGCGCCTCCTTGTGGATCGGCGCGGTGACGATGCCGCCGACCTCGCCCGCGCGCGCCAGCCGGATGCCCGCCAGAATCGCCTCGGCCGCCGCGCGGCCCGCGTCGGCGCTGACGATGCCATACTCGGCCACCGGTTCCTCGGCGCAGACCGGGATAACCCGCAGGCTGCCTGCGGCCGCGGGGGCGGCGGGATCGCTCACCACCTGCACCCCTGTCCCCGGCGCGACCAGCGACACCGCGCGGTGCACGGCCGCGGGTTGGCCGATCAGCACCGCGTCGGGCGCCCCCAGCACCGCGCGCACAGCGATTTCCGGACCGATCCCTGCGGGATCGCCAAGGGTGACAGCCAGTGGAAGGGTCATGGGAACTCCTGCGTCGCCTGGGCGCACGTTACCGCGCTGCAGCATCGGGCGAAAGCACCCCCGCGGCCCTTTCCCGATACGAAAACCCCGGTTTGGTTCCCGCACGACGCAAAAATATTCCCGGCCCCGATCCCGGAACCAACGCCCCGAAAGTGACGTTCGAAGGCCATAGAGGCGGTGGAAGCCGCCGCACGACATGAGGAGAAGAACGATGAAACATCTGCTGCTGACGACCGCGCTTGTCACCGCGACCGCGACCGGCGCATTTGCGCAATCCGCCGAGACCAATGCCAACGCCGACGCCGCCGCATCCGGCACGGTCATGAGCGGCGACATGTTCCGCGCGGAAAGCACCCCGTCGGAGCTGCGCGCGTCCGACTTCCTCGGCATGCGGGTCTTTGCCGCCGCCGAAGGTGCGACCGAAGACGCCTATGCCGGCGCCCAGGACAACTGGGAAGACGTGGGCGAGATCAACGACGTGATCCTGAACCGCGACGGCGAAGTGCAGGCCGTCCTGGTCGACATCGGCGGGTTCCTCGGCATCGGCGAACGCCAGGTGGCCGTGAACATGGACTCGCTCGACTTCGTCTCCGACAGCTCGACCGGCGAGGACGAAACCGACTTCTTCCTGGTGCTGACCGCCGACCGCGCAGCGCTCGAAGGCGCCCCGGCCTACGGTGCCGCCGCCGACGCGCAGATGGAAGAGACCGCCGCCGCCACCGACCAGGCGATGGACAACGCCGAAGCCGAGGTCGAAGAGACCGCGGATGCCGCCGGTGAAGAGATGAAGGAAGCGGGCGAGGCTGTCGAACAGACCGCCGAGAACGCGGCCCAGGAAACCGGCGAGGCGATGGAAGAGACGGCTGATGCCGCCGACAACGCCGCCGACGCCGCCGGCGAGAAGATGGAGCAGGCCGCCGACGCGACCGCTGCGGCAGCCGCCAGCGCGGGTGAAGAGATCAAGGAAACCGCCGAAGCGGCCGGTGAAAAGATCGAGGAAACCGCCGACGCAGCCGGCGAGCAGATGGAAGCGGCCGGTGACGCGATGACGAACACCGACACCGCGGCCACCACCTCGACCGAGGCCGAGGCCAACGCAGACGCCACCGCGACCGCGGCGGCCGATGCCGACGCCACGACCGAGCCGGGCGCGATGAGCGACTTCTCCAAGGAAGGCTATGCCGCCGCCGCTCCCGACTACCTGACCACCGAGAACCTGACCGGTGCCCGGGTCTATGACACCAACGACAAGTGGGTGGGCGAGATCTCGGAACTGGTGGTCGACGACCAGGGCAAGATCACCGACGCCATCGTCGACGTGGGTGGCTTCCTCGGGATCGGCGAAAAGCCGGTGGCCCTGCAGCTGAGCGACCTTCAGGTCATGCAGCAGCAGGATGGTGAAGAGGTCCGCATCTACACCGCCATGGCCGAGGACGAACTGAAGGCAATGCCCGAGTTCGAGAAGGAATAATATCCTTCCACGGCTGACACATCGGCCCGCCGCATACCGCGGCGGGCCGTTCCGCGTTCCGGGTCCGCCGACCATCGCGCCCGGTGCCGCGCAGGCGCCCCGCCCGCCGGGAACCAACGCCCGCCTGCCGCGTTCACCTCGGACCCTCGGGACAGGACCCCGCCATGAACGCGCCGCTGACCACATTCGACACCGAAACACCCGCACGTACAACACTCGCGGACGCGATCTTTGTCGTCATCAACCCCGGCAGCGGCCGCAAGGCCGGCCAGCTGTCGCTCGAAGAGATGGAAGAGCGGCTGCGCGCCCTGCCCCGCGACACGCGGCTGGAACACGTCAAGGACGGCACCGACATCGGTGCCCTGGCCCGCACCGCGCTGGACGAGGGTTATGGCACCATCGTCGCGGCCGGCGGTGACGGCACCATCTGCGCCGTCGCCTCGGAACTGGCGGGCGAGGACGTGACCATGGGTGTCATCCCGATGGGCACCTTCAACTTCTTCGCCCGCGGTCTCGGCATTCCCGAGGATGTCGAAGGCGCGATCCGCGTGCTTGAGGACGGCACGCCGACCCCCGTCAACCTGGGCGAGGTGAACGGCCGCATCTTCCTCAACAACGCCAGCCTCGGCGCCTATCCCGCGATCCTCGACCAGCGCGAAGGCATTTACAAACGCTGGGGCCGGTCGCGCGTCGCCGCCTACTGGTCGGTGCTGACCGCGCTCCTGAGCTTCAAGAAACCGCTGCGGATGCAGATCACCGTCGACGGCACCCGGCACCGCCGCCGCTCGGCCCTCGCCTTCGTCGCGATGAGCGCCTACCAGCTCGACACCTACCAGCTCGACGGCGCCGACGCCGTCCGCGACGGCCGCTTCGCGCTCTACGTGGCACCCGACACCGGCCGCTTCGGCCTGATCCTGCAGGCGATCCGCCTGGCCGGGCGCCGGATGAAGCCGGGCCGCGACGTCGAGCTGATCACCGGCGAGGACATCCTGATCGAAACCAACCGCAAGCGCCGCCTGCTGGCCCGCGACGGCGAGAAAGAGACGATCGAGGACCCGTTCCACTTCAAGGTCCGGCACGACGCCCTGCGCATCCTCGCCCCGCACCAGACCGGAGACGCCGCCCCCGCATGACCCGCCTGATCCACCTGTCCGACCTGCATTTCGGCCGTGACCGGCCGGAACTGCTCGACCCGTTGATCACGGCGGTCAATGACCTGCGCCCGGACCTCGTCGCCATCTCGGGCGACCTGACGCAGCGCGCGCTCGACAGCCAGTTCCGCGCCGCCCGCGCCTTCATCGACCGGATCGAGGCGCCGGTCCTGTCGGTGCCCGGCAACCACGACATCCCCCTGCACCTGCCGGTCACCCGCCTGCTGCGCCCCTTCCACAACTACCGCCAGTGGATCGCCCGCGACCTGAAGCCGACCGCCCAGCTCGACGGGATGACGGTGATCGGGCTGAACACCGTCGACCGCTATCGCTGGCAGCGCGGCCGCATCCGGTCGCGCCATGTCCGCCGGGCCTGCTCCGTCGCCCGCGACAGCCGGCCCGGTGACCTGGTCGTGCTGGTGGCCCACCATCCGTTCGAACACGCGCCGGGCGTCGAAAAGCGGCTGATGCGCGGGGCCGACAAGGCGATCGACCGCCTGGCCGACTGCGGTGCCGACGTGATCCTGTCGGGGCACCTGCACCTCTGGCGGACTGAACCGTTCCTGACCCGGCCCTTCGGCGCCAACATCCTGCAGATCCACGCGGGCACCGGCCTTTCGACCCGCCAGCGCGGAGAGCCCAACGATTTCGCCTGCATCGACCGCGACGGAGAGGTCCTGCGCGTCGCCCGCTGGATCGCATCACCCGGCGACGCGGCCTTTGCCGAAAGCACCATCCGTCACTTCGGCCGCACCCCCACCGGCTGGCGCACGCTGGACGGACAGGGCCCGATTCCCGCCGGCGCCATCACCGCGCCGACGGCCCCCTCACAGGGGGCCTTTGCCTGATGCGGAACGGGTCAGAGACGCCGGCTCCAGGCTGTGACCATCGCGGCGGCGGCATCGGCGAGGTGCCGGCGGCCCTGCATCTGCAACCGGGCCGACAGCGACCCGATCCGCTCCAGATCGCCCGCCAGCACCCCGGCATGGGCCCGCGCGCCGTCGACATCGGCCATCGCGTCCTCCTGCAGCTCGAACTGGGACCCGAGGATGTAGCGTCCGCCCGGCCCCACCGGGTGCAGGAACAGCAGGTTGGTGAACGCCGTGCAGTCGCGGCGCAGGTTGCGCAGGATCACCTGCGTCTCCCCCGCGACTGGATCGCCGCCCGGATCTCGGCCCGCGCCATGTCGTTCGACCCGTCCCCCGGCTGCAGGAACCGGCAGTTGCGGCCCTCGCATTCGCTCAGCCTGTAGCCGGTCAGCGCCTCGAATTTCGCGTTTGCCAGGATGAGCGGGCAGTCGGCCTCTTCCGGATCGGCCAGGCTCAGCGCCACCCCCGATCTTTCGAACACGCTGCGGATCCGTTCCAGGTTGGGGGAGTTGTTCATTGCACATCCTTTCGTCCTCGGATCAGATTAGCCCGGCACGACCAGCGGACAACCGCCCAGACGACCACCACAGCAAGAGCACGATGAAAGACCAGGACCCGTCAGACACCACCGCAACCACGAGCGGAACCGGAACGCCCGTCATCCTTGGCGTGGGCGCCTCGGCCGGCGGGCTCGAGGCGTTCCAGACCCTGCTCGGATCGCTCCGGCAGGATGACGATTTCGCGCTGGTGCTGGTCCAGCACCTCGATCCCGAACACGAATCCATGCTGCCCGAGCTGCTGTCGCGCCGCACCCGGCTGCCGGTGATCCCGATCGAGGACGGGATGAAGGTCGAACCGGGCCGCATCTACCTGATCCCGCCGGCCTACGCGCTCGACATCGACGGCGACACGCTGCACCTGGCCGAATTCGACACGCCGCGCGGGCTGCGCCGCCCGATCGACCGGTTCCTCGAATTGCTCGCCGCCGCGCAGGGCCCGAACGCGGCCGCCGTGATCCTGTCGGGCACCGGCTCGGACGGGGCGCAGGGCGTGCGCGCGGTCAAGGAGGGCGGCGGCCTCGTCTTCGCGCAGGAACCGCAGGACGCCAAGTACGACGGGATGCCGCGC
Organism: Pseudooceanicola sp. LIPI14-2-Ac024; assembly: GCF_042188925.1. Taxonomy (GTDB): domain Bacteria; phylum Pseudomonadota; class Alphaproteobacteria; order Rhodobacterales; family Rhodobacteraceae; genus Pseudooceanicola. Next base: position 901,602 of record NZ_CP170102.1, read on the forward strand.
GCGGCGCTGGCGACCGGCGCGGTCGACATGTCCCTGCCCGCCTCGGACATCATCGCGGTGCTGCGCGACTTCCACACCCGCGTCTCGGGCATTGCCCCCGCCGTGGAAAGCGACGGCGAGTTCATCGAGAAGGTCGCCCGCACCCTTCGGTTCCGCACCGGGCACGACTTCCTGGGCTACAAGTCCGGCACCCTGCTGCGCCGCATCACCCTGCGCATGTCGGTGCTGGGCCTGACACGGCCGGCCGATTACATGCGCCGCCTGATCCAGGACGAGGGCGAGGCCGACCGCCTCTTCCGCGACCTGCTGATCAACGTGACATCGTTCTTCCGCGACCCCGAAAGCTTCGAGGCGCTGCGCGAAAAGGTGATCCCGACGCTGCTCAAGGACAAGGGCGCCGGCGACGAGGTCCGCGTCTGGGTGCCCGGCTGCTCTTCAGGGCAGGAAGCCTACACCCTCGCGATGATCTTCGCGCACGAGATGGACCGCCTCGACTGCCACGCCAAGCTTTCGGTCTTCGGCACCGACATCGACGAAGAGGCGCTGGCCGAGGCGCGGGCGGGCCGCTACCCAAACACCATCGCGACCGAGGTCCCGGACGAGATGCTGGACCGCTGGTTCACCGCCACGCGCGACGGCTACGAGGTGCGCGGCGAACTGCGCGACATGGTCCGCTTCTCGGCGCAGAACCTGCTCAAGGATCCGCCGTTCTCCCGCATCGACCTTGTCACCTGCCGCAACGTGCTGATCTATTTCGAAGGCCGGCTGCAGGACACCGCCCTGCGCGTCTTCCACTATGCCCTGCGTCCCGGCGGCTGGCTGATGCTCGGCTCGTCCGAAACCGCGCGGACGGATGGCGACCCGTTCCGCGACGTGGCCGCCGAACACCGGCTCTACCAGCGCGACCGTGCCCCGGCCCGCCCGCTCGACCTGCCGCGCGGCGCGACGCCGACGATGCAGCTGACCCCCGACCGGACGGTGGCGCCGCACCGTGACAGGATGGGTCCGGACCTGCCCGACACCGTGCTCGACGTGCTGCTGACCCGCCACGTGCCGCCCTACATCATCATCGGCCCCGAGGATGACATCCGCCAGATCGGCCCCGGCGCGGACCGCTTCATCAAGGTCTCCGAGGGCCGCGCCACCCTCGGCGCCAGCGCCATCGTGCTGCCGGAACTGCGCTCGGCCCTGAAACGCGTCCTCACCGGCCTTTCTCTCAGCGACCAGGATTACCGCCGCATCGACGTGACGGACCTGAGCGACGATCTCCCCGGCACCCTCGCCCTCGGCGCCACGGCGCTGTCGGACGGCACCCGCCTCGTGACCTTCGAGACCACGGTCAGCGCCAACAGCGGCGACCACGAGGACGGCAGCCGGATCGTCATCGACGACGCCTACGTCGCGCAGCTCGAAGAGGAACTTGAGAACGCCCGCCAGACGGTGCGCACCACGGTCGAGGAACTCGAGACATCGAACGAGGAGCTGAAAAGCTCCAACGAAGAGATGATGTCGATGAACGAGGAACTGCAATCCGCGAACGAGGAGCTGTCGACCACGAACGAGGAGCTGCAGACCAAGCTGGGCGAACTCGCGCGCGCCAATGCCGACCTTGCCAACTTCATGGAATCGACGCAGATCGCGACCGTGTTCCTCGACAGCGAGATGAAGCTGCGCAACTTCACCCCCGAGGCCGTCGCCTGGTTCCGCTTCGTCGAACAGGACCGCGGCCGCGACATCCGCGACATCGGCAGCCGGCTCGACATGACCCAGCTGTCCGAGGCCTGCCTCAAGGTGATCAAGACCGGCCTCCCCGAGGAACTGCCGCTGCCCTCGACCGACAACCAGGCCGAGGTGATGATCCGCATCGCCCCCTACCTGACCGAGTCCCGCGATTCCGGCGGCATCGTCTTTTCGGTCTTTGACGTGACCGAACTGGCCCGCTACGCCCAGGAGGCCGAGGCCGCCTCGGCCGAGGCGCAGTCGCGGATGGAGGAGCTGGAGCAGTTCTACCGAGTCTCGCCCGCGGCCATGGGCGTGGTCGACAGCGACTTCCGCTATCTCCGCGCCAACCCGCAGCTGGCCGAGATCAACGGCGTCTCGCCCGAGGACCACATCGGCCACACCATGCAGGAGATCGTGCCCGAGGTGGCCGAGGCCAAGATCGAGGCCGCCCGCCGCGTCTTCGACACCGGCCAGCCGGTGATCGGCCAGATCATGCGCGGCACCGATGCCTCCGATCCCGACACCCAGCGGTACTGGCGGATGGATTTCTATCCCCTCAGCGTGCCGAACACGACCGGCGGCGACACCCGCGCCGTCGGCTTCAACGTGACGGACATCACCGAGATCATGAACCTGCAGGCCGACCTGCGCCGCATCATGCGCGAGCTGCAGCACCGGGTGAAGAACATGCTCTCGAACGTCATCGCGCTGGTGAACCGCGCCCGGCGCGAGGGCGGCGATCCCAAGGTCACGCTCGACACGCTGGCCCAGAGGATCCGGGCGCTTGCCAACACGCACAACCTGCTGACGGCGGAAAACTGGACCTCGGCCAAGCTCGACGACGTGGTGGCGCTGGAACTCACGGATGTCTACGGCTCCGACCGCGTCAGCCTCAAGGGTCCGCCGGTGCGCCTGAACGCCCGCGCCACGCTGGCGCTTGGCATGGCGGTGCACGAACTGGCCACCAACGCGGCCAAGTACGGCGCCTTCTCGACCGAGGGCGGCAAGGTGCAGTTGCGCTGGAGCAAGCTCGACGAGGGCGACGGAGAGACCTTCCTGATGCGCTGGACCGAAACCGGCGGCCCCGCCGTCACCCCGCCCGACGGCGGCGGCTTCGGCACCGTGCTGATGCGGTCGATGATCGAGGGCACGCTCGGCGGAACCATCAAGGCGAACTGGAACCCGGAGGGGCTCGAGCTCGTTATCGAACTACCATGGGCAACGGCAACGGAAGTGGATTACGACAGTGACGTGGACCCCCTCAGGCAAGCGGATCCTGTACCTTGAGGACGAGGCGATCATCGCGCTCGATACGTCGGATACGCTCCGCGACCTGGGGTTCGAGGCAATAGACCTCTGCCACTCACTCGAAATGGCCGAGGCCGCGTTCAGCGGCACCCGGCCCGACCTTGCCCTGCTCGACGTCAACCTCAGCCACGGCCGCACCTCGCTCGATTTCGGGCGCCGCCTGCGCGAGGCGGGCGTGCCAGTGGTCTTTGCCACCGGCTACTCGGCCGACTCCCTCCCCGTTGATGACAGCGCGGTCGTGGTGGTGGAAAAACCGCTGACCCCGCACGCCCTCGAACGTGCGCTCGAACGCGCCGCGCGCGGGGCCGGGGCCTGACCGGCGTTACCCAACGGCAACGGTTCACGGCGATGCGATGCCGGTTGCCAGATTCCCCCGGAACCTGCCAGCGCCCCCGCGTTCTTCATGAAAGAAGACCCGAGGCACCTGGCATGACGACGAACACGACAGCCCTGAAATCCCTGATCGGTGAGCTTGATCGCAACCTGCGCCTCTGTGACGGGGTGATCGCAGGTGCGCACTGGCGCCTGGTCGAGGATATCTCGGCCCGCCGCGCCCGGGCCGCCGCCACCCTGCGTGCGGTGCTGCGCTGGTACGGCGAAACCATGCCGCCCCGGCGCACCCGGCCCGACGCCGACGGCGCGACGGTCGGCGACCTCGTCGCCGCCGACGCCGACCTGATCCGCGCCTACAACCGCGCCTGCGCGGTGGCCGATGCCGATGCGCCCGAGGCCCGCCTGGTCGAGGAACAGCGCCGCATCGCCCTGCGCGACCGCGAACGCCTGCGCGAACAGATGGCGCCGGTCAGCAGCACGGCCTCGGCCGGTGCCGCCGCCAGCGTAGCGCGCTGAGGCGCATCACCGGATTTTCGTCGAGTTGCCCTGATTGCGCGCCATTCTCGCCGCCTCCTGCGTGTCTGCTGGGTCGCGCACGGATCGACGAGGCCCCGATGGACACGCCCCACCCGACCCCAGACACCGCCCGCCAGGCGGACCGGCACCGCCGGCTGTTCGAGCTGCTGACCCAGTCGCGGCGCCAGGTGCCACGCCCGCAAAGGGACCTCGCCCCCTCGGCCGCGATCGAGGCCTTTGCCGCGATGGCACGCGCCTCGCTCGACCCCGATCCCCGGCGCCCGCGCGGCTGACGGCGACGGTTCAGCCCCGGAACCCGGTCGCCACCACGAATTTCTCGGAACTGTCCGACCGCGACGACGGCGGCTTCATGTTCGTCACCTTGGTGAACTTCTGCTTGAGCAGCTTCTGCAGCTCGCCCTCGGCCCCGCCCGCCAGCACCTTGGCGACAAAAGTGCCGCCCTCGTCCAGCACGTCGAAGGCCAGGTAGGCCGCCGCCTCGCAGAGCGCGATGATCCGCAGGTGGTCGGTCTGCTTGTGCCCCGAGGACGCCGCCGCCATGTCGCTCATCACGACATCGGCCTTGCCCCCCAGCCATTCCTTCACCTGCTCGTCCGCATCGTCCGCCATGAAGTCGAGCTGGTGGATCTCGGCCCCCGGAATCGGGTCGACCTCCTGCAGGTCGACGCCGATGATCCGGCCGACGGCCTTGCCGCTCTTCTCGCCAAGCGCGTTGATCCGGGGCACCGCCACCTGGATCCAGCCGCCGGGCGCGCAGCCCAGGTCGACCACCCGCGCCCCGGGCACGAGGAACCGGAACTTGTCGTCCAGTTCCATGATCTTGAAGGCCGCGCGGCCGCGATAGCCCTCGGCCTTGGCGCGCTGCACGTAGGGGTCGTTCAACTGGCGCTGCAGCCAGCGGGTCGAGGACAGCTTGCGCCCGCGCGCCGTCTTGACCTTGACCGTCAGGTCGCGCTGACCGCGCCCCGAGGTGTTCTTTCCGCTGGGTTTCTTCGCCACGTCCGGCACTCCTTTGTCAGGCCCGCTTTTCGCTCAAACAGCGCCGCGCGGCAAGCCCGCCGGGGCGTCCCGGACACCGCCACCACCTGCATTCCGCCCGAAACCCGGGCAACCGGCCCGGCACGGCGCCTGCCGCAGCGTCGGCAAATGGCCATGAATGGTCAGGCCATTGCCGCAACTTTGCCATCGGGATATTCGTTACTACATCCTTGTGGAAGAGCCCGGCTTTGCACGGGCCGGTTGCGCAACGCGCGAAGATGTCAGGGGGATACATGGCCGCCTCGAAGGAACTGGGCAAGGACGACACGCCGCGCCGCCCGCGCAGCGAAGAGCTGTCCGAAGTGGCCGACTACCTGAATTCCGACGACTGGCAGTCGCGCGTCGCCCGCGCCCGCATCCAGCGCGAGCGTGTGCTGGCCGAACGCGCCCGCCAGTCCGACAAGGCCGCGCCCGCCGCCCCCGAGGGCGAAGAACCGCCTGCCACGCTGGCCGACGGCGCCTTCATGCGCCGCGCCGAAGAGGCGCGCCTGGCCCGCCGCTCTGCCACCTCGGGCGTCGATCCCGCACCCGAAACGCCTGCCGCGCCCGCCGCGGCCCCGACAGACGACACCGCAGCGGTTCGCGTCGCCGCCGCCTCCCAGATCCAGATGGTCGAAAGCCCGCCGCGCCGCCGCCGTGGCCGCCGCACCGGCACGATGGTCCTGCTGGTGCTCGGCGCCACGCTCGGCGCCGTCGTTGCCTACCTTGCCATCCTGCTGCTGGCCCCGCGGCCGGTCGCCGACTCGATGCCCGCCCCGGCCCCGGTCGAAAGCGGCGCACTGGCGCCTGCCCCGGCACCGGCCAGCGTCGATCACGCCGTCCTGCCCGCCCCGGCCCTCACCGACGAAGCCGCGCCGGCGATGCCCGTCCTCGCCGCCCAGGCCGCGCCCGCGGCCATCGCAGCCGGCGTCCCGTCGCTGGATCGCGCCACGGATGGTGACACGCCCTGGACGCGCCTGACCCAGGTCGCCGCCCTGCCCGAGCCGCCGGTCATCATCGTCCCGCCCGTCACCTCGCTGCGCCCGCCCGTCGCGCTGCCCCTCCGCGACACCGAGGCCGGAGACAGCCCGGTCACGACCATCCCGGGGGCCGAACGCATCGCGCTGAACGTGCACGCCACCAACCCCGAAGCCGTCGCCGCCGCCGCCGACACGCTGCAGGCGGCCGGGTTTGACCAAACCAGCACGCGCCTGCGCGGCTTCTCGCCCGAGGTGGCGCGCGTGGTCTACTACCACCCCTCCGACGCCACCGCCGCCATCGCGCTGGCCGATCTGCAGAATGCCGAGGTCGCGCTGATGGCGGGCCTCACCACCGCGCCGGGTCGGGTCGACCTCTATCTTCCGGAATAGGCCACCGCCTCGACCGCGCCGCCGATCTCGATCAGCAGGGTGCCGGGGGCCAGCCCCGCATCCGGGCGATAGCTGACCGCGCCCGGGTCCAGCCCCGGCAGGTATCCCGCCACCTCCTGCGCCAGCAACGCGTCGGTCTCGAACCCATAGGCCAGCCGGATGCCCGGCGCCGCCCGGTCCGCCGACCAGTCCATCCGCACCGCCACCCCGCCACGCCCGAGGTCGCCCGCAAAGGGGTCGAGCGCCTGCGCCAGCCCCTCGGCACCCGAACTGACCAGGAAATGCGCCGCCCCGCGCGGGGTGACCGGCAAATCCGTCGCGCCCACGCCCTGCCACGGCCCCGCCGCGTAGCGCCCCGCCGCGCGGTCGATCCGCAACACCCGCCATGCCATGCCGTCCCCGCGTTCGGGCAGCACCATGGCCGATCCCTCTGCCGTGCGGGTCCGCATGTCGACCGGCATCGCCGCCGCCAGTCTTGCCACCTGCACCGCCAACTCGCTGCCCTCGGGCCCCGGCGCGGCGTTCCAGACCAGTTCCACCTCGCCGGTCTGCGCCACCGGGAACGCGCCCAGGGGCTGCGGCGCGGTCAGCTCCGCCGGCGGATCGACGGTCAGCGCCGCGAGTTGCTGGCGCGCCGCGTCCAGTGTCTCTCCGGCCAGCACCAGCCAGTAGGCCGCGATCTCGGCATTGCGGGGCACGCCGTCGCCGGTGGCATAGAGCAGGCCGAGGTTGTACTGCGCCCGCGCCTGCCCCCGCACCGCCGCCCGCGCATACCAGAGCGCCGCCGCCGCCCGGTTCGCATCTGTCCCGATCCCGGCGTCGAGCATCACCGCGACGTTGAAGGCCGCCGCGGGCACACCCGCCTCGGCCGCCTGTCCGTAGAACCGGAAGGCCCGCGCCCGGTCGAGCGGCACGCCGAGCCCCAGGTCGTAGAGCGTGCCGAGGTTCAGTGCCGCCTGCGCGTCGCCATCCGCCGCCTCCTCGGACCAGAGCGTGGCGGCCGCGGCGTAATCACCCGCGTCAAAGGCCGCCTGCCCGTCGTCAAAGGCCCATACGGGACCGTTCAGCGCCGCCAGCAGCAGCGCCGCGCCCGCCACCCGGGCACGCCAGTGCTCAGCGCCACGTGATCGTGACGCTGCGGTTCTCGGCATTCTCGACGCCGTTCTCCGTCGGCACCACCAGTTCACTGTTCCCCCGCCCCAGGACCTGCAGCCGCTCCACCGGGATCCCCCGGTCGACCAGCCCATCCGCCACAGCTTGCGCGCGTCTGACGGAAAGGTCGAGGTTTTTGGCAGCGGATCCAACGGTATCGGCACTTCCGGACAGGATCATGACGATCGGGCTGCCTTCGCGAAACAGCCGCGCCGCCTGGTCGAGCGAAGCGGTCTGGTCCTCCTTCAGCCGCGCGGTGCCGCTGTCGAAATAGACCTTGAGGCCCTCTTCGGTGGCGGTCTCCTGGGCCAGGACGGGGCCGGTGGCAAGCGCGAGGGCAAGCCCCGCGGCAAGGAGCTTGGGAAATGCGGTCATGAAATCACCTCTCGATATGTCTTCAAGGGCGAAACGCCCTTGAAGACATACGTTCGGGACCGGATGCCGGTTTCACGACCACCGCCCATTGCATCCCTGACGGGAACAATCGGCGGTCAATTCAGGCTAAACGGGAAACAATCGGTGTATGGACGGCCGCCGCTCAGAACGGCCCGTCCTCCAGCACCCCCGCCGCGCTCATCTGGGCATAGAGCAGCCCCTCGCGCAGCCCGCGATCCGCCACCGACAGGCGGTCGGTCGGCCAGCAGCGCAGCATCGCCTGCAGGATCGCCGCGCCCGACATGATCAGCGCCTGCCGGTCCTGCCCGATCCGCGGATCCTTGCGACGGCCCTCGGGCCCCAGCTCGAGGTACTGCCGGATCACCCGGTCGATCTGGTCGCTGGTCATCCGCAGCCCGTCGACCTTGGTCCGGTCATAGCGCTTCAGCCCCAGGTGCGACGCCGCGACGGTGGTGACCGTGCCGCTGGTGCCGACGATCTGGAACCCCTCGCGGGTCTGTTCGTCCTTGTAGGGGGCAAACTCCGCCAGGCTCTCTTCGAAGAACCACGACATCAGCGCGAACCGCGCGCTGTCGTCCTCGACGTCCCGGAACTGGTCGCGCAGCGTCGCCACGCCAAGCGGCACGCTGATCCAGTCGACCACCTTGGCGGCCGGGAACGGGCTTTCCTGCGGATGGAACCCGGCGTGCAGCCGCATGATCGCGCGCGGCCGCTCCAGCGCGGGTACGGTCGACAGGTCGATCCAAACCAGCTCGGTTCGAACCGCCGCCGATATCCACCACCAGCAGCTGCTCGGTCCGGGTCGAGACCAGCGGCGCGCAAGAGACGACGGCCAGCCGGGCCTCCTCCTCGGGCTGGATGATGTCGAGCCGCAGGCCCGTCTCACGCTCGACCTGGCGCAGGAACTGCTTGCCGTTGGTCGCCCGGCGGCAGGCCTCGGTCGCCACCAGCCGCTTGTGCCGGACGCCGTGGCGCTCCAGCTTCTGGCGGCAGACGCGGATCGCCTGCAGCGCGCGGGCCATCGACCCCCGGCTCAGCCGACCCGACCGTTCCAGGCCGGATCCAAGCTGCACGGACTTGGAAAAGCTGTCGACCACGTGGAATTGGCTGCCCTTGGGCTGCGCAATCAACATGCGACACGCATTGGTGCCAAGATCCAGAGCCGCGTAAAGCTCCGAGGGATCTGGCGGTGTGAGTGCGGGGCTCTCGACCGGTTTCGGGAATGCGCCCGCACCTTCGGGACGCTTGGGCGCCATAACTCACGCCCTCCATACTGAGTTGCCTTGAAGTTAGCGCCGGACAATCGTTTGCGCAAGGTTCCTGAAAACGACAGTTTGTGCATCCGCGGCCCCCCGCCCGCGCGGCACCGCACCCTCGGCGGGGACGGGCCGATCCGCCCACGATTCGCCTCCGGCCCTGCCGCCACGGCCCCCGGATTCACCGCAACGTCGCTCTTACGACGCGCCATGTCGAAAACGACCCAAAGCGACACCGACTTCCGAAGTATTCAGGGCCCAACGAAACGCGAGGTGCGCACATGCCCGACATCACGGTTGTCTACTGGCGGGATATCCCGGCGCAGGTGATCGTGGGCAAGGGGCGGAGGGGCACCAAGGTGCAGCTGTCCGAACGCTTCGAACAGGCCATCGACCGCGCCGCGATGAAATCGGGCGCGGCCGGGACCGATGCCTACCTGGCCGAATGGCGCAAGGTGGCCGAAGGCTCGGGCGACGGCACCGACGAAGAGGTCGCCACCAGCACCGCCGCGCGGCTCGAAGAGACATACGACCAGGACCGGCTCAAGGCCCTGATCGGCAACGATGGTTGGGCATAGCGCCCGCAGGGTCAGGGAGGCCTGGATGGCACTGTTGAACTTCATGCGCCGGGACACCGCCGCCCCCGTCACCGGCGGCCTCGACGACCTGCTCGCCGGCTACTCGATCGAGGTGATGCCGCGCACCGCCGAGAAGGTCGAGGATTTCCGCGACATCCTGCCCCGCGGCACCCGGGTCTACATCGCCCATATCGACGGGACCGAGATCGACGACATGGTCGCCACCGCCGCCAAGATCGCGGGCGAAGGCTTTGACGTCATGCCGCACTTCCCGGCCCGCTCGATCCCCGACGCCGCCACGCTGGCTGACTGGATCGCCCGCTACCAGGGCGAGGCCGGGGTCACCCAGGCGCTCCTCCTCGGCGGCGGCATCGCAACCCCGCGGGGCGATTTCGACAACTCCATGCAGCTGATCGAGACCGGCCTTTTCGACAAGGCGGGCTTCACCCGGCTGCACGTCGCCGGCCACCCCGAGGGCAACCGTGACATCGACCCCGACGGCTCCGACCACATGGTGATGCAGGCGCTGCGCTGGAAACAGGCGTTCTCGGAACGCACCGACGCGCGGATGGCGATGGCCACCCAGTTCGCCTTCGAGGCGCAGCCGATCATCGACTGGGCCGACCGCCTGCAGGCCGAGGGCATCACCCTGCCCGTCCACGTCGGCGTCGCCGGTCCCGCCAAGCTGCAGACCCTGATCAAGTTCGCCGTCGCCTGCGGCGTCGGTCCCTCGCTCAAGGTGCTCCAGAAGCGCGCGATGGACGTGACCAAGCTGGTGCTGCCCTACACCCCGGCCGAGGTGCTGGCCGATCTCGCCGGTCACCGGGCCGCGCGACCGGACAGCCTGATCGAGCAGGTCCATGTCTTCCCGCTCGGCGGCATCAAGACCGCCGCCCAGTGGGTGACCGAGAACACCGGCGCCGCCGGCCTGCCCGCCCGCCGCGCCGCCAACGGCTGACACCGACATTTGCACCGACGCAATACCGACGTGATACCGACGTGATACCGACGTGGTAAACACGCCGCCCCAACCACAGGGATGCCCATGACCCGCACCGTGCTGGAAAGCAAATCCAAGACCGTCGTGATCGGCTTTGACGAACCCTTCTGCGTCATCGGCGAACGGATCAACCCCACCGGCCGGAAGAAGCTGGCGGCCGAGCTTGAGATGGGCGATTTCTCGACCGTCGAGAGGGACGCCATCGAACAGGTCGCCTGCGGCGCGATGGTGCTCGACGTGAACTCCGGCGCGGTCTTCACCAACAAGATGGCCGAAGACCCGCGCTACGCCGACAACAACTTTGTCGAGCCGACCTTGATGCCGCAACTTATCAAGTGCGTTCAAGAGCTTGTGGACGTTCCCTTGTGCATCGACAGCTCGGTCCCCGGCGCGCTCGAAGCGGGGCTCGAGTCGGCCGAGGGCCGTCCGCTCTTGAACTCCGTCACCGGCGAGGAAGAGCGCCTGGAACTCGTGCTGCCGCTGGTCAAGAAATACAACGTCCCCGTGGTGGCGATCTCGAACGATGACACAGGCATTTCCGAGGACCCCGAGGTGCGGTTCGCCGTTGCGAAAAAGATCGTCGAACGCGCCGCCGATTTCGGCATCCCGGCGCATGACATCGTGGTCGATCCGCTGGTCATGCCGGTCGGCGCCATGGCCTCGGCCGGGCAGCAAGTCTTTGCCCTGGTGCGCAGATTGCGCGACGAACTGGGCGTTAACACAACTTGCGGCGCGTCCAACGTATCCTTCGGCCTGCCCAACCGTCACGGCGTGAACGCGGCCTTCCTGCCGATGGCGATCGGCGCCGGCATGACCTCGGCGATCATGAACCCGGTCCGCCAGGTCGAGATGGAGGCGATCAAGGCCGCCAACCTGCTGATGAACCACGACCCGAACGGCGGCAACTGGATCGGCTTTTCCCGCGTCATCGACGCGGTCAACGAAGGCGCCACCTTTGCCGAGGCGTCGAAGGCCGCGCAAGAGGCCGGCGCGGGCCGCGGCGGTCGGCGTCGCCGCCGCGCCTGATCTTCGCGCACCACATCAGGTGGCGCCCGCAAGCATAAGAAAAGGCGGCATTTTCATGCCACCTTTCCGCATCTGGTTGTCGCGCGGGCCTCAGCCCATTTCGACCGTGTAGCTTTCGATCACCGTGTTGGCGAGCAGCTTCTCGCACATCTCGGTCACGGTCGCCTCGTCGGTGCCCTCGGCCAGGTCCAGCTCGATCACCTTGCCCTGCCGGACGCCGTTCACGCCCTCGAACCCCAGCGATCCGAGCGCATGGCGCACCGCCTCGCCCTGCGGGTCGAGCACCCCGTTCTTCAGCATCACATGCACACGTGCCTTCATGGCCTGCCCCTTCAATTGATCAGCGTCGGCTTGGTGACGTTGGTCTGCGCCTTGGGCATCACGCCAAGCCGCCGCGCCACCTCGGTATAGGCGTCGGTCAGCGAGCCGAGGTCACGGCGAAACACGTCCTTGTCCAGTTTCTGGCCGGTCTCGACATCCCACAGCCGGCAGCTGTCGGGCGAGATTTCGTCAGCCACCACAAGGCGTTGGAAGTCGCCTTCGTAGACTCGGCCGATCTCGATCTTGAAATCGACCAGCCGGATCCCGACGGCCATCATCACGCCCGACAGGAAATCATTCACCCTCAGCGCCAGCGCCAGGATGTCGTCCATGTCCTGCTGGCTGGCCCAGTTGAAGGCGGCAATGTGCTCCTCGGTGACCATCGGATCGCCGAGCGCGTCGTCCTTGTAGTAATATTCCACGATGGGGCGCGGCAGCGGCAGCCCCTCTTCCAGCCCCAGCCGCTTCGACAGCGACCCGGCGGCATAGTTGCGGACCACCACCTCGAGCGGGATGATCTCGCAGGCGCGGACCAGCTGTTCGCGCATGTTCAGGCGGCGGATGAAATGGGTCGGCACGCCGATCCCGTTCAGCCCGTTCATGAAGAACTCGCTCAGACGGTTGTTGAGGACACCCTTGCCCTCGATCACGTCCTTCTTCTGCGCGTTGAACGCGGTCGCGTCATCCTTGAAGTACTGGACGATCGTGCCCGGTTCCGGGCCTTCATAGAGAATCTTCGCCTTGCCTTCGTAGATCTTCTTGCGCCGTGCCATGAGCTCTCCGCGTCTCCGGCGGGCCGAGTCCCACCTTCCGCGTTCTCATATGTCACAAGCGGGTTTGCCGCAAGCGATGGCGGGGATTTACGGGGGGTTTGAGGCTTGCGCGATTCCCCAAGCTGGCGTCTTATCAAGGGCAGGCAATGACGGAAGAGGAGCCGCCATGACCACTTTCGATGACCGCGAACGCGCCTTCGAGAACAAGTTCGCCCACGACGAAGAGATGAAGTTCCGCGCCGAGGCGCTGCGCAACAAGCTGCTGGCGCTCTGGGCTGCCGACCTGCTGGGCAAGACCGGCGACGATGCGCTCGCCTATGCGGGCGACGTGACCCGCGTGGCCGTCGGCAAGGCCGGCGATGACGACATCGTGCACAAGGTCTCGACCGACCTGGGCGACCAGTCGAGCGATGCCGAGGTCCGCCAGAAGCTGGACGACATGCTGCTGGTCGCCAAGGGCAAGATCCTCGAAGAATTCTGACCTTTCAACGTCTTGGCGCCGGTTTCGGCCGGCGCCGCCGGGGCTGCCCAACCCTCGGCACGGTGCCACCGCGCTCTCACCTTTGAAATGCCTTGACGGCGCCCGAAAGCATTAAGACCCCGGTAACCCGGCTGCGGCTACCTGCTCTCCCGAGGTGAGCAGAGGACCCGACATGCCGCAATTCCAAATTCGCACCGCAAGCGCGCAGCAGGCCATCCGCCTGGCCGGACCGATCGGGCTCGGGGCGGTCTGCCTCTGGGCGCTCGGTCTCCGGCTCGGAGACCTCGAGGCCGGGTCGGTCCTGGCCGTCCTGCGCGGGGTGACGCCGATGCAATGGCTGGCCGCGCTGGCCGCCACCGCGGTCAGTTTCTGGGCGGTCGGCCGGTACGACGCGGTGATCCACCGCAGCCTCGACACCGGCATCGGCACGCGCGAGGCGGTGCGCACCGGCGCCGCCGCCATCGCCCTGTCGCAGGTGCTGGGCCTTGGCGTCGTGACCGGCGCGCTGGCCCGCTGGCGGATGCTGCCCGGCGTCTCGGCGCTGCAGGCGGCGCGGGTCTCGGTCACCGTGGCGCTGTCGTTCATGGCGGGCTGGGCCGTGGTGGCCGCGGCCGTGGACCTGGTCCTGCCGCTCGACGTGCTGCCGGGCGGCCTGGCCCTGCTGGTGCTGGCGGGCGGGCTGGGGGTCGTGGCGCTGGCCCTCCTGCGCCCACGCCTGACGGTCCTGGGGCGCAGCCTGTCCTTGCCCAGCCTGCCGGCGATCGGGGCCATCGTGGCGCTCACCGCGCTCGACACCGTGGCGGCGGGGCTGGCGCTGCATTCGCTGCTGCCGGCCGGGGCCGCGCCGGGCATCGCGCTGCTGATCCCCGCCTACCTCTTCGCGCTCGGGGCGGCGCTCCTGACCGGCACGCCCGGCGGGGTCGGGCCGTTCGAACTGGCGCTGCTGACGCTCCTGCCGATGGTCCCCGAGGCCGAGCTGATCGGCGCGATCCTTGCCTTCCGGCTGGTCTACTACGCCCTGCCCGCCTGCCTTGCCGTGCTGGTCCTGGCCCGCCCCGTCCGGTCGCAGGACCGCGCCGCGCGGCGCGGCCACGTCGCGCCGGTGCCGCCCGCCGCCATCGCCCGCGCCGCCCGCGCGGAACTGGGCGTGGCCCGGCAGAACGGCGCGCAGGGCCTTGTCACGCAGGGGGCCGAGGCCGCGCTGGTCGAGACCCCGCAGACCCTCACCCTGCTGTTCGCCCCCGCGCGCGGCCCGATCTCTGCGCTGCTGCCCGCGCTCGGCCAGTCGGCGGCGCATCGCAACCGCGTGGCCTGCGCCTACAAGCTCTCGGCCCGCGATGCCTGCGCCGCCCGCGCGCTTGGCTGGCACGTGGTGCGGGTGGCCGATGACGCGGTCCTCGACCCGGGGGGGTTCAGCACCGACGGCCCGGCCTTCCGCCAGCTGCGGCGCAAGCTGCGGCAGGCGGAAAAGACCGGCATCACCTGCCGCCACGCGCCGATCCAGCCTTTTGCCGCGATGGCCCGGCTCGACGCGCACTGGCGTGCGGAACACGGGGCGGCGCGCGGGCTGACGATGGGCGTCTTCACCACCGCCTACCTGCGCGAACAGCGGGTCTATGTCGCCGAACAGGACGGTGCGGTGCTGGCCTTCGTGTCGTTCCACGCGGGTCCGCGGGAATGGACGCTGGACCTGATGCGCCATGGCGACGACCTGCCCGACGGCGTGATGCAGACGCTGATCCTGCGCGCGATCGAGGATGCCGGGGCTCACGGGTTGAACCGGTTCAACCTGGCCGCCATGCCCGCCGCGCCACGGCGCGAGGCGCCCCTGCCCGCGCGCCTCAGGGCCGAGATCACGGCCCGGACCGGCGGTGCGGGGCTGACCCGGTTCAAGATGGCCTTTGGCCCGCGCCGCGCGCCGCTCTATGCCGCCGCCCCCTCGCGCGCCGCTCTGATGCTGGCGCTGGCGGACCTCGCACTCAGCGTGCACCGGCCGCCGGAACCCGCCCCCGCCCGGGCCGGAAGCATTGCGTTCGCGCCGCCGACGTGAGAAATCTCGGCCAACGCATTTGCCGAGGGAGCGCCCCGATGACCGACCTTCTGAGCCGCCTGCTGACCGACCGCGACTGGCTGATGGCAGACGGGGCCACCGGCACGAACCTGTTCAACATGGGCCTCGGCGCGGGCGACGCGCCCGAGCTGTGGAACGTCGACGCGCCCGAGAAGATCCGCACGCTCTACGGCTATGCCGTCGACGCGGGCAGCGACATCTTCCTGACCAACACCTTCGGCGGCAACGCCGCGCGGCTCAAGCTGCACGACGCGCAATCCCGCGTGCGCGAGCTGAACCGCGTCGGTGCCGAACTGGGCCGCGAGATTGCCGACAAGGCCGGCCGCCCGGTTGTCGTCGCGGGCTCGGTCGGCCCGACCGGGGAAATCATGGCCCCGATGGGATCGCTGACCCACGCCACCGCGGTCGAGATCTTTCACGAGCAGGCCGAGGGGCTGAAGGAGGGCGGGGCCGACGTGCTCTGGCTGGAAACCATTTCCGCCCCCGAGGAATACAAGGCCGCCGCCGAGGCCTTCGCGCTGGCCGGCATGCCCTGGTGCGGCACGATGAGCTTTGACACCGCGGGCCGCACGATGATGGGCGTGACCTCGTCCGACATGGTCTCGATGGTGGAAAAGCTGCCGAACCCGCCGCTGGCCTATGGCGCGAACTGCGGCGTCGGCGCGTCGGACCTGCTGCGCACCGTTCTGGGCTTTGCCGCGCAGGGTGTCGAGCGGCCGATCATCTCGAAGGGCAACGCCGGGATCCCGAAATACGTGGATGGCCACATCCACTATGACGGCACGCCCGAGCTGATGGCCGATTACGCCGTGATGGCCCGCGACTGCGGCGCGACGATCATCGGCGGCTGCTGCGGCACCATGCCGAAGCACCTCGAGAAGATGCACGAGGCGCTGAGCAACCGCCCGCGCGGCCCGCGCCCGACCCTGGACGAGATCGCCGAGAAGCTCGGCGGCTTCTCCTCGGCCAGCGACGGCACCGGAGAGGACGCGGGCGCCGCCCGCCGCCGCACCCGCCGCCGGGCCTGAGCCTTGCAATGCCTTTCCCCGCCGGGGGGAAGGCCCTGCCGCGGTCTACTTCGACGCGCCGTCGTACATCTGGGGCGACAGCGCCCGCGCGTCGACACCGTCAAGGCAGTTGGCATTCACCGCCGCCATCTTCGTGCCATCCGGCATCTGCCCATAGGCAAAGCTCTCGATCCCGCAGGTCCGGCAGAACAGGTGGCGGATCGTCTCGGTGTTGAAGAGGTACTCGCTCACCGCTTCTTCGCCCTTCTGCAGCCGGAACCCGTCGAGCGGCGTGAAGGCCAGCACCGATCCCAGCCGCCTGCACCGCGAACAGTTGCAGGCCACGCTGTGGTCGAGGTCGACATCCGCCTCGAAGGCGACCGCGCCGCATTGGCAGCTTCCCGAATATGTCTGCTTGGCCATCGGCCTTCCTCCATCAGTCAAAAAGGTTCATCTGCGACCCGCGCGGCACCGGCGGGCGAAAGAGGTCGCGCCGGAGCGGCGGCAATTGCCGGTCGAGGCCAAGCGCCCGCGCCGCCCGCGTGAACCGCTTCGCGATCATCTCGGCGTAATGCCCCTCGCCCCGCATCCGCTTGCCCCACTGGGCGTCGTACTCCTTGCCGCCGTGCATCTCGCGCACCCTTGCCATCACGCGGTCGGCGCGGTCGGGGTAATGTTCCTCGAGCCAGTCGCGGAAGAGCGGCGCGACCTCCAGCGGAAGGCGCAGCATGATCCAGCTGGCCGCCTCGGCCCCGGCCTGCGCCCCGGCCTCCAGCAGGCCCTCCAGCTCGTGATCCGTCAGCCCCGGCACCACCGGAGAGGTCATCACCCGGACCGACACGCCCGCGTCCGAGAGCGCCCGGATAACCTCGAGCCGCTTGGCGGGCGCCGGGGCGCGCGGCTCCATCCGACGTGACAGCACCGGGTCGAGCGTGGTGAGCGAGATGCCGACCCGCACCAGCCCATCCCGCGCCATGTCCGACAGGATGTCGAGGTCGCGCAGGATCAGCGTGCCCTTGGTCACGATCCCCACCGGATGCCGCGCCTCGCGCAGCACCTCGAGAAGGGCACGGGTGATCCCGTGCCGCTTTTCGATCGGTTGGTAGGGATCGGTGTTCGTCCCCATCGAGATCGGCGCAACCTCGTAGCGTTTCGCCGCCAGTTCACGTTCCAGCAGGCGCGGAGCCTCGGGCCGGGCGATCAGCCGGGTTTCGAAATCCAGCCCCGCCGACAGCCCGAGCCAGGCATGGGTCGGCCGGGCAAAGCAGTAGATGCAACCGTGTTCGCAACCGCGATAGGCGTTGATCGAGCGGTCGAAGGGCAGATCGGGCGACCGATTGTAGGTGATCACCTTGCGCGGCCGTTCAACCGACACCTCGGTGCGCAGGACCGGCAAATCCTCCTCGATTTCCCACCCGTCGTGAGTGACCACCCGTTCCTGCCGCTCGAACCGGCCGGTGCGGTTGCTGCCCGCCCCGCGCCCGCGCCGCTGCCCCTCCTCCAGCCGATGCGCGGACAGCGCCACGCCGAGGTCGGCAGGGCCGGATGCGGAACCGTGAGGGGGGCGCGTGGTCGGTGCCATGACCTGACAATAGAACATTACGTGAACATTGCCAATGCCCGGCCTACGGGATTGAGGGATTTTCAACACGCTGCGCATAGCAATCGCGCGAGAGGTCGGAACAAACGCGCCCGATGTCGCAATTCGGCCAGTGCGATACAGACAATTGCCCGATGGGTGGATGACAATGGCACCGGGTCCTTGCGCCCGGCAAGACAAGGGTCAGCCTCATGTCCGACGAAGAAGACGACATCATCCTTTCCGAACTCGACGACGACGAGCTCGTCCAGCAGATGTTCGACGACCTCTACGACGGTCTCAAGGAAGAGATCGAGGAAGGCGTGAACATCCTGCTGGAACGCGGATGGGCGCCTTACCGCATCCTGACCGAGGCGCTGGTCGGCGGCATGACCATCGTCGGCAACGACTTCCGCGACGGGATCCTCTTTGTCCCCGAGGTGCTGCTGGCCGCCAACGCGATGAAGGGCGGCATGGCCATCCTCAAGCCGCTGCTGATCGAGACCGGCGCGCCCCGGATGGGCAAGATGGTGATCGGCACGGTCAAGGGCGACATCCACGACATCGGCAAGAACCTCGTCGGCATGATGATGGAAGGCGCGGGTTTCGAGGTGATCGACCTCGGTATCAACAACGCGGTCGAGAAATACCTCGACGCGCTGGCGACCGAACAGCCCGACATCCTCGGCATGTCGGCCCTGCTGACCACCACGATGCCCTACATGAAGGTCGTGATCGACACGATGAAGGAACAGGGCATCCGCGACGACTACATCGTCCTTGTCGGCGGCGCGCCGCTGAACGAGGAATTCGGCAAGGCCATCGGCGCCGACGCCTACTGCCGCGACGCCGCGGTGGCGGTCGAGACGGCGAAGCAGTTCGTCGCCCGCAAGCACAACCAGGGCGTCGCCGGCTGAGCCTGCGACCGGACCGGCATGCGAAACGGCCCGGCATCGCTGTCGGGCCGCTTGCTTGTTTCGGGGCGGTCAGGCGTCCTGCGGGGCCATGAGGACCATGCCCGCCGCCTCGGCCGCGGCGACCACGGCGGCGACATCTGGCGGACCCTCCATCGGGCGCGGCACCCGCGTTTCGGCAGGAACCGGTTCGCCGATGGCGGTAAAGAACGCCTCGTGCATCCGGCCTGGCGCGTTCAGGATCAGCACCCGCCCGGCGCTGTCGCCGACGGCGGAAAAGGCATGCACCGCCCCGTCGGGGATGCGGATATGATCGCCGGGCCCGGCCCGGGTCGCCTGCCCGTCGATCATGAACTCGAAGGCGCCATCGAGGACGTGAAAAGCCTCGGTCTCACCGGCATGGTGGTTCGGCGGCGCACCGCATCCGGGCGGCACGACGGCCTCGACCAGGCAGTACTTGCCCTCGACGTCGTCGGGAAAGGCGTGGAAAGTCATGAGGATGCCAAGCACCTCATAGGTTCTGTGTCGGTCGGTCATCTGAATGTCCTTGTCACGAGGGCTGTGGGGTATATGGTACTATTGTCTAATAATGAGACACTAATCTCATAAACGGAATCCGCGATGCGGGCAAGCAAAACCGACTCTCCCACCGAACGCCGGGCGCAGAAGGCCCGCACGCGCGAGGCGCTGCTGGCCGGTGCCCGCGACCTCGTGGCCCGGGGCGAACCCGTCACCGTAGCCGCCGCCGCGCAGCAGGCCGGCATCTCGCGTGCGACGGCCTACCGCTACTTTTCCGACCCCGCGGTCCTGACCGCCGAGGCGGGACTGGCGATCGAGGTCAAGAGTTACGCGGCGGTGATCGGCGGGGCGGCGACCCCGCGGGCCCGGGTCGTGGCGGTGTCGCTCTACATGCTGGACCTCGCGCTTGAGCACGAGGCCGGGTTCCGTCAGTTCCTGGCCCGCAACCTCGACGCCTGGCTGGCCGAAGGCGGCACGCGGTCGCTGCGGGGCGCACGCCGGGTGCCGATGTTCGAGGCCGCGCTCGAGAATGAGCGCGCGCGCCTTGGTGCCGCGCGGTTCCGCACCCTGGTCAACGCGCTAACGGCCGCCACCGGGAGCGAGGCGATGATCGCCCTGCTCGACATCGCGGGCGCCGATCACGACGCGGCCCGGCACGCGGTGGCCGAGATCGCCGAGGCGCTCTGCGACCGCTACGGGCTGGCCACGCCCTGAGCGCACTTGACCCACGCCCGCGCGGCTGCCACATCGCGATGATGGACCTGCCCGACGACCGCACGCTGACCCGCGACGGCCTGGCCGCCACCGGCCGGGGGCGCATCCTGCTGCTGGCCTGCGGGGCGCTGGCGCGCGAGGTGTTGGACCTGGTGCGCCTGAACGGCTGGAGCCAGTTCGACCTGCATTGCCTGCCCGCCATCCTGCACAACCACCCCGACCGCATCACCGCCGCCGTCGAGGCCGCCGTCGCCGCGCGCGGCGCTACCTATGACGAGGTCTTCGTGCTTTATGCCGACTGCGGCACCGGGGGGCTGCTGCAGGCGGCCTGCGACCGGCTGGGGGTCCGGATGCTGGCCGGGCCGCATTGCTACAGCTTCTTCGAGGGCAACGTCGCCTTTGCCGCGCGGGACGAGGTGACGGCCTTCTACCTGACCGATTTCCTGACCCGGCAGTTCGACGCCTTTGTCTGGCGGGGTCTCGGCCTCGACCGCCACCCCGAGCTGCGGGACATGTATTTCGGCAATTACGAGACGCTGGTCTACCTGGCCCAGACCGACGATCCGGACCTGACCGCTCGGGCCGAGGCGGCGGCGGCGCAGTTGGGCCTGGCGTTCGAACGGCGCTTCACCGGCTACGGCGACCTTGCCACCGCGCTCGAGGCGCTGGCAGCCGCATGAGCCGCCCGGCCCTGACCGCCGACTGCAGCGCCTGTGCCGCGCTCTGCTGCCTGGCGCTGGCGCTCGACAAGGGCGAGGCGTTTGCGATCGACAAGCCGGCGGGCCTGCCCTGCCCCAACCTCGACGGCCGCTCTTGCAGCATTCACTCCGATCTGGACGCGCGGGGCTTTGCCGGCTGCGTCCGCTACGACTGCGCGGGCGCCGGGCAAAGGGTCACGCAGGAAGTGTTCGCCGGGCGGTCGTGGCAGGACGAAGCCGGGCTGACCGCGCCGATGATCGCGGCCTTTGCCGACATGCGCGCGGTGCAGCAGCGGCTGGAACTGCTGGCCGCGGCCGAGGCGCTGCCGCTTGCCTCCAGCGACGCGGCCGAGCGCGCGCGGCTCGAGGCCACGCTCTGGCCCGACGCGCTGACGGCCGGGGTGCTCGAGGGCTTTGGATCCGGTGCGCTGGCGCAGGAAATCGACAGCTTCATCGCCGGTCTGCGACGCTACGTGGTGACACGGTGATGTGAGGGCTTCGGCCCGCCCCTGCCCCCAAATGCAAAAGCCGCGCCCAATGGCGCGGCTTTCACGTTTCTCCGGTCGCCGATCAGTTCGGCATCAGGTCCGGGATAATGGTCACAATGCTCGGCACGTACCAGAGCAGCGCAAGGCCCGCGACCTGGATCAGCACGAAGGGAACGATCCCCCGGTAGATGTGCCCTGTCGTCACCGACGGCGGCGCGACACCCCGCAGGTAGAACAGCGCAAACCCGAAGGGTGGCGTCAGGAACGATGTCTGCAGGTTCACCGCGATCATGATGGTCACCCACTTCGGATCGAAGGTGCCGCCGTAGATCACCGGCCCGACGATCGGGATCACGATGTAGATGATCTCGAGGAAGTCGAGCACGAAGCCCAGGATGAACAGCACCAGCATCACGATCAGGAAGACCTGGAACTCGCTGTCGAAGCTGCGCAGGAACTCCTGGATGTAATGCTCGCCCCCGAAGGAGATCACCACCAGGTTCAGTAGCTGCGAACCGATCAGGATGGTGAAGACCATCGAGGTCACCTTGGCCGTCTCGCGCACCACCGGGGTCAGCACGCCCGCGCCATAGAGCGTCCAAGCCGCGCTGATCAGGCCCCAGGCCGCCACGTGGAAGGCGATGGCCGCCACGATGAAGGCGAACCAGTTCTCGAACCCGACATTGGCCTGGTTGATCCTGAGGTCGAAGTTCATGCCGATCAGGATCATCAGGGCCAGCGCCAGCGAGGCGTTGATGATGACCTTGCCGGAATGGCCCTCTTCCTTGAGCTTGCGGTAGGCCGCCAGCATGATCGCCCCCGCCGCGCCGAGCGCCGCGGCCGGCGTCGGGTTGGTGATACCGCCCAGGATCGAGCCCAGCACCGCGACGATCAGGACCAGCGGCGGAAAAACCACGCGGATCAGTTCGTTCTGCGACAGCCGCCCGGCCGCGATCCGTACGCCGTAGAGCGCGATGACCAGCGGGATGGCGATGATCAGCAGCGTCGACATGGCCGTGGTCGCCGGCGAGATGAAGAGCACGTCGACCGCGATCAGCAGGACGACACCGACCGCACCGATGATCAGCGGGCTGGCACTCTGCGCCGGGTTCACGCCACGCGCCACCGCCAGGACGATGCCCAGCATCAGCGCCATGATCCCGATGCCGGTGCCGATCGGTGCGGCGGCGGCAAGCTTGAGCGCGCGAAGCTGCTGCACCTCTTCGTCGGACAGGCGGACGCTTTCCTGCGCCCCGCCCGCCGCCGCGATTTCCGCCTGCTGGCGGACGGCGAGATCCCATTTGCCCTGGCCGTGCAGCTCGATCATCGCGGCCTTGCAGCTTTCGCTGACATTGGTCCGCAGCACCGCGTTCTCGCCACCCTCGGAATAGGACGACACGATGATGTCCTGCGATCCGACCATGCCGAATTCGAAGCTGGCGATCAGCACCGCGATCAGCACCACCGGCGCCACCACGTACCAGATCCAGGCCTGGCCCCGGCTGGCGGTGCCGGTCTTGTGGTACTCGCTGATCACCGCGGGCGCCTTCGACGGGTTCAGCAGCGCGAAGCCGAAAGCGTAGGCGGCGTAGAGCACCGCCAGCATGATCCCCGGCAGCATCGCGGCCTGGAACAGCGTGCCGACCGACACCACGGCCGGACGGCCGAGGTAGGTCAGCGCGTCGGTGCAGCCGAAAGTCTGCGCACGTGCTTCCTGCGCGGTGGAATAGAGGTCGCCCGCCAGCGTGCCGAGCAGCACGATCACGATCGACGGCGGGATGATCTGCCCCAACGTGCCCGATGCGGCGATCACGCCGGTCGACAGCTCGGGCGAATAGTTGTTGCGCAACATGGTGGGCAGCGACAGCAGGCCCATCGTCACCACCGTCGCGCCGACGATCCCGGTCGAGGCGGCGAGGAACGCGCCAACGACGACCACGGACACCGCCAGGCCGCCCGGCAGCGGCCCGAAGATCCGCGCCATGGTGGTCAGCAGGTCGTTGGCGATCTTGGACCGTTCCAGCGTGATGCCCATCATCACGAACATCAGCACCGCCAGCAGCGTCTCGATCGACTGGCCGGCAAACACCCGTTCGTTCATCCGGTTCACGATGAAGCTGAGGTTGCGGTCGATCGCGACCTCCCAGCCCCGGTCGAAGAGCGGCACGCCGACGGTTGGCAGGTCGGGGTATCTGAAGGTTGATATCGTGTCCGGCCTGACGCCGGTGCTCACCACGTCGCGGTAGGCCTGCGTGCTCTGGTCGATGACCTGGTGCACGAGGATGCCGTGGCTGTCGAGATAGGCGATGATCGCGAAGGCGAAGACGCCCGCGCCCGAGATCGCGAAGGCGACCGGAAAGCCGGAAAGGATGCCCGCGAAGAGGCACAGGAAGACGATGATCAGCCCGATCTCGACGCCATCAAGTCCGAATAGCATACTCGTTGAACCTCTTAGTGGGTGCCTTCGTAGGCTTCTTCACCCTCGCCCAGCGTGTCGCGGTCGAGGTACTTGCCAGCGGATTCCTCGCCTTCGACGAATTCGAGGAATGAGCGGTAGAAGAAGGCCACGGCCTGCAGGATCACCAGCGCCACGAAGAGCAGCAT
The DNA here is from genome assembly GCF_042188925.1 of Pseudooceanicola sp. LIPI14-2-Ac024. Taxonomy (GTDB): domain Bacteria; phylum Pseudomonadota; class Alphaproteobacteria; order Rhodobacterales; family Rhodobacteraceae; genus Pseudooceanicola. Next base: position 925,466 of record NZ_CP170102.1, read on the forward strand.
CAGGATCTTGAACAGGAAGTAGCCGTTGAAGCCGTCAGGGCTGAAACCGATGGTTTCGACGTTCCATTTGACGATCTTGGCCTTGCGCAGCATCAGGTCGAGCTGGTCGCTAGCCGAGACCTTGGGGGTGATCAGGTGCCGCCACAGGAAGAACCAGGCATACATCCAGGTCAGCACCGCCGCGGGCACCATCAGGAACAGCGCCCCGAACATGTCCACGACGCGCTTGGCCCCGTGCTTGAGCGGCGCATAGACCAGGTCGACCCGGACGTGGCCGCCCTGCACGAAGGTGTAGCTGACGCAGAGCGCGACGACGACCGCGTTCCAGAACTTCAGCCCCTCCGAGAACCAGCCGACCGACTGGGTGAAGCCGATCCCGAGCGGCGAGATCGTGATCTCGCCCATGCGGAAGATCGACTGCAGGAAGATCACCAGCGTCTGCTGAGCGACCATGATCAGGCCGGCCCAGGCGGCGGTGCGGCCGACCGTGTTGGCAAAGCCCTCGAGCCCGCGGACACAACCCCACATGAAGGGGCGCCAGATCAGGCCGATGATGGTGACGACAAGGAAGATGTCGAAGCAGACAAAGAAGAATTCCACCGATCCGCCATAGTAGACGAACCGCAGAAGGCTTTCGGTGTTCGACCAATCCAGCCAGAGACCCGGATGGGTGACGGCATAGACCATGTTGTAGAAACCGAGGCCGATTTGAGTGATCAGCCAGATCAGACCGTCCAGCATCGCTCCCCCTGTTCGAAAAGGCTGCGCACGAGAACGTGCGCAGCCTGGTTTTCGTTTATTTGCTTAAGCTTAGCCCATCACGCGCGAACGCTGACGGACATAGGCCGCATCCGAGACCGAGACCCAGCCCGCGGTCGCGGCCATGGATTTCTCCATCGACTCGCGGATCTTGGCGAAGAGCTCGTCACCCATGAAGCCGTCGAGGACGGTCTTCGACGCGGCGCCGAAGGCATCCCAGATCTCGGGCGAGAATTCCTCGACCTGCGTGCCGCCCTGCTTGAGACGGTCGAGCGCCGGGCCGTTGTTGGCGATGAACAGCGAGTAGTTGTGCTGGTGCGCCTCGGCCGCGGCGGCCTGGATGATCGCCTGGTGCTCGGGGCTCAGGCCCTCGAACACCGACAGGTTGACGCCGACGGAGAGCGCGGCGCCCGGCTCGTGGAAACCGGCGGGGTAGTAGTAGTCGCAGACTTCCTGCAGGCCCAGCTTCTCGTCCGACCACGGGCCGATCCATTCGGTCGCGTCCAGCGCGCCGGTCGACAGCGCCTGGTAGATTTCGCCGCCGGGGATGTTCTGCACCGAGGCGCCGAGTTCTGCCAGCGCCTGGCCGCCGAGGCCGGGCATGCGGAACTTGAGGCCCTTGAAGTCGTCCGGCGACGTCACCGGCTTGCGGAACCAGCCGCCGCCCTGTGCCGCGGTCTGACCGGCGATGAACGGCTTGATACCGAAGACTTCGCCCAGCTCGTGGTGCAGCGCCATGCCGTCCTGGGCATAGTACCAGACCATGATTTCGGGCGCGGTCATGCCGAACGGCACGGCGGTGAAGTAGGCCCATGCCGGGTGCTGACCGACCCAGTAGTAGTCCGCACCGTGGTAGATGTCGGCCTGGCCCGAGGTCACGGCGTCAAAGCTTTCCAGCGCGCCGACGAGTTCCCCGCCGCTTTCGCGTCGATGGTCAGCGTGCCGCCGGACATGGTGTTCACGTTGTTGGCGAAGCGCTCAACCGAGTCCCACACGCCAGCGAGGCCGCGCGGCCAGGTGGTGACCATAGTGAGCGTGGTGTTGCCTTGCGCAATGGCCGGAGCGGCCAGCGAAGTGGCAGCTGCGGCACCGCCGCCCAGGGCAGACGTCCTGAGAAAAGAACGACGATCCATAACATTCCTCCCGAATTTTTTTGCCCCGGATTTTGCCGGCGCGGATCGTTGCGAGTGAAGGGGAAGGTACCGGCTAATTCCGAATGGCGAAACAAAAACTTGTGCCGTATGGCGGAATTAGCGCGGAAATTTCCGGCAAACACGTGTTGGGTCCACCGTGACGCGCGGGAATGCTGTAAGGTTTCGTAACATTCTGGCCTGACGCGATAATTTCGCCGCGACTCACTGCGAGATGAAGCGATTCAGGACCCTTGATTCCTGCCCTTCCATCAGCGACTCGGCGGTCGCCATGTGGTCGGCCATGACCAGTCGTGCGCGGTCCGCATCCCCTGCCCCGAGCGCCTCGATCAGCTCGATCTGGAACGCCCGGCCACGCGACCAGAGCTCGATGTTGGGCGGCTCGTAAAGCTTGCGGTAGACGGTCAGGTCGCTGAGGATCCGCGCCATGAAACCGATGAGGAATCCGAGCAGCTCGTTCTCGGCAAACTCGGACAGCAGCTGGTGGAAGCGGAGCGAGGCAACGTGCTGTTCGCGCTCTTCCTCGGCATCCGCCGCCGGGTGGTCGTAGGTCGCCACCACCGCCGAGAGCTGCGCCAGCTGGCCCGCGTCGAGCTTGCCCGCGAGCGAGGCCGCCAGCTCCGGCTCGAGCAGGCGGCGCAGCTGGTAGATGTCGTGCAGGGTCAGGTCGCGGAAGTAGAAGTAGTTGCCCAGGAGCGCCCGCGCCCGTTCGGCCGAGACCTCGTGCACGAAACTGCCACCGCCCGGCCCGGTGCGCGTTTTGACCAGCCCCTGCGCCTCGAGGATGCGCATCGCTTCGCGGATGGTGCCCTTGGCCATGCCGAAGCGCGCCATCAGCTCGGCCTCGCCCGGCAGCCTGTCGCCCTTGTGCAGCCCCTCGGCCACGACGAAGTCCTTGATCGCCTCGGCCACGCGTTGCGGCCGCGACCGGCGCGGTTCGACGGCGGCTGCCGCGTCGTTCGGTTTCGTGTCCTCGTCGTCCTGCCGGGCCATGGTCCTATTTTTCATGATGAATTTGTCCGCGCAAGCCCCGAGACGTGCAAAGGGCCGGAACGCATGTGCGTCCCGGCCCCGTGCCTGCCGTGCAAGCCGCTGTTATTTCAGCGCCTCGTCGGTCACGTCATGCGTCCAGGCGCCCTCGGGCTCCTTGGTGATCGCCGGGTTCTCCGACGACACCGAGGACAGCAGCGTCTTGACGGTCTGCTCGTAATCCGCCGGGTCGAGCGTGCCGTCGGAACCGGCGGTCAGCTTGGCGACCTCACCGATCATGTAGACTTGGTGCTCGAGCGTCTGCGCGCCGGTCTCGTCGTTGTCGATGACGATCTGGGCGGCCTCGTCAGGGTTCTCCTCGGCGTATTTCCAGCCTTTCATCGAGGCGCGCACGAACTTGACCATCTTCTCCTTAAAGGCCGGGTCCGCCAGCTGGTCCTCGAGGACGTAGAGCCCGTCCTCGAGCATGCCGAAGCCCATTTCGAGGTAGTTGAAGGTCACCAGTTCCTCGGGCGTGATGCCGGCGTCGAGGATCTGCTTGTACTCGTTGTAGGTCATGGTCGAGATGCAGTCGGCCTGCCCCTGGATCAGGGGATCGGCGCTGAAGGCCTGCTTGATCACGGCAACGCCGTTGTCGTCCGCCCCGTCGGTCTCGATCCCCAGGGACGCCATCCAGGCGTAGAACGGGTATTCGTTGCCGTAGAACCAGACACCCATCGTGTGGCCCGGGAAATCCTCAGGCGTCTCGATGCCCGACGACTTGAGGCAGTTCACCTGCAGGCCGCCGGTCTTGAACGGCTGGGCGATGTTCACCAGCGGCACGCCACGTTCGCGCGCGGCCAGGCCCGCGGCCATCCAGGTGGTGATCACGTCGGCACCGCCGGCGGCGATCACCTGCTCGGGCGCGATGTCGGGGCCGCCCGGCTTGATCGTGACATTCAGGCCCTCTTCCTCGTAGAAGCCCTTGTCCTTGGCGACGAAGTAGCCCGCGAACTGGCCCTGCGTGACCCACTTCAGCTGAAGGGTGATATCGTCCGCCGCCTGCACCGCACCGGCGGTGAAGAGCGACAGGGCGGTTACCGCACCCGTGATAGTCTTTTTCATTGTCTTAAGCTCCCTGTTGGATTTTTCAGTTCCGCCTTTGCGACGGATGCCAGAACGTGACCCGCTTCTCGATCAGGGCCACGACACCGTAGAAGGCTGACCCGGCCAAGGCGGCCACGACGATCTCGGCCCAGACCATGTCGAGCGCGAGTTGCCCCACGGATGTTGAGATACGAAAGCCCATTCCCACAATGGGCGACCCGAAGAATTCCGCCACGATCGCGCCGATCATGGCCAGCGTCGATGAAATTTTCAGCCCGTTGAAGATGAACGGCATGGCGGCTGGCAGGCGCAGCTTAAACAAGCCCTGCCAATAACTTGCGGCGTAGGTCTTCATCAGGTCGCGCTGCATGGCGGTGGTGTCCTGCAGACCGGCCACGATGTTCACCAGCATCGGGAAGAACACCATCAGCACGACCACCGCGGCCTTGGAATGCCAGTCGTAGCCGTACCACATCACCAGGATGGGCGCGGTGCCCACGATCGGCAACGCGGCCAGGAACGAGCCGACCGGCAGCAGGCCGCGGCGCAGGAAATCCCAGCGGTCGACGAGGATCGCCGTCAGGAAGGCGGCGGTGCACCCGATGGCATAGCCGCCAAGCGCGCCCTTGAGGAAGGTCTGCTTGAAATCGACCCAGAGCGTCGGACCGGATGCCGCCATCTTGTCCGCGATGACCGAGGGCGGCGGCAGCACCACGCCCGGCACCTGCAGGCCGCGCACGATCAGCTCCCACATCGCCAGCAGCGTCAGGCCGAAGATCATCGGAACCAGCAGCTGGACCGCGCGGGTCCCCGCACCCGGCCCGTTCGACAGGCGCACGTTCACCGTCCACATGATCGCCCAGAGGGCCAGGGCCGCGATCAGCAACATCATCGCGCCAGCCCCATCCGTTTCAGCGTCACCCGCTCGATCCCGGCGATGATCGCCACCAGCAGCGCGGCGAGGATCGCCGTGGCAAAGAGCGCCGACCAGATCTGCACCGTCTGGCCGTAATAGCTCCCCGAGAGCAGCCGCGCCCCCAGCCCCCGGCTGGCGCCGGTCGGCAGTTCGCCCACGATGGCGCCGACAAGCGAGGCGGCGATGCCCACCTTGAGCGAGGCAAAGAGATAGGGCGCCGACGCCGGCAGCCGCAGCTTCCAGAACGTCTCGCCCCGGCTGGCGTTGTAGGTCTTGAGCAGGTCGAATTGCATCGCGTCGGGGCTGCGCAGACCCTTCACCATGCCGACGACCACGGGGAAGAACGACAGGTAGGCGCTGATCACCGCCTTGGGCACCAGCCCCTGCACGCCGATGGAATTCAGCACCACGATGATCATCGGCGCGATGGCCAGGATCGGGATCGTCTGGCTGGCGATGGCCCAGGGCATCACGCTCATGTCCATCGCACGGGAATGCACGATGCCGACCGCCAGCAGGATGCCCAGCCCCGTGCCGATGGCAAAGCCGACCACCGTGGCCGAAAGCGTGACCCAACCGTGGTAGACGAGGCTCCGCTTGCTGGTGACCGCCTGCTGGGCCGTGGTCTGCCAAAGCTCCTCGAGCACCTGGTGCGGCACCGGCAGGCGCGGCTTGTCCTGCGCCCAGGTGGCCGACCACTGGCCCGGGTTCTCCATCGCCAGCGCGATGCCCCCCATGGCCCGGCGCGCGGCCGGGTCCTCGGGGTGCACCACGGCCCCGGTGCGCGCGGCGGTATTGACGGCAAAGTGGATGTTCATCGGCACCGCCGCCACGTACCAGAGCGCCACGATGGCCACGACGACGGTCACGATCGGTACGACCGTCCTAATCATAGGCGTGCCCCGCCCGCAGTCCGTCGCGGACCCTGTGCGCGATTTCAAGGAATTCCGGCGTGTCCCTGATGTCGAGCGGCCGCTCCTTCGGCAGCGTGCTCTCGATCACGTCGGTGATCCGACCGGGCCGCGGCGACATCACCACGATCTTGGTCGAGAGGTACACCGCCTCGGGGATCGAATGGGTGACGAAACCGATGGTCTTGCCGGTCCGCGCCCAGAGCTTGAGCAATTCCTCGTTCAGGTGGTCGCGCACGATCTCGTCCAGCGCGCCGAAGGGTTCGTCCATCAGCAGGATGTCGGCATCGAAACTCAGCGCCCGCGCGATCGAGGCGCGCTGCTGCATGCCTCCCGACAGCTGCCAGGGGTACTTTCCGCCAAAGCCCGCAAGGTCGACAAGCTCGAGCACACGCTCGACCCGCTTCTCCTGCTCGGCCTTGGAAAACCCCATGATTTCAAGCGGCAGCTTGATGTTCTTGGCGATGGTCCGCCACGGGTAGAGCCCCGCCGCCTGGAAGACATAGCCATAGGCCCGCGCCTGGCGCGCATCCTCGGGCGTCATGCCGTTCACCGTCAGGCTGCCGCCGGTCGGCTGCTCCAACGCCGCGATGCACCTGAGGAACGTGGTCTTGCCGCAGCCCGAGGGCCCGATGAAGCTGACAAACTCCCCGGCGCCGATGCTGAGGCTCACGTCCTTCAGCGCCGCCACCGGGCCGTCCATCGTCTCGAAAGTCAGATCGAGGTTTCTCGCCTCGATCACAGGTACTTGCGCCACGTAGTTCAGATCCCCGCCGGAATGTTCATCGGATCGCGCTTCACGCTCCGCGGAGAGTTCAGCTCTTTCCACTTCGAAAGCGCCTTGCTGGCCGAGGAGAAGGCCGGCCGCGGCACGAAGCGACCGCGCCCCGGCTGCGGCTGGGAGTTCTGGCCCCAGGCCCAGATCGTCTCGCCCCGCGAAATCGTGTAACGTGCCTGCGCCGTCACTTCCTTGCCCTCGAAGACGTTGTAATCGAGGATGGAATGGTGGTTCGAGGCGCTAATCGTCTTGGTGATCTTCGGATCCCAGACCACGATGTCCGCATCCGCCCCCGGCACCAGCGCGCCCTTCTTGGGATAGATGTTCAGGATCTTGGCGATGTTGGTCGAGGTCGCGGCGACGAATTCCTCGGGTGTCAGCCGCCCGGTCTCCACCCCCAGCGTCCAGAGCATCGCAAGACGCTCCTCCAACCCGTTGGTTCCGTTGGGAATCTTGGTGAAATCCCCGACCCCCAGCTTCTTCTGTTCGGACGAGAACGCGGCGTGGTCCGTGGCCACCACCTGCAACGATCCCGCCTGCAGCCCGGCCCAGAGCCCGTCCTGGTGCTCCTTGCCCCGGAACGGCGGGGACATCACCCGCTGCGCCGAATGCAGCCAGTCCTCGGACAAGTATTCATCCTCGTCGAGGCAGAGGAACTGCATCAGCGGCTCGCCGTAGACCCGCATCCCCTTCTGCCGCGCGCGCCGGATCGCCTCGTGCGCCTGTTCGCAGGACACGTGCACGATGTAGAGCGGCACGCCCGCGGCATCGGCGATGGTGATCGCGCGGTTGGCCGCCTCGCCCTCGAATTCCGGCGGACGGCTCCGCGCGTGCCATTCCGGCCCGGTCTTGCCCTCGGAGAGGAACTTCTTCTGCATCAGGTCGACAAGGTCGCCGTTCTCCGCATGCACCATCGGCAGCGCGCCCAGCTCCTTGCAGCGCGAGAACGAGGCGAACATCTCGTCATCCTCGACCATCAGCGCGCCCTTGTAGGCCATGAAGTGCTTGAACGAGTTCACACCCGCATCAACGGCGTCCTTCATCTCGTTGAAAACGCTTTCGTTCCACCCGGTGATCGCCATGTGATACCCGATGTCGGAACAGATCTGCGGCGCCGATTTGCGATGCCATTCCTGGATCGCGTTCTTGATCGAGCCATCCTCGCCCGGCAGGCAGAAGTCGATCAGCATCGTCGTCCCGCCGCAGGCCGCGGCCCATGTCCCGGTCTCGAAGGTCTCGGCAGCGGTCGTGCCCATGAACGGCATCTCGAGGTGCGTGTGCGGGTCGATCCCGCCGGGGATCACGTAGGCCCCTTCCGCATCGACATATTCGTCGCCCTTGAGGTCGGTCCCGATCTCCTTGATCGTTTCACCCTCGATCAGGATGTCGCCTTCGAACTGACGGTCGGCGGTGACGATCGTCCCGCCCTTGATCACCTTGCTCATTGCTTGCTCCCTGTTGTCCTCTTGTCCCCGGGGTCCGGCTTCATCTTGCCGAATAAACTCCGGGGGTGCGGGGGCTGGCCCCCGCTTATTCCACGATCTCCGCCGTCTCGACGACCGCGTGGAACAGTACATCCGCCCCCGCCGCCGCCCAGTCCTTCGAGATCTCCTCGGCCTCGTTGTGGCTTAGCCCGTCGACGCAGGGGCACATGACCATCGCGGTCGGCGCCACCTGGTTGATCCAGCAGGCGTCATGCCCGGCGCCCGAGATGATGTCGCGATGTGAATAGCCCAGCCGCTCGGCGGCGGAGCGCAACGCCTGCACGCAGCCCTCGTCGAACTTGACCGGGTCGAAGCCGCCGACTTTCTCAAGCTCGATCTCCAACCCCATGTCGTCGCATATCTTTTTCGCGCCCGCATGCAGCCGTTCTTCCATGTCCTCGATCACGCTCAGATCGGGCGAGCGGAAGTCGATGGTGAAGACAGCCTTACCGGGGATCACGTTGCGCGAATTGGGATAGATGTCGATATGCCCCGCCGCGCCGACCGCGTGCGGGGCGTGGGACCAGGCGATCTCTTCGACCAGTTCCAGCACCCGCGCCATGCCGAGGCCCGCGTTCTTGCGCATCGGCATCGGGGTGGAGCCGGTGTGCGCATCCTTGCCGGTGATCGTCACCTGGGTCCAGGACAGGCCCTGGCCGTGGGTGACGATGCCGATATCCTTGCCCTCTGCCTCGAGGATCGGGCCCTGTTCGATGTGCAGTTCAAAGAAGGCGTGCATCTTGCGGCTGCCGACGGGCTCCTCGCCCTCCCAACCGATGCGCTTGAGCTCATCGCCGAACTTCAGCCCCTTGGCATCGACGCGGTCCTTGGCCCATGCCTCGGTGTGGACACCCGCGAAGACGCCCGAGGACAGCATGGCGGGCGCATAGCGGGTGCCCTCCTCGTTGGTCCAGTTGGTCACGACGATCGGATGCTTCGTCCGGATACCGAGGTCATTCAGCGTCCGGATCACCTCGAGCCCGCCGAGCACGCCGAGGACGCCGTCGTACTTCCCGCCGGTCGGCTGCGTGTCGAGGTGCGAGCCCACGTAGACCGGGAGCGCCTCAGGGTCGGTGCCGGGGCGCATCGCGAACATGTTGCCCATGGTGTCCAGCCCCATCTCGCAGCCCTCGGCCTCGCACCAGGTCTGGAACAACGCGCGGCCCTCGGCATCGGCATCGGTCAGGGTCTGGCGGTTGTTGCCGCCCGCCACGCCGGGGCCGATCTGGGCCATTTCCATCAGGCTATCCCACAGGCGGTCGCCGTTGATCTTCAGGTTTTCTCCGGGGGCGGCCATCGGCACTCCTTGCGTCTTGATGCGGGGGCGAGCTTTGTTTGACCAAAAGGTCAAAGCCACGCTATCACGGGTTCAAGACCAGTCAAGAAATACACTGGAATGCCCTCTCGGGGGCGCAAATATCGCGGGGCATGACCAAAAATTCATCGCGGCTGGACTTTCGGAATTTCCCGCGAAACATTGGTTTGCAAAGCATTTTTGAGGATGGGGCGAAACGTCGGATGAACAAGGCGCAGGCCAAGACGCGAATCCAGAAGCGCAACGTGGCGATCATCGCCGAGGCGGCGCTCGAGGTGTTCTCTGCCCATGGCTTCCGCGGCGCGACGGTCGACCAGATCGCCAAGGAAGCGGGGCTGTCCAAGCCCAACCTGCTCTACTACTTCCCCTCCAAGGAAGCGATCCACAGCCACCTGATGGCCAGCCTGATGGACATCTGGCTGGACCCGCTGCGCGAGCTCGACGCCGACGGCGAACCGCTCGGCGAGATCCTCGGCTATGTCCGCCGCAAGCTGGAGCTCAGCCGGAACCACCCCCGCGAAAGCCGTCTCTTCGCGAACGAGATCGTGCAGGGCGCGCCGCGGATGCAGGCCATGCTCGAGGGAGAGCTGAAGGAACTGGTCGACGAAAAGGCCGCCGTGATCCGCGGCTGGATGGACACGAGCCGCCTGCTGCCCGCCGATCCGCATCACCTGATCTTCTCGATCTGGTCGCTGACCCAGCATTACGCCGATTTCGATGTCCAAGTCCGCGCGGTACTGGGCCCCGAGGTGCCCGATCCCTTCCCGGCCGCCGGCAGCTACCTCGAAACGCTCTTCACCCGTCTGCTGAAAGCCTGAGCGTCCGGGCGTCCTGCGCCCCGGCCATTTTGTGTCAGGCGGCGATTTGCGGTCCGTGCGCAGGCCGGATTGGTGTAGGATGACCGGGTCGGAACCATCCTCCGCCGCATGGGATCAGAGGAGCAGTCGCGCGCGGCGCCACCTTTCACGGGAGGCGCGTCATGCCCCTTGCTCACCCGGCCATCCTGATGGCCACGCTCACGACCCTCACCCTCACCCCGCCCGCCGGACGGGCACAGGACGCCGCGGTCCCCGACCATGCCGACCTGCATCACTATACCCTGTGCGAGGCGATTGCCGCCGTCCGGTTCCTGACCCAGGCCGAGGCCAGCCACTGCGCCGCAGCCTACACGCGGGTCAAACTGGCCTTCGTGCCCGGCGTGGGGATCGAGGACCTGCCCCACCTCACCCCCGGCGAGCGCGACCTGGTCAACCGAGACGGATATGCCCGGTTCCGGGCCTGGCGCGACAGCAATGTTGACCTGGTCGATGCCGTGAAGGCCAATGCCGCGACGGTGCTCGAGGCGGAACCGGGGCCTTGAGGGGCGCCGGCCGGAACCGCCCGGCCCCGGTCCGAAACGAGGCATCGCGCACGGCGGCTGGCGCCGGTCGCGATGCCCCTGGCAGACGGGCGCGTTTGGGATGCAACGCCCGCCTGCCTGTCACTCCGCCGCCGTGAGGGCGCCGGGGTTGTTCGGGTGGGTCGTCCAGTTGGCATAATCGCCCACCTTCCGCCCCGTCCGCGGGTCCACCGCACCCTTGTCGAGCTCGACCATCGTGATGCAGTCCTCGACCGGGCAGACATTGACGCAGAGGTTGCAGGCAACGCATTCGGCGTCGATCACCTCGAACACGCGGCCCGGGTTCATCGCGATCGCCTGGTGCGATGTGTCCTCGCACGCGGCATAGCAGCGGCCGCACTTGATGCAGGCGTCCTGGTCGATCCGGGCCTTGGTCACGTAGTTCAGGTTGAGATGCTGCCAGTCGGTGACGTTGGGCACCGCCTTGCCGACGAAATCGGCGGTCGAGGTGTATCCCTTCTCGTCCATCCATTGCGACAGGCCCGAGATCATCTCCTGCACCACCTTGAAGCCATAGGTCATGGCTGCGGTGCAGACCTGCACGTTGCCGGCCCCCAGGACCATGAATTCGGCCGCGTCGCGCCAGGTGGTCACCCCGCCGATGCCGCTGATCGGCATCCCCCGCGTCTCGGGGTCGCGGGCGATCTCGGACACCATCGACAGCGCGATAGGCTTCACCGCCGGACCGCAATAGCCGCCGTGGCTGCCCTTGCCGTCGATCGTCGGTTCCGGCGCCATCAGGTCGAGGTCGACGTGGGTGATCGAGTTGATCGTGTTGATCAGGCTGACCGCGTCGGCACCCCCGGCCCTTGCGGCGGCGGCGGGTTTGCGGATGTCGGTGATGTTCGGCGTCAGCTTCACGATGACGGGTTTCGAGTAGTACTGCTTGCACCACTCGGTGACCATCCGGATGTACTCCGGCACCTGCCCCACGGCCGATCCCATGCCGCGCTCGCTCATCCCGTGCGGGCAGCCGAAGTTCAGCTCGATCCCGTCGGCGCCGGTCTCCTCGACCAGCGGCAGGATCGCCTTCCAGCTTTCCTCGTCGCAGGGCACCATGATCGACACGATGATGGCGCGGTCCGGGTAATCGGCCTTCACCCGCTTGATCTCCTCGAGGTTGACGAAGAGGTCGCGGTCGGTGATCAGCTCGATGTTGTTGAGGCCCAGCAGGCGGCGGTCGGCGCCCCAGATCGCGCCGTAGCGCGGGCCGTTCACGTTGACGACCGGCGGGCCCTCGGATCCCAGCGTCTTCCACACCACGCCGCCCCAGCCGGCCTCGAAGGCGCGGCGGACATTGTATTCCTTGTCGGTCGGAGGCGCCGAGGCCAGCCAGAACGGGTTGGGGCTCTTGATGCCCAGAAAATCACTCGTCAGATCAGCCACGTGGACCTCCCCTAGGGTTCGGGCGGCGTTGGTGCGCCGCGGTGTTGTTTCGGACCGGAGCGCGGCTCAGCCGCCGGGCTTCCGGAAAATCATCTCGCAGGGCGCGACGTCCCCCGACCGCAGCGCGGCCACGAAGTTGCGGACCTTGTCGGCCGCCGTCTCGCGCATCAGCAGGTGAAGGCCCACGGGCGGCACGCCTTCGGCCTCGATCCGGCCCATGACCTCGTCGACGAAATCGATGGCAAACTGCGCGCGCACCCGTTCCGCCATCGCCACGAAGCCGGCCGCGCGGGCGGCGGCGCGGTAGGTCTCGGGCCGGTCCACGAAACTGAACGCCTCGTCCCCGGCCCAGGGCAGCGGGTAGTCCAGCGCCGGACGGTCGGCCTCAACCGCCATCACGTCGAAGAGCGCGAAGATCCCGCCGGGCGCCAGCACGCGGAACACCTCGGCCATCAGGACGGACTTGTCGGCGATGTTCATGCCGACGTGGAACATGGTGACGAGCTCGAAGCTGTCGGCGGTGAACGGCAGGTCGTTGGCCGAGCCCTGCTGGAATGCCGTGCAGCCGGCGAGGCCCACCATCCTGGACAGCTCGCGCGCGGTCAGCACGAAAGCCTCGGTCAGGTCGATGCCGGTCACGTTCGCCCCGCAGGATACCGCGATGTGCCGCGCCGTCCCGCCTAGCCCCGAACCGAGGTCCAGCACCGGCGTCTCGGGCGTGATCTGCAACTGGTCCAGCAGGTCGTCGGTGGCCTGAAGCCCGCCGATGTGAAACTCATCGACCGCCTTGAGGTCCTCGGGCCGCGCCCTGAGCGGGTCGATCCCGGCCTCGCGCAGCGCCGACTGTATCCGTCCGAGCAAGTCGTCGACGGTGTAGTGAGAGGACACGTCCTCTTCGATCGCGGGCATCCCCAACCTTCCCTGCGACAATTTCAGTGACGCAAGGGTAACATGATGCAGCGCATCCGGGAACGCCCCTGCTGATGTGGCGCCGGGCCCCACGATCAGTCCGCCGTCAGAGCGGCGTGGATGCTTTCGGCCGCGTCGCGTCCCTCGGCCACCGCGGTGACGGTCAGGTCCTCTCCGCCGGTGGCGCAGTCGCCCCCGGCCCAGACCCCCGGCCGCGATGTCCGGCCCGCCTCGTCCACGCGGATCTTGCCATGCTCGATCTCGATCCCCGGCGGCACACCGTCGAGGGTCTGCCCGATGGCACGGAACACCTGGTCTGCCGGCAGGCGCAGGGTTTCCCCGGTGCCGACCAGCCGGCCCTCCTCCTCGCGCGTGTATTCGAGTTCGATCTCGCGCGCCACGCCGTTGCCGTGGACCGCCTTGGGCACCACCCCGGTCAGCAGGCGAACGCCCTTCGACGTGGCCAGGTCCTGTTCGAATTTCGATGCGCCCATCCGGTCGGCCCCGCGACGGTAGGCGATGGTCACCGTCTCCGCCCCCAGCAGCCGGGATTGCACCGCCGCGTCGACCGCCGTCATCCCGCCGCCGATCACCACGACGTTGCGCCCCACGGGCAGCGTGGCCAGGTCATCGGCCTGCCGCAGCCCGGCGATGAAATCGACCGCATCCGTCACGCCCGCGCGGTCGGCGCCCTCGGCCTCCAGCGCATTCACGCCGGAAAGGCCCAGCCCCAGGAACACCGCGTCGAATTCCTCCTGCAGGGTGTCGAGTGTCAGCCCCTGCCCGATCGCCTTGCCGGTCTCGACGGTGATGCCGCCGATCCCGAGCAGCCAGACGACCTCTTTCTGGGCAAAGCTGTCGGGGCTCTTGTAGGCGGCGATGCCGAATTCGTTCAGCCCGCCGGCCTTCGGCCGGGCGTCGTAGATGGTGACGTCATGCCCCTTCATCGCCAGCCGGTGCGCGCAGGCCAGGCCCGCGGGCCCCGCGCCGACAACCGCTACTCGCCGGCCCGTCGGCGCGGCACGGTCGAAGGGATGCACGTTCCGCCCCATCAGCGTGTCGGTGGCATAGCGCTGCAGGCGACCGATCTCGACCGGCTGGCCCTCGGCCTCCATCCGGACACAGGCCTCCTCGCAGAGCGTTTCGGTCGGACAGACCCGCGCGCACATGCCGCCCAGGATGTTCTGGTCAAAGATCGTCCGGGCCGCCGCCTCGGGCGTGTCTGTCGCGATCTGGCGGATGAAGAGCGGGATGTCGATCGAGGTCGGACAGGCCGTGATGCAGGGCGCATCGTGGCAGAAGTAACAGCGGTCGGCGGCCACCTGCGCCTCGTGCCGGTCGAGCGGCGGATGCAGGTCGCCGAAGTTCGCCGCGATGGTATCGGCCGGAAGTCGCCCGGGCACGATCCCCGGTGTCATCGGATCGTTGGTCATAGCTGGATCCCTGTCGGTCTGGCTTGGTCGACGTGTTTTGACCAAGCCTGACACGGTTCAATTTTTTATCAAACGGTAAAAAATGAGCAGTTTGAGAACTGCAAAATTTGTTTACAATCAATTACTTAAGTAAACTCTTTGGTGTACGAGAGTGCTGAAAGAGGAGTAAATTGTACACCAGTTGCAACCCTTTCGGCACTCAGTCGGGACCGCCGAACCTGCACAGGAGGCGAATTGCAGTGGCTACATTCACGAAGCTGAAGAGCGGCAAATTCAGAGCCATGGTCCGCAAGAAAGGGGTCTATAAAACGGCGACGTTCGACGACGAGAAGCAGGCCAAACGTTGGGCGACAGACGTCGAGCACAACATCACGAGAACTGTCACCGGGCTGCAGATAGTCCCTCAGCATGTCACCCTCGGTGAGTTGCTGCGCAAATACATGGAAGAGGTTGAAGTCCGCACGCCCTCTACTCGCTACGTCTACACCAAAGTGGCCGAAGACCGGTTGGGCCAAGTCAGGCTGCGTGACTTATCCGCTCAGCATGTCGACGAGTGGGTAGCTCGAAAGCTGCGAAAGGCGAAGCCGGTCAGCGTGCGCATGTATCTCAACCTTCTGACGACACCGTTGAAGTGGGCTGTAGCAGTCAAACACTTCGCCATAGACGACCAAGTCTTCAAACTGGCGATACAGCGCATGAAACACAACAAGCTCAGGCTGGCCGGTGGGTCTCGCTCGCGCGTGCTGAGCCCATCAGAGGAAGCTCGTCTGCGGCAGTATTGGACTACATGTGAAGAGGCTGAGCTGCGAGGTCTTCCCATGGACCAGCTTCTGACCTTCGCCATCACCACTTGCTGTCGCATCGGTGAAACCTGCAAGGTCACCGCCGATGATTACCGACCGGCCGAAGATGGGAAACACCCCAAGCTCATGGTGAGGGACCGCAAGAGTATCGGACCAGACCCATACGACACTCTGATACCTCTGTATGGCGAGGCAGAGACGGTCGTGTTGGAGCGCATCGCCATGGGTTTCACGGACGTCCTCTTCCCTTACCCGCCCTACTTGGTGTCGAGGGTCTTCAAGACGACCTGCGCAAAAGTGAGCATTCACGACATCACTTGGCATGACCTGAGACACACCGGCTGCACGCGCTACGCCAACATGGGTCTGTCCCTCATGGAGCTGAAACTCATCAGCGGCCATAAGTCGACCAAGTCGCTAGAGATTTACGTGAACACGAACGCCGATGATGTGTATGAGAAGCTGCGTCAGCTAGACCCTGAGCGGCTGCGTCATCTGATGCGCCTAGCCGCTGAGTGAAACGGCCAGCAGCACCGAGAGATACTGCTGGCCTTCAAGGACACGCGGAATACAGGGCGGTGCCCCTCGTGGCCTTGACCATATAGGTATATTACTTCTGGCGGCGAAGTATACGAGAAGTATCAGAGGTTTCCGGCGGCCCTTGTCTGCCCCTATGTCGAATGGCTACTGTTCGCGAAGCTAACGCAGCGAGAACACAGTATGCCAGATAGAAGCCCATCCACGACTAAAGGCGCGTTTCATTGCCCGCATTGCGGCGTCTATGCAAAGCAGCGCTGGATGGAAGTTGGTGGTTGTTATCTCCACGGCGATGAACTTCCACAAACTTCGTCTGTTCTGGCAGGTAAAGTGTATAAGGCTATGACAACTAACCCAGGGGAAACGCCCAATCCGCTGCAGCAACAGAAGCATAGTAAGCCCACCATGCACTGGAGAGGTCCGCAGACGCCTAAGGTAAAGCGCCGAAATACTACATCCGGTGAGCTACCGATGAAACTTTCAGGAAATGTCTGGGCTGTGTCGAGCGTCTTTCTGTCTGAATGCACGTACGAAGATTGCCGTAAGATTTCAGTCTGGCTCGACGAGCGCCTTCTTTTTCCAGAGAAATCAACCGTCTCTGCCCCAAACCCTGACCTGAGCGACGAATTGAAGGCGGACTATCTCGAAGCCGCTTCCATCGTCAGCCAGTCGCCTCGTGGCGCAGCTGCTTTGCTGCGTCTCTGCATACAGAAGCTGTGTAACGAGCTGACCGAGAAGAAAGACACCATCGACAAGAACATTCAGCGGCTTGTTGATGAGCATGGCTTGGACATCGAGGTGCAGACTTCACTCGATGCAATACGTGTGATCGGCAACGAGAGCGTTCACCCCGGTGAGCTGAACATGCAGGACAATCATGATACCGCTGTCGTGCTCTTCGACCTTGTGAACTTCATCGCGCAGCAGATGCTGACAGCGAAGAGAAAGCGCAAAGAGTTTCAAGATAACTTGCCTGCGAGCGTCCGAGCAAAGATCGAGCGCCGAAACGCCAAGCAGCCAATCTAGGCCTATGTGTAAATTTTTGGAAGGACCAACGACATAATGACCACCCAGATATCGGCGACGCTTCATGTTACATGAACGGATCTTCGACCCCTTTACCTCAAGGCCTACGAAAGAATTGAAGCAAAGTATCGTAAAGAGGTTTGAGTTTAGCAGCAAGCAGCTCTACTGCACCTTGAGCCGTCAATAAATTAACTACTACGCCCGTCCCGATCGCCGTTAAGATACCCCCAACTACAAACACGGCACTCAAAACAATATCACTGACCCGGCGTCGCTTTACTTTGGGCTCGAGAACATGGTGCGCAATGCTCTCCGCACTAAGAGCGATCCGCTCCATACTCTGGAGAACCGACTGATCGAGTACTAAAGACGTTCGCTCCATCTCATGTGCAATTCTAGAAGTAATACGAACTACTTCCTCAACCTGCGTGACTTCAACGGTTGGGAAAGGTATGTCCTCGGGAGGAGGTCGCGCGCCTTCCAGACGAACCGGTCGGAGAAGGCACTCCAACTCATCAACTCGTAAAGTTATCTGCCTCAATCCCGTAACAACTGTCGCGTTCCAACTATCCTCCGCAAAACAATCCTGCATGCAGGTCGCGAGCATACGCTTAGCGTCGTCAAGACAAAACCATATTGGCGGCTCCAACGCGGACGCTCGCGACAAAGCGCTCAAACAAGAAAAAAGTTCCCTCGGCAGCTGAAATGAATTATCGCTGTAGCAAATGTGCACCATCGTATCGATGCTATGCCTTAATGCAGAAATGCGTGCTTTAAGCTCGATCGGAGCCAGAACCGCCGGGGCACCTTCAATTGGCGCATCACGCAAAGCAAGTTTGCCATTATCGACCACAATTTGGATCGGGCTGAACGTCTGAACCTCGTCGTGAGTTAGCTTGGAGATTGAAGAAGTGTCTTCGATCGATGCATCGTCAAGGCCACCGCTCGAAAGAGAAGCCTTAATGTATTCAACGAGACCGTCAATCCTTTTCCCGTCATCCACATGTTCGAACGCGCCGGAGGCATTATGCCTGTCGTGTTGCAGAGAGAATTGCCAGCTGCTTGGGAAATTGTAGACGCTGCCATCAGAATCAAGCCCCAACGGCTTCTTCGACTCCACACACACCTTAATCGCCGACACACTGGATCTGAGAAGCTCTATTTCAACTGGTAACGCAGCACTGCTCTCCCGGTCATGGAGAACAAATAGATTAACCACAAAACTCGCCCCTAAGACTAGCTCGGAAACTCGCGTATCGAAGTCAGTACACGGCTCAATGTCTTCAACAGTGGCAAGAAGAATATTGCTTTGTTTAAGCCGCGCTTCAATCACATCCAAATCCCTTTGCAGCAAACGCGGACTTACCAAGTAGACATAGGGATCAACTGGAGGGCACTGCGCAGCTCCCTGAAACGAGATACTTGCACCAGCAAACCGTATCACGTTAGATATTTCCGCTTTCACGGCATCGACGCCTGATTGCTTCCTCCCCCTGGCCAATAAGTCGCCGCTACGGTCTCTGATAACAAAAAAATGTTCACCATTTTCCGTATGCCTTAGCAGAAAATTGTCCCTGCTTTGAAACAACGGCCTGAGTTCGGCTAGCGCTTCCACCGCAGAAGTTCCGGACCCGAAAGTCCGTGCAACAGTCAAGAGCACGACTTCTTCTGGCGAAACCAGCCTAAGGAAGCACCTGACATCAATGCCACAGACTTCCCATTTCGCCTCATCAAGCGCCATCTTACCCTCCCGCATTTTTTTGAGAATCTATCGAAGGGTATGCCGAGCAGTGAAAGAATGATAGAGAAACTTCAAACATTCGGCCTAGGGACGAGCCACTACATATTGCTGCCGTGGTGGGCCGTTCGTATCGACGCGAACTGCATGGCATGTGCAATATAACCTTTCACAGCCTTGCACCGACCTTGCTGGGCAAGGCAATGGCTCTGGAATAGCCCTCAGAGTAATCTGGAGGTATCTCTGGGTTCAACGAGCAAGCTTGATAAGGATTTATCCATCCGGCCTGCAAGGGTCCTCCAGATACCCTCTGGATTAGTCCAAGGGCAGTTGGGCTTGAAGCCAGTTAAGAGCCTTCGCGGCTGAGTTCTGAACGCCGTTGCTCGACAAAGTTCAGATCAAAGATGCCGTCGCCCACGTAGGAATAGTCGATTTCATGACGAGTTCCATCTTCGTCGGAGTAGCCTATACGCATTGTACCACGTGTCGGGATCTCGCGATCGTAATAATCCAGCTCCAGCTTCCACAACTCGCCGTTCCTAAAATATGGCCTTGAGTAGTCGGATGAGCTAGATGGCACGGGAACAAAATCGACAGTAACACCTGAAACAGAATGCCCAACATTAGTGATTTCTATCAAATGGCTTCTGACATTCGCGATCAATCCGCCCACGGAGTTTCTTACGGTTGCGCAATTGATCAGGAACCTTGGCTGCAAAGCTGCCTTGCGTGCCGCTTCGCGCATGTCTTGAAGTTGCCGCTCATGGTCCAGCGTCTCGCGTGACACGCCGACCAACTCCTTTTGTTGCTCGACCGATCGTGCAAGCTCTGTGACTTGAAGGCGTAGCTCACTGCCCTGCTGGAAGAAGCCGAGGACAAGCCAGAAGATCGATAGCGGCCCAAAGACACCGGCGAGGAAGTCGCCTAGCTCGTTCAGGTCCAAGGGGCCTAGGGTGATCCAGCCGTAGCGTGGCCCCATGGCGAAGACCACGATCAGAATGATTGCGTAGATCGCCGTGCCAATCAGCCCCCAAGTCTGAAGCCGATTGCCTCGCTTGCGCTCTAGCGCCTCCTCCGACTGATCCTGCAAACCCACACGCTCCCAAGCATTTGCACCGGATGGGCAAAGTCGCTTGGCAGTGGTCAGCTGTCAATCGTAGAGCGTTGAAAGCCTCAAAGTCGCCAATAGCTTGGGTCGATGAACCCACCGGGGTTGGCGAGCTTGGGAAAGATCGGTGTTCTAGGAATGCGCTCAACGACAAGCTGGCGATCTCCTAGATCGGTCAGCATCTCGGTGTTGCCGCTGATGGCTACAGGCACGACCACTTCACCAGCCGTTGTGGTTGGTGAGGGTATGTTCTGCACGACCCCACGCTTCTGATCGGCCTGACGATTGGCGTCCCAGAAGATCACGACGTCGCCAGCTTGAAGGTCTTTGACCTGCACAACCCAATGGCTCATCTCGCATCAGCCTCTGAGCTTGTCTTTATCCCAACTCGTTGAGTTCATTGTATATCCAAGCAACGAGGAATGTAATCTATAAGTGCTTGATATTATAATGGATTTATGCGCTGCCGCGATAACTCATACTTTGGCGGGGGCCTCTAAACACATTATGGAGTGAGACGCATGCTGACCTTATCAGCAGAGCTAGAATGTCGGTTCGACATTCTGGACACACCGTCTTGGGATGCCGAGACGAAGACCTTCACAGCAACCCTGAGCAAGACCTACTTGCAGCGCTGTGTCGGTAATCTACGCAACTTCGGATCACATACTGCCAGAGCCATACAGGATGGTTGTATCAAGACTTCGCCCATTCTGGCCGCAAGCAATCTGGTGCGCAGCCTCGGTGCTGTCGAAGGCCTGATCGTTGCTGCCGAGGAATGGCTGGCGATCGTGAAATCTGCACAGCAGGCCACCTTCGGTCTCGGGTGCGATCCACGCTATGCCGAGCATTCGCTGGTTCGAACCTGCAGCGAGATACGTGAGCTGGCGCAGAGCATCGACGTGATCAAGCTCGGCGAGGAAGCCGCCGATCTGGACGAGCTACGGACGTCTCTGGGCGGCATGCTCACCGGTCTAGAGTATGACATCGACATCGCGAGGAAGCGGCTCACCGGCGCAGAGGTCGAGGTACGCCGAGCCGTAGGATGCGCTCTGGCGGCGATCAATGAGCCCTTCTGGGTCAAGAGCCTGACCACCGGCATGAGAGCCAGCCAGGTGCAGGAGGCAAAGGCTTGGTCGCTCGCTGACGCCTACACGCATCGCAAGACCATAGACCCCAAGGTGCTTGGGTACGTCAGCGCCAAACAGCAGCTTCTGCATGAGTTCAAAAACGCTCAGCTGCATCTGATGCTGCCGTTCGATTGGCCTGAAGAGGTCGGTGAGACGGACGACGAGGACCGCATGCTGATGATGGCGCACGACCTCGTGCAAGCCGACATCGTCGAACGCCGGAAAGAGAACTCACGGCGGAGTGACGCTGAGCGGCGAGAGCGCAAAGCCAAGACCGATGCGGTGCAGGTCAAGCGCAACAATCAGACAGTCAAAGACATCATGGAGCTTACCCAATGAGCACCAACGACAAAGCCCTGTTCGGAGCCATCGGCGACGTGCTGGAGGAAGTTCGGCAGGAGATGCTTGGCAAGTTCAGCCAGTCGAACGCCAAGACCACAGAGGCACTTCAGCGACTTGAGAACAGCCTGCCGAACAGCCTTCCCAACTCACAGCTCAAGGAGATCCTTATTCGGCAGCTAGAGAGCCGCAAGAAGGCGGTGATGCAGCTGTGCAGTGACTTTCTCGACCAGCCAGCCGCCGTGTCTGACAACGCGCCTGAGCTACTGCATAGGAGCATTTCCAATGAGTAAGGTGTCAGTCGCGCTACATGAGCTAGCGCATGGCGTAGCCGAGGTGGTCGCTCTGTCGCTGGTAGCTCCTACCAAGCTGCAGGAGGGGACCATCAACCTCTCGGTGGATGATGACGGCCGAAACGGTGAAGCCGTCTATGTGCCAAGCAAGCTGTCCGAGGTGGATGAGCGGTCCAACGGCTACGTGCTGCAGAAGGTCGCTGCTTTGAGCGCAGCCGCACCGATCATTCTCGAGAACACCAACACTTTCGCAGCCATGGTGCGGAACCAAAATTATGACCAGAGTGACAGGCTGTCCGATCAGGACCTTTACGTCCTGCGCAGCGTGAACCTCGACCCTGCCCTGCTGCAGAGCGTCATGCTGATGAGTTGGTCCATTCGCAGAAGCCTTGGCACAAACTACCACAAGATCGGCACCATACTGGCGAGAGACGGAACGGTCTCTATTACGCCACTGGGCTTGGTCCCTCGGAAGCGCATCGAGACAGCGCGTGAGATGCTGCCCTACCTGCAGACAGCGGTGGCGAACAACGATGGGCTGGCGTCCGCCTACAGCGACTGGAGCGCACGCCATGACCACTGAGCTTACGTCCTCTCAGTCTCTGTGCCGGCACGAGACGCTTCATATCGTCTGCTCCATCGTCGAGTCCATCTGGCACCTGCCACCGGGCATGACCGAGGCACGCTTCCCTGACCGGGAAGACGGAAAGCCAAGCATGGGCACCATGTGGATCTGCGAGACAGACGGCCACTGCTTCGTGATCAGTCAGCTTGGCACGTTCATGACCGTGATGGCGGAAGGGTACTCTGCTTCGCAGGGGCGTAGCGTCTCTCAGTCCGACCTCGATGAGTTCACGGAGGCAACGGCCAGAGCGCAACGCGATCAGGTCTTTGCTGGCAAATTGGCCGTCGCCACCCTGCTAGCCAAATGGATTGCCGTCGCAGGAGTCATCGACAAGATCGAGATGCCGGGGCCCAACTTTGTGACCTATGCAGCAAAGATCGATCTAGAGGCGCTGTTCCGTGCCCTGTACCAGCCCGTGAGAGACGTGCTGCAACTTGGCGGCAAGGTGCTGGCCGCAGACCCTACCGTGAACCTAGACGAGCTTCTGAGCGCCTTCCCTGTGGTCGAGCCTCTACCACCGGTGAAGTTCTGTGGTGTGCCACCACCGGACTGGCCGGTCACAGTGCCCGAGATGGTTGAGCAGTAACTTGGCTTGGGCCAACTTTGGCCGATAGCGGACATATGTGATCACAAGCGCGTTACTCGGGCGCTTTTGTCGCAAACGAGAAGTTCTAGGTAGTTCTACCTACGCCGACAGCTAAGCCCCTACCCTTGTGGACAAAATTCGAAACCATTGTTTGTGTTACATATTTTCCAATATGAATACTGCAGGATCTGACCGGATTTTGCGCTTGCCGTGACGTAAAGAATGTTCTCACCTGCTTCGGCGACAAGGCGCTTAGCCCTCATCCCCATGCTCAAGCTGGCGCGGTTGTTGCAAAGGCCCTGAGTTGCGTGAGGCATCCCCAACACCTGTTCGCAACGCAGCGGTAGCATACCCGCCCGACTGCCATCCAGCGGGACCGCTAAGGGGCTTGCTCCCTGACCGTGACACCCTGTCCCCATTGGGTCGTCGGTCACACTGATGCCACGTCCGAGAGAGCTACCGCGGACGTGGCATCACCCCCTCGGTCTAGTTCGCAAAGAATGTAAGTAGATCAGTTGCCCTAACGCGCAGATCCGACGCAACATCTTTCTCGTACCGGCAGACATCGGCATCCCCCGGCGGAATTAGGCCACTGCGAAGATCCGCCAAATTTGACACAAGTGACTGGTATTCGGAGGAAAAGTTTTCGTTCCCAGTAACACTCGCAATCTCTAACGTCCGCACAAGTTGATTAGATAACAGCATCTCAAGAGTACTATCTGCGCGCGCATTTTCCGCTTCACAGGAGCCATCGCCACAACGACATTCGACGAGGCGATCCACCGCGTACAATGCCTTTCCGTACTCACTTGCAACGCTCTGCAGTAACTCGTTCGCCAATTCCCTTTGGGCTTCTCCTCGAGAAAGAGCTCGATCAAATGCCCAAAAAGCAACAACAGCCATTGATACGGACACCGCCAACATGAGCGACAGGAAGACTATTCGCTGCGTGAACGCATAACGCTGTTCTCGTTCATCAGGTCCACTCATCAAACTTCTCCCGCATTTCTAGAGAACAACACCACACAGAAACTTGATACGAGGGCAGCGAATCCGAGCGCTTGAACAAATAGCAGGACACTTCCCCAGCCCTCGCCTTGTGCACTGGAGACGAATGGCTTCACGAGCACAATGAGAACAATCACCGAAAATAGATCCAAGCAGAGTGCAAAGAGAAGCAACCCCCTCCAGGGCCTCCGATTCAATTCATTAAGTGAATTCACCGTTGAAAGCTCAAGAGTTATCAGAACGAATAACATGGACAAACAACCAGTCAAAAGAGCTTCGCCCGGCTCAATTGAAATGATGCGATCCGCTATCCCGCTACTCCATGAGATCAACACCGGTACAACAAATATGATGCCGATGCTTATCCATGTCTCAGTTATGTTGCCCCGCCCGCCAAACAACCGATCCATTATGGAAGAGTCTTGCCGATCCCTTTCCCAAGCATTCCACAGCGCAAGCGCCAACTGCACCACATATAAGATCACGAGTATCCACGTTGCGTATGAGATTATCACAATCATAGCTTCACGTACTCAAGCATCAACTCTGTCACAGCCGCTCCTCCCTACGCGTCACCCTTAGCCATGAGCGGCTACACAAGCAAGAATTTGCAGATTGAAGAGCAAGCCGTCAGCGATCTATCAGCCTACGTATTCAGCTTAGCCTGCAGAGCCTCTCTGAGCGTCGTCTCGTAGTTGGCGAAGAACTCGTCTACTGCCGCCCTAGCCACCACGTAGGGGCCGCTTGTGATGCAGACGTAGGACGGCAAAGGGTGCTGCCGGTCGACGATGCTGAGCGTCACGCTCGGCATCGTCTTCTGAATGGCTTGAAGCTTCTCTTGGCGGCTTAGCCGAAACGACTTTCTCACATGCTGGGGCGGTCTGGTTCTGTTGCCCATGTGTCAGTGACCACCATCAGGACCGTCGTAGTCCTCGGGACCTTCACCACCGGCTAGAAGCGCATCGTACGGGTCAGAACCACCAGTGGTGGGAATGCCTGTGGCTCCTGTCTCACGTGCAGCGACGCGCGAAGCCTTCTCGTTGAACAGCCCATCGATGCGAAGGAACTTGAGCATGCTGAGGATCTCGCGGCGTAGCTGCTGCACCACGATGGCTCTTGGATTGCGAACGAAGCGACCGGACGGAGGGGCCTTGATGATCTGGCCCTCCTCGTGAAGCTTGGTCTGCTCCTCCAAATACTCGACATAGACGCTGGCTATATCCATGGCGACGAACCGGTCGGTAGGCCCCCACAGGCGATCAGGCTTGGACTGCAGCACCGCCATGTAGAACTCTCTGGCGGCCTCTGGCATGTCGGGCGGCGGCTCTAGCTGTTCGCTACGCTCGAAGTCTTGTGGTTGGGCGAACACGCGCCCACGCAGATTTTCGGGCATTTCTCGTGAAACTCCAATAGCTTACATGATGCCATGGTAATCCACCGGAGGGAGATTTTACACTCTCAAGGAGCGTCGAGGGTTATTCTGGCGCTGGCGCATTGCGATTACGCAGACTGGACGCAAGGCAAACATAAAAGATGATCCCTAATCCGGTATGGGGTCCGCGCGCGTTATTCACCAGTAGCCGGCCCCTATTTGGTGTAGACCCCTGGCCTTTTGATCGCTTCGCCACCAAACTGCCGACCAACTCAAGCGACGTAGGCTCTGCCGTCTATCGGCGATGTTCTCTCGTGATGGTGGTAATGGATACCTATTACCCTCCGGCACGAGGTTAACGAGAAGTATCAAGAGTTTTAGGCTGCAAGTGGTCTGGATGGCCTATTACGTCGTTGTTGTCGATATTGCCCAGCTGCTGCGCTTCTTCACCGGACGTGGCGATGGCGGCAAAAAGCATAGCCCCATCGGATGGCGGGTAAACAGCTGGTAAACCCCGGTCACCGGTCTCGTTTCCAGAGTACTTTCCAGGTCCAGGTAATAAATACCCCTCGGGGGGCCCATTTTAGGCAAATATGTATACTCCTCCTCCTTCTTCTACTTTTAAAAGAATAATGAGACCGGTGACCGGAGGTCAAATACGTCAACCGGTGTAACCACTTAGAAGATTTTGACCGGTCTCATTGCTTCCAGCCTGTCTTGAGACCGGCTTGGAAAGCGAGACCGGTCAAAGCAAGTTACGTGTCACGATCTGAGACAGGTCCAGAAACGAGACCGGCTCTGAGACCGGCTCTGAGACCGGCTGGCCTAGTAATCGCTCATCAGGTCCTTGCGCTCTTGAAGCGGCACATGGTTCTTTTTGGCCTCTTCCGCATGCACATCGTTTGGAACGTCAGACTTCCACATCTTGCGCCAATGCCCATGGTTTCGAATGATGCGAATATACGGGCGACCACTTTCCCCTGTTATCCTTAGCCGACCACCACCGGTTGTAGTCTTTGGCGCAATGAAGTTGCGGTCATCGCTCCAGAACTCACGAACGACTGCGTTGAGCGCCGCCCTAGTCCTGCTATCCGTGAAGTCGAGGTTCTCGTCCGCTTCAAGCCACTCCCTCAACTGCTTCTTGGTGCAGACATCGCCCGGCATCACCTGAAGGGCATGCTCTAGAGCCAGCTTCACATCACTCTTGTTTAAGTGCTTCATGCGAGCCTTGGCACCGGTCTCAGGCGCCACACCGGGATTGAAGCCCGGAAAGAGCTGCTGGACATCCAGCGACTGCAGCCAGTGCCAAGTGTCCGCGATGGCCTGCTCGTCATCGATGTAGCTCAAGCACTCCGCATGCAGGTCTTTGGACAGCTTCTCGCTCGTGGCATGCTCAGCCCCTACTCGACGCGCCTCGTTGACCAGCACCAAGGCGTCGTCGTGATTGCTGCATGACATCATCTTCACGTACATCCAGCCATGCTGCTTGCTCCCCTTGTAGTTGAACTCGTGCTCTCGCACCCGACTGTCGTTGTAGATCTTGAGCTTCTCCTCGACGGCTGACTTGCCGCTGAATCGCCGCTCCTCCTTCAACTCATCGTTCAGGACGAAGGCCTTCCTATGCGCCCAGTTGTCCCATTGGTCGGTGATGTCCCTCCAAGTCGTCTCACCACCAGCATGTTTGAAGAGAACCTTCACCATGTCGCCGAACGTGGACTTCCCGGTGCCCTCCTCCTTGCTGATGATGAGCAGCATCCACTGCCGTGACCAAGGCTTCTGAACCGCATTCACGACCCACGCCAGCACTCGCCTTCTTGCCGCACGATCAGGGAAGAGATGCCTCAACATGCGCACGAAGGCACGGCTTGGTCGTCTCCTCCTCGGCGGCACGTGCACGATAGGCTGGAACGTGTTGGCCAGCCTCAGCGGCACCCCACCTATGCTGGCATCGAAGAAGAGACCTGCGTCCGCCTTGAACGAAGTCTTGTCGAACGCCCTGCCCTGCTTGCTCTTGTGAAGGGACCAAGCGGAGTGAAGCACCCTGCTCGTGATGTCAGGTTGATCGCCCGCCTCGTTCCAACTGAAATATGTCGGGACGGTGTGCCGGTGCGTTCGTTCGAAACCCGAGATGGGAATACTGATGCGCCTCTCGCTGTCGTAGACTTCAGCGACCTGAATGAGCGGCTCATATCGCCGAAGCGTGTACTCAAACTCGCCGCTGGCATAGAGGCGCATGCCCTCGCTATAGCGCCCCTCGAAAAGAAACTGCGCTAGTTCGTCGCCAGATCGATCGCGACAATGGTCATGGTGGCACCTGACGGCCCGCCTAGCCTTCTCGCCGAGGTCGCGCCCCAAACCGAGAGGGAAGTAGATGGCTCTGTCCTTCTCCTTGTGCGTATGGGTGTCCCACCATGGGCAGATGAAGGTCACGCTGCCGTCCGGCTCCTGTCGAGCCTCATGCTCCTGCCTGAAGTGCTCGCTAAGCAGCACCTTGGACACTTGATCGCTGGGTAGCCCATCGTCCCCTGGCGCCTCGTCCAGCCGCGCCCTCGTCGGTGGGAACTGCGCCTCCAACTCCTCCATGGAGTAGCGCCGGCTCTCGTCTAACTCGACCAGCCGGACATCGAAGTCATCATAGACGCCATCGACGACTTTGTTGCGCACCCCCATGGGCATGCGGGCCAGCTTCAGAACAAGTCTGCCCCCGCCATCGGTCAGGTTCGACCCGTACACGCATTGAATGAGGCGTGCCGCTCGGGAGTAGTCCTCGCATGGCTCGTCCAAGAAGTAGAAGAACTGCCAGTTGCCATCTGAACTCTCGATGACGGCCGACGGAGGCAGCTTCTCATAGGTCTCTTCATAGGACAGCCCCTTGGTGCCCACGTCGTCCAGCACGACCGCCACCAAGCAGGCGAAGTTCACCATCTTGTTCCGGTACTCGCCGCCATGCAGCCGCACCGCGCTCATGCCGACGTACCAAGAGGTCGCCTTCAAGTCGCTGTTGCGTAGCCAACCTCGCATCTTCTCGACGGTAAGCGGCGGAAAGCCGTTGGCCTGCCCTCGCGCATCAGCCTTGCGACTGAAGATCAGCTTTTGATCCTTCTGTGGATCCAGCCTTGCGCCAAGCGCAGATATGAAGCGTTCGGCATCATCGGACAGAGCATGGTTTCGTGTTTCGACAAAACCTCGAGGCTCTTTGCTATTTACGTCGGTCTCCGACCTGATATTATGGTCCTGCGAAATCATACTTTGTGGCTCCGCTTCGGCGGGGCCTTTCTTTTCTTCGGGCATGACATGCCCTCCCTTTCGTAGATGTTGAAATGAAGGGCGTGTAATCTTTAGGGCCTAACACGCCATCGGCTTACTTAGTTCTCTAGCTCACAGCTCTAGTTATTCTTCGATACTTTTCACTGCCCGCCCTAGGTCATATCCAACATGCAAATGCATACTGATCTGAAGAGCTTGCAGAGTATCGCGAATTGGTATCGAAGATCTTTTCTCGACATCCAAGGCGAAATGAAGAAGACTTATCGCTTCAGACCTAACTCTAGCGTAGTCGTAAGTTTGAATTGTCTCGCCGCGCCTAGCCGCGCTCTCATTAAGCTCGGCGCTAATCTCAGACAACGAGCTTTCGATTTGACCGGCTTCGAACTCGCTTATTCCTTTGGGCATGTCTCTACTACACTCCAGGTTTTTGAACGTTCAATCCCACTTTAAGCTCACCCACACCTATCTCAGACATTACACACTCCTTTAGCGTCACGACGAAGTTGCTTCGCCATGTAATTTGCTGTTTTATCTCTGGGATGATTGTGGTATTCTATACCCAGAGGATTAAAGCGGAATGGGCGTAATGTTTGGCTACAAGGCGCCCATTCTGCTTTTTCAATGGTAATACATTGTCACCTGCAAGAGAACAGCAATTAGCTCGCTGAGTTAATTGGCTCTTTTGCCGACTGCCAGCAGAAATCAAACATCTCTTTGCCCTCGACGTAGCTCAGCTCAAAGCCCATGTCGGCCAGCTCCTCGAGAAACAAAACCGCTCGCTCTTCATCATCGGTGGAGATGTGGTGCTCGACCTTCAACACTTTGGGAAAGAGAGCCAGGAAGTAGTCCGTGACCACCTGTAGCGGACACCTGCCATCCCATCGGTGAAGGACTTTGTTTGCGTCAGCGTCGCCTCGCCAATAGCAGCTGATGATGCCGCACGACACGACAACGAGATAGGGCCTAGCGCCCAAATCCAACGCTCGACTTAGCACCTGACGCAGACCATCTACAGCGCCGCTTAGCCGACTGACCGAGGTGCCTTTGTCGCGCGCAAAGACTAGCGTGCCGTATGGCTTCTCACCATCGCTGTAGACCATGCAGTACGGTCGCTCAGAGCGAAGCCGCATTTCACTTATCCATTTAGGGAAAGCCATCTCGCACTTCCTTCATTGACTTTTGTCGACGAAGAAATGCCCCTTTGCTGTTTACTTCATTCTACCGGTGGGGTAATATGGAATAGTTCTGGCAAGGGACAGTCTTCATTCGACGAGTTACAGCTACCAGCGGTAAGGGCCCGGACAGCCCTTACCGCTAATTCTATTTTATCACCGGAAATTCGTGATTTACATGGTTTCTTGCCGGTGATATTCTGGAAAAGTAGGGTCTAGGCATAGCCCTGCCTCCGATTGAGAGTTGTGAATTGACTGTTACGGTCAACATCTGCCCGCGATGGACTTAAACATCGCGGGCAGTTTGTTTTAGAGGTCCGGCTCATGACCTCGACCAATGCCGAGCGGCAGTCCAAGATCTTCTTCTAAGTCGTAAAGCGCATGCTGAATTTCAATCAGCGCATCGACCTGTGCGTGCTCGTCTAGCTCGCCGCACATGTGCCTTTTGAATAACTCGGCGTTGATCTTTTGCAGCCGGTCCATAAGTTTGCCTAGCTCACCAGCAAAATGCGAAGCATCGTTGACATAGCTCATGCTACGCCCTCCTCGTGTTCGATCATGGAATGAGAAACTGACCCACCTTCGCCGGTGGGTCAGAAGTGGTCAGGCGACCTCGGTCGTCAGCGGCTCGTATAAGACCTCGAGCCATAACTCGAGGTTACAACCGATGTCGCTCAGTTGCCTAAGCAACGCATCAACATCGAACGACCCCGGGTCTGCATGATACGCATGCAGCAGAGACGTTAACTGCTCTGCCAAGCACTCGACAGTATCGAGAATTCGTCTGCCATCGAGCATGGTCTGCAGACTTTGGTCTAGTTCCGGTGGAGTGTAGGTCATGCCAGCTCCCCTTGCGCTCTGACCTCTCGCAGCGAGACTTCTTCAACCGTCGGCTGGTCGAGGAACGTCTGCGCGAACGCCAGAACCTCCTCAACTCGGTAGAATTGGTTGACCCCTACGACGATACGGCGCGGTTTGCCTGCCGCAGCCTTGTCCTTTTCCAGCGTCGATGTCTTGTAGCCGAAGAAGCTCTGATACTCTTCTGAAGACACAAGTCCTAGGCGCCGACAAATGTCGGTACTGGTCATTCTGACCTCCTCTTGATTGCTTGGGTTGGCGGCAGGTCTTCTGGCCTGCACATGCACGAGAGTGCCAAAGATGGCGTTAGCGCTCAAGGGTCGAATTCAGCTTAAGTCACTGAAAGTAAACGGTTAATAAACTCTTTGGGCACTAAGTCACTGAGAGGTCTACGAAAGATTTTTTGAGCCATCGAAGAGAAGCTCCACCGGTGATTGTGTGTTCACTCCATACAACAACCCATAGCAAGGTGTAATTATTTCAAACACTTAGGACACTCGTACTTTTTACAAACGGTAAATTTCTAGATCTGCGAAAATTCCCGACCCCAACGTCACCCTGCGCCGGTTTTCCCGACAGATTGCCCACTCGATTTCGCAAAATGTCGCCGACATGCCGCGGCCACGCAACTTTCGGAAAGAAATCGGCATTCCCGGGACAGGATTTTTTCCGCATCGCCGGTTGACGCCCCCGGATCCCGGGCATAATGTCCGCCCGGAACGTGAAACCCTCGGGAGCTTGGCGGAATGGCCACCCTAGTCATCATCGTAGGAGATTGGCGCATGGGCCGGTAAGACCGGTAATCCCGTGAGGAACCCCATGCGCCCCCGGACCGACCTCCGGGGGTTTTTTCGTATCAAATCGCTGGCAATGCGCAGGACGGAGTAGATCAGATGACACGCCAGATGACAGGCGCCAAGATGGTGGTTCAGGCCCTCAGGGATCAGGGCGTGGACACGGTATTCGGCTATCCGGGCGGCGCCGTCCTGCCGATCTATGACGAGATCTTCCAGCAGAACGACATTCGCCACATCTTGGTGCGCCACGAACAGGGTGCAGTTCACGCGGCCGAGGGCTATGCTAGGTCGACCGGCAAGCCCGGCGTCGCGCTGGTGACCTCGGGGCCCGGGGCGACCAACGCGGTCACCGGGCTGACCGACGCGCTGATGGATTCGATCCCGATCATCGTGCTTTCGGGCCAGGTGCCGACCTTCATGATCGGCACCGACGGGTTCCAGGAGGCCGACACCGTCGGCATCACCCGCCCCTGCACCAAGCACAACTGGCTGGTCAGCGACACCGACACGCTGCCCGAGGTCATGCACAAGGCGTTCCACGTCGCCACCACCGGCCGTCCCGGCCCGGTGCTGATCGACATTCCCAAGGACGTCCAGTTCGCCTCCGGCACCTACAAGGCGCCGCCCAAGGGCTCGTCCTACCGCTACAACCCGCAGGTCAAGGGCGACATGGAGGAGATCACCGAACTGGTCGCCGCGCTCGAGACCGCGAAGCGGCCGGTGTTCTACACCGGCGGCGGCGTGATCAACTCGGGCCCCGCGGCCAGCCAGCTGCTGCGCGAACTGGTGGATGCCACCGGCGCGCCGATCACCTCGACCCTGATGGGCCTCGGCGCCTACCCGGCCTCGGGCAAGGGGTGGCTGGGCATGCTCGGGATGCACGGCCTCTACGAGGCCAACATGGCGATGCACGACTGCGACCTGCTGATCAACATCGGCGCGCGGTTCGACGACCGGATCACCGGCCGCATCGACGCCTTCAGCCCGCATTCGACCAAGGCGCATATCGACATCGACCCCTCGTCGATCAACAAGGTCGTCCGCGTCGACATCCCGATCGTCGGCGACGTGGCCCACGTGCTCGAGGACATCCTCAAGGTCTGGAAGGCGCGCGGCCGCAAGATGAACCGCGAGGGGCTCGCCAAGTGGTGGTCCAAGATCGAGGAATGGAAGGCGGTCAACTGCCTGCAATACAAGCCGTCGGAAGGCACGATCAAGCCGCAGTACGCGCTGGAGCGGCTCGAGGCGCTGACCAAGGGCCACGACCGCTACATCACGACCGAGGTCGGCCAGCACCAAATGTGGGCCGCGCAGTTCCTGCACTTCGAGGACCCGAACCGCTGGATGACAAGCGGCGGGCTCGGCACCATGGGCTATGGCTTCCCCGCCTCGATCGGCGTGCAGATGGCGCATCCCGACGCGCTCGTCATCAACGTCGCGGGCGAGGCATCCTGGCTGATGAACATGCAAGAGATGGGCACCGCGGTGCAGTTCCGCCTGCCGGTCAAGCAGTTCATCCTGAACAACGAACGCCTCGGCATGGTCCGCCAGTGGCAGGAGCTGCTGCACGGCGAACGCTATTCGCATTCCTGGTCCGAGGCGCTGCCCGATTTCGTCAAGCTGGCCGAGGCCTTCGGCGCCAAGGGCATCCTCTGCAAGGACCCGGCCGACCTCGACGACGCGATCATGGAGATGATCAATTACGACGGCCCGGTGATCTTCGACTGCCTCGTCGAGAAGCACGAGAACTGCTTCCCGATGATCCCGTCGGGCGAGCCGCACAACAAGATGCTGCTGGGCGACGCCAACACCAAGGACGCGATCAAGGAAGGGGGCGCGGTGCTGGTGTGATCGTCCGGGCCGCGGGGACGGTGCGTGCCAAGCACGCACCCTACCCCGCCGCCTCCGACGACCCACCCGTAGGGTGCGTGCTTGTCACGCACCGCCCGCACCACGCTCCCCCGCCATAGGACAGAGACGATGAACGCACTCCACATCAAGAAGGGCTCGACCAAGCACTCGGCCTACAACCTCCGCCCGCAGTTCAGCGACAAGCAGGAGACCCACACCCTCGCCGTCATCGTCGACAACGAACCGGGGGTTCTAGCCCGCGTCATCGGCCTGTTCGCCGGCCGCGGCTACAACATCGAAAGCCTGACCGTGGCCGAGGTGGATCACACCGGAAAGCTGTCGCGCATCACCATCGTCACCCGCGGCACGCCGCAGGTGATCGAACAGATCAAGGCGCAGTTGGGCCGCATCATCCCGGTGCACGAGGTGCACGACCTCACCGTCGAAGGCCCCTCGGTCGAACGGGAACTCGCGCTGCTGAAGGTGGCGGC
The DNA here is from genome assembly GCF_042188925.1 of Pseudooceanicola sp. LIPI14-2-Ac024. Lineage (GTDB taxonomy): Bacteria > Pseudomonadota > Alphaproteobacteria > Rhodobacterales > Rhodobacteraceae > Pseudooceanicola. The sequence continues at coordinate 958,984 of NZ_CP170102.1, forward strand.
GGATGGCGACAAGCGCGTGGAATCCCTGCGCCTGGCCGACATCTTCCGCGCCAACGTGGTGGATTCGACCCTGTCGAGCTTTGTCTTCGAAATCACCGGTACGCCGGAAAAGATCGACGCCTTCGCCGATCTCATGCGTCCGCTGGGGCTGGTGGAAATGGCGCGCACAGGCGTCGCCGCGCTGGCGCGCGGCAGCGCCTGATCCGGCCTAGACGACTGTCCAGACCGGCTCGTCGCGCTCCGGCGCGGCGGCCGCGGCGCGGCGCAGAGCCGCGAAGGGGATGATCACCGCGGTTTCGGCGGGATCGCCCGCTGCCGGTGCCGCGACCGGCGGGGCCGGCATCCGCGCGACATTGTCCCCGGCAGGCTCCGCCTCGTCCAGTTCGACCGACTTCAGCCGCCCGACCAGCGAGGGGTAGTGCCGCCCGGCAACCAGGGCCGGGTTGCGCACCAGGCGCCTTTGGCCGCCCTCCTCGACCTCGAACCGCACGAGGTCCCCGGCCGTCAGCGCAGGGGCCGCGCCCGGATGTGTGTATGCGTCGTAGTAGGCGAGATCACCGTGGTCCTCACACCAGATGACCGCCTTCGATTCCGCATCGTCGCTCCACAGAACAACTCCGAACATCGCCGTCCTCGACACCTAGGTTCCTATACATTCGAGATAAGCTTCGCGCTTGTTCGAAAAGTTGCACATTCCTCTTTATGCGACGGCGTTTCGAAATTTGTGTCGCCAAGTTTCGAAATTGGCGCTATATAACATCATTAGTGACGCGCATTAACGTCACGCCGCCGAAGGGGCGACGCGAAAGCGCACCCCGGCCCGCGGCAGGAGGAGATATCGGCTGCAAGGACACGTGCCATGAACCGAGTCGTGATAAATCCCGCCCGCGACATGACGGATCCCGTCGAGGTCCGCGGAATCTTTGGTGCCAACCTGCGTCAGCTCAGCGGCCGATACCCCTCGATTGCGGGCCTGTGTCGTGAACTCGGGATCAACCGGACCCAGTACAACCGCTATCTCTCGGGCGAGAGCTTTCCGCGGCCGGACGTCCTGCAACGGATCTGCACCTTCTTCGACACCGATGCGCGCATCCTGCTCGAACCGGTCGAGGAACTGACGCCGATCGCCTCGGACCTGCTGAACCACCCGGCGATCGCGCCCTTCGTCGGCAGCGATTCCACCTTTGTCCCCGAGGACATGCTGCCCGGCGGCATCTACCGCTTCTCGCGCCGCAGCTTCGTCGACAGCAACCTGGCGCTGACCGGCCTCGTCTACATCTTCCGCGCCGACGGCTACACGTTCGTCCGCGGCTACGAGGCCAAGGATGCCATGCGCCAGCAGGGCCTCGACGCCAAGGCCTCGGCCCGCGAGTTCCGCGGCATCTTCCTCAAGCAGGAAGAAGGCGTTGCCGCCCTGATCTCGCGCCGCCGGGCGATCACCTGCACCTTCAACTTCCTCAGCCGGGTGCCGGCGTTCGAGAACAATTTCTGGGTCGGCTACGTCACCCGCACGGTGGCCGAAACCATCGACGGCAACCGCGCGACGCGCATGGTCTATGAACACCTGAACGACGATTTCGGGTCGATCCTCAAGGTCGCGCGCCACACCGGGCTGGTCCGGCCCGACCAGCTTCCGGCGTTCCACCAGCGGCTGCTCCGCCTCGGCGAACCCTTCAACTGACTTGTCGCGGGGCGACACCTCGTGTCGCCCCCGAACGCGCCGCCCCCTCCGACGCGTGGCCCAATGGGCCATCGTCACGGAGGATGCCATGCCCGACACGATCACCGATTTCGCCGCGATCCGCCGCCCGGTGGCCGAGGCGCGCGGCCTGCCGAACCCGCATTACACCGATCCCGCGACACATGCGCGCGAGCGCGACCGCCTCTTCTTTGACACCTGGGCAGGGCTGGCCGTGGCGGCCGACGTGCCCGAGCCGGGCGATGCCCGCCCTGTCGATTACATGGGCGTGCCGCTCCTGCTGATCCGCGGCCGGGACGGCGCGGTGCGGGTGTTCCAGAACATCTGCCGCCACCGCGGCATGATCCTGGTCGCGGAACCCCGCCGGATCGAGGGCGCGATCCGCTGCCCCTACCATTCCTGGTGCTACGGCACCGATGGCCGGTTGGTCGCCACGCCCCATGTCGGCGGCCCCGGCATGAACACGCACGAGGCGATCGACAAGGCGACCCTCGGCCTGATCGAGGTCCGCAGCCATGTCTGGCGCGACGTCGTCTGGGTCAACCTTTCGGGCGACGCCCCGCCCTTCGAGGAGGTGCACGCCAACCTGATCGCCCGCTGGACCGATTTCGACCGCGCCCTGCACCACGGCGGCGCCGAAAGCCGGTTCACCCTCGACGTCAACTGCAACTGGAAGCTCGCGGTCGAGAATTACTGCGAAAGCTACCACCTGCCCTGGGTGCATCCCGGCCTGAACGCCTATTCCCGGCTCGAGGATCATTACAATATCGAAGCGCCGGGGCTCTATTCCGGCCAGGGCTCGACCCTTTATCGCCAGATCCGCGGAGCGGATGGCGCGACATTCCCCGACTTCCCCGCCCTGCCCGCCTATTGGGACACCGCCGCCGAATACGTCGCCCTCTATCCCAACGTGCTGCTCGGGGTGCACCGGGACCATGCCTTCACCATCATCCTGCAGCCGGTGTCGCAGGGCAGGACGGTGGAACACATCCACCTCTACTATGCCACCGACGACACCGCCCCGGACCTGCGCGCCGCCAATGCCGCCCAGTGGAAGACGGTGTTCCAAGAGGACATCTTCGTCGTCGAGGGGATGCAGGCCGGCCGCAGCGCACCGGGCTTTGACGGCGGACGCTTCTCTCCGGCGATGGACGGGCCGACGCATTGCTTCCACGACTGGGTGGCCGGGCGCCTGGCCGGGGTGCAGTGACCGCCCCGCGCGACCTGAACGCCGCGCTGCTGGCGGCGCATGACCGGGGCGACCTGCCCCGGCTCATCGCGCTCTACGCCGAGGCCGCGGATGGCGCCGCGCCCGAGGCGACCGGCTTCTTCCTGACCCAGGCCTACATCCTCGCGCTCGACTGCGGCGATGCGCGGGCACCGGACCTGCGGGCCCGGCTGGTCGCCATGGGCCGCGAAAGCCCTCAGCCCGCGCGCTCGGCCATGTAATCGCTCAGCCGCCGCAGCCCTTCCTCGATGTCGGCGGTGCTGGCGGCATAGGAAAACCGCAACGTCCCGCCGCCCCGCCGCGGATCGAAGTCGAGGCCCGGCGTCACCGCCACCCCCGCGCCCTCCAGCAGTTCCCGCGCGAAGGCGAGGCTGTTGTCGGTCAGGTCCGACACGTCGGCATAGACGTAGAACCCGCCATCCGGCGGCGCGATCTTGTCAAAGCCCGCGCGCGGCAGCCCCTCGATCATCAGGTCGCGGTTGCGGGCATAGGTCGCCAGGTTGCGGTCCAGCTCCGCCTCGCAGTCGAGCGCGGCCAGCGCCGCCACCTGGCTGGCGTGCGGCGCGCAGATGAAGAGGTGCTGCGCGATCCGCTCGACCCGGCGCACGTGGTCCTCTGGCACCACCATCCAGCCGACCCGCCACCCGGTCATCGAGAAGTACTTGGAAAACGAGTTGATGACATAGGCATCGTCGCCCAGTTCCAGCGCTGTGACCGAGGGCGCATCGTATTCCAGCCCGTGGTAGATCTCGTCCGAGATGAAGGCGGCCCCCCGCTCCCGGCAGGCCTGCATCAGGGCGCCGAGCGCCTCGCGCCCCAGCATTGTGCCGGCCGGGTTCGAGGGCGAAGCCACCAGCAACCCGTCGAGGTCATGCGCCGCGACATCCTCGGGCACCGGCTGGTAGCGCGCATTGGCCGAGGTCTCGATCAGCACCGGGTCGAGGTTCATCACCTTCAGGATCTGTCGGTAGGACGGATAGCCCGGCATCCCGATCCCCACCCGGTCCCCGGCATCGAAGAGCGACGCGAAGGCGAGCGAGAAGGCCCCCGACGATCCCGGCGTCACCACCACCCGGTCCGGGTTCAGGTCGACGTCGTACCACTCGCCGTAGAGCCGCGCGATCCGCTCGCGCAACTCGGTCAGGCCGAGCGTCACCGAATAGCCGAGCGCGCCCTCCTCCATCCCGCGCCGCAGCGCGTCCAATGCACCGGACGGGGCGGCGGTGCCGGGCTGGCCGACCTCCATGTGGATGATGTCGCGTCCGTCAGCCTCGGCGTCCTGGGCGGCCTTGATGACGTCCATCACAATGAATGGATCGACTTCTCCGCGCCTTGAAACCCGCATGACATTCTCCGACACTGTGGCTGATGGGGGCAGGACACAGGCTCCCGCCCGAGAGGTCAACAGCTGACCAAGAGATAATGAACATCGTGCCAAGATCATTGTGACCCTGCCGGGTCTTTCGCCAGCAGACGCCCGGTCCGGCCCCGTCGCGGCGCTTGGCAACCCGGCCCGAACGTGATCTGAGAGGCGCACCAGTCCAGGAGTACTCCATGCCCCGAACCGCCCCCATTGCCATTGCCCTCGCCCTCGCCCTCGGGCTTGCCGGCCCCGCGCTGGCCCAGTCGGGCTTCGACCCCGCCCAGATGAGCGACGCGCAGCGCGAGGCCTTCCGCGACGAGGTGCGCAACTACCTGATGGAGCACCCCGAGGTGATCCTCGAGGCGGTCAACGCGATGGAGCAGCGCCAGGCCGATGCCAAGGCGGCGCAGGACGTCGACCTCGTGCAGGTCAATGCCGATGCGATCTTTGACGACGGCTATTCCTGGGTCGGCGGCAACCCGGACGGCGACATCACCGTGGTCGAATTCATGGACTACCGCTGCGGCTATTGCCGCAAGGCCTTCGACGAGGTGAACGAACTGATCGCTAGCGACGGCAACATCCGCTTCGTGGTCAAGGAATTCCCGATCCTGGGCGAGGCCTCGGTCCTGTCATCGCGCTTTGCCGTCGCCGCCAAGCAGGTCGCCGGGGACGAGGCCTACCATGCGGTGCACGACGCGCTGATGGGCTTCACCGGCCAGCCGAACGAGGTCGAACTGACCCGCCTGGCCGAAAGCCTGGCGCTCGACCCCGCGCCGATCCTGGCCGCGATGGACAGCGACGCCGTCACGCAGGAGCTGAAGGACACCCGCGCCCTGGCCGAGCGTCTGCAGATCAACGGCACGCCGACCTTCGTGATCGGCGACCAGATGGTGCGCGGATACGTCCCGATCGACGGCATGCGCCAGATCGTCGAGGACGTGCGCACCGAGTGAGCCGCTGCACGGCGATTGACCGCCGCCCGCCGCCGACCTAGCGTCGCGGCGGGAGGGCCGCGCGATGACCAAGGACAAGCTCAGCTGGCAGGACTGGAGCCGCAGGCCCGAGCTCTGGCCCGACGAGTGGCGCGGCGCGGCCGAGGGCGCGGCGCTCGGCACCAACGTCACCGTCCTCTTCTACGAAACCGACGAGGTCGGCATCGGCCCGAAATGGCACGTGCATCCCTATGACGAGGTCTTCGTGATCCGGCAGGGCCGCGCGCTCTTCACCGTCGGCGACCGGAAACTCGAGGCCGAGACCGGCGATGTCGTCCTCGGCCCCGCCAATGTCCCGCACAAGTTCCACAACCTCGGCCCCGGCAAGCTGGTCACCGTCGACATCCACCAGAGCGACCGTTGGATCCAGACCGACCTGGACGACCCGGAACTTGGCTGAATGCCGCGGGACCGCACCGACGTGCCCGGCCCCACCTTCCTCTGGTCAAAGTATCCCCGCCGGAGGCACCGCGATCTGGCCTCCGGCCAGATCGCAAGGCATCGTGTGCGGCCTGCGTCGCAGGCCGCTCCGCCCTACTCCGCCGCCTGCGCCTCGGCCGTCATGAGCGCCTCGATCTCTTGGGCCTTCTTCTCGACCTGCTCGACGATGTGGTCGATCATCTGCTCGTTCGACATCCGGTGCGACTGCTTGCCGGCGAGGTAGACCATGCCGTTGCCCGCGCCGCCGCCGGTGAAGCCCACGTCGGTCATCAGCGCCTCGCCCGGCCCGTTGACCACGCAGCCGATGATCGACAGCGACATCGGCGTCTTCACGTGTTCCAGCCGATGCTCCAGCGCCTCGACCGTCTTGATCACGTCAAAGCCCTGCCGCGCACAGGACGGGCAGGAGATGATGTTCACCCCCCGGTGCCGCAGCCCGAGTGCCTTGAGGATCTCGAACCCCGCCTTCACCTCCTCGACCGGATCGGCCGAGAGGCTGACGCGCAGCGTGTCGCCGATCCCCATCCAGAGGAGGTTGCCCAGCCCGATCGCGCTCTTGATCGTGCCGCTCGTCAGCCCGCCGGCCTCGGTGATGCCGAGGTGGATCGGCGCATCGGTCGCCTCGGCCAGCGCCTGGTAGGCGGCGGCGGCCAGGAACACGTCCGAGGCCTTCACGCTGATCTTGTACTCGCGGAAATCGTTGTCCTCGAGGATGCGGATGTGGTCGAGCCCGCTTTCCACCATCGCGTCGGGGCACGGCTCGCCGTATTTCTCCAGCAGGTGCTTTTCGAGCGAGCCGGCGTTCACCCCGATCCGGATCGAACAACCGTGATCCTTGGCGGCGCGGATCACCTCGCGCACGCGGTCGGCCGAGCCGATGTTGCCGGGATTGATCCGCAGGCAGGCCGCGCCCGCCTCGGCCGCCTCGATCGCGCGCCTGTAGTGGAAATGGATGTCGGCGACGATCGGCACCGGGCTCTCGCGCACGATCTCCTTCAGCGCGCGGGTGGAGCTTTCGTCGGGGGTCGAGACCCGGACGATATCCGCCCCCGCCTCGGCCGCCTGCTGGACCTGCGCCACCGTCGCCGCCACGTCCGAGGTGTCGGTGTTCGTCATCGTCTGGACGCTGATCGGCGCGTCGCCCCCGACGGGCACGTTGCCGACCATGATCTGGCGGCTCTTGCGCCGCTCGATGTTGCGCCAGGGGCGGACGGGATTGTGCGACATGGGGCTATGCTCCGGTTTCCGGCAAGGGGCGGACGGGTGTCACGGCCACAGATAAACCCGCAGCATGACAGGCGCAATGCACCCGCGCGGTCACGTCGCGGTCGGGATCAGTCCTGGACGGTGGGACGCGGTTCGGCGGTGGTCACCGCCTCGGCCACGACCTTGGCGGCCACCGGGTCGGCGGTCAGGTCGGCGACCTGGTACTTGCCGGTCAGGTCACCCACCGACAGCGCCACGTCACGGATCGTGTTGGTGCCCTGCCCCGCCGGGCCGTAGAGTTCCCCGTTGACGCGGAAGTAGAGCGATCCGGACATCCCGGCACGCAGCATCGGCGCCTCTTCGGTCTGCGGCAGCTGGTAGCTTTCGCCCGCGTCGAGGATCTTTTCAAAGATGACAGACCCGTCGGCGGACCGCACCCGGACCCAGGCCGGGCGGACGGCAAAGATCGACACGCCGGGCGCCGGTTCCTCGACCACCTGCGGCGTCGCGCCGGGCAACGGTTCGGCGGCGGTATCGGCCTCGGCCACCGCGCGGCGCAGCGCCTCGTCGACATTGGTGGTGTCGTGGCGGCCGGTCAACGGCGTCAGGTCGCCGGTGAAGCTGCCGATGCGCGACGGATCGAGGGTCGAGATCGGCGCATCCCGCGCGACCATGACCGGCACGTCCAGCGCCTGCGGACGGTAGAGACGATCCAGCGCCTCGGCCGGGGGCGAGAACACGCCCGAGCCTTCGACGGTGGCGACATCCTCGGGCCGGGGCCGGGTCGCGCCTTCGAGCGGATCGAGGTCGGTCAGAACGTCGGGGGTGTTCTCCGACGGGGCGACCTGCACCCGCTGCACTTGGTTCAGCACGGTCCAGCCGCCATAGCCCAGCCCCGCGATCAGCGCGAGCAGGACAAAGGCCGACCCGATGGCCGAGGGTTCGATGCGGGCGAGGAAACCATCGCGTTCCGGCACGAAGGGCGTGCCGGGGCGCATGAACGGGTCCTTCTCGGGCGCCAGCTTGCGGCCGACGACCGGTTCGTCCTTGCGCTTGGACGACGCCTGGGCCGACACGCCGTGCGGCGTCGAGAAACCGCTCTCGGCGCAGAAGGTCGCAAAGACCTCGTCCGGGTTCATGTTCAGGTAGCGGGCGTAGGAGCGGACGTAACCGGCGATGAAGCCCGGCGTGTCGAACGCATCCGGATCGCAATTCTCGATGGCGGCGATGTAGGAGGCCTTGATGCGCAGCTCGCGCTGCACGTCGAGCAGGGACTTGCCCATCGTGGCGCGTTCGCCACGCATGACGTCCCCGAGCTTGAGCTCGAAATCATCGAAGCCTCTGGGCTGTGCCTCTGCCGCTTCGATGTCAGGCTGGAATCTACGCCGCATCGTTTAAGACTGCCCCATTCGTGGTTAGCGACCCGTTATCACCCCAACGATTCGAGTCACTCCATTGTTGGAGCAAGGTTATCACACAGGAAGGCGAAAGTAAGCCTAGAGGAAGGTTATCCTGCGAGCTCGGCGCGATTAAGCGCACAATGCGACCACAATTCATCCAATGCGTGGATCAACTTATCCATTTCGCGCGGTCCGTGGACCGGCGAAGGGGTAAAGCGCAGACGCTCGGTTCCCCGGGGCACGGTGGGGAAGTTGATCGGCTGGACGTAGATGCCGTAGCCATCCAGCAGCATGTCGCTCATCATCTTGGTGTGTTTCGGATCGCCGACGATCAGCGGCACGATGTGGCTGCCGTGGTCGATGATCGGCAGGCCCAGCCCCTTCAGCCGCAGCTTGAGGATGCTGGCCTGGGTCTGGTGCTGCTCGCGCAGCGCCTGGTCGGTCTTGAGGTGCCGGACCGAGGCCGCCGCCCCTGCCGCCACCGCCGGCGGGATCGAGGTCGAGAAGATGAAGCCCGGCGCGTAGGACCGGATCGCGTCGCACATCTTTTCAGATGCCGCGATGTAGCCGCCGTGCACGCCGTAGGCCTTGGCCAGCGTGCCGTTGATGATGTCGATCCGGTGCGCGAGGCGGTCGCGTTCCGTCACGCCGCCGCCGCGCGGGCCGTACATGCCGACCGCGTGCACCTCGTCAATGTAGGTCAGCGCGTTGTACTCGTCCGCCAGGTCGCAGATCGCCTCGATCGGGCCGAAATCGCCGTCCATCGAATAGACGGACTCGAACGCGATCAGCTTGGGCGCGGCGGGATCGTCGGCCTCCAGCAGCTCGCGCAGGTGGTCGAGGTCGTTGTGCCGGAAAATCCGCTTGGCCCCGCCGTTGCGGCGCACGCCCTCGATCATCGAGGCGTGGTTCAGCGCGTCGGAATAGATGATGAGCCCCGGAAAGAGCTTGGGCAGCGTCGACAGCGTCGCGTCGTTGGCGACATAGGCCGAGGTAAAGACCAACGCGGCCTCTTTCCCGTGCAGGTCGGCCAGCTCCGCTTCGAGCGCCTTGTGATAGATCGTCGTGCCCGAAATGTTGCGCGTGCCGCCCGATCCTGCGCCCGCGGCATCCAGCGCGTCATGCATCGCGGCCAGCACCACCGGGTGCTGCCCCATGCCGAGATAGTCGTTGCCGCACCAGACGGTCACCGGCTGCATCTCTCCGTCGGGACGGTGCCAGGTGGCATGCGGGAAGGTGCCGTTGTGGCGAACGATATCGATGAAGGTCCGGTAGCGGCCTTCCTCGTGCAATTCGTTCAGCTTCCTGTCCAGATGCGCCGAATAGTCCATCTCGGCTCGCCCTCCGTTGCTTGCGGCGCGGTTGCGCGGCTGGCCCTTGGCATGGCGCACATGCGCTGGCCGGGACGTGCCCGCAATATAGCCACGTTTCGGGTTCCACAACAGCTTTAGGCGCGACAGAACGGCGCGACCTTGATCCAGGTCAACGAGTTGCCCGCTTGCCGAAAGGTAAATCTCCCGGTATTATCAATGCATTAAAAACAATTCGGGAGATATGCCCGGATAATGGAACGTCTTCGCGTCAAAACCCTTTCAAATCGGCGCCGTATGGCCGACGTCGGGCCCATCCGCTGGACTCGCCCCCCGTCGCTGGTAGGTTCGCCGTAACTATTTCAAGGAGTTCGCCAAATGGCCCTGGACGCAGTCCTGTCCCGCATCGATACCGACCTCTCGGCCGCCACCGACCGGCTGATCGAGCTTCTGCGGATCCCCTCGATCTCGACCGACCCGGCCTTCAAGGACAAGTGCCAGGATGCGGCCGACTGGCTGGTCGCCGATCTCCGGTCGATGGGGATCGAGGCCGAAAAGCGCCCGACACCCGGCCACCCGATGGTCGTGGGCCATGTCGAGGGCGACGGCCCGCACATCCTGTTCTACGGCCACTACGACGTGCAGCCGGTCGATCCGCTGAACCTCTGGGACCGCGATCCGTTCGATCCCGCGCTCGAGGACACCGCCGCCGGCAAGGTGATCCGCGGCCGCGGCTCGTCCGACGACAAAGGCCAGCTGATGACCTTTGTCGAGGCCTGCCGCGCGTGGAAGGCGGTGAACGGCTCCCTGCCCTGCAGGATCACCTTCTTCTTCGAGGGCGAAGAGGAATCCGGCTCCCCCTCTCTCGTCCCCTTCATGAAGGAGAACGCGAAAGAGCTGAAAGCCGACCTCGCCCTGATCTGCGACACCGGCCTCTTCGGCGAGGAAACGCCTGCCATCATCACCATGCTGCGCGGCCTGCTGGGCGAGGAACTGACCATCACCGGCCCCGCCAAGGACCTGCATTCCGGCATGTTCGGCGGCATCGCGATGAACCCGATCCGCGTGCTGGCCAAGATCATCGCCTCGCTGCACGACGCCACCGGCCGCGTCACCGTTCCGGGGTTTTATGACGGCGTGCCAGAGCTTTCGCCGGAGATCCTCGACCAGTGGAAGAACCTCGGCTTCGACCCGGCGCAGTTCCTCGGCCCGGTGGGCCTGTCGGACCCAGCCGGCGAAGAGGCCTACACCCCGCTCGAGATGATATGGTCGCGACCGACCTGCGAGGTGAACGGCATCTGGGGCGGCTACAACGGCGACGGCTTCAAGACCGTGCTGCCCTCCAAGGCCAGCGCCAAGATCTCCTTCCGCCTCGTCGGCCAGCAGGACCCGTTGAAAATCCGCGAGAACTTCCGCGCCTACGTGAAATCCATGCTGCCGCCCGACTGCGAGGTCGAGTTCAAGGGCCACGGCGCCAGCCCGGCCGGGCAGATGGAAACCGGCGACCCGGCCTTCGAGGCGGCCCGCCGCGCCCTGTCCGACGAATGGCCCCGCCCCGCCGCCTATGTCGGCTGCGGCGGCTCGATCCCGATCGCGGGCTACTTCAAGTCGATCCTCGGCATGGACGCCATGCTGATCGGCTTCGGCAAGGACGACGACCAGATCCATTCTCCGAACGAGAAATACGATCTTAACTCCTTTCATAAAGGAATCCGGTCCTGGGCCCGCGTGCTGGACGCCATCACCAAGGCATGATCCCGGCATGACCACCGGCGGCCCTTTCAGGAGGGCCGCATGGTTCTGGACATCGACGCCGAAATTCACGCCCGCATCGCCGCAATGGAGGCCGAGCCGCAGGCCTCCACGGACCCCGCGGCGGTGCGGCGCGAAATCCTCTTCGTGCAGGACACCGTGCACACCACCGGAACGGACACCGGGATCGACCTCGGCGGCGTGCCCCGTGCCGTGGCGCAGATCGAGGTCAACGGCATCGCCTCGCCCGCCTCGACGGTGACGCGCGGCATCATCCGCTTCCGCCCCGAGGACCGCCTGCGCCCGCCCTACTTCAAGGAAGAGGACCGGACCATCCGCCTCTGGCTCGACATCCGCCACCTCGACCACGTGGCGATGCAGCTCGGCCACCGCAAACGCTATCTCTGGATCGGCATCTGGCCCGACGGCTACACCTACGCCGACCTGCATTCGCGGCCCTAGCCGCGGCATCCCCCCGCACACGTACCGAATGCCGCGCGCCGCCCGTCGGGGCGGTCGCTGCGGACATCGGTGCTTTCGGAAGAAAGTGGCGCGGTTGACGGGGCTCGAACCCGCGACCCCCGGCGTGACAGGCCGGTACTCTAACCAACTGAGCTACAACCGCGCATGACGTGCGGGATACGCTGGTGGACGGGGCAGTGGCGCGGTTGACGGGGCTCGAACCCGCGACCCCCGGCGTGACAGGCCGGTACTCTAACCAACTGAGCTACAACCGCTCGCTGCCCGTCCGGGCGCGCCCGAACGTGAAGGGCCTTCTATGGGCAACCCCCGCCCCCGTCAAGCGGGTTCCGGCAAGGAAATGTCACATTGCCCATACGTCGCCCGCGCCCGCGCGGACACCCGCCCGCCGGGGCCCGGCCAACCCCGCTTCATCGTTCGGAAAATACACCCGCCAAGGGCTTCGCACCGCCACGGGCGGCGCGGTTTCACGATCAGAACGGCACGTCGTCCGCGCCCATGACGAACTTCGCCACCACCTTCTTTTGGCCCGCCTTGTCGAACGCGATGTCGAGCTTGTCGCCCTCGATCCCGGTGATCGCGCCATAGCCGAACTTCTGGTGGAACACCCGTTCCCCGACCGTGTAGGCACTGATCGCTGTGGCATCGATGACCTGCGTCCGCACCTCCTGCGGCTGCGCCATCGGGCGGTTCGTCTGGCGCTCCTGCATCCGCTTCCAGCCGGGCGAATTGTAGACGTCCGCGCGCGAGGCGCGGTCGTGGATCTGGCTCTGCATGCCCGCCGCGCCGAATCCCCCGCCGTAGAGGCCCGGCGGCGTCAGCACGTCGACGTGATCCTCGGGCAGCTCGTCGATGAACCGCGACGGCAGCGCCGACTGCCACTGCCCGAACACCCGTCGGTTGCCGGCAAAGGAAATGGTGCACAGCTCCTCGGCGCGGGTGATGCCGACATAGGCCAGCCGCCGCTCTTCCTCGAGCCCCTTCAGCCCGCTCTCGTCCATCGAGCGCTGCGAGGGGAAGAGCCCGTCTTCCCACCCCGGCAGGAAGACCGCCGGGAATTCAAGCCCCTTGGCCGCGTGCAGGGTCATGATCGACACCTTGGCGCCCTCGGTCTCGGATTCGTTGTCCATCACGAGGCTGACGTGTTCCAGGAACCCCTGCAGGTTGTCGAAGGCCTCAAGGTGCGACACCAGTTCCTTGAGGTTCTCGAGCCGCCCCGGCGCCTCGGGCGTCTTGTCGTTCTGCCACATCTCGGTGTAGCCCGACTCGTCCAGGATCTGCTCGGCCAGCTCGACATGGGTGACCAGGTTCTTCGGCGGCGCGGGCAGTTCGTCCAGCACCACCGCGTCGTCGTCCACCGTCGGCTGGTTCAGCCCGTGGAACCGCGCCACCGCGTGCCAGCGGTCGATCTGGTCGACCAGAGCCGACAGCTGCGCCGCCCCCTTCCCGGTGAGCGCCCGGTCCTGCAGCATCAGCCGCGCGCCATCCAGCAGCGACACCCCGTTCGCCCGCGCAAAGACCTGCATCTTCTGCTGCGCCTTGTCGCCCAGTCCACGCTTCGGCGTGTTCACGATCCGCTCGAAGGCAAGGTCGTCGTCGGGGCTGACCACGACGCGGAAATAGGCCATGGCATCGCGGATCTCCATCCGCTCGTAGAATCGCGGGCCGCCGATCACGCGGTAGGGCAGACCGATGGTCAGGAACCGGTCCTCGAAGGCGCGCATCTGATGCGAGGCACGCACCAGGATCGCCATCTCGTCGAGGCTCATCGCCGGGCCGCCGCGCGTGCCGCGCTGCATCGCCTCGATCTCCTCGCCGACCCAGCGGGCCTCCTCGTCGCCGTCCCAGTGGCCGATCAGGCGCACCTTTTCGCCCTCCTCCGCCTCGGTCCAGAGCTCCTTGCCGAGCCGCCCCTGGTTGCCCCGGATCACCCCCGCCGCCGCCGCCAAGATATGCGGGGTCGAACGGTAGTTCTGTTCCAGCCGCACCACCTTGGCGCCCGGGAAATCCTTTTCGAACCGCAGGATGTTGCCCACCTCGGCGCCGCGCCAGCCATAGATCGACTGGTCGTCGTCACCGACACAGCAGATGTTCTTGTGCGCCGCCGCCAGCAGCCGCAGCCAGAGGTACTGCGCGGTATTGGTGTCCTGGTACTCGTCCACGAGGATGTAGCGGAACCAGCGCTGGTACTGCGCCAGCACGTCCTCGTGCGCCTGGAAGATCGTGACCATGTGCAGCAGCAGGTCGCCGAAATCCGTCGCGTTCAGCTCTTTCAGGCGGCGCTGGTACTGGTCGTAGATCTCGGTCCCGCGGTTGTTGTAGGCCGCGGCCTCGGAGGCGGGCACCTGCTCGGGCGTCCAGGCGCGGTTCTTCCAGCTGTCGATGATCCCCGCGATCATCCGCGTCGGCCATCGCTTGTCGTCGATGTTGTTGGCTGCGATCAGCTGTTTCAGCAGCCGGATCTGGTCGTCCGTGTCGAGGATAGTAAAGTTCGACTTCAGCCCCACCAGTTCCGCGTGCCGGCGCAGCAGTTTGACACAGATCGAATGGAAGGTGCCCATCCAGGGCATGCCCTCGGCCGGCTGGCCCAGCATCCGGCCGACCCGTTCCTTCATCTCGCGCGCGGCCTTGTTGGTAAAGGTCACGGCGAGGATCTCGTTCGGGCGCGCGCGCCCGGTCATCAACAGGTGCACGATCCGGGTGGTCAGCGCCTTGGTCTTGCCGGTGCCGGCGCCCGCCAGCATCAGCACGGGACCATCCAGCGCCTCGACCGCGGCGCGCTGCGCCGGGTTCAGCTCGTCCAGGTACGGGGTAGGCCGGGCCGCCATCGCCCGCGACGACAGCGATGCGGCGGCCGCGCCTTCGAAGGCGTCGAATTCGTCATGACTGCTCATGCCGCCATCCTAGCGCCGAACGGGCCCGAGCGAAAGAGCGTGTTCACGTCTTGTTCACATGGATTTTCCCGCCCGCCCGGCGTCCGGCAAGCCGCTGTGCAGACTTGTGAATCCCGCACGCTCCATCTTGCCAATCCCGCCGCCCGCGGACACTGTCGCGCGGCCATGATGCTCGACCTCGATTACCCGACAATCCCCGACCTGCGCGCCCGCGCCAAGCGTCGCATTCCCCATTTCGCGTGGGAGTACCTCGACAGCGGCACCGGCGGCGACCTCGCCCTGCGCCGCTCGCGCGAGGCGCTCGACCAGGTGATCCTCGCGCCGCAGGTCCTCGCCGGACGCACGGTGCCGGATCTCTCCACCACCTTCCTGGGCCGGCACTACGCCAAGCCGTTCGGCGTCTCGCCCGTCGGCATGACCGGCCTCTTCTGGCCGGGCGCCGAGGTGACGCTGGCGCAGAACGCGGTCCGGGACGGGCTGCCCTTCGGCCTCTCGACCGTCGCCGCCGCCTCGGTCGAGGATCTCGCCCCGCATATCGGCGACAACGGCTGGTTCCAGCTCTATCCCCCGGCGGTGCCCGAACACTGCGAGGACCTGCTGAAGCGTGCGAAGGCCGCGGGCTTCCACACGCTGATCCTCACCGTCGACGTGCCCGGCCCCTCGCGCCGCGAGCGGCAGCGCCGCGGCGGGCTGCGCACCCCGCCCGGCATCACCCCGCGGCTCTTCCTGCAATCGGTGATGCGTCCGCACTGGGCCATGGCCGTGGCCCGCGCCGGCGTGCCCTCGGTCCGCGGGCTGGCCAAGTACCATTCCAGCGCCGAACCCGCCCGCCACGTCGGCCTCGCCCCGCATGCCGCGCCCGACTGGGACCTGCTGAAGCGCCTGCGCGACCTCTGGGACGGCCCGATCGTCGCCAAGGGCGTGCTTGTCCCGGCCGAGGCACAGGCCCTCAAGGCGGCCGGCATCGACGCGATCTGGGTCTCGAACCACGGCGGGCGCCAGTTCGACGGCGGCCCGGGGGCGGCCACCGCCCTGCCCCTCGTCCGCGCCGCGGTCGGCCCGGACTTCCCGCTGGTCTACGACGGCGCGACCGAGTCGGGGCTCGACGTGCTGCGCGCCATCGCGCTCGGCGCCGATCTCGTGATGCTGGGCCGCGCCTGGCTCTGGGGGGTTGCCGCCTTCGGCGCCGAGGGGGCCGCCCACGTGGGCCACATCCTGACCGAGGACATGACGTCCGGCATGGTCCAGATGGGCCTCACCCGCCCGGAAGAGGTCCGGACCCGCCTCTGGGCCTCCCACGCCTGACCCCGGCCCGGCCTTCCTCTGGTACCCGTATCCTCGGGGGGTGAATTGAGCCGCAGGCTCAAGAGGGGGCAGACAGCCCCCCTTCCCACCCGCGCCGGACGTCCGCTTCCCGGACATGCGCGCCCCGCCCCGCGGATCACCCGGACAAAACCGCTATCACTGATAGCGCCAACCGCCCTTGCGCTGCATTGCAGCGTGATGTTTGCTGTGCGGAAATACCGCGGCGTCCGGCGCCGAATGGAAGGAGCTTTCCCATGACCGACTTCAAGAAAATCCTCATCGCCAACCGCGGCGAGATCGCGATCCGCATCATGCGCGCCGCCAACGAGATGGGGAAGAAGACGGTCGCAGTCTTCGCCGAGGAGGACAAGCTGGGCCTGCACCGCTTCAAGGCGGACGAGGCCTACCGCATCGGCGCGGGGCTGGGCCCGGTCGCGGCCTACCTCAGCATCCCCGAGATCATCCGCGTCGCCAAGATGTCTGGCGCCGACGCGATCCACCCGGGCTACGGCCTGCTGTCCGAGAACCCCGAACTGGTCGAGGCCTGCGATGCCGCCGGCATCACCTTCATCGGCCCCAGGGCCGAAACCATGCGGGCGCTTGGCGACAAGGCCTCGGCCCGGCGCGTGGCCATCGCGGCGGGCGTGCCGGTGATCCCCGCGACCGAGGTGCTGGGCGACGACATGGACGCCATCCTGAAGGAGGCCGGAGAGATCGGCTATCCGCTGATGCTCAAGGCCAGCTGGGGCGGCGGCGGGCGCGGCATGCGGCCGATCGAGAACGCGAAGGAGCTGCCCGAGAAGGTCCGCGAGGGCCGGCGCGAGGCCGAGGCCGCTTTCGGCAACGGCGAGGGCTACCTCGAAAAGATGATCACCCGCGCCCGCCATGTCGAGGTGCAGATCCTCGGCGACAAGCACGGTGAGATCTACCACCTCTGGGAACGCGACTGTTCGGTCCAGCGCCGCAACCAGAAGGTCGTCGAACGCGCCCCCGCCCCCTACCTGACCCAGGACCAGCGCGAGGAGCTCTGCGAACTCGGGCGGAAGATCTGCGCCCACGTGAATTACGAATGCGCGGGCACGGTCGAATTCCTGATGGATATGGATTCGGGCCATTTCTACTTCATCGAGGTGAACCCCCGCGTGCAGGTCGAACACACGGTGACCGAGGAAGTCACCGGCATCGACATCGTGCAGGCCCAGATCCTGATCGCCGAGGGCAAGACCCTGGCCCAGGCCACCGGCAAGGCGTCCCAGGACGACATTCGTCTCAACGGTCACGCCCTCCAGTCCCGGATCACCACCGAGGATCCGCAGAACAACTTCATCCCCGATTACGGCCGCCTGACCGCCTACCGCTCGGCCACCGGCATGGGCATCCGCCTCGACGGCGGCACGGCCTACGCGGGCGGCGTCATCACGCGCTACTACAACTCGCTGCTGGTCAAGGTCACGGCGCATGCCCAGACCCCGGAAAAGGCGATCGCCCGGATGGACCGCGCCCTGCGCGAATTCCGCATCCGGGGCGTCAGCACCAACATCGCCTTCGTCGAGAACCTGCTGAAGCACCCGACCTTCCTGAACAACGAATACACCACCAAGTTCATCGACACGACGCCCGAACTCTTCGACTTCGAGCAGCGCCGCGACCGGGGCACCAAGGTGCTGACCTACATCGCCGACATAACGGTGAACGGTCACCCCGAGGTGCAGGGCCGGCCGAAACCGCATCCTGATCTCAAGCCGCCCCGCATCCCCGAACCGCGCGAGGAACGGCTGCATTACGGCACCCGCAACCTGCTGGACGAAAAAGGGCCGAAAGCCGTCGCCGACTGGATGAAGTCCCAGCAGGAGCTTCTGTTCACCGACACCACCATGCGGGACGGTCACCAGTCGCTGCTGGCGACGCGGATGCGCAGCCTCGACATGATCAAGGTGGCACCGGCCTACGCCGCGAACCTGCCGCAACTCTTCAGCGTGGAATGCTGGGGCGGCGCGACCTTCGACGTGGCCTACCGGTTCCTGCAGGAATGCCCCTGGCAGCGCCTGCGCGACATGCGCAGCGCCATGCCGAACATCATGACCCAGATGCTGCTGCGCGCCTCGAACGGGGTGGGCTACACCAACTATCCCGACAACGTGGTGCAAAGCTTCGTCGCCCAGGCGGCCGAGACCGGCGTCGACGTCTTCCGCGTCTTCGACAGCCTGAACTGGGTCGAGAACATGCGCGTGGCGATGGACGCGGTGCTGGCATCGGGCAAGGTGCTTGAGGGCACCATCTGCTACACCGGCGACGCGCTGGATCCCAAGCGGGCCAAATACGACATCGCCTATTACGTGAAGATGGCGAAGGAGATGGAGGCCGCCGGCGCCCATATCCTGGGAATCAAGGACATGGCCGGCGTGATGACCGCCTCGGTGGCCGAAAAGCTCTTCCCCGCGCTCAAGGACGCGGTCGATCTGCCGATCCACTTCCACACCCACGACACCAGCGGAGCGGCGATCTCCACCTACCTCGCCGCCGCCGCCAAGGGCGTGGACTGCGTCGACGTGGCGATGGACAGCTTCTCGGGCAACACCTCCCAGCCGACCTTCGGCTCGGTGCTCGAGGCGCTCAAGCACGGCTCCCGCGCCTCGTCGATCGACATCGCGGCGGTGCGCGAGATCTCGAACTACTTCGAGGCGGTGCGCGGACAGTACGCGGCCTTCGAAAGCGGCATGCAGGCCCCGGCGTCCGAGGTCTACCTGCACGAGATGCCGGGCGGCCAGTTCACCAATCTCAAGGCGCAGGCGCGCTCCATGGGGCTCGAGGACCGCTGGCACGAGGTGGCCGAGACCTATGCCAACGTGAACCAGATGTTCGGCGACATCGTGAAGGTGACACCATCGTCCAAGGTCGTCGGCGACATGGCCCTGATGATGGTCTCCCAGGGACTGACCCGCGCCGATGTCGAAAACCCGGCCAAGGAGGTCAGCTTCCCCGACAGCGTCATCGACATGATGAAGGGCAACCTCGGCCAGCCGCCGGGCGGCTTCCCCGAGGCCATCGTCAAGAAGGTCCTGAAGGGTGAGGCGCCCCTGACCGACCGTCCCGGCAAGCACCTTCCGCCCGTGGACCTGGAAGAGAAACGCAAGGAAATCAGCACCAAGCTGGACGGAGCTGAGATCGACGATGAAGATCTCAACTCCTACCTGATGTACCCCAAGGTGTTCGAGGATTACGGCCACCGCCACGCCACCTATGGCCCGGTGCGCTGCCTGCCGACGCTCACCTTCTTCTACGGCATGACCCCCGAGGAAGAGATCACCGCCGAGATCGATCCCGGCAAGACGCTGGAAATCCGGCTGCAGACCGTCGGCACGACGCAGGACGACGGCGAGGTGCGGGTGTTCTTCGAGCTGAACGGCCAGCCCCGCGTGATCCGGGTGCCGGACCGCAAGGCCACCGGCGCCTCGGCCGCGCGGCCCAAGGCCGACCCGACGAACCCGGCCCATGTCGCCGCCCCCATGCCGGGCGTGGTCGCCTCGCTCTCGGTCCAGCCGGGGGCCGAGGTTGCCGAAGGCGACCTGCTGCTGACCATCGAGGCGATGAAGATGGAGACCGGCCTGCACGCCGACCGCGCCGGCCTGATCAAGGCCGTCCACGTCACCGCCGGTGCCCAGATCGACGCCAAGGACCTGCTGATCGAGTTCGAGTGATCGCGCCCGGGGTGGGCGCACCGCGCCTGCCCCGACGCCGCGCCACAGGCGGTTCGTTGCCACCGAGTTCGCGGGCGGCAATCCGCCCGAAACCGGCGGCCCCGCGCGGCGCGGCCGGAAAAATCCAGACCGGGCGCAGGCTTGGCCCATCCGTTGCATCCTGGCCCGGAAACCCGCTGGCAATCCGCCCGATTCGAGAGCGCGAGAATTTATCCAATGCCGCGCGGGGCTTGCCCGGCATCCGCGCCTTACCTTTGCGTCAAGGCCTGTCATTCCGGCGCGAACCGGACGATCTTCTCCCCCAAGGCTCTCGGGGGAGCCATCTGAAAACAGTGTTCCAGTGATTGTCCCGGACCCGGTCCGGCGGCACGGCCGTAGCCATGTGCCGCCTGCCGGCCGTATCACGACCCGTCGGATCGCAGCGGTCCGGCGGGGTGGCGAAGCCATGCTTCGACCGCCCTGCCCCTGCCCTCCGGCGCCCGGGACCCACCTAACGCCACGTCGCGGGCTTTCCCCCAAGGTCCATGGCCTGGTGCTGGCATCCGGGGCCGCGATTTCTTCGCCCCCGGATGCATTTTTTCCCTTGCAGGCCCCGGCCAGAGAAAATAGATGATCCCTCACTCAAGGACGCGGGCGTAGCTCAGGGGTAGAGCATTACCTTGCCAAGGTAAGGGTCGTGAGTTCGAATCTCATCGCCCGCTCCATTGAGTAGACTGGTCCCCAGTCGCCGCACCACGGGTGCATGCGGGCGTAGCTCAGGGGTAGAGCATTACCTTGCCAAGGTAAGGGTCGTGAGTTCGAATCTCATCGCCCGCTCCAAATTCCACACATCAGGATTTGGCGCGACAGGGACCATCGACGGTCCCCGGACCCGTCGGGACACCCTCCCGACTCGGCATCCGGGGCCTGCTGCCCCCTCCTCGACCATCTGCCCTTGCACGCGGAAAATCGTTCCACCACGCCTCTGATTGCCGGCAATTCACCGGACAATCCCGGCCGATTGCCCCGGTTTTGTCGCAAGTTCCGGAACAAACTGGTGTTTCTAGGCGGGAAACGGCCGATCACAGAGATGGGCCAAGTCCCCTCGCATCTTAAACTTTTTCGGGTTTCGGCATTTTTTTGCCCAAATTGCCTTTTAACAAATTCGCAAGAGGCCCCGGTAGTGCGGGCTGTTCCGAGGCGCCTTGAAGAAGCTCCAGTACGGGACGTCCGCAGGGATAACGAGCGAAGAGACACAAATGCGACTTCTTATCGTAGATGACGAACCAAGCATCCTGGAACTGCTTGGCGTGGCGTTGAAGGCCCTTGGCACCTACAAGGTCAAGACGGCAACCTCCGCCAAGCAGGCACTCCAGATGATCGAGGGCAAACCGCGCGAGTTCGACGCGTTCCTCCTGGACATCCAGATGCCCGAGATGAACGGGATCGACCTCTGCGCCGAAATCCGGTCGAACGAGCTCTACAAGAACGCGCCGATCCTGATGCTCACCGCGATGTCGCAGATGAGCTATGTCGAGAAGGCGTTCGAGGCCGGCGCGACCGACTACGTGACCAAGCCCTTCAACTTCGAGGACCTCAAGCAGCGCCTGAACACCGCGCGCAAGCTGAAGTACTCCAAGGCCTCGGGCGAAGGCGACGACAACCCGTCGATGGTCCGCTCGGTCCTCTACCACGAGAACACCGATTTCGAACACGAGCTCGACTTCTCCAAGGTCGAACGCTTCATCGGCAAGGCCGAGTTCGAGAACTACGTCCGGCAGATGTCGCTGTCGAAGGCGCCGCAGACCTGCGCCTTTGCCCTGCGCGTCGCCAACGGCGCCGAGATCAACGCCCAGACCTCCTCGATGGACTTCTACAAGACCCTCCAACGGGTCGCGCAGGAGCTGGTCACCGGCACCCATTCCGCCGGCAGCCTGCTGAGCTACATGGGCAGCGGCGTGTTCATCTGTGCCGAGCACGGCAACCGCCTGACCGACACCGACAAGCTGGAACGCACGATCACCGCCGCGCTGGCCAAGGCCAGCTTCAACGGCCCCGCCCCGAGATCGCCGTCGGCGAACATGCCGAGATGGAAAGCTTTGATCCCGGTTCGGGCCCCAAGCTGATCGAGGACGCGATCTCCCGCGCCAAGCGCCGCAGCGCGCAGCCGGCCGACCCGGCCACCTCTGCCGCCCAGGCCACGGTCGCCCCGGTGCCCCGGCCCACGCCGACCTATCCGCAGCGCCCGCAGCGCAGCCAGTCCGCGCAGACCAAGGCCCGCCCCGATCGCCAGGCCTACGAGAAGATGCTGCTCGAATCGCTCCGCAACGGCTGAGCCGGTCTGAGAAGGTGCCAAGCCGATGACCAAGACTACGCTATCCCGCGCGACCAAGCGGTTTCGGCGCGCCTTCATGTCGCCGACGCGCAAGCAGATCGAAGACTACGTCGCCGCGATCACTACGCTGATCTGGCAACGTCAGGCCATCTTCTTCTCGGCGATGGTGCTGGCCGCCTTCTACATCGACGCCACCAAGGCGCTGCTGCTCTACACCTGCGTCCTGCTGACCGAACTTCTCGACCTGCGCCTCGCCCGCCGCGTGCGGAACTGGGAGGGCAAGGACCAGAGAACTGCGCGCAAGATCATGGTGCAGATCCTGATCAACACCACGCTCTCCGCGCTGGCCATCACCGGCTTCGTCGTGATGATCGCGCTGGAACAGCGCCTCGGCGGGCACTTCACGCCGCTCTTCTTCCTCTTCGCGGCCGCGCTCTTCTGCGCGATGAACAACCACCAGATCCTCGGCGCGCTGATCGTCCGCCTGGCGATCTACGCCGCGGGCTTCACCTTCATCGCGCTGATCGACGTGCTGCGCTTCATGCCGCCGATCACCTCCTACATCTGGCTCCAGTTCTTCACCGTCGCCTTCGTGATGTACTTCATCCTCGACGTCAGCCGGCTCTACCTGGGGATGTATCGCGCGAACCTCGCCCATCTCGAACGGCTCGAGGCCGAGCACGAGAAGACCAAGATCGCCTACAAGGTCAAATCGAACTTCGTGTCGACCGTCAGCCACGAGCTGCGGACGCCGCTGACCTCGATCAAGGGCTCGCTCGACCTGATCCAGGCCGGCTCCATCGGCCCGGTGCCGGACCACCTCAAGCCGGTGCTCGACCTCGCGGGGCGCAACTGCGTCCGGCTGTCGGACCTGATCAACGACATCCTCGACGTGCAGAGCCTCGAGGCCGGGCGCTTCGTCTCCGAGCTGAAACCGATCAACGCCGAGGCCATGGTCGAGGAAGCGGTGCAGGTGAACTACGGCTTCGCCGACAAGCACGGCGTCTACATCGACTTCATTCGCCCCGAGACCGCGACCTACATCCTGGCCGACCAGCGCCGCCTGATCCAGGTGCTCACCAACCTGATCTCGAACGCGGTCAAGTTCTCGGACAAGGGTGACGCCGTCTCGGTCCGCTGCGAGCAGGTCGACGACAAGGTGGTGATCTTCGTCGAGGACAACGGCATCGGCATCCCCGAGAATTCGCGCGAAAAGGTCTTTGGCCAGTTCTACCAGATCGACAGTTCGGACCAGCGCGATTACGGCGGCACCGGCCTGGGGATGAACATCTCCAAGCAGATCGTGGAGCTCCATAACGGTGTCATCGACTACGTGAGCGAGCTGGGCGTCGGCACCACCTTCATGGTCGCGCTCGACATCATCGACCCGCCGCTCGAGTCCGAAGAAGACGATGCAGGCCCCGGCTGGACCCGACTCGACGGCACCCCCGTGCGCCTCGCGGCCGCTGGATAAACGACCGGCAAGCCGATCTGAAACAACAAAAGTTTTGTAACGCCCCGGCCTCGGCCGGGGCGTTTTTGCATCAATTCGGGCCAAATTGTGTTGCAATTGTGCGATACCCGCCACAGGAATCCGCAATGTGGCGGAATCAAGGCAAAGTTGCGTTTGCATGAACGCTGCGTTTCGGGAAACTGTTAACCAAAGTAGTGTGTGGGGTAACAGTTCAAATGCAGCACCAAAGGGGGTTGGCGCGGCATGCGCGAGGGGAACGTGCGTTCCCCGAGCTGGGTCCAGGGGATTCGGGCGCATCCAGCGAGATCAGGTACAATCGGCCCGTGCCGAGATCCGAGGCGGCACCGACCGCCCCGGTCGAACAGCACGGCTCGATCAAGATCACGACCATGTCGATGACGAACATGACGCAGTACGGCGACCTCTGGGTCGAGTTCATGCGCGCGCGTCGCGAGGTCTTCATCGACCGTCTGCACTGGACCCTGTCCCAGACCGAGGGCATGGAATTCGACCAGTACGACACGCCGCAGGCCCGCTGGGTCGCGGTGCATGAATACGGCCAGGTCCTCGGCGGCATCCGCCTGATGCCCACAACCTCCCGTTGCGCCGCCTACAGCTACATGCTGCGCGACGCCCAGATGAACATGCTCGACAGCATTCCGAACGACGTGCTCTTCTTCGACGCGCCGGTCGATCCCAAGATCTGGGAAGCCACGCGCCTCTTCATCGCGGAAGGCGTCGATGCCAAGCGCCGCCCGCTGGTCCAGCGCATGGTCCTGACCGCGATGCAGACCACCGCGGCCGACCACGGCGCCCATTCGGTGATCGGAATCGTGCCGGCGGTGTTCTCCCGCTGGTTGAAACGCATCGGCATGAACGCGGCGCCCGTCGGCCCCAAGTTCAACATCGACGGCACCTGGAGCCAGGCCGCCCTCTTCCCGCTGAAGCACCGCCTGCAGTAGGGCCAAGGGCCACCGACGACACCACGGGACGCCGCCTTGCGCGGCGTCTTCCGTTTCCGGGGCCTGTCCCGGCCGTCAGTCCGCAGGGGCGTCCGGTTTCGGCACCACGCAGGGCACGAGCCCGAAGGCGTCACAAAGTGCGGCGAGGGTCGTCACCGTCATCCCGTCGCCCTCCGCCTTGGCCTGCGCCAGCATCCCCGCCACCTGGTCATCACCCGCATCCTCACCCCGCGCCCGTGCCACAATCGAAAAGGCATGGGCGATGTATGCGCCCTCCCCGGTCTCCAGCGCATCGCAAAGAAACTCCCGCTGCGCTTCGGGATCATCCAGGTGATCCGCAACATCGAACACGCTTGTCTCGATCATGACGCTGTCCTCCCGCCGCGTGCACCCGCGATCACGGAAACCGCTCGCAGGCCATCCCTCAGCATCCCGCACTTCTGGCAGGATGCGCAACGGTTTGAATGTCGGGTAAATGGTGCCCCCACACGGACTCGAACCGCGGACCCACTGATTACAAATCAGTTGCTCTACCAGCTGAGCTATAGGGGCAGCCGCGCCCGTTTACGCGCTCGGGCGGCGGCGTTCAAGGGCGATCATCTGTTGGCGCGGGCCAAAAGCGCGACCGCCGACAGCCCCACCAGGATCACCAGGATCGCGGGCGGCGCGGCCTCGCCGAGGTTCTCAAGGCTCGCCTGTTCGAAGGTGCGCGTGGCCAGCGTGTCGTAGTTGAACGGGCGCAGCAGCAGCGTGGCGGGCAGCTCCTTCACGCAGTCGACGAACACCAGCAGCAGCGCCGAGGCCAGCGTGCCGCGGATCAGCGGCACGTGCACCGCGCGCAGCACCTGCCCCTTGCTCCGCCCCAGCGACCGGGCCGCCATCGGCAGCGACGGCGACACCCGGCCAAAGGCCGCGTCGGCCGCGCCCTGGGCGATGGCGAAGAAGCGCACCGAATAAGCCAGCACCAGCGCAAAGGCCGACCCGGTCAGGATCAGGCCGAAGCCGCGCCCGGTCAGCGCCTCGAGCATGTCGGCCAGCCCGTTGTCGATCCGTGCCAGCGGGATCAGGATGCCGACCCCCAGCACCGCCCCCGGCGCGGCGTAGCCGATCGTCGTCAGCGGCATCAGCATCCGGGGTACCGCGCGGCCCGACAGCCGCACGCCGTAGACCAGAAAGACCGCCGCCAGCACCGTCACCACCGCCGCCGTGCCGCCGACGGCCACCGTGTGCCAAAGCGCCTTGAGGAGCGCGGGGTCGCGCCAGGCGCCCGCCCGGTCCAGCGCGTGGCCTAGGATCACGCCGCCCGGCAGGACGAACCCGATCAGCACCGGCAGGCTGCAGAGCGCGCAGGCCAGCCAGCCGCGCCCCCGGCTCAGCTGCGTGCGGGTCACCGGCCGGTGCCCGCGCGCCGTCAGGTAGTGTTTCGACCGGCGGCGCGAGGCCTTTTCCAGCAGGACCAGCACCACCACGAGCGTCAGGATCACGCAGGCGATCTGCGCCGCGCCGGCGGCGTTGTTGCTCTCAAGCCAGGTCGAGAAGATGCCCGTCGTCAGCGTCTGCACGGCAAAGTAGTCGACCGTGCCGAAATCGTTCACCGTCTCCATCATCACCACGGCCACGCCCGCCGCGATGGCGGGCCGCGCCAGCGGCAGGCCGACGCGCCAGAACCGGCCAAGCGCGCCGACGCCCAGCGACATCGCCACCTCGTCCCCCGCGCCCGCCTGCTCGCGGAACGCGGCCCGGGCCAGCAGGTAGACATAGGGGTAGAGCGCCGCCGACAACACGAAGATCGCCGCCGGCAACGACCGGATCTCGGGGAACCAGTAGTCCCGCGCGGTCTGCCAGCCAAAGAGCTGCCGCAGCCCGGTCTGCACCGGCCCCGCGTACTCCAGGAAATCGACCAGCGCATAGGCCCCGACATAGGCCGGGATCGCCAGCGGCAGCAGCAGCAGGTAGGCCAGCCAGCGGTCGAACGGAAAGCGATAGCGAGACACGATCCAGGCCGCGCCGGTCCCCATGGCGCAGGTCAGCACGCCCACCCCCGCCATCAGCCACAGCGTGTTGCGCAGGTAGCGCGGCAGCGTGGTCGACACGAGGTGCGGCCAGATGTTCTCGCCCCCGGTGACGAGCGGCGAAAACGCGATGACGATGACCGACAGGATCGGCGCCACCACCACCGCCGCGATCAGCGCCGCGCCGACCGACCAGCCCGAGGGCAGCCGCATCCGCCGGCCCGCTTGTGTCTGAACGTCCACCATCCCTGCCCCATGCCGCAATGCGCTTTTACTGTCCAGCCGCGCCGCGATATAGACGGAGAACTGCGACGAAGGGGACCCGATGGACATCGTCCTGCACGCGGGCGCGCATTGCACCGACGAAGACCGCCTGGTGAAGTGCCTGCTGAAGAACAAGGAACTGCTCCTGGGCCGCGGCACCTCGGTGCCCGGGCCGTCGCGCTATCGCCGCAAGCTGCGCGACGCGGTGCAGGCCGCGGCGCAGTCCGCCCCCGACGCGGACTCGCGCGAGGTTTTGCTGGGGGACATCCTCCAGGACGACGGCGTCACCCGGATTCTGCTGTCGAACGACAACTTCTTCGGCGTGCCCCGGATCGCCGTCGCCGACGGCGCGATCTACCCCCGGGCCGAGGCGCGGCTGGCCGACCTGCGCGCGCTCTTCCCCGGCGACCGGCTGACCCTCGCCCTCGGCCTGCGCAACCCCGCGACCTTCCTGCCCGCCCTGCACGCCGAGGCGCCCGAGGGCAGCTTCGACGATTTCCTCGCCGGCACCGACCCCGCCACCCTGCGCTGGTCCGAGCTGGTCGAACGCCTGCGCGCCGCGCATCCGGGGGTAGAGCTCATCCTCTGGTGCAACGAGGACACCCCCTTCATCTGGGCCGAGATCGTGCGCGCCCTCGGCGACCTGCCCGAGGGCAGCAAGATCACCGGCGGCTTCGACCTGCTGTCCGAGATCATGTCGCGCGAGGGGATGCGCCGCTTCCGCAGCTACATGGCCGACCACCCGGTGATGACCGACCGGCAGAAACGCCGCGTCATCGCCGCCTTCCTCGACAAGTTCGCCCTCCCCGACGCGGTCGAGGAAGAACTCGACCTGCCCGGCTGGGATGCCGCCTATGTCGAGGCGCTGACCGCCCGATACGACCAAGACATTGCCCTGATCGCGAGCCGCCCCGATGTCCGCTTCCTCTCCGCCTGACGCGAGCCCGCTGGGCCTTTTCCTCGCCTGCCCGCCGGGGCTGGAACACCTGCTGCTGGCCGAGGCGCAGGCGCTTGGCCTTGCGGCCGCGCAGGCCGTGCCCGGCGGGGTCGAGGCCGCGGGCGACTGGCCCGACGTCTGGCGCGCCAACCTCTGGCTGCGCGGCGCGACCCGCGTGCTGGCCCGGATCGGCGAGTTTCGCGCGATGCACCTCGCCCAGCTCGACAAGCGCGCGCGCAAGGTCAATTGGGCCGGCCTCATCCCCCCGACACCCGCGTCCGGGTCGAGGCGACCTGCCGCCGGTCCAAGATCTACCACGACCGCGCCGCGGCCCAGCGGGTCGAACGCGCCATCGCCGAAACCGCCGGCGCCGTGATCGACAAGGACGCCCCGCTCACCATCCGCGCCCGGATCGAGGACGACCTCGTCACCCTCTCGATCGACACCTCGGGCGAGCCGCTGCACAAGCGCGGACACAAGCTTGCCGTCAGCAAGGCGCCGATCCGCGAGACGATGGCGGCCCTCGTGCTGCGCGCCTGCGGCTACGACGGGTCCGAGCCGGTGATCGACCCGATGTGCGGCTCCGGCACCTTCCCGATCGAGGCGGCCGAGATCGCGCTCGGCCTTGCCCCCGGCAGGTCGCGCAGCTTCGCCTTCGAGGATTTCGCCAGCTTCGACGCCACAGCCTTCGCCGCGCTGCGCAGCGCCGCCCCCGCCCCGCGCGAGACGCCACTGCTCTTCCGCGGCTCCGATCGTGACCAGGGCGCGATCACCGCGTCGCAGCAGAACGCCGAACGGGCCGGCGTCGCCCATGTCACCCAATTCGCCTGCCACCCGGTCGGCGCGCTGGAACGTCCCGACGGCCCGCCCGGCCTGATCATGGTGAACCCGCCCTACGGCGGCCGGATCGGCAACCGAAAACTCCTCTTCGCGCTCTACGGCGGCCTCGGCCAGACGGTGAAGGCACGGTTCTCCGGCTGGCGGCTGGGGATGATCACCAATGACGGCGGGCTGGCCAAGGCCACCGGCCTCGACTTCACCGAAACCTCGCCCCCGATCCCGCACGGCGGGCTGCAGGTGAAACTCTACCAGACCGGGGTGATCTGACGGGGGCCAACCGGCACCACGACCCCAGGCGCTGCGCACGCCACGTGCGCAACCGGTTTCATTTTCACTGGGGGGAATGGGTCAGGGCGAGGGCCAAGCCGCGATCCCGACGGCCCTGAACACCTCATCGGGGCGCATCCCGCCGGCCACCTGCGTGGCGCGGGTCCGCCCGCCGGAATCACAAAGGCCCCCGCCGAAGCGGAGGCCCTCGAACCGTTCCGGAAACCGTCGTTTACGACGCTTCCGAGATGAACTTCACAGCGTCGCCGAAGGTCTGGATGTTCTCGGCGGCGTCGTCGGGGATCTCGATCCCGAATTCTTCTTCGAACGCCATCACCAGCTCGACGGTGTCGAGGCTGTCTGCGCCCAGATCGTCGATGAACGAGGCGTTCTCGGTCACCTTGTCCTCTTCCACGCCCAGGTGGTCGACAACGATCTTCTTCACGCGGTCTGCGACATCGCTCATGAATTTACCCTCACGTCTTGGGCGCTTCGGCCCGTTTCTGCCCTCGCCCCTCCGGGGTCGCGCTCGTCATGCCCTGCCGGGCGGCTCGGTCCCGCAACCGCGGGTGGTCCGGTGGCCCGATGGGCCCCCCGGCAAAATCCTTTGCCGCCTATAGCATATGCTAGAGGGGAGGCAAACGCTTTCGCAAGCCCCCTTGGGCAAAGCCGAAAGCCGCGCCGGTGCCGTCGCGGGACCATAGATGGGAACCCCTGCCCGGCTTGACAATCCCCCGCCCCGGCACCCTCATCCCGGCACCGCAACAGGAGGCCCCAATGCGCACCGAATTCGACAGCGAACTCGAGGACCGGCTGGTCCGCTATGCCGCGATCGACACCCAGTCCGACGAGGATTCGCCCAGCTCGCCCAGCACCGCGATCCAGCTCGAGCTGTCCCGCCTGCTGGTGCAGGAACTCGAAGAGATGGGCGCCCAAGAGGTCACGCTGACCGACTACGGCACGGTGCTGGCCACCATCCCCGCGACCCCCGGCGTCGAGGCGCCGGTGGTGGGCCTGCTCGCCCATGTCGACACCGCGCCCGCCTTCAACGCCACCGGCGTGAAACCGATCGTGCACCGCAACTACAACGGCGGAGAGATCGCCTTTCCCGACGCCCCCGACCTGAAACTCTCGCCCGAGGTGAACCCCTACCTGGCGGAAAAGGCGGGCGACGATATCATCACCGCCTCGGGCACCACGCTGCTCGGCGCCGACGACAAGGCGGGCGTCGCCATCGCGATGACCGCCGCGCGCCACCTGCTGGCCAATCCCGACATCCCGCACGGCCGCATCCGCCTGGCCTTCACCCCGGACGAGGAGATCGGCCGCGGCGTCGACGAACGCCTGCCCAAGGACCTGGGCGCCGACTTCGCCTACACCTTCGACGGCTCGAAACCCGGCGAGATCATCTATGAAACCTTCTCGGCCGACGCGGCGCTGGTCACCGTGACGGGCGTCTCGGCGCATCCCGGCTGGGCCAAGGACACGCTGGTGAACGCGCTGCACCTCGGGGCCAAGATCGTGCAGACCCTGCCGCAGGCGACCCTGACGCCCGAAACGACCAGCGACCGGCAGGGCTTCATCCACATGACCGAGATGCGCGGCAACGCCGCCGAATGCGAGCTGAAGTTCATCCTGCGCGACTTCGAACGCGACGGGCTGGCGGCGCACGGCGCCCTGCTGACGCAGGTCTGCGAGGCGGTCGCGGCGACCGAGCCGCGCGCCAGGATCACCTGCGCCATCCGCCCGCAGTACCGCAACATGCGCTACTGGCTCGAGGACGACATGACCCCGGTGGAGCTGGCCCGCGACGCCTGCCGCGCCGTCGGCCTCGACCCGAGGGGCGAACCGATCCGCGGCGGCACCGACGGCTCCCGCCTGACCGAGATGGGCGTGCCCACGCCCAACATCTTCACCGGGATGCAGGACATCCACGGCCCGCTGGAATGGATCAGCGTGCAGGACATGAACCTCGCCACCCGCGTCGCCATCGACCTCGTGCAGCGCGCCGCCCGGGGCTGATCGCCCCCCGTCCGCGCGGGCCCACCCCGCGCGGACCCGGCCGGATCACCCCGGCCCCTGCCCGATTTTTGACCAAATGGGCAGAAATCTGCCGGCCACCGCCGCCACCTCGCTTCATTACAACGCTGGTTACAACGCTGGCACGCCAGACTTGCGCCGACGGCAGTGGCGCCCGGTCTCCCGGCGCCGCGCCCCGGCAGCATGGGTGGAGCAGGACCAGTTCAGATGACCGATTTCCCGTCTCCGCGACCGGCGCGCGGCCTTCCGCCGTCTTTTCCCGCGCCCCCGACAGGGCGGCGCATCCATTCCCTTTCCATATGCACAAGGACTTCCCGAATGACCCACCCGACTTCCACGCGCCCGCTTCTCGGCGCGGCCCTGGCCCTCGCCACGCTTGCCGCGGTGCCCGCGCAGGCCGGTGTCCTCAGCGTCTTCGAGGCCAATGCCACCAGCGCCGCCGACCTGCAGTCCACGGTCGACGACTTCCGCACCGCGCTCGGCCCGCTGAACGCCCCCGCCCCGGTCAGCGGCGATCCCGCCGGCCGGCGCGAGATCAACTGGGACGGCGCCCCGGATTCCGTGTCGGACCCGAACGCCTTCCCGGGTGACTTTTTCAACCAGGGCTTCGCCCCGCTCGCCCGCGGGATCGAGTTCAAGGAGGCCGGCGCCACCACCGGGTTCGAGCTGTCGTCCACCGCCGCCTCGGGCGAGACGATCGAGTTCGGCTTCCCCGGCGGCTTCACCTTCTTCAGCCCCGAACGGCTCTTCACCCCGATCGGCGACACCCTCTTCGACGTGTTCTTCTTCGACCCCGTCGACCAGGTGACGACCGCCCTCACCCGCGGCCTCGGCGTGGTCTTCACCGACGTCGAGAACACCGGCTCCGCCTCGATGAGCTTCTACGACATCGACGACACGCTGCTCTACACCCGCGACGTGCTGGCCGGGGCCAATGCCTCGCTCTCCTTCCTCGGCGTGATCTTCGACGATGCCGAGGTCGCCCGTGTCCGCATCGACGCGGGCATCGTGGGGTTCGATTCCATCGTGATGGACGATTTCATCTACGGCGAACCGATCGCCGTCGCCGACGTGCCGCTGCCGCTGCCCGCCGCCCTGCTGGGGGCCGGCCTGCTCGGCCTCGGCACGCTGCGCCGCCGCAAGCGCGGCTGACAGCCCGAAACAGGAAGGGCGGCCACCCGGGCCGCCCTTTCCGAATTCCGTGACCGCGTCGGGGTCAGACCATCGCCATGCCGCCGTTGACGTGCAGCGTCGCGCCGGTGACATAGCCCGCCTCGGCGCTCGAGAGGTAGAGCACGGCGGCCGCGATCTCCTCGGCCTCGCCCATCCGTCCGGCCGGGATCTGGCCGTTGATCTTGGCCTTCTGGTCGTCGCTCAGCTTGTCGGTCATCGCGGTCGCGATGAAGCCCGGCGCCACGCAGTTCACCGTGATCCCGCGGCTCGCCACCTCGTAGGCGATGCTCTTCGACATCCCGACCATCCCGGCCTTGGACGCGGCATAGTTCGCCTGCCCCGGGTTGCCGGTGGTGCCGACCACGGACGAGATGTTCACGATCCGGCCCCAGCGGGCCTTCATCATGCCGCGCATCACCCCCCGGCAGAGCCGCATGGTCGAGGTCAGGTTGACGTCGAGCACCGACTGCCATTCCTCGTCCGACATCCGCATGAAGATCTGGTCGCGGGTGATGCCCGCGTTGTTCACCAGGATATCGACCGACCCCATGGCCTCGGCCGCCTGCTTCGGCAGCTCCGCCACCGCCTCGGCATCGCCCAGGTTGCAGGGCAGCACATGCGCCCGCTCGCCCAGCTCCGCCGCCAGCGCCTCCAGCGGCTCGACCCGCGTGCCGCTCAGCCCCACGGTCGCGCCCGCGCCGTGCAGCGCCTTGGCGATCGCGCCGCCGATGCCGCCCGAGGCACCGGTCACCAGCGCCGTTTTTCCGCTCAGATCAAACATTCCCAAACTCCCAAATTGCCCGCCAGCTTCATCTTGCCAGGAAAACTCTGCGGGGTCCGGGCGCAAGGCCCCCGGTCGCCATCCGTTGTCTCAGCCCTGAAGGCTCTCGGCCGCGGCCTTCACCTCGTCCGGGGTCCCGACCGCACGGCAGGCCACCGATTTCTCGATCCGCCGGATCATGCCCGACAGCGCCTTGCCCGCGCCGATCTCCCAGATCTCGTCGACGCCGTGATGCGCCATCCACAGCACGCTTTCCCGCCAGCGGACCGACCCGGTCACCTGCTCGACCAGCAGCTGCTCGATCTCGTGGCCCGCATGCACCGGCTCGGCCACCACGTTGGCGATCAGCGGCACCTTCGGCACGCCCATCTCGATCCGCGCCAGCGCGCCGGCCATGACCTCGGCCGCGGGGGCCATCAGCGAACAGTGAAACGGGGCGGACACCGGCAGCAGAACCGCCCGCTTGGCGCCCTTTTCCTTGGCGATCTCGACCGCGCGTTCCACGGCCGCCTTGTGGCCCGACACCACCACCTGCGCGGGGTCGTTGTCGTTCGCCGCCTGGCAAACCTCGCCCTGCGCCGCCTCGCGGGCGACCTCGGCCGCGGTCTTGAAGTCGAGCCCGAGCAGCGCCGCCATCGCGCCGATGCCGACGGGCACGGCGCTCTGCATCGCCTCGCCGCGGGTGCGCAGCAGGCGGGCGGCATCGGCCACGCTCAGCGCGCCGGCCGCGGCCAGCGCGGAATACTCGCCCAGCGAATGGCCCGCGACATAGGCCGCGTCGGTGATCTTGACCCCCTCGGCTTCCAGCGCGCGGAAGGCGGCCAGCGAGGTCGCCATCAGCGCCGGCTGCGCGTTCTTGGTCAGGGTCAGCTCGTCCTGCTCCCCCTCCCAGATCAGCGCCGAGAGCTTGAGGTTCAGCGCGTCGTCGACCTCGTCGAAGACGGCCTTTGCAGCGGGGTAGGCCTCGGCCAGTTCGCGGCCCATGCCGATGGTCTGGGCACCCTGCCCCGGAAACACGAATGCGCGGCTCATCTCGCCTCCCTCTCCTTATGCTTGGCCCGGGGGATAGCGCGGGACGCGGCGATAGTCCATCATCGCGATCACGCCGCCGTGCGCCGCGCCTTCGGCCTTGCGCCGCGGGCGCTTTCCCTCTATGTCGGCGCTTCCTTCCGCAGTTGACCAAACCGCGCAGACTCTCGTGACCGAGCCGCGGAAGGAGTTCCAGCCGGTCTATGAAATGCGCCTTGATAGAAATGGAGTGCACATGCCGCTGTACGAGCATGTATTCATCTCGCGCCAGGATCTTTCCAACGCGCAGGCCGAAGGGCTGATCGAACACTTCGGCGCCGTCCTGTCCGACAACGGCGGGAAACTCGTGGATCACGAGTACTGGGGCGTCAAGACGATGGCCTACAAGATCAACAAGAACCGCAAGGGCCACTACGCCTACCTGCGTTCCGACGCCCCCGCGCCGGCCGTGCAGGAGATGGAGCGCCTGATGCGCCTGCATGACGACGTGATGCGCGTGCTGACCATCAAGGTCGACGAGCACGAGGAAGGCCCGTCGGTCCAGATGCAGAAGCGCGACGAGCGCGACGACCGTCGCCGTCGTTGATCGAAGCCTGAGGAAAGGAAGCTAAACCATGGCTGCAAAACCGTTTTTCCGCCGCCGGAAAGTCTGCCCCTTCTCGGGCGAGAACGCGCCCAAGATCGATTACAAGGACACCCGGCTGCTGCAACGCTACATCAGCGAGCGCGGCAAGATCGTCCCGTCGCGCATCACCGCCGTCTCGGCAAAGAAGCAGCGTGAACTCGCCCGCGCCATCAAGCGCGCCCGGTTCCTCGCCCTGCTTCCCTACGCCGTGAAATAAGGAGACCGACCGATGGAAGTCATCCTTCTCGAACGTGTGGCCAAGCTCGGCCAGATGGGCGACGTCGTCACCGTCAAGCCCGGCTACGCCCGCAACTACCTGCTGCTGCAGGGCAAGGCGCTGACCGCCTCGAAAGAGAACATCGCCGCCTTCGCCGAACAGAAAGCGCAGCTCGAGGCCACCAACCTCGAAACCAAGAAAGAGGCCGAAGCCCTCGCCCAGCGTCTGGACGGCGAAAAGTTCGTCGTGATTCGTTCGGCATCGGACGGCGGCAGCCTCTACGGCTCGGTTACCCCCCGTGACGTCGCCTCCGTGGCGACCGAGCAGGGCTTTACCGTCGAGCGCAAGCAGGTGATCATCCCGAACCCGATCAAGGAACTGGGCCTGCACACGGTGGACATCTACCTCCACCCCGAGGTCGAGGTTCAGATCGTCGTGAACGTCGCCCGGACCCCGGAAGAAGCCGAGGTTCAGGCACAGGGCAAGTCGATCCAGGAACTGGCCGCCGAAGAAGAAGCCGCCGCAGAGTTCGAGATCTCGGAACTCTTCGACGACATCGGCGCAGCCGGCTCGGACGACGAAGACTACGCCCCGGCCCGCGACGCGGCATCGGACGACGACGAAGAGTAATCGTCTCGCGCCAGTCCGGCACAGATCGAAACCGCGCCCCCCCGGGCGCGGTTTTTTCGTTCCTGGCCCCGGTCATCCGCGGGTTAACGCCCCCTCACCGGACCGCGCCGAAAATACCGACGTGATACCGACGCAATACCGACGTGATACCGACGTCCGATTTTGCGGTTTCGGCACGAAAAGGGCCGCCCTTCCGGACGGCCCCCTTCAATGGACTTGGTACCGACTGGCGTCAGGCTCAGGCCTTGCGACGCCGCGCCGCCGCACCGATCGCACCAAAGGCGGTCAGCAGCAGCAGGCCACCGGCCGGCAGCGGAATCTCGGGCGTTGCCGGCGGCAGCGAACCGCGGCTCAGCAGCGAGTACTTCACCTGGCCACCGGCATAGAGCACCTCGCCGATGCCGTTGCCCCAGAACGAGACGGTGGTGAAATCGTCGGAGTTGTCGAAGGCGGCCACGAAGATTTCGAAGACGCTCGCGCCGGTATCCTGCGACGGGAACAGGCCATCCGCGGTCGAGGTCGCGGAACCGACCAGGATCGGTGCGCCGCCGTCGAACGAAATGAACAGCTCAGTCACCGGTGCATGGCAGCAGGTGGCCCAGTCACCGACTTCAAAGCCGATCGCGTTCACCGGGTTGTCGAAGGTGAAGGTGATGCCGCTGCCGAAGTAATCCAGCGGATCGGTCCGCGGGCTCGACCCGCCACCGGCGGGGTTGATCCCGATCACCTGCCCAGAGAGCGAGCCATAGTTTGCCACGCCGCCGACACCACCATCGTTCTGGGTGATGACATAGTCGCCACGGTCGATCGACGCGCTCGACGACAGGCCGGTCCACACGTCGGTGGACACGGTGCCGCCGGCACCGGTGACGGTGCTGTCGAAGTCGGACGCGCCTGCAGCCACGCCGTCGTAGATTGTCAGGATGGTTGCATGTGCGCCGGTGGCGAGAGTCACTGAAATCGCGGCGCCCAGTGCGGCGCCGACCACTGTATTAAGACGAAACATGGTTATAGTCCTCAAGTCGTTTTCAAAAAGGGTTTTACGAGCGCGGGAAAAAGGCCCCCCTTCGCGCTGCGTTCAATTGTGGGGGATGCACGGTACCTGATGGAAGGCAGAATCCCGCACATCGGTGACCCTGCGTCACCTTTCGGCAAGAATCCGCCGAACGACTCGGGCGAGATGCCGTATTTTCAGTAAAGCAAGGGAAAACAAGGCCGCCAAATAGAAAAGGCCGCGGGAAAATCCCGCGGCCCTGACACCCATGACGGGTGGTGTGCTTATTCTTCGTCCAGTGCCTCGACGGCCTTCTGGAGGTCGTCCTTCGAGACTTCCTTTTCGCTGACCTTGGCCAGCTCGACGACGTAGTCGATGACCTTGTCCTCGAAGATCGGCGCGCGCAGCTGCTGCTGCATCTGCGGGTTGTTCTGCACGAACTCGAAGAACTGGCGTTCCTGGCCCGGGTACTGGCGTGCCTGGTTCAGGACGGCCTGGGTCATCTCGGCATCGGTGACCTCGACCTCGGCCTTCTGGCCCAGCGCGGCCAGCAGCAGACCCAGGCGCACGCGGCGCTCGGCCAGCTTGTTGTGCTCGTCGGTCGGCTTGATCTCGCCGTGGTCGTGGCCGTGATCGTCCGGGTTTTCCTCGTGGTAGAGCTGGTGCGCGATCTGGCCGGCCTCGGCCTCGACAAGGCTCGGCGGCAGGTCGAAGCTGACCTTGGCGTCTAGCTTGTCGAGCAGCGCGCGCTTCATCACGGCACGGCTTGCCTGGCTGTACTCGGCCTCCAGACGCTCGGTGATCTGGGCCTTCAGCGCATCGAGGTCCTCGGCGCCGTATTTCTTGGCCAGCTCGTCGTCGAGCTCGGCCTTCACCGGCTTCTTCACTTCCTTGACGGTGCAGTCGAAGGTGGCTTCCTTGCCGGCCAGGTTGGCGGCCTGATATTCCTCGGGGAATGTGACCGTGACGGCCTTTTCCTCACCGGCCTTCACGCCGACCAGCTGCTCTTCGAAGCCCGGAATGAATTGGCCGGAGCCCAGCACCAGCGGGTAGTCTTCGGCCGAACCGCCTTCGAAAGCCTCGCCGTCGACCTTGCCGACGAAATCGAACACGACCTGGTCGCCGTCTGCCGCCTTGCCCTTCTTGGTCTCGAAGTTCTGGGCGTTCTCGGCCAGGTTTTCCAGCGCCTCGGTGACCGAGGCCTCGTCGGCCTTGACCACCAGCTTCTCGATCTCGATGTCGCCCAGTTCGACCTCGGGGATGGCGGGCAGCGCTTCGTAGGTCATGTCGACCA
The DNA here is from genome assembly GCF_042188925.1 of Pseudooceanicola sp. LIPI14-2-Ac024. Taxonomy (GTDB): domain Bacteria; phylum Pseudomonadota; class Alphaproteobacteria; order Rhodobacterales; family Rhodobacteraceae; genus Pseudooceanicola. Next base: position 996,608 of record NZ_CP170102.1, read on the forward strand.
CGACGTCGTCGCCTTCTTTCCAGTTGTCACCGTCCTTCATCTGGACGTTGGGCTGCAGCGCGGGACGGTCGCCGGAGTCCTCGAAGTGCTTGTTCATCGCACCGTCGATGGCTTCCTGCATCGCTTCGCCGATCAGGCGCTGGCCGAACTGCTTCTTGAGAAGCGCCATCGGCACCTTGCCCTTGCGGAAGCCCTTCATCTCGATCTCGGGCTGCGCTTCGGCCAGTTTCTCGTCCACCTTCGCGGCCAGCTCATCCGCGGTCAGCGTGATCTGGTAGCCGCGTTTCAGGCCTTCGTTCTGGGTCTCGGTGACCTGCATTCTGCGTCGTCCTTCCAATTCGGTCGCAGGCCGCGGGACGCGGCCGGAAATTCAGACGCCCTTCTATGAGGGGATATGCAGTCATGCAAGGCGAAAACCCGTCTCACCCGGGCGAATCCGCCGATGCCGCAAGGGCCGCCGGGCGCCCCTTCCCGACCGCTCCGCCCCGGGTCCGGCCGCGGCTACTGCGCCTCGTAGAGCGTGACGGACTGGTTCATCGTGACCAGCACGATTTCCGAGGCGCGGGCCAGCTGCCCGAGACGCTCGGCCGTGACCGGTACCCCCTCGGCCAGCTGGGTGAAATCGGCGCCGAGCCAGCGCCAGATCCGGACGACGGTGATCAGCTTGGCGTCGATCTCGGCCGTTGGCGGCGGCAGGATCCCCTGCCGCGCGTCCCCGATCATCAGGTTGGCCAGGCTGCGTTCAAACAGCGTCTTCGACGCGCCGACCCGCCGCGACAGCGCCGCGCCATGGCCGCCGACCGCGGCAAAGCACGCCTCCATCATGGTTTTCTGGATCAGCATGCGCTGACGCCCGGCGATGTTCACCGTGGTCGCCATCGCCGACACCCCGGCCCCGTCGTCATAGGCCGTGCCAAGGCTTTCGACCACATCCTCGGTCAGGCCCAGCATCTTGCGGGCCGCCGCGCGCAGCCGCGTGGTCGAGGCGCCGGGATCGGCCGCCCGCACCTCCTCAACCGCGGCGAGGTACTTGGGCCAGTAGGCCTCGACCTTGGCCAGCGCCTCGATCACGCGGGCATCGGTTTCAGGCCCGAGGCGCAGGTCATCCGCACCGGCCCGCAGCGCGGCCTGGGAATGCTGGAACAACGCCTCCGCCCCCTCGCCCTTGGTGCGGTTGAGCGGGGCATCGGCGCCCGCGTTCTCGAGGCAGGCGGTCATCACGATGCGTTGCGACAGCATCCGCTGCCGCCCGGCCACGTTGATCTTGCGCAGCACCTCTGCGCGGTCGACGTCACGCGCCATCGCAGCCGGCGGCGGGGCGCAGGCCAGGAGGATCAGGAGCAGGAGCACGAAGCGCATCACGGCAGGGTCCGGGCTGGATCGGTCGCCCCACATAGGCCGACGCGGGCTAATTCTTCGTGTACGTCCCAACGATCCCGTGCCGCCCGCCCATTTCCCTTGCGGAAAGCGGCACGGCGCGGTGTACTCGCCCGGAATGAACTGGATCGACAGGATAATCCAGCCGCACGGTGCCACCGGACGCCCCGGCACCGTCACGCAGGAAGGAGGCCGGCCATGACCGAAGCCACCGCGCCGACCCTGGGTGCCGCGCCGTCCGGGGGCCTTGGTCTGCGCGCCTGCGTGGCGCTGGTGATCGGCAACATGATCGGCAGCGGCATCTTCCTGCTGCCCGCCTCGCTTGCCGCGATCGGGCCGATCTCCCTCGTCGGATGGGTCATCACCTCGGCCGGGGCGCTGGTCCTCGCCATCCTCTTCGGCCGGCTGTCGCGCGTGGTGTCGCGCACCGGCGGGCCCTATGCCTACTGCGAAACCGGCTATGGCGAATTCGCGGGTTTCGTGATCGCTTGGGGCTACTGGATCACCCTGTGGACCGGGAACGCGGCGGTGACCGTGGCGCTCGTCGGCTACCTCGGCTTCCTGTTTCCGGCCATCGGCAATTCGGACGTGATGGGGATCGGCGTCGCGCTGATGGCGATCTGGTCGCTGACCCTGATCAACATCCGCGGGGTCAGCGCCGCCGGGCGCATCCAGACCATCACCACCATCGGCAAGCTGATCCCCCTGCTCGCGGTCGGGCTGATCGGCCTCTTCTGGGTCGACATGGCCCATTTCACCCCCTTCAACCAGAGCGGCGACACGCCGCTCGCCGCGATCTCGGCCGCGGCGGCGCTGACGCTCTGGGCCTTCCTGGGTCTGGAAAGCGCGACCGTTCCGGCGGGCGAGGTGATCGAGCCGGAAAAGACCATCCCGCGTGCCACGATTATCGGCGTGCTGGTCGCCGCCGCGGTCTACATCTCGGTCACCTTCGTCACCATCGGCGTCGTGCCCTCGCCCGTCCTCGCGCAGTCCGAGGCGCCGGTCGCCGACGTGGCCACGGCGATGTGGGGGCCGGTCGGCGGAATCGTCATAGCCATCGGTGCGGTGATCTCGACCTTCGGGACGCTGAACGGCTTCACCCTGCTGTCGGGCCAGGTGCCCTATGGCGCGGCGGTCGACCGGGTGTTCCCGAAACGGCTGGGAGAGCTGTCGGAGTACGGCACACCGGCCAATGCGCTGGTGCTGTCGAACCTGCTCGCCTCGGTCCTGATCGTGATGAACTTCTCGCAGGGCCTCGTCGGGGCGTTCAACGTGATCATCCTGCTTGCCGTGATGTCGAGCCTGCTGCCCTATGCCCTCTGCGCCTTTGCCGAGCTGATGATCCTCGTGCGGCGCGGCCAGTCGGCGGTGGTGCCCGGCGGGCGGACCAAGCTGATCGTCCTGGGCAGCCTCGGCTTCGTCTACTCGGCCTGGGCGATCTACGGCTCGGGCGCGGACACGGTGTTCCTGGGCTTCCTGCTGCTGCTCGCCGGCGTGCCGATCCACGTCGCCCTGAAACTGCGCCAGGCGGCCGAGGGCGAAACGCACGATGTCGAGGGGAATGATGGTGCGGGTGAAGGGACTTGAACCCCCACGCCTTGCGGCGCCAGAACCTAAATCTGGTGCGTCTACCAATTCCGCCACACCCGCACGGCCCGAGGGGCCGCTGAGGCGGCCGGCCGGGTCCGCGCTGTCTATCAAAGCCACCGGCCCGAGGCGAGAGGGAATTTGACCCGCCGCCGCGGCGGCACGGAACGTCAAATGCCCCGCATTGTTCCGGGTCTGGGCGCATTCCTGCCACATTTTCATCGCATCCAGTGCACGGACAGAATGGGACCGACCCGATGACCCCGACAGGACCGACCGCCGCGATTTCCGCCCAGCCGACCCGCCAGAAGGTCGCCGGCATCGTTGCGGGCAGCCCCGTGCTGACCCTGGACGGAGAGCTTCCGGTCGAATTCCTGACCCCCGGCGACAGGGTCATCACCCGGACGGGCGGCATGGCCGTCCTGCGGGAGGTGCGGGTGCGGCATTTGCGCAGCCGTGCCGTGCAAGTGGCGGCAGGGTCGATCGGACACGATCGCCCCGAGGCGGACCTGGTCCTGCCCGCCGAACAGAAGGTCCTGGTGCGCGATTGGCGCGCCCGGGCGATCTTTGGCCAGCCCGAGGCGCTGGTCGAAGTGGCAAGGTTGGCCGACGGCCAGTTCGTGCGCGGCATCGGGGAACTCGAGATGACGCTCTTCGAACTGGTGTTCGACCGGCCGCACGTGATTTACGTCGGCGGCATGGAGCTTGCCGCAGGCACACAGGTTCAAGAAGCCGCCTGAACGGCCGTATAATCGAGCAGAATGAACTTTCAGGGCCGCGTTTCGCGGCCCTTTGTTTTGCCCTCACGCCAGGGTGCGCAGGACCGCGGGCAGCATCTCGGGCAGATCCTCGGCAATCAGGCCGGGGCCAAAGGCGCGGGCGGCCTCGACATGCAGCCAGGCGGCGTCGCAGGCGGCTTGCATCGGTGCCAGCCCCCGCGCCATCAGCCCCGCGATGAGACCGGCCAGCACGTCCCCCGCCCCCGCCGTCGCCAGCCACGGGGCCGCGCGGTCGTAGACGCCCGGGTTGATCGCGGCCCTGCCGTCCGGCGCCGCGACTACCGTGGCGGCCCCTTTCAAGAGCACGGTGCAGCCCGCCGCGGCCGCCGCCGCGCCTGCGGCGTCCAGGGTCGACATCGCGGGGCCCTGCACAGCCGGGGCGGAGAGGCGCCCGGCGATCTCGGGAAAGAGCCGCGCGAATTCGCCCGCGTGCGGGGTCAGGACGCAGCCCGCGTGCAGCCGCGCGCGCAAGTCGTCGTCGCCCGCGATCAGCGTCAGGGCGTCGGCGTCCAGGACCGTCGGCCGCCGCGCGTCCAATGCCGCCGCGACCAGGCCCGCCTCTCGCTGCCCCGTCCCCAGCCCCGGACCGAGGCAGAGAGCCGAGATGCGGGCATCCTCGAGCATGGCCGTCAGCGCCGCGCCATCCGGCATGGCCCGCAGCATGATCGCGGTCAGCTGCGCCGCGTTCTCGATCAGCGCGGCCGGCGGCGGGGCCAGCGTCACCAGCCCGGCCCCGATCCGCAGCGCCGCGCGCCCGGCCAGCCGCGCCGCGCCGCCCCGGCCGACACCGCCGGACAGGACCAGCGCATGGCCGTGGTCGTACTTGTGCGCATCCCCGCGCCGACCCTTATCGACCCGCGCACCCGGCGGCGCGGCGCAGAGCGGCACCCCCGCCGGGCCCGCGGCCCGGTCGAGCCCGATGTCCACCACCGCCAGCGCCCCGCAGCGCCCCGGCCCCTCCGCCAGGTAGTGGCCACGCTTGGCGCGGTGGAAGGTCACCGTCAGGTCGGCCCAGAGCGCGTCGCCTTCCAGCACCCGCCCGCTGTCGAGGCAGAGCCCCGACGGCGCATCGACCGCGACGATACGCGCCCGTCGGTCCTGCACCGGACGGTCCCGTCCGGGCAGCAGCCGCGACAGTCCCGCCTCGGGCGCCAATCCGCGGGTCAGGCCGGTGCCGAACAGCGCATCGACGATCACGTCCCAGCGGTCTGGGTCGAACCCCGCTCCGGCCTCGGGCAACCGGGCGACGGGTCCCTGCCAGCGATCGAGTTTGGCCCGCGCGTCGGGCGGCAGGCGGTCGGGATCACCGAGCAGGAAGGCCTCGACCTCCCACCCCCAGTCACGCAGCAGCCGGGCGACGACGAACCCGTCGCCGCCGTTGTTGCCCGGCCCGCAAACCACCGCGGCGCGCTGCGGCCCTTGCGCCAGGTCCGGCCAGTGCGCTAGGAGCGAATCCGCCACGCCGCGCCCGGCCCGCTCCATCAGGTCGCGCCCTGAGGCGAGGCCGCTTTCCATTGCCGCACGCTCGGCCGCGCGCATCTCTTCGGCCGTCAGAAGCCCGGTCAAACCACCCATTTTCACAAACCGCCCACGATTTAATCTCTTCGCCCTAATTCTGAGCACGACTTCGCCGCGCCCGCTCGACAGACTGGATAGGGTCAGTTAGCCAATTGTGAGCCCCGGACGAAAGTGGTCTGAGGTCAACCCGACGGGTCAGGCGAGGAGTTTTCCCATGAAAAAAATCGAGGCGATCATCAAGCCGTTCAAGCTTGATGAGGTCAAGGAAGCGCTTCAGGACGTGGGCGTTCAGGGCCTCTCCGTCATCGAGGTCAAGGGCTTCGGCCGCCAGAAGGGGCACACCGAGCTCTATCGTGGCGCCGAGTATGTCGTCGACTTCCTGCCGAAGGTGAAGATCGAGGTTGTCCTCGACGACGACCAGGTGGATAGCGCCATCGAGGCGATCATCGACGCCGCCAAGACCGAGAAGATCGGCGACGGCAAGATCTTCGTCTCCTCGGTCGAACAGGCGATCCGCATTCGCACCGGCGAGTCCGGATCGGACGCGCTGTAATCAACGTTCCTAATCAAGGAAGGGATATAGGGAATGAGCGATAAGGTTCTGAAACTTATCAAGGATGAAGAGGCGGAGTACGTCGACATCCGCTTTACCGACCCGCGTGGCAAGCTGCAGCACGTGACGGTCGTGGCAGACCTGGTGGACGAGGACTTCCTCGAAGAAGGCTTCATGTTCGACGGCTCCTCGATCGAGGGCTGGAAGTCGATCGAAGCCTCCGACATGAAGCTGATGCCCGATCCGGACAGCGTCTACGTCGATCCGTTCTACGCCGAAAAGACGATCTGCATCCATTGCTCGGTCGTCGAACCCGACACCGGCGAAGCCTATGAGCGCGACCCGCGCGGCACCGCGCAGAAGGCCGAGGCCTACCTGAAGTCCTCCGGCATCGGCGACGCGGCCTACATGGGCCCGGAAGCGGAATTCTTCCTCTTCGACAACGTCAAGTACGCCGTGTCGATGAACAAGGTCTCCTACGAGGTCGACGCGATCGACGGCGCCTGGAACACCGACACCGACTACGAGATGGGCAACACCGGCCACCGTCCGGGCATCAAGGGCGGCTACTTCCCGGTCAACCCCGTCGATGACGGCCAGGACATCCGCGCCGAGATGCTGTCGACGATGAAGCGCATCGGCATGAACGTCGACAAGCACCACCACGAGGTGGCGTCCTGCCAGCACGAGCTGGGGCTGATCTTCTCGACCCTGACCAAGCAGGCCGACGAGCTTCAGAAGTACAAGTACGTCATTCACAACGTGGCCCAGGCCTATGGCAAGTCGGCGACCTTCATGCCGAAGCCGATCAAGGGCGACAACGGCACCGGGATGCACGTGAACATGTCGATCTGGAAGGACGGCAAGCCGCTCTTCGCAGGTGACAAGTACGCCGACCTCTCCCAGGAAGCCCTGTGGTACATCGGCGGCATCCTGAAGCACGCCAAGGCGCTCAACGCCTTCACCAACCCGGGCACCAACTCCTACAAGCGCCTGATCCCCGGCTTCGAAGCCCCCGTCCTGCGCGCCTACTCGGCCCGCAACCGGTCGGGCTGCGTCCGTATTCCGTGGACCGAGTTGCCGAAGGCCAAGCGCGTCGAGGCCCGCTTCCCCGATCCGTCGGCGAACCCCTACCTGGCGTTCTCGGCGCTCTTGATGGCCGGCCTGGACGGCATCAAGAACAAGATCGATCCGGGCGAAGCCATGGACAAGAACCTCTACGACCTGCCGCCGGAAGAACTGGCCGACATCCCGACCGTCTGCGGCTCGCTCCGCGAGGCCCTGGAAGAGCTCGAGAAGGACATGGACTTCCTGCTGGCCGGCGACGTGTTCACCAAGGACCAGATCGAAGGCTATATCGCGCTGAAGATGCACGAGCTGGAAATGTACGAGCATACGCCGCACCCGGTGGAATACGCGATGTACTACTCCTGCTGATCTCCGGCACGAGACAAGACACGAAGGGCGCCCCGACCGGGCGCCCTTTTTCGTACCGCCCCTGCCCCGGATGCAGGCCCTTCGGCGGAAACACGCCTGACTGCGCGGAAACAGGGCGGGCCGATCCGCAGCATTTGACAGAGATCGCGACGCCTTCGCCACAATTGCCCCAGCGTTTTCCGGCATTGGGGCACAACCGCGACAATCGGGACGGGAATGTGGCGGCGCGACCCGGAATCTGCGGATCTCGCCCAATTTGCGAAACCTGCCATCCAACTTTTTTCGCATTTGGCGGCAAGACTGAGTCCCGAGCGGGAAGAAACCCGCAGGTACGAGAAAGATTCGGAGATTGTTATGCTGCTCCAGCACGACGCCCACCACGTCAGCCTGATCCTCCCCGAGGACATGGACGTCCACATCGACGACCTGCGCGCCCCGGCGCGCCAGGCGCTCACGATGTTCGGTCTGGGCCAGCTGGAGGAGACCCGCAAGGGAATCGACGGCCTCGTCCTGAGCAACGACTACCTCACCCTCGACATCGCGCTCTGCGACCTCGAAGACGGCTACGGCAACACCGTCCTGGCCGCCGAGTTCACGCTGACGGAACGCGCGCCGCTGCCGCTTGGCCACGCGGGCGCCGCCGAGGCGATCCTGGCCGAACTGCTGCATGCCGGCATCGAAGCCACCGCCGCCAGCCAGGTGCAGTGGCAGGGCAGCGCGCCGTTCAGCGCCCACCGTTTCCAGACCACCGTCGCCTCGATCCGCGGCGCCGTCGTGGCCGAGGACGAAGTGGCCGACGAAGCCCCCCGCCTGATGCCGCGCCGCGTGCGCCCCGACACCTACCTGCGCGCCGAGGGCTCCGTGGTCGACTACGCCGACTTCGTGACCAAGCTCGAAGCCGCGCGCCGCCTGCCCGACTGGGCCGGCCACGTCCCCGCGCCCGCGCCGCAGACGAAACCCGCCCCGACGCCGGTGGTCATCGTGTCGGGGGAATCGCTGCAGGACGTGTTCCGCGTCGAGACCGACCTCTCGCCCGAGATCGTGGCCAACGCGCCGCGCGCGCCGCGCCTCGAACGCCGGGTTGCCGTGGTCACGCTGACCGCCGCACTTGCCATGGCGGGCCTCGGCTGGACCGAAGCCGTCGCATCGACCCTGCAGGCCCTGCCGTTCTGATCGCGCCTCAGGCGTCCTCGATCCGCACCAGGAACGTGTGAATGCCGAACACGACCGCCCGCGTCCGCGGCAGGCGAAGGATCGTCTGCCGTTCGCTGCGCAGGTAGGGCAGCCCCTCACGCCGGATCTTGTCCGCGAATTCGAGCTTGGGGCGGAAGAGGCTGGTGTCATCCGTCGGCAGCCAGTTGAACCGCCAGAGCGGCCGGCCGGGCTGCACCCCGTCGAAGAGCCGCTGTACCCGACGTCCGATGCCCTCGTCGTATTCGTGAACCGGCACGTGGATCCGCAGCAGCGGGTGGCCGAACTTCTGCGCCAGCGTCCAGGCCGAGGGGAAGCAAAGCACCGCGCCGGTCAGGACGTGCTCCGCCTCGCCCTCGCGCTTCTCCATGAGGCAGAGGTCTTCCTGCACCAGCCGCCCCAGCGTGCCCATCACGTCCGCCGCGTCGACCGTGACCGTCACGCCGTCGGGCCGACAGACGCGATCGCCGTCCACCGCGTATCCCTCACGGGTTGAAAGGAAGGCCAGAACCGTCTCCAGCAGCTCCTCGGCAGCGGGCCGCGCCTCGGGCTGCAGCGCGATGACCTTGTCGCGGCTTTCCGACAGCAGGCGCTCGCGTTCCCGCATCTGCCCGGCAAAGGCATCGTCCTGCACCAGCCATTCGGCGGGGTCCAGCGGCTGGATGCCCGGAAGCGGGCGGCGGTCGGCGGCCCCGTAAGGCAGGCGTGACTGAAAGATCGGTTCCATACCGGAGTTCTGCGGGCTGGCCCCGCGCATCGCAAGCGTCAACTCCACGTGACGCTGCAGGATCCGGCCTTGCCCCGCCCCGGATGCCCGCGCAGGGTCACCGGGCAACAATGGGGAGAGCCTTCATGCCGACCAGCCGTTTCGATTTTCCCGGTCATGACGGCACCCTGCTGGCCGCGCGGCTCGACCTGCCCGAGGGGCCCAGGCTGGCGACGGCGCTCTTTGCGCATTGCTTCACCTGCGGCAAGGACATCGCCGCCGCGCGCCGGATCTCGCAACGGCTGGCGGCCATGGGGATCGCCGTGCTGCGGTTCGATTTCACCGGGCTTGGGCATTCCGGGGGCGAATTCGCCAACACCACCTTCAGCTCGAACGTTGCCGACCTGGTCTGTGCCGCCGAACGGCTGACGCTCGACGGTCATGCGCCCTCGCTGCTGATCGGCCATTCGCTGGGCGGGGCCGCCATGCTGAAGGCCGCCGCTGACATCCCCTCGGCCCGCGCGGTCGTCACCATCGCCGCACCTTTCGACCCGGGCCATGCCACGCACAATTTTGGCGACGCGCTCGACACCATCCGCCGCGACGGTGCGGCCGAGGTATCGCTGGCCGGGCGCCCCTTCACCATCCGCCGCGCCTTTGTCGATGATATCGAGGCCGCCCGGCTGGGCCCCGCCATCCGCCAGTTGCACAAGGCGCTCCTGATCCTGCACGCGCCGCGCGACGACACCGTCGGGATCGACAACGCGGCCCAGATCTTCAACGCGGCCCGGCACCCGAAGAGCTTTGTTACCCTCGACGACACCGACCACCTCGTGTCGCGGCCCGAAGACGCCGAGTACGCGGCCGAGGTGATCGCGGCATGGGTCACCCGCTATGTCGAACTGAACCCGCCCGCGCCGCCGCCCGGCGCGCCCGAGGGCGTGGTGCGGGTGTCCGAGGCCGACCCGGACGGATTCATGCAGGACATTAACAGCGGCCCCTATCATCATGTCATTGCTGATGAACCAGAGAGCTACGGCGGCACCAACCAGGGCATGTCGCCCTACGGGTTCCTGTCTGCCGCGCTCGGCGCCTGCACCTCGATGACGATCCGCATGTATGCGCGCCGCAAGGGCTGGCCGCTGGATCACGTGCAGGTCGACGTCTGCCACGACAAGGTCCACGCCCAGGATGCGGGCGACACCGGAGAGGTGAAGGTCGACCGGTTCGTCCGGCGCATCCGCCTTGACGGGCCGCTCGACGACGACCAGCGGTCCAAGCTGCACGGGATCGCGGACAAGTGCCCGGTCCACAAGTCGCTGGAACGCGCGGCACGGATCGAGACCGAACTGGTCTAGCCGATCTCGCGCGCCTTCCGGGCGGCCGCGTCAAGACCCTCCGCGATCGTGCGGGTCAGCGGGCTGTCGATCATCGCGCGCAGCCCCGCCGCGGTGGTGCCGTCATAGTCCAGCATGGCCTGCACCTGGGCTCCGGGCGTGGCCTCCTCTTCCGACAGGAGCTGTCCGCTGGCCAGGAAAAGCTGGCGAATGGCCCTGTCGGCAACCTCCGGCGCGATGCCACGGTCGGTCGCGAACTGGACCATCGCATCCGCGAAAAGAGCCACGAAGCCCGGCACCGGCCCGGTCATCGCGGTGAAATCATCGATCTGAGCCTCGTCGGGCACCTCGTCGGTCAGGCCGACGGCCGCGAACAGCGCGCGGGCCGCGGCCCGGTCGGCCCCGGTCACTCCGACGCCGCAGTAGAACGGCGAATAGGCCAGCCGCCGGGCGGCCGCAGGGCTCGACATGGCACGGACCATGCGGCGGGCGCCGGTGATCCGGCCGATCCTGTCCAGCGTGACCCCCGCCATGACCGAGATCACCAGCCGGTCCGCCGCGTCGACCCCGATGTGGTCTGCCTGCGCCGGCGGCACCGACAACAACACGACCGGACATGCCGCAACAAGCTCGGCACTGTCTCTGGTGACGTTCAGGCCGGGGACATCGTCAAGCGGCCCCGCCCTGCCCGAGCGGCTGCTGATCCAGAGATCGCCACCCGCCATCCCGCTGTCGAGAAGGCCGCGCGCTATAGCAGTGCCCAGCATCCCGTTGCCGCCGATGATCCCGAGTTTCGCCATGTCGCCCTCCCGTGTCCGTGTTCAGTATGCACAAATGGAAACGCGGCCCGAAAGGGCCGCGTTCCGATATTCTGGATTGGCGCGTCTCAGCCGCGCGCGCGACCGACCAGCTTCCAGGCTGCCGGCAGAACCATCGCCGCCAGCGCCAGTTTCAGCAGGTCGCCCACCACGAAGGGCGTCAGGCCCCAGGCCAGGATCGGCTTGTCGAAGCCATAGACCTGGCCCAGCCACAGCAGGCCGGGGACGTAGAGGATCACGTTGCCGAGGAACATCGCCAACGCCATCCACAGCACCGACCGGTCCCAGCCGCGCCGCGCCAGCGTGCCCAGCAGGACCGTGGCCATGACGTAGCCCAGCAGGTAGCCGCCGGTGCCGCCCATCATGTACTCGATCCCCGAAAGCTCTGCGGTCGAGGACTGGAACACGTCGAAGCCGAGTGCGCCGATGATCATGTAGCCGAGGATCGTCACCAGGCCGAGCCGTGCGCCATAGGCCGCGCCGATGGTCAGAACGGCGAAGGTGCCCATGTTGACGGCCACGGGCGACGGCGGCACCGCCACCTTGATCTTGGCCATGATCGCGAGGAACGCGATCCCCGCCACCACAAGCGCCGCCTGCTTGAGGCGCAGGCCCAGGCCCTCGCTCGGGCCGAAGGCCTCGGTCAACACCCGTCCGGTCATCGTCTGCTGCATCACTACCTCCAAGTTAAGATGTCGTCTCCGTTCTGCCCAAGCCCGCCTCGCTGCGCAAGCAGCATTCCCGGACAGGCATCACGCCGCGTGGTGCCCGGTGACCGGCACCGCCGTCCACGACCCCGGTTTCGCGAAGGGGTGCGGGCGCCGACAGGCGGCCGGATCCGACACGGCGACCGCGGTGATCCCGCGTCAATCCGGTCGCATAGGAAAAACGCCCGCGCCGGTCGGTCACGACCTGCGATAGAGCGTGCGCATCACGTAGTCCTTGCGTGGGCCACGGACCTGCCAGACCGCCTGCCAGTCGGGCCAGCGCGCGAAGTCATAGGCGACGCGGTAATGGTCGGGGTCGCAGGCGTGCTCGGCCCTGGGCGCCACTTCGTCCGGGTCGAAATCGTGGAACGGCCGGCCATCGTCGAAGAGGACGACGATCCGCCCTGGCCCTGCCCGCCAGAGATAGCGCCGCTCGGCCTGGAACGCGCCCTGCCCGTCCAGCCGCATCTCTCCGCTTTCGTGCAGGGTCAGGCCCGCGCCGTCGGGGGTGAACCGGGCCGTCCCCTCCATCACCGCGTCGGGACCGGTGGCGTTCTCGACCCGGCGCGAGAAGCGCCAGCTGCCCTCGAACTCCCGCAATTGCCGCGCCATGCCGCCCTTCCCTTGCCCAATCGCCCCCCCGGGAGTAAAGACCGCGGCGACCAAGGTAAAGGAGCGCCGCGCCCATGATCCCCCGCTATTCCCGCCCCGAGATGACCGCGATCTGGGAGCCCGCGACCAAGTTCCGCATCTGGTACGAGATCGAGGCCCACGCCTGCGACGCCATGGCCGACCTTGGCGTCATCCCGCGCGAGAATGCCGATGCGGTGTGGAAGGCCAAGGACGTGGAGTTCGACGTGGCCCGGATCGACGAGATCGAGGCCGTCACCAAGCACGATGTCATCGCCTTCCTCACCCACCTGGCCGAGCATGTCGGGTCGGAAGAGGCGCGTTTCGTGCACCAGGGGATGACCTCGTCCGACGTGCTCGACACCTGCCTGAACGTGCAGCTGACCCGCGCCGCCGACATCCTGCTGGCCGACATGGACAAGGTGTTAGCCGCGCTGAAGAAGCGCGCGATGGAGCACAAGATGACCGTGCGCGTCGGCCGCAGCCACGGCATCCACGCCGAACCGACGACGATGGGCCTGACCTTCGCCCGCTTTTACGCCGAGATGGACCGCAACAAGGCGCGCCTGGCCGCCGCCCGTGAAGAGATCGCCACCGGCGCGATCTCGGGCGCGGTCGGCACCTTCGCCAACATCGACCCTGCGGTCGAGGAACACGTCTGCGCCAAGCTGGGCCTCAAGCCCGAACCGATCTCGACCCAGGTGATCCCGCGCGACCGCCACGCCATGTTCTTTGCCGTGCTCGGCGTCATCGCGTCGTCGATCGAGAACGTCGCGATCGAGATCCGGCACATGCAGCGCACCGAGGTGCTTGAGGGGGCCGAGTTCTTCTCGATGGGCCAGAAAGGCTCCTCGGCCATGCCGCACAAGAAGAACCCGGTGCTGACCGAGAACCTGACCGGCCTTGCCCGTCTTGTCCGCATGGCGGTGATCCCGGCGATGGAGAACGTGGCCCTCTGGCACGAGCGCGACATCTCGCACTCCTCCGTCGAACGCGGCATTGGCCCCGATGCGACGATCACCCTCGACTTCGCGCTGAACCGTCTGGCCGGTGTCGTCGACAAGATGCTGATCTTCCCCGAGAACATGCTCGACAACATGAACAAGTTCCCCGGGCTCGTGATGTCGCAGCGGGTGTTGCTGGCGCTGACGCAGGCCGGTGTGTCGCGCGAAGACGCCTATGCGATGGTGCAGCGCAACGCGCTCAAGGTCTGGGAAGACCGCGTCGATTTCCGCGAGCAGCTGCTGGCGGACAAGGACGTGGTCGCCGCGCTCGGCGAGGACCAGGTCAACGAGAAGTTCGACATGGATTACCACACCAAGCATGTCGACACGATCTTCAAGCGGGTCTTCGGCGAAAGCTGATCCGCCCGGCGGCGCCCCGATCACATGATCGCGAGGCGCCGCCGTTTCTGCACCCAGCCGCCGATCCGTATTTTGCCCTGACGCTGCGTCATGCTACCTTTCCGGCATACAACCGGGAGATCTCGACATGACGCTTCGCAGGATCCTGACGGCCACGATCCTCACCCTCCTGCCGGCGCTGTCCTATGCGTCCTGCACCTACCACGAGCAGCAGGCCAGTTCCTGCGCCGATGGCTTTGTCTGGGACAGCAACGCCAAGGCCTGCGTGCAGCAGGTGACCGGCTGACCACCCTGCCCGTCTAAACCCCGCGTTCACCAATCCTCGGCTAGCCTGACGGGGTTCGAGGACTTGAGGGACGGATGGGCAATCTCGCGCCGCTGGGACAATTGACGCCGCAGGGCACCGGCGGCGCCTCGCTGACGCGCCGCCAGAAGGCCGCGATCATCGTGCGGCTGCTGGTCGTGCACGGGGCGGACCTGCCGCTCAAGGACCTGCCGGACGAGATGCAGGCAGAGCTGACCCACATCATCGGCACCATGCGCCCGATCGACCGCGCCACCCTTGAAGAGGTGGTCGAGGAATTCGCCAACGAACTCGAGGGGCTGGGCCTGACCTTTCCGAACGGACTGGCCGGGGCGCTGCACGCGCTCGACGGCCGGATCAGCGCGCACACCGCCGCGCGGCTCAGGAAAGAGGCGGGCGTCAAGCAGGCGGGCGACCCGTGGGACCGCATCCGCGCGCTCGACGTCAAGGACGTGCTCCCCCTCCTTGAACAGGAAAGCACCGAGGTCGGCGCGATCCTTCTAAGCAAGCTCGACGTCGGCAAGGCCGCGCAGGTCCTGGGCGCCCTGCCCGGCGACCGCGCGCGGCGGATCACCTATGCCATCAGCCAGACCACCGGCGTCACGCCCGAGGCGCTGGAACGGATCGGCCTTTCCATCGCCGCGCAGGTGGATGCCCGGCGCGGGTCGGTCTTTGACAAGGGCCCGGCCGAGATGGTGGGCGCGATCCTCAACTTCTCGACCGCTCAGACCCGCGACGACATGCTGACCGGGCTGGACGAACGCGACAGCGATTTTGCCGAACAGGTCCGCCGCGCGATCTTTACCTTCACCAACATCCCCGAACGCATCGCGCCGCGCGACGTGCCCAAGGTCGTGCGCAATGTCGATCAGGCCGCGCTGGTCACCGCGCTGGCCGCCTGCCTCGGCGGCGAGGGACCCGAGGCGAAGGCGGCCGACTACCTGCTGGGCAACATGTCCGGCCGCTTGGCCGAACAGCTGCGCGAGGACGCCAAGGACATGGGCAAGGTGAAGGCCAAGGATGCCGAGGCCGCGATGACCGACATCGTGAACACCATCCGCGAGATGGAGGCGGCGGGCGATCTCCTCCTCCTGATCGACGACGAGGAAGAGGCCTGAACCGCACGATTTCGGCAAGGGCGTTCGTGCCCGCGGCCCCCGTGGACAATCCCCCGCCCCGGCCCTAAGGCTGCGGCATGTCGACAGCTCACGCCCCTTTCCCTGCCACCGTGCCGGCGCGCCCCGTTCCCGGGCGGCGCGCCTGATGGTCACCGCCACCACGCCTGCGCAGGACAACAGCCGCGCCATCCTCCTGATGGTGGTGGGCATCTTCTTCTTTGCCTCGCTCGACGCGACGGCCAAGGCGATGTCGGAAGAGGCCAACACCGTCATGGCCCTCTGGGCGCGCTACGCGGGACAGGCGATCCTTGTCACCGTGCTGATCCTGCCGCGCATCGGCAGCGTCACGCGGACCCATTTCCCGAAACTGCAGCTGCTGCGGTCGCTCTTCCTGATGGGGGCGACGACGTTCTTCTTCTTCGGCGTCAGCCACATCGGCCTGGCCGAGGCGACCGCGACGATGGACGTGAACCCGGTGCTGATCACCCTGGGCGCCGCGCTTTTCCTCGGCGAAAAGGTCGGGCCCCGCCGCGTCGCCGCCATCGCCGCCTCGCTCATCGGGGCGATGATCGTGATCCGGCCCGGCAGCGGCGTCTTCTCGGTTTGGTCACTCTACCCGCTGGGCGCGGCGGTCTGCTACTCGGGCTACATGCTGACCACCCGTTACGTCGGCCGGTCCGAGGATCCCTGGACCTCGCTCTTCTACGGCGCGCTCTTCGGCGCCGTGGTGCTGAGCTGCATCGTGCCGTTCCACTGGGAACCGGTGACCTGGAAGATGGCGATGCTGATGCTCATGCTCGCCAGCTTCGGCACCATCGGCCAGCTCCTCCTGATCCGCGCCTTCACCGCGGGCGAGGCCGCGATGCTCGCGCCCTTCGGCTATGTCGGCCTGATCTACGCGACGCTCTTCGGGATCGTCTTCTTCGGCGACTGGCCCGATCTCTGGACCTGGGTCGGCGCGCTTGTGATCGTGGCCTCGGGCCTCTATGTCTGGTACCGCGAAAACGGGGCCCGCTGAGGCACCTTCAGGCAAGGAGCGGCGGATGAGCGGCGCGGCGCCCGACGACCGCCCCCTGGGCAAGCGGATCGGCGACCAGGCGATCAACGCCACCCTGATGGCGGCCCTGGGCGCCATGCGGCTGCTGCCCTACGAGACCCGGCTGCGCGCCTTTGCCAATCTCACCACCACCGTGATCGCCCCGATGGCGGGCTGGCGCAAACGCATCCGCGACAACCTCGACCTCGTCTGGCCCGACCTGCCCGAGGCGGAAAAGACCCGGCTGGTCCGCGCCGTCCCGGCCGAGCTGGGCCGCACGGTGATGGAGTTCTTTTCGCCCGATGAGTTTCGCGCCCGCCTCAAGGGTGTCACCTTCGAGGGGCCGGGCGCGGACGCATTGCATGCTGCAGCGCGCGCGAAACGGCCGCTGATCCTGGTTTCAGGCCATCACAGCGATTACGGCTGCATCGGCATCCTGATGAGTGATCTCTACGGCGGGGTCGGCACGCTCTACCGCCCGCTCAGCAACGCGCCGTTCAACGCGCATTACGTGGCCGCGATGGAAGCGGCGACCAAGCCGCTCTTTCCGCGCACCCGGCGCGGGCTGGCCGAGATGGTGAAGTACCTGCGCGCCGGCAACCCGGTGGCGATCCTGCACGACCAGCACATGGATGACGGGCTGCCGCTGCGGTTCTTCGGCCAGACCGCGATGACGGCGCCCTCGCCCGCCGAGATGGCATTGAAGTACGACGCGCCGCTGATCCCGGTCTATGCCGTGCGTCAGCCCGACGGCCTGAGCTTCCGGGTCGAGGTCGAGGCCCCAGTGCCGCCGAGCGACCCGGCCACGATGATGCAGGCGCTGAACGATTCCCTCGAAGCGCGCGTGCGCGCGAACCCCGACCAGTGGATGTGGATACACCGCCGCTGGCGCGCGGTTCAGGAGGGCCGCCGCTGACCTGACCCGTGCCCGGCCCGCACCGTCAGTGCAGCCGCGCCGCGGCCTCGATGGGGCCCGGGCCCTTCTGCTGTAAGATCACCACGACCGGGGTGTCTCCGGGGGCGTCCACGTCGATGTCGAGCGGCTGGCGCGTGTCCCATTCGCCGATCGTCTGCCAGTCGCGGACGATGTTGGAATAGACCAGCGTCCGACCCGCGTTCTCACCCCTCAGGACGTCGATCTTGGCCGTCGGGTCATAGCGCACGACCTGCACCTGCAGCGGCGCGTCATAGGCCTTGTGCGCCGTCGCCTCTATCCCGACGCGCCCGTCCGCCCTCCGCTCCACGTCGAGCGTGACGTTCGACGGTGCCTCGAGATAGCGCATGATCAGCTCGGACACGTCCATCGGGTGGGTGCCCACCACGTCCTCCGCGCCCTGGATGATCATCTGCGGGGTGTAGACCGACCGCCGCCCGGCGTGGCGGGCATAGGCCTTTTGCCGGCGGCTGAACTTGGTATCGGCAAAGACGTCCTTCCAGCCGATGTAGTCCCAGTAATCGACGTGCAGGCC
The DNA here is from genome assembly GCF_042188925.1 of Pseudooceanicola sp. LIPI14-2-Ac024. Taxonomy (GTDB): domain Bacteria; phylum Pseudomonadota; class Alphaproteobacteria; order Rhodobacterales; family Rhodobacteraceae; genus Pseudooceanicola. Next base: position 1,014,539 of record NZ_CP170102.1, read on the forward strand.
CAGAGCGATCACATCCTCGCGCGGGGCCAGGGTGGCAAAGAAGGCATCGGCCGGCGGGCAGGACGAACAGCCCTGCGAGGTGAAGAGTTCGACGACCACCGGCGACTTCGGCTCGGCCAGTGCGGGCGTTGCCAGCGCAGCCCCCGTGGCCAGTGCCAGTGCCGAACCGCGAACCCATACCGAAAGCCGTCGCAACATGCGCGTCCTGTCCTTGATCATCCCTCTACCCGATCCGGTCTAGGGGAAAGCGGTTGAAACAACCAATCAAGGTTTTGAGACTTCGCGCGATCATTCCGGAGGTTCCCTGCCCTCAGCGGCCGGGCGCAAAGGCCATCAGGCAGAGCAGTTCGAACAGCATCTGTGCCCCGGCCTGCGCGGTGTTGGACGTGGGATCGTAGGACGGTGCGACCTCGACCACGTCGCCGCCCTTGATGTCGATCCCCTTGAGCCCGCGGATCAGCGCCATCGCCTCGCGCGGGGCCAGGCCGCCGACCTCGGGCGTGCCGGTGCCGGGCGCGAAGGCGGGGTCGAGGCTGTCGACATCGAAGCTGACATAGGTCGGGCCGGCCCCGACGACCTCCAGCGCCTTGGCGATCACGGCGGGCAGGCCCAGCTCGGCCACCTCCTCGGCGTGGATCACGGTCATGCCGCTGGCATAGGAGAATTCCCAGAGGTAGTCGCCCCCGCCCCGGATGCCGATCTGGATGGTCCGCTGCGGATCGAGGCTGCCCTCGAGCACGGCCTGCCGGAACGGGCCGCCGTGGTGGAACTTGGCGCCCTCGTAGACGCCCGAGGTGTCGGCATGGGCGTCGATATGCACCATCCCGAGCGGCCCGTGCACCTCGGCCAGCGCCTTCAGGACCGGGCGCGAGATCGAGTGATCGCCACCCACCGTCAGCGGCGGAATGCCCGAGGCGGCGAGCGCGGAAAAGAACGCCTCGATATCCTCGTGGCAGGAGGTCAGGTCGTAGCGCGAGCGCATCGGCACGTCGCCGATATCGGCCACTTTCAGCACCTGCATCGGCGCCACGTCCATCACCCGGTTCCAGGGCCCGATCCGTTCGACCTCGCGCACCGCCTTCGGCCCGCGCCGCGCGCCTGCCCGGTTGGTCACGCCCAGGTCCATCGGCACGCCGACCAGCGCGACATCCAGCCCCTCGATCCGGCCGCCGTCGGCCAGCGTGCCCGCCGCATCCGGCCAGAACGGTGCATCCAGCAGGGTCGACACCCCGGCAAACGGCCAGGCCCGGCGACCGCCTTCGGCAAAGATGCCGTCTGCCACCGCCTTGAGCCGCGGATCGTAGAACGCGGTGCCCTTGTCGTTGCCGTAGAGGCTGCGCAATTCCTTGAGCGTTTTCGCGGGTGTGTCGGTCATCAAAGCCTCCTGCCTGGTGGCGCCAGTCAAGCCCGGCGGCCGGCATTTGGCAAGCACCCGGCGCCGCGGGGCGCCGTTCGGATGGTCGCGTGGCCCCAGACGCTCAGTTCGGCTGCGCGCGCAGGGTCGAGGGGCACTGCCCGGTCGCCCGGCGAAAGGCGGTGGCAAAGGCCTCGGGCGAGACATATCCCGAGTCGTGGGCCGCCTGCGCGACGCTGGCCCCGGCGCGCAGCGCCTCGGCCGCGCGGGCAAAGCGCAGGGCGCGGACGCGGGACAGGACCGACAGGCCATGCGCCCGCTGGAACAGCCGCCGCATCGACGAGACGCTGATGCCGCCCGCCCGCGCGATCTCTTCCAGCGAGGGCAGCGGCCCGGGCGCGGCGGCAAAGGCCTCCATCCGCACCAGCTTCTCGCGTTCGGCGGTGCGCAGCCCGCCCTCGCCCGCCGCACCGGTCAAACGGCCAAGCGCGCGGGCCAGCAGGCCGGTCGCCAGCGCCTCTCGTTCCAGCGGCGGCGGGGTGGTCAGCAGGCGTTCCGCGGCGGCCACCTCCTCGACCGTAGCGGTCCAGCCGCCGGTCCGCGCGGTGGCCCCGGCCAGCACCTCGTCGCGCGTCACGCCACGTGCCTCCAGCCAGTCCCAGTCGGCGCGGATGTTGACCTTGCAGAGTTGTTCGCCCCGCAGGGCGCGGCGGTGGAATTCAGCCGGGGCGCCGGTGGCCGAAAAACAGACCCGGACCGGCGCGCCCGGGGCCCGGCCCAACCCCATGTCGCGCCCGCCGAGCGTGGCGTGCACCGGCCCCGCCAGCACGATGTGCAGCAGGAAGTTCGGCGCCCGGATCACCCGCGTCTCGAAATCGGCGGCGGCCTGCGCGTCCAGGGTGTGCACCACCAGCCCCGACGGCAGCGCCGCCATGTCGCGTCCGCCGCTCAGCACCACCCGTTCCGACGGCAGCGTCGCGCCAAAGCCGTCGCCGGACAGGTGCGCGTGGCGTTCGATGTCGGTCAATCTGATCTGCATGCCTGCCCGTCCCACCCGATTTTGGCGCTTGCGCAAAGGTCTCTGACCGTCCGGCGAAGATCCGCCACTGGCCGCCGGATCAAGCGCGCCCTAGTAAACGACAAAAATAGTCAGCTTTCAAGGAGTGCCCATGTCGTCCCTTCCCCCGTGCCGCCGCGGCAAAGCCGCCCGGACCGTCCCCCTGCTGGCCGGCACCGCGCTGGTGACCGTCCTGTCCACCACCGCCGGCGCGCAGGAGGCCTACCAGCTCGACGCGATCAACATCGACGGCGCGAGCTACGAGACCGAGGGCAGCGACAGCTACACTTCCGACCTGGTGTCGGTGGGCGAAAAGGCCGCCATGTCCACCCGCGACGTGCCGCAATCGACCACCGTGGTGACCCGCAAGCAGATCGAGGACGGCGGCTACACCGCGCTCGAGGACGCGCTGGCGGACACGCCGGGCATCATGGTGCTGAACAACGACCGCGGCCGCTCCTCGCTCTTCTCGCGTGGCTACGAGTTCGACTATCTCTTCTTCGACGGCCTTCCCGCCCCTGTGTCGTCGATCTACGGCACCCAGCCCGACCTTTCGATCGTCGACCACGTCGAGATCCTGAAAGGCCCCAACGGCCTCTTCATCGGCACCGGGGAACCGGCCGGGTCGATCAACATGCGCCTCAAGCAGGCCACCGAGACCGAGCCGACCGGCTATGTCGCGGGCAGCTGGTCCAGCGTCGGACGCGGCCGGATCGAGGCCGACGCCCAGGGCAAGCTGAACGAAAGCGGCACCCTGCGCGGCCGGATCGTCGGCGCCTACGAGGATGGCGACAGCTTTGTCGACGGCGCCTCGAACGGGGTGAAATCGATCTACGGCACCCTGGCCTGGGACGTGTCGCCCAACACCACGCTGACCTTCGGCCTGGCGCATATGGAGCGTGACATCTCGCCCTTCAACGGCCTGCCGACCAACGCCTCGGGCGAGCTGCTGTGGCTCGACGTCGGGACGACCACTGGCGCCTACTGGAACGATTTCGAGAACGCGACCACCGACGCGGTCATCGCGGCCGAGCACCTGATGGCCAACGGCGGGCGGCTGAAGTTCTCGCTCCGCAGTTCCCGGCAGGAGGCCGATTTCCTCTATGCCTATGCCGGCAGCGCCGCGGATGCGGACAACGTGGTCAACGGCCTCGCCTACCTCGGCCGCCAGTTCGAGCAGACGGCGCTGGCCGCCGACGCGCACGCCGAACTGCCTTTCACCCTGGGCACCGTGCAGGGCAACCTGATCGTCGGCGCCGACATCCAGCGGGTCAAGGCCGACACGCTGACCGACCGCGGCCGGATCGCGGGCAGCTTCGACCTCGACGACTGGGACACCTCGGGCACTACCGCGCCGACCCTCGACTATGCCGAGGGCAACACCACGGACGAGCTGCTGTCGCGCGGCCTCTACACCCAGGTGCGGGTCAACCCGGTCGATCGCCTGACCCTGATCGGTGGTGCGCGGATCAGCTGGTACGACCTCGACGCCACCAACAACCTGACCGCGACGACCGAGACCCTGGACGAGGACGGCAAGATCACGCCCTACGCCGGCGTGACCTACGACCTGCGCGACAACGTCACGCTCTACGCCAGCTACACCGAGATCTTCCAGCCGCAGACCCTGCGCGACGCGAGCGACGCGATCCTCGCCCCGCGCGAGGCGACGCAGTACGAGGCCGGTGTGAAGGCCGAGGTGGGCGCAGGCCTCAACCTCTCCTTCGCACTCTTCCACATGGAGGAGGAGAATTCGCCGATCCGGGTTACCAGTACCAGCTACGAGGCGGCCGACGTCCGCGTCCGCGGGGCCGAATTCGAGGCCTCGGGCGAGGTGCTGCCCAACCTGCACCTGGCGGCGGGCTACACCTACACCGACACGGTCTACCTCAGCGGCTCCAGCAGCGGCGAACCGTTCTCGACATACACGCCCGAACACATGGCCAAGCTGCAGGTGATGTATGATTTCGAGGGCGGCCGGCTGGACGGCTGGAGCGTCGGCGGCCGCGTCACCGCGATGTCGGGCTTCTCGTCCAACGGGATCGAGGCCGGCGGCTATGCCGTGGTCGACGCGATGGTGGCCAAGGACCTCGGCCACGATGCGCGGCTGCAGGTGTCGGTGAACAACCTCTTCGATCGCGACTATTACACGCGCGTCGGCAGCACCACCGTGTTCAACTTCCGCGGCGCGCCCCGGACGGTGAACGTGAGCCTGACCAAGCGCTTCTGATCCCCTCGGGTCGGACCGCGCAGGCAAGGACGGGCGCTTCGGCGCCCGTCTTCGTTTTTACGTGTGGTGTGTGTAGGCCGGTTGCGGATCAGAGCGCCCGCGTGACCCCGCCGTCGACCCGCAGGCTCTGCCCGGTGATGTAGCTGCTGTCGTCCGACAGCAGGAACGCCGCGGCCTTGCCCTGCTCCTCGGCCCGCGCAAGGCGGCCAAGCGCCGACATCTCGGCATACTTCTGCGGCAGGTCGAGGCTGTCGGTGAACCCCGGCAGCAGGCAGTTCATCCGGATGTTGGCCGGACCGTAGCGGTCGGAATAGAGCTTGGTGAAGGCCGAGACCCCGGCGCGGTAGACGCTCGAGGTCGGGAAGGTCAGCGACGGCTCCAGCGCCGAGAAGGTCGTGATGTTCACGATCGACCCGCCGCCCTGCGCCTCCATGACGGGCGTCAGCAGCTTGGCCATACGGATCACCGGCTTGATGACCATGGCATTGGCCCGGTCCCAGTCGTCCTCGGAAATGTCCAGCAGGTCGCCCTTGGGCGGGCCGCCGACGTGGATCAGCGCGGCATCGATCCGGCCCCAGGTCTCCATCGCCAGGTCGAAGAGCGCCTGCGTGTCCGCCGCCTCCTCGGCCCGGCCCCGGTGGGCGACGCCGCCCAGCTCACCCGCCAGCGTCGCCGCGCTGTCTGAGGGCGACATCAGCGCCAGCCTGTAGCCGCGCTTGTGCATCTCGCGGGCCGCGGCGGCACCCATGCCGCTGCCGCCCCCGGTGATCAGGCACACCTTTTCCGTCATTGCTCCCCTCCCGTCAGCGCGAAGGCGCTCAGGTCATCCCGAGCGCTTCCTTGTACATCTCGAGCACCGCCTCTTCCTCGGCGATGTCGTCCTTGTCGCGCTTGCGCAGCGCGATGACCTTGCGCATCACCTTGGTGTCGTAGCCACGGGCCTTGGCCTCGGCCATGACCTCTTTCTGCTGCTCGGCGAGGTCCTTCTTCTCTGCGTCGAGCCGTTCGATCCGCTCGATGAACTGGCGCAGCTCGTTCGCCGTCACCCGGTAGCTGGCCTCGCCGTTGTCGATCACGCCATCTTCCATGTCTGCCTCCATGCAACCCGAAGCTCATCCCCTACCGTCCCCCGACCCCTCCCGCAAGGGGGCGCGAGGCTTGCATCGCGGCCCGGCATGATCTACCGCCTGCGGCCAGTCTGAAACGTGCGGGACGGGATGATGGAACTGTTGATCTGGGGCGGTGCGGTGGTGTCGCTGGTGGGGCTTGCCGGGCTGGTCTGGTCGATCGTGAAGGTCAACCGCGCGCGCCGCGCGAACCTGTCGGACGAGGAGCTGCGCCTGGCGGTCCAGAAGGTCCTGCCGCTGAACCTCGGCGCGCTCTTCCTGTCGGTGATCGGCCTGATGCTGGTGATCCTGGGGATCTTCCTCGGCTGATCCATCAGCTGTTCAGGTCGGAAAAGTCCATGTCGTTGTGCATCAGCGCCTCGAGCGCGGGCGCCGGATGCCAGAGCCCGGTGTCGAGCGGTTCGAGCGCCTGCATCGCCCGGATCATAGGCCCCAGCCCGATCGCGTCGGCGGCCTGCATCGGCCCGCCCCGGGCGCGCGGGAAGCCGTAGCCCTGCACCATCACCACGTCGAGCACCAGCGGCCGCGCCACGGTGCCGCGTTCCAGCAGCACTGCACCCTCGTTGACGATGGCGGTGAGCAGCGCTGTCTGGATCTCGGCATCGGGCCAGTCCTCGTCGCTCGCCCCGGCGCCACCGCGCGCCCGCGCGACGAGGCCAGACAGCACCGCCGCCTCGGCCGCGGCGTCGTGCCCGGTGCCAAGCCGCAGCCCCGCGCGGGCGATCAGGCCCGACAGGCCGCCCGGACGTCCGCGCCGCTGCTGCAACGCCGCCTGCGCCTCGGGTGCCATTTCCCCGATCAGGCGGTAGGGCCCGCGTGCCATGCCAAAATGCTCCATCGCCGCGTCGATGCGCAGCGGGTCGGCGCCCAGCCGGACCAGCGCATCCGCCGCCGCGAACATGGCCGCCGCCAGCGCCGGGCCGGCCAGCCCGTCGGTCGCGGCCACCCGCACCGGCAGGCGGCGCATCTGCTGCATCAGGCGGCGGGCGCGGGCCTCGGCCCCGGGATCGGTGTCGTGGCGCACCGCCAGCTCGGCCACGCGCGCGGGGAACGAACGTTCCGGCAGGTGCAGCCCGATCACCCGCTTGCGCGCCGCCTCGGGGGCGAAGCCCGCGACGTCGAGGTGGCGGGTCAGCGACAGGACCGGCGCGGTACTGCCGTCCAGCGCGCCGAGCGCGGCCAGCGCGCGGGTCTTGCTGGCACCATCGTCGTCGGACAGGTCAAGCAGCACTTCCGCCGTGGTCAGCGCGCCGCGGTCGGTCTGGACGACCACCCTGTCCTCGGCCCGTTCGCCGGCCATGTCGGCGCGGGCCTGAACGGCGACCGAGCCGCCGAGATGATCGTGCAGGCGGGCACGGAACCGCTGTGCGCGCGCGGTGTCAGGCTGGTAGACGATCACGGCGACGCCGCGACGGGCCAGCCGGGCGCAGAGGGCCGGCGCCTCAGGCCCGTCGGCCAGAACGCCGACCAACTGCACCGGCGGCGCCTTGATCCCGGCGGCGACCCGCGCTTCGGCCACGGCGATGTGGCGCAGCGCACGGGCGCGGTCCCCGGTCACGATCTCGTCGAAGGCGCTGCGCTCAAGCTCGAGCCCCGCGTCGAGCGGCAGGAGCTGCGCGGCCTCGACCCCGTCGATCACCGCGGCGGCAAAATCGTCGTCATCGGCCATCACCGCGCGGCGGCGCGCAATGTCGTCCTGGTAGGTGACCGGATCGCCCATGTGCCCGTTGCCCTCGGTCGCGGGATCCCCCTGCGCCGCCAGCGCCCGGGCCCGCGCGATCGCGGCCTTCTGCGCCTCGCGCCCGGTCAGCACCTGGTCGAAGAGGTCGCGCGCCACCTCGCTCGCCACCGGGTAGTTGCGCCCGGTCAGAAGCAGGGTCAGGGCGTTCCGCGCACCGATCAGCCGGGGCAGCCGTTGCGAGGCACCGGCCGAGGGCGGCAGGCCCAGCAGGCCGTCCGAGAACCCGATCCGCGCCGTACGCAGCCCGATGCGGGCCCGTGCCGCAAGCGCCAGTTCCGCCCCTGCCCCGGTCACCGTGCCGGCGATCACCGCAACGACGGGTTTCGGCATCGTCTCGATCCGGCGGGCGAGGTCGGCGGGGGTCGGCGCGGCCATCCGGCCGTCGAATTCGCGCGGGTTGACCGGGCCGGGAAAGCCGCCGCCGCTGGTGCCCAGCAGGATCGCGCGCACCGCATCGTCGCGGGCGAGCTTGTCTAGGGCATCCATCAGCTCGGACCGGACAGTCGGGGTCAGGACCTGCGCCGGCGGATGGTCGACGGCGATCACCGCGACATCGCCCTCCCGCTCGATCGTGACTTGGCCCGCCAAACCGGTGTCCTTTCTGCACCCGCCGGATCGGCGGGCCGCTGCTCTGCCCTCTGCTTGACACAAGAGTAAGGCGCGGGTCGGGGAAACAAAGCCCCCGCCGGGGATGCCGCGGCGAGGGCTGGTGATCTATGGCCCCGGCGCAACGCCGGGGCGTCGGGCCTGTCAGACCGGCATGTTGTCGAACCGCGCCTCGATGGCTTCGTTCGTCAGGTCCTCCTGCAACTGACGCAGCTGGCGCGGAATCCCCTTTCCGGTCAGGGCATAGCGGCTGACGACGTCGTGCACCTTGTCGAGGTGCATGTGACGGGTGACCGGATCGGCCGCAGCGATTTCGGACACGATATGTTGGACGTCCATATCGAGTTCGGTCATGGCATACTCCTCCTCCGTGGCGGCGCCATCCCGCGCGCCACAGCTTCTGTGCCCCACTTTCCGATCAAGTTGCGACCAAGATTGGCAGCGGTCGCGATCTCCTCCCGAGCGTTACCGCTCAACCTAAGGATAGTGTGACGTTCCCCATGCAGCAACGATGAATGCGCGCCATCGTGAACCATCTGCAAATAATCGCGTCCTTCCCGGCAAGATTCGACCCAAAGCGCCCTTGTTCGTGGCAGGTCGCGCGGCGATTTCGCGCCGCTGGACAGATGCCGCGGCGCGGCCTATGGCTGAGCCATGGATATTCGCCCCGTCACCCCCCGCTACGCCGTGTCGCCGCAGATCGCGCCCGAGGATATCGCCGCGATCAAGGAGGCCGGGTTCACCCGCATCATCTGCAATCGGCCCGATGCCGAGAACCCGCCGGAGTTCCAGGCGGAGGCGATGGAGGCGGCCGTGACCGCCGCGGGGCTTGAGTTCGTGAACATCCCGCTGACCTATCCGACCATGACGCCCGAAAGGATCGCCGAGCAGATGGAAGCGATCGAGGGCGGCGCGGGCCCGGTCTTTGCCTATTGCGCGTCGGGCACCCGGAGCACGACCATCTGGGCGCTTGGCCGGGCGACCGCAGGCGATGCGGCCGACGATCTGATCGAGGCGGCGGCCAAGGCCGGCTACGACCTGAACCAGCTGCGCCCCCGGCTCGAGGCGCTGGCCGCGGGCTGATCCGCCCCGGTCAGTCGAGCGAGGGCAGACCGGCCATCGGCGCTGCGCCGAAGGTGCTGTCGTCCTCCTCCTCTCCCGCGCCGTCGGCATCGCCGAAACCGCCCAGCTCCGGCAGGTCCCCCAGCGGCGGCAGGTCGTCCAGTGCCGGCAGATCGTCGAGCGCCGGCAGATCATCGAGCGCGGGAAGTTCCCCTTCCGGTGGGGCCGTATCCAGATCAGGTAGATCACCGAGGGCCGGCAGGTCGTCCAGCGCGGGCGATGCGGCGTCCTGGGCGGCAGGCTCCGCGTCGATCCCCTGGACCGACAAGGGCAGCCCGTGTGCCGGCACATCGCCCGCCCCCTCGTCTTCCGCGGCCGCGGCAAAGGCAGCTTCGGCCGGGCTGATCCGCACCGCGCGGAACCCGTTCAGCTGCCCCAGCCTGACCTCGGCCACCCGGCGGCGATCCCCGGCCTCGAGCACGGTGTCGGTCAGGGCGCTGCGCGGCACCTCGATCAGGTCGCCCGGGGCCAGCCGCATGATGTCGGCCAAGGGCATCCTGACCCGGTGCAGGACCGCGTTGAGCCGCGCGCGCGCCCGCATCACGGCAGGGTTCAGCGCCCGGGGGCGGCACCCGCTAGCGCCGACGCCTCGTCCGGGATGTCGGCGTCGTCCCTGACGGGCAGCGCCAGGGTGATCCGACCGTCCCGCGCGCCCGCCACGTCCATCTGCATGCGGAACCGCTGAAACTCCGTCGCCTCGATCGCAAGCCCGACCATGCGCGGGTTTTCCAGCATCACGCCGAAGCGGTAGCCGGGCAGGATCGCGCCATCGTCTTGGCCCTGCAGCAGCTCGGCCAGGTTCTCGAAGGTCTGGTCCAGCAGCGGCGCGATCATGGCGGCGTCGGTCCGGGTCGGCTTGCGCGGCTCGACCGTGCCGGTCAGCACGCGGCCCATGGTCATCATCTCGACCAGCCCGGCCACCACCGGAAAGGCCAGCGCGGCAACACCGATCGCGCCGTCCGGCCCGTCGAGCAGCACCAGCAGGTCGCCCTCTTCCAGCGCCTCGAGCATCTCGTCGGCGGTCGGTTCATCCTCCTCGACCTTGGACACGGCGACGGCAAGGTCCATCAGCTCGTCCGCGGCGCGGGCGAAGGCGAGTTTCCACGCCTTGGCCGGCGACATGGCACGTGCCTGCCAGACCTCGCGCGCCGCATTCGTCTTGCGGCGCAGAACTGCATTGGACGTTTCCTGGGCCATATCCTCCGCCACCGCCTGCGCGGACCGTGCCCGGAAGGTAGGCCGAGGATGGTTACGAAGGGCTTACCCGGACCCCGGGATCCGCGTCATTGCGCGGCCAGTGCCCTGCTTTCCGGCAGCGTCACGCGAAATGCGGCCCCGCCCTGCCCCGGCAGGTAGGCGATGGTCCCGCCAAGGCGCAGCATGATCTCGCGGCAGATGGCAAGGCCCAGGCCCGCGCCGCCCGCCTGGTGCTGACCGACGCGCGAGAACTTTTCGAAGATCATCGACTGCATCGCAGTTTCGACGCCGCTGCCGTTGTCGGCAAAGTCGATCACCACCGCCCCGTCCCGCCGCCCGACCGAGATCGTCAGAACGCGATGCGGCGCGTCGCAGTATTTCTGGGCATTGGCGATCAGGTTGATGAAGACCTGCGCCAGCCGGTCGACATCGGTTTCGACCGGCACCGCCTCGGCCGCCGGGGCGCGCCGGATCTCGATCCTGCCGGCCTGCCCGGCCGTGCGCACCGCGTGATCCAGTACCGCGCCCAGGCTCACCCGGCGATAGTTCAGCGTCACCTGGCCGTTTTCCAGCACCGAAAGGTCGAGCAGGTCGTCAAGCAGCCGAGTCAGGCGCACCGCCTCGTCCTGGATGATCGAGGCATACTTGCCGCGCTGCTCCGCGCTCAGCCCCTTGGTGTCGCGCAGGATTTCCGAGAACGAGCGGATCGAGGTCATGGGCGTGCGCAGCTCGTGGCTGATCTGCGACAGGAAGGCGTCCTTCTGCACCGAGATCTGGGTCAGCTTCTCGTTCGCGGCCCTGAGCTGCCGTGCGGTGCGGGCCAGCTCCTCGGACTTGGCTTCGAGCTGGCTGGAGTATTCCATGATCTGCGCCGTCTCGTCGGCCACGGCCATCAGTTCCTCGACCGAGACGCTGGCACCGCCGACGATCTGGCCGACCATGGCATGGGCCGTGGCCGCGCCGACCGACCCCGACAGCTCTCGCTCCAGCCGCTGCAGGAACTCGGGCGTCGGTTCCGGCAGGTAGCCCGACAGGCCCTGCCGCGCTGCCTCGTCCTGGAAAAGCGCCTGCGCATCCGCCGCCCCGAGGATGCGCTGCGCCATGACCATGAGGTCCTCGCTTTGCGCCGCGCCGCCCTGCCAGCCCTGCGGGGTCGCCGAATGGGCAAAGACGTTGACGAACTGCGCGCCCTGCAACCGCTCCATCGGCGAGGGGAAGGTGAAGACCGAGCAGAGGAAGAATGCGCCGGTGTTGAACAGCATCGACCATAAGACGCCATGCACCAGCGGGTCGAGGCTGCCGATGCCGAAGAGCGCATAGGGCCTGAGCCATGCCAGCCCCCAGGGACCCTCGGCCACCACGTCGGCCGGGATGATCACGTCCGGTCCGAAGCTGGGCAGGAACAGGCACCAGAACCACAGCGCCGCCCCGCAGGCGAGGCCGGCGAAGGCCCCGATCCGGGTCGCGCCGCGCCAGAAGATGCCGCCGATCAGCGCCGGCAGGAACTGTGCCACCCCCGAGAACGAGATCAGGCCGATCGCCGCCAGGGCTTCGCCCCCGCCCGAGACGCGGTAATAGAGGTAGCCAAGCAGCAGCACCCCCACGATGGAGAGCCGCCGCGCCAGCAGCACGACGTGCCGCACGTCGCCCGAGATCGCGGCCCCGCCCCCGGTCGCGCGCAGCCAGATCGGCATCACCACGTGGTTCGACACCATGGTCGACAACGCGATGGAGGCGACGATCACCATCGAGGTCGCCGAGGAGAAACCGCCAAGGAACGACAGCATCGCCAGCCCCTCCTGCCCCGCGGCCAGCGGCACGGTCAGCACGAAGAGGTCGGGGTTCGACCCCTCGGGCAGCAGTTCCAGTCCCGTGACCGCGATCGGCACCACGAAGAGCGACATCATCATCAGGTAGGCCGGAAAGGCCCAGGTCGCGGTGCGCAGGTGGCTTTCGTCGTCGTTCTCGACCACCAGGACCTGGAACATCCGCGGCAGGCAGAGAAAGGCCGCGGCGGCGAGAAAGATCAGCCCGGCCCAGCGTCCGGTCGCCATCTGCCAGTGCCCGAGGCGCGAGGCGTCGATGCGGGCCATGGTCTCCGACAGGCCACCGCCGATCCCCCAGACGACGAAGACACCGACCGCGACGAGCGCCACCAGCTTGACCACCGCCTCGACCGCGATGGCCATCACGACGCCGTGGTGGCGTTCGTTGGCGTCGAGGTTGCGGGTGCCGAAGAGCACGGTGAAGAACGCCAGCCCCGCCGCCACCCAGAGCGCGGTCGACGCGCTGTCGCCGCGCGCCGTGACGCTGGGATCGGCTAAGGCAAAACTTGAGAAGCTCTCCACAACAGATTGGAGTTGCAGGGCGATATAGGGCGTCGTCCCGATCACCGCGAGCAGCGTCACGAACACCGCCAGCGCGTTCGACTTGCCATAGCGGGACGAGATCAGGTCCGCGACCGAGGTGATCCGCTGGGTCCGCCCGATCCGCACCATCTTGCGCACCGCCCAGAGCCAGCCGACCATCACGAGGCTCGGCCCGATGTAGATCGTCAGGTATTCCAGCCCCGACCGCGCGGCATAGCCAACCGCGCCGTAGAAGGTCCAGGCGGTGCAGTAGATCGACAGCGACAGCGTGTAGACCAGCGGCGACCGCAACCAGTGCGCCCGCCCCCGCATCGCCACCCTCTCGGCCAGGAAGGCCACGAGGAACAGCACCGCGACATAGCACAGGCAGACCCCGATCAGGAGGTTCAGCGACGCCATCAGCGGCGCCCCGGGTCCTCGGCGCCGCCGGGCATCGGGCGCCGCGCGCCGTTGCCGTCAAGCTCCACGTCCACCCGGCGCGACGACAGCCAGGCCGAAACGACCACCAGCACCGCCCAGACCCCGAAGATCCAGTAGATCGCCCAGCTGGTCGGCACGCCGCCCGGCCCTTCGTCCCACAGGAGCGGCACCAGCAGCAGCACCAGCCCGATCACCGGCATCAGCCGCGCGAGGTCTGCCAGCCGCCGCCGCCGGTAGGTCCGGCGTTCCAAGAACAGGATGCGCGGCTCGGCCATCTGCCTAGTCCCGCGCCAGGTCGCGTACCGCCTCGAGCACCTCGGCGTTCGAGAACGGCTTGGTCATGTAACGCGAGGCGCCGGAGCTTTCGGCCATCTCCCGGTCCTTGGCCTGCCCGCGCGCGGTCAGCAGAAGGATCGGCAGGTCCGAAGTCCCCGCCCCGGCACGCAGGTCGCGCAGGATGTCATAGCCCGACCGCCCCGGCAGCATCACGTCCAGGATCACCAGGTCCGGCGCGCGTGCCTGCACGGCCTCGACCGCGTCGACCCCGTTGGAATGCGTCGCCACCCGCCAGCCGTCACGCGACAGGATGAAACCGATGGCCTCGATGATGTTGGGTTCGTCCTCGATCACAAGAACGGTTTTGCCCATCAGGTCCTCCCCTCCCTTCCGAGCCGTGTTCTTCTTATTGTCACAACGTTATCGGGCACGATCACGGTTCTGTCAAAACCGATATTCCGCGATGCGGACAGAATCGAACGGGTTGGGCGGGATGACCAAAGGTCAGGCGATCTCGGCCATGATCGAGGGTTCGCGCCGGCCACGGCAGTCGGCCTTGGGGCAGATCCGGCAGGTCACGCCGACCCGCTGCACCCCGGTGTCGCTTTCGTCGGGGTCCGGCACGAAGAGCATGTGCGCCTCGAAGAGCGGCGCGCGCTCGGCACTCAGGAGGCCGACGGGTTCCGATATGGCATGGGTGACGAACCGCCCCTCGGTCCGGCTGGCCAGTCGCAGGCGCTGGCGCAGGGGCATCATGGGGCGGGACAGCGACTGGAACAGCGGCCAGAGCGGACAGGCCGCCCCGAAGCGCGGCAGCGGAAAGGCCGACAGCGGCCGGCGATAGGTGATCGTGCCGCTGGCGTCGCAGGCCACGAGGCCAAAGGGACCGCCAAGCTGTGTGGCGACCCCCTCGGGCAGGCTGGCAAGACGGCGCATCATCGCCCCCGGGCCGACACCAAACCGGGCGCCGAGCGCGGCGGGGTCGATGCCCCTGGTCGCCGCCTCGACCACCGCGGCGACCGGCAGGCGCGCCGCGTCCTCGGCATAGCGGGCAAGGATTCGCCCCGCCATCGCCCGCGCCGCGTCCGAGGTCAGCCCCGCACCGGCCAGCACCTGCTCGACCGTCGCGGTTCCGCCGCGCTCCAGTTCGGCCACGTGGTACTGGCGTGCCGACAGGAACGCCTCGACCTCGTCCTGCGGGGTGTCGAGCGTGGCGTCCTGCTGGCGGCCCGCATCGAGATCGCTCACCAGCCGCTGCGCTCCCTCGGCCAAGCGGCGGGCGTCCTCGTTGATGTTGCGATGAAACCGCTCGCGCCACTCCGGCTCGATCTCCTTCGTCTCGACCAGGATCGAGGCGGTGGAGCGGATCGCGGTCACGGTCGACAGCACCTCGTGCAGCGCGGCGGCAAGGTGCGGGTCATGCGCCAGCCGGTCGGTCAGCGCCTCGACCGTGCGCTCGAGGTCGGCAATGGTGCGGTGCTGGGCGGCTGCCAGCGCGGCCCAGCCGGGGAAGCGGCCGGCGAATTCCTCGACCGCGTCGGTTTCGGCACCGGTCTCGATCCGGTCGGCGGCGGCCTCGCGCAGGGCGGCGATCAGGGCGGCCTCGGCCCCCTCGGCCAGGAGCGACGGTTCGACATCCAGCGCGGACGCCAGATCGAGCAGCAGTTTCCCGCCGATTCTGCGGCGATTGTGTTCGATGAGGTTGAGGTAAGAGGCCGAAATGCCTGCCTGCCGAGCAAGGTCGGCCTGCCGCAGGCCGCGCATCATGCGGCGTTCGCGGATCCGGCTGCCCGTCAACGTCGATCGCGCCATGTCGAAATCCCCAGCTTTTACAGCGCTTTTCTGCAGCGCAACGAGAACTTATTTACAATCTTACGCGCCAACTGTGATTTTGTTTACAAAAAAAATGTTTCAACAAAAGGATTTGTTGCGCGGTTTTCTTTCGCCCTGCGATAACAATTGTGCACCAAAGTGCGTTCCGGTGGCGTGAGGAGACGCCGTCCGGATCAAAAACAGGGAGGATTTCATGTCCAACAACGTTACGCGTCGCGGCGTGCTCAGAACCGGTGCGGTCACCGGCGCGGGCCTCGCCATTCCGACGATCTTCACGGCGTCCTCGGCCCGTGCCTTTACCAACGAACCCACCGGAGGCACCGTCACCCTCGGCTTCAACGTGCCCCAGACCGGCCCCTATGCCGACGAAGGCGCGGACGAGCTGCGGGCCTTCCAGCTTGCTGTCGAACACCTGAACGGTGAGGGCGACGGCGGCATGATGCAGACGTTCTCGTCGGATGCGCTCAAGGGCACCGGCATCCTGGGCAAGAAGGTGCAGTACGTCACCGGCGACACCCAGACGAAATCGGACGCCGCGCGCGCATCGGCCAAGTCGATGATCGAGAAGGACGGCGCGATCATGATCTCGGGCGGCTCGTCCTCGGGCGTGGCCGTGGCCGTGCAGGGCCTCTGCCAGGAGGCTGGCGTGATCTTCATGGCGGGCCTGACCCACTCGAACGACACCACCGGCAAGGACAAGAAGGCCAACGGCTTCCGTCACTTCTTCAACGCCTACATGTCGGCCGCGGCCCTCGCCCCGGTGCTCGAGAAGATGTACGGCACCGACCGCAAGGCCTATCACCTGACCGCCGACTACACCTGGGGCTGGACGCAGCAGGAATTGATCCAGGCGGCGACCGAGGCCATGGGCTGGGAGACCGTCAACAACGTGCTCACTCCGCTCGCCCAGACCGACTTCAGCTCGTACATCGCGCCGGTCCTGAACTCGGGCGCCGACGTGCTGGTCCTGAACCACTACGGCGGAAACATGGTGAACTCGCTCACCAACGCCGTGCAGTTCGGGCTGCGTGAAAAGCAGGTCAACGGCAAGAACTTCGAGATCGTCGTGCCCCTCTACTCCGAGCTGATGGCACGCGGTGCCGGCGAGAACATCAAGGGCATCCCCGGCTCCCAGAACTGGGACTGGAAACTCGAGAACCAGGCCGGGTCGCGTTACGTCGGCACCAATGCCTTCGTGAAGTCCTTCGGCGAGAAGTACGGCTTCCCGCCGAGCCAGGCCGCCCATACCTGCTATGCGCAGACCCTGCTCTACGCGGACGCGGTGGAACGCGCCGGGTCGTTCGATCCCTGCGCTGTCGGCGAAGCCCTGGCGGGCTACGAGTTCGACGGGCTGGGCAACGGCCCGACCCTCTACCGTGCCGATGACCACCAGTGCTTCAAGGACGTCGTGGTCGTGAAGGGCAAGGAGAACCCGGAGAACGAGTTCGACCTGGTGGAGATCGTCGAGGT
Source organism: Pseudooceanicola sp. LIPI14-2-Ac024 (assembly GCF_042188925.1). Classification (GTDB taxonomy): domain Bacteria; phylum Pseudomonadota; class Alphaproteobacteria; order Rhodobacterales; family Rhodobacteraceae; genus Pseudooceanicola. The sequence goes on from NZ_CP170102.1 coordinate 1,031,341, forward strand.
CACGCCGCGTGAACAGGTCGAGTACGCGCCGGATCACCCGATGTTCGCAGGCGGCAACCTGGGTGCCTGCAACTCGGGCGCTTAATCCCAAACGGGGGCGCGCGCCACGCTGCGCGCGCCCCTCGCCAGTTCCGCCCGGCCACCGTGCGCGGGCATCCCGGTAGGGTGCGTGGCCGACACGCGCCTTGCTCACGTGCATTCACGGGAAGAGGTCCATGGACGCCATCATCCTCCAGATCCTGAACGGGCTCGACAAGGGCAGCGCCTATTCGCTGATCGCCCTCGGCCTGACGCTGATCTTCGGCACGCTCGGTGTCGTCAACTTCGCCCACGGGGCGCTGTTCATGCTCGGCGCCTTCTGCGCCGTCACGGTGCAGCGGCTGCTCAACCTCAGCTACGTCTCGGTCGATCCGACCCGTAAGGACTTTCTCGGCAACCCGATGAAGGTCGAGACGCCCTATGTCGAACACTGGTTCGGCCCCGAGTTCGGCGCCACGCTGATTGCCTGGTCCGTACCGATCGCGCTGATCTTCTCGATCCCGGTCATGGCCTTTGTCGGCTGGGCGATGGAACGCGGGCTGATCAAGCATTTCTACAAGCGTCCCCACGCCGACCAGATCCTCGTGACCTTTGGCCTGGCCATCGTCATCCAGGAGCTGGTGAAGCACTACTTCGGCGCCAACCCGATCCCGGTGCCGCCGCCGCCGATGTTCCAGGGCTCGTTCGATTTCGGCGCCCTCATCGGGTTCGATCCCGGCACGATCATCTATCCCGACTGGCGGCTGGTCTACTTCTGCTTTGCCGTCGTGGTGATCGGATCGGTCTTTGCCTTCCTGCAGTTCACCACCTTCGGCATGGTCGTCCGTGCCGGCATGGCGGACCGCGAGACGGTGGGCCTTCTGGGCATCAACATCGACAAGCGCTTCACCATCACCTTTGCCCTGGCCGCCGTGGTGGCGGGCATGGCGGGGGTCATGTACGCGCCGATCAATTCGCCCAACTACCACATGGGGATGGACTTCCTCGTCCTCAGCTTCGTCGTGGTGGTGGTCGGCGGCATGGGCTCCCTGCCCGGCGCCGTGGCCGCGGGCTTCATGCTCGGCATCCTGGAAAGTTTCGCGTCGATGAACGAGGTCAAGTCGGTCCTGCCCGGCATCGACCAGATCATCATCTACCTCGTCGCGATCATCGTTCTGCTCGCACGTCCGCGTGGCCTGATGGGCCGCAAGGGCGTGATGGAGGAATAACCCATGCTCGGTCTCGACCGTAAAGACTTCGCCCTGCTTCTGGTGGTGGCCGCGCTGGTCATCCTGGCGCCCTTCCTCCTGAACCCGTTCCCGACGAACAGCGCCATGGCGCAGTTCAACGCGGGCTATCCCGACCTGATGCAGCGCTTCGTGATCTTTGGCATCTTCGCCATCGGCTTCAACCTGCTGTTCGGGCTGACTGGCTACCTCAGCTTCGGCCATGCCGCCTTCCTCGGCGTCGGCTCCTACTCGGCCGTGTGGATGTTCAAGCTGCTGAGCATGAGCGTCATTCCCGCGATCATCGCCTCGATGGTCATGTCGGCGCTCTTTGCCGTGGTCATCGGCTACATCTCGCTGCGGCGGACGGGGATCTACTTCTCGATCCTCACGCTGGCCTTCGCGCAGATGTCGTTCAACCTGGCCTACTCGGTGCTGACCCCGATCACCAACGGCGAAACCGGCCTGCAGCTGACGCTGGACGACCCGCGGATCCTCGGCGTCACCGCCACGGAACAGGGCGGCATCCCGGTGACCAACCTCTTTGGCGCCGAGATGCGGTCGACCTACGTGATGGATGTCGGCTCCTGGGCGTTCCAGTTCAACGTGGGCTACTACGTCTGCGCGGTGATCATGATGCTGGCCTTCTACATGTCGATCCGCATCTTCCGCTCGCCCTTCGGGCTGATGCTGCGGGCGATCAAGGCCAACAAGACCCGGCTGAACTACACCGGTCTGAACCAGCGGCCCTACGCGCTCGCCGTCTTTGTCATCTCGGGCGCCTACGCGGGCCTCGCCGGTGGCCTCATGGCCTCGATGGACCCGCTGGCAGGGGCCGAGCGGATGCAGTGGACTGCGTCCGGCGAGGTCGTCCTGATGACCATCCTCGGCGGTGCCGGCACCCTGATCGGTCCGGTGCTGGGCGCCGGCGTCATCAAGTACTTCGAGAACATCTTCTCCAAGATCAACTCCGGCGTCCTCGAACAGTGGTACAGCTTCATGCCCGAGAACCTTCAGCACTTCTCCGTCTGGGTCTCCGAGCACTTCGTCGGCCCCGGCTGGCACCTGACGCTCGGCCTGACCTTCATGCTGGTCGTGACCTTCCTGCCCGGCGGGCTGGTCGAAGGCGGGCAGCGGTTCTTCCGGCTCTTCCGGCGCAAACCCGAGGACTCGGGCGCCCGCGAAGACACCCAATCCAACCCCGCCGAATGAGGAGAACCGACCATGGGCATCCTTGAAGTCAAGAACGTCAACAAGCGCTTCGGCGGGCTGAAGGCCCTGAGCGACGTGAACCTGAGCGTGGCCGAGAACACCGTCCACGCGATCATCGGGCCGAACGGCGCGGGCAAGTCCACCCTGCTCAACTGCCTCGTCGGCAAGCTGATCCCCGACACCGGGTCGGTCATGTTCGACGGGCAGTCCGTGCTGGGCCGCAAGCCGTTCCAGATCAACCAGATGGGAATTTCCCGGGTGTTCCAGACGCCCGAGATCTTCGGCGACCTGACGGTGATGGAGAACATGATGATCCCCTGCTTCGCCAAGCGGGACGGGGCGTTCGAACTGAACCCGATCCGCGCGATCAGCTCCCAGCGGGACATCATCGAACACGCCGAGCACGTGCTCGACGACATGAACCTGCTCGACAAGCGGAACATGCACTCTGCCGCCATGTCGCGCGGCGACAAGCGGCGGCTCGAGATCGCGATGTGCCTGGCGCAGGAGCCGCGGCTCCTCCTGCTGGACGAACCGACGGCGGGCATGGCGCGAGCCGACACCAACAACACCATCGACCTGCTCAAGCAGATCCGCGACCGGCGCAACATCACCATCGTGATCATCGAACACGACATGCACGTCGTGTTCAGCCTGGCCGAACGGATCACCGTGCTGGCGCAGGGCACCCCGCTGGTCGAGGACATTCCCGCCAACATCAAGGGCCATCCCAAGGTTCGCGAAGCCTACCTTGGCGAAACCGCCGCGGCGTAAGGACAGAATCCGATGAACGTCAAACCCGACTTCACCAAGGGCAAGAACTTTGCCGAAACCGCCCCCGCCTTCCTGTCGGTCTGGAACGTGGAGGCCTATTACGGCGAAAGCTACATCGTCCAGAACGTCAGCTTCAACGTGCACGAGGGCGAGATCCTCGCGCTCCTGGGCCGCAACGGGGCGGGCAAGACCTCGACCCTGCGCACTATCGCCCGTATGGACGACCCACAGCTGACCCACGGCGAGATCTGGCTGGACCACCAGCCGTTGCACACGATGCGGTCGCACCAGGCGGCGCAGGCGGGCATCGGGCTGGTGCCCGAGGACCGGCGCATCATCCCCGGCCTGACCGTCGAGGAAAACATCGACCTCGCCCAGATCGCGCCGCCGGTCGGCTGGTCCAAGGAACGGCTCTACGAGCTCTTCCCCCGCCTCGGCGAACGCCGCAAGCAGGAAGGCGTCACGCTCTCGGGCGGCGAACAGCAGATGCTGGCCATCGCCCGCGCGCTCAGCCGCGACATCAAGGTGCTGCTGCTGGACGAGCCCTACGAGGGCCTGGCCCCGGTGATCGTGGACGAGATCGAGAAGACCCTGCGCATCATCAAGGAACAGGGCATCACCACCGTCCTCGTCGAACAGAACGCAGTCCGCGCGCTGGAACTGGCCGACCGTTCGGTGATCCTCGACACCGGGTCGATCGTCTACGATGGCTCCGCCAAGGAGGTGCTCGGCAACAAGGAACTGCGCGAGGAATACCTCGCCATCTGATCCGCCCGCCCGCCGGTGTGGCTTGAACCCCGGTGGGCGAACGTCCTATCTACTCCCCAACGGGACGTCACAACGCGAAAGGGAGGCGCGTCATGAACGAAGCCAGCAACCCCAAAATCTATCCGCCGTCCAACGACTTCGTCGCCAAGGCTCATGTCGATGCCAAGACCTACGAAGAGATGTACAAGGCCTCGATCGAGGATCCCGACACCTTCTGGGGCGGCCAGGCGAAAGAACGCCTCGACTGGATCACGCCCTTCACCAAGGTCAAGAACGCGACCTTTGACCTGGGCAAGGTGAACATCAAGTGGTTCGAGGACGGCGTGCTGAACGTCGCCTACAACTGCATCGACCGGCACCTCGACAGCCGCGGCGACCAGACCGCGATTATCTTTGAGCCCGACGAACCCGGCGACCCGGCGCAGCACATCACCTACCGCGAGCTGCACGAGAAGGTCTGCCGCTTTGCCAACGTCCTGCTGGCGCAGGGCGTGATGCGCGGCGACCGCGTGGTGATCTACCTGCCGATGATCCCCGAGGCAGCCTATGCCATGCTGGCCTGCGCCCGGATCGGTGCGATCCATTCGGTGGTCTTCGCCGGATTCTCGCCCGATGCGCTGGCCAACCGGATCAACGATTGCCAGGCCAAGGTCGTCATCACCGCCGACACCGCCCCCCGCGGCGGCCGCCGCACCGCGCTGAAGTCGAACACCGATGCCGCGCTGCTGCACTGCTCCGACAAGGTGCGCTGCCTTGTCGTCAAGCACACCGGCGACCAGACGACCTGGATCCAGGACCGCGACGTCGACGTGAAGGCGATGATGGCCGAGGTCGCGCCCGATTGCCCGATCCGCCCGATGGGGGCCGAGGATCCGCTCTTCATCCTCTATACCTCCGGCTCGACCGGAAAACCCAAGGGCGTCGTGCACAGTTCCGGTGGCTACCTGCTCTATGCCGCGATGACGCAGCAGCTGACCTTCGACTACCACGACGGCGACATCTTCTGGTGCGGCGCGGACGTGGGCTGGGTCACCGGTCACACCTACATCCTCTATGGCCCGCTCGCGAACGGCGCGACCACGCTGATGTTCGAGGGCGTGCCGACCTACCCCGACGCCAGCCGTTTCTGGCAGGTGATCGAAAAGCACAAGGTCAACCAGTTCTACACCGCGCCGACGGCGATCCGCGCGTTGATGGGACAGGGCACCTCTTTCGTCGAAGGCTCGGACCTGTCGACGCTCAAGGTGCTGGGCACCGTGGGCGAACCGATCAACCCCGAGGCGTGGAACTGGTACAACGACAACGTCGGCAAGGGAAAACTGCCGATCGTGGACACCTGGTGGCAGACCGAAACCGGCGGCCACATGATCACCCCCCTGCCCGGCGCGGTGGCGACCAAGCCGGGATCGGCGACGAAACCCTTTTTCGGCGTTCAGCCCGTGGTGCTCGACCCGACCTCAGGCAAGGAGATCTCCGAGACCGCGGCCGAGGGCGTGCTGGCGATCAAGGACAGCTGGCCCGGCCAGATGCGCACCGTCTGGGGCGATCACGAACGGTTCGAAAAGACCTATTTCTCGGACTACAAGGGCTACTACTTTGCCGGGGACGGCTGCCGGCGCGACGCCGACGGCTATTACTGGATTACTGGCCGGGTCGATGACGTCATCAACGTCTCGGGCCACCGGATGGGCACGGCCGAGGTCGAAAGCGCGCTGGTCGCCCATGCCAAGGTCGCCGAAGCGGCGGTCGTCGGCTACCCGCACGAGGTGAAGGGCCAGGGCATCTATGCCTACGTTACCCTGATGAACGACGTCGAGCCTTCGGACGAGCTTCGAAAGGAGCTCGAGGGCTGGGTGCGGAACGAGATCGGTCCGATCGCCAAGCCGGACCTGATCCAGTGGGCGCCGGGCCTGCCCAAGACCCGTTCGGGCAAGATCATGCGGCGGATCCTCAGGAAAATCGCCGAAAACGACTATGGCGCGCTTGGCGACACCTCGACGCTGGCGGACCCCTCGGTGGTGGACGAACTGATCGAAAACCGCATGAACCGCTAGGGTTCCCTGCGAATTTCTCTGGAAAAGGCGGGTCCTTGCCACCCGCCTTTTCCGCGTTTTCAGGGGGTTGCGCGCATCTGCACCCCGGGTTGGCGAAATGCTGCCCTGCCCTGAAACACGACCGGGAACCGTTCCCGGGCCTCCCCGTTCTATCCCCAGCACGTTGGCAACGACGAAAGGAGAACGAGCCATGACCCCCATCAAGAAAACGCTGATTTCGAGCGCCGCCGCCCTCGCCCTGCTGTCGGGCGCTGCCGTCGCGCAGACCGCGACCGAGGCAGACCCGCTGAAAAGCCAGGTCGAAGAGGGCACCGCCGCCGCGGGCGAAGCCATCGAGGACACCGGCCAGGCGGCCGAGAACACCGCCGAAGCCGCCGGTCAGACGATGGAGAGCGGCGCGGACGCCATGGGCGACGCCGCCACCGACACCGCGCAGTCGCTTGACCCGGATGCCGCCGCCACCGCCGACAGCGAGGCGCAGATGCAGGCACAGGTCGAACCCGCAACTGTGGGCGAGCTGATCGGCGTGAACGTCGCCTCCTCGGCCGGTGAGGACATCGGCGAGATCGACGATGTCGTCCGGATCAACGGCGAGGTGATGGCCGTGGTCGGCGTCGGCGGTTTCCTGGGCCTGGGCGAGCATTCGGTGGCGCTGCCGCTGACCGAGCTCGACTGGCAGGGCGAGACCGTGACCGCCTTTGGCTATACCGAGGAGCAGCTGAAGAGCATGGAGGAATACAACGCCGAGCTCTCGACCGCGATGGAAAGCGAAGAGCCGGTCACCCTCGGCAAATCCTGATCCGGGTCAATCCGGTACCGCGGGGCGCCTTCGGGCGCCCCGTTCCGTTTTCCGGGCCCCGATGCCGCTTCTTGAGGCAGAGGTTGCTTTTCACGCGCCTCCGCATCCCCTATAAGCCCCGGACAAAGGCCCCGGGGAAGGGCTGGGTATCCAATCGAGGACAGCATGACGAACAAGTCGCACGATGCCGATGTCGCTTTCATCCAGGCACTGGCCGGGCTGCTGAAGGACAATGACCTCAGCGAAATCGAAGTGAAACGGGAATACGGCGAGGACAACTTCTCAACGTCCGTGTCAGCCGCCAGGTCGCCGCCCCCGCCCCCGTGGCGATGGCCGCACCGGCCGCCCTGCCTGCCCCGGCCGCAGCTGCCCCCGCGGCGCCCGCCGCCGCCGCCCCCGCCGAAACCGCGGATCCGGCCAGCCACCCGGGCGCCGTGACCTCGCCCATGGTCGGCACCGTCTACCTGCAGCCCGAACCGGGGGCCGAGCCCTTCGTCAAGGTCGGCGCGCAGGTGTCCGAGGGCGACACGCTCCTCATCATCGAGGCCATGAAGACCATGAACCACATCCCGGCGCCGCGCTCGGGCACGGTCAAGCGGATCATGGTCGAAGACCAGTCGGCGGTCGAATTCGGCGCGCCGCTGATGATCATCGAGTAAGGCCGCGCGCATGTTCGACAAGATCCTCATCGCCAACCGGGGCGAGATCGCCCTGCGCGTCATCCGCGCGGCGCGCGAGATGGGCATCCGGTCCGTCGCCGTGCACTCCACCGCCGACGCCGACGCGATGCATGTCCGCATGGCCGACGAAAGCGTCTGCATCGGCCCGCCGTCCTCGGCGCAGAGCTACCTGCACATCCCCTCGATCATCGCCGCCTGCGAAGTCACCGGCGCGCAGGCGATCCACCCGGGCTACGGGTTCCTGTCGGAAAACGCGGGCTTCGTGCAGATCGTCGAGGATCATGGCCTGACCTTCATCGGCCCGCGCGCGGAACACATCCGCATCATGGGCGACAAGATCACCGCCAAGGACACGATGAAGAAGCTGGGCGTGCCCTGCGTGCCCGGTTCGGACGGCGGCGTGCCGACCCTGGCCGACGCCAAGCGCATCGGGGCCGAGATCGGCTATCCGGTCATCATCAAGGCGACCGCCGGCGGCGGCGGGCGCGGCATGAAGGTCGCGAAATCCGAGGCCGAGATGGAGCGCGCGTTCCAGTCGGCCCGGTCCGAGGCCAAGGCCGCCTTCGGCAACGACGAAGTCTATATCGAGAAATACCTGACCACCCCGCGCCACGTCGAGATCCAGGTCTTTGGCGACGGCAAGGGCGGCGCCGTGCACCTGGGCGAACGCGACTGCTCGCTCCAGCGCCGCCACCAGAAGGTCTTTGAAGAGGCGCCCGGCCCCTCTATCACGCCCGAGCTCCGGGCCGAGATCGGCGCCACCTGCGCCAAGGCCGTGGCCGAAATCGGCTATGCCGGTGCTGGCACGATCGAGTTCCTCTACGAAAACGGCGAGTTCTACTTCATCGAGATGAACACCCGCCTGCAGGTGGAGCACCCGGTGACCGAGGCGATCTTTGGCGTCGACCTGGTGCGTGAGCAGATCCGCGTGGCCGAGGGCTATCCGCTCTCGTTCACCCAGGACGACCTGACCATCAACGGTCACGCCATCGAGGTCCGTATCAACGCGGAACGCCTGCCCGATTTCGCACCGCGCCCGGGCCGGATCACCCATTACCACGCGCCCGGCGGGCTTGGCGTGCGGATGGACAGCGCGCTCTACGACGGCTACTCGATCCCGCCCTACTACGACAGCCTCATCGGCAAGCTGATCGTGCACGGCCGCGACCGGCCCGAGGCGCTGGCCCGGCTCGACCGTGCCCTGGGCGAGCTGATCGTCGACGGGGTCGAGAACACCGTGCCGCTCTTCGACGCGCTGCTGCAGGAGCCCGACATCCAGTCCGGCAACTACAACATCCACTGGCTCGAAGCCTGGCTGGAAAAGAACCTCCAGGCCTGAGGTCGGACACGACATGGAACACGGACGGGGCGCTCTGAAACGGGCGCCCCGTTTCACATTCCCGCGTTCCTTTCCGCCGGGCGCCGTCGGTCCCTCGCCAATCCCCGCAACGCGTGGCACTCTCGGGTCGACATGAAGGACACCGAGGGACTCACACCCGAGCTACTGCTGCACGCCTACACCGTGGGCATCTTTCCCATGGCCGAAGGGCGAGACGACCCCGAGATCTTCTGGGTCGATCCACGCCGCCGCGGCATCTTTCCACTGGATGGCTTCCACGTCTCGCGTTCGCTGGCGCGCGCGATCCGGCGGATGGATTACACCGTCACGGTAAACCGGGATTTCGCCGGGGTGGTGGATGCCTGTGCCGACCGGGACGAGACCTGGATTAACGACGAGATCGCCCAGCTCTACCACGACCTGCACGACATGGGTCATGCGCATTCTCTGGAAATCAGCGCCGGCGGCCGGTTGATCGGCGGGGTTTACGGCGTGGCGGTCGGCGCGGCCTTCTTCGGCGAAAGCATGTTCTCGCGCCGCCGGGACGCGTCCAAGATCGCGCTGGCCTGGCTGGTGCACCGGCTGAACGCCGCGGGCTTCACCCTGTTCGACACGCAGTTCATCACCCCGCACCTCGCGTCACTGGGCGCGGTCGAGATCACGCGGGCGGCCTACCATTCGCGTCTGCGCGACGCGATCCGGCGGCCGGCGGACTTCACCGCCCCGCCGGTGCCGCGCGACCCTCAGGCCGTCTTGCAGCGCAGCAGCCAGATATCGTAGCGGAAGTGGTCCAGCGGGTTGAGCGCCGGGGCCGAGGCAATCATCCAGCCGGAAAAGATCGGGTCGGCGGATTTCGACGGCTCGGTGATCACCAGGTAGGCAAAGCCGTCGCCCTCGGGGTTGTCCTCGGGGTAGCGGCATTCGCGCAGTTCCACGACCAGCTTGCCGATCTGGACCGAGTTGCCGTCGCCCATGTCGAATTCCGACACGTCCCCGTTGATCTTGTCGAGCGCCTTGAGCCGGGCGCCCGGCGCCTCGGCCATGTGCTGGCGTTCGGTCGTGGCGCCCTCGATCCCGTCCTGGACCTGGGCGGCCACCGGCGTCGCCAGCAGCAGCGTGGTGAGCAGCGCGCGGATCAATTCCCGCCCCCGCCCGAGACGTATTTCATCAGCAGCGAGATCAGGCTGACCGATCCCTGGGTGTCGATCACCTCATCCCCCGCGCCCAGGTAGAACGGCGATCCGCCGGGCGAGATCTCGAGGAAGTTGCCGCCGAGCAGCCCTTCGGAGCTGACGATCACCGCGCTGTCGTCCGGCACCTGCAGGCCTTCGTCCACTGTGAACCGCGTCTCGGCCCGGTAGGTTTCGGGGTTCAGGGTGACATCGGTGACGGTGCCGACCTTGACGCCGGCCAGCCGCACGTCGGTGCCGATCTGGATGCCCTCGGCCGAACGGAACGACGCGGTCAACGGATAGCCGTCCGCCTGCCCCGAAAGACCCGAGACCTGGCTGGCGTAGACGCCGAACCCGATGGCCAGCGCCAGGACTGCGGCGCCGACAATGACTTCGCTGGTGTTTTCGGCCATCTGCCTGCCCTTACTCGGGACTCCACGCCTCGTAATCGGTCCGCGGTGCCGGATCGGCGCGGCGGAGCGACCCGGCCGGCGCATAGGCCAGCGGCGTGCCGGTCAGGTTCTCGTGGTGCGGTTTCTCCCACGCCTTCTTGGGCAGCGGCCGGTCGGTCGGCGGCTCGTCAAAGGTGTGGTGCAGCCAGCCGTGCCAGTCCGGGCTGATCCGGCTCGCCTCGATCTCGCCGTTGTAGATCACCCAGCGGCGCTTGCCGTCGCGCGTGCGGTAGAACACGTTGCCCTGCTCATCCTCGCCGACTTTCACGCCGTTGCGCGACGTGTAGAACCGGGTGTTGAGCGTCGCGCCGTTCCACCAGGTGATGCCGCCGAGAACACTGTTGAGAAAACCCATCTGGGACCTCCGAAACTGCTTAGTCCGATATGGCCCATCGGGGGCCGAAGGTCCAGCCCTCAGGGGCCGTGCTGCGCCGTCGCGCGGGTCTTGGCGGTGACCTCGATCTCGATCTTGTAGACCGGATCGATCAGCCCTGCCTCGAACATGGTGGCGGCGGGCGGGTTGTCCCCGAAGGTTTCCGCCAGCAGCGGCCAGCAGGGTTCGAAATCGGCCTTGTCGGGCAGGATGTAATGCACGCGCACCACGTCCTCGAACCCGGCGCCGGCGCGGTTCAGCGCGTCGCGGATGGTGTCGAGCGCGCAGCGGCACTGGTCGACCACCGACTCCGGCGGCTTGCGGGTCTCGGGGTCGACCCCCACGGTGCCCGCGACGTGGATCCAGCCATCGTCCGTCTTGACCGCCCGGCAATAGCCGATCATCGCCTCGAACGCCCCGCCGGAGTGTATCCTGGTATGTGCCATGGCCGAATCCTCAGATGGTGTCGCGCCGACTGTCGCGGCGCCGGCGGGAATTCACCAGAGGCAAATCGCGACGATCCGCGGCAAACGAAACGGGCCCGCGCATCACTGCACGGGCCCGTCCGAATTCCGGTGCGCCGGGGATCAGCCCGCGCTGGCGCCTTCCTTCTTGGAGTCGGCGTAGATCATCAGCGGTGTCGCGTCCGAGGTCACGGCCTCTTCGTTCACCACGACCTCTTCGACGTTCTCCATGCCCGGCAGGTCGAACATCGTGTCGAGGAGGATGTCCTCGAGGATCGACCGCAGGCCGCGGGCGCCGGTCTTGCGTTCGATTGCACGCTTGGCGATCGCGGTCAGCGCGTCCTCGGTGAAGGACAGCTTGGCATCCTCGAGTTCGAACAGGCGCTGGTACTGCTTCACCAGGGCATTCTTCGGCTCGGTCAGGATGGTGACCAGCGCGTCCTCGTCCAGGTCCTCGAGCGTTGCGATGACCGGCAAACGGCCGACGAATTCCGGGATCAGGCCGAATTTCAGCAGATCCTCGGGTTCGAGGTCGCCAAAGATCTCGCCCACGCCACGGTTGTCATTGTCCCGCACGTCGGCGCCAAAGCCCATGGCCGAGCCCTTGCCGCGCTGCGCGATGATCTTGTCGAGGCCCGCGAAGGCGCCGCCACAGATGAACAGGATGTTGGTCGTGTCCACCTGCAGGAATTCCTGCTGCGGATGCTTCCGGCCGCCCTGCGGCGGGACGGAGGCCACGGTACCTTCCATCAGCTTCAGCAGCGCCTGCTGCACGCCCTCGCCCGAGACGTCGCGGGTGATCGAGGGGTTTTCCGACTTGCGGGTGATCTTGTCGACCTCGTCGATGTAGACGATGCCGCGCTGCGCACGCTCGACGTTGTATTCCGACGACTGCAGCAGCTTGAGGATGATGTTCTCGACGTCCTCGCCCACGTAACCGGCTTCGGTCAGCGTTGTCGCGTCGGCCATGGTGAAGGGCACGTCGAGGATCCGCGCCAGCGTCTGCGCCAGCAGCGTCTTGCCGCAGCCGGTCGGGCCGATCAGCAGGATGTTGGATTTCGCCAGCTCGATGTCCGAGGACTTGGCCGCATGGTTCAGGCGCTTGTAGTGGTTGTGCACGGCCACCGACAAGACGCGCTTGGCCTTCATCTGGCCGATCACGTAGTCGTCCAGGACCTGGCAGATTTCCTGCGGGGTTGGCACGCCGTCCGAGCTTTTCAGCCCCGAGGATTTCGTTTCCTCGCGGATGATGTCCATGCAGAGTTCAACGCACTCGTCGCAGATGAACACGGTCGGACCCGCGATCAGCTTGCGCACTTCGTGCTGGCTCTTCCCGCAGAAGCTGCAGTAGAGCGTGTTCTTGCTGTCGCTACCCGAGTTGTTCGCCATTTCGCACCTTTTGCCCGGTCACGGGCCGCTTCGGCTGTCCGAGGGGCCCACCTTGCTGCGTTTCAACACAGACTATGGCAGCCCCCCGGCCATCACAATGTCAAAAATGCCTCACAGAAGTTGATGTGAGGTTTCGTCGTCACGGTCACTCGCCGTCCGGTTTGGTGCGGCTTTCGACGATTTCGTCGATAAGGCCCCATTCCTTGGCCTCTTCCGGCGACATGAAGTTGTCGCGCTCCAGCGCGCGCTCCACCGTTTCCAGGTCCTGCCCGGTATGTTTCACGTAGATTTCATTCAGCCGGCGCTTCAGTTTGAGCGTTTCTTCGGCATGGATCATGATGTCGGTCGCCTGACCCTGGTAGCCGCCCGAGGGCTGGTGGACCATGATCCGGCTGTTCGGCAGCGAATGCCGCATCCCCGGTTCACCGGCGGTCAGCAGGAGCGAGCCCATGGACGCCGCCTGCCCGATCACCAGGGTCGAGACCTTGGGCTTGATGTACTGCATGGTGTCATAGATCGACAGGCCGGAGGTAACCACACCGCCCGGCGAGTTGATGTACATCGAGATCTCTTTCGACGGGTTCTCGGCCTCGAGGTGCAGCAGCTGCGCCACGATGAGGCTCGACATGCCGTCGTGCACCGGGCCCGAGAGGAAGATGATCCGCTCCTTCAGCAGGCGCGAGAAGATGTCGTAGGCCCGTTCGCCGCGGCTGGTCTGTTCGACCACCATGGGAACGAGGTTGTTCATGTAGAATTCTACCGGGTCTTTCATCGCGTCCTGCCCATTCTGCCTTCGGACCGCCGGCGCGATCCGTTCCGACCAGAGTCTTAGTTACGCGCAGGGGGGGCTGCAAGGGCTGCACGGCCGATTGTCCCGCGCATTGTCATTACCTTGTCACCAACGGGTCGATATGGCATCCGGAATGACTTGCGGAGACGACAATGCCCCCCTTTGAACGATACGCCCTCTACTACCTCTGCCCGCCCGGCCCGCTGGCCGATTTCGGGGCGTCCTGGCTGGGCTGGGACGTGGCCAAAGGCGTGTCCGTGCCGCATCCCGAAGTGGCGGGCCTGCCCCGTCCGGTCGAGGACATCACCGCGACGCCCCGCAAGTACGGCTTTCACGGCACCATCAAGCCTCCGTTCCGCCTGGCCGAGGACCGGTCCTTTGCCGCGCTCGAGGCCGAGGCCACGGCGCTCTGCGCCCGGCTCGCGCCGGTGACGCTGGAGGGGCTGGCGCTGACCCCGCTCGGGCATTTCCTCGCGCTCACGCCCGCGGGCGATGCCGCGGACCTTGCCTGCCTGGCCGCGGCCTGCGTCGAGGGGCTCGACGATTTCCGCCGCCCCGCCGGAGAGGCCGAACTGGCCCGCCGCCGGTCGCGCGGCCTGAGCCCTCGGCAAGAGGCGAACCTGACCCGATGGGGCTATCCTTACGTGATGGACGACTTCCGGTTCCACATGACCCTGTCCGGCCGCCTCTCGGCCGAAGACCTCGCGGCCACAGCCGCCGCGCTGGACCCGGTGGTCACGCCGCTGCTCTCTGCCCCCTACGAGATCACCGAAATGGCCCTCGTCGGGGCGGATGCCGAGGACCGGTTCCACCTGGTCAAGCGCCTGCCCCTGAAGGGCTAGACGGAAGCGCGACGGCGGGACCCAACCCCACCCCGGACACGGCCCGCAGGGTAGGCTTCCCCCACCACACCGACAAAACGAAAGGGGCGGCCTCTCGACCGCCCCTTCCCATTCCTCTCGATCCGGGCTCAGCCGAGCTTGTTCAGCAGTGCGCCGATCGAGTCCTTGGCATCGCCGTAGTACATCCGCGTGTTGTCCTTGTAGAACAGCGGGTTCTCGATGCCGGAATACCCGGTCCCCTGCCCGCGTTTGGACACGAAGACGGTCTTGGCCTTCCAGACCTCGAGCACCGGCATACCGGCGATCGGGGAGTTCGGGTCGTCCTGCGCCGCCGGGTTCACGATGTCGTTCGAGCCGATGACGATCACGACGTCCGTTTCCGGGAAGTCCTCGTTGATCTCGTCCATCTCGAGCACGATGTCGTAGGGCACCTTGGCCTCGGCCAGCAGCACGTTCATGTGCCCCGGCAGACGGCCCGCGACCGGGTGGATGGCGAAACGCACTTCCTTGCCCTGCCCGCGCAGCTTGCGGGTCAGCTCGGCCACGTTCTGCTGGGCTTGCGCCACCGCCATGCCGTAGCCCGGCACGATGATGACGCTGTCCGCGTCCTCGAGCGCCGCGGCCACGCCGTCGACGTCGATCGCGACCTGTTCGCCCTCGACCTCCATCGCCGGCCCCGACGAGCCGCCGAAACCGCCCAGGATGACCGAGATGAACGACCGGTTCATCGCCTTGCACATGATGTAGGACAGGATCGCACCGGACGAACCCACCAGCGCACCGACCACGATCAGGAGGTCGTTGCCCAGAGAGAAGCCGATCGCCGCCGCCGCCCAGCCCGAGTAGGAGTTGAGCATCGAGACGACCACAGGCATGTCCGCGCCGCCGATCCCCATGATCAGGTGATACCCGATGAAGAGCGCCGCCAGCGTCATGAGGAAGAGCGGGAAGAAACCGCCGGTGTTGAAGTACCAGATCAGGCAGAGCACCGAGAGGCCCGCGGCCGCCGCGTTCAGCATGTGCCCGCCGGGCAGCTTGGTCGCGGCCGAGGTCACCTTGCCCGCCAGCTTGCCGTAGGCGATCACCGAACCGGTGAAGGTCACCGCGCCGATGAAGACGCCGAGGAACAGCTCGACCCGCAGGATGCTCACCTCGACCTGCAGCTTGTGCGACAGGATCGCGGCGAACCCGCGGAAGCCTTCGGCGACTTCGTGGTAGCGTGCGGCGATATCACCGGTATAGCCTTCGTAGGGCACCGGGAAGGGGATGCCGTGCTCGGCCATGACCGACGCGACGCGCCCGACCTCGATATGGGCGTTGAAACCGACAAAGACCGCGGCCAGGCCGACCAGCGAATGCATCGCGGCGACAAGCTGCGGCATCTCGGTCATCTGGACGCGGGTCGCGACCACGAAGCCGATGGCCCCGCCCGCCGCGATCAGCAGGATCGACAGGAGCCACAGCCCCGAGCCGGGTCCGATCAGCGTGGCGAAGACCGCCAGCGCCATGCCGACGATGCCGTACCAGACGGCCCGCTTGGCGCTTTCCTGGCCCGACAGACCGCCGAGCGAGAGGATGAAGAGGACAGCCGCGACCACGTAGGCCGCCGTCGTGAATCCGTATTCCATGGTCCCCTACCCCTTACGATTTCTGGAACATGGCGAGCATGCGCCGTGTCACGAGGAAGCCGCCGAAGATGTTGATCCCGGCCATGAAGACCGAAAGCGCGGCGAGGAGTATGACGAGCCAGGAGCCCGAGCCGATCTGCATCAGCGCCCCCAGGATGATGATCGACGAGATCGCGTTGGTGATCGCCATCAGCGGGGTGTGCAGCGAATGGCTGACGTTCCAGATCACCTGGAAGCCGACAAAGACCGACAGCGCAAAGACGATGAAGTGCTGCATGAAGCTTGCCGGTGCCACGAGGCCCACGGCCAGCAGCAGCGCGCCGCCGACGGCGAGCAGCGTGACCTGGTTCTTGGTTTGCGCCTTGAACGCGGCGATTTCATTCGCGCGCTTCTCTTCCGCCGTCAGCTCCTTGGCCTTCTCCTTGGGCTTCTGGGCCGCGATCGCCTGCACCTTGGGCGGTGGCGGCGGGAAGGTGATCTCTCCGGCGTGGGCGATGGTCGCCCCGCGGATCACGTCGTCTTCCATGTTCTGGTTGACGACGCCGTCCTTCTCGGGCG
Organism: Pseudooceanicola sp. LIPI14-2-Ac024; assembly: GCF_042188925.1. Lineage (GTDB taxonomy): Bacteria > Pseudomonadota > Alphaproteobacteria > Rhodobacterales > Rhodobacteraceae > Pseudooceanicola. The sequence goes on from NZ_CP170102.1 coordinate 1,047,879, forward strand.
TCAGGTCCGTCATCATGTGACGGATGTTGGTGGCGTAGAGGGTCGAGGCCTGGGTCGCCATCCGGCTCGGGAAATCGGTGTAGCCGACGATGGTCACGCCGTTGTCGGTCACCAGCTTCTCGTCCGGGACGGTCAATTCGCAGTTGCCGCCACGCTCAGCCGCCAGGTCGACGATGACCGATCCGGGCTTCATCAGCTCGACCATGTCCTTGGTCCAGAGCACCGGCGCCGGCCGGTTCGGGATCAGGGCGGTGGTGATGACGATGTCGATGTCGGGCGCCAGCTCGCGGAATTTCTTGAGCTGGGCTTCACGGAACTCGGGGCTCGAAGGCGCCGCATAGCCGCCGGTCGCCGCGCCATCGGTCTGCGCCTCCTCGAAATCGAGATAGACGAATTCGGCCCCCATGGATTCGATCTGCTCGGCCACTTCGGGCCGCACGTCGAACGCTAGGGTGATCGCGCCGAGCGAGGTCGAGGTCCCGATCGCGGCCAGACCGGCCACGCCGGCACCGACGATCAGCACCTTCGCCGGGGGCACCTTGCCCGCGGCGGTCACCTGGCCGGTGAAGAAGCGGCCGAAGTTGTTGCCCGCTTCGATCACCGCGCGGTAACCTGCGATGTTGGCCATCGACGACAGCGCGTCCATCTTCTGCGCGCGGCTGATGCGGGGCACCATGTCCATCGCGATGACGGTGGCGCCCTTCGACTTGCACAGCTCCATCAGCTCTTCGTTCGAGCCGGGATAGAAGAACGAGATCAGCGTCTTGTCGGCGGTCAGGCGTTTTGCCTCGGTGTCCGACGGGGGCCGGACCTTGGCAATGATGTCCGACTCTTTCCAGAGCGCCGCCGCCGTCTTGACGACCGTCACCCCGGCAGCTTCATAGGCGTGGTCGAGGAACCCGGCCTTTTCGCCCGCGCCGGTTTCGATGAAGCATTCGTGCCCCAGCTTCTGCAGCTGGAGGGCGGAGTCCGGCGTCATCGCGACACGGTTCTCCCCCTCGAACACTTCCTTTGGCGTTCCGATCTTCACGTCTGTCTTCTCCCTTCAGGACAAAGCACTCGGCTGCGCCGGGGGCCCGGAACAGCCGCAATTTCGCACTGCGCAATATTATTGCGCGATCTCCCTGCCCGAGATGCACGTTCTTGCGCGCGGTGTCAAACCCATCTCCGCACCCGCTCGCAATAGCGCGCATATTCGGCGCCGAATGTCCGGCTCAGGTGTTCTTCTTCGGGCAGCACGAAGCGTTTTTCAATGACCCACAGGAAGATTGGCACCAATGCGAGCGATAACACCGCACTCCAGGTCAGGATCAGGCCACTCAGCACCATCAGGTCACCCAGGTAGATCGGGTTGCGCGTCCGGCTGAAGATGCCGGTGGTGACCAGCCGCGTGGCCTGCTGGCGCGGCACGATGGTGGTGCGCTGACGCCGCATCTCGTCCGCCGCCAGCACCATCAGGATGATCCCGCCGCCGACCAGCACACCGCCCAGGAACCGCGCCCAGGTGGTGCCGAATTCGAGACCCAAGCTGAAATAGCGCCCCTGCATCCAGGCGATCACCACGAACACAAGAAGCCAGACAGGCGGGAGGTCGATCCATTTGCGCATGAGGTGAAGGTAGCGCGGGAAGCCGTTCATGTCGCTGCGATTTTTCGGGGAGCGGATCGGCATGACGGGTTTCAGCCCCGTGTCACGGGCGCCAACTTGCTTGCCTCCCGGAGCCGCCCGCGTAAGTTGACGCGAAACCAAGGGAGGACACGCATGTATCTGAAGGGCAAACACGCCATCGTCACCGGCGGCGGCACCGGCATCGGCCTGGCCATCGCCCGCGGGCTGGTGGCCGAGGGCGCCGAGGTCACCATCACCGGCCGCCGCATCGAGGTGCTGGAACAGGTCGCGGAACCCGGCATGTTCCCGATGGCGATGGATGTCACGGACGAGGCGCAGGTCGCCTCGGTCACCGCCGCCGCCGTGGCCGCCCGCGGCCCTGTCCAGGTCTGCGTCGCCAATGCCGGCATCGCCGAGGGCCGCAAGCTCCACAAGACCGACGGCGCCTTCTGGCGGCGGATCATGGCGACCAACCTCGACGGCGCGTTCTTCACGGTGCGGGAAAGCCTGCGCTCGATGCTCGACACCGACTGGGGCCGCGTGATCGCGGTGTCGTCCATCGCGGGCATCAAGGGTTCTGCCGGGGCCGGTGCCTATGCCGCGTCCAAGCACGGGGTGATCGGCATGATGCGTTCGTTCGGAGAGGACTTCCTGGGCCAGCCCTACACCTTCAACTCGATCTGCCCAGGCTATGTCGACACGCCCATCGTCGAGCGCAACACCGCCTCGATCGCCGAACGCACCGGTGCCAGCGCCGACGAGGCGCGTGACATCATGGTGAACGTGAACCGCCACAAGCGCCTGATCAAACCCGAGGAAATCGCCGCCGCCGCGCTCTGGCTCTGCAATCCGCTGAGCGAAAGCGTCAACGGGACCGAGATCCACATCGGCGGCGGCCAGTTCTAGGCCAGTGTCGCCCTTCGATCATATCCGGGCGGTGGATTACACCGTGATCCGCGCCCGCGACCTGCCCGCGATGCGCACCTTCTACGAGGGCGTGCTGCGGTTCAAGGTGGCGCGGGAGCTCAGCCCCCGGTGGATCGAATACAACTTCGGCGCCCAGACCCTGGCGCTCTGCGATCACCGGGCAATGGCCGCCGACGCCCCCACCCCGCCCGGCGCGGCGTCATTGCAACTGGCCTTTCGCGTGCCGCCCGGCGCGGTCGCCGACTGCGCCGCGGCGCTCACGGCGGCGGGCATCGCGCTGGAGCGGCCGGTCACCGACCAGCCCTTTGGCCATCGCACGGTGTTCTTCCGCGACCCGGACGGCAATATCCTGGAAATCTACGCCGAGATCTGACGGCTCAGGCCGTCTGCAGCACCGGCTGGGGCATCCGCCCCTCGGACCAGGCCTGCGCGGCCTGGCCAAACGCCTCGAACAGCGGCCGCGACACCGGATCGGCGGCAGCGTTGTACTCGGGATGCCACTGGACGGCGAGGGTAAAGCCCTTGGCCCCCTCGATATAGGCCGCCTCGGGTGTCTCGTCGGGCGCGATACCGTCGATGCGGAACCGCTTGCCCGGTTTGACAACCCCCTGCCCGTGCAGCGTGTTGGTCATCACCGCAGGCGCACCCATCAGCTTGTGGAACACCCCGCCCTCGCAGAACGTCACCTTGTGCCGCAGGGCGAACTTTTCCTCGATGGTGCCGTCCGGCGGCATCCGGTGGTTCATCCGGCCGGGGATGTCGCGGATCTCGGGGTGCAGGGTCGATCCCATGGCGACGGCGACCTCCTGGAAGCCACGGCAGATGCCGAGGAACGGCTGCCCACGCTCGACGCAGGCCCGCACCAACGGAAGGGTGATCGCGTCGCGGTTGCGGTCGAAGGTACCGTGCGCCTCGGTCTCGGCCTCGCCGTATTCCTCGGGGTGCACGTTCGGGCGCCCGCCGGTCAGCACGAAGCCGTCAAAGGTGTCGAGCAGCTCGTCGATCGATACGTAGCGCGGGTCGGCGGGGATCAGCAGCGGCATGCATCCCGACACCTCGGCCACCGCCTGTGTGGTCATGATCCCGCCGGAGTGCGTCCGGTACTGATCGTTGATCACCGTGAGGTTCGTAATGATTCCGACACGTGCGCGCGTCATGATGAGTCCCGCTTTCTTGCCTGACGCATAATCTAGGCCGCACAGCCGCCCAAATAAACAGCGAAGCATGTGCACATGCGCAGAGTCACTCCGCCTGCCCGCCGATTGGGCAGAGCGTCGCGGCGGGACGCGGTGCGCAGATGTGCCACGCGTCCCGGCCGGACTTACACGTCTTGGTAGATCTCGGCGATCTTGGCGACGGCCTGCTCCGGCGGCATCTCCTCGCTCTCGCCAGTCCGACGCGAGGTCAGTTCCACCACCCCGTTCTTGAGACCGCGTGGCCCCACGGTGATCCGCCACGGCAGGCCGATCAGGTCCATGGTCGCGAACTTGGCCCCGGCCCGTTCGTTGGTGTCGTCGTAGAGCGGGTCGAGCCCCAGCGAGACAAAGCTCTCGTGCAGCGCTTCGCAGGCGGCATCGGCTTCCGGATCGCCGGTCTTGAGGTTCACGATGCCGACGTGGAACGGCGTGACGCCTTCGGGCCAGATGATGCCGCGGTCGTCGTGGCTCGCTTCGATGATCGCTCCCAGCAGACGGCTGACGCCGATCCCGTGGGACCCCATGTGCACCGGTACGGCCTGCCCGTCCGGTCCCTGCACCGTCGCGCCCATGGCTTCGGAATACTTGGTGCCGAAATAGAAGATCTGCCCGACCTCGATGCCGCGTGCCACCCGGCGGCGCGCCTCGGGGATCTGCTCGAACACCGCCGCGTCGTGGGTTTCGTCCGTGCGGGCATAGCGCGAGGTGAATTCCTCGAGCACGGCCTGGCACTGCTCCACGCTGTCATAGTCGATCTCGCGGTCGCCGAACTTCAGCTCGGTGATCTCGCTGTCATAGAAGACCTCGCTCTCGCCGGTGTCGGCCAGCACGAGGAACTCGTGGGTGTCATCACCGCCGATCGGGCCGCTGTCGGCGCGCATCGGGATCGCCTGAAGCCCCATCCGCTCGTAGGTGCGCAGGTAGCTCACCAGGTGGCGGTTGTAGGCGTGCAGCGCGTCCTCTTTCGTGAGGTCGAAGTTGTAGCCGTCCTTCATCAGGAACTCGCGCCCGCGCATCACGCCGAACCGGGGGCGGACCTCGTCGCGGAATTTCCACTGGATGTGGTAGAGCGTCAGCGGCAGTTCCTTGTAGGACTTCACGTAGGAGCGGAAGATGTCGGTGATCATCTCCTCGTTCGTCGGGCCGTAGAGCATCGGCCGGTCATGCCGGTCGCGCAGGCGCAGCAGTTCCGGGCCATAGGCGTTGATCCGGCCGGATTCCTCCCACAGCTCGGTCGACTGGAGCGTCGGCATCAGCAACGGGATGTGGCCCGCGCGCTCCTGCTCCTCGTGCACGATCCGCTCGATATTCTTCAGCACCTTGTAGCCCAGTGGCAGCCACGAATAGATCCCGGCCGAGGCCTGCTTGATCATGCCCGCGCGCAGCATCAGCCGGTGGCTGACGATCTGAGCCTCGGAGGGCGTTTCTTTCAGGACGGGCAGGAAATAACGGGACAGACGCATCTGGCGGAACCTTCGAAACTTGCGGTCGGGATCCCCTAGGCGATTTTCAGGCGTCTCACAAGCGGGGCGTGGCCCGGGCCGGACGGTCCCGGTCGCGCGGTGGCCCTGTGCGGAAAGAAGGCCACCGCGCTGTCCGGGCTGTTGGGGATGCGCCCGGACTGGGACGGGCCCGATGGCAGGGCCCTGGGGTTGCTCCCGGCGCGACCCTCGAAATCACGAAGCGCACCGGGTGCGCGCCGGCGGGGGCAATCCCGGGCCCCGGCGCACAGGTCCATTTGCGCGGAACTCCGCCACCGGGGTAGTGCGGAAACCCGCACTGTGGCGCGTTGCACACGACGCGATCTGGCGTCAGCAAACCCGCGCCAGACCGTTGCCGACAGCGCCCAAACACCGAAACCGGGGTTGCAAATGCCCGCCATGCCGGTGAGATAGTCGGGCAAGAGAAGGAAGCGCATGTCCCTGCCGATCCGCACACAGCTGAAATACTGGGGGATCGCGGCCGCGATCCTCTTCCTCGCGCTGTGGTGGCTTGGCGACATCATCCTGCCCTATGTCATCGGAGCGGCGATCGCCTATTTCCTCGACCCCGTCGCGGACCGGCTGGAACGCCTGGGCCTCAGCCGGGCGCTGGCGACGGCGATCATCACCATTACGGCGCTGGTCATCCTGCTGCTGATCCTCCTCCTCGTTGTGCCCAAGCTGATCGAACAGGCCCTGGACCTCTTCGCGCTGGCCCCGCAGGCCGCGACCAACGTGCAGGACTTCGTCAGCCAGCGCTTCCCCGACCTGCTCGACCAGGACAGCACGGTGCGCAAGATGCTGGCGTCGGTCGGGGATTCCGTGCAGTCGCACGGGGTCGAGGTGCTGCAGGCGGCGCTGACCTCGGCCGGGTCGCTGATCAACATCTTCATGATCATCGTGATCGTGCCGGTGGTGTCGTTCTACCTGCTCTACGACTGGGACCGGATGATCGCGCGGATCGACGCGCTGCTGCCGCGCGACCTGGCCCCCACCATCCGCAAGCTCGCGCACGAGATCGACGTGACCATGGCGGGCTTCGTGCGGGGCATGGGCACCGTCTGCCTCATCCTCGGGACCTACTACGCCATCGCCCTGATGCTGGCCGGGCTCAACTTCGGCCTGCTGGTCGGCGCGGTGGCGGGCATCCTGACCTTCATCCCCTACATCGGCGCGATGATCGGCGGCATCCTCGCCATCGGCCTCGCGCTCTTCCAGTTCTGGGGTGACTGGCTGCAGGTCGCCATCATCGCGATCATCTTCTTCATCGGCCAGCTGGTCGAGGGCAACATCGTCACCCCCAAGCTGGTCGGCAACTCGGTTCGCCTGCACCCGGTGTGGCTGCTCTTCGCGATCTCGTTCTTCGGCGCGCTCTTCGGGTTCGTCGGCATGCTCCTGGCGGTGCCGGTTGCCGCCGCGCTTGGCGTCATCGTCCGCTTCGTTCTGGAGCGGTACCGCGACAGCGCGCTCTACCACGGCGGCGACACCGCCGGACGGGCGGCCGCGCGGGCCGAGGCCATGCGCGCCAGCACGCCGGAGCAGGACGCCCCCTGACATGCCCCGCCAGCTGAATTTCGACCTGCCCGCCAGACCGGCGCTCGGGCGCGAGGACTTTTTCGTCGCCCCCCGAACGCCATGGCGCTCGCCATGCTCGACCTCTGGCCGGACTGGCCCAGCCACAAGCTGCTGATCATCGGGCCAAGCGGGTCCGGCAAGACGCACCTTGCCCACGTCTGGGCGGCGCGGTCGCTGGCGCGGATCATCCCGGCCTACCTCCTCCCGCAGGAGGACATTCCCGCCCTCGCCGCCGCCCCCGTCGCGATCGAGGACGTGCAAGAGATCGCCGGCGATGCCGAGGCCGAGCGCGCGCTGTTCCACCTGCACAACCACCTGCTGGCCGAGGGCCACACGCTGATGGTCACCGCCGACCGCGCGCCGCAGCACTGGGGGCTGAGCCTGCCCGACCTCGCCAGCCGGATGCAGGGGACCGCAAGCGCCTCGATCGAGCTGCCCGACGACACCCTGCTGGCCGCCCTTCTGGCCAAGCTCTTTGCCGACCGCCAGATCATCCCGCAGGGCGACGTCATCCCCTACCTGCTGCGCCGGATCGACCGGTCCTTTGCCGACGCGCAGCGCGCCGTCGCCGCGATCGACGCCCTGGCCCTGACCGAAAAGCGCGATGTCACGCGCAGGTTGGCCGCGCAGGTCTTTGATCAACTGGAACACGACAGGTACAAGGGGTAACCTGCCCGGATGAACACCCGTCACGAAACCGTTGCGAACTCGGGCAACAACGCCGGCATGACCCAGGCCGATTTCCTCTCCAACGGCGTGCCCCCGTCGCGCGCCATGCCCGACCTCGACCTCGAGGGCAGCGGGCGCTTCTTCAACCGCGAACTCAGCTGGCTGGGCTTCAACTGGCGTGTGCTGGAAGAGGCCGAGAACCCGGATGTGCCGCTGCTGGAGCGGCTGCGCTTCCTGTCGATCAGCGCCACCAACCTCGACGAGTTCTACACCGTGCGCGTCGCCGGCCTGCGCGAGCTGGCGAAAGAGGGCAACACCACCCCTGCCGCCGACGGGCTGACGCCGGCGGAACAGCTGGTGCTGATCAACGACGACGCCCGCGCCCTGATGAAGCGGCAGCAGGCGGTGTTCGGCCAACTCCGCGCCGAGATGCAGGATGCCGGTATCTCGATCCTGACCCGCGACGAACTGGGCGATGTGGACCGTGCCTACCTGCTCGAGGTGTTCCTCGACCAGGTCTTCCCGGTGCTCTCACCGCTAGCCATCGACCCGGCGCATCCCTTCCCGTTCATCCCGAACCTCGGCTTCTCGCTGGCGCTCATCCTCGAACGCAAGCGCGACCGGCGGACCCTTCAGGCGCTGCTGCCGATCCCGCACCAGATCGACCGCTTCGTCGCGCTGCCCTCGGACAAGGGCCAGCACCGGTTCCTGCCGCTCGAGGAGCTGCTGCTGGAATACATCGACCGGCTCTTTCCCGGCTACCGTGCCATGGGGTCCTGCACCTTCCGCGTCCTGCGCGACAGCGACCTCGAGGTCGAGGAAGAGGCCGAGGACCTTGTCCGCGAGTTCGAGACCGCCCTGAAACGCCGCCGCCGGGGCGAGGTCGTGCGGCTCAAGATCTCCTCGGGTGCGCCCGAGGCGCTGCACCAGCTGATCATGCGGCAGCTGCACGTGATCGGGGACGAGGTGATCGAGGTCGACGGCATCATCGGCATCTCGTCGTTGAGCGAGTTGGTCCTCGATGACCGGCCCGACCTGCTCTGGCCATCGTTCAGCCCGCGCGTTCCTGAACGCGTGACCGACCACGACGGCGACATGTTCGCGGCGATCCGCCAGAAGGACATGCTGCTGCACCACCCCTACGAGACCTTCGACATGGTGGTCCGTTTCCTGCAGCAGGCGGCCCGCGATCCCGACGTGGTAGCGATCAAGCAGACGCTCTACCGGACGTCCAAGAACTCTCCCATCGTCGAGGCGCTCTGCGAGGCGGCCGAGGACGGCAAGTCGGTCACCGCGCTGGTCGAGCTGAAGGCGCGGTTCGACGAGGCCGCCAACATCCGTCAGTCACGCCGGCTGGAACGCTCGGGCGCGCACGTGGTCTACGGCTTCGTCGACTGGAAGACGCATGCCAAGATATCGACCGTGGTGCGGCGCGAGGGCAAGAAGCTGGTCACCTACACCCACTTCGGCACCGGCAACTACCACCCGATCACCGCGCGGATCTACACCGACCTCAGCCTCTTCACCTGCGACGCGGCACTTGGCCGCGATGCGACCAAGGTGTTCAACTACCTCTCGGGGTATGCCCTGCCCGAAGGGCTGGAAAAGCTGACGATCTCGCCGCACTGGATGCGGACCAAGCTGATCGAGATGATCGACGCCGAGGCAGACCATGCCCGCGCCGGCCGTCCGGCCCGGATCTGGGCCAAGATGAATTCGCTGATCGAACCCCGGGTGATCGACGCGCTCTACCGCGCCAGCCAGGCCGGGGTCGAGATCGACCTCGTCATCCGCGGCATCTGCGGGCTGCGCCCCGGCATCAGCGGGCTCAGCGACAACATCCGGATCAAGTCCATCGTCGGCCGGTTTCTCGAGCATTCGCGCATCGTCTGTTTCGGCAACGGCCACGGCCTGCCGCATGACAAGGCGCAGGTCTTCATCTCGTCCGCCGACTGGATGAGCCGCAACCTCAACCGCCGGGTCGAAACGCTGGTGAGGATCGACAACGCGACAGTGAAGGCCCAGATCGTGCGGCAGATCATGGCGGCGAACCTGGCCGACGTGGCGCAGAGTTGGGTGATGCAGCCCGACGGAAAGTTCCTGCGCGCCGCCCGGAGCGCGGGCGAGACGCCGTTCAACTGCCACCGCTTCTTCATGGAGAACCCATCGCTCTCGGGTCGCGGCTCTGCCGGGGCCGGCGATGTGCCGGAACTGACACACGACGCCGAGCCCGCGCCCCCGAACCCGCGGGACGACGCCGGGGTAGCGGTTGACGCGGCCGGAGCACACGGCACATAACGTGCGTAACGGGACCCGAAAGACGGAAGTCATGGACGCCACCAACGATGCTGCGCCGCCCGACTGGGGGCCTTTCGGCCGCCCCCTGTTCGAGGATCCCGAGGCCCGCGCGCTCAGCCGCGTCGGCGTGGTCGACATCGGCTCGAACTCCGTCCGCCTCGTGGTGTTCGACGGCGCGGCGCGCAGCCCGGCCTACTTCTACAACGAAAAGATCATGTGCGGTCTCGGCGCGGGGCTCGGCGACACCGGCAAGCTGAACCCCGAGGGGCGCAAGCGCGCGCTGGCCGCCCTGCACCGCTTCCAGCTGCTGGCCCACGGGATGGAAGCGACGCCGCTCACCGCCGTCGCCACCGCCGCCGTGCGCGAGGCCGAGGACGGCGCCGAGTTCGTCGAACTGGTCGAACGCACCACCGGGCTCAGGATGCACACCATCGACGGCCCTGAGGAAGCGCGCCTTTCGGCCCAGGGTGTCCTGCTGGGCTGGCCCGGTGCCTATGGCCTCGTCTGCGACATCGGTGGCTCCTCGATGGAACTGGCCGAGATCGCGGGCGGAGAGGTCGGGCGTTGCGTGACCTCGCCGCTTGGCCCGCTCAAACTCGCCTCGGTCAAGGGCGGCAAGAAGGGGCGCAAGGCGTTCATCAAGGAACAGGTCGCCCGGCTGCACGACCAGATGGGGGAACAGCCGAACCGCCTGTTCCTGGTCGGCGGCTCGTGGCGGGCCATCGCCCGCATCGACATGGACCGGCTGGGCTATCCGCTGCACGTCCTGCACGAATACCGCATGACGCCCAAGGCGATCCGCGACACCGCCGCCTACATCGCCTCGGAAGACCCCGACAAGCTGCGGTCGCGCTGCGGCATCTCGAAGGACCGAATGGCGCTGGTGCCGCTGGCCGCCGAGGTGCTGGTCGAGGTGATGCGCAGCTTCAGACCGCGCGACATCGCCGTATCGGCCTACGGCATCCGCGAAGGGCTGCTCTACCAGCAGATGCCGCAGAAGCTGCGCGACCGCGACCCGCTGATCGAAAGCTGCCGCTTTGCCGAACGCAAGGACGCCCGCCTGCCCGGCTTCGGCCGCACGCTTTATGAATTCATCCTGCCGCTCTTCCGCTCGGCCAAGCCCGAGCGGCTGCGCATCATCAAGGCCGCCTGCCTGCTGCACGACGTGACCTGGCGCGCCCACCCGGACTACCGGGCCGAGGTGTGTTTCGACAACGCGACGCGCGCCAACCTGGGCGGGCTCAAGCATTCCGAACGGGTGTTCCTGGGCCTCGCCCTGCTGCATCGCTACCGCAACAAGCGGCAGGGCACGCATTTCGAGGATCTCTACGACCTCATCCCGCCCGAGGAACAGCTCCAGGCCGAGATCCTCGGCAAGGCGATGCGCTTCGGCGCGATGCTCTGGCTCGACCGCGGGTCGGGGATCGGGTCGATGAAGTGGTTCCCCAAGAAGAAGAAGCTCGAACTGCACCTGACCGAGGCCGCATGGCCGCTGTTCGGAGAGGTCGCGGCGGCGCGGTTCGCCTCTCTCGCCTCGTCGCTCGGCGCAGAGAGCGAGATCGTGATGCGGGGCTGAGAGCGCCCCGCCCGCGCGTCAGAGCTCGGTCTCGCCCGTGTCGGGGTCGATCCCCAGTTCCTTCAGCTCATCCGGCGGCCGCCGGCGCATGATGATGTCGCCGTTCGGCAGCATCTCGGGCGGATAGTAGCCGCGGAAATCCTGCACCCGGTCCAGCAGGTCCAGCAGCGCCGGCCCCATCTCGTCGACAAAGCTGCGCAGCGCCGGCTCGATCTCCTCGGCGCGTTCCTGCAGGCGGCGCAGGGCCGGTTCCATCTCGGCGATCATGCCGCGCATGAACATCTGGGCGCCGCGCTGCATCAGCGTGGTGCCCTCTTCTTCCTCGGTGTTCTCGGTGGCGTCCTGCGCCACGGCCGGAACCGGCGCGGCAAGGGCAAGACACAGGATCAGGGGCAAATGTCGCATGGGGCCAACTCTACCTCAGAATGTACCCCCGACAAAATCACACTTCGATGTCGATGGACACCGGGAAGTGGTCGCTGGCGTCGATCAGCGCCGCGCGCAGCTCGGGCCGGGTCCAGCAGACCGGGTCGTCGAACGGATGCCAGATGCGCCACGACGGGCGGCGCACCGCGATCTCGGGCGAGACGAGGATGTAGTCGAGCAGCGCCTGTAGATAGCGCTGTTCCGGCTGGATGTAGAACCGCGCCGTGGTCGGCGTCGCGCTCAGCTTGCCCTGCAGCGCCTGCCGGGCGTGCGGGTCGGTGAGCGGCACCTCGCCCTCGCCGCCCATCACGATCTCGAGCGATGAGCGCCCGAAGAGATCCTCGTACTCGTCCAGCCCCGGGCCATCATTGAGGTCCCCCATCACGATCAGCGCCTCGCCCCGGTCAATGTGTTCGGCCACCCGGGCGCGCAGCCAGATCGCCTGCGCCAGTTGTTTGCGCCGGTTCGAGATCGACAGCCGCATCACCTCGTCCCGGTTCGCCGCCCCGTGCGGGGCCTTGGACTTCAGGTGCGCGCCGATGATGCGGAACGCGAAATCCCCAGCGGTGACAGACAGTTCCAGCGGCGGCTTCGAGAACCGCACGAGGTCCTCGGTCGCGTCGATGTCGAGGTCGATCCGGAACACCCCGTCAAACCGCGGCGCATGGACACTGCCCTTCTTGCCGGTCGGATCGCCCTGCGGATCATGCTCCACCCGCAGCACGTCGGGATCGAAGAGAAACGCGATCTCCTGCTGGGTGTCGTTGGCGAACCCGATGACGGCCTGGCGGGCGCGCAGGGAAAACGCCTCGGCAAAGCCCTGCAGCGCCCTGACGGTCGACCGGCGGCGGTTGTCGTCCGGGGCCTCGATGATCATGATCCCGTCGGCGTCGAGCGCCGTCATCACCGTCGCGATCGCCTCGGTCTGGCGGGAGCGCGTCACGTCGTGGCGCGCCGACCAACGGTCATCCATGAAAAGCTTGTCACCGTCGTCGAAAAGCCCGTTGAACCATTCGACGTTCCAAGTGGCCAGCCGCATCAGGCGGCCGCGCCCCTGAGCGCCTGTATCTCTTCCCAGGCCTTGTTCAGATCGACCATCCGGTTCTCGGCCATCTTGATCGCCTCTTCCGGCAGGCCCTGCGACACCAGCAGGTCGGGATGGCTGTCGCGCACCGCGCGGCGATAGGCGCGGCGGATATCCTCGGTTGGCGCGGACCGGTCCACCCCCAGAACCTCGTAGGGGTCCCGCTCTCCGTCCGGGACAAAGCGGGCGCGCAGGTGGTTGAACTGCGCCTCGCTCAGGCCAAAGATCTCGGCCACCCGGCGCAGGAACGCATCTTCGTCCGGGTGGTAGGCACCGTCGGCCATGGCGATGTAGAACAGCCCCTCCAGCAGGTTGCAGAGCATCCCCGGCTGGTCCTTCAGCGCCCGCGCGACACGCTCGGCGTATTCCTCGAACCCGGCGACGTCCTGGCGGGCGAAGTTGAAGATCTTGGCGGCGTTCTTCTCGTCCTCGGGCGGGATGCGGAACACCTCGCGGAAGGCGCGGACCTCGGTCCGGTCGACCACGCCGTCGGCCTTGGCCATCTTCGCGCCAAGCGCGATCACCGCGATGGCAAAGACGGCGCCGCGTTCGCGCGGGCCGCGCAGCTTGTCAAAAACGGCGGCCAGCCCTTCACCATTGGCGAGGGCGGCAAGGGCTTCGGCGATGCGGGTCCAGATCGACATGGGCTGGGACTCTAAACGCTGCGGCGCGGAATCAAAGCACCTTCTGCATCAGGATCAGGTCGTGCCATTGCCCGAACTTGCGCCCCGATTGCGGCATCCGCCCGCAGTGTTCGTACCCGACCGCCGCGTGGAACGGAACCGCCCCCGGATTGCCGCCCGAGATCCCGGCCACCATCGTGTGCGCCCCCTTCGCGCGGGCATCCTCCTCGACCGCCCGCAGCAGCGCCCGGCCGACGCCCCGGCCCCGCGCGCTCTCGCCCAGGATGATCGTGTGCTCCATCGCATGGACATAACCGTCGCCGCCCCGGAACTGGTCGTAAGAGGCAAAGCCGAGCACCGTCCCGTCCGCCACAGCGACAAGGAACTCCCGCCCGCGCGCACGGCGGCTGTCGATGTAGTCGGCGAGCGTCTCGGGGGTCTTCTCGACACTGGCGAAGGTGACGAGCGTGTCGCGGAAGATGGGGTTCCAGATCGCCAGGATCTGGGCGTGATCCCCGTCGGTTACGGGGCGGATTTCAAAGTCGGCCATGATCGTCTCGTGCTGCACTGGCCCGATCTTTGCCAGCTGCGGGCCAAGCGCAAGGGCCGGATCAGAACGGCAGGGCAAAAGCCCCCGTGACAAGCCGCCACAGCACCCAGAGTGCCGCGAGAACGGTCGGATAGAAGCTGGCGGCAAAGCCGAACCCCCGCAGCGGTGGCGAGAGGTGGTAGCCGATCCAGAAGAGCACGCGGGTCACGGCGAACCCGAGGCCCAGCATCAGGACCACCCCGCCGCCCAGCACGTAGCCGGCAAAGGGCCAGATTGCGGCGGCGAGCACCAGCTGTTCGACCGTGTTGGTCAGGACCGACTGGTCGATGGCGGCCGGGCTGCCGGGGGCGAACGGCTGGCCGTCGATGATGGCGTCATCGAAGAACCGTCGCTGCGCCAGCCGCGCGACCATCAGCAGCGCCACCACCCCGCCCGGAAACGCCGCCATGGCCAATACCATCGGCGGCGGCAGCGGCAGGAAGACCCGCGATCCCAGCCACATGAGCCCAAGCCCCCAGAGGAGCCCGAGCGCCATGCCGGCCAGGATCACGGGACGCTTGCCCATCTCAGGCCGCGGCGTCGGCCCGCGCCTCGCGGATCAGCCGCAGGATGTCCTGCGCCGCGGTCGGGATGTTCGTCCCCGGCCCGAAGATCGCCTTGACCCCCGCCTTCTTGAGGAAATCGTAATCCTGCTGCGGGATCACCCCGCCGCAGATCACGATGATGTCGCCCGCGTCGTTCTTCTTGAGCGCCTCGATCAGTTGCGGTGCCAGCGTCTTGTGACCTGCCGCCTGCGACGAGATGCCGACCACGTGCACGTCGTTGTCGATGGCGTCCTGCGCGGCTTCGTCCGGGGTCTGGAACAGCGGGCCCACGTCCACGTCGAAACCGATGTCGGCAAAGGCCGTGGCGATCACCTTGGCGCCGCGGTCGTGGCCGTCCTGGCCCATCTTGACCACCAGCATCCGGGGGCGCCGCCCCTCTTCCTCGGCAAAGTCCTCGACCGATTTCTGGATCGCGGCAAAGCCCTCGTCGCCCTCGTAGGCCTTGCCGTAGACGCCCGCGAGCGTCTTCACCTCGGCCCGATGGCGGCCGAACACCTTTTCCATCGCCATGCTGATCTCTCCCACGCTGGCGCGCGCGCGCGCCGCTTCCACCGCGGCGGCCAGAAGGTTGCCGCCCTCGTTCGCCACCCGCTCAAGCTCGGCCAGGGCGGCATCGCACGCCGCCTGGTCGCGGGTCGCGCGGATGTTTTCCAGCCGCGCCACCTGGCTTTCGCGGACCTTCACGTTGTCCACGTCGAGGATGTCGATCGGGTCTTCCTTGTCCTTGCGGTACTTGTTGACCCCGACGATCACCTCCTCGCCGCGGTCGATCATCGACTGGCGGATGGCGGCGCTTTCCTCGATCCGCAGCTTCGGCATGCCCGAGGCCACGGCCTTGGTCATACCGCCCATGCCGTCGACTTCCTCGATCAGCGCCCAGGCCTTCTCGGCCAGTTCGTGGGTCAGGCTCTCGACGTAATAGCTCCCCGCCAGAGGATCGACCACGCGGGTGACCTGCGTTTCCTCCTGCAGGATCAGCTGGGTGTTCCGCGCGATCCGCGCGCTGAAATCGGTTGGCAGCGCGATCGCTTCGTCCAGCGCGTTGGTGTGCAGCGATTGCGTGCCGCCCAACACGGCCGACATCGCCTCGTACGCGGTGCGGATGACGTTGTTGTAGGGATCCTGCTCCTGCAGGCTGACACCGGAGGTCTGGCAGTGGGTCCGCAGCATCTTGGAGCGTTCGTCCTTGGCCCCGACCTCATCCATGATCCGGTACCACAGCAGCCGCGCGGCGCGTAGCTTGGCGGCTTCCATGAAGAAGTTCATGCCGATGGCAAAGAAGAACGACAGCCGGCCCGCGAACTTGTCGACATCCATGCCCGCGTCCATCGCGGCCTTCACGTATTCCTTGCCGTCCGCGAGAGTATAGGCCAGCTCCTGCACGAGGTTCGCGCCGGCCTCCTGCATGTGGTAGCCCGAGATCGAGATCGAGTTGAACTTCGGCATGTAATCCGATGTATAGCCGATGATATCCGAGATGATGCGCATCGAGGGTTCGGGTGGATAGATGTAGGTGTTCCGCACCATGAACTCTTTCAGGATGTCGTTCTGGATGGTCCCCGACAGCACCGACTTGTCGTGCCCCTGCTCCTCGCCCGCGACGATGAAGCTCGCCAGGATCGGGATCACCGCGCCGTTCATCGTCATCGAGACCGACACCTTGTCGAGCGGGATGCCGTCGAAGAGGATCTTCATGTCCTCGACAGAATCGATCGCCACGCCCGCCTTGCCGACGTCACCGACCACGCGCGGGTGGTCGCTGTCGTAACCTCGGTGCGTGGCAAGGTCGAAGGCGACCGACACGCCCTGCTGCCCGGCCGCGAGGTTGCGGCGGTAGAAGGCGTTCGATTCCTCGGCGGTGGAGAACCCGGCATACTGCCGGATGGTCCAGGGGCGCCCGGCGTACATTGTCGCCTTCACGCCACGGGTGAACGGCGCCTTGCCGGGGATCGTCCCCATGTGCGGCAGCGACGCCGTGTCCTCTTCGGTATAGAGCGGCTTGACCTCGATCCCCTCGAGGGTCTGCCAGTTCAGGTCGGAAAGCGCCCGGCCCCTGAGCTCCTTCTCAGCGATTGCCGACCATTCGTCCTTCTTCGATGTCATCGTGACGTCCTCTCAACTCCTCCGCCGGGTGCGGATGTGTCCCCGCCTCTCCGGCCAATTTCGCTTTTTCTCCGGCCAGCCGTGCCAGCCCGTCCGCCCCGGCTGCCAGCCAGAACAGGTCGTCTGCATAATCCTCGTGCATCGCGGCCTGCTGTGCCGCGTCGAACGGCATCCAGCGCCCGGTCCCCGGTGGCAACGCCGCCGGGTCCGCGCCCTGCGTCATCAGTGCCGTGCGCAGCGCGGCAAGGTCCGGGCCGTGGTTCAGCCAGTCGCGCGCATGGGTCATCGGCGGCAGCAGCGTCTGCCCCAGCATGTGCCAAAGCCGCCGTTCCGGCAGGCCGCCCAGTTCCTCGTGCGCCATGACGATCACCTCGCCCGCCCCGGCCGCCACCGCGATGTCCGAAATCACCGCCCGCCAGCCACGCCGCAGCGCTGCAATCTCGGCGATCTCGGCCGCCGTCGGCAGCGGATGGCCGCGCACCACCGCCTCGGCCAGGCAGGACGCCCAGTAGAGCGCGGGCGAGCGGATCGAGATCGCGATCCGGTCGACCGAGCCAAAAGCGCTCACGTGCCGCGCCAGCCGCGCGCCCGCGTCGGGATAAAGCGTGCCCGCCGCCAGGTTGCGCCGCACCGATCCCAGCATCCCCTCGTCGCTGATCACCAGCTGTCGCACGCCCGACCGGCCTGCAGCCTCGCGGGCCAGGGCGATCCGCCCGGCGGCGCGCTGCGCCTGCCGCCGTTCCGGCCCGCCATCCGGCTGCGGAATGATCCCCCGGAACAACCCGCTGCGCGTCCGCCCCGGGCCCCAGAATCCGACCCCGTGCCGCGCCAGACCCTCGGAATTGGCGCGCATGTAGGCCTGGAAGGTGGTCGCGGCGGTGCGGTGCGCCCCGACGTGCAGTATGACATCCATCGGCAAATCCCCCGTGCCGGGCCCCGCCGCAGCGGCCCGTCCGGGCACCCACGGGGGCCAGTGACCGGATCATCGCCCGCCCCCCGTGGAAATGTGGTTAAGGTTCGGATTTGCCGAAAATTCTTCGTGTGCAGCGGTGAAACCGCTATGCTGGCGGCCTATATGCACGGCAGGAGGACGCATGAAGGCATTGGCCCCCCTTGTCATGGCCCTGGCGCTGGCGTTGCCGGTGAAGGGCGGCACCGCGACCGAACCGGTAGAGGAGCCGCTGTTCGTCGAGGCCGGAGAGCTGTCGCTCGACGATTTCAAATGGGACAAGCGCCCCGTCGTCGTCTTTGCCGACAACCCCGCCGACCCGATGTACCGCCGGCAGATGGAGGCGCTCGAGGCGCGCCCGGACGAGCTGCGCGAGCGCGACGTGGTGGTCATCACCGACACCGATCCTGGCGCGAATTCCGCGGTTCGGCAGGCGCTGCGCCCGCGTGGCTTCATGCTGGTGCTGGTGGCCAAGGACGGCCAGGTCCTGCTGCGCAAACCGCAGCCCTGGGACGTGCGCGAACTGTCGCGCTCGATCGACAAGCTGCCGACCCGCCAACAGGAGGTCCGCGACCGCCGCGCCGCGCCGATCCGGTGATCCGCGTTCATGACGCGACCCCGGCCAGCGGGGCGCCGTCGAGGAAGGCAGCCGCCTCAGCCTCGGACCCGACCAGCCCCGCCCGACGCCAGAGCGCCACCAGTTTGCCGCGCTGCGCCGCGGTCAGCCGCGCGACCGAGGCGCGGTGCAGCGCCAGCGTCGCCTCGCCCGCCGCCACCCGGTCCAGCGCCACATCGATCAACTCGGACGTCGTGGTGCGCATGATCACCGGCGGCAACGGCCGCGCGGTGTCGAACTCGGCCTCCAGCGATCCATACTCGGCCACGCAGTAGGCGTTGATCAGCATCGCCTCGGTCTCGCCCTGCCGGTGCACGGCAAAGAGCACCTGCAGCGGTCCCGCCCTCTCCTCCACCGCCTCGGTCACCTGCCCGAGCAGCCTGGTGCGGATCGGCAGCGGCATGATCCCGTTGACCACCCGCGGCCCGGCATCGGCGGGCGTCAGGCCGAACTGACGGAACGATGGCGCCAGCCAGTCCTCGCGCGCCTCTTCGCGCGGGTTGCAGATCAGCCGCGGCTGGCCGGTCGCCGAAAAGAAGTCGGCCGGGCTCACCGGGTTCAGGAAATGGATCTTGCTGTCCAGGAGCACGGTCCAGTCGGTCGTCACCTCGCGGTAGACCGCCATCTTGCAGACCTGCTGGATCTTCCAGCCGCCATGCCCGCGCCAGGCGGTGCCCGGGCTGCGGAAGGCCAGCCGGGGATGCCATGCCTGCGCCCGGCGCAGCCAGTGCAGCGGCCCGCCCGGACCGACGTCCCAGCGGAAGAGCGCGGTCCCCGCGACCACCCGCAGCCGGTCGGCCAGCGGGCCGTAATCGCCGCGCATCGCCTCGACCTCGGCCGCGACCGCCGCCTCGTCCCGGTCGTTCACGACGACGAGGATCTCGCCCACCATCGACGGCGGCAGGAACGCCGCCATCGACCGGGCCTGCAGGCGCAGCAGGTCAAGCTCGTCCCGAAAGGTGATCGTGACGAATGTCAGATCCCGTTTCGTGCCGATATCCGCTGCGCCCGTGGTCACGTCACTCGAACTCCATGATCACTTCGTCGACCGCCAGGCTGTCGCCGGCGGCGGCGTTGATCTTGGACACCACGGCCTTCTTCTCGGCGCGCAGGATGTTCTCCATCTTCATCGCCTCGATGGTGCAGAGCGGCTGACCCTCCTGCACCTCCTGCCCCACCTCGACGTCGATCTTCACGACGAGGCCCGGCATCGGGCAGAGCAGCAGCTTGGAGGTGTCGGGCGGCAGCTTCTCGGGCATCAGCTTGGCCAGCCGGGCCTGGGTCGGGTTGCGCACGTGCACCTTGAGGTCCGCGCCACGCGACCGGATCCGGAACCCGCCCGAGATCTTGCCGACCTTCAGCACCAGCGGCGCACCGCCCACGCTCATCTGCGCCAGCGACTTGCCCGGCGTCCAGTCGCCCTCGACCCTGAGCGTGGCGCCATCGGCGAACACGATGTCGGCCCCCTCGCGGTCGGCCTTGACGGTCAGGTCGAACTCCGTGCCCTGCAGGCTCACCACCCACTTGTCGCCCACCTTGCGCTCGTGGTTGTCCATCCGGCCCGACACGCGGGTGCGGCGGATCTCGCTCACCCGGTTCATCGCGGCACAGGCGGCCGCGATCCGGCGCAGGTCGTCCTCGGGCAGCGCGACACCGTCAAAGCCCTCGGGATACTCCTCGGCGATGAAGGCGGTGGTCATGTCGCCGCTGACGAACTTGGGATGATCCATCACCGCCGACAGGAACGGCAGGTTGTGCCCGATCCCCTCGACCTCGAAACTGTCGAGCGCGACGCGCATCGCCTCGATCGCCTCGGCCCGGGTCGGCGCCCAGGTGCAGAGCTTGGCGATCATCGGGTCGTAATACATGCTGATCTCGCCGCCTTCGTAGACGCCGGTGTCATTGCGCACGGCCGCCGCGCCCTCGGGCGCCTCGCCCTGCCACTTGCCGTTGACTAGCAGCGGGCCCGCGGCGATCTCCTGCGGCGGGTTGTAAGCGGTCAGCCGGCCGATCGACGGCAGGAAGTTGCGATAGGGATCCTCGGCATAGAGCCGGTTCTCGATCGCCCAGCCGGTCAGCTTGACGTCGTCCTGCGTCATGGTCAGCGGCTCGCCGTTGGCGACGCGGATCATCTGTTCGACCAGGTCGATGCCGGTGATCAGCTCGGTCACCGGGTGTTCCACCTGGAGACGGGTGTTCATCTCGAGGAAGTAGAAGTTCTTTTCGCCGTCGACGATGAATTCCACCGTGCCGGCGCTGGCGTATCCCACGGCCTTGGCCAGGGCCACGGCCTGTTCGCCCATGGCCTTGCGGGTCGCCTCGTCCAGGAACGGGCTCGGCGCCTCTTCGACCACCTTCTGGTTCCGGCGCTGGATCGAGCATTCGCGTTCGCCCAGGTAGATGCCGTTGCCATGCGCATCGCACAGCACCTGGATCTCGATGTGGCGCGGCTGGGTCACGAACTTCTCGATGAAGATCCGGTCGTCGCCAAAGGAATTCGCCGCCTCGTTCTTCGACGACTGGAAGCCTTCGCGCGCCTCGGTGTCGTTCCAGGCGATCCGCATCCCCTTGCCGCCGCCGCCGGCAGAGGCCTTGATCATCACCGGATAGCCGATCTCGCCCGAGATCTTCACCGCCTCGTCCGCGTCCGCGATCAGGCCCATGTAGCCGGGAACGGTCGAAACCCCCGCCTCCTGCGCGATCTTCTTCGAGGTGATCTTGTCGCCCATGGCCTCGATCGCCTTGACCGGCGGGCCGATGAAGGCGACGCCGGCGGCGTCCAGCGCCTCGCCGAACTTGGCGTTCTCGGACAGGAAGCCGTAGCCCGGGTGCACCGCCTGCGCGCCGCTTTCCTTGATCGCCGCCATGACCTTGTCGATCACGATGTAGGACTGGTTCGCAGGCGGCGGCCCAATGTGGATCGCCTCGTCCGCCATCTCGACGTGCAGCGCGTTGCGGTCGGCGTCGGAATAGATCGCCACCGTCTTGATGCCCATCTTGCGGGCCGTCTTGATCACCCGGCAGGCGATTTCGCCCCGGTTCGCGATCAGGATCTTGTCGAACATCAGCTGTCCCTTTCCCCTCGTCCGGCGATCCCTGCCGCCGGTGTCATCCCAAAGAAAAGACCACCGCGGCGCCCGGCCACGGTGGTCCTGCAATCATGTTTCGTGCCCCGCCCAAGGGCGGTGCGGGCCGCGTCAGCAGCGGCTCGGGTAGTTCTGGCAATAGGCGACGTTGGCTGCCGCACCGACCAGTGCGCCGGTGCCGACCGACCCGCCAAGGACCGCCGAGGTTGCAGCGCCACCACCGGCGCCGATGACGGCCTGTTCGCCAAAGGACTGACCGCATGCGGCCAGCCCGCCCAGAAGCACAGCGGCCAGGGTGAGTTTCTTGAAGAGCATGTCTCGGGTTTCCTGAGGTTGTTATGAATACTGCCTAGGAAACTTCTCGACGAATGCACTGGTTCCAGCAAGCCTGCGCAAAGCCCTGCGCGCGATGCTGCCGAAGACGTGATCGGGGTGGCTGAAAACCGCCGCAGCCCAACGGCTTGCGGCGCGCTGTGGCGCGATTGCCACTGTCCGGACCGATCCCGGCCCCCGGACAAAAAGGCGGGCGGTCGACCGTTGGGGGGTGCGACCGCCCTTTAGGGGAAGGGTAACGGTATAGACACGCCGGATCGGACAGTCCGTGACCGTGCGATCCAACATCCCCACTGTTGACCATGCCGCCGCACGGCACCAGCCCAATTACACGCAAAAAGCGAGTGTCGGCGTTTAATCGCGCATTAACCTTACGCAACGGCATGATCATGCCGATCCCCCGTCCATGAGGCCCGGAAACGCCGCTTCGATGGCCTGGGGATCCAGCACCAGCATCGACTCGTAGCTTTCCGGATCGAACGGATCCTCGGCCGGCAGCACCTCGCGGCCGAACAGCCAGCTGAGTTGCCCCGCGTCGAGGTTGCCGCGCTCGAACGGCTCTTCGCCAAAGTAGTTCCAAAGCGCGGCCAGGAACGCCTCATCCGCGCGACGGTCCACCGCCTTGCGGTCGCGGAACCGTTCGCGCCGGACGATCGGCGTCACGCCCTTGGGATTGGCGCGGCGGATGGTGAACTGGAAATCACTGCCCGGAAGGCGGCCGGGAAAACCACGATGCTTCAGCATGTTGGCACCTCCCCGGCAGGTGCCGCGCAGCAAAGGGGGTTCGTCCCGCGGGACGAACCCCCAGGTGCGACCGTGGTCGCCTTACTTGTACTTGCCGGTGTAGACCGGTTCGGTCGAAATCGGCTCGGGGTCGACGACGACGTATTCTTCTTCCTGCTGGGCACATGCCGCCACAAAGACGACAAGACCAAGGGCGAGGATGCTCTTGAGGCTCTTGGACATCTGCTACTCCTGTCTCGTTTACCGGCCGGTCCGGGCCGGAGGTCGACCCGGATCGCGGCCACGTTCTTACGGGCCACAAATCGGGCTCCGGGGATGAGGATACAGCTTGTCAGAGTCATTGGACATGGGGTCACTTTCACACGCTCCGCTTGTGACGGGAAAGCCGCATCAGGCGCGGCGAACCGGATCGAAACCGCAACATCTTGCGTCATGATCATAGTCCCTCCCAGATACAGGCGGCGTCTTCCAGCCGGAAGACCTCGAAATACTGCGTCACCTCGGGTGCGCTGGTGCCGAAATCGACCGGCGCGGCGGCAAGCGAGATGACGACGCGCACCGGAACCTCGGGCTGGCCCGCAACCCAGGGCAGGACCTGCGCGGTGCAGAGCACGGGAAAGTCCTCCTCGACCGCGGCAAACCCCATCCCGTCCAGCGCCGCCGAGACATAGCGGAACCGCGCGATCCGGCCGACGCCCGCGACATCCTCGACGCGGACCTCCTGCAGGCTCAGCACCAGACCGGAGGGCACGGCCGGAGACTCCTCCTGTCCCCAGGCCGTGGCCGCGGCCCCCAGAAGGGCCCCTCCCGCCGCGACGAAATTCCGCATCGCACGCCGCATCGCCTGCCCCGTCACAGCGGGATGTTGTCGTGCTTCTTCCACGGGTTCTGCAGCTGCTTGTTGCGCAGGCTGGCAAAGGCCCGCGCGACCCGCCGCCGCGTCGACCGCGGCTGGATCACCTCGTCGATGAACCCGCGCTCGGCCGCCACGAAGGGATTGGCAAAGCGGTCCTCGTAATCCTTGGTGCGCTTGGCGATTTTCTCGGCATCGCCCAGTTCCGAACGATAGAGGATCTCGGTCGCGCCCTTGGCGCCCATCACCGCGATCTCGGCGGTCGGCCAGGCATAGTTGAAATCGCCACGGATGTGCTTCGAGCTCATCACGTCATAGGCTCCGCCATAGGCCTTGCGGGTGATCACCGTGACCTTGGGCACCGTCGCCTCGCCGTAGGCAAAGAGCAGCTTGGCGCCGTGCTTGATGACGCCGCCGTATTCCTGCGTCGTCCCCGGCAGGAAGCCCGGCACGTCGACAAAGGTCAGGATCGGGATCTCGAAGCAGTCGCAGAACCGCACGAAGCGCGCGGCCTTGCGCGAACTGTCGATGTCGAGGCACCCGGCCAGGACCATCGGCTGGTTCGCCACCACGCCCACGGTCCGCCCCTCGAGGCGGATGAAGCCGGTGATGATGTTCTTGGCGTAGTCTTCCTGGATCTCGTAGAAATCGCCCTCGTCCGCGACCTTCAGGATCAGCTCCTTCATGTCGTAGGGGGTGTTGGCGTTGTCCGGCACCAGCGTGTCGAGGCTCTTCTCGATCCGGTCGGGGCTGTCGAAGAACGGCCGCACCGGCGGCTTCTCGCGGTTGTTGAGCGGCAGGAAATCGACCAGCCGGCGCACTTCGGCCATCGCCTCGACATCGTTTTCGAAGGCCCCGTCGGCGACCGAGCTTTTCTTGGTGTGGGTCGAGGCGCCACCCAGCTCTTCGGCCGTCACCACCTCGTTCGTCACGGTCTTCACCACGTCGGGGCCGGTGACGAACATGTAGGAGCTGTCCTTCACCATGAAGATGAAGTCGGTCATCGCCGGGCTGTAGACCGCACCTCCGGCGCAGGGGCCCATGATCACGCTGATCTGCGGCACGACACCGCTGGCCATGATGTTGCGCTGGAACACGTCGGCATAGCCGGCGAGAGAGGCGACACCTTCCTGGATCCGCGCACCGCCGGAATCGTTCAGCCCGATCACCGGCGCGCCGTTCTGCACCGCCATGTCCATGATCTTGCAGATTTTCTGCGCATGGGTTTCCGACAGCGACCCGCCAAAGACGGTAAAGTCCTGGCTGAAGACATAGACCATGCGTCCGTTGATCGTGCCCCAGCCGGTGACGACGCCATCGCCGTAGGGCCGATCCTCCTGCATGCCGAAATCGGTGCAGCGGTGCGCGACGAACATGTCGAATTCCTCGAAACTGTCCGCGTCGAGCAGAAGCTCGATCCTCTCGCGCGCCGTCAGCTTGCCTTTGGCGTGCTGCGCCTCGATCCGCCGCTCGCCGCCGCCAAGCCGCGCGATCTTGCGTCGGCCGTCCAGTTCCTGAAGAATGTCCTTCATCGCCGCCTTCCCTGTGCCGGTCAGAATTTCCCCGGACCATAGGCGATACGCCACACGGAACAAGAGATTTCCGGCAAATTTGCAAACTGTTGGCAGAGCGTCGCCAGCAAATTGCAAAGCGGCAAATTCGCATGCAATCCACATGGACTTTCGCCCGGCGCACCCCTACCGCAACCGCCATGACCACCACCGCCCCCCGCTTCCTCGACCGGACCACGCCGCCCCATATCGCGACCCTCGTCGTGCTGCCGGGGCTGGGGGCACTGGCAATGAACATCTTCCTGCCCTCGCTGCCCAAGATGGCCGAGTGGTTCGATGCGCCCTATGCGCTGATGCAGTTCACCGTCGCGGGCTTCCTGATCACCAACGCGCTCCTGCAGGTTTTCATCGGCCCGCTGTCGGACAAGTTCGGCCGCCGCCCCGTCCTGCTGGCCGGCGTCGTGATCTTCTGCATCGCCACCCTGGGCTGCCTGCTGGCCACCGATGTCTACGTCTTCCTCGGCTTCCGCATGATGCAGGCCAGCATCGCGGTCGGCTTTGCCCTGTCACGGGCCGTGGTGCGCGACATGTTCCCGCCCGACAAGGCCGCGTCGATGATGGGCTATGTCACCATGGGCATGTCGCTGGTGCCGATGTTCGCCCCCGCCATCGGCGGCATCATCGACGAGACGCTGGGCTGGCAGGCGTCGTTCTGGCTGATGCTGGTGCTGGGCTTCGGCGTGCTGGCGCTGGTCTGGGCCGACCTGGGCGAGACCGCGCAGAAAAGCGACCGCACCGTGCTGGGCCAGTTCCGCGAGTACCCCGAACTGCTGACCTCGCCCCGGTTCTGGGGCTATTGCCTGGCCTGCGCCTTTTCCTCGGGCGCGTTCTTCGCCTTTCTCGGCGGCGCGCCCTACGTCGGCTCCGAGGTCTTCGGCCTGTCTCCGACCGCGTTCGGCATCTGGGCTGCGATGCCCGGCGTGGGGTATTTCCTGGGCAACTTCCTGACCGGCCTCGTCGCCGCGCGGATCGGCGTGAACCGCATGGTGATGGCGGGCACGCTGGTGGTCTCGGCCGGCATGGCGGCGGCGCTGATCCTCGGCTGGTTCGGCATCAGCGGGCCCGCGACCTTCTTCGGCGCCATGGTCTTTGTCGGCATCGGCAACGGCATGACGATCCCCTCGGCCACCTCGGGGATGCTGTCGGTCCGGCCGCACCTGGCGGGCACAGCCTCGGGCCTCGGCGGGACGATGCAGATCGGCGGCGGCGCGGCCCTGTCGATCGTCGCGGGCCTGATCCTCGGCCCCGGCAGCACCGAGACGCCGTTGCTGGTGCTGATGTTCGTCACCTCGCTCGGCGGGCTGGCCGCCATCACCATGGTGATCCGGCGGGAACGCAAGCTGGGCCTCACCCTCACCTGACTGCGCTCTTGTTAACCAAGCTTTGCAAAGTTACGGCTAGAACCGGCTAAGCTGCAAAGTCACGGGGAGGCGCGCCATGGCCCAGAAACTCTATGCGGGCGCGAAACTGCGCGAGACCCGGCAGAAGCTCGGGCTGACACAGAAGGAATTCGCGACCAAGCTCGGCGTCTCCCTGCCCTACCTGAACCAGATGGAGAACAACAACCGCCCGGTTTCGACCACGGTGGTGCTGTCGCTGGCACAGGAATTCGGCTTTGACGTGACCGAGCTGTCGACCGGGGACAGCGAACGCCTGGTCAGCGACATGCGCGAGGCGATGGCCGATCCGGTTCTGGCCGACGTGGCCCCGCCGATGGCCGACCTGCGGCTCACCGCCTCCAACGCCCCCGCCCTCGCCCGTGCCTTCCTGCACCTGCACCAGGCCTATCGCCAGACCCACGAACGCCTCGCCTCGCTGGACGAGGCGCTCGGGCGCGAGGATGCGCGCACCCAGCCCTCGCCCTGGGACGAGGTGCGCGATTTCTTCCACTACTGCGACAACTACATCGACGCCGTCGACCGCGCCGCCGAACGCTTTGCCCAGCCGGTGCGGGAAGAAAACAACATCCGCGTCAAGGCGGTGGCCGAGCTGGGGCACCGCGACATCCGGGTCGAATTCCGCGACACCGAGACCCTGCGCCAGTTCGACCGCAAGGCGCGGCTGCTCACCCTCTCGCGCCGCGCCGCGCCGGAAACCCAGACCTTCCAGCTGCTGCTGCAGGTCGCGCTCGAAACCCAGGACAAGCTGCTCGAGGCGACGCTCGACCTCGCCCGGTTCCAGTCCGACGCCGCCCGCGCCATCGCCAAGATCGGGCTGGCCAACTACTTCGCCGGCGCCGCGCTGATGCCCTACACCGCCTTCCTCGAAGCCGCGCGCGGCACGCGCCACGACCTCGAATTGATGGCGAACCACTTCGGCGCCTCGATCGAACAGGTGGCGCACCGCCTCTCGACCCTGCAGCGGCCCGGCGCCAAGGGCGTGCCGTTCTTCTTCGTCCGCGTCGACCAGGCCGGCACGATCACGAAACGCCATTCCGCCACCCGGCTTCAGTTCGCACGCTTCGGCGGCGCCTGCCCGCTCTGGAACGTGCACCGCGCGTTCGAGACGCCGGGCCGCTTCCTGCGGCAGATGGCGGAAACCCCGGACGGGGTGCGCTATATCCTGCTGGCCCGCGACGTGAGCAAGACGGGCGGCGCCTTCGGGGCACCGACTCGCCGTTTTGCCATCGCGCTCGGCTGCGAGGTCGCCCATGCCGAGGGGCTGGTCTATGCCGACGACCTCGACCTGACGAACCCCAAAGCGTTCGAGCCGATCGGGATCTCCTGCCGGATCTGCGAGCGGGTGAATTGCCACCAGCGGTCCGTGCCGCCGCTGGAGCGACGGCTGGTCATCGACCCCGACGCCCGCGGCGTCCTGCCCTACGAGGTCGGCTGAGCCGCCTTCAGCGCGGCGTAGATCGCGTCGCGCAGCCGCCCGCGGTCCTTGCGCAGGTCGATCATCGCCAGGTCCTCCATCGGCGCGACGTTGGTCTCGGCCCGGTGGATGGTGTCGTTGACCTCGTGGTACTCCGCCGCCAGCCGCGCGAAATGCGCGTCCGAGGTCTTGAGCACGGTGATCCGGTCGGCGAGCTCGGGGAATTCCTGGTGCAGGTCGTGCGGGGTGTTGGACATCTCTGTCTCCTCTCGGGATGCTGATCTGCCGCGATCCTGCCCCGCCGCCCGGCCCGCCACCTTGATCCCGATCAACCCGCTGGCGCAATGCCACCCGCCGATGTCGCAATCCGGCGGGATCGCACGCGGCGGGCGTGCTGAGTTTCCCATATGAAAATCACCGACCTCCGCATCCGCCCGCTTATCCTGCCGCTCGCCCAGCCCTACCACTGGACGCAGGGGGTGCGGGACAGCTTTGCCGTCAACCTGATCGAGCTGGAACTGGCCGACGGCACCGTCGGCATCGGCGAGGCGACGGTGGCGCCCGACCAGCAGGCCTCGGTCCTGATCCTGAAACGGCTGGCCGAGAAGCTTGTGGGGGAAAGCGTCTTCGACGCCGCCGTCCTGCGCGACCGCATCCTCAGCCAGAGCTACATGGCCTACGGCGCGAACACGATGCGGGCGGCGAACCAGATGCTCGCCGGCATCGACTTTGCGCTCTGGGACGCGCAGGGCAAGCTGGCGGGCCGCCCGGTAACCAAGCTGCTCGGCGGGGCGTACCGGCGCAAGGTGGGGTATTTCTTCTTCCTGCAGGGCGACACGCCGGAAGAGCTGGCCGCCCACGCGGCCGGGGGCGCAGCCGCGGGCGAACGGGTCTTCTACCTCAAGGTCGGCCGCCCCGACATGGACCGCGACATCGAGATCGTGCGCGCCGTTCGGGCCGAGATCGGGTCAGCCCGCCTGCGCCTCGACGCGAACGAAGGCTGGGATCCCTACCGCGCCATCGCCATGTGCCGGCGGCTGGAACCCTTCGACATCGACTTCATCGAACAGCCCACGCCCTCGTGGTCGCTCGAGGCGCTGCGCCACGTGAAGGAGCGCGTCGGCATCCCGATCGTCGCCGACCAGGCCGCCTTCACCCTCTACGATGTCCACGAGATCGCGCGCATGCGCGCCGCCGACATGATCTGCATCGGCCCGCGCGAGGTGGGTGGCATCCAGCCCATGCTCAAGGCGGCGGCCGTGGCCGAGGCCGCGGGGCTCTCCATCTGCATCCATTCGAGCTTCACCACCGGGATCACCACCGCGGCCGAGCACCAGATCGCGCGGATGATCCCCAACCTCGACGATGGCAACCAGATCATGTGGCAACTGGCGCGCGACAACATCGTCGCCGCGCCCGGCCTGGCGCCGGTGCAGGGATGGCTCGACCTGCCCGATGCGCCGGGGCTGGGGGTGACGCTGGACGCGGATGCCGTGGCGGGGCTCACCCACCCCGGCTGACGGCGCGCGCGGCGGGTGCGGATGCCTCCGGCGGGAGTTTTTTGGGCAAGATGAAGGGCCGGTCAGGCCACCCAGTAACCGGTCAGGTAACTGCGGGCGGCGGTCACGCCCCGGGTGCGGAAATGCGCCTTGGCCCGGCGGCCGAGGGCCTGTTCGGCGGCGACCCAGACAAAGGTGTCGGGCTCCAGCGGCGCGGCCTCGAGGTGATCCCAGAGCGTCGCGCCCTGCCCGCGCGTGACCCAGGTCAGCGCCATGCCCGCGGGGCGCGGCATCTCGCAGATGTCGGCCGGATCGCCCAGCTCGACAAAGACATGGCCGCGCCGGTCGGCGGGCGACAGCGCGAGGATCCGGCGGATCGCGGGCAACGCGGTCTCGTCCCCCGCCATCACCAGGTGATCGCCCGGCGGCAGGTCGCCGCCGCCCGGCCCCATGATGCCGACCTGTGCCCCCGGCATCGCCGCCCGGGCCCAGAGCGTGGTGCCGCCGCCCGCGTGTTCATAGACGTCGAAGCTGAACCGCCCGGCCGCCGCGTCGAGCGTGACGAAGGTATAGGGGGCGCGGTGCAGGACGTCGGCCTCCTTCGGCCAGACGGTGCGGCCCTTGTCGTTCAGCTCGGGCCAGCGCGGCGTCCGCCCCGCCGGCGGGATCAGCAGCGAGAAGTGCATCCCCCCGACCGACAGCGCCGCGATGCCGTCGCAGGCCAGCTCGATCCGCAGGAAGTTCGCCGAGACCCGGCGCACCTCGAGCACCGTGGCCAGGTGGAAGTTCGGCGGCCGCCGCCCCTCGGCCCCGACGCCGGTCCAGCGCATCGCGCCGCTCGCCTCGGGTGCCACGTGGTCGAGCAGGTAGATCACGCTTTCGCGCAGGTTGTAGAGCTGGTCGGGGCTGCTGGCCGCGATCTCGACCGCGAAACCGGCGGACGTGACGTCGAGGGTCACGACCCCCATGGCATAGGTCACGCGCAGGCCGGTTGCGGTGTCCTCGACCGGCAGGCCGTACTCCTCGACATGGGCGCGGACATGGGCGGTCAGCCCCTCGGGCAGCGCGCCGTCATAGCGGCTACGGCTCATCTCCGGCAGCGGGGTCGCATGGATCATCTCGGGCTCCGGTTTCACAGCGGGATCACCATCGGGCCGCCGGTCACCGGGTCGGGATCGACCCGGGCGGCGAGGCCGAAGGCGGTCTTCAGGTTCTCGGGGGTCAGCACCTCGGCCGGGGCGCCATGGGCCACTGGCCCGTCGCGCCCCAGCAGCACCAGCAGGTCGGAATAGCGCGCGGCGAGGTTCAGGTCGTGCAGGACCGAGATCACGGTCAGCCCGGCCTCGCGGTTGCGGCGGCGCAGGAGGCCCAGCACCTCGACCTGGTGCACGAGGTCGAGGAAGGTGGTCGGCTCGTCCAGCAGCAGGAGCTTCGTGTCCTGCGCCAGCACCAGCGCGATCCAGGCCCGCTGCCGCTGCCCGCCGGACAGCTCGTCGAGGCGCCGATCGGCAAGCTCCGCCATCCCGACCGCCGCCAGCGCCGCTTCGCAGGCCTGCGCATCCTCGGCCCGCCAGGGGCTGAGCAGCCCGCGCCAGGGCGTGCGCCCCCGCTTCACCAGGTCGCCGACGGTGATCCCCTCGGGCGCTTGCGGCGCCTGCGGCAGGATCGCCATCTCGCGAGCCAGCGCACGGGTGTCGCGGGCGTGGATGTCGGTGCCGTCCAGCAACACCCGCCCGCCCTGCGGCGCGATCAGCCGCGCGAGCGTCTTCAGCAGGGTTGATTTCCCGCAGCCGTTCGGGCCGAGGATGGCGGTCATCCGCCCCTCGGGCAGGGACAGGTCCAGCCCCTCGATCACGGGCGCCCCGGCATAACCGAGCGTCAGGTTCTCCGCGGTCAGGCTCATAGCCCCCCCTTGTCCATTTCGCGCGACAGGCGCCACAGCAGGTACGGCGCGCCGAGGATGCCCGTCATCACCCCGACCGGCAACTGGATGCCCGGCAGCGCCGCCCGCGCCGCCAGGTCGGCCAGCACCACGACCAGCGCCCCCGCCCCCATCGCGGCGGCCATGCCGCCGCCCAGGCTGCGCGCCCCGGTCAGCCGCGCGCCGAGCGGGCCGGACATCAGCGCCACGAAGGGCACCGGGCCGCAGACCGCGACGCCGGTGGCCGCCAGCAGCACGGCGGTGGCGGCGATCGCCATCCGGGCCCGCCCGACCCGCAGGCCGAGGCCCGCGGCCAGGTCCTCGCCCAGTTCCAGCGCCGCCAGGCGGCGCAGCTGCACCGCGACCGCGCCGACCAGCACGGCCCCCAGCCCCCAGACCTGCGCCACGTGGCTCCAGTCCCGCGCGGCCAGCGACCCGGTCAGCCAGCGCTGCGCCTCGGCCGCCTCGGCATGCGGCAGACGGGTCAGCAGGAAGGTCGAGAGCGCCGAGGTCATGAACCCCACGCCGAGACCAACGAGGATCAGCGTCAGCGGCGGCGTGGCATGGCCCGGCCGCCACGACAGCCCCGCCACCAGCGCCGCCGCCGCCAGCCCGCCGAGCGCGGCCACCACCGGGAACGGCAGCGCCAGGCCAAAGGCGATCGCCCCCACCACCGCCAGCCCCGCGCCCGAGGTGAAGCCCATGATGTCGGGCGCCGCCAGCGGGTTGCGGAAGAGCGTCTGGAACAGCCAGCCCGACAGCCCCAGCACCGCCCCCGCGCCAAGCGCGGTGAAGACGCGCGGCCCCCGGATCGTGCGCAGGATCAGCGCGCCCGGCCCCTCGCCCCAAAGCCCGGACCAGAGCGTGCCCATGTCCACCGCCACCTGCCCGACCGACAGCGCGACCGCGGCGGCCAGCAGCAGGCCGAGGGGAAGGACCAGCGCGCGGCTCATGCCTGCTGCGCCCCCGGCCGCACCCGGCGCGCGACCCAGAGGAACACCGGCCCGCCGATCATCGCCGTCATGATGCCGGCCCGGACCTCTCCGGGCGCGAGGATCACGCGCCCCAGCGTGTCGGCCGCCAGCAGGACGGTCGCGCCGAGGAGCGCCGAGGCCAGCAGTTCGCGCCGCAGGTCGTGGCCCGCCACGATCCGCGCCAGCGGCGGCACCATCAGCCCGAGGAAGGCGATCGGCCCGGCCACCGCGACCGCCGCGCCGGTGGCCAGCGTGATCGCCAGCAGCGCCCCCGCCTGCACCCGCGCGGGCCGCGTGCCAAGGCCGCGCGACAGGGCTCCGCCAAGCGACAGCGCCTCGATCCGGGGCGCGATCAGCAGCGCCAGCAATCCACCAAGGGCCGCCACCACGGCCATCGCCATCAGCGGGCGGGTCGCGGCCTGGGTCAGCGACCCGGCGACCCAGAAGCGAAAGACGTCGAGGCTGTCCTGCCGCACCAGCATCACCGCCGTCACCAGCGACAGCAGGAGCGCGTTCAGCGTCGCGCCCGCCAGCGTCAGGCGCACCGGCCCGGCCTCGCCCCTGAGCCCGCCGCCAAGGGCAAAGACCAGCGCCGCCGCCCCGGCCGCACCCGGAAAGGTCAGCAGCGCCACCAGCCCCTCGTCCGCCCGCCCCAGCAGCGTCGTGCCGAGCAGCAGCATGAAGGCCGCGCCCGCGTTCACGCCCAGGATGCCGGGATCGGCCAGCGGGTTGCGCGTCATCGACTGCATCACGCTGCCCGCCACGCCAAGCGCCGCGCCCGCGATGATCCCGGCCGCCAGCCGCGGCAGCCGCACTGCGGCCAGCGTCACGTGGGCCGGGTCGCGCGGGTCATAGGCGGTCAGCGCCGTCCAGTAATCGGCCAGCGGGATCGCCCGGTAGCCGACCGTCAGCGACAGCGCCGCCGCCAGCCCGAACAGCGCAAGGACCACGGCCAGGCGCATCAGCGGGTCAGCCCCGCCTGTTCCGCGCTCGGCACCACGGTCGCCGGATCCCCGTCGACGGCCAGGGCGAAATCGCCCTCCAGCCGGTCGAGCGCGAAGGGCAGCGACAGCACGCTGCCAAAGGACATCGCGCCGGCCAGCAATTCGTCACAGAACACCTCGCGCCCCTCGACGCTGGCCCGCAGGGTGCGCCGCATCGCCAGCTGCTCGATGTCGACGGCCCGGTCGCTGCTGGAAATCCACACCAGCAGGTCGGCGTCGATCGGGGTCAGGTCCTCGGGCGACAGCGTGGTGTAGAACCCGTCGGTCGCCTGGATCGCGGCCAGCGCCTCGGTCGGGCGGAACCCCAGCTGCGACAGGAACCGGGCGCGCGTGTCCTCGGCCATGAAGGCACCGGTCTGGCCGCCGTCGTGCCAGGCGGCGACGGCGGTCTTGCCCGCCCAGTCGGGATGGCGTGCCCGCGCCGCCTCGAACTTGCCCGTGACCTCGGCGATCAGCGCCTCGCCCTTCGCCTCGGTCCCGGTGGCGCGCGCGAGGGTCCGCACCTCGGCCTGCCAGGGGCTGCCATAGGTCGAATACTGCGGCTCCTGCATCAGCACCGGCGCGATCTGGGACAGCAGCGCATATTCCGCCTCCGAGATCCCCGACCCGGTGCCGACGATCAGGTCGGGGGCGAGGCCCGCGACCACCTCCATCGACACCTCGCCGGTGATCAGTGTCGGCGCGCCGTCGCCAAGCGCCTCTTGCGCCCAGGGCCAGACGCCGT
The DNA here is from genome assembly GCF_042188925.1 of Pseudooceanicola sp. LIPI14-2-Ac024. Taxonomy (GTDB): domain Bacteria; phylum Pseudomonadota; class Alphaproteobacteria; order Rhodobacterales; family Rhodobacteraceae; genus Pseudooceanicola. The sequence goes on from NZ_CP170102.1 coordinate 1,081,688, forward strand.
GCGGGTAGTCGCCGTACCAGTAGCGGATCGCCTGCGGCACCACGCCAAGCGCCAGCAGCGTGTCCTGCGTGTTGTAGCCAAGCGAGACGACCCGCCGCGCCGGCGCCTTCAGCACCGTCTCGCCAAAGGCATGTTCGAACCGCAGGCCCGCGCCCGCCAGCAGCCGGGGTGCGGCAAGCAGCGACGCGGCGCCCGCAAGGACACCGCGCCGGGTCATCGTCAGTCCGTTCCGTGGTTCCGCCGCCATCGCAGCCTCCCGTCCCGTCAAATCCGGGCCGCCCGCCGAGGGACGGGCAGCCCCAGCCGGATCACCAGCTGTAGTTCAGTGTCGCCGTGACCTTGCGCCCGTCGCCGTAGTAGTCGGTGCCGTAGTAGGTCGTGGTCACGTATTTGGTGTCGAGCAGGTTCGACACGTTCACCCGCAGCGCGACATCCTCGGTCAGGCCATAGCCGAAGGCGGCATCGATCAGGGTGTAGGCGTCGTTCTTCACGGTGTTGGCGTCGTCGCCGTAGGTCGATCCGACATAGCGCAGGCCAAGCGCCATGTTGATGTCGCCGCGGCGGCCCGCGCCGGGGATGGTGTAGTCGGCCCAGAGCGAGGCGATGTGCTGCGGTGTGCGCGCCGGGCGGTTGCCCGCGTTGCCGCCGATCCCGTCCTCGGTGATCTTGGCATCCCAGTAGGAATAGGCTGCGATCAGGTTGAAGCGGTCGGTGAGCTCCATCTTGCCTTCGAGTTCCACGCCCTTGACGTTGATCTCGCCGATCTGCTGGAACACCGCCGGCGCGACCTGCGCGGTCACGTTGGTCTGGGTCAGGTCAAAGACCGACGCGGTGAAGAGCGCGTTGAAGGCGGTTGGACGGTATTTCACGCCGATCTCGTACTGGGTGCCCTCGGTCGGGTCGTTGCCCATCCCCCAGACATCCTGCGAGAAGCTTTCCGAGTAGTTGGCATAGACCGAGGTCTCGGGCGTCACCTTGTAGGTCAGGCCCGCCCGTTTCGAGAACCGCTTGTGGCTCTCGCTGGTCGTGGTGCCCGCCAGCCGGTTCTCGACCTCGAGGTCGATCCAGTCGTAGCGCCCGCCGATGGTCGCGATCCAGTTGCCGAAGGTCAGCTCTTCCTGCAGGTAGATCGCCTTGTTGGTCTGCTTGGGCGTCCAGTCATAATAGGGATAGAGCGCGATCGTGCAGGCGTCGCTGCAGTAGTCCGGATCGGTGATGTCGATCGGGTCGACGGTGCCGAAGTAGTCCTCTTCGTTCACCTCGATGTGGCTGTATTCGACCCCCAGCAGCGTGGTGCTCTGCGCCGCACCAAAGCTGGTGTCGTATTGCAGCTGGTTGTCGATGGCGAACTGCTGGCTGTCGGAATAGACCGCAAAGGCCGTGCGGTCCGCGGTCGGATCGGACGAGGCGCCATAGACCTGCTCATAGGTCAGGTCGAAATCGCTGTAGCGCGCGTTCGAGCGGAAGGTCAGGCCGTTGCCGAAATCGTGGCTGAACTTGAGCCCGATGCCGCGTTCGATGGAATCCATCCGGTTGAACTGCGATTCCCCGAAGAAGGTGTCGCGGTCGATGCCGTAGCCCGACAGGACGCCGTTCCCCGGCACGCCGTCGCGGTTGTAGTACTCCGCCAGCACCGTGAGCGAGGTCGCCTGCGACGGTTGCCAGGTCAGCCCCGCCTGCAGGTAGGCGCGGTCGTCGTTCGATTCGTCGTAAGACAGCGCCGCATCCTGCAGCTTGGCCGTGATCCGGTAGAAGAGCGTGCCGTCCGCGTTCAGCACGTCGCCGAAATCGGTGCCGATCTCGGCATGTTTCGGGCCGACGGTGGTGTAGACCTCGCCGAACTTCAGCGGCTGCGGCGTCTTCGACACCGCGTTGATCACCCCGCCCGGCGCCGACAGGCCGAAGAGCGACGAATTCGCCCCTTTCAGCACCTCGACCCGCTCGAACCCGAACGGCTCGCGCCGGGCATAGGTCCAGCCCGCGCCCCGCTGCGGCAGCCCGTCGCGGTAGATCAGCCCGAGCGAGGTCAGGTCGAAGCCGCGGATCCGGAACCCGTCATAGCGGTCGTCCCCGCCCCATTCGTTGACCGAGACACCGGCGGTGTAGCCGATCACCTGCTCGAGGTTCTGCGCGCCGCGTGCCTCGATCTCCTTCGCGGTCACGACCGACACGGTCGCCGGCACGTCGAGGATGTCGGTGTCGGTCTTGCTGCCGCTGACCGCCTGCTGCGCCACCACGGTCTGTTCGTCGCCGCTGCCGCCGCCGTCCACGGTGATCGCCTCGAGCGGGATCGCCGCCTCGGTCGATTGCGCGGCGGCCTGCATCGGCGCGACCAGCGCGGTGCACGACAGCAGGAAGGTCGCGGTGACGGCGCGCCGGTGCGGCAGCCGGAAAGTGGCGGAAATGGTCATGTCGAGGGTCCCCAAGCCTAGGTACTGTTCCGGCTTGCTGACCCGGTCGCCACGCCGTGGCGCCCCCGCGGGATTGGCTCGCTTCGAATTTCCCGAGCGAAATACTCGCATTACCCGACCGCCGAAAGGGCAAATCCAACAATTTTGCTAAGATTTGGCGCTGACGTAGGGAAATGCGCCTGTTTCCCGCGACTTGCCTGCAAAAGTTGCGGTCAGACCTTGGTCGCCTGCGGCGGCGGGGTGACCGCCCGGCGGCGCACCTGCGCCTCGCGGAAGGTGATGAAGCTGACCGCCGCGATGATCATCCCGCCACCCAGCAGAACGTAGGGGTCGATCGCCTCGTCAAAGACGAAGTACCCCAGCGACACCGCCCAGACGAGTTGCAGGAAGGTGACCGGCTGGGTCACCGTGATCGGGGCCGCCCGCAGCGCCATGGTCATCGCGAAATGCCCCAGCGTCGCCACCAGTGCCACGCCGAAGAGGATCAGGATCGTCTCGAGGTCCGGCGGCACCCAGACCGCGACCGCCAGCGGAAAGAGTGCCACCGCGACCGACAGCGACAGCATCGTCACCACCACCACGGGGGGCAGTTCGTCCGACAGCCGCTTGGCGATCATGTAGGACACCGCGAACAGCAGCGCGGTGCCGACCATCGCGATATGACCGGTCTCGACCGCGCGCAGGCCGGGACGGATGATGATCGCCGCCCCGATCAGCGCGATGACCACGGCCGCGATCCGCCGCGCGGCCAGCGTCTCGCCCAGGAACAGGGCCGCGCCCACGGTGACGAAGATCGGCGAGAGGTAGTTGATCGCCGTCACGTCCGCGATCGGGATCTGCGCCATGGCAAAGAACCACATCGCCACCCCGGCCGCATGCAGCACGCCCCGCGTGCCGATCATGCCCCACTGGCGGCGGGTGATCCGGGTGTTCAGGATCGGCCGGATCGCGGGGATCAGGAAGACAAGGCCAAGCGCGTAGCGCAGGAACGCCGCCTCGGCCGCCGGCACGCGCGGGCCCAGGTACTTGATCCCGGCATTCACGAAGACGAAGAGCAGCCCCGACACCACCATCCACAGGATGCCGGCGACGGGCCGGTCGGAGGGCGCGTCAGTCATGCCCCCACCAACCACGGAACCGGCCGGTCGGCAAGTGAATGCATGTCATCGGCATGTTTGCGAATTTGCCCGTGGCCTCAGCCCCCCAGCACCAGCCGCAGCGCGATGCCCCACATCACCACCCCCACGCCCGCGTCCAGCGCCCGCCAGGCGACCGGTCGGCGAAAGAGCGGCGCCAGCAGCCGCGCGCCAAAGCCGAGCGCGGTGAAGAACACCAGGCTCGCCGTCATCCCGCCGAGGGCAAAGGCCCGTTTCGCCTCCCACTCCGCGCTGACCGCCCCCATCAGCACCAGCGTGTCGAGGTAGACATGCGGGTTGCCCCAGGTCAGCGCCAGGCAGACCCCCGCGACGCGGGCGAGGCTCTGCGCCCCCTGCCCGCCCGCCGTCTCCAGGCTGCCGCCGCCCTGCCAGGCGCTGCGGAACGACAGTGCGCCGTAGGCCAGCAGGAACAGCGCCCCGAACACCCGCATCGCCGGGGCCAGCCAGGGCAGCGCCGCCGTCATCCGCCCGAACCCCAGCACCCCGGCCGAGATCAGCAGCGCGTCCGACACCGCGCAGATCGCCACGACGACGCCCACGTGTTCGCGCCGCAGCCCCTGCCGCAGGACAAAGGCGTTCTGCGCGCCGATCGCGACGATCAGCGACAGGCCAAGCGCGAAACCCGCGCCGGCGGCGGCAAATTGGTCAGGGGTCATGGGGGTCTCCGTCCGTGGTCCGGCCTGACTACGGACTGGCGCGACATCAGGAAACCGCATAATCCTGATGCTGGATAAGGATTGCTAATGCTCGACCACGCCCAGCTCGCCACGCTCGCCGCCATCCTGCGCCTCGGCTCGTTCGAGGCGGCGGCAGCACAGCTGCACGTCACTCAGTCCGCCGTGTCGCAGCGCATCCGCGCGCTGGAGAACCGCGTCGGCCAGCCGCTGGTCCTGCGCGGCACGCCTTGCACCGGGACCGAGGCGGGCAAGCGCCTCGCCCGCCACGCCGAGGACATCGCCTTGATGGAGGCCGAGGTCACCGCCGAACTGGGCCAGCCCGCCGTCACCGCACGGCTGCCGCTGCGCATCGCGGTCAACGCCGACAGCCTCGCCGCCTGGGTCGTGCCCGCGCTGGCGCAGGCCCAGGCCGCGGCCCCCCACATGCTGTTCGACGTGACCGTCGACGATCAGGACCATTCCGCCGACTGGTTGCGGCGCGGAGAGGTCGTGGCCGCCGTCACCGCCTCGGCCCACCCGCCACACGGCTGCGATGCGCTCCCGCTGGGGCGGCTGCGCTACGTCGCCGCCGCCGCGCCCGGCTGGCTGGCCGAACACTGCCCGGACGGCGTCACCGGCCCGGCCCTGCGGCGCGCGACCTGCATCACCTATGACATGAAGGACAAGCTGCAACTGGCTTGGTTGGAACGCAATTTCGGCTCCGGCGCGGCACCGCCCACGCATTTCATCCCGTCCGTGCAGGGCTTCATCGACGCGGCCGAGGCCGGTCTGGGCTGGTGCCTGAACATCGCGCCCCTGGCCGACCGCGCGATCGCGGCGGGCCGGCTCGTCCCGCTCCTGCCGGACGCCCCGTTGCACACACCGCTCTACTGGCAGGTTTCGCGCCGGATGGCCCCGGCGCTGGCGCCGCTGACCCGGGCGGTCCGGCAGACCGCCGCCCGGGTGCTCGATCCGGTCGAAGGCGCCTAGAGCGCCTCCATCACCTCGTCCGAGGCTTCGAAGTTGGTGGTGACGCGCTGCACGTCGTCGTCATCCTCGAGCGCGTCGATCAGCTTCATCAGCTTCTGCAGACCCTCGAGGTCCAGCTCGGTCGTGGTCACCGGCTTCCAGACCAGCTTGGTCGACTCGGATTCCCCAAGCTCGGCTTCAAGCGCGGTGGAGACCTCGGCCAGGTCGGTGTCGGCGCAGTAGATCACGTGCCCGTCGTCCGAGCTTTCCACGTCCTCGGCGCCCGCCTCGATCGCGGCCATCATCACGGTGTCCGCATCGCCGACCGTGGCGTCATAGACCACCTCGCCCTTGCGCTCGAACATGAAGCCGACCGACCCGGTCTCGCCCAGGTTGCCGCCGTTCTTGCCGAAGGTCGACCGCACGTTCGACGCGGTCCGGTTGCGGTTGTCGGTCATCGCCTCGACGATCACCGCCACGCCGTTCGGGCCATAGCCCTCATAGCGGATCTCTTCGTACTCGTCGCCCTCGCCCGCCTGCGATTTCTTGATCGCGCGCTCGATCACGTCCTTCGGAACCGAGTTCGACTTGGCTTCCTTCACCGCAAGGCGCAGGCGCGGGTTCTTGTCGGGATCGGGGTCGCCCATCTTGGCGGCGACGGTGATTTCCTTGGACAGCTTCGAGAACAGCTTGGAACGGGCCGCGTCCTGCCGCCCCTTGCGGTGCTGGATGTTCGCCCATTTTGAATGGCCTGCCATGGCTCTCTGTCTCCGGCTTTCGTCTGCTGAGTTTGGTTGCGCGCCTCTATATGTCAGGCCGCCCCCCGCTCGCAAGGGCCGCAGGGCCCGCGCCCGCCACGTCGGAGCCGAGCGCACTGGAAGCCGCGCTGTAGGGCGGCGCGAAGGGGCGGCGAAAATAATCCGTGCCCGGGGCATGGGTCCACGCTAAGTCTCTGGCATGACTTTCGATCAGGCCGCCCTCTTCGCCCTCTTCATCGCCGTCTTCGCCATGCTGCTCTGGGGCAGATGGCGCTATGACATCGTCGCGTTTTCGGCACTGCTGATCGGCATTGCGCTCGGGCTCGTGCCCGCCGAGGACGCGTTTTCCGGCTTTGGCCACCCCGCGACCATCGTGGTGGCGCTGGTGCTGGTGGTCTCGGCCGGGCTGGTGCGCTCGGGCGCGGTCTACCTGATCACCCGCACGCTGGTCGACAGCTCCCGCCGGCTTGGTACCCATATCGCGATCATGGGCGGGATCGGCGGCGTGCTCTCGGCCTTCATGAACAACGTGGCCGCATTGGCGCTGCTGATGCCGGTCGACATCCAGACCGCGCGCAAGGCCGGCCGCGCGCCGGGCCTGTCGCTGATGCCGCTCAGCTTCGCCACCATCCTCGGCGGCATGGCCACCCTGATCGGCACCCCGCCCAACATCATCATCGCGACCTTCCGGGGCGACGCGCTCGGCACGCCCTATTCGATGTTCGATTTCACGCCCGTCGGCGGCATCGCGGCGATCGCGGGCCTCGCCTTCGTCGCGCTGATCGGCTGGCGGCTGATCCCGCAGCGCGAGGACACCGTGGTCCGCGCCGCCGACCTCGCCCAGTACGTGGCCGAACTGACCGTGCCCGAGGGCAGCGATCACGTCGGCAAGCGGCTGGGGGAACTGACCGGCGACGCCGAAAAGGCCGATGTCGCCATCATCGGCCTGATCCGCGATGGCCGCCGGCTCTACGGCAACGCCCGCAACAACCTCCTGCAGGCCGGCGACTCCATCGTGCTCGAGGCGACGCCCGAGGCGCTCGACGAATTCCGCTCGGCGCTGAACCTCGCCTTCTCGGACGAAAAGCGCGAGGAGCTGCTGACCGCCGCCGGCGACGGGCTCGACCTGCTCGAGGTCGTGGTCCCCGCCGAAAGCCGCATGGTCGGCCGCTCGGCCCAGTCCTCGGGCCTGTCGTGGCGCCAGCGCGCCGTGCTCCTCGGCCTCGCGCGGCAGGGTCAGCCGATCCGCTCGCAGATCCGCCGGACCTCGATCGAACCGGGCGACATCCTGCTGCTGCTGGTCCCCAAGGACACCGGCCCCGACGTCGCCGAATGGATGGGCTGCCTGCCGCTGGCCGACCGCGGCCTGACGGTGACCGACAACACCAAGACCTGGCTCGCCATCGGGCTCTTCGCCGCCGCCGTGGCCGTCGCCTCCTTCGGGCTGCTGGACCTGCCCGTGGCGCTCGGCTTTGTCGTCGTGGGCTACATCCTCTTCAAGATCCTGCCGCTGCAGGAACTCTACGACCACATCGAGTGGCCTGTGGTGGTCCTGCTCGGCTCGATGATCCCGCTCGGCGCCGCGCTCGAAACCTCGGGCGGGACCGCCCTGATCGCCGACAGCCTGGTCTGGCTGACCGACGGCTGGCCCGCCTGGGCGATCCTGACCGCGCTGATGGTGGTGACGATGACGCTGTCGGACGTGCTGAACAACACCGCGACCGCCATCGTCGCAGCCCCGATCGGGGTCAGCATGGCGCAGCGGCTCGACGTCTCGCCCGACCCGTTCCTGATGGCGGTCGCGGTGGCCGCCTCCTCGGCCTTCCTGACCCCCATCGGGCACAAGAACAACACCCTCGTCCTCGGCCCCGGTGGCTACCGCTTCGGGGACTACTGGCGCATGGGCCTGCCGCTCGAGGTGCTGGTGATCGCCGTGTCGATCCCCGCGATCCTGGTGTTCTGGCCGCTCTGACGGCCGCGCCGGGGCCGAGCGGCCCACATTCCGCTTGCCCCGCCGCCGCCGCTCGGCTATCCGCGCGCCCTTCCGCCAGAGGAAAGGCCGCCGGATGACCACCCCCACCCTCGCCATCGACTTCGGCACCTCGAACTCCGCCGCCGCCCTGCTGGTGAACGGCGCACCCTGGCGGCTGCCCGTCGAACCCGGGGCCGAAACGCTCCCCACGGCGGTGTTCTTTCCCGCCGACAAGGGCCGGATGCGGATCGGCTCCGCCGCCGCCCGCGCGCTCACCGCGGGGGACGAGGGGCGCTACATGCGCGCGCTGAAATCCGTGCTGGGCGATCCGCTCCTGCACGAAAAGCGCCTGATCGAGGGCAAGCGCCGCACCCTGGCCGAGGTCATCACCGCCTTCCTCATCGCGCTCCGCGAGGCGGCCGAGGCGCAGACCGGCCTCAGGTTGACCCGCGCGCTGTCGGGCCGCCCCGTGCATTTCCACACCCGCGACGCCGCCCGCGACGCCCAGGCCGAGGCCGACCTGCGCGCCTGCTATGCCGAGGCCGGGTTCGACCACGTCGATTTCCTCTTCGAACCCGAGGCGGCAGCGCTCGCCGCCCACTCCCTCTCGCGGCCCGGAGAGATCGGGATCATCGTCGACATCGGCGGCGGCACCTCGGACTTCTCGGTCTTCCGGACCGAGGACGGACGCCCCCGCATCCTCGCCAGCCACGGCATCCGCCTCGGCGGCACCGATTTCGACCAGGGCGTCTCGCTGTCCCACGCGATGCCGCTGCTCGGCCACGGCGGCACGCTCCGGCGCGAGATGGGCGAAGGCCTGCTGCCGGTGCCGAACGCGCTCTACACCGACCTTGCCACCTGGGCGCGCATCCCCTTCGTCTACGCGCCGGAGACCCGCCGCCAGGTGGCCGACATGGCCCGCCTCGCCACCGACCGTGCCGCCTTTGCACGCCTGACGACGGTGCTCGAGGACGAGCTGGGCCATGACCTCGCCTTTGCGGTCGAACGCGGCAAGATCGGCGCCAACGGCGACCAGGGCACGGCGCGCATCGCCATGGGCCTGATCGAAAAGGACCTCGCCGCCCCGATCACACGCGACACGCTGGACGCGGCGCTGGCGAAACACCGCCCCGCCCTGCGCGAGGCTGCGGCGGAAACGCTCGCCATGGCGGGCATCGCGCCCGACCGCGTGGCGACCATCGTGCTCGTCGGCGGCTCCAGCCTGATGCGCATGGTCCCGGACGAGATGACGGCGCTCTGCCCCAATGCCGAGGTCCGCATGTCCGAGGCCTTCACCGCCGTCGTTGACGGGCTGGCCCTCGCCACCGCCTAAGGCACGTCACGCACCATTCCGCCCACCCCCGCACGGCCCCTCTTGCCGCGGCGGCAGCAACCGCTATTCTCACCCCTCGGGCGTTCACCGAGCCGCGACCCCGCCGCTCCGCCCGGGAGAGACGCGCCGACCGTGGCCCGCCGGGGCCAGACGTCCGCCGCCAAAGATGACCCACACGACCCCGATGCCGTTCCGGCCCCGTCACCCCGGCCCAACCACGCCATGATCTGGTCCCTGCCCCCCGACATCGCCCCCTGGGCCGCGTTGGCCCTCGTGGCGCTGGTGTTCGTGGCCTTCATCCTCGAATGGCAGCCGCCCGAGGTCACCGCCTTCGGCGGCGCGGCGCTGGCGCTGGCCCTCGGCCTCGTCTCGACCGACGACGTGCTCGACGCGCTGTCGAACTCCGCCCCCGCCACCATCGGCGCGATGTTCGTCCTCTCCGCCGCCCTTGTCCGTACCGGCGCGCTCGAGGCCGCGGTGGCCGGGCTCTCGGCGCTGGCCACCGCGAACCCGCTGGTCGCCATCGGCGGCTTCTTCGTCGCGGCGGGCGCGTCGTCGGCGTTCATGAACAACACGCCGGTGGTCATGGTGCTGATCCCGGTGGTCATCGGGCTGGCCCAGCACGTCAAGGCAGCCCCCTCGCGCCTGCTGATCCCGCTCTCCTACGTCGTCATCCTCGGCGGCACCTGCTCGATGATCGGCACCTCGACCAACCTGCTGGTCGACGGCGTCGCCCGCGACCTCGGCCTCGCCCCCTTCGGCCTGTTCGAGATCGCCCCCCTCGGCATCTGCGTGGCCCTCGCCGGTGGCGCGTTCCTTGCGCTGGCGGGCCGCCACCTGCTGCCCGACCACGGCCCGGCGATCTCGGGCCTGACCTCGCCCGACCGGGCGTGGCTGGCCGAACTCTTCATCCCCGCCGGCAGCCCGCACATCGGCCAGCTGGCAGGCGAAGTGCCCGAACTCACGCGCGGAGGCGGCCGGGTGATGGACCTCATCCGCGGCGACCAGTCGCTGCGGGCCACCATGCTGGAAACCCCGCTGGCCGCCGGTGACACGCTGGTCGTGCGCACCCGCGACGTCGAGGTCATGGGCTTTGTCGAGGGCCACGCCCGCGGCCTTGCCATTCCCGGGCTCGAAGCCGCCCGCGCCCGATCGTCCTCGGCCATCGAGGCGCTGGTCGGTCCCGACAGCGCGGTCCTCGGCCGGACGCTCGGCCAGCTGCGCTGGCGGCGGCGCTACGGCGTCTACCCGCTGGCGGTCCACCGGCGCGGCGCGCAGATCACCGACCGCTTCTCGGACGCGCACCTTGCCGTCGGCGACACGCTGCTGCTCGACGGCGCGGCCGAAGACATCGCGCGCCTGGTGGACGAGATGCGGCTGATCGCGCTCGCCCCCTCCTCGGCCCAGGCGTTCCGCCGGAACAAGGCCGTGATCGCGGTGGCGCTGCTGCTCGGCGTGGTGCTGCTGGCGGCCTTCGACGTGGCCCCGATCCTGCCGCTCGCCATCGTCGGCGCCGCGCTGGCGCTGGTGCTTGGCTGCGTCTCGGCCGGCGAAGGCCTCGGCGCGATCGACGGGCGGCTGCTCTTGCTGATCGTGTCGATGCTGGTGATCGGCACCAGCCTCGAGAACTCCGGCGCGCTCGGCCTGATCGTCGATGCCCTGCGCCCGCACCTCGAAAACGCCTCGCCGCTGATCGTGCTGGCGGTGGTCTATGCCGTGACCTCGGTGCTGACCGAAACCGTGACCAACAACGCGGTGGCGGTGGTGATGACGCCCTTCATCGCGTCGCTCGCCGTGGCGCTCGGATACGATCCGCGGCCCTTCGTGGTGGCGGTCATGTTCGCCGCCTCGGCCAGCTTCGCCACGCCGATCGGCTACCAGACGAACACGCTTGTCTACAACGCGGGCGGTTACCGGTTCAAAGACTTCCTGCGCATCGGCGTGCCGATGAACATCATCGCCGGGGTGGCCACGGTCCTGCTGGTGCCGCTGTTCTTCCCGCTTGAGCTGCCGTGACGGCCACGGTCAGACGGGCTTGCGCCACTCCATGAGGTGGAACCACGGCGCCTCGCGGTAGCGCGCCACCCGCTCCGGCGGCCCGCTCTGCGGCGCGGGCTCGTCGAAATGCACCAGCTGCAGCCCCGCCGCCAGCAGCGCGCCCATGTAGCGCGCCATCGGGCGGTGGTGGTTGACGATCCGGATGCCGCGCCAGGCGGCCCATTCGGCCCGTTCCTCGAAATACCGCGCCACCCGCAGGTCGTCTCGGCCGTCCGGCCCGGTGACCCGGTGCTCCGGCGCGGCGGCGGTGGCAAAGGCATTGAGGTTCGCGATCAGCAGCGCGCCCCCGGGCGCCAGCACGCGCGCCATCTCGGGGATCGCCACGTCGATGTCGGGAATGTCGATCAGGGTGAGGTAGCTGACCACGAGGTCAAAGGCGCCCGCCTCGAACGGCAGCGCCTCGGCCCGCCCCTCGACATAGCGCCCCTCCGGATCGCGGCCCCGCGCGACCCCGAGCAACGCCGCCGTCGGATCGAGCCCGACGCGCTCGGCCACCAGCCCCGCCGTCATCCGGCAGAACCGCCCCTCGCCGCAGCCCACGTCCAGCATCCGCGCAAAGCCGCCGTCCCGCACCCGCGCCAGCATCGGCGCGTCCAGCACGAACTGCCGCCCGAAATCGCCCGCCGTCCCCAGGCTCTCGACCCAGGCTTCGGCCGAGCTCTCCCAGCCGTCGCCGCCCATCACAGCGGCCAGATCAGCGGGATCACGGCCGAGACGATCAGCCCCGTCGTCAGGTTCAGCGGAATGCCGACGCGCAGGAAATCGGTGAACTTGTAGCCGCCCGGGCCATAGACCAGCATGTTCGTCTGGTACCCCACCGGCGTCGCGAAACTGGCCGACGCCGCGACCATGACCGCCACCACCAGCGGCCGCGGATCGACCCCCATGGCGGCGCCCAGCCCGATCGCGATCGGCGTCACCACCACCGCCACGGCACTGTTCGACACCAGCTCGGTCAGGATCGAGGTGATGAGGTAGATCGACCAGATCACGAAGAACGGCGGCAGCCCCATCAGGAAGGGCGAGACCCCGTCGACGATCAGCGCCACCGCGCCCGACGCCTCCAGCCCCGCGCCGACCGCCAGCATGGAAAAGATCAGCGCCAACAGCGGCACGTCGATCTGGTCAAAAGCCTCGTCGGCGTCGATGCAGCGCGTCAGCAGCACCAGCGCCACCGACAGCCCCGCCAGCAGCAGGATCGGCGCCACGCCAAAGCCCGCCAGCACCACGATGCCAAAGAGCGCGGCCAGCGCGATCGGCGCCTTGTCGCGCCGGAACGCCCGCGCCGTCGGCTGCGAGACATCGACAAGGTTCATCTCCGAGGCCAGCCGCTTGATGTCCTCGGGCGCGCCCTCCAGCAGCAGCGTGTCCCCGACCCGCACGACCAGGTCGTCCAACTGCCGCCCGATGTTCTGGTTCCGCCGGTGCACCGCCAGCGGATAGACCCCGAACCGCCGCCGCAGCCGCATCGAGCCCAGCGACCGCCCGATCATCTGGCAGTCCGGCGTGATCAGCACCTCGACCGTGGTCGTCTCCACCGCCGAGATCTGGTCGACCCGCTTCAGGCTCTTGTTCCGCTGCAGCGACAGGAGCTCCGTCATCTCGGTCCGCAGCACCACGCGGTCGCCGACCTGCAGCGTCACGCTCTTCAAGTCGCGGCGCAGCGACTGGTCGCCGCGCACCACGTCGATCAGCCGCACGCCCTCGCGCTTGAACAGCTGCACGCCCGTCGCCTCGCGTCCGACGAGGTTCGATTCCGGCGGGATCACGGCCTCGGTAAAGAACTTCATCCGGCTGCGGTCCGACAGCAGGTTCGCCATGCTCGACCGTTCCGGCAGCAGCCAGCGCCCCACCAGCGCGAGGTAGAGCGCGCCCCAGATCACCACCACCACGCCAAGCGGCGTCACCTCGAAGATGCCGAAGGGATCAAGCCCGCGCGCCCGCGCGACGCCGTCCACCAGCAGGTTGGTCGAGGTCCCGATCAGCGTCAGCGTGCCCCCCATGATCGCGAAATAGCTCAGCGGGATCAGCAGCTTCGAGGCGGGGCGGTTCAACCGGCGCGAAATCTGGACAAAGATCGGGATCATCACCACCACGACCGGCGTGTTGTTCACGAAGGCCGAACAGACCACGACAAAGGCCAGCAGCCCGGCGATGGCCGACCGCGGATGGGTCGCCGCCCGCTGCTCGGCCATCTTGGTGAACCCTTCCAGCGCCCCGGTCCGCACCATCGCGCCCATCACGATGAACATCGCCGCGATGGTCCAGGGGGCCGGGTTCGACATCACCATCAGCGCGCGCTCGTAGGGCAAGAGCCCCAGCAGCACCATCAGGCTCGCCCCCGCCATCGCCACCACCTCGGTCGGGTAGATCTCGCGCACGAAGAGGATGAACATCATCACCACGACCGAGAGCGCGAGGATCGCTTCTCCCATCGGCGGAATGTCCAGAAAGGTCATCGGTCAGTTGCGTCCTGCCTGCGGTCCGTCGGGCTATCTATCCGAAGCCGCCCGCGCGGGGCAAGCGCCGGGTTGACCCGGCGACCCCGTCCCGGACGCGCTGCGCAATCCGCGGGCGCCCCGGTCAGACCGGCGCGGGGCCCGCCTGCACCAGCCGCCCGCCGTGGCGCACCATCTCGATACGGGTGGCCTTGCCGGTGCGGTCGTCGGTCTCGACGTAGAGGCCCGACAGCGTCGCCTCCCCGGCGGCGGGCTGGAACCGGCCCTTGCCCATGCCGGTGATGAACCGGCGCATCGGCTCTTCCTTGTCCATGCCGATGACGCTGTCGTAATCGCCGCACATGCCCGCGTCGGTCTGGTAGGCGGTGCCCTTGGGCAGGATCATCGCGTCGGCGGTGGCGACATGCGTGTGCGTGCCGACGACGACCGAGGCACGGCCGTCGCACCAGTGCCCCATTGCCATCTTCTCGCTCGTCGCCTCGCAATGCACGTCGACCAGGCTCGCCTGCACCATGCCGCCGCGCGGATGCGCCTTGAGCACGGCCTCGATCTGGCTGAACGGGTCCTCGAAGGCGCGCTTCATGAAGACCTGGCCCAGCACCTGCGTCACCAGCACCTTGCGGCCCTGCGTCGCCTCGAACACGCCAAAGCCGCGGCCCGGCGCGTTCTTGGCGAAATTGACCGGCCGGATGATCCGCGGCTCGGTCTCGATGAACTGCATCATGTCGCGCTGATCGAAGGCGTGATCGCCCAGCGTCACCACGTCCGCCCCGGCATCCAGCAGCAGCCTGGCGTGATCCGCCGACAGCCCGGCGCCGTTGCTGGCGTTCTCGCCGTTGACCACGACGAAATCCAGCCGCCATGCCTCGCGCAGGCGGCCCAGGTGCTCGGTCACGGCGGCGCGCCCGGCGCGGCCCATGACATCTCCGAGGAACAGAAGTCTCATGCGCCGTGACTAGTGCGCAGGCGCGCAGGGGGCAAGCGGAAGTGGCGCGGATGCAGGGATGCGGCGCGGCGCACCGCGCCCGCCGACACCCGACTGCCCCACGGAACTCGTCACGCCCGTCCCGCCCCCAACCGCCACGGCCACCTCCCGCCCGTAGGGTGCGTGCTCGCACGCACCACCGCTCCCCCGACACCCGACTGCCCCCCCGGAACCCGTCACACCCGCACCGCTCCCAGCCGCCACGGTCATCACCCGCCCGTAGGGTGCGTGCTCGCACGCACCACCGCCCCCCGACACCCGAACGCACCACCGCCGCCCCGACACCCCCGCCACCCATGCGAAATCCCGTCCCGCCCCACTGGACTCCCCGCACGCCCCGCGACACTCTGCACCCGTTCTCAGGGCGGGGCGGAATTCCCCACCGGCGGTGATCGGGCCACGGCCCGTCAGCCCGCGAGCGCCCTCCTCCCGGAGGGGTCAGCAGACCAGGTGCGATCCCTGGGCCGACGGTCACAGTCCGGATGGAAGAGAACGTCGCAGCACGGCCCCCGCGGCCGCGCCGCGCGTGATCGCCTTGGGTGACGTGTCACTATCGAAAGGAGATCACGATGACACACGCCCGCTATGCCTTCGTCAAAGCCAACTGGCACGCCGATATCGTCGACCAGGCCGTCGCCGGCTTTACCGAGCTCATTCCCGCTGCGCAGGTCGATGTCTTCGACGTGCCCGGCGCCTTCGAGATGCCGCTGCTGGCCCGCGACCTCGCCCGCACCGGGCGCTACGCCGCCGTGACCTGCGCCGCCTTCGTGGTAGACGGCGGCATCTATCGCCACGACTTCGTCGCGCAGGCGGTGGTCAACGGGCTGATGCAGGCCGGGCTGGAAACCGGGGTGCCGGTCCTCTCTGTCTCGCTCACCCCGCACCAGTTCCAGGAGACGGCGCATCACACCGCCATCTACCGCGCGCATTTCGTCGAGAAGGGGCGCGAGGCCGCCCGTGCCGCCCTCGCCGTCACCGCCCGCCGGGCCGAGATCGCGGCCTGACCCCGGGCCGGGCGGGGTCACACTCGCCCGGTCCCGCGCACCCGCCGGAATGCTGCGCTGCAGTACCGACGTGATACCGACGCAATACCGACGTGATACCGACGTGCCTTTTCAGCCCCTTCCGAGGCTCTCCAGCATCTCGCGCGCCGCCGCCGCCGGGGCGGCCTCGCCCAGGGCGACGGCCTCGGCCAGCGCCGCCATCCGCGCCTTCGCCCCACCCTCGTCGAGCCGGGCGAGTAGCCCGTGGCGCACCTCTTCGCGGAACCAGAACCGCGCCTGGTCGGCCCGGTTGCGCGCGAAATGCCCGTGCGCGCGGCGCCAGTCCACCAGCTCCGACATCGTCTCCCAGGCGCCTTCCAGCCCCTGCTCCTCGATCGCGGACACGGTCATCGCCTTGGGGTAACCTTCTGGATCCTGGGGCCTTTTCCGCAACAGCCGCAGCGCACCCGCGTAATCCGCGCAGGTCCGGGTCGCGGTTTCCTTCAGCGCGCCGTCGGCCTTGTTCACCAGGATCAGGTCGGCCATCTCCATGATGCCGCGCTTGACCCCCTGCAATTCGTCGCCGCCCGCCGGCGCCAGCAGCAGCACGAAGAGGTCGGTCATCTCAGCCACCATGGTCTCGGACTGGCCGACGCCCACGGTCTCCACCAGCACCACGTCGAACCCCGCCGCCTCGCAGAGCGCCACCGCCTCACGCGACCGTCTCGCCACCCCACCCAGTTGAGATTGTGATGGAGAAGGCCGGATGAAGGCATTGGGATCGCGGGATAATTTCTCCATCCGGGTCTTATCGCCTAGGATCGATCCGCCCGACCGGGCCGAGGACGGATCGACCGCCAGCACCGCCACCCGCAGCCCTTGTCCGGTCAGCATCATGCCGAAGCTCTCGATGAAGGTGGACTTGCCCACCCCCGGCGTACCGGAAAGCCCGATCCGCACCGCTTCGCGCCCCGAGGCCCGCAAAAGCTCCATCAGCTCCGCCGCCATCTCCCGGTGATCCGCCCGGCTGCTCTCCACCAGCGTCACCGCCCGGGCCAATGCCCGCCTGTCGCCCGCGATCACCTTCTCGGCCAGTTGCCCGATATCCATCCTGTCCTCCGCTCCGACAGCCTGAATGCCCGCCAAGCGCCCCCAAGTCCAGACCCGCATGGACGCCGCGCCCGCGCTGCCGCATAACCGCCCCATGACGACACCCCGCCTGCCCATCGACGCCGCATTGCCCGAGCTGACCGCCGCGCTCCGCAGCCGCGGCCGCGCGGTCCTGCAGGCGCCCCCCGGCGCGGGCAAGACGACGAAGGTGCCGCTGGCGATGCTCGAGGCCGGGCTGACCGCCGGCCGGATCGTCATGCTGGAACCTCGCCGCCTCGCCGCCCGCGCCGCCGCCGCGCGCATGGCCGAGACGCTGGGCGAAAAGCCCGGCGAAACAGTGGGCTACCGCATCCGGGGCGAGGCGAAGGTGTCCCGGGCCACCCGCATCGAGGTGGTGACCGAGGGCATCCTCACCCGGATGATCCAGTCCGATCCGGAGCTGTCGGGCGTCGGCGCGGTGATCTTCGACGAATTCCACGAACGCTCGCTCAACGCCGATCTCGGCCTCGCCTTCTGTCTCGAGATCGCGGGCGCCCTGCGTGACGACCTGGTCCTCGTGGCCATGTCCGCCACCCTCGACGCCGCGCCCGTCGCCGCCCTCATGGACGCGCCGCTGATCACCTCCCAAGGCCGCATGTTCCCGGTCGTAACCCGCTGGCTCGACCGCCCCGTGCCCAAGGGCACCCGCATCGAAACCGCCACCGCCGAGCTTGTCATCCGTGCGGCGGCTGAGACCACCGGTGGCATCCTCGTCTTCCTGCCCGGCGAGGGCGAGATCCGGCGCGCCGAGGCGCTGCTGAAGGACCGCCTGCCCGCCGATCACCACATCCGCCCGCTCTTCGGCGCGATGGACTTCGCGGCGCAGCGCGCCGCGATCCGCCCCGAGGTCTCGGGCCGCAAGGTGGTGCTGGCCACCTCGATCGCCGAAACCTCCCTGACGATCGAGGACATCCGCGTGGTGATCGACGCAGGCCTCGCCCGCCGCGCCCGCTTCGATCCCGGCGCCGGGATGGCCCGCCTCGTCACCGAACGCGTCACCCGGGCCGAGGCCGAACAGCGCCGCGGCCGCGCCGGCCGGGTGGCCGAGGGGACCTGCTACCGCCTGTGGACGAAAGGCGAGGAAGGCGCGCTCGCCGCCTTTCCCCCCGCCGGGATCGAGGCCGAGGACCTCGCGCCCCTCGCCCTCGACCTCGCGCTCTGGGGGGCCGAACCCGCGGCGATGCCCTTCCTCACCCAGCCCAACCCCGGCGCCTATGCCGAGGCGCAGGCGCTCCTCAACATGCTGGGCGCGCTCGATGCCGCGGGCACGATCACCGATCACGGCCGGGCGCTCGCCGCCATGCCGCTGCACCCGCGCCTTGCCCACATGCTCCAGCTCGGCGGGCCCGAGGCCGCGACTCTGGCCGCCCTGCTGGCCGACCGCGACATCCTCTCGCGCGAGGCGCCGCTGGACCTCGCCCTCAGGGTCGAGGCCGCCCGCGATCCCGGCCGGTTCCAGCGCGAGCGCGGACTGACGGTGCACCGCGCGGGCCTCGACCGGATCAGGCTCGAGGCGAAGCGCCTGCGCACCGCCGCCGGCACGCCGGCCCGCCGCTACGACACCGCCGAGCTGGCCGCGCTGGCCTATCCCGACCGGATCGGCGTGCGCCGCCCGGGCGACGCCCCGCGCTTCCTGCTCTCGGGCGGCAAGGGCGCGGTGATCGACGCCCACGACCCTCTGGCGGGCCAGCGCCTGATCGTGGCGACCGACCTCGACGGCGACCCGCGCGAGGCGAAGGTCCGGCAGGCCATCGCGATCACCGAAAGCGCCCTCCGCACCCTCTTCGCCGACAAGGTCGCCTGGACCGACAGCTGCGACTGGTCCCGCCGCGAGCGCCGCGTGGTGGCGCGCCAACAGGAACGGCTCGGCGCCATCGCCCTCGACGACCGGGTGTGGATGGATGCCCCGCCCGAGGCCGTCGCCCGCGCCATGCTCGACGGCGTGCGAGAGCTGGGTTTCCCCGCGCAGGAGGCCGCCCGCCTCTTCCGCGCCCGCGTCATGCTGGCCCGTGCGGGTGGCATCGACCTGCCCGACATGTCGGACGAGGCGCTGATGGCGACGCTGGAGGACTGGCTCCTCCCCCACCTCTCGGGCGTGAAGACGGCGGATCAATGGCGGCGCTTCGACCTTCTGCCCGCCCTGCGCGGCATGCTCGACTGGGACCGGCAGCAGGCGCTCGACCGCGCCGTGCCCGCCCGCTTCACCACGCCTCTGGGCCGCGAGATCGCGATCGATTACTCCGGCGAGACCCCTTCGATCGAGCTGCGCCTGCAGGAACTCTTCGGCCAGACCACGCACCCCACGGTCGCGGGCCAGCCTCTGCGCATCGCGCTCCTCTCCCCGGCGGGCCGCCCGGTGCAGGTGACGATGGACCTGCCCGGCTTCTGGGCCAGTTCCTACGCGGATGTCAGGAAGGACATGCGCGGGCGCTACCCGAAACACCCCTGGCCCGAGGACCCCACGCAGGCCGATCCGACGCTCCGCGCCAAGCCGAGACGTTGACGGCGGCGCATCACCGTCTCTTCATCTTGCCGAAAATACTCCCGCCGGAGGCATCGCGGGGGCCGCAGGCCGCCGCGATCCCCCTTGCCGGCCCCGCCTCAGACCCCGAGGCACCAGCGCATGACGGCCTTCTGCGCGTGCAGCCGGTTCTCGGCCTCGTCGAAGATCACCGATTGCGGGCCGTCCATGACCGAGGAGGTCACTTCTTCGCCCCGGTGCGCCGGCAGGCAGTGCATGAAGAGCGCCTGCTCGCCCGCCGCGGCCATCAGGTCGTCGTTGACCTGGTAGGCGCGCAGCAGGTTGTGCCGCCGCTCGCGGGTCGACTGGGCGTCATGCATCGACACCCAGGTGTCGGCCACGATGAGGTCGGCCTCGGGCACCGCGCGCCAGGGGTCGCGCTGGATGGTGAAATCCACCCCCTTCTCGCGCGCCCGGTCGACGTAGTCCCGGTCGGGGTCCAGCTGTTGCGGGCCCGAGAAGGTGAGCGAGAACTCGAACTGCTCGGCCGCGTGCAGGAACGAGGCAAAGACGTTGTTGCCGTCGCCGACCCAGACCACCTTCTTGCCCTTTATCGAGCCCTTCTTCTCTTCGAAGGTCATCATGTCGGCCATGATCTGGCAGGGGTGCGAGCGGTCGGTCAGACCGTTGATCACCGGCACTGTGGCGCATTCGGCCATCTCCTGGAGCACCGCCTCGTCGAAGGTCCGGATCATGATCAGGTCGACATAGCGCGACAGCACGCGGGCGGTGTCGCCGATGGTTTCGCCATGACCCAGCTGCATGTCCTGGCCGGACAGCACCATCGTCTCTCCTCCCATCTGGCGCACGCCGACGTCGAACGACACGCGGGTCCGGGTCGACGGCTTTTCAAAGATCAGCGCGACCATGTGGCCCTTGAGCGGCTGCTCGTCGTCGGGCGCGGCCTTGGTCCGGCCGAGACGGGCCTGCTTCATGCTCTGCGCATGGTCGATCATGTGCCGCAGGTCTGCGGGGGCGGTGGTGTGGATGTCGAGGAAATGGTTCATGGTATCGGTCTCTGTGGCGCCGCTTGCCGGCGGCGCCCTGTCCTTTCGGGATGTGCTCTCAGGCGGTCTGGACGGCCAGCGCGGCCTTGTCGAGGCGCGCGACCGCCTCGGCGATCTCGTCGTCGGTGATGGTCAGCGCGGGCAGCAGGCGGATGACGTTGTCGGCCGCCGGAACGGTGATGACCTCGGCACTGTAGCCGGCCTTCACCACGTCGGCGTTCGGCGCCACGCATTTCAGGCCCAGCATCAGGCCCTGGCCGCGCACCTCCTCGAAGACGCCGGGATGAGTTGCCACCAGCCCCTCGAGCTTCTGGCGGAAGAGGCCGGCCTTGCGGTTCACCTCGGACAGGAAGACCGGGTCGGAAACGGTTTCCATCACGGCGAGGCCGACGGCACAGCCCAGCGGGTTGCCGCCGTAGGTCGAGCCGTGGGTGCCCGCGGTCATGCCCGCGGCCGCGTTTTCGGTCGCCAGCACCGCGCCTAAGGGGAAGCCGCCGCCGATGCCCTTGGCCACCATCATGATGTCGGGGGTCACGCCGGTCCATTCATGGGCAAAGAGCCGCCCGGTCCGGGCGACGCCGCACTGCACCTCGTCAAATATCAGCAGCGTGCCGGTCTCGTCGCAGAGGGCGCGCAATTCCTTCAGGAACCCGTCGGGCGCGGCGTTGATGCCGCCCTCGCCCTGGATCGGCTCGATCATGATGGCCGCGGTCTGCGCGCTCATCGCGGCCTTGACGGCCGGGAGATCGCCGAAGGGCAGCTGCCGGAAGCCCGGCAGGAGCGGGCCGAAGCCCTTTACCATCTTCTCGGTGTTCACCGCCGCGATGGCGGCCGAGGACCGGCCGTGGAAGGCGCCGTGGAAGGTCAGGATCTCGACCCGGTCGGGCGCGCCCTTCTCGTAGTGGTACTTGCGCGCCATCTTGACGGCGAGTTCGCAGGCCTCGGTCCCCGAGTTGGTGAAGAAGACGGTGTCGGCAAAGGTCGTCTCGACCAGCTTGTCGGCCAGCGCCTGCTGTTCGGGGATCTCGTAGAGGTTCGACAGGTGCCAGACCTTGCCGGCCTGCGCGGTCAGCGCCGCGATCAGCTTGGGGTTGGCATGGCCGAGCGCGTTCACCGCGATGCCGGAACCGAGGTCGAGGAATCGGCGGCCGTCCTGTTCGATCAGCCAGGAGCCTTCACCCTTTTCGAAGTGAAGCGGCGCGCGTGCATAGGTCGGCAGGACGGACGGGATCATGTGGATATCCTCAGGATTGGAGAGCCATGACAGAGCATGAGGCTCGGGACCAAGTCAATGTGAAGAGAGGTGTTACGGGGGATGCGCGACAGGCGCGCAAGGATCACGGGACGTCAGGCGCGGCGGCGTCGACGTCGGATGGGCGCGGAAAGGGTGGCCTTGGTGATCATGGGCGGCGCTATAGCGGGGATCATGACCGAAGGGAAGCGGTTTGTGCGCCGCCCTGCCCGGCCCATGCGGCGTAGTCTGCCACCAGCCCAGGAAAGTTGGCGGGGTCGGGAAACCCGGCATAGCTGTGCGGTGCGGGCGTCTCGGCCCAGGCCAGTTTCTCGGCGGTGACGGTTTCGATGAAGGGCCGGAACCACGCCGTGTCGTCGAAGAGCGTCGGCCGCACGTTGACGAAGTCCGGTGCCATCGGCATGCGCGAGAACATCCATGTCATGCAGTCGGGGCAGAAATAGTGGTGGATGTCGCTGTGCCTGGCGCCGCCGATGATGGGATCGCCCTCGGTCACGCGGAAGAGGTCGGGGCGGAACATCGCGGTCAGGGCAAAGGCGCTGCCGCTCATCCTCTGGCAGCCCTCGCAGTGGCACGCGGCGGTCATGAAAGGCGGGCCCGCCACCTCGATCGTGGTGGCCCCGCAGCGGCATTCCCCGGATTTCGGCCAGTCGGTGGTGGTCATCGCGGATCCCCTTTTGCCCGCGAGTGTTTCAGAAAAAGCTCTGGGGGTCGATATCGACGGACAGGCGGAAATCCTTGGGCAGGGTCAGCGGCGCCAGCCACTTGGCGATCGCGTCCTGCAGCGCCGCGCCCTTCGGCGCCTTGACCAACAGCCGCACCCGGTGGCGGCCCCGGATGCGGGCGATCGGCGCCGGCGCCGGGCCAAAGACCTGCCCGCCGACCGCGCGGACCGCGCCATCGTGGCGGGCCAGCTCGGTGCCGATGCGCATCGCCTCGGCCGGGTCTGTGGAATTCAGGATCAGCCCGGCCAGGCGGCCATAGGGCGGCATCCCGATGACGCGGCGCGTCTCGGCCTCGGCCTGCCAGAACGATTCCTCTTTCCCGGTCAGGATGGCGCGGATCACCGGGTGGTCGGGCTGGTAGGTCTGCAAGAGCGCGGTGCCCGGCCGTTCCGCCCGGCCGGCGCGGCCCGACACCTGGCGCATCAGTTGGAAGGTCCGCTCCGCCGCCCGCAGGTCCGAGCCCTGGAGCCCGAGGTCCGCGTCGATCACGCCGACAAGGGTCAGGAGCGGGAAATTGTGACCCTTTGCAACCAGTTGCGTGCCGATGATGAGGTCCGCGGCACCGGCGGCGATCATCTCGATCCGTTCCTTGAGCGCGCGGGCAGATCCGAAGAGATCGGATGACAGCGTGGCGATCCGCGCATCGGGAAAGAGCGCCTGCGCCTCTTCGGTCAGCCGCTCGACGCCCGGCCCGATCGGAGCCAGCTTGCCCTCGGCCTCGCAGGAGGGGCACGCGTCCGGCATCGGCTTGGTCTCGCCACATTGGTGGCAGACGAGGCGCTTCTGGAACCGGTGTTCGACCATCGCCGCGTCGCAGTGATCGCAGCCGATCTGCTCTCCGCAGGCGCGGCAGAGCGTCACCGGCGCATAGCCGCGCCGGTTGATGAAAAGCAAGGCCTGCTCGCCGTTTGCAAGGCGATCTTCAACCTGCTTCTTAAGTGTTGGGGAAATCCAGCGCCCGCTTTCCAGCCGCTCGGACCGCATGTCGATGGAACGCATCTGTGGCAGCACCAACTCACCGAACCGCGAGGCGAGGTCGACACGGGCGTACTTCCCCGCCTCGGCATTGGCCCAGCTTTCCAGCGACGGCGTGGCCGAGGCCAGCACAACCTGCGCGCCGCAGAGCGAGGCCCGCAGCACCGCCATGTCGCGGGCGTTGTAGAGGACGCCGTCCTCCTGCTTGTAGGAACTGTCGTGTTCCTCGTCGACGACGATCAGGCCAAGGTCGCGGTACGGCAGGAACAGCGCCGACCGCGCGCCCACCACCAGCTCCGCACCGCCCTGGCCGACCATCTTCCAGATGCGCCGCCGTTCGGTCATCGTCACGCCGTGGTGCCATTCCGCCGGCCGCGCGCCAAAGCGCTGCTCGACCCGCGAGAGAAACTCGGCCGTCAACGCAATTTCCGGAAGCAGGACAAGGGCCTGCCGCCCCTTCCTCAGGCATCGGGCGACCGCCTCCAGGTAGACCTCGGTCTTGCCCGACCCGGTGACCCCCCGCAGGAGCGTCGTGCCGTACCGCTCTGCCTCGACGCCCTCGGAAATGCGGTCGGCGGCGGCCTGCTGATCCTCGGTCAGCGCCTTGCCGGGGCGGTCTGCATCCAGCCGCGGGAATGGCACGTCGCGCGGCGCGGCCTCTTCCCGGACGGCGCCCGACTGCACCAGCCCCTTCACCACCGAGGACGAGGCGCCTGCCTCGTCGCAAAGCTCCTTGAGCGTGAAGGCCGCCCCGCCATGCGCCTCGAGCACGTCAAGGACGCGGGTCCGCGCCTCGGTCATGCGGGGCGGGTCCGCGTCGCCGCGGCGGTAGACGCTGCGCATCGACGGCGGATCGGTCAGGCCGGGTGCGCGGGTCGCCAGACGCAGCATCGCGGGCATCGGCGTCAGCGTGTAGGCGGCGGACCGCGCCAGGAACTCGCGCATCTCGTCGCGCATCGGGGCGACGTTCAGCACCCGGGTCACGGGCCGTATCTTCGACAGGTCGAAATCGCCGCGTCCCCGGCCCCAGACGACCCCCACCACCTGCCGCGGGCCAAGCGGCACCTGCACGAAGGCGCCGGTCACGCAGCCGCCTTCGGGCGCGCGGTAGTCCAGCGTGCGGTCCAGCGGCTGCGTCGTCATCACCGCGACCAGCTCGCCCTCGTGAAAGTGGTGAGGATCGGTCAACAAGGCTCCTTCCCGCCCCTACGGCCGGGGTTTCGGAGTGACAGCTTATCGGCTAACAAGCGGCCAAAGTCCAACCCGCCAGAGGAGCTGGCCCATGAAATTCTTCGTCGACACCGCCGACATCGACGCGATCCGCGAGCTGCACGCGCTTGGCATGGTGGACGGGGTCACCACGAACCCGTCGCTGATCATGAAATCCGGCCGCGACATCAAGGAAGTCACCAAGGAAATCTGCGACCTGGTCGACGGTCCCGTCAGCGCCGAAACCGTGGCGCTGGACGCCGACGGCATGATCGCCGAGGGCCGCGAGCTGGCCAGGATCGCCGACAACATCACCATCAAGGTGCCGCTGACCTGGGACGGGCTCAAGGCCTGCAAGGTGCTCAGCGACGAAGGCCGGATGGTCAACGTGACGCTCTGCTTCAGCGCGAACCAGGCGCTGCTGGCGGCCAAGGCGGGCGCGACTTTCATCAGCCCGTTCATCGGGCGGCTCGACGACATCAACCTCGACGGGATGGACCTGATCCAGGACATCCGGATCATCTATGACAACTACGGCTTCGAGACGCAGATTCTCGCCGCCTCGATCCGGTCGGTGAACCACATGTCCGAGGCCGCCAAGATCGGCGCCGACGTGGCCACCGCGCCGCCGAACGTGATCAAGTCGATGGTGAACCATGTCCTGACCGACAAGGGCCTCGACGCCTTCATGAAGGACTGGGCCAAGACCGGTCAGAAGATCCTCTGATCGCTGCCCCCGGCCCCTGACTCCGATGCTGGTCTTCGAGAACATCATCAGCGACCGGGGGTCACGCTATGCCGTCTCGGGCGGGCCCTGCGCCACGCCCGAGGAGGCGGCCGCGTTCCTCAGGGAATTGAAGCGGCGGAAGAAGTTCGCGAAGGCCACGCACAACACCTGGGCCTGCGTGACCGGCGCCGGCCCGCTCAAGAACGACGATGGCGAAAGCGGTGCGGGCATGCTGATCCTGCAGATGCTGGAACGCGAGGGGCTGACCGATCACATCGTCGTCGTGACCCGTTGGTATGGCGGGAAACACCTGGGCGGCGACCGGTTCCGCCATGTGCAGGACGCGGTGCGCCACTACCTCGACCAGCTCTGACGCGCCTCCGGGCACTATGGCAACACTTCGCCGAACCGCCCGGAAACTGCCCCGGTTTTTCCGGGATCTCGCCCATAGGCTTTGCTAAACTCGGCCCAAGCAAAAAAACGAAGCAGGCCATGAGCAGCACACAGATGAAGATCGAGGATGATCTGCGCGCGCGGATCATCGACGACCCCGACGTCATCCTGAACGACCACGACGTCATGCGGGCCCTTGTCGCCGCGAACGAACGCGCGATGGGGCACAATGTCGTCGACCTGCGCGGCATCGCGATGGAACGGCTGGAATCACGGCTCGACCGGCTGGAGGACACCCACCGGTCGGTGATCGCCGCCGCCTACGAGAACCTTGCCGGGATGAACCAGGTGCACCGCGCCGTGCTGCGGCTGCTGGACCCGACCGATTTCGAAGGCTTCCTGCGCGATCTCGGCGGCGAGGTGTCCGGCATCCTGGGCGTCGATTACATCCACCTCGTGCTGGAAACCCAGCAGGAAGAGGAAGACCCCGCCGTCCAGCGCCTGGGCCAGGTGCTGCGGGCCGTCCCGCCCGGTTTCATCGCCGCCTACATGAACCAGGACCGCCGCGCACCGAAGCGGCAGGTGGTGCTGCGCCAGATCGGCCACGGCCTGCCCGAGGTCTATGCCGGTAACGCCCACCACATCCGGTCCGAGGCCTGCCTGCGGCTCGATTTCGGCGCCGGGCGGATGCCGGGGCTGCTGGTCATGGGGTCCGAGGATCCGCACCTCTTTTCACCGCAGCAGGGCACCGACCTGTTGTCGTTCTTCGCCAGCGTCTTTGAGCGCACCATGCGGCGCTGGCTGCAATGAGCTTGATCTCGCCCGCCGCGCGCGATGCGCTCCAGGCCTGGCTCGACCACGAGCGGGCGCTGAAGGCGGCGAGCGAGAACACCATCACCGCCTATTCCCGCGACCTGGCCGATTTCCTGGCCTTCATGGGCGAGCACAAGGGCGCGGCGCAGGGGCTGGGTCCGCTCAAGCAGGTGACCACCGGCGACATGCGATCGTGGATGGCCTTTACCCGCGGCCAGGGCGTCGGCGCCCGGTCGCTGGCACGCAAGCTTTCGGCGGTCAAGACGTTCTACCGCTGGCTGGCCGAACGCGAGGATTTCGATCCGACCGCCGTGCTGTCCGCCCGCGCGCCCAAGTACCAGCGCAAGCTGCCCCGCCCCCTGCCCGAGGACGCCGCGCTCAGGATGATCGAGACGGTGGCCCTGCAATCGACCGAAACCTGGGTGCAGGCCCGTGACGTGGCGGTGGTGACGCTGCTTTATGGCTGCGGGCTGCGGATCTCCGAGGCGTTGTCGCTGACCGGCGCCGACCTGCCGCTTGGCGGGTCGCTCAGGATCACCGGCAAGGGCGGAAAGGAACGGGTCGTGCCGCTGATCGCCCCCGCCCGGCAGGCGGTCGAAGCCTACCTGGCACTCTGCCCCTACCCCTGTGAAAAAGCCGATCCCCTCTTCCGCGCGCTGCGCGGCGGCCCGCTGTCCGCCCGCGCGATCCAGAAGGTGATGGAGGCGTCGCGCAACCAGTTGGGCCTGCCCGCGACCGCCACGCCGCACGCGATGCGGCATTCCTTTGCCACGCACCTGCTGAACGCGGGTGGCGACCTGAGGGCGATCCAGGAACTCCTGGGGCACGCCAGCCTCTCGACCACGCAGGCTTACACCGCGGTCGACACCGCGCGGCTGATGGAAGTCTACGCCGCAGCCCATCCCCGCGCCTGAACGCCGTCCCGGGGCCCGGTTCGGTCGCAAAAGGCATTGATCCGTGGCACGCCCCGTGCAGCACTGGGGCATGGACTGCCTCACCAATCCCTTCCGTGGCACCGGCCTGGCGCATCCCGCGCTTGACGACATGCCGTGGCCTGCCGCCGATCCCGCGCCGACGCTGGCGCTCCTCACCCGCTGCCCGCGCCACACCGTGACCCCGATGGTGCAGGCTGCAGCGCTCGCCAAGGCGGCGGGAGTTGCCGAGGTGTGGTTCAAGGACGAACGCACCCGCATGGGCCTTGGCAGTTTCAAGGCGCTCGGCGCGGCGAACGTGATCGCCCATGACGGCGTGGCAGGTCGTGCGCAGGGCCGCACCTACGTCGCCGCGAGCGCCGGGAACCACGGGCTGTCCGTCGCGGCGGGCGCTGCGGCCTTCGGCGCCCGGGCACGCATCTTCCTGGCAGAGACGGTGCCCGAAGGCTTCGCCGACCGGCTGCGGGCCGAGGGGGCGGAGGTTGTTCGCGCGGGCGCAACCTACGAAGAAAGCATGGCGGCGGCCGAAACCTCGGTCCGCGACGGCGGCGCGGTGCTGCTGTCGGATTCCTCCTGGCGCGGCTATGCCCGGATTCCGCACCTGCTGATGGAGGGCTACCTCGCCCTGATGGACGAGGCCGCGGCGCAGATCGGAGCGCCGCCCACCCATGTCTTCCTGCAGGCAGGCGTCGGCGGGCTGGCCGCTGCGGGGGCCGCCTTTGTCCGCCGCGAATGGGGGGATGGGCCGGTGATCTGCATCGTCGAGCCCGCAGCCGCCCTCGCACTGGCGGGATCGATCGCGGCCGGTGCGCCCACGACCTCGACCGGGCCGGTGTCGATCATGGGGCGGCTCGACTGCAAGGAGCCGTCGCTGATCGCGCTCAAGGGCCTTGCGCGGGACGCAGACCATTTCCTCACCATCACCGAGGACGAGGCGCAGGCCGCAACCGACCGCGTCGCGGCGGCGGGCCTGCCCTCGACCCCTTCGGGGGCCGCGGGGCTCGCCGGGTTGCTCTGCGCCGGGCCGCATGCCGGGACGCTCGGGTTGGACGGCACGTCGCGGGTGCTGGCGATCCTGACCGAACAGGCCGAGGCATGAGCGGCCCCGACGGTCTGCCCCCGGCCGAGTTCCACGCTCGCCGTGACAGGGCGCAGGCGGCGATGCGGCAGGAGGGACTTGCCGCAATGCTGCTGACGACCGAGGCCGACCTGCGCTACTTCACCGGCTTCCTCACCCGGTTCTGGGAAAGCCCGACGCGGCCCTGGTTCCTTGTCCTGCCCGCCGCGGGTGACCCGGTGGCGGTGATCCCCTCCATCGGGGCGCACCTGATGGGACGGACCTGGATCAGCGACATCCGTACCTGGCGTTCGCCTAACTACACCGACGACGGCATCGGCCTGCTGGCCGCGACGCTGGCCGAACTGGTCCCGGCGGGCGAACGGATCGGGACGCCCTCGGGGCAGGAGACGCAGCTTCGGATGCCGCTCGACAGCTGGGCGGCGCTGCAGGCCCGTCTGCCCCGGCACCGGTTCACCGGTGACGCCGGGATCCTCCGCCGCCTGCGCATGGTAAAATCCCCCGCCGAGGTCGAGCGTATCCGCGCCGCCTGTGCCGTGGCGGGACGCGCCTTTGCCCGTGTGCCCGAGGTCGTGCACCGGGGGCTGCCCCTGTCCGAAGTGTTCCGCCGGTTCCAGGTCCTCTGCCTCGAGGAAGGCGCCGATTTCGTGCCCTACCTCGCCGGGGCGGCCGCGCCGGGTGGCTATGGCGACGTGATCTCTCCGGCCGACGACCGGCCACTTGCGGCAGGCGATGCGCTGATGCTGGACACCGGGCTGATCAGGCAGGGCTATTTCTGCGATTTCGACCGCAACTTCTCGGTCGGGCCAGCCGCGCCCGAGGTCCGCGATGCCCATGCCCGGCTGATCGAGGCGACCCGCGCGGGGTTCGACGCTGCCCGTCCCGGTGCCACGGCGGCAGACCTCTACCGCGCGATGGACCGGGTCCTGACCGGTGGCGCGGGCGGCGGCGATGCCGGGCGGCTCGGTCACGGGCTGGGGCTGCAACTCACCGAACCGCCCTCGCTGATCCCGGCCGACGACACGGTGCTGGAGCCGGGCATGGTGCTGACCCTTGAACCGGGCATCGACCTCGCCCCCGGCCGGATCATGGTGCACGAAGAGAACATCGTCGTGGGCACGCAGGGCGCGGCATGGCTGTCGCCGCCCGCCTCGCCCGGGATCGTGGAGCTGCCATGACCGCCCGTGTCTTTCCACACCACCTGACCCCGGACCGCCCGCCGCAGATCGGCCTCGTCGTCCTGCAGGAGGACGAGACGATCGAGCCGGATTTCCGCCGCCTCCTTCCCGACGGTGTCGAGCTTCTGACCACCCGCGTCCCCTCCGGCACCGAGGTCACGCCCGAGACGCTGGCGGCGATGGAGCGGTACCTGGGCGGGGCGGTGGCGCTTCTGCCGGGCGCTGCGCGGTTCGCGGCCCTGGCGTACGGCTGCACCTCCGGCTCGGCCCAGATCGGGCCTGCCACGGTGAACGGCATCCTCGCGTCCTGCGCCACGACGCGGCATGTCACCAACCCCGTGACCGCCCTGATCGCCGCCTGCCAGGCACTTGGCGTCCAGCGCATCGCTCTGCTGTCGCCCTACATGGAAAGCGTGTCGGACCAGCTGCGCCGGGTGCTGGCGCAGGCCGGCATCGACACGCCCGTCTTTGGCACCTTCGACGTGGCCGAGGAGTCGCGCGTGGTCCGGATCGCGCCGGATGCGATCGCCGGGGCCGCAACGTCCCTGCTGGCGGACGGCGGGGCCGAGGCGCTGTTCCTGTCCTGCACCAACCTGCGCACCCTGCCGCTGATCGAGACGCTCGAGGCGCGGCTGGGACTGCCGGTCCTCTCGAGCAACCAGGTGCTGGCCTGGCACATGTGCCGCCTGGCCGGGATGGCGATGGCGCCCGGCGACTGGGGGCGGCTTTCGACGCTGGACCTGCCGCCACCGGGATAGCCGCCCGGTGGTGCGACGCGGCTGCCACGGCGGCCGCATCGTCGACGTCCCCCCTTTATCCGGCGGCGCATATCCGGCATGACTGGCGCATGTCGATGCGAACCAAGGCCCTCGCCGTTCACCTGCTCACCGCCACCGGCGCGGTGTTCGCGATGCTGGCAATGCTGGCGGCCGTGGACGAGAAATGGGACCTGATGTTCCTCTGGCTGGTCGTCGCCTTCTTTGTCGACGGCATCGACGGACCGCTCGCCCGCAAGTACGAGGTCAAGGCGAACGCGCCGGAATTCGACGGGGTCCTGATGGACCTGATCATCGATTACCTGACCTACGTGTTCATCCCGGCCTATGCGCTCTTCCGGTCGGACCTGCTGTCGGGCTGGACCGGCTGGGTGGTGATCATCATCATCACCTATGCCAGCGTCGTCTACTTTGCCGACACCCGGATGAAGACCAAGGACAACTCGTTCTCGGGCTTTCCAGGCTGCTGGAACATGGTCGCGCTGGTGATCTTTGCGCTGAAGCCGGACTTCTGGGTCATCCTGATCCTCGTCGTCGTGCTGGCCGTGGCGATGTTCATCCCGCTCAAGTTCATCCACCCGGTCCGGACCGAGCGCTGGCGCATGGTGTCGCTGCCGATGGCGCTGGTCTGGGTGTTCTTTGCCTTCTGGGCGGCCTGGGTCGACTTCCACCCCGAAAGCTGGGCGCACTGGGGGCTGGTCGTGACCTCGATCTACCTGCTCTTCGCCGGGGTGGCGCAGCAGGTCATACCGCCACGGGAATAGGCGAGCGGAGCACCAGAGGCTCCGACAGCCAGGTCCGCAGTTCCTCGGTCACTGCATCGGGCGCCTCGATCGACGGCAGGTGGCCGGCCCCCTCAATCACCGCAAGGCGGCTGTAGGGGATCAGCTCAGACATGAATTCGTGCCGCTTCGGCGGTGTCAGCCCGTCCTCGGCACCGCAGACGACGAGCGCGGGCACCTTGACCTTGCGCAGGGTCGGCTGCTGGTCCTTGCGCCGCTGGAGCGCGCGGACCTGCCGGGCGATGACCTCGGGTCCGAGGTCGATGCCCATCTCGATGAACCGGTGCAGGATTTCCAGCCGCCGCCCCTCGGCCAGCGCCTCGGGCGGCATCAGTTCGCGCAGGGCGGCTTCGATCGATCCGGCGCGCAGCTTGACCAGCGTCGTCTCGCGCTCGGCCGCCTGCTGCGGGCTGTCGGTCAAGGGCGTGGTCGAGATCAGGGCGATGCGCTGCACCCTCTCCGGCGCGCGGCGCAGGATCTCCATCGCCACGGCCCCGCCGAAACAGGTCCCGACGAGGGCGAATTTCAGCGGCAGCTGCATCAGGAGGTTGGAAGCGATCTCCTCCACCCGCTCGCCCTGGGTGGGCAGCGCGATCATCACAGCGCGGTCGCGACCGAGCGCGCGCACCTGCGCCTCGAACACGCGCATGTCGCATGCCATGCCGGGTATCAGAACCAGCGGTTCAGCCAATCTGCTCTGCCTCCTGCCCGTGCGTTTGTCGTCACGTGGCAGGTTCAGGGTGTCACGACCACCGGCGAAATCAAGCCGGGTGACACGGCAAGAGCGGAATTGCGCGCATGGCGAGTCCGATGGGTCACGCCACGCGGGCCAGCACCTCTTCGATCCGGTCGGTCATGATCGCGAGGCAGGCATCGTCGGAAAAGCGGTGATCGGCGCCCTTCACGAATTCGAGGTGCATGTCCGGCCCGTCGGCCCGGTCGAGCAGGCGCAGCGCAGTTTCGCGGGTGACATCCGCGTCCGCCGTGCCCTGCAGGAAGCGCACCGGGAACGGCAGCGGCAGCGGATCGCGCAGGACAAGGTGGTCGCGCCCGTCCTCGATCAGCTTTTTCGTGATGACATAGGGGGCGCCGTAGTCCGACGGCAGCTCCACCTGGTGCACCATGTCGAGCGCGAGCCGCTGCGCCTGGTCAAATCCCGCCCACATGCTGTCCTCGGTGAAATCCGGAGCGGCGGCGATGGTGACGAGGCCCGCGATGCGCTCGGGCATCCGCTTGGTCATCAGGAGCGAGATCCAGCCGCCCATCGAGGACCCCACCAGCAGCAGCGGCCCCTCGGTCACCGCGTGCAGCATCGTCTCGGCATCCTGCGCCCAGTCCCCGATGCAGCCGTCGACGAAGGCCTCGGAGCTTTCGCCGTGCCCGGAGTAGTCGAACCTGAGAAACGCCTGCCCCCGCGCCTGCGCCCAGGCTTCGAGGTGCACGGCCTTGGTCCCGCCCATGTCGGACTTGAAGCCGCCGAGGAAGACCACCGTCGGCCCCTGCCCCCCTGTCCGGTGATAGGCGAGCCTGCGGCCCTGCGGCGTCTCTAGGATGTCGGGTGTCGCCATGCACGGGCCTCCTTTGCGTCGGGGCCTTTCTGGCATCCCGGGACGGGGTTGTCAGCCCTCCTCGGCCTCGGGCAGGCGCAGGGCCAGCATCCCACCGAAAAGCGCCAGCGCGGCAAAGCCCGCGACCGCCACCGCGGGAGAGAGCATCGACAGCGCCCCGCCCGCCGCGCCGACCGCCAGCAGGATCAAGCCGATCGCGGTGTTGGCCACGGCGGCATAGGCCGCCCGGCTGTCGGCGGGCGCGTAATCCACCAGCCAGACCGACCGGGCCTGCCGGACCCCGTGGTAGGCCACCATCAGCCCGAAGAGCGCGAGCGGCGCGGCCCAGACCGCGCCGATCAGGCCCACCCAGGCAAAGACGAGGGCCGCCGCCAACGACAGGGCCGCCGCCGCCCCCGACAGCGCAAGGACAAGGCGCGAGGATTTGTCGGACAGCCGGCCCCAGACGTAGGAGCTGAGGAACGACGCCGCCGCCGAGGCCAGCACCAGCGCACCGAGCTGCCCGAGCAGCGCATCGCCGCCCTGCTGCGCCAGGAGGACGAGATACGGCGGCGCGAGCGCGGTCGAGACCAGCAACCCGCGCACGAGGATGAACCAGCGCAGGCCGCCATCGCCCAGGATCTCGCGGAACGCGGTCACGTCCGCGCCGTCGCGATCCTCGCTCGCCGCCTCCTCGATGGTCGAGAAGAGCGCCGCCGCCCCCAGCCAGAACACCCCGGCCAGCGCGATCGCGATGAGCACCGGCGTCATCTCCTGCATCAGGCCCGAGATCAGCAGCAGCGCAAAGATCACCACGCCCGCCGACGCGACCGAGCCGGCAAGCCCCGTCACCGCCCCGCGCCGGGTTTCGCCGATCGTCTTGCCGAGGACATCCTTGTAGCTGACCGAACAGGCCGCCCGCGCCAGTGCCAGCACCGCCAGCGCCGCGCAGATCGCCACGCCCGCGGCCAGCCCGTCCAGCAGCCTGCCCGCCGCCGCAATGGCCAGTGCCGCCAGCCCCTGCACCGCCGAGCCCGCGACCCACATCCACTTGCGCCGTGCCATCCGCTGCGCCCGGTCGGCGAGGAACACCTGCGGCAGCAAGGCCCCCGCCTCGCGGATCGGGACCAGCATGCCGACCAGGGCCGAGGGAACGGCCAGTGCGGTCAGCAGCCAGCTCAGCACCAGCTTCGGGTCGATCAGCCCGTCCGCGACCTTGGTCAGGGACAGCGAGGCGACATGCCGCAGACCATTGCGCGCCTCGGTGGGGTCGATGCCGTCCTCGCCCGCGATCCTTGCAAAAAGGCTCTCCTGCGGGCGATCCGCCCCGCTGTCCCGTGTCACGCTCATCCGTCTTCCTTCCAATTCCGTCCAGCGCCGCTTGACACCGCGGGCTTCGGGGATCAGGTAGGGCGCGCAACATAACCCGCAACCGGGCGTTCCGTGGGCGCCAAACCGACGAGGAGGACAGCCATGTCCCAGATTTCCCTCACCTTCCCCGATGGCAATGTCAAAGAGCTCCCCGCCGGGATCACGCCGGCCGAGGTGGCCGCAAGCATTTCCAACTCCCTCGCCAAGAAGGCGATCAGCGCGACGGTGAACGGCGCGCATTACGACCTGCAATGGCCGATCGACGCCGACGCCTCGATCGCGATCCACACGATGCAGGACGATGCGCAGGCGCTGGAACTGATCCGACACGACCTCGCCCACATCATGGCGCGGGCGGTGCAGGAGCTCTGGCCGGACGTGAAGGTCACCATCGGCCCGGTCCGCGACAACGGCTGGTTCTACGACTTCGACCGCGCGGAGCCCTTCACGCCCGAGGACCTCGGCCAGATCGAGGCGCGGATGAAGGAGATCATCAACGCCCGTGACGCGGTGAAGACCGAGGTGTGGGAGCGCGAGCGCGTCCGCCAGCACTACGAGGACACGAACGAGCCCTACAAGGTCGAGCTGCTGGACCGCATCCCCGGCGACGAGCCGATCCGCATGTACTGGCACGGTGACTGGCAGGACCTCTGCCGCGGCCCGCACCTGCAGCACACGGGGCAAGTGCCCGCAGATGCCTTCAAGCTGACGCACGTGGCCGGCGCCTACTGGCTGGGCGACAACACGCGCCCCATGCTGCAGCGGATCTATGGCGTCGCCTTCAAGAACCGCCAGGACCTGAAGGCCTGGGAAGTGATGATGGAGGAGGCCGCCAAGCGCGACCACCGCAAGCTTGGCCGCGAGATGGAGCTCTTCCACATGCAGGAAGAGGCGCCGGGCCAGGTCTTCTGGCACCCGAACGGCTGGACCATCTATACGACGCTGCAAGACTACATGCGCCGCCAGCAACACCGCGACGGCTATGTCGAGGTGAACACGCCGCAGGTGGTCAACCGGCGGCTCTGGGAGGAATCCGGCCACTGGGACAACTACCAGGAGAACATGTTCATCGTCGAAGTCGACGAGGACCATGCGCGCGAGAAGTCGATCAACGCGCTGAAGCCGATGAACTGCCCTTGCCACGTGCAGGTGTTCAACCACGGGCTCAAGTCCTACCGCGACCTGCCGCTGCGCATGGCGGAATTCGGCTCCTGCGCGCGGTACGAGCCCTCGGGCGCGCTGCACGGCATCATGCGGGTGCGCGGATTTACCCAGGATGACGCGCATATCTTCTGCACCGAGGACCAGATCGAGGCCGAGACGAAGAAGTTCATCGACTTCCTCGCGGGCATCTACGCCGACCTCGGATTCGACGACTGGTCGGTGAAGCTGTCGACGCGGCCCGAGAAGCGGGTCGGGACCGAGGAGAGCTGGGACCGGGTCGAGGCCGCGCTTGGCAATGCCTGCAAGGCGGCCGGGTACGATTTCGAGATCCAGGAGGGCGAAGGCGCCTTCTACGGGCCCAAGCTGGAATTCGTGCTGACCGACGCGATCGGCCGGGACTGGCAGTGCGGCACGCTGCAGGTGGACCCGAACCTGCCCGAGCGGCTGGATGCGAACTACATCGGCTCGGACGGTGAGAAACACCGCCCCGTCATGCTGCACCGCGCCGTGCTGGGATCGTTCGAGCGCTTCATCGGCATCCTGATCGAGAACTCTGCCGGCAAGCTGCCGCTCTGGCTGGCGCCGCGCCAGGTGGTCGTGGCGGCCATCGTGTCGGACGCCGACGCGTACTGCTCGGAAGTGGTGGAGAAGCTGAAGGCGGCGGGCATCCGCGCCGAGGCCGACCTGCGCAACGAGAAGATCAACTACAAGGTCCGCGAGCATTCGGTCGGCAAGGTGCCCTACATCCTCGCCTGCGGCATGAAGGAGGTCGAGGAGCGCACGGTCTCGACCCGTAAGCTGGGCGAGAAGCAGACCAAGGTTCAGAGCCTCGACGAGATCGTGGCCGAGCTGATCGCTGAAGGGACGCCGCCGGACCTGCGGTGAGGATCGCGGTTCATCGGGATCGCGGTGCGTGCGGAGCACGCACCCTACGGGTGGAACGGGCGGCCTTCTGGGCCGCCCGGTTTCGTTTCGGGGTGCACCCCGGCTATGTGGTCACCACCTGAGGAACCGCGGGCCGGCCAGCGCCCCGGTCCCGGCGGCGAGGCAGATGCCCAGCGAATACCAGGCAGCGTAGAACATCGGCGTGTCCTCGACGCAGAAGGTCGAATAGATCGCGCAGGCGATGCCCCCCGCAGCCAGCCCGGCGAGCGCCCCGCCAAGCCGCGGCCGGGTCGGTGCCCCCTTCGACAACGCAGTGATCAGCCCGGCGGAAATCGGCAGCGACAGGAGCACCACCGCCGGCAGGCAGACCCGGATCGAATGGCCGAGGAACCCGGCCATCCGCGCCTCGGGCGGGGTCACGGCAAAGGCCCAGAGCCAGAGCGCGGCGGCCGCGATCGGCACGGCCCAGATCGCACGGCCCGCCCAGCCCGGCGCCACCGCCGGCCGCGCGGCGCGCAGCGCGAGGACCAGCGCCAGCAGGCCCAGGACCAGCGGCAGCACCGTCTTGGCCAGGATCACCGGCTGGGCAAGGTACTGCACCAGGTCCGGGCGCGGGCCCAGCACCCAGAAGAAGGCGGCCGCGGTCACCAGCAGGCCGCCCGCAAGGCCGACCATGACCCGCCGCTCCAGCGTGGAGGCCGGGGCGGGCGCCGGGTCGGCGGCCAGTTGGGCTATCAGGTCTTCCGTCTTCATCTCTCGGCCTCGGCCATCTCCTTCAGTCGCTGCATGGCCCGGTGGTAGGCCACGCGCACGGCGCCTTCGCTCATCCCAAGGCGGGCACCGACTTCACCGGCGCTCTCGCCCTCGATTCCCACGGCGCGGACGATCCCGGCCGATTTCTCGTCGATCCGGCCGAGCAATCCGGCCAGGTCGCGCGCCGCGGTGACGTCGCCGACACTGTCGTCGGGCAGCACCTCGGCCATGTCGTCGATCGGCACCGGCACGCCACCGCGGCGGCGGCGGAACAGGTCGACCGTCTTGTAGCGCGCGATGGCATAGAGCCACGGCGTGACGGGATCGGCCTCGCGCCATGTATGACGCTTGGCGTAAATCGCAAGCAGCACCTCCTGCACGATGTCCTCGGCCTCGTCCACTCCGCCCGAACGGGCGCGGACGATGTTCCGGATGACCGGCGTGCATTCGGTCAGGAACGCCGCGTAGGCCACCCCGTCGCCGCGGTTCGCGCGGCGGAGGAGATCGCCCCAGCGGTCGTTGCGATCCGTCATTCCCCTCTCCATTCGTGCTCGACCGGCAAACGTTACAATCCCCGGCCCGAAATCCGCAATCTCATCACTCGTTCGTGAGCGGTGTAACGCATTCCGCCGGCCCCGCGAAAGGAGAGGCATCGGACGCCAGCAACGGCGCCGAGCTAACATGGAGTGAAGACATGACCAACAAGACCATCCTCGTCACCGCCGTCACCGCAGCCCTTGCCGCCACCGCTGGCGCGGCCTCCGCCGCCGACCAGGTGAAATGCTACGGCGTGGCGCTGGCCGGCCAGAACGACTGCGCCGCGGGTCCCGGCACCACCTGCGCCGGCACCTCCAAGGTCGACTACCAGGGCAACGCCTGGAAACTGGTCGAACTCGGGCACCTGCGAGTCGATGGAACTGCCGGCGATGGCCGACGGGTCCGAGCGCATGGGCTCGCTCGAGCCGCTCGAGCGCGACATGGCCGACAGCTGAACCGTTTTTCCCGGCGCGTCCTCCCTCGGGGCGCGCCGGACACCTCTTTGCCGGGCTTCCTGCCCGGACGCGCCCCTTTTTCAGAACGGAAGGATCCGCCATGCTCGACCGCACCCCGCAGAACCGCCTGCCGAACATGCCCGGCGTCGGCTACAAGGCGCAGCACTACACGTCGATCATCGCCGATCCCGCCCCCGTTGGCTGGCTGGAAATCCATGCCGAGAACTACATGGGCGACGGCGGTCGTCCACTGGCGCAACTGCGCCACCTGGCAGAACGCTTTCCCGTATCGGTCCACGGCGTGGGCCTGTCGATCGGCGGTGAAGGGCCGCTCGACCCCGCGCACCTGGCCCGCCTGCAACATCTCTGCGACTGGCTGCAGCCCGCGAGCTTTTCCGAACACCTCGCCTGGTCGACGCATGACAGCGCCTTCCTGAACGACCTGCTGCCCCTGCCCTACACCGAGGCGACGCTGGCCCGCGTGGCCGACCATATCGACCAGGTGCAGGAGGTGCTGGGCCGGACGATGCTGCTGGAAAACCCGTCGAGCTACCTGGCCTTCGACGAAAGCACGATGTCCGAGACCGATTTCCTGCGCGAGGTCGCCCGCCGCACCGGCTGCGGGCTGCTGTTCGACGTGAACAATGTCTTTGTCTCGGCGGTGAACCTCGGCCTCGACGCCCGGGGCTACATCGCGGATTTCCCGCTGGAAAAGGTCGGAGAGATCCACCTTGGCGGGCATGACGAGGACGAGGATGACCATGGCCGCCCGCTGCTGATCGACAGCCACGGGCGCGAGGTGGTCGATCCGGTCTGGGCCCTGCTGGACGACGTGCTGGCCCGGTCCGGCCCGCGCCCGGTGCTGATCGAATGGGACACCGACGTGCCCGACTGGCCGGTGCTGGCGGCCGAGGCGCGGCGCGCGGCGGATGCCCTCGCCCGGGTGCCGGCATGAGCGTCAGCCAGACAGAGTTCCGGGCCGCCCTGCTCGACCCGGACCGCGCCGCGCCGCAGGGCCTGGGCGACGGACGCGGCGCTGCCGCGGGACGCCGGTTCGCGGTCTATCGAAACAACGTCGCCGTCTCGCTCACCGAGGCGCTGGAAACCGGATTTCCCACGGTGGCAAAGCTGATCGGGGCCGAGAACTTCCGCCACCTCGCCGGGCTCTTCCTGCGGGCACATCCGCCGGAAAGCCCGCTGATGATGGTGTACGGTGCCCGCCTGCCCGACTTCATCGCCGGGATCGGGGCCCTGTCGCACCTGGGGTACCTGCCGGATGTCGCGCGGCTCGACCTCGCGCTGCGGCAGTCCTACCACGCGGCCGACGCCACGCCTGTGGCGGCCGACGCCCTACAGGCGATCGCGCCCGAGGACCTTGGGCAGACGCGCCTGACGCTCGCGCCCGCCCTGCGGCTGTTGAACTCGCGCTGGCCGCTGCACGGCATCTACCGCTTCAACCACGAGGACGGCGCCCCCAAGCCCGAGCCGCGCGCCGAGGCGGTCCTGGTCACCCGGCCCGACTATGACCCCGTGCCCCGCCTGCTGCCCCCGGCGGCGCCGCCTTCGTGATGGGCCTGACCGAGGGCGCGACGCTCGACGAGGCCTTCGAGGCCGCGGTCACCGGCGCAGGGTCCTTCGACCCCGGTCCGGTGCTGGCCCTGCTGATCGAGGACAATTGCATCACTGCCGTGGAGGTTCGCCCATGACCCGTCTTGCCACCCTCGCCGCGCCGCTCGACCCGCTGGTGCCGCTCCTGGGCCGCATCGTCTTTGCCGCGGTGCTGCTGCGCTACTTCTGGGCCTCCGCCCTGACCAAGCTGGGCGACGGGCCGCTTGGCCTCATTCACCCCTCCGTCGGCGCCTATGCGCAGATCTTCCCCGCCAGATGGAGGCCGTCGGCTACGACACGTCGCAGCTCGGCGGTCTCCACTGGATTATCGTGGTGGCGGGGACAACGGCAGAATTCGTCCTGCCGCTGTTGATCGTGCTGGGGCTCTTCACCCGGCTCGCCGCGCTCGGGATGGTCGGCTTCGTCACGGTCCAGAGCCTCACCGACCTCTACGGCCACGGCGGCATCGAACATGCCGAAACGCTCGGCGCGCTCTTCGACCGGGCGCCCGACGGCGTCATCCTCGACCAGAGGCTGCTCTGGACCTACCTGCTGGTGGTGCTGGTGCTGAAGGGCGGCGGGTGGCTCGCCCTCGACGGGGTCATCTTCCGAAATGCGCCTTCGGCTCGTCCGGTTGCCCCGCAGCCACTGCCATGAGGCCGGCAACCGCGCAGAAGCCCATCGGGAAGAGCGTGAAGAAGCCGAAGCCGAACGCGAGGTACATGCCGATGGCCGAGGCCAGCAGCAGCGCCCCGCCCCAGAGCGCGCGGACCTTGACCATCCCGGCCCCGGCCAGCGCAAGGAGCGGCGACAGGAACGACATAGCGCGGATCAGCTCCACGTTGGCGACCTGCTCGAACAGGCCCTCGATCTCGCCGTAATGTTCCACCGCCGAGGTATAGCCATAGCTGGCCATGCCAACGAACAGGCCCATCAGGCCACCGATCAGTCCCAGGACAAGGGCTGCGTTCCGCAAATCACTACTCCGTCACCTGCCCCGCCGGCTCATGCGCCCAGGGCGCTCCGCGTGGCTTCCGTCCATCCCAGATAGAGATCGCCACCCGTTTCGATAAGGGGCCGCTTCATCAAAGTTGGGTGTTCCGCGATCAGATCGAGCATCGGGCGGTCGCGTTCCGCGGCGTCGAGACCGCGCCAGGTGGTCGACTTGGTATTGAGCAGAGCCGTGCCGAACCGGGCGGCCGCGCGGTCCAGAAGCCCCTCGGGAAAGCCGTTTTCGCGGATGTCGTGCAGCTGCGACCCCTCCAACGCTTTCAACGCCTTACGGCAGGTGTCGCAGGTCTTGATGCCGTAAATTACCATTTCGCCCCCTTTTGCGAATTTCGGATGAAATACTGTGCATCGCCAATCGATGCATCCTGTTTCGCTTGCTTTTTACATTGGGACTGCAATCCTGACAGGGTGACACTAGGTCAATGCGCATGGGCCCGGCGCATCCGCGGCGGGTCGGTCGTGGTGGACAGGTGGCATCGCCCTCCGGGGGATCGGGAGGGTGGAGTGAAGACAGAAGGAGAGACGGAATGCCGGTCGGCACCGTGAAATGGTTCAATACCACCAAAGGCTACGGGTTCATCGAGCCCGAGGAAGGCGGCAAGGACGTCTTCGTGCATATTTCCGCCGTCGAGAGGTCCGGTCTGACCGAACTCGCGGACAATCAGAAGGTCGGCTACGAGCTGCTGGACGGCCGGGATGGCCGCAAGATGGCCGGAGACCTCAAGCTCCTGTAAACAGCCATGAAATCAAGGCAGGCGCTCAGGCCGGTTCCCGGACCGTCGCCTGCCAGTCCTGTCCCATGGCGACGATGCAGGAGGTGCCGCTGGCGTAGGTCACGACCAGCGTCCAGTCGCCGTTGCGCTCGGTCCAGAGCTCCATCACCTGCTCCGGTCCGCGCAGGCCCATGGCCTGCCGTTCCGATCCCATCCGCTGGCTCAGGCGCTGCTCCATCCGGTCGGACTGCTCGCA
Source organism: Pseudooceanicola sp. LIPI14-2-Ac024 (assembly GCF_042188925.1). Lineage (GTDB taxonomy): Bacteria > Pseudomonadota > Alphaproteobacteria > Rhodobacterales > Rhodobacteraceae > Pseudooceanicola. The sequence goes on from NZ_CP170102.1 coordinate 1,123,246, forward strand.
GAGCACCTCGGCGATCGGGGTGGTCGCACCGGCAGGCAGGGCCAGCAGCAGCAGAGGCAGAAGCGCGCGGAACATGGGGTGCCTGTTGTCGTTCTGGGTTTTTCCCAGTGTAACAGTTTCATGACATGGCGGCGAGCGATATGTGCAAGGCATTGAATGCAAAGCGCCGCCGGAGAGGCAGCGCGTGATCGCCTGCCCTCCCGACGGCGCGGAGAGAATGGCGCCTGGCGCCGATGTGACCTGAAACCTTGGCCCCCTGCGGGCCGCTGGGGCCCGGATCCGCACCCTGCCCGGGCACTTCAATTCAATCAAGCAAGTGGTTGGAAACGATCCGTTTCAGCTGAACCGGCTGGCGATCCAGACGCCCAGCATGGCGGCCGTCCCGGTCAGGATCGTGCCCCAGGCGAGGTCGAGCGCCACCATCTTCGGATGCCAGTCGCGCAGGGTCGCGTAGTTGGTGAACTCGTAGGTTCCGTAGGCGATCGCCCCCAGCAGCGCGCCGCTCCAAAAGGCCTGCATCGTGGCCCCGGTGCGCAGCGCGGGGAGCGAGACGAACCAGACCAAACCCCCGACATAAAAGAGATAAAACACGGCCGCCGGACCGATCCGCAGGTCCTGGGCGAGGAGCGGACCGATGTGATCCTCGAACACCGGCTTGATCACCCCTCGCAGCATGATCGCGTCGAGGACCAAGAAGATCGCGGCGGTCGAGAGGTAGAGGATGGCGAGTTGCATGGGGCCTCCGGCGTGGTTGTCGGAAGGTATACGGCAGGGCCGGAATTGTGGATCGGTATTACGTCGGTATCACGTCGGTATTGCGTCGGTATTTTTGTCGGTGCGGGGCGCGCGGTGGTGCAGGAGATGGGTAACGGGTGCGGGGTGGTTGGGGGGAGTGGCGCCGTAGGGTGCGTGATCTCACGCACCGGGGGACGGTGCGTAGGGGGACGGGCGGTGCGTGCGAGCACGCACCCTACGCGAGGGTGCGGCGCATCGGCACCGTAGGGTGCATGCTCGCACGCACCGGGGTCACCCCAATACCCCCTGGAACTCCTTCCACTCCCGCTTGCTCATCCCGCAGTTCTCCTCGGTCACCACCTCCCCGGCCAGCATCCGGCGCAGGCACTCGACCATCTGGGCCGACATCGTGACGGCCCCCAGGCGGTAATCCTCGAAGGCCTTGTAGGCGAACGGCACCCAGTCCTTCACCATGTCGCAGATCGCGTCGGCGTAGACCCGGATCTCGTATTGCGCGTGGGCGTCGGCGCGCAGGCGGAGGAAATGGAAGAGGTTGTGCAGGTCCACCTTCCAGTACCACTGGGTGTAGATGTTGGCGGGCAGGTTCATCCGGGCCAGTTCCCGGGCGAGGCCCTGCTGGCCGTCCTGGGAGATCATCTCGGCGTAGTGGTCGTAGGCGCGCATCGAATCCTGCTTGAGCCAGTCGAGGACGCGGGCGGCCTCTGCCCCCTCCAGCGCCGCGCCGCGGCCCTGGTTGTTGACGGCGGATTGCGCGGCCAGGGCTTCGGGCTCTGGGATGTAGAACTCGCGGTCGAGGATCGAGTAGCGGGCCGAGTATTCGTTCACGTTGGCGGTCCGGTGGCGGATCCACTGGCGGGCGACGAAGACCGGCAGCTTCACGTGCAGCTTGACCTCGCACATCTCGAACGGGGTCGAGTGCCAGTGCCGCATCAGGTAGCGGATCAGCCCCTCGTCGTTCGAGACCGATTTCGTGCCCCGCCCGTAGGACACCCGGGCGGCCTGGGTGATGGCACTGTCGTCGCCCATGTAGTCGATGACCCGGACGAACCCGTGATCGAGCACCGGGATCGCCTTGTAGAGATGCGCCTCCATCCCCTCGCTCACGGCGCGCAGGGTGGGCCGCGGGGTCGCGCGCAGCTCGTCGATCTCGGCTTGCGCCTCGGGGGTCAGGGTCATGGCGAATCCTTTCAGGCCTTCGGGTCGGAGACCGCAGTATATAGGGAAACGGAAAAGGGGGAACACCAGATGCGGTAGGGCTTTTGCGCCGCACCCGTTGCGAATGCGCGCCACCCGGATTGACAGGCGGCAGGGCGCAAGGGAAAGTTGTGCGCAAATTCAGCCGGGTAACGGCAGGACAGAGGCGAGGCAGTGATATGTGGAAAGAGGCGGCGATCCCCCTGGCGCTGGCGATGCTCCTTTCGGGATGCAGCGGCGACGGGTCGAACCCCTTCGGCTCGGGCGGCGGCGGTGACGGCGACGATGGCGCATCGGGCGGGATCACGGTTCCCGAGAGCGTGGCGGGCAATGTCACCAGCATGAGCTACGACGCCGATGCCGAGACCCTGACCGTGACCGGCGTGTCGCTGGACGAGGTCCCGTTCGAGGCGGTCTACACCCGTCAGGCGGCGCTCGACAGCCAGTTCGCGGGCTACGAGGTCTACACCGCGCAGGACGATCCGCTGGACCGCCATTCAACGGCGCTGGTGCTGCAATCGGCCGGCAACCGCTTTGACGGGCAGGTCCGGGCCGGCATCGCGGTGACCGGCGGGCCGCGCAACCGCTACTTCGGCGGCGGCTTCTTTGAACGTGACGGCGATTACGATCCGCCCAGCGTCAGCGAGACCTCGGGCATGGTGAGCTATGTCGGCACCTATGTCGGCCTGACCAACGTGAGCGCCAGCCGTGACCTCGGCATGCTGCTGACACCCGATCCCTCGACCCCGTCCGAGCTGATCCCGAGCCGTGCGGCGGAAGTCACCGGCAACGTGTTCATCAACGCCGACTTCGCCGACAACACGGTCGAGGGCAACGTCTATGACCGGGTGCTCGACGGCTCGACCTCGCTGCCGTCGCTGGTGCTGATCGCCACCGACATCGACGCCAACGGCACCTTCGCTGGTGACGTCGAGTACCAGGGCGACGTCGGCAACGACATCGGCGACTACGCGGGCCTCTTCGGCGGCACCGATGCGCAGTCTCTGGGGGGCGTGCTGAAGCTGGACGAGTTCGACAACGACCTGGGCATCCTCGATGACGAAGAGGAATACGGTGTCTTCGTGCTTGAGCAATGCGGCACGGCCGGCGCCTCCTCTTCGCTCTGCGACGACGTGAAGTGATGCGGCCCGGGCGGCCGCGCCTCGGTCGGGCGCTGGCCGTCCTCGGCCTGTGCCTTGCCGGGCTTGCGGGCCCGGCCCCTGCCCCGCGGGCGCAGGACACCCCCGAGACATCCGTCACCCTGACCGTGCCGCAGGTGCGCGCCGCGATCGCCGCGGCGGCGCAGCGCGGCGACGGGCGCATCGTCCGCATCCTGGCGCGCGGCCTGGCCGAGAGCGGCAAGGCGGACGGCCAGACCTATTTCCTCTGGGCCGCGGCCGAGGAGCGCGAAGGCGATCCAAGCGTCGCGCTCGATGCCGCGCGGCAGGCCTACCGGCTGGCGGGGTCGGACCGGCAGCGGTTCCAGGCGGCGCAGATCGCCTCGCGTGCGGCCTTTGCCGCCGAGCAGCCGACGACCGCGCAGCTCTGGCTGCGGCGGACCTACCAGCACACCGACGACGATGCGGCCCGCGCGGCCATTGCCGAGGACTACCGCGTCCTGCGGGCGATCAATCCGCTGTCGTTCCAGCTGACCTTCGGGATCTCGCCGACCTCGAACGTGAACAACGGCGCGGATTCGCGGCTGAACTTCATCGACGGGGTGCCCGTGGTGGGCATCCTCAGCCCCACGGCGCAGGCGCTGTCGGGGGTGGAGCTGACCGGAGACCTGTCGCTGGGCTACCGCCTGGGCGAATTGCGGCGCGACCGCCGGATCACCGCCATCGGCCGGCTCTACACCCGGCAGGTGCGCCTGTCGGACGAGGCGCGCGCGCTGGCCCCGACCGCGGAGAACGGCGATTTCGCCTATACCGTGGTGCAGGCCGGGGTGCGGGCGCAGTTCGCCCGCGAGGGCGGGCAACGCCACGGCCTGGGCCTGGTAGGCGGACAGAGCTGGTACGGCGGGCCGAAGTATTTCCGGTTCGGCCGGGTCGAGGGCGACTGGTCGACGCGCGTGGCGCCGGGCACGCGGGCGGGGATCGCCGGGTATTTCGAAGGCCGCCGCTATGACGCGACGGGCACCTCGGAGGACATCGCCCAGATCGCCCTGGTGCTGAGCCACGAGCTGCCGGCGGGCAGCCAGCTGCGCGGGCGGCTGGCGCTGCAGAACACCGACGCCACCGGGATGACGCGGGACAACCACGCGGCGTCGCTGGGGCTGGAATGGCGCCCGGCCGGGCCCGTCGGGCCGGTCAGCCTGTCCTTCGGCGTCTCGGCCAGCTACGCCGATCACCCGAACTACCAGGTCGGGTTCATCGCCGTGCCGGGCGGGCGGCAGGACAAGACGGTCGCGGCCGAGGTGACGGTGCATTTCGACCGCGCGGACTATGCCGGGTTCATCCCGACGCTCGACGTGGGCGTCCGGCGCACGACCTCGAACGTGAGCCGCTTCGACACCCGCGAGATGACGGTGGGCTTCGGCATCCGATCGGCCTTCTGACCACGCGCGCGCCCTCGACTTTTGCGCCCGGGCGACTAAGCTTGGCTCAGCAAGAGACTGACACGAGGCAGCGATGACACTCAAATATCTGCACACCATGGTTCGCGTGAAGGACCTGGAGAAGAGCATGGCGTTCTACGAACTGCTGGGCCTGAAGGAGACCCGGCGGATCGACAACGAACAGGGCCGCTTCTCGCTGGTGTTCATGGCCCCTCCCGGGCAAGAAGAATGCCCGGTCGAGCTGACCTACAACTGGGACGGCGACGAGGGGCTGCCCTCGGACAGCCGGCATTTCGGCCACCTCGCCTATCGCGTGGACGACATCTACGCGGTCTGCGCCAAGCTGCAGGACAACGGGGTGACCATCAACCGGCCGCCTCGTGACGGCCACATGGCCTTTGTCCGGTCGCCCGACAACGTGTCGATCGAGCTGCTGCAGGAGGGCGACTCCCTGCCCAAGCAGGAGCCCTGGGCCAGCATGGAGAACACCGGGCATTGGTGAACGCTTCCCTCCGCCGGGCCGGCCTTGCCGGTCTTTCGGTCGCGGGACTGGCCCTTGGGCCGGTCGCCGCGACGGCGGAGGAGTGTCGCCTGGCGCTGCTGCTGGCGCTTGACGTGTCATCCTCGGTCGATCCGGGGGAATACGACCTGCAGAAACTGGGGCTGGCCACCGCGCTCGGATCGGTGGCCGTGCGCGAGGCCCTGACCAACACCACCGGCGGCTACGTCGCCATGGCGGTCTACGAATGGTCCGGACGCTACCAGCAGAAGGTGGTGCTGGAATGGACCCGGATGGACGACCCGAGCGCCATCGACACCGCTGTTGCCGTGATCTCGACCGCCGAGCGCAGCTTTTCCCGCTTTCCGACCGCGATCGGCTATTCGCTGGGCTACGCCGCCAAGGTCCTCGAGCGCGCGCCCGTCTGCAAGCGGCGGGTGATCGACATCTCGGGCGACGGGGTCAACAACGAGGGCTTCGGCCCGGACCTCGCCTACAAGAACTTTCCGCTGGACGGGGTGACGGTGAACGGGCTGGTGATCCTGGGCCAGGACAGCGACGTGCTGCCGTTCTACCGGCGCGAGGTGCGGCACGGAGACGGCGCCTTTGTCGAACAGGCCGCCGGGTTCGAGGACTTCGCCGAGGCGATGACCCGCAAGCTTTATCGAGAGATCAACGATGTCATGGTCGGCTGGCTCGAGATGCCGGACCCGGGCGAAGCGGGATGAGCCCCAGGGCGCTTGTCGCGGCGACGCTCCTGTCGCTGGCGGGGGGCGCCGCGGCGGCGGACTGCCGGGTGGCGCTGGCGCTGGCGCTGGATGTCTCGGGCTCGGTCAATTTCATGGAGTACCGGCTGCAGCTTGACGGGGTGGCCAGTTCGCTGAGCGATCCCGAGGTGATCGAGGCGCTGACCAACGTGCCGGGCAGCCACGTCGCGCTGTCGGTCTACGAATGGAGCGGGCCGAACTACCAGCGGGTGCTGGTCGACTGGACGATGCTGGACGGGCCCGCGGGGGTCGCCGCCATCGCCGCCCGGCTGCGCGGGACCGAGCGGCTGTCGGCCGATCCCTCGACCGCCATCGGCGGATCGCTGGCCTTTGGCAGCCGGTTGATGGCAGCCGCGCCGCCCTGCTTTCGCCGGGTGATCGACATCTCGGGCGACGGGAAGTCCAACACCGGACCGCATCCCCGTGACGTGGAGGTGCCGGGGGACGTGATGGTGAACGCGCTGGTGATCGGCGGAGAGATCATCGACCCGGCCGAGAACCGCGCGGTGGGGCTGCCGGAGCTGACGGCCTATTTCAAGTCCTACGTGATCCGCGGCCCCGAGGCTTTCACCGAGGTCGCGCGCGGCTTCTTCGATTTCGAGGCGGCGATGGTGCGCAAGCTGAAGCGGGAGCTGACCGTGCTGGCCGTGTCCGAGGCCCCGGCCCCGCCATCCCTGCCCCGCCCGGCCGCCGCCCTGCCCGCGTCCCTGCGGCGGTAGGATCAGTAGATGTAGCGGATCTGGTCGGTCCAGAACCGTTCCAGTCGGCGCAGGGTGCGGTTCATGGTGTCGAGGGTGCTGATGTCGAGCACCTGGTTGCCTTCGAGGCCGTCCGCGTGGCGGGTGAAGAGCGTGCCGACGATCTCGCGGATCTCGCGGCCCTTGGCGGTGAGGCGGACGCGGACGGAGCGGCGGTCGATCTCGCACCGCTGGTGGTGCATGTAGCCCATCTCGACCAGCTTCTTGAGGTTGTAGCTGACGTTGGAGCCCTGATAGTAGCCGCGCGACTTCAGCTCTCCGGCGGTGACCTCGTTGTCGCCGATGTTGAACAGGAGAAGTGCCTGCACCGCGTTGATCTCGAGGATGCCGACCCGTTCGAATTCGTCCTTGATCACGTCCAGCAACAGCCGGTGAAGCCGTTCTACCAATGCCAGGGCATCCAGGTAGCCGCCTTCGAACGCGCTCTGCCCCATCGGCGCGGCCACGGCATTTTGAATGCTCATCTCGTACTCCGTCCGCAACTGCTCGCCGGGCAAATTGGCCGAGAAGTCCGAAAATTCCGTTAAATTCGTAAAGCATGCGGGCGGAGGGGGTATTTCCGCCGGGGCGCCGGACGACGCCCTAGTCCAGATCGAGGCGGTACTTGAGGAAGGCCTCGCCGTCGTACTCCACCGTCGCGACCTGCCGCGCGCCGAGGCGGTCGAGGCCGCGCAGGTGGCGGCGCGAGGGCGGCAACAGGAAGGTGACATGGTCGATGCGGGGATCGTCACGGGCAAACGCGAGCGCCGCGCGGGTGATCCGAGCGCCGAGGCCGAAGCGGTCGGGACGCAGGACAAGGCCGAAGTCCCAGTCCTCGCCCTCTTTCTGGAAGCCGCCCCAGCCGACGTAGTCACCGCCCACGAGGAACGCCCAGTGGCCGAGGCCGTCGCGCTGCCAGAACCCGTCCTTGAAGGCGACGAAGTCGGCGCAGCGCCGCGCGTCCCAGGTGCCGGTGGCCAGCGGCATGTGCGCAACGGTGCGCGGGTCGGACATGTGCGCGATGATCGCCGCGGGCGGGACCGTGTCCAGCCGGGCGAAGGCGAGGTCTGGCACCCGCCTCAGCGCACCGCGCCGAGGTCGCGGATACGCCCGAGCAGCGCGGCATAGACCTGCGGCGCGGGCTGCTGGCCGGTGACCCAGACCAGCAGGTCCTGGTCGTTCTCCTCCAGCATCGCCTCGTAGAGGTCGAGCGCCTCGGGCGTCATGCCGGCCAGCTCGGTCTCGGCGAAGCGGGACAGGAGGATGTCCATCTCCTTGATGCCGCGGCGCATGGAACGCATCTGCAAACGCTTGAGACGGATCTCGGGGGTTTCGGTCATTCGGTGTCCTTCAGGGCCTGTCTCAGGCGTTTTTCCAAGAGGCCCATGCGGTCGGCCATCTGGGTCATCTGGCTGCGCAGGGCGCGCATCTCGTTCAGGGTGGCGGCGATGTCGGCGGCGCTGTCGTCGGTGGGGGTGGGCGCACCCTCGCCCACGCCGTTCAGCAGCCAGACGAGCGAGACGTTGAGCAGCCCCGCCATCATCTGCAGCTTGTTCGCCCGCGGTTCGGCGCGGTCGTCCTCCCAGCCCCTCAGGGTGGTCAGCCGGACGCCCAGGCGGCGCGCCAGTTCGCTCTGACTCATGCCCCCCGCCTCGCGCGCGCCGGCAATCCGGTCGCCGAAGGTCGAGGTTTCGGGGTCGTACCAGCCCTCTTCGATATCCTGTGCCATCGCTGCCCGCCTTTCCGCCGATCCCGCTTGAACGGCTCTGATCCCGTTACTAAGACAGGGCCACGGATAACTCAAACCCAAGGCGGCCCCATGCCCTTCCTTTCCGATACGCTCGCCCGTGTGAAACCCTCTCCCACGATCGCCGTCAGCAACAAGGCGGCCGAACTCAAGGCGGCCGGAGAGGATGTCATCGGCCTCGGCGCCGGTGAGCCGGACTTTGACACGCCGCGCAACATCAAGGATGCCGCGATTGCGGCAATCGAGGCCGGGAAAACGAAGTACACCGCCGTCGACGGGATCCCCGAGCTGAAGCAGGCGATCTGCGCCAAGTTCAAGCGCGACAACGGGCTGGAGTACACGCCCGACCAGGTCAGCGTGGGGACCGGCGGCAAGCAGATCCTCTACAACGCCCTGATGGCGACGCTGAACCCCGGCGACGAGGTGGTGATCCCCGCGCCCTACTGGGTGAGCTACCCCGACATGGTGCTGCTAGCCGAAGGCACGCCCGTGGTGGCCGAGGCGCAGCTGCAGACCGGCTACAAGCTGACGCCGGAACAGCTCGAGGCGGTGATCACGCCGAAGACGAAGTGGTTCATCTTCAACTCGCCGTCGAACCCGACCGGCGCGGGCTATTCGCGCGAAGAGCTGAAGGGCCTGACCGACGTGCTGATGCGCCATCCCCATGTCTGGGTGATGACCGACGACATGTACGAACACCTGGCCTACGACGATTTCGAGTTCTGCACCCCGGCCGAGGTGGAGCCCGCGCTCTACGACCGCACGCTGACGGTCAACGGCGTGTCCAAGGCCTATGCGATGACCGGCTGGCGGATCGGCTATGCGGCGGGTCCGAAGGAGCTGATCGGCGCGATGCGCAAAGTGCAATCGCAGAGCACGTCGAACCCCTGCTCGGTCAGCCAGTGGGCCTCGGTCGAGGCGCTGAACGGGACACAGGATTACATCGCGACCAACAACGAGATGTTCAAGCGGCGCCGCGACCTTGTCGTGTCGATGCTGAACGAGATCGAGGGCATGACCTGCCCGACGCCCGAGGGTGCGTTCTACGTCTATCCCTCGATCGGCGGGCTGATCGGCAAGACCTCGGCCAAGGGCACCAAGATCGAGAACGACGAGGCCTTTGCCACGGCGCTGCTGGAAGAGACCGGCGTGGCGGTGGTGTTCGGCGCGGCCTTCGGGCTCAGCCCGAACTTCCGGATCTCCTATGCCACTTCGGACGAGGAGCTGAAGGAAGCCTGCACGCGGATCCAGCGGTTCTGCGCCGGGCTGTCCTGAGCGACGGTCTTTGACGGCGACGGGTGGGGTACGCCCCCACCCGGCGGGCGCAGGGGATCGGGCGGGCGGGCCGCGGCGTGCCCTTATGGAAACTCTCGGCGCATTTGGCGCGCGGGGCAGTAGCCCGCACCGCCCGGCGCCTGCTAGACCTTTGGAAACGCCCTGCCCGAGGTTCCGATGGCCAGCGACCTGCCCCCGTATTTCTTCCGCACCCGCGACAACGGGGCGACGGTCTTTCGCGTCGACACCGCCGACCGGATGCGGCGGATCGAGATGGAGCAGATCGCCGTCGTCAACATCCGCAGCGGCGAGATCAAGGCCAACGGCGACCGCACCCTGTCCGAGGCCGACCTGGCCGCGATCCGGGACTGGGCGGCGGAACGGCAGGCGCTGCAGGCCGAGCGCGACATCGACGACATCCTGCGCACGGTCGATCACCTGAACCGCACCGCGCACTGGGCGCAGGGCAAGGCCAGCGCGGCCGAGCTGGAGCGGGTGTCCGACGAACTCCTTCTCGCGATGCACGACCTGCGGACGGTGCTGGTGCGCAAGAAGGCCGAGCGGGCGATGCGCGCACGCGACGACGCCTGAGACATCCCGCCCCTTGCGCGACGGTTTACGCCGTGTAACGTCCCCTTGGGGAGCCAGCCGCGGAGCATCCAAACGTGACCTGCATGACCAGCACGACCGGGGACTTCCGATGAAGGACGCCCCCTTCCTCAACCTCGTCCTGGCCGTGGTGCTGATGATCGCGATCGGCTGGCTGATGTTCGTCGGGCGCGGCATCGTGCTGCCGGTCTTTGCCGGGGCCATCGTGGCCTATGTCCTGCTGGCGGCGACCGACGACCTGGCCCGCCTGCCCGGCTTTCGCCGCCTGCCCAAGCTGCTGATCCGGCTTGTCCTGCTGCTGGCCTTCAGCGCCGTGCTGATCGCCATCGCCATCGTGGTGGCCGCGACGGTGCAGGACATCGTGGATGCCACCCCGACCTACCAGACCAACCTGAACGGCTGGGTCGACCAGATCGCCGACGCCTTCGAGGTGGACAGCTATGCGGTCTGGGACGAGATCCGAGCCGTCACCATCGACCAGATCAACATGCAGCGGCTGGCGCTGTCGGTGCTGGGCGGCTTCACCTCGCTCGGGGTGACGGTGTTCCTGATCGTGATCTACGCCGCCTTCCTGCTGGCCGAGCGGCAGACCTTTGTCGAGAAGCTGCGCGTGGCGCTGCACGACCGCGAAAGCGCCGACCGGTCGATCCGGATCATCGCCGAGATCAACCAGCGGATCAGCCGCTACCTGGCCGTGAAGACCTTCATTAACGTGTTGCTGGCGATCCTGTCCTACGCGGCGCTGCGCGCCTTCAGCATCGATTTCGCGCTGTTCTGGGCGCTGATGATCGGCCTTTTCAACTACATCCCCTATGTCGGGTCCTACATCGGCGTGGCCTTTCCGGTGATGCTGTCGCTGGTGCAGTACACCGACATCTGGTTCTCGGTCATGCTGACGCTGTGCCTGACGGTTGCGCAGGTCCTGATGGGCAACATCATCGAGCCGCGGATCATCGGGCGGCAGCTGAACCTCAGCCCCTTCGTCGTCATCGTCGCCCTGTCGTTCTGGGCCACGATCTGGGGCATCCCGGGGGCGATCCTGGCGGTGCCGATGACCTCGATCCTGGCGATCATCCTGTCGAGTTTCAGCGCGACGCGGCCGATCGCGGTGATGATGGCCGAGCGGATCGACGATCCCGATGCGCTGGTCGCGGGCGCGCCCGCCGGGGCGGCGCCGGCCGACCGTGCCTAGGCCCGCGCGGCAAGGCCCGGCAGCACGTTCAGCCAGAACCGCGCCATCATCAGCACCCCCGCCGTGGCCAGGCCCGCGGCGAGGCCCAGCCAGATGCCGATGCCACCCCAACCGAGGGTGAAGCCCAGCACGTAGGAACAGGGGATGCCGATCAGCCAGTAGGAGATCGCGGCATAGATCATCGGCACCCGGGTGTCCTGCAGCCCGCGCAGCAGGCCAAGCGCCATGACCTGCGCCGCGTCGACCAGCTGGAACAGCGCCGCCCCGAGGAGCAGCGTGGCGCCGATGGCGACCACGGCGTCGCGGTCGGGATCATCGGGGCTGAGGAACAGGCCCACCAGCCAGTCGGGCGCCAGGACGAAGAGCAGGATCGTCGCGACCGCCGCCACCAGCGACATGAGGATCACCACCAGCGCCCCGTCGCGCAGGCCGCGCAGGTCGCCGCCGCCAAGCGCGCGGCCGGCCCGGATCGTCGCGGTGTTGGCAAGGCCGAGGTGGATCATGAAGGTGAGCGAGGAGACCTGGATCGCGATGCCATGCGCGGCCAGTTGCAACGGACCGATCCAGCCCATCATCATCGAGGACATGGCAAAGAGCCCGGTTTCCGTCACCACGGTCACGCCGATCGGCCAGCCGAGGCGGAAGACCTGGCCGAACGCCTCCCAGTCGGGGCGCCAGAAGCGGCGGAAGAGCTCGTGCTCGGGCGTCACCTTCTCGGTGTAGACCACGAGCGCGAGGAACGAGACGATCTGCACCAGGAGCGAGGCGATGGCGGCGCCCTTCACCCCCAGCTCGGGCGCGCCCCAGTTGCCGAAGATGAACATGTAGTTGCCAAGCGCGTTCACCGCGACCGCCAGGATCGTGACCCAGAACACCACCCGCGCGCGTTCCAGCGCCGAGAGGTAGCTTTTGAGCACCATCACCCCGAGCGCGGGGAAGATGCCCCAGGCATAGATCGACAGGTAGTCGTCGGCGATTTGGGCCAGCTCCGGTTCCTGCCCGAGGGCGATCAGGACGCTGTCGGCGTTCAGCATCAAGGGCAGCGTGAGCGCGGCGTAGATGCACGAGATCCAGAGGCTCATCCGCGCGACGCGGCGGGCGGTGGTGGTGTCGCCGCGCCCCTCGGCGCTGGCCACCAGCGGCGCGAGCGCCCAGGCAAAGCCCGAACCCGCGATGAAGAGGATGAAGAAGAGCGTGCTGCCCAGCACCTCGCCCGCGAACACCCGAACGTCGTACCAGCCCAGCATGAATGTGTCGGTCAGCTGCACGGCGAACTGCGCGACGTGGCTGCCGATCAGCGGCAGGCCGAGGGCAAGGATGGCGCGGGCATGCGCGCCGTATGTGGCGTGGCGGGTCATGACTTGGGCCTTTAGGGCCGCCGTCGCGGCGCGGCAAGACGCAACCGTCCGGTGGCGCGCACAGCCGGGGCCGCGCTCTGCGCGCCGGGCGGCGGCACAGCGGGACGCTGATCTTGCAAGAAATTTCTCAACTTGAAGGCGATTTCGGTGTAGACTGCGCGGATATTCTTTCGACGTATTTTATCAATGGGACATTTGAGATGACCGGGAAACTCTCTGCGGAGGACTTCAACCGCATGCTGCTGGATCCGGACGTGCCGGACAGCGTGATCGCCACCTACATCAAGCCGCGGGAGGGCACGCTGGGGTCGTTCGATCCGCAGTTCGAGGCCGATCCCGACCGGGTCGAGCTGGCCGAGCGGGCCGAGAACGCGATGAAGATCGGCAACTGGGTTTGCCGGCAGCGCCGCCGCGCGCGGTTCCGGAACCGGGTGGCGCGGGGCGAGGACCTGCCGGTGATCGTCACCGAGGGGGACAGCTGGATGCAGTTCCCGTTCCTGATCGAAGAGGTGGTCGACCAGCTGGACCCCCACTACCTGATCTGGAGCTGCGATGCCGCGGGCGACACCGCGCGGAACATGATCTTTGACAACCCCGAGTACATGGGCGCGCTGAAGGAACAGGCCGACCACGTGACGGCCTTTGTCTTTTCCGCCGCCGGCAACGACGTGATCGGCGAGGACGCGCAGGGCAATCCGGTGCTGGAGAAGCTGCTCTTCAGCCCCTCGGCCGACCGGCGGACGGCGGCGCAGCTGGTGAACCGCGCGGCGCTCGACGACGTGCTGGACCAGCTGAGGACCGGCTACATGACGGTGGTGCGCACGGTGCGGTCGGACCCGCGGTTTGCCCGGCTGCCGATCCTGATCCACGGCTACGACTATGCCCTGCCGTTCAAGGCGGGCGCGGCGGACAGGCGCAAGCCGATCTACGCGGCCTCGGACAAGTGGCTGGGCCAGCCGATGCAGGCCCGCGGCATCGCCGAGGCCAAGCTCAGGCGCGACATCATCCGCCTGCTGATCGACGCGCTCTACGACATGCTGCAGGAGGTCGCGGATAGCGATCCGCACGTGCACCTCGTCAACGTGCGCGGCACGCTGACCAAGGTGGGCGACTGGGCCGACGAGATCCACGGCACCTCGGACGGGTTCCGGCGGGTCGCGGCCAAGTTCCACCAGGTGCTGCAGCAGGTGATCGTGCCGCGCCCCGCCGTGGCGGGCGGCGCCGAGGCGGGCGGCATGGCGCCGCCGGGCGGGAAGGTCGACATCGACACCGGGCAGCTGAACGTGATGACCCGCGCGATCGAGACGGTGGATCCCGGGTTGATGGGGATCGGCGACGTGAAGACCTTCACCGACGGTTTCCGCGAAACCCGCGAGGCCATCGCCCGGCGCGCCGAGATCGTGATCGACAACGACGATTCCCTGCCCTTCCGGTTCCTGCTGAAGGGGGCCGAGGTTGGGCGCGCGGTGTGCAAGGTCCTCTGCGAGGGCGAAAGCTTCACCGGCGCGGTCGGGGAATGGTACGGCACCGGATTCCTGGTCGGGCCGAACCTGCTGCTGACGAACTACCACGTCATCAATTCCCGCGCCGTGGCAGCCGGGGCCAAGGCGGTGTTCGACTACCACGAGGACGCGCCGGGCAAGATGTCCCCCACCGGGGTCTTCACGCTGGACCCCGACCGGCTATTCATCTGCTCGACCTTCGAAGAGCTCGATTACTGCTTTGTCTGGATCAACGACGCCCCGCACGACACCTACGGCACGATCCCGATCTGGCGCGGGTCGTTCATGGCCGGGCCCCGCTCGACCGCCAACATCGTGCACCACCCGGACGGCAAGCCCAAGCGCACGTCGCTCAAGCAGAACGAGGTGGTGGACCTGGGGCTGAACGACGTGCTGATCCACTATGCCACCGACACCGAGCCGGGCAGCTCGGGCGCGCCGGTCTTTACCGACGAATGGCGGCTCTTTGCGTTGCACCACGCCGCGTCCCGGAAACTGCCGCCCGATCTGCTGGACCGGATCAACGGCCAGCTCGACGTGTCGCGGCGCGATGTCGACACGCTGAACGAGGGGATCAAGACCGCCGCAATCGCCATCGACATCGACCGCCGCGCCCGCAGCGGCGCGGACCAGGCGGCGGCGCGGCAGGTGCAGGCGAACCTGGCCGGCACGGATTCCAAGACCGGGTTCTTCGGCACGCTCGGGCGCGACGGCACCGGCACCGGGTTCGAGGCGGTGGTCAACACCTACCGGGGCGCGCCCGGCGACATCGACGTCGCCTTCTGGAACGTCGAATGGTTCAACCGCCGGTACGAGGAGAAGGCCGACGAGGTCGCCCGCATCATCGCCGACCTGAACCTCGACATCTGGGCCTTCGAGGAGACCTCGCCCGAGGCGACGGCGTTCCTGGTGGCCAAACTGCAGGAGGAATTCGGCATGGCCTTCGACTGGGCCGCGTCGGAACCGGACGCGCCGGGCGGGCGGCAGACCACGACGGTGATCTGGAACCGGCGCACCGTGGCGGGGCGCAGGCTGGACTGGCCCGGCCACGTGCACGACCTGCTGAAGCTGCGCAGCGACGACCCCGACGCGCAGCGGTTCGAGGCGGTCGAGGGCAAGATCTTTGACCGCTATCCGGGTCTGTTCCGGTTCGAGGCGCTGAACCTCGCGCCCGGCCAGCCGGCATTCGACTTCAACCTCGTGCCCGTGCACCTCAAGGCCAGGGCCGAAGGCGCCAAGCGGCGGCGGATGGCCAGCGCGGTGCTGGCCGAGGCGGTGCAGATGACCGAGGGCAGCGCGGTGGCCGAGGAAGACTGGGTCATCGGCGGCGATTTCAACGCCGAACTGGCGACCGGGGAGTTTGCCCGGCTGCAGGGTGCCGGGTTCCGCGCGATGAGCGCGGCGGACGAGAAAGGCGGCGCGATCACATACCTCGGCAACGGGTTCCGGTCGCTGATCGATTCGATCTTCCTGTCGCCGGGGCTGCAGCCGCGCGCCGGGGCGGACGACTTCATGATCGTGGCGCCGGACCGGAAGGATTCGGGCTTCATTGAGCGGGTGTCGGACCACCGGCCGGTGATGATCCGGCTGTCGATCGGAGAGGTCGCGCACCTGGGCGAGGCACCACGGGTGCCGGTGTCGGACGAAGCGCTGCACGGGGACGCGATGCTCGACGCCTTTGTCGCCGAGGCGCGGCGCGATCCGGCGGGGGTCCTGGCCGAACTGGCGCGGCGGCTGGCCGACGCCTGAACGCTCAGAGGAACGGCAGCAGGAGCGAGATCGAGACCGCCGCGATCAGCGCCCCTGCGGCGCCTTCGACCAGCGCCGCGGTACGGGCGACACCGCGGGAATCGACCGCGTCGCCCAGCCGGTCGAGCGCGGCGCCCCGGCTCCAGCTGGCGACCAGCGCGACCAGGATCGTCACGCTCGCGGTGCCGAGCGCCATGGCGAAGGTGCCCGCAATGCCGGCGGGAAAAACTCCCATGGCATGGGTGATGAGCAGCACGAAGACCGCGCCGGTGCAGGGGCGGATGGCGATGACCCCGATCAGCACGGCCGCCTCGCGGACCGATGTGACCTGCGCCGCCGCCTCGGGGCTGGGGCCGTGATCATGGGTGCAGTGCGCGTGGTCGTGGTGATGATGGTGGTCGTGGTGATGATCGTTGTGGTCGTGGGCCGTGCCGCCCTGCCCCAGCCGCAGCAAGCGGCGGGTGGCGCGCAGCACCAGCCAGAGACCCAGCAGAAGGATCGCGACCCACGAGGCCTGGGCAAACAGCGCCTCGGCCGCGCCGGTCAGCTGGTCGCGGCCCCAGCCGAGCAGCCAGAACCCGACGCCGACCAGCAGGATCGCCGAGACCGCCTGCCCAAGGCTCGACAGCAGTGCCAGCACCGCCAGCCGCCGCGCGGTGCCGCGCCCGGCCAGCGCCATGCCACCGATCAGCACCTTGCCGTGTCCGGGACCAGCGGCGTGGAAGAAGCCGTAGGTGAAGCAGATCGCCATCAGCCCGAGGAAGGCGCCCGCCTGCCCCGACTTGAGCCCGCGCAGCCCGCCCGCCATGGCGGTCTGCGCCTCGCGCTGGCCCTGGGCCGCGCTGCGGGCGATGGTGTCGAAGCCGCCGAAGGCAAAGAGCCACACCAGCGCGAGCGCCAGCAGCGCCAGCGGCAGGGCCGCCCAGATGGCGGTGCGCGGCGGGAAGCGGGTCTGATCGCTCATTCGGCCTCACCGCAGCGGACGGTCGCGGTGTCGGCAAAGGCATCGCCGACCTCGGGATAGTCCTCGATCGTTTCGGGGCGCCCCGCCAGTTCCCTTTCGGCGCGGGCGCGGGCGGCGTCGAGGTCGGCGGGCGTGATCGCGACCTCGCAGCCCTCGGGCACCTTGACGCCGCCGGTCAGGTCGTAGCCGGTGTAGAAGGTCGGGTCATAGGCCCGCAGGTCCAGCTGGCGCGGCCCCGGCGCGGCCAGCGGGCGGTAATGATGCGTGGTGATCCGGCCGCCCGCCACCTCGGTCCCGCGCGGTTCGGGCGGGCCAAAGGCCAGCTCTCCGCCCGGGCCGGTCGCGTAAAGGTCGCCGGCATAGCCTTCGACCCACTGCATGTCGAACCCGTCGATCTGGGACAGCTCCTCTGCGGTGAGCTCGCCGTCGTAGTCGGCGTCGAGGCCCATGTCCTCGAAGATCAGCAGCGTATAGAGCTCGTCGTAGGTCCAGGTGACCTCGACCCCCTGCGGCACCCCGGCGTCGTCGGTGACCACGACCAGCGTGGTGTCGACGAAGATGTGCGGATGCGCCTCCACCGGGCCGGCACCCAGTGCGAGCGCGGCGGTCGCAAGCTGTCGGACCGGACGGAGGAGCATTCCCATGTGCCTGCAGTAGCGCGACCATGGCGCCCTGCAAAGTGGGCAAAAGCGTGCGGCGATGTTTTGCCGATGCCCTGCCCCGCGCCTCCCGCGTGGTCGGCGGCCCGCTGCACCGCCGCGTGACTTTACGTCACCCTGCGTTCTAGGCTGGTCGCCAGAGTTCGCGTACCCCGCGCGGGCCGTCCCGAGGGAGGAGACATCATGAACGTGACGTGGAACCCGGCCGCGGCCGGCATTGCGGCCCTGTGCTTGATGGCCAGCGCGGCGCTGGCGCAGGACGCCGACATGAGCTGGACCGAAAGCCCGTGGGGCCCGGACGACGAGATCGGCGCCGCCAACCGGCTGAGCCCGGAACTCGCCATGGCCGCCGCCGGGCTGGTGACCGAGGGCAAGGTCTATTCGCTGGGCCTGACGCTCGACCGCGACGTGCCGGCGTTTCCGCCGCGCTCGATGTCGGTGGCGATCCTGCAGCCGGGACAGGTGAACAACGCGGGCCTCGGGCCGACGATGACCACCTACAACGACGATATCTTCATGGGCTGGCTGGGGATCGGCAGCCAGATCGACGGGCTGGGCCACATCGGCGTCGACCACATCTACTACAACGGAAACGACGCCAGCGATTTCGTCATGGGCGACGGGATGACCAAGCTCGGCATCGAGAAGGTGCCGCCGATCGTGGCCCGCGGCGTGCTGCTGGACATGGCGACCTTCTACGGCGAACCGATCGTCACCGAGGGCACCGCCTACACCCGCGAGGACATCGAGGCCGCCGCCGAGGCGCAGGGTGTCGAGATCCGCGAGGGCGACGTGGTGCTGTTCCATTCCGGCTGGCTCGACCTGCTGAAGGAAGAGACCCGCGATGCGGAGCGCTATGGCTCGGTCGAGCCGGGGCTGGGCAAGACCGGGGCCGAGTACCTGGCCGAGATCGGGGTGATCGCGATCGGGGCCGACACCTGGGGGCTTGAGGCGGTGCCTTTCGAGGAGGGCGTCGGCGTGTTCGAGGTGCACCAGATCCTGCTGGCGCACAACGGCATCTACATCCTCGAGAACATGGTGACCGAGGAGATGGTGGCCGACGGCGTGACCGAGTTCATGTTCGTCCTTGGCCATGCCAAGGTGCGCGGCGCGGTGCAGATGATCATCAATCCCGTTGCGATCCGCTGACTTTGCTGCTGTGTTGGCGACAGGGGCCGTCCGCGGGCGGCCCCTTTGCGTGCAGGAGGGGGACGCGATGGAAAGCCGGATGGTCACGCTGAGGGGGCACGAGTTCCACCTGCGCGAATGGGGCGAACGCGATGCGCCCATCCTGTTGATGCTGCACGGTTTTCCCGAATACGGCGGGGCCTGGGCGGATCTGGCGGAACGGATGCTGGACGACTGGCGCTGCGTGGCGCCCGACCAGCGCGGCTATGGCCTGAGCTGGGCGCCGCCCGAGGTCGAGGCCTATCGCGCGACCGAGCTGGCCGCCGACATGGCCGCGCTGATCGAGATGCTGGGCGGCCCGGTGGTGGTGATCGGCCACGACTGGGGCGCCTCGGTCGCCTATGCGCTGGCGATCGCGCGGCCCGAACTGGTGTCGCGGCTGGTGATCCTGAACGGCGTGCACCCCGGCACCATGTCCGCCGCGCTCGCCCGCGACGGCGCCCAGCGCAAGGCATCGCAGTACATGCGGTTCCTGCGCCGCGAGGGATCAGAGGGCGTGCTGGCCGCCGACGGCTACGCCAAGCTGCGCGGGCTGTTCGCCGAGGGCATGGACATGAGCTGGATGGGCCCCGCCGTGCGCGAGGCCTACGTGACGGAATGGGCCCGGCCCGGGCGCCTGCGCGGCATGGTCAACTGGTACCGCGCCACCCGCATGGCGGTGCCGGAACCGGGTGAGCCGGTCGACTACACCCCGCCCCCGGTCGAGAAGCTGCGCATCCGGATGCCGCACCTGCTGATCTGGGGGATGGAGGACAAGGCCCTGCTGCCCGAGGCGACCGAGGGGCTGGAAGACTACTGCGACGACCTGACCCGGGTGGAGATCGAGGAGGCCGACCACTGGCTGGTCCACCAGCGTCCCGGTGCGGTCGAACGTGCGATCCGTGGCTGGCTGGCAGACAAGGCCGATGGCTGAGTTCGACACCTTCATCCCCGGCGCGCGGGACTTCCTGGCGCGGCTGAGGGCCGAGAACACACGTGACTGGTTCACCGCGCACAAGGCCGAGTACGACGCCACGATCAAGGACCCGGCCGAACGGTTGCTGGCAGAGATGGCCCCGCGCCTGGCCGCGATCACCGGGGCGGAGGTGAAGCAGAAGCTGTTCCGCCCACAGCGCGACATCCGGTTTTCCAAGGACAAGACGCCCTACAAGGATCATTGCCACGTCCTCTGGCACGCGCCTGCGGGCTCATCGGTGGGCTACTTCTTCGGGGTCTCGCCCGACTACCTGCGGATCGGCGCGGGGGTGATGGAGTTTTCGAAGGGCACGCTCGACGCCTGGCGCGCGATGGTCGCTGGACCCGACGGCGCGGCGCTGTTGGCGGAGCTGGCGGCGCTGGAGGCCGAAGGGTTCGACGTCTCGGAGCCGCAAATGAAGCGCGTGCCCGCGCCCTATGACAAGGACGATCCGGCCGAGGCGCTGCTGCGGCGGAAGTCGCTGACGGTCTGGGCCGATGCCACCGAGCCGGTGGCGGACCTGCCGGGGCTGCTCGAGGCGCGGTTCACGCGGTTCGCGCCGCTCTGCGCAATGCTGGCGCGGGTGGCCTGAAGGGCATATCGCCACTTCGCCACGCCACCGATCCTCCGCGACCCCGCGCTGCTACCCATCTGAAATGTTGCTCGTTTCCGACCGGATCGGTCGCGGACCGGCTGGCGGCGGCGGGCGAATGCGCCCACACCTGCGGCATGCGCCTGATGTTCACCCTCGCCCCGCTCTTCCTCTCGGTCGTGTTGCTGCAACTTTCGACCGGGGGTGTCGGGCCGCTCGACGCGCTGTCGGGGATCGAGCTGGGGTTCACCACCGGGCAGATCGGCCTGCTGGGATCGGCCCATTTCGTCGGCTTCTTCATCGGCTGCTGGTGGGCCCCGCGGCTGATGGGATCGGTCGGCCATTCCCGCGCCTTCTCCGCCTTCACCGCGACCGGCGCCATCGGGCTGCTGGCGCACATGCTGATCATTGATCCCTACGCTTGGGCGCTGATGCGCGTGGCCTCGGGCCTCTGCGTCGCGGGCTGCTACACGGTGATCGAGGGCTGGATGATGGCGCGCCTGACGAATGCCGAACGCGGGCGGGTGATGGGGGGCTACCGGCTGATCGACATGGGCGCCTCGCTCGCGGCGCAGACGATGATCGGCTTTCTCGCGCCTGCCACCTACGTGTCGTACAACATCCTCGCCATCCTCTGCTGCGCGGCGATCTTTCCGCTGACACTCACGAAATCCGAACAGCCCGCGATGACCGCGCAGCCGCGCCTGCGCCCCGGGCTGGCCTGGACCCGTTCACCGCTGGCGGTGGCGGCGGTCATCGTCTCGGCCCTGTCGGCGGCGACCTTCCGGATGATTGGGCCGCTCTACGGTCAGGAGGTCGGGCTGGCCGCCAACCAGATCGCCGGGTTCCTGTCGATCTACATCCTGGGCGGTGCCATCGCGCAGTTCCCCGCCGGGTGGCTGGCCGACAAGTTCGACCGCCGCTGGGTGCTGATCTGGATCTCGGCCGCCGCCATCGTGAGCTGCCTGCTGGCCGCCACCACCTCGGACGGGTTCGCGATGGTCATGCTGAACGCGGCGCTTTTTGGGTTCACCACCTTCCCTGTCTATTCCATCGCCGCCGCCCACGCCCACGACTTCGCAACCTCGGAGGAGCGGGCCGAGCTGTCGGCCGCCCTTCTCTTTTTCTACGCGCTCGGCGCCATCGCCGCGCCCTGGACCGCCTCGCAACTGATCGCGGCCTACGGACCGGGCGCGCTCTTTGCCATGGTCGGCGCGGGGCACGTGGTCCTGCTGGTCTTTGGCCTCGTGCGGATGCGGGTGCGCCCGACGCGCGAGGCGCGGACACCCTATGTCTGGGCGCCGCGCACCTCGTTCTTCATCGGGCGGCTCTTCCGGCAGGCGCGCGACCGCGAGGACGGGACTACGTGACCTTACGTCCTTGGACTGCCCCGGCACGCTGACTATCTCGGGGTGAGGGAGAGCAATCGAAGGAGAGTTCCCATGGATATTCGTTTCGACGGCAAGACGATCATCGTCACCGGCGCCGCGTCGGGCATCGGGCATGCCATCGCCACGCGGCTGGCGGAGAGCGGCGCGACGGTCGTGATCTCGGACATCGCGCAGGAGGCGGCCGAGAAGGCCGCGGCCGAGATCGGCCACGGCGCGCTGGCCAAGGGCGGCGACGTGTCCAAGCCCGACGACGTGCAGGCGCTGGTGGATTTCGCCGTGGCCGAGACCGGCGGGCTCTACGGCATCGTCAACAACGCGGGCATCGGCGGCGCGCAGGCACCGACCGGCGAGTACCCGATCGACAGCTGGGACCAGGTGATCGGCGTGAACCTGACGGGCGTGTTCCTGGGCACCCGCGCGGCCATCGCGGCAATGAAAAAGGGCGGACAGGGCGGCGTGGTGCTGAACATCGCCTCGATCCTCGGGTCGGTCGGGATTGCCGGCTCGGTCGCCTATGTCGCGGCCAAGCACGGGGTCGTCGGCCTGACCAAGAGCGCGGCGCTGGAACATGCGGCGGACAACATCCGGGTGAACGCCATCGGCCCCGCCTTCATCCACACGCCGCTGATCGACAAGCACATGGACCAGGCCACGCAGGACGCGCTGGCCGGCATGCACGCGATGAAGCGGCTCGGGCAGCCCGAGGAGGTCGCCGACCTGGCCGCCTACCTGCTGTCGGACAAGGCGAGCTTCATCACCGGGTCCTATCACCTGGTCGACGGCGGCTATACGGCGCAGTAGCGCGCCGGGGACGGATGCGGCGGGCCGCGCCCCGGCGGGTGCGGCCCGTTCGCGTTCCCGGACGACCGCCCCCTCTGGCCCTCCGCGCCCGAGAGCGCTAAACGGGCGCAACACCTGAACAACGCGCGGCGGATCATGGCACGGCATCTCATCACCTCGGCCATCCCCTACATCAACGGGATCAAGCACCTCGGGAACCTCGTCGGCAGCCAGCTGCCGGCCGACCTCTATGCCCGCTACCTGCGCGGCCGGGGGCACGAGGTGCTGTTCCTGTGCGCCACCGACGAACACGGCACGCCGGCCGAACTGGCCGCGGCCAAGGCGGGCAAGCCGGTGGCCGAGTACTGCGAGGAGATGCACGGCATCCAGTCCGAGATCGCCAAGGGGTTCCGTCTGTCTTTTGACCATTTCGGACGCTCGTCCTCACCCCAGAACCACCGGCTGACCCAGCATTTCGCCGGGGTGCTGGCCGAGAAGGGGCTGATCCGCGAGGTGTCGGAGACGCAGATGTATTCGCCCACCGACGGGCGCTACCTGCCGGACCGCTACATCGAGGGCACCTGCCCCAACTGCGGCTTCGAGAGCGCGCGCGGCGACCAGTGCGACAATTGTACAAAGCAGCTCGACCCGGTCGACCTGATCAACCCGCATTCGACGATCTCGGGCGCGACCGACCTCGAGATGCGCGAGACCAAGCACCTCTACCTGCGCCAGTCGGCGATGAAGGACGAACTGGAAGCCTGGATCGACGGCAAGAGCGACTGGCCGGTGCTGACCACCTCGATCGCCAAGAAATGGCTGAACGACGGTGACGGCCTGCAGGACCGGGGCATCACCCGCGACCTCGACTGGGGCATCCCGGTCAAGAAGGGCGACGCGGACTGGCCGGGCATGGAGGGCAAGGTCTTTTACGTGTGGTTCGACGCGCCGATCGAATACATCGCCTGCGCGCAGGAATGGGTCGAAGCCGGCAAGGGGGACGACTGGGAACGCTGGTGGCGCACCGACAAGGGCGCGGAGGACGTGACCTACACCCAGTTCATGGGCAAGGACAACGTGCCCTTCCACACGCTGGGCTTCCCGGCCACGATCCTCGGCTCGGGCGAGCCGTGGAAGCTGGTGGATTACATCAAGTCGTTCAACTACCTGAACTACGACGGCGGCCAGTTCTCGACCTCGCGCGGGCGCGGCGTCTTCATGGACCAGGCTCTCGAGATCCTGCCGGCCGACTACTGGCGCTGGTGGCTGCTGAGCCATGCGCCGGAGAGCTCGGACAGCGAATTCACCTGGGAGAACTTCCAGGCCTCGGTGAACAAGGACCTGGCCGACGTGCTGGGGAACTTCGTCAGCCGGGTGACCAAGTTCTGCCGGTCGAAGTTCGGTGAGGTCGTGCCCGAGGGCGGCAGCTACACCGCGCAGGAAGAGGCGCTGATCACCGACCTGTCGGCCAGGATCGCCGCCTACCAGGGACACATGGACGCCATGGAGGTCCGCAAGGCCGCGCAGGAGCTGCGTGCGATCTGGGTGGCTGGCAACGAGTACCTGCAATCCGCCGCGCCCTGGGCCGCCTACAAGGAAGACCCCGAGCGCGCTGCCGCCATCGTGCGCCTGTCGCTGAACCTGATCCGGCTCTACGCCGTGCTGTCGGCGCCGTTCATTCCCAACGCGGCTGCCACCATGCGCGCGGCCTTTGGCCCGGACGTGTCCGACGCCTGGCCCGAGGGCGCCCGTTCGGATTTCGAGGCACTGGCCCCCGGCGCGGTGTTCACCGTGCCCGAGAACCTGTTCGCCAAGATCACTGACGAGCAGCGCGAGGAATGGCAGACCCGGTTCGCCGGTGTCCGCACCTGACCCACGGGCGGGCGGGCCGGCGGCCCGCCCCTGCCCTAGAACAGCATCTCGGCGTTCAGGCCGATGGTGATGGCGCCGATCGGCGCGCCGGTGTCGGGATCGTGGATCGGGACCGACACCTGGCCCTGGTAGCTCTGCGTCGACTCGTCGAATTCGACATCGCCCACCACCATGGTGCCCGCAGGCTTGCCGAAAGAGCCGGTGAACTTCTCTTCGTCGCCCTGCCAGTAGTCCGAGGTGGCACCGCTGGCCGCGACGTTGAGCCCGTGATCGTCCATCACGAAGACCTCGGCGATCACCCCGGCCGAGGCCATCTGCCGCTGACGCAGGAAATCCGCCGCATCGCCGGTCACGACGCCATCGATCGTCGGGCGGACGGATTGCCCGACCTCGGCCCGCCAGCGCTGGTCCATCATGTCGATGTCCTGCGGCGTCAGCGAGGCGTGGCGGCGGTTCTGGGCGCGGATCGCTTCGACCAGCACGGGGTCGGCGATCCAGGTCAGGACCTCGCTTTCGACGTAGCCGCGCATCGAGGGTTCGAAATCGTTCGCCAGCGCGGCGCCGGTCGACAGCAGCAAGGCCGGGGCAAGAAGGAGGGGTTTCATCCGTGTCACCTGTTGGCTGATCCAGTTCGGCGCGGATGATCCCCAAGCCGGTTGCCATGGTCTTAAGCGCAGCAGAGGAATGCCGGAGAAGCCGAGGCCTTTCGATAAAATGCGCTATGTCGGCGCCCGCCCACGCCCGGCGGTCAGCCGGTGGATGCCCCTTTGGACAGACGCAGTTTCACGACCTCGGCGATCGCCCCGCCGAGGTCACCGCCCGCCAGGTCCTCGGCCGAGAGCGCGCCCATCAGGGCCTGCACCCGCGCGATTTCCGAAGCGAGGCCGCCGTTCAGTCCCAGGTCGTTCAGGGTCGCGGCGCTTCCTTCCATCTCGGCGGCGCGGCGGGTGCCGTGCTTGAGCGTGCGTTCGAAGTTGTAGGCGACGTTGCCCGGCCATTCGAGGCCCGGGAAACTGGCCGAGAGGGACGCCAGCACGCGGTCGAAACAGCCTGAGGCCTCGGCCGCCAGCATCGCCTCGACCGTGATCGCCTCGAGCCCCTTCACGAAGAGCGATCGGACCATCTTGATCGCCGTCGCCGCACCCGGTGCGTCCTCGACCACCTCGCCCCGGAAGCCCGCGGCCAGCAGGTCGGCGGCCAGCTCCCCGGCCTCGCGCCCGGCCATCAGGACGGGCGTCGCGTGGCCGCGCGGATGCACCGGGGCCATCACCGCCATGTCAAGGTAACGGGCCCCTGCGGCCTCGACCTCTTCTGCGGTCTGGCGCTTGCGCCCCGGCGAGACAGAGTTGATATCGACAAGGACCTGCCCCTGCACGAGGTGCGGCAGCACCGAGCGGGCGGCGTTGAGCGACTGGTCGGCGGTCACGCAGGAAAACACCCAGCGGACCCCCTCGATCGCGGCACCCGGGCTGACGCCCTGCCGGATCCCGCGCTCGGCCATTGCGGCCGCCATCTCGGGCGTGTCCTTGATGTCGTAGGCCGAAAAGGCGTGCGTGCCGCCGGCGCGCCGGCTGTCGACGAAGGCGCGGCCGGCTTCGCCGAACCCGATGAACGCGATCTGCATGTGATGTCCTCTCTCCCGTCCGGACGGCCCGGCCCGTCGCGGCACGATTCTGCACGGATCCCGGTCGGCGCCTGCCTGCTCCCCCGGGGGCGGGTGCGATGGCGGGACCTGGGCTGGCACGCCCAGTTCTGGTGTGACTGCGCCGCCCTGCCCGACCTGCGCGACCGCATCGCAGCCCTGCCGGTGCCGGTGGTCATCGACCACTTCGGACGCATCCCGACCGACCGCGGCGCCGATGACCCGGGCTTCCTGACGCTGCGCGACATGCTCGTCTGCGACGAGGTGTACTGCAAGATCTTGGGTGCCTACCGGCTGTCGCCGCATGCGCCCGACTATCCCGACCTGCGGCCCTTTGCCGACCGCCTCATCACCGCCGCGCCCGATCGGCTGGTCTGGGGCACCGACTGGCCGCATCCGAACCACGCCGGGACCATGCCCGACGATGCCGACCTTCTCGACCTGCTGGCGGACTGGTGCGACCACGATGCCGATCTTCTCACCCGCATCCTCGTGACCACGCCGGAGCACCTCTATGCCTGATTTCCACAGTTTCCCCCTGGCCGACCTGACCCCGCCGCAGCGCTACAAGCTGCTGTCGGCCATGGTGGTCCCGCGCCCGATCGCGCTGGTCGGCACCTGCAACGCGGACGGCAGCCAGAACGCGGCGCCGTTTTCGTTCTTCAACGTCTTCTCCGAGGATCCGGCGGTCGTGATCCTCGGCCTGCAGGTCGCGCCCGACGGCATGCCCAAGGACACCGCCGTCAACATCGAGCGCGAGGGCGAGTTCGTGGTCAACCTGGTCGACGCGCCGCTGGCCCGGCAGATGAACATCTGCGCAGTCGCCCTGCCCCGCGGCGAGAGCGAGATCGACGCCGCCGGCCTGACGCTGGTCCCCTCGATCATCGTCGCGCCCGGCCGCATCGCCGAGGCCCCCGCCGCGCTGGAATGCCGACGGATCGACACCCTCAGGCTCAGCCCCCGGCGCGACATCGTCGTGGGCGAGGTCAGCCATGTGCACGTCCGCGACGGGCTGATCGACCCGTCGACGCTGAACGTCGATGTCGCGGCCTATGATCCGCTCGGGCGGCTCTTTGCCGGGTTCTACGCGCGGCAGGGCGACCGGTTCGACATGCCCCGGATGAGCCTTGACCAGTGGAAGGCCCTGCAGGACGGCTGACCCGCAGCGCCACCCTGCCCCGGCCTCGCGGCCCATCTTGCAAACCACACCGGAATGTAGGATCAGAGGGCTGATCGTAGGACCAGTGGCGCAAAATGCAGAAAAAGAACTTCGCATCTGACGACAGCAGCGAATCCGTCGGCGACCGTGTCCTGCGGCGGGTCCGCTTCGACATCATCCGGGGCGTTCTTGCGCCGGGCGAACGCTTGCGGCTGGAACGGCTGCGCGACGGCTATGGTGTCAGCGTCACCACCCTGCGCGAGATCCTCGCCCGCCTCGTGGTCGAGGGCTTCGTCGTGGCCGAGGGCCAGCGCGGGTTCGAGGCCGCGCCGGTCTTTGCCGCCGACCTGCGCGATGTCTGCGAATTGCGCCTGCTGCTCGAATGCCACGCGCTGCGGCGGTCGATGGCGCTCGGCTCGCTGGACTGGGAGGCGCATGTCGTCTCGGCCCACCACAAGCTGCAGTCGGTCGAGGCGCGGCTGATGGACGGCAGCCCGTCCTCGGTCGAGCAATGGGTGCAGTACGACTGGGATTTCCACCACGCCACCGTGTCGGCCTGCGACATGCCGGCGCTGATGGCGACCCATTCCAACGTCTTCGACCGCTACATGCGATACCACCTCATCGCGCTCGACTTCCGCGGCAAGCCCGCGGCCGAGGAACATCGCCGCCTGCGCGACCTCGTCGTCGCGCGCGACACCGAGGCGGCGGTCGCCCTGCTCGGCGCGCATGTGCGCGCCGGCATGGAACACGTGCTGGCCACCGGGAAGTTCGCCTGAGGCGCGGCCTCAGCCGCGATCCTCGACCATCTCGCGCAGGATCCGCACCGCGTGGGCGTAGCCCCGCGCGCCGGTGCCCGCCATCACCGCCGTCGCCACCGGCGACACCAGCGAGGTGTGGTACATCGGCTCGCGCCTGTGCACGTTCGAGATGTGGAACTCGATCATCGGGTGCGGGTACATCTTGAGCGCGTCCATCACCGCCATCGAGTAGAAGGTGAAGGCGGCCGGGTTGATCAGCAGCGCAGAACTGTCGTCGATCGCCGCGTGCACCCAGTCGATCAGCTGCGATTCCGAGTTCGTCTGCCGGAACACGATCCCCTCCGGCCCGGCGGCGTCGCGGCAGAGCGCCTCGACCTCGGCCAGCGTGGTGCTGCCATAGATCTCGGGCTCGCGCTGGCCCAGCCGGTTCAGGTTGGGCCCGTTCAGGATGTGGATCGGTTTGCGCATGGGGTATCCTTCCGTGCCGCCCGGGGCGGCTGGCGCAGCGGCGGAGCCGCGGTCTTGCACGTGATCGGGGTGGACCCGCCCGGCCCGCGGGCGGGTCCGGGTCGGTCAGAGGCCGTTGATGCGGTCCAGCATCCCCTCGGGCCAGTCCTTGGACAGGTCCGAGTTCAGGTACATCTCCTGCGCGTGCTGGCGGAAAGCATCGACGTCGGGGGTCGAGATCTTGAGCCCCTCGCTTTCGAAGAACGCGCCTAGCTCCGCCTCGCGGTTCAGGTGCTGCTCGGCGCTCCAGGCGATGGCCTTGTCCGCCGCGGCCTGGAAGGCCTCCTGCTGTTCGGGCGTCATTGCGTCCCAGGCCTGTTTCGAGATCACCAGCAGGTCATAGGCCACCAGGTGCGAGGTCCGCACGATCTGGTCCATCACCTCGTAGAACTTCATGTTCTCGACGTTCGGATACGGGTTGTCCTGCCCGTCGATCGCGCCGGTCTGCAGGCCGGTGTAGACCTCGGCATAGGCCATCGGCGTCGGGTTCGCGCCAAGCGCCGTGCCCAGGAACTGCCAGGCGTCGCCGCCCGGCATCCGCAGCTTGACCCCGGCCATGTCGGCGGGCGTGGTCACCGCCTTGTCCCCGCGCAGGCCGACCTGCCGGGTGCCGAAGTAGGTCGGGCCCAGGATGTGGATGCCCAGCTGGTCCTCGGCCATCGCCTTCATCTCCTGCCCCGCTTCGCTGTCGAAGAAGGTCTGCAGGTGCTCGGCATCCCGGAACAGGTAGGCCGAGGTCAGGATCGAGAACGCCGGGATCTGCTTGGCGATGTCCTGCGGCGCGACGTTGCCCATGCTCAGGTTGCCGCGCTGGATCGCCGTGATCTCGGTCCCCTGCGCAAAGAGCGTGCCGCCGTAGTAGGGCTGAAGGGTGGCGATCTCGGCCACGTCCTCCTTCAGCATCTCCATCATGTCGGCCCGGATGTCCTGCTGCGAGAACACCGCCGAGAAGGTGAGTTCGGGTTTGTCCTGCGCCGCGACCGGCGCGCCCGCGCCGACCATCACGGCAGCGCCCGCAAGCGTGCCCAGCAGGAACCTGCGACTTATCATGGCTTATCCTCCCTGTTTTGCCATACGAAGTTCGAATCGTATGCTGTAACTCATAACGTAGTGTGATTTTGATTGGCAGGGAAATGTGGGCGGCCCGGTGCCCCGGACGCGCCGGTCACGCCCGGGCCTGGCCGCGCACCCAGGTCAGCGCCTCGAGGGCGATCTTGCCCAGGGGCACCGTGGTGTCGGCCGCGCCCAGGGCCAGCGCCTCTTTCGGCATGCCGAAGACGATGCAGCTCGCCTCGTCCTGCACGAAGGTCGCGGCCCCGGCCTGCCGCATCTCCAGCAGGCCGCGGGCGCCGTCGTCGCCCATCCCGGTCATCAGCACCCCGAGCGCGCCGCTGCCGACGGTCTGCGCCACCGAGCGGAAGAGCACGTCGACCGAGGGGCGATGCCGCGCGACATAGGGCCCTTCGGCGATCTCGACCCGGTAGCCGCCGCCGACGCGCCGGACGATCATGTGGCGGTTGCCCGGCGCGATCAGCACCCGTCCGGGTTCGAGCCGGTCCCCCGACTGCGCCTCGGTCACGGTCAGCCGGCAGAGCCCGTCGAGCCGCCGCGCGAAGGTGTCGGTAAAGCGTTCCGGCATGTGCTGCACGATGACGATGGGCGGCATTCCCGCGGGCATCGCGCGCAGCACCTCAAGCAGCGCCTCGGTGCCGCCGGTCGAGGCACCGATCGCGATCACCGGACAGTGCGGCACCCCCTTGACCGTGCCGGGCCGCATCGGCGGCAGGATCACGTCGGCGGTCAGCTTCGGCCCGGGGCTGAGCGGTTTCACCGGCGGCCGGGCCGCCCGCCCGGAGCGGGTCGAGGCCGCCGCCCGCACCGCGTCGCACAACCGGATCTGCGCCTCCTCCCGTTCGCCGGCCGTCGCCATCGAGGGCTTGGCGATGACCTCGGCCGCGCCGGACTCGAGCGCGCGGAGCGCGTTCTCTGACCCCTTCTGGGTGTGGCTCGAACAGACCACGACGGGCATCGGGTGCTGGGCCATGATCTTGCGCAGGAAGGTCAGCCCGTCCATCCGCGGCAGCGCGAGGTCGAGGAGCATCACGTCCGGCAGATCGGTCCGCATCATGCCCGCGGCCTCGAACGGGTCGCCGGCCGCGCCGATGACCTCGATCGCCGGATCGCCCGACAGCAGGCGGCGCAGGGCCGCGCGGGCGGACGCGCTGTCATCGACGATCAGCACGCGGATCCTGGGTTCGGAACCGGCCCCGTGTTTCATCTGTCGGTGTCCTTGCGGCGGAAGGCGGCGGGCGCGATCTGGTCGAGGCGCGGGTCCTCGACCACCATGGATTCGGAATGCCCGACAAAGAAATGACCGCCCGGTTTCAGGTGGTTCACGACCTCTGCGATGACGCGGGCCTGCTGGTCCGGATCGAAATAGATCAGCACGTTGCGCAGGAATATGACGTCGAGCCCCGAGGCGACGGGGTATGGTGGATCGATCAGGTTCATCTCGGCAAAGCGCACCCGTCGCCGCAGTTCGGGCACGATGCGGAACTGAGCGGTGCCGCGGCCGGGCCGGCCGGACATGAGGTAGCGCGATCGCATCTCGACCGGGACGGGCGCGACCTCCTTGCGGGAATAGACCGCGCGCCCGGCCTGGTCGACCACGCCCGGAGAGATGTCGGTGCCGAGGATCATCCAGTCCAGCCGGGCGTCCGCCGCCGCCGCATCGGCCAGCAGCATGGCGGCGGTATAGGCTTCGGCTCCGGTCGAGGCGGCGGCGCTCCAGAACCGGAAGCGCACCGTGCCACCGGGCCGCGCGGCGCGCAGGGCAGCCGGCAGGATACCCTGCGACAGGATGTCGAAATGCGCCGCCTCGCGGAAGAAGTCGGTCTTGTTGGTGGTGATCAGGTCAAGGATGTCGGGCCACTCGTCGCGCAGGCCGCCCTCTTCGAACAGGAAGGCGAGATAGGCGTCGAGGTCGCGGAAATTGCCCGCGATCAAGCGCCGGCGCAGGCGCGCGGCGATCAGGTGCTCTTTCGTTTCGGGCATCTTGATCCCGGTCTCGCGAAAGATCACCTCGCGGAAGCGGCGCTGCAGCCGGCTTTCGCTCAGGACGCGCACGGCAGGTTTGCCGCGGGGGCGGACCGGCGCCGCGCGGCCTCCATCACCGCCGGGTCGAAGATCGCCCCGACCTCGAGCAGGGTCACGATGGCATCGTCGCGACGCCCGATACCGCAGACCAGCCGCGGGTCCCAGTCCAGCATCTCGGCCTCGTCCAGCGGCGCGATCCGGCCGCCGCCATCCAGCTCGGTCACCTCGATGACGCGGTCGACGCGCAGCGCCACGAGGTGGCTGCGCCTGCCGCCGTCGATGGTCAACAGGATGATGCGCGTATCCTCGTCATCGTCGCGCCAGGGCTCTCCGAGGATGCGGCGCAGGTCGACCAGCGCGACCGAGGCGCCACGCACGTCGATCAGCCCCAGCAGGTGCGCCGGCGCATTCGGCAGCCGCGCGGCGGGACGCGACGACATGATCTCGCGCACCGGTTTCACCTCGACCGCGAACAGCGACCCGGCGACCGAGCAGGTGACGACTGTGCCGACGCTCTCCATGCCGCGGGGCCCTCAGGCGGCCGGGGCGGCGCGTCCGCCGGAGCGCTCGGCCTGCCGCATGAAATCGGCGTCGAGATCGTCTTCACCCGCGCCCAGGTCGAAGTCGAAGCCACCGCCGGCCAGGGGCTTCTTCCTCTTGGCCCCAGCCGGTTTGCCCGCGGCGGGCCGGCGCTGTGCCTCCGCCTGCGCGCTTTCGTCGGTGCGGAAGAACCCGATGGCGGCGCGCAGGCTCTCGGCCTGGGCCGACAGTTCCTCGGCGGTGGCCGACATCTCTTCCGAGGCGGAGGTGTTTTCCTGGGTGACCTTGTCGAGCTGCTGGATCGCCAGGTTCACCTGCGTCGCGCCCGAGGCAAGCTCCTGGCTGGCCGAACTGATCTGGCTGACCAGCGCCGAGGTCTGTTCGATGTCGGGCACCAGCCCCTCGAGCATCTTGCCCGCATCCTCAGCCGCCCGCACGGTGTTGCCGGACAGGGTCGATATCTCGCCCGCCGCGGACTGGCTGCGTTCGGCAAGCTTGCGCACCTCCGAGGCGACGACGGCAAAGCCGCGGCCATGCTCGCCCGCCCGCGCGGCCTCGACCGCAGCGTTCAGGGCCAGCAGGTCGGTCTGGCGGGCGATCTCCTGCACCACCATGATCTTCTCGGCGATGGTCTTCATCGCCTCCACCGCCTCGGACACCGCGCGACCGCTCTCGCGCGCGTCGGCGGCGGACTTGCGCGCCATCTCCTCGGTCTGGGTGGCGTTGTCGGCGGTCTGCCGGATGCTCGCCGTCATCTCCTCGACCGAGCTCGACGCCTCCTCGGTGGAAGAGGCCTGTTCCGTCGCGCCCTGGCTCAGTTGCTCGGCGGTGGAGGCCATCTCGGCCGAGCCCGACGCCACCTGGGCCGAGCCGCTCGTCACCTCGCCCACCACCTTGCGCAGGCGCAGTGTCATCTCGTTCATCGAGCCGAGCAGGTCCGAGATCTCGTCGTTGCCCTTGAGCGCGGCGGTTTCGGTCAGGTCACCCTCGGCCACCTTGCGGGAAAGGCCGATCGCCCGTTGCAGGCCCTTCGAGATCGACAGCACGATCCAGACCCCGGCGACCGCGCTGATCACCGCGATGGCGGCCATCAGCGCCAGCGTCAGCGTGCGCGCCGCGCGGTAGTTGGCCGCCGCGCCCTCGGCCGCCAGCGCGAGGCTGTCGCGGTTGGCGTCGAGGATCTGCTTCAGCGAGGCCTCCATGTCGCGCCAGGCCGACCGGCCCTCTCCGTTCACGATGCGAAAGGCCTGCAGCGGGTTGCCCTGGTCGGCCAGGTCCATCGCCGTGCGGTTCGAGGTCTCGATCCGGGTGAGGATGGTTTGGTAGCTGTCGAGCTGGGCCGCCCCCTCGGTGCTCGCGATCTTGCGCAGGGCGTCATAGTTGTGGTCGTGGTAGGTCTGCGCCTCGTTCATGGAATCGTGCAGCTCGCGCTTCACGGTCGCGGTCTCGGACAGGATGTATTCGCGCACGTCGCGCTGCAGCCGCAGCTGTTCCTTGCCCAGTTCCTCGGTCAGGCGGATGCGTTCGGCCTGGACGTTCACCACGTCGTCCATCCGCGTTTGCATCCCCGCCAGGCGGTCCAGCGCCAGGAGGCTCGCCCCGGCGGAGGCCGCCACCAGCAGGATCAGGGTGATCGAGAGTTTCAGTTTCAGGGTCAGTCTCATGCCGGAGTTCCTTGTCATGCGAGGGCCGGGGCGCCGACATCCGCGGCGAGGTGTGCGGCGAAGATCGCGTCGAGGTCGGGGAGGATGAAGAAGCGGTCGTCGCGCCGCCCGATCGCCTGGACGAAGCGCGGCGGCCAGGTGGTGCCGACGCTGGGCACCTCGTCGAGCGCGGATTCGGCGATGGTCGTCACCTCGTGCACCTTCTCGGCCAGGATGCCGACGATCGAGGGCACGCCGTTCAGCGCCAGTTCCAGGACCAGCACGCGCGTGTCCTCGTCCGGCGGGCGCTGCGCCATCCGCAGCGGGATGCGCAGGTCGGCCAGCGGCACGACCGCGCCGCGCACGTTGATGATGCCGGTGGCGAAGTGCGGTGCGTTCGGCACCCGGGTCACGGCGCCGAGTTCGAGGATCTCGCGCAGGATGCCGCTGGGGATCGCCAGCAGCTCACCGCCAATGCGAAGGGTGACGA
Source organism: Pseudooceanicola sp. LIPI14-2-Ac024 (assembly GCF_042188925.1). Taxonomy (GTDB): domain Bacteria; phylum Pseudomonadota; class Alphaproteobacteria; order Rhodobacterales; family Rhodobacteraceae; genus Pseudooceanicola. Next base: position 1,157,427 of record NZ_CP170102.1, read on the forward strand.
CAGTGCCGTTGAACCCGGCGCGGCGGGCCGGTTCCGCCTGGGACTGGACCGCGCGCATCAGGCGACCTCCCGCGTGTCGAGGCTCTGGCCAAAGGCGACAAGCTGCGGCACGTCGAGGATCAGCGCCACGGTGCCGTCGCCGAGGATGGTCGCGCCCGAAAAGGTCTTGAGCGCGGCGTGCAAGGGCGAGAGCTGCTTGATGACCGTCTGGCTGGACCCGATAATCCGGTCGACGGTCAGCCCCACCCTGAGCTCGCCCGAGGTGACGACGACCACCTTCTGGTAGGGCCCAGGATCGCCGCGACTGTCGAAGAGGTCGCGCATCCTGAGGAACGGGACGAGCTGGTCGCGGATCTGCAGGAACCGGGTGGTGCCGTCGCTCCGCGCCCGGTCCTCGGGCAATTCTATGATGTGCTCCACAGCCGCCAGCGGGATCGTATAGCGTTCGCCCGCCACCTCGACCAGCAACCCGTCGATGATCGCCAGCGTCAGCGGCAGGCGCATCCGGATCTCGGTGCCGTGGCCCGGCTCGCTCTCGACCTCGATGGTGCCCCGGAGCTGGTCGATGGTGCGTTTCACCACGTCCATCCCCACGCCGCGGCCGGACAGTTCCGTCACCGCGGCGGCGGTTGAGAATCCCGGCTCGAAGATCAGGCGAAAGAGCTCTCCGTCCTCGGGGTCGGCCTCGGACGGCAGCAGGCCGCGTTCGACCGCCCGCGCCTTGATCCGCGCCCGGTCGAGGCCGTGGCCATCGTCCGATAGGGCGATCACCACCTCGGTCCCGGAATAGCGGGCCTGCAGACGGATCGTCCCGGTCTCCGGCTTGCCCATCGACCGGCGCGTCTCGGCCGCCTCGATCCCGTGGTCGGCGGCGTTGCGGATCAGGTGCAGGAGTGGATCGGCCAGCAGTTCGATGACGGTCTTGTCGAGTTCGGTCTCCTGCCCGTCGATGCGCAGGTCGATTGCCTTGCCCAGGCTCTGGTTCAGGTCATGCACCAGCCGCCGGAACCGCCCGGTGATCGACCCGATGGGGGTCATCCGGATCGACATCGTCGTCTCGCGCATCCCGGTGGCGAGGCGCTGGATCTCCTCGGCCACGGCGACAAGTTGCGGGTCGCCCGAGCGCGACGCCAGTTCGGCCAGCCGCGCCTCGGCGATCACCAGTTCGCCCACCCGGTCCATCATGTCGTCCAGCCGTTCGGCCGACACCCGCATCATCGTCGCCTCGGCGGCGGCCGGGGACGGCTCGGCCGGATCGGGTGTTTCGGGGGCCTCGGCCACTTCGATCGCGACGGGTTCGGTCCTGGAAAGTTCGAGCGTCAGCCCCGCCTCGTGGAACAGGAACACCTCGCGGATCGCGGCCTCCTCCACGGTGCCGGGCAGCTCGGCCTCCCAGCCGAGGTAGAGGCGATCTGGCGCCATCTCTTCCAGCGGCGGCAGGTCGGCGAGGTCGGGCCGGATCCCCGTGGCGCCAAGGCCGCGCAGGTCGTCGAGCACGACCTCCGGCCGGCCGCCGAGGGACAGCGTGTCGGGCGCAAGGCGGAATCGCAGGCGCCAGCGCGGATCGTCGGCGCCATCGCCCTGCCCTGGCCCGCCGGTGCCGCCATTGCCCTCGACCAGTTTGCGCAGCGCCTCGAGCAGGTCATTGCCCGGCTCGGACGGCCTGCCGTCGAGGAGGGACAGCACGTGATCGCGCGCCTTCAGCGACAGCGCGATCAGGTCGTCGCTGACCGCGATGCTGCCTTCGCGCACCGCTTCGAAGGTGGTTTCGAAATCATGCAGGAAGCGCGCCATCTCGGCCTGGCCGAACATCCCGCCAGAGCCCTTGAGCGTGTGCAGGTCACGGAACACCCCGTCGATCAGCACCATGTCGGTCGGGCGGGCGCGCAGGTCGAGCAGCCCGGCCTCGAGGCTTTCGGCCAGTTGCCGCGCCTCGAACCGGAACATCGCGAGAGAGTCGTCGTCGGTCATCTGCCCACCACCTTCGAGATCACCGCCAGCAGTTTCTGGTCGTCGAACGGCTTGGTCATCCAGCCGATGGCGCCCGCGTCGCGGGCGCGCTGCTTGACGTCATCGCGGTTCTCGGTCGACAGGAAGATCACCGGCACCCCGGCGCTTTCCGGCCGGGCGCGAAACGCCTTGATGAACCCGATCCCGTCCAGCACAGGCATGTTCTGGTCGGTGATCACCGCCGCCGGCCGGACCCGCGTCGCGACGTCGAGCGCGTTCTGGCCATCCGACGCCTCGACCGTCTCGAACCCGGCGGTGCGCAGGGTCGAACAGATGAGCCGCCGGACCGAGGGGGAATCGTCGACGACGAGGACCGTCCTGCTCATGCGTTGCCCCCCGTCATGGCGCGTCCGCCGCCGCCGGGGTGATCGCCCCGCGATCAAGCGCCAGCGCGATCCAGGTCGCGGCCGCCGGGGCGGTTTCCGGGATCGACACCCTGATGGTCCGCCCGCGCGACCGTGCGGTTTGCACCGCGGCCAGCAGCAGTTGCGCGCCCGCCGTGTCGAGCGTCGCATCGGGCGCAAGGCAGATCACCTCGGCCCCGTCGTCGAGCGCCTGCATCAGTCGCGTCCGTGCCTCCTCTGCCTGCGCCACGCCCATGTCGATATCTGCCAGCCAGTCCTGCATCGCATCCTCCGTCGGCAGCGTCGCTACTCCGATTCGCTTTAACGGGTCGTTGAACGCGGCCGCCCGGCGTGGCGCGAAATCCGCCCGGCACGAAACCTCATGTTAACGCGATGTTGCGAGGGATCGCGCAGACCAATCCGCGGACCGGGAAGCATCGTGGGCCACCGACCCAAGCCAGAGGCAGAGACGGGCGACGCCCCGACGCCGGGGCCGTCCCCCGCGGGCCGGACCGCATCCTGACCGCGGCGTTCCTGCCGGCCATCGGCGAGGTGCGCGGCGGTGTCGAGGATGCCTTTACCGACGCGGCCACCGCCTTGTCGGAGGGCGGGGACCAGTTCCTCGGGCTGGCCCGCACCCTTGACGCCTACACCGCCGGCCTCGAGACGCTCGAGGCGCGCAACACGCTCGACGCGGTCCGCGATCTTGCCGCGCGGATCGCCACCGTGACCGAGGTTCAGGCGCGCGAGATCGAGTCCCTGCGCGCAATCCAGAAGGCCCTTGGCACCGCCCGGCGCACCCTTGTCGACCTCGCCGACGTGGTGAAGACCATCGAATGCTCGATCAGCACCGCCCGGATCGTCGAGATCCGCGCCGGCAGTTCCGTCCGGTTCACGGACCAGTTGCGGATCCTCGCGCTGCGCGCGCGCGAGGCCTATGCCAGCCTGCTGGACCACCACGGCAGCCTGCTTGAGAAATCCCGCCGCATAGAGGAGAGCCAGAACCTCTTTGTCTCGGGGCACCTGCGCCGGGTGCAGACCATGGCGGACGCGCTGGCCCGGATGATCGCCGAGTTCGAGACGAGCCTTGCCAATTCCACCCGGGTGTCCACCCGGAGTGCCCGGGTCGTGACGCGCGCCTCGCAGCGCATTACGACAGGTATTTCGGCGCTGCAGGTCGGCGACAGTTTCCGGCAGCGGCTGGAGCATCTCGAGGCCGCGCTGTCCACCCTGCCCGAGGCGCCCGCGGCCCGCGATCTCGTCCTGCTGATCGTCGCCGAGCAGCTGGACAGCGCCGGCACCGCGCTCAGGACGGAACTGACGCGGCTGCACAGCGGGCTGGAAGGCATTTCGCGCGATGCGCAGCAGGTGATGGCGGCGACGGAGCTTGCCGCGGGGAGCGAGACGGAGAGCACCGGCGCGCTCCTGTCCGAGTTGCGCGAACACTGCGGCGCCGGGCTGGCCGTGCTGTACTCGGTCCAGATCCAGCGCCGGATGCTCGACCGGGAATTCGGCGGCCTGCACCGCACGATCGCCGCGATGCAGAAGGCGGTGTCGGTGCTACGCGACGTCGACACCGAGATGCAGCTGGCCAGCTACAACGTGCTGCTGCGGAGCATGCGGTCCGAGGGGCTGCGCGGTGCAATGCACGTGGTCGCGATGAATTTCTCGGACATGACGGCCGCCTGTTCCGCCTGCCAGCGCGAGGTGCTGCGCGACCTCGACCTGATCCGCAGCACCGCCACCGCCCTGCGCCGGTCGGACGAGGGCGACATGAGCAGCGAGCTCGAGTCGCTGTCGGCCAAGCTCGGGGCGCTGAACGATGCGCTGAGCCTGTCGGACGGGTTGCGAAGCGATCTGAACCGGCTGCTTGAGGCCGGGCCACGCGCCGCGCAGGATTTCGACCGCTGCGCCGTCGGGATGCGGTCGCAGGTCCGGGCCGCCGAACGGATCCGGACACTGGGCAAGCGGCTTGCCGCGACGCTGGGAGATCACGACCTGGCCATGCTGGCCCATGACCCCGATGCCGTGGCCGCGGCCGCCGTGCTGCGCGACAGCTACTCCGTCCCCGAAGAGCGTGCGGTCCATGACCGGATCTGCCCGCCGGCGACCGCCTCCGGCACCGCGCCGCCCGCCGGCAGTGCCGCGCCCGCCCCCGACGCGGACGAGGAATTCGAATGGTTCTGACCCCGCCCCGCTTACGCGCCCACACAGGAGATCGCCGTGCTGACCCCCTCTGAAATCGCCATCCTCCGCAAGAGCTGGCTCACCGTCGCCGCACAGGCGGACGCCGCCGGTGAGGCCTTCTATGACATGCTGTTCGAGGCGGCCCCGCAGCTGCGGCCGCTCTTCCGCACCAGCCAGCGCCTGCAGGCGCGCAAGCTGATGGACACGCTCGCCACCGTGGTCGACACGATCGACGATTTCGCCACGCTGGTGCCGCTGGTCGAACAGCTGGGCCGCCGCCACGTGGAGTTCGGCGCCGAGGCCGCGCATTACGACACCGTCGGCCAGGTCCTGATCAAGACCCTGCGCCGGTTCGGCGGCCCCGCCTTCGACGCCGAGGCCGAGGCGGCCTGGATCAAGGCCTACGGCATCATCTCGGGCACAATGATTTCGGCCGCGCGCGGCGCGCGTTCATCGCCTGCGGCGTAGCCTCGCGTTGGACCACGGACCATGCGTCTGGCTGATCCTCGGGAAAACGGAAACGGGCGCCCGGCTGCACCCGGACGCCCGTAAATCTGGTACCCGCGGCCGGACTCGAACCGGCACGGCATAAGCCTAGGGATTCTAAGTCCCCTGTGTCTACCATTCCACCACGCGGGCAGGCCGGCGCGACGTTAGTCGAAGCGCCCGGCGGGCGGAAGGGAGGATCAGAGGTCCGTGCCCGCCTCGGTCAACATGCGGCGTTCAGGCAACCAGGGGTGCAGCGCCAGCGCGGCGCGCAGGGCCGCCTGCCCTTCCTCGGTCCGGCCAAGGCCCATCAGCGTCAGCGCCCGGCCCGCCATGGCCGCGACGTGGTTCGGATCTCGGGCCAGCGCCCGGTCGAGGTCGGTCAGGGCGGCGGGATAGTCGCCGCGGATGAAATGGGCAAAGGCGCGCTGGTTGTACCCCTCGGCGTAGTCGGGGCAGTAATCGACGAGGATGTCGAACTCCGCGATGGCCCCCAGCAGGTCGAAGGCCGCGCGTTTTTCCATCCCGCGGTCCAGCACGGCCTGGGCGGCCTCGTCCGGCGCCTCGGCCCAGATCGCCCACATGGCGTTGGTCAGTCGGCGCGCCTCGGCCTCGGTCTCGGCGGCGCGGACCTCGGACAAGAGCGCCGCAATCCGGTCGGAATGATCCGTCCCCGGCGGGCAGTCCGCCGCCGGGAGCGGGGTTGCCAGCACGGCGAGGCAGAGGGAGGCGAAGGTGAGGCGCATGCCCCATGCTGCCGTAACGTCAGGATAAATCAACCTTCGCGGCGGTGGCGGCGTTCACAATGTCGCCACCGCCTCGTCCTTGACGGCCTGCATGGCGACGAAGGTCGAGGTGCCCGCGACATGCGGCAGGGCCGAGATATCCTCGGCCAGGACGCGCCGGTAATCGGCCATGTTCCGCGTGCGCACCTTGAGGAGGTAGTCGAAATTGCCCGCGATCATGTGCGCCTGCTCGATCTCGGGGATGCGCAGGACACCGGCGTTAAAGGCGGCCAGCGATTTTTCCCCGTATCGCGCAGCCGCACCTCGACAAAGGCCACGTGGTCGAGGCCGAGGCGGATCGGGTCGATCTGCGCGCGGTAGCCGGTGATCACCCCCTCGGCCTCGAGCCGCTTGAGCCGCGCCTGCGTCGGCGATTTCGACAGCCCGATGCGGCGGGCAAGGTCGGCGACCGGCAACCGGCCCTCGGACGCGAGGACCGACAGGATCGCGCGGTCGAACCGGTCCAGGTTTGCGGGCATCTGCGGGTCAATCGACATGGAAACCTCGAAAATGAGACGCGAATGGCGTGGAAATTGCCCGTCAACGGGCCATCGTCCTTCCTGATAGCTGATATCCTGCGGCAAAGAAAAGGAGTCACCCGATGCAGGCCCCGCTCAGCCCCCGTTCCGACGACCTCCGCGCCCGGCTTGACGCCGCGATCCACGCGGGCCCCGAGATTCTGCCGCGCCTCGTGGCCGAGGCCGACCTGTCGCCCGCCGACCGGGCCATCATCGGCGCCCGCGCGGTCGAGATGGTCAAGGCGCTGAGGGCCGACAGCAAGCCCGGGCTGATGGAGACCTTCCTGGCCGAATACGGCCTTTCGACCGAGGAAGGCGTGGCGCTGATGTGCCTGGCCGAGGCGCTGCTGCGCGTGCCCGACGCCGACACGATCGACGCGCTGATCGAGGACAAGATCGCCCCGTCCGACTGGGCCAGGCACCTCGGGCATTCCTCGTCTCCGCTGGTCAATGCCTCGACCTGGGGCCTGATGCTGACCGGGCGGGTGCTGCGCGACGTGCCCCCCGGGCCCGCCGGCCACCTGCGTGGCGCGATCCGCCGCCTCGGGGAACCGGTGATCCGCCGCGCCGTCGGCCAGGCGATGAAGGTGATGGGCCGCCAGTTCGTGCTGGGCGAGGACATCCGCTCCGCCATGGCCCGCGCCGCGGGGATGGAGGCGAAGGGCTACACCTATTCCTACGACATGCTGGGCGAGGCCGCGCGGACCGAGCCGGACGCGCTGCGCTACCTGCAGAGCTATTCCGATGCCATCGCCGCCATTGCGCAGGGCTGCAAGTCCGCGGACATCCGGCGCAATCCCGGCATCTCGGTCAAGCTCTCGGCGCTCTACCCGCGTTACGAGGTCTCGCGCGCAGAGGCGGTGATGGAGGTGCTGGCGCCCCGCCTGCTGCAACTTGCGCAAGAGGCGAAATCGGCCGCCATGGGGTTGAACATTGACGCCGAAGAGGCCGATCGCCTGTCGCTGTCGCTCGACATAATCGAAAAGGTGCTCTCCGACCCCTCGCTCGCCGGCTGGGACGGGTTCGGCGTGGTGGTGCAGGCCTATGGCCCGCGCGCGGGATATGCCATCGACTGGCTCCACCAACTTGCCGCCCGCCTCGACCGCCGGATCACGGTGCGGCTGGTCAAGGGTGCCTACTGGGACACCGAGGTCAAGCGCGCGCAGGTGCAGGGGCTCGACGGGTTCCCGGTCTTCACCTCCAAGCACGAGACCGACATCTCCTACCTCGCCAACGCGCGGAAGCTCCTGGGGATGACCGACCGGATCTACCCGCAATTTGCCACCCACAACGCACTGACCATGTCCGCCGTTCTGCACATGGCCGAGGAACTGCCCCGCGGCGCGTGGGAGTTCCAGCGTCTGCATGGCATGGGCGAGGCCCTGCATGACAACATCCACACGGCGCACGGCACCAGCCACCGCATTTACGCCCCCGTCGGCGCGCACCGCGACCTGCTGGCCTACCTCGTCCGTCGGCTGCTCGAGAACGGCGCCAACTCGTCCTTCGTGAACCGCATCGTGAATGAGGAGATCCCGCCCGAGGAAGTCGTGCGCGATCCCTTCGAAGCGCTGGAAGACCGTCGCCCCGCGCTGCGGACCGGGCCGGGGCTCTTCGCGCCCGAGCGGCCGAACTCCCGCGGCTGGGACCTGCACCATGCGCCCACCCTCGCCGCGATCAAGGCGGCCCGCGCTCCGTTCCGCGACCGCCACTGGCATGTCGGGCCGCGCATCGCGTCCGACGTCGCGGGCGGCGCAGAGCGTCCGGTGACCGCGCCCGCCACCGGCGCCGCCGTCGGCGCGGTGACATGGGCCACGCCTGAAGTGGTCGAGGCCGCGCTGGCCGCCGCGCGGCCATGGGATGCGACGCCCGCCGAACGCGGCGCCGTGCTGGCCCGCGCCGCCGACCTTTTCGAGGCGCAGTACGGCGAGATCTTCGCGGCCCTCGCCCGCGAGGCCGGCAAGACCCTGCCCGATGCCGTGGCCGAGATCCGCGAGGCCGTCGATTTCCTGCGTTACTACGGTGCCAACGCCCCCACGGGCGAGGCTGTCGGCACCTTCACCTGCATCTCGCCGTGGAACTTCCCGCTGGCGATCTTCTCGGGTCAGGCCGCGGCGGCGCTGGCGGCGGGCAACGCGGTGCTGGCGAAACCGGCGGAACAGACGCCCATCGTGGCCGACATCGCCGTCCGCCTGCTGCATGAGGCCGGGGTGCCCGCCACCGCGCTGCAACTGCTGCCGGGCGACGGCGGCGTGGGCGCGGCGCTGACCTCGGACCCGCGGGTCGGCGGCGTGGCCTTCACCGGCTCGACCGACACCGCCCGGCTGATCCGCCGCGCGATGGCCGAACACCTCGCGCCCGGCGCACCACTGATCGCCGAAACTGGCGGGCTGAACGCGATGATCGTCGACAGCACCGCGCTGCCGGAACAGGCAGTGCAGGCGGTGATCGAAAGCGCCTTCCAGTCCGCCGGCCAACGCTGCTCCGCCCTGCGCTGCCTCTACGTGCAAGAGGAGGTCGCGGGCACCGTCCTGACCATGCTGCGCGGCGCGATGGACGCGCTGGTGCCGGGCGATCCCTGGCAGCTGTCCTCCGACCTCGGCCCGGTGATCGATGCCGAGGCGCAGGCCGACATCGCCGCCCATGTCGCCGCGGCCCGCGCGGACGGACGGCTGATGCACCAGGTGGCCGTGCCCGAAACCGGCAGTTTCATCGGCCCGGCCATGATCCGCGTGGCCGGCATTGCCGACCTGGAACGCGAGGTCTTTGGCCCGATCCTGCATGTCGCCACCTTCAAGGCGCGGGACCTGGACGCGGTGATCGACGCGGTTAACGCGACGGGCTTCGGCCTGACATTCGGGCTGCAGACCCGGATCGACGACCGGGTGCAGCACGTGGCCGAGCGCATCCGGGTCGGCAACACCTACGTGAACCGCAACCAGATCGGCGCCATCGTCGGCTCCCAGCCCTTCGGCGGCGAGGGGCTGTCGGGCACCGGGCCCAAGGCGGGCGGGCCGCACTACCTGTCGCGTTTCCAGCGCCACGCGGCGGACAAGACAGGCGAGTGGGGCTCCACCGCCCCCGCCCCGCTGACATCTCGCCCGGACACGCCTGAGACGCCGGTGAACCGCCTCACGCTGCCGGGCCCGACCGGCGAAAGCAACGTGCTGACCACCCTGGCCCGTCCGGCCGTCCTCTGCCTCGGCCCCGGTGCCGAAACGGTTGCCGCCCAGGCCGCCGCGGTCGAGGCGCTTGGCGGCACGGCATGGCGCGCAACCGGAACGGCGGACCCCCAGGCCCTGACCGACGCGCCCGCCCTGTCCACCGTGCTATGGTGGGGCGACGCCGAAACCGCCCGCACCCTCGACCGGGCGCTGGCCGCCCGGGGCGGCCCGCTCGTCCCGCTGGTCACCGGGATGCCGGATGCGGGCCACGTGCTGCACGAACGCCATCTCTGCGTCGACACCACGGCGGCAGGCGGCAACGCGGCACTGCTCGGCGGCATGGCCTGATCGGCAACGGAGTGTCCGCGGGGACATGGCTTGACGCCGCAGGGCATTGCCTTAGCGTCGGGCCATGTTCCCGCTGCGCGATCACAACCCCTCGGGCCGTGTGCCCTATGTCACCTACGCGCTGATCGTGCTGAACGTGGCGGTGTTCCTGCTGGCGCTGCCGCTGCAGGCGAGCGTCGAGGGGATCAACAGCTACTACGGCGAATGGGCGATGATCCCGGCCCGGATCTCGCAGTTCGACGGGCTCTGGACGCTGCTGACCTCGATGTTCATGCACGGCGGCTTCCTGCACATCGCCTTCAACATGCTGTTCCTGTGGATCTTCGGCGACAACCTCGAGGACGAGATGGGGCACCTGCCCTACCTCGGCTTCTACCTGCTGTCTGGGCTCGGGGCCGCGATGGTCCAGTACCTCTCGGCGCCCTATTCCATGGTGCCGATGGTCGGCGCCTCGGGAGCGATCGCGGGGGTGATGGGGGGCTACCTGCTGCTCTTTCCCCGGGCGCGGGTCGATGTCCTCTTCATCCTGATCATCTTTTTCAAGATCGTGCCGATCCCGGCCTGGGTGATGCTTGGCCTGTGGTTCGGGTTGCAGGTCATCGGCGGCCTCGGCGCAGATCCGGATGCCGGCGGCGTGGCGCACTGGGCCCATGCGGGCGGCTTCGTGACCGGCGTGCTCCTGGCGCTGCCGCTCTTCCGCCGCCTCGGCGGCCCGGCCTTCTGGGACCGCACCCACGGCCGCCCGCCCCACCCGGTCGCCGAGTACCAGATCAGCCACACCCGCGTCCCCACCGTCCGCCGCCGCCGCTGATCCGCTTCATCTTGCCCGGTAAACTCCCGCCAGAGGCATCGCGCCGCCAGGCGCGACACGTTTGCCTCCAAAACAGGTGACGCCTATAGACGAGGCAAAAGGTTTGACGCGACAAGGCACAAAATGAAGTCCGATCTGATCTTGCACATTGGCGCGCACAAGACCGGCACGACCACAATCCAGCATGCGCTGTCTCAGAACCGCGCCGCTCTAGAGGCAAGAGGCCTTTCCTATGTGACGGCCGGGAACCGTCCACAGGTCCATCACCTTCTGGGCCGCGTCTCGGGCGAGAGCATGATGCGCGGGCATCGGCTGGCGGCACCCGAAGAACTTTCCCGGATCCTGCACGCTGCTCCGACCGACCGCGTCCTGATGTCGTCCGAAAACTTCTCATTCTTCTTTGACGAGAAAGAAATCCGTGAACTTGCGCGGCACCTTCGCAAGCATTTCCGACGGGTCAGGATCCTGACTTACCTTCGACGTCAGGATTCCCACGCGGTCTCACACCATCAGGAAGGTTCCAAACCGCTCCGCAAAGCCGAGAGGGACGTGTTCGGCAATGGCCTAGCCCCTTTGCCGGAACATCCGATGATGGATCATTATCTTGACTACGGCCGCCGGATCGGAAACTGGATGAACGTCTTCGGCGACGAGAATGTGGAGATCCGGGTTTTCGAAAGAAATCGCCTAATCGCTGGAGACGCCTGGACTGATTTCCTGAACGCCATCGACATCGAACCGAATGGCTTGATCCCGGCCGAACAGCGAAATCAATCTCAAGGCCTGACAAAGACGCGCGTCGGTCACCTGATGAACGCGAAAGACATGCCTGCTGACCTGCACCGTCTTGTCAGCGCCGTCCTGCCAGACGACGCCCGAATGACACCCGGCAGGCACGAAGCCATGGCATTCTATGCAAGATACCGCTCGGGCAATGTCGCGCTCAACGCAAGAATGGGTGCCATTGGCGGCGACGACATCTTTGACGACGATTTCGCCAGCTATCCAGAGACCGCCTTAGCAAACTGGTCTGAAGAGGCCGCGACCGGCGCGATCGAGGCTTTGCTCGACGTGATCCGCCAACTGACCGAGGCCACATCGGCGGATACGTTGCGCGACACTGCGCTACTCGCAGAACGACAAGGCTTAGATGCGCTCGCCCTAAGCCTAATGAGCGCCGCAGCCTTGCAACGGCCCAATGGCCCCCTCATCAACAACAAGCTGCGCGAACTTCGCGAAAGGATCGGAACAGATCCCAAGACGCCCGGTCACACCTGACCGCCTGGCCCGCCGACGCGTCAGGCCAGCGACGGCAGCCAGAGCACGATCTGCGGGAAGGCCACCAGGAGCGCGATGGTGATCCCGTCGGCGATGAAGAACGGGGTCACGCCTCGGAACACGTCCTGCACCGAGATGTCGGGGCGCACGCCCGCCACCACGAAGCAGTTCAGCCCGATCGGCGGGGTGATGAGGCAGAACTCGGCCATCTTCACCACGAGGATCCCGAACCAGATCGCGCACATCGGGCCGGACATGCCAAAGGCGCTGTCGGCGGCCGACACGAACTCGCCCCCGTTCAGCGCCATCACCGCCGGGTAGACCACCGGCAGGGTCAGCAGCAGCATCCCGATCGCGTCCATGAACATGCCCAGCACCGCGTAGGCCAGCAGGATCATGATCAGCGTGATCATCGGCGAATGCTCGAGCGAGGTGATCCAGTCCGAAAACGCGCCCGGAAGGTCGGCAAAGCCCAGGAAGCGGACATAGATCAGCACGCCCCAGATGATCGTGAAGATCATGGTGGCGAGCTTGGCCGTCTCCAGCAGCGCGTCCTTGAGCTGGGCCCATTTCATCCCGTGGATCAGCGCCATGACAAAGACCACCGCCGCGCCGAGCGCACCGCCCTCGGTCGGGGTGCCGAAGGGATCGCCGCCGAAGGGGTTGTAGACGAAGAGGATGATGATGAAGATCACGAAGAAGATCGGCAGCGCCGGCGGCAACGACTTGAGCCGCTCGCCCCAGGTGAAGCCGCGCACCGGCGGGCCGAAGTTCGGCAGCGTCAGCGCCAGTGTCACGATCAGCGCGGCATAGACCACGGCCGAGAACGCGCCGGGGATGAAGCCCGCCAGCAGCAGCTTGCCCACGTCCTGCTCCACGATGATCGCGTAGATCACCAGGATCGCCGAGGGCGGGATCAGCGAGGCGAGCGTGCCGCCCGCCGCCACGACGCCGGCGGCGAACTTCTTGTCGTAGCCGACCTTGAGCATCTCGGGGATCGCGATCCGGGCAAAGACCGCCGAGGTCGCGACCGATGCGCCGGACACGGCGGCAAAGCCCGCGGTGGCAAAGACGGTCGAGACCGCCATGCCGCCCGGCAGCCAGCCGACCCATTTCTTGGCCGCGTCGAAGAGCGCGGTGGTCAGACCGGCGTAATAGGCGAGATAGCCGATCAGGATGAAGGTCGGGATCAGCGAGAGCTCCTGGCTCGCCACCTTGGAATGCGGCACCTGCCCCGCGGTCTTCACCGCGACGGTCATCGCCTGCATGAAGCGGTCGGGCTCATAGCCGAACTTGGCCCAGAAGATCCAGACGAGCCCCACCAGCCCGGCAATGCCTGCGGCAAAGGCCACGCGCATGCCCAGCAGGACGAGGATGAAGAGAAAGCCGGTGGTCCAGAGACCGATCTCGATCGGGGTCATCGGGTCGTCTCCCCGTCATCTGCGCCCTGCACGTGTTCCGCCTCTTCCGCGGCCAGTTCCGCCGCGCTCTTGACCAGCGGCACGGCGATCGGCGCCTCGGAATTCTCGAAGAAGGCGCGGGCGTAGCCCCAGAGCTGCAGCACGAGACGCAGCGCCAGCACAGAGAAGCAGACCGGCACCACGACCTTGGCGGGCCAGAGCGGCATGCCGATGTCGATCGTGCTGTCGGCGCTGCAGAGCGGGCGGGTGCAGTCGAAGCTGCGGTCGAAATGCGCGTAGCTGCCCCAGATCAGCAGCAGGATCAGCGCCAGCGTGACCAGCGTGGTGACGAATTCCGCCAGCCACAGGCCACGGCCTTTCAACTGGCCAATCAGGATGTCCATCCGGATGTGCCCGCCGTCACGCATCGCGTAGGAGATGCCGAGGAAGGCGATCAACGGCATGGTGAGTTCCATCCAGTCGACATAGCCCGGCAGCGGCGCGTTGAAGAGGTTGCGCCCCCCACCGAGATCACGGCGAGGAACATCAGCCCCAGCACCGAGAACCCGGCCACGAAGGCCATGGCCTTTTCCAGAACGTAGAACCGCCGGTCGATCCTGCTGAGCAGGCTTTCGTCCGACAGCACGGATAGCGACCCGGCCATGCGATGTCCCCCGATACCTTGAAACGGACGGGCGGAGGGACGGTTTCGCCCCCGCCGCCCGCGAGATCACGAAAGGCCCCGGCGAAAGTGCCGCCGGGGCCGGTTTGCGTCAGTTGGTCTTGCGCGCCTCTTCCAGCGCCGCGTTGATCGTGTCGAGCAGCTCCTGCCCGGGATCCCCTGCGAGTCCATCTTGGCGATCCACTCGTCCTGGATGCCCTTGGTGGCGTCGCGGAACTTGGTCAGCTCCTCGTCGGTGAAGTCCACCTTCTGGATGTTCTTCTCGGACAGGACGCCTTCCCAGCGGTCCATCAGCTTGCCGTAGGTCTCGATGTAGTAATCGATCAACTCGTCGATCGAGCCTTCCAGCGCCTCGCGCTCGGCATCGGTCAGTGCGTTGTAGGCGTCGATGTTGACCACCACCGGGCAGTTCACGGTGCCGGGGTTCAGGTTCTCGGTCCACCAGTTGGCCTGGTCGATGGTGCGGAACGACAGGTGGGCGTGGGGCGCGAAGGCCACCGTGTCCACGACGCCGGATTCCATCGCGTTGTAGGCCTCGTTCGAGGCGACCGAGGTCGGCACCGCGCCGACCGCCTTGAAGGCATCGCCCAGGCCGCCGGTCGCGCGCACGCGCATCCCGTTGAAGCTGTCCACCGTGGCACGCGGATCGCCGCGGCCGACGAGGTTGTACTGCGGCATCGGCGAGGACATCAGCAGCTGCGCGTTCCAGCGCTCGAGGTCCTTCTTGACCGCCGGGTGGGCATAGAGCGCGTCGCTCACCGCCACTTCCTCGCGCAGGTTCTTGACGCCCAGGAACGGCAACTCGGCCGCGGTCAGCGTCGGGTTCTTGTCCTCGTGGTAGCCGGCGCAGATCTGCGCCATCTCGAAGGCCCCGATCGAGATCCCGTCGAGGTTCTCGGTCGGCTTCGACAGGCCGCCGTAGCTGATGTTGATGGTGAAGTCGCCGCCGGTCTTCTCGCTCACCAGCTCGGCGATCTTCTCGATGTGCTCGGTGAATTCGCGGCGCTTGCCCCAGACCGAGGCGTTCCATTCGGTGGCCATCGCCGGCGCGGCGATGCCAAGGATCACGGCCGTCGCGGCGGCCCGTGTCACGAAGCTGTTCATGGCAATCTCCCTTGCGCGACCTCTCCCCGGTCGCTTGAAGGGACAAGCTATCGAACGTCCCCCGGGATGCAAGCATAATTCCGCCGGGCGGAAAGCGAAAATTGCATGTCAAATACATGTAATCGCACCGAATTCGCCCGCCTGCTCCGCGCCGCCGCGTCACCACCGCCCCGGGGCCGGTCCGCGGGGCCTTTGCCTCTGGCTTTTTCTGCGGATGCAGTATAGGCGGGCCGCAATTCCTGAGAGAGATACCCATGGACCTGCGCAACATCGCCATCATCGCCCACGTGGACCACGGCAAGACCACGCTCGTGGACGAGCTTCTGAAACAATCGGGGGCCTTCCGCGCCAACCAGGCCGTGGCCGAACGGGCGATGGACAGCAACGACCTCGAACGCGAACGCGGGATCACCATCCTCGCGAAATGCACGAGCGTCGAGTGGAAGGGCACGCGGGTCAACATCGTCGACACCCCCGGCCACGCCGATTTCGGCGGCGAGGTCGAGCGCATCCTGTCGATGGTCGACGGCGTGGTCCTGCTGGTCGACGCGGCCGAGGGCCCGATGCCGCAGACCAAGTTCGTGACCTCCAAGGCTCTGGCCCTTGGCCTGCGTCCGATCGTCGTGCTGAACAAGGTTGACAAGCCGGATGCCGAACCCGACCGCGCGCTCGACGAATGCTTCGACCTCTTCGCCAACCTCGGCGCCGACGAGGACCAGCTCGATTTCCCGCATCTCTACGCCTCGGGCCGCTCCGGCTGGGCCGATGCCGAACTGGACGGGCCGCGCAAGGATCTCTCGGCGCTTTTCCAGCTGATCGTGAACCACGTGCCGAAGCCCAAGCAGCTCAAGCACATCGACGAAGATTTCCGCATGCTGGCCACGACCCTCGGCGCCGACCCCTTCGTGGGCCGGATCCTGACGGGCCGGGTCGAAAGCGGCAAGCTCAAGGTCGGCGCCACGGTGCAGGCCCTGTCGCGCATCGGCCAGAAGATCGAACAGTTCCGCGTGACCAAGATCACCGCCTTCCGCGGCCTCGCCCAGCAGGACATCGAGGAAGCGACCGCGGGCGACATCGTGTCGATCGCCGGGATGGCCAAGGCCACCGTGGCCGACACCATCTGCGCGCTGGCCGTGGACGAACCGCTGGAAGCCCAGCCGATCGACCCGCCGACCATCACCGTGACCTTCGGCATCAACGACAGCCCGCTTGCCGGGCGTGACGGCAAGAAGGTGCAGTCCCGCGTCATCCGCGAGCGGCTGTTGAAGGAGGCCGAGGTCAACGTCGCCATCAAGGTCAAGGACACCCCGGGCGGCGAGGCCTTCGAGGTCTCGGGCCGCGGCGAACTACAGATGGGCGTCCTGATCGAGAACATGCGCCGAGAGGGCTTCGAGCTGTCGATCTCGCGCCCGCAGGTGATCATGAAGGAGATGGACGGCCAGATGATGGAGCCCATCGAGGAAGCCACCATCGACGTCGACGACGAGTACTCCGGCGCGGTGATCGAGAAGATCACCGGTGCCCGCAAGGGTGAGCTGGTCGAGATGAAGCCGGCCGGCGTCGGCAAGACCCGGATCGTCGCGCATGTCCCGTCGCGCGGGCTGATCGGCTACCACGGCGAATTCCTGACCGACACCCGCGGCACCGGCGTTCTGAACCGCGTTTTCCACGGCTGGTCGCCGCACAAGGGGTCGATCCCGGGCCGCCGCGCGGGCGTGCTGATCTCGATGGAGAACGGCGAGGCCGTGGCCTACGCGCTCTGGAACCTCGAGGATCGCGGCAAGATGTTCATCGGCGCCCAGGCCCCGGTCTACACCGGCATGATCATCGGCGAGCATTCCCGTGACAACGACCTGGAAGTGAACCCGCTGAAGGGCAAGAAGCTGACCAACGTCCGCGCCTCGGGCACGGACGAGGCCGTGCGCCTGACCACGCCGGTCACGCTGACGCTGGAGGAGGCGATCGCCTACATCAACGACGACGAGCTGGTCGAAGTGACGCCGAACGCGGTCCGCCTGCGCAAGCGCTACCTCGACCCGCACGAACGCAAGCGGATGGCCAAGGCCGGCTGAGGTTGCGCCGCGGGGGCTCTGCCCCCGCGCCCCCGGGATACGGAACCAGGGGAAAGCACGGCGGCGCGCCCTGCTTCATC
The DNA here is from genome assembly GCF_042188925.1 of Pseudooceanicola sp. LIPI14-2-Ac024. GTDB lineage: Bacteria > Pseudomonadota > Alphaproteobacteria > Rhodobacterales > Rhodobacteraceae > Pseudooceanicola. The sequence continues at coordinate 1,174,696 of NZ_CP170102.1, forward strand.
TTGCCGAAAATACTCCCGCCGGAGGCAAGGCGGTGCCCGCACGGGCACCGCCTTTTCCGTCAGGCGACGCGCGCGCCCTGCACCCAGAGCCCGCGCGTGACCGGCACGTTGTCGATCAGCCGGAAGCGCAGCAGGTCGGCCCGCAGCCCCGGCGCCAGGACGCCCCGGTCGCCGAGGCCGCTGGCCCGCGCCGGCGCGGCGGTGACGGTGGCGATCCCGCGGGAAAGGTCATCCCAGGCCTGCCCCAGTTGCACCGCTGCCAGAAGCAGTGCGGCCGGCACGTAGTCCGACGACAGGATGTCCAGCAGCCCGCGTTCGGCCAGGTCCATGGCCGAGACGTTGCCGGAATGCGATCCGCCCCGCACCACGTTGGGCGCGCCCATGATGACGGCGATCCCGGCGTCGCGGCAGGCCTCGGCCGCGGCGACCGTGGTCGGGAACTCGGCCAGCCGGGCGCCGTGGTCGCGCGACACGGCGACCTGCGCGGCGGTGGTGTCGTCGTGGCTGGCCAGCGCCGCGCCGTAGCGGCGGGCGGCCGCGACGGCGGCGGCCTCGTGCCGGGCGCCGAACTTCGCGTGCAGGCCGGTAAGGTAGACGATGTAGTCGTCGAACGCCTCCTGCGAGAGCCCGTGCTTGTTGCGGACGTAGTCCGAGAACTTGGAGATGTCGGTGAACTGGCGCTGGCCCGGCGTGTGGTCCATCAGGCTGACGATGCCGACGCGGTCCTCGGGGCCGAACTCAGCCAGCTCCTCGACCAGCGTTTCCGAGCAGGTCTCGGCCCTGAGGTGCAGGTGATGGCTGATCTTCAGCGCCCCGCAGGCCCGCATGGCGAGGATCTCGTCCGCCATCGACCGCGCGTAGCGGCGATAGCCGACGCCCGCGTTGCTGACGATCGACCCGACGCGGATCGCGTCGAAGACGGTCGAGATGCCGCAGCCCGCCAGCTCGCTGTCATGCGCCACGATGGCGGCGTGGTGCGGCCACTGCACCCTGGGGCGCGGGGTGATGTGGCGTTCGATGTTGTCGGTGTGCAGCTCGATCAGCCCGGGTGACAGGTAATCGCCGCCGCAGTCCTCGGCGCCGCGGGGGAGTGCCGTCCCGGTGTCGATCTCGGCGATCAGCCCGTCGCGGATCACCAGGTGGCCGGGGCGCACCGCGTCGGGCAGCACGAGCTGGACGTTGCCCAGGATGGTTTCGGTGACGGGGTGGGTGTCTTTCGGCATTCTCAGACCTTTGCGGGCATCAGGTGGGCCAGGATGCAGTCGACGGTGTCGTCGAGCGGCCCGGTGTTGTCGATCTCGACGGCGTCGATCCCGTCCGGCAGGGCGAAGGTGGCGCGGGCCAGGCGGCGGGCGATCTCCTCGCGGTCCTCGCGGCCGCGCGCAGCCAGCCGTTCGGCCAGCGTCCCGGCATCGGCGGTCAGGCTGATCACCACGAGGCCCGGGAAACGCGCCTGCGCCCGGGGCAGGACGGCGCGGGACAGGTTCACGACCGCATCGTGCCCCTCGGCCAGCACCTGTTCGACCGCGCGGGGAATGCCGTAGTGCAGCCCGTGGGCCGGCCAGGAGAGGGCGAAGGCCCCTGCCCCGTCGCGGGCCGCGAACTCGCCTTCGGTCACGCCCTCGAAATCCTCGCCACCGGCTTCGGACGGCCGGGTGATCACCCGGCGCACCAGGTGCATGCCGGGTTTCGCGGCGACCAGCGCGCGCATGACGCTGTCCTTGCCGACCCCGGAGGGGCCGACCACGGCGATCAGGCGTCCGGCGCTCATGCCGCCCTGCCGGGCGTGAACCGGGTCACGTCGATCTGCCGGTCGCAGAGCCGGTCGCGCGCCGCCTCGTCGTGGAAGATGCCGACGATGGCCACGCCACGTGCCTTGGCCTCTTCGACCAGCCGCAGCACGGTCTCGCGGTTCTGCGCGTCGAGGCTGGCGGTCGGCTCGTCCAGCAGCAGCGCCGGATAGGGATAGGCAAAGCCACGGGCGATGTTCACCCGCTGCTGTTCACCGCCCGAGAAGGTCGTTGGGCTGAGCGACCAGAGCCGCTCGGGGATGTTGAGCCGCGCCAGCAGGTCCTCGACCTGCGCGCGCGCCTTCTCGGGCGGTGTTCCGGTGGCCAGCAGCGGCTCGGCCACGACCTCGCGGGTCGGGACGCGGGGCACGACGCGCAGGAACTGCGAGACATAGCCCAGCGTGTGCCGCCGCAGCGCCAGGATCTCGCGCGGGGTGGCGGTGACGATGTCGGTCCCGCCGATCAGGATGCGGCCCGACGCGGCCAGGTAGTTGCCGTAGATCATCCGCATCAGGGTCGACTTGCCGGCCCCGCTCTCGCCGGTGAGCGCGACGCATTCGCCGGGCGCGACGCTGAACTCCGCGTTCGCCATCACCGGGATCACCGCGCTGCCCTGGTTGTGAAGGGTGAAGGTCTTGGAAAGGGTCTCGATACGGATCATGTCAGGCTCCGATATGTGTGGTGGCGAGCGCGGGTCAAACCTGCAGCACCGAGCTGACCAGCAATTGGGTATAGGCGTGTTGCGGATCGTCGAGGACCTGATCGGTCAGGCCGGTTTCGACCACGTGGCCGTCCTTCATCACCATCAGCCGGTCGGCGAGCAGCCGCACGACGGCAAGGTCGTGGGTCACGATGATCGCGGACAGCCCCATCTCGCGCACCAGCCCGCGCAGCAGGTCCAGCAGCCGCGCCTGGACCGAGACGTCGAGCCCCCCGGTCGGTTCGTCCATGAAGACCAGCCGCGGCCCGGTGACGAGGTTGCGGGCAATCTGCAGCCGCTGCCGCATCCCGCCCGAGAAGGCGGTCGGGCGGTCGTCGATCCGGTCGCCCGGGATCTCGACCCGGGTGATCCAGTCGAGCGCGCTGGCGCGAATGTCGCCGTAGTGGCGCGCGCCGACGGCCATCAGCCGCTCGCCCACGTTGCCGCCTGCACTCACGTTCATCCGCAGCCCGTCGGCGGCGTGCTGGTGCACGAAGGCCCAGTCGGTCCGCCCCAGCTTGCGCCGCGCCGGTTCGCTCATCGTCACGGTGTCGACCGGCGCGCCATCAATGTCGAAGAGCACCCGCCCCTCGTCGGGCGCGAGGTGTCCGGCGAGGCAATTCAGCAGGGTCGTCTTGCCCGAACCGCTTTCGCCCACAATGCCCATGACCTCGCCCGGCCAGAGGTCAAAGCTGACGCCCTCGCAGCCGATGCGTTCGCCGTAGTAGCGCGACAGCTCCTCGACTTGCAGCAGTGGGCGGTCCTGGATGCTCATGTCCTTCATGCGAAAGCCTCCCCTTCGGCGGCCATGGCGCCGCGATGCCCGGCCTCGCGGCGGGCGCGGCAGTAATCGGTGTCGGAGCAGACGAACATCCGGGTGCCCGCGTCGTCCATGATGACCTCGTCGAGGTAGCTGTCGCCCGATCCGCAGAGCCCGCAGTCATGCGGCGCGCGGGTCGGCTCGAACGGGTAGTCCTCGAAATCGAGGCTGACCACCTTGGTGTAGGGCGGGAGGGCATAGATGCGCTGTTCCCGGCCCGCGCCGAAAAGCTGGATCGCCGCCATCTCCATCTTGGGGTTGTCGAACTTGGGGATCGGCGACGGATCCATCACGTAACGGTCCTCGACCATCACCGGGTAGGCATAGGCGGTGGCGATCTCGCCGTGGCGGGCGATATCCTCGTAGAGCTTGACGTGCATCAACCCGTATTCCTCGAGCGCGTGCATCTTGCGGGTCTCGACCTCCGACGGTTCGAGGAAGCGCAGCGGTTCCGGGATCGGCACCTGGTAGACGAGGATCTGGTCCTCGGTCAGGTTGTCCTCGGGGATGCGGTGGCGGGTCTGGATGATGGTGGCCTCGGCCGTCTTTTCGGTCACCGCAACACCCGCGGTGCGTTCGAAGAACTTGCGGATAGAGACGGCGTTGGTGGTGTCATCGGCGCCCTGGTCGATCACCTTGAACGTATCGTCGGGCGTCATCGCGGCGGCGGACACCTGCACACCGCCGGTGCCCCAGCCATAGGGCATCGGCATCTCGCGGCTGGCAAAGGGCACCTGGTAGCCGGGGATGGCCAGGCCCTTGAGGATCGCGCGGCGGATCATCCGCTTGGTCTGCTCGTCGAGATAGGCGAAGTTGTAGTCAGACATGGTGGCCTCCGGGCCGGGAAACGGGAGTTCCAAGATGGAGTTCGTGTTCTTTGCAATCGTCGCGGTGGCCTGCGTGCTGGTGCTGACCGGCGCGTTCGGCAAGGCCCGCAAGAGCCGGATGAACCAGCGTCCGCAGGATGATCCGCACGGGGATGGCGACTGACCCGATCACTCCGCCGCCTCCCGCCGGGTGGCTTGTTCCGCCTCGCGCCGCAGTTTGCGTATCAGTTCAAGTTCGGACTGGAAGTCCACGTAATGCGGCAGTTTGATGTGTTCGAGGAAGCCCGACGCCTGGATGTTGTCGGCGTGGTAAAGGACGAATTCCTCGTCCTGCGCCGGGGCGCCAACGTTGTCCTCGCCCAGCTCGGCCCAGCGGAGCGCGCGGTCGACCAGCGCCATCGAGATCGCTTTGCGTTCGGTCTGGCCAAAGACCAGCCCATAGCCGCGGGTGAACTGCGGCGGCTCGGTCTTGGAGCCGGTGAACTGGTTCACCGTCTCGCATTCCGTCACCGTGACCTCGCCGATCTCGACCGCGAAGCCGAGTTCAGGGACCTCCATCTCGACCGTGACCTTGCCGATCCGCAGCTCGCCCACGAAAGGGTGGTTGCGGCCGTAGCCGCGTTGCGTGGAGTACGCCATGCCGAGGACGAAGCCCTCGTCGCCCCGGGTTAGCGCCTGCAGCCGCAGCGGGCGGCCGGCAGGCAGCTTCAATGGCTCGCGTGTCAGGTCCGGCGGCGTCGCGTCGCTGTCGGCCTCGGGCTGGATCAGCCCTTCGCGATCAAGGAACTCGGTCACGTGGGGGACGGGCGCCTCGGCGGCGGTGCCCTGCGGTGCCCGCGGTGTGTCCAGCCCCTCGGCGGCCAGCGCGAAATCGAGCAGCCGGTGGGTGTAGTCGAAGGTCGGCCCCAGCACCTGCCCGCCCGGCAGGTCCTTGAAGGTCGCGCTGATCCGGCGGTCGACGGCCATCGCGCCGGTGTCCACCGGTTCGGACAGGCCCAGCCGGGGCAGCGTGGTGCGGTAGGCGCGGATCAGGAAGATCGCCTCGATCAGGTCGCCGCGCGCCTGCTTGATCGCCAGCGCCGCCAGGTCGGGGTCGTAGAGCGAGCCCTCGGCCATCACCCGGTTCACCGCCAGCGCCAACTGCTCGCGGATCTGCGCGACCGAAAGCTCGGCCACCGCCACGTCGCCGCGCCGTTCCTCGGCCAGCCATTCGTGCGCGTTATCGATGGCGCGCTCGCCGCCCTTGACTGCCACGTACATCAGCCGATCCTCGTGCTGCGCGGCAGGGCCGCCAGTTGGCCGCCGCAGGTGAAGTAACAATCGACCCCGAGCGGGAATTGCGCCGCGTTGCGACGGAACTGGTCGGGGTCGGGCAGGTTCAGATGCGCCTCGGTCCGGATGCCGGGCCCGGTGAGGCGGGTGCCCTCGCCAGACAGCGCATCAACCTCGACGATCAGCGTGGTTGAACGGTCGGGATACTCTGCCTCGCCCTGGGGATAGTCGGCGAGCTTGCCAAGCGCCCCCCAACTGCCGAGGGCGAACATCGCCTGCCCCTTGCCGACCAGCGGCGCACCGAGGTGGAAGGCCACCCAGTCGCGCACGGCGGGCGTGTCATGGTCGCCCGCAAGGTGCAGCGGCGTTTCCTGGTCGCAGAGCGTCAGCAGCAGGGTTGCTGCCGCCGGGGACACCGGAGCCGGCGCGGCGCCGCCCGCGATCTCTTCGATCCGTCCGGGGCGGGCCATGGCGTTCATCGCGGCGCGGAAGGCGTGCGAGGCGCCGACCGCCGCATCGACGAAACCGCCTTCGAGGGTTTGCGTGTCGGTCATGCGTTCTCTCCCCGCACCATGGTGAAGAATTCGACCTTGGTGGCTGCGGCCCGCGCGGCGCGCGCCGTCGCCCCCTCGGCCAGACCGGCCGCCAGCGGGTCGAGCATCACCTTGCGCAGACCGTCCGCCTCGGCCGTCTGCATCAGCGCATCTACCAGCGCCGCGATCTGCGCCTTGTCCTTGTCGCGGCCCTGCACGTAGGCGTGCCCGACCGTGCCGTCCGCCAGCCGCAGGGAACAGCGGGTGACGCTCATCTCGCCCAGGTTGAAGGGCGCCCCGACAGCCCCTGCCCGGCCCCGCACCATGACCGCGCCGACCTCGGGCGCGCGCAGCCAGGAGAACTCCGGCGCGGCACCATGGGCCTGCCACAGGCGCACGACCTCGGCCGCCGGCGCCTTGGCCAGCAGCGACATCCACGCCTTGCGTTCGGATTTTTGGGGCGAAAGCTCTGTCATGCGACACCTTGCGGATTTGTCTAGATAACTATACAACTAGACAAATCCATACCGACCCTACCCAAGTCGCACAAGGGCCAAACAGGTGAAGATTTGATGACAGAGACCGCATATGCCGCCGCGCCGAGGAAGACGCCGCTCTGGCAATCGATATCGGCCGCACTGACCGCCGACATTGCCGAGGGGCGCTATGTGCCCGGTGACAAGCTGCCGACCGAGGCCGACCTTTCGGCGCGGTTCGGGGTCAACCGCCACACCGTCCGCCGCGCCCTGGCCGAGATGGCCGACCTGGGCCTGACGCACGCGCGGCGCGGTGCGGGGGTCTTCGTCAAACAGGTGCCGACCGACTATCCCATCGGGCGCAGGGTGCGCTTCCACCAGAACCTGCGCGCCGCAGGCCGCCTGCCGACACGCGAGATCCTGGCACAGGAAACCCGCGCCGCCGACGAACGCGAGGCCCGCGCACTCGACCTTGCGCCAGGCACGCCGGTGCATGTGAGCGAGGGGCGCTCGCTCGCCGACGGGCAGCCGATGGCCGTCTTCCGCTCGGTCTTTCCCGCCGAACGGTTTCCCGCCCTGCTCGACCGCCTGGCCGAGACGAGCTCGGTGACCCGGGCGCTGGCGGCATGCGGCGTCACCGACTTCACCCGCGCCTCGACCCGCCTCACGGCCAAGCCCGCCACCGCCACCCAGGCGCTGCACCTGCGCCTGCGCGAGGGAGACCCGATCCTGCGCGCGGTCGGCATCAACGTCGATCCTCAGGGCCGTCCGGTCGAGTACGGACACACCTGGTTCGCCGGAGACCGGGTCACCCTAACGCTCGACAACGACTGAACCGCACCCCGCCGTATTGCCGCCCAAGCCTTTTCACCGACAGGACACCCCCATGTCATCGCCGCGATACATAGTTCCCTTATCCACAGGGCAAACCGAGGAGCAGTCCCCATGCACCGCCCCCTGCCCGCCCTGCGCCTGACCGGCGCACAGATCCTGCGTGACGGTGCCCTTCGGCCCGGCACCATCGGCCTGGCCGACGGGGTGATCTCGGACGCGCGGCTGCCCGAGGTGGACCTGTCCGGCTACCTCGTCCTGCCCGGCATCGTGGACCTGCACGGCGACAGCTTCGAACGCCACATCGCACCGCGCCCCTCCGCGCCCTTCCCGATCGCCACTGGCCTCGCCTCGACCGACCGGGATGCGGCGGCGAACGGGATCACAACCGCCTACATGGCGCAGAGCTGGTCTTGGGAAGGCGGCCACCGCGGCCCTGACTTTGCCCGCGCCCTGCTGGCCGCGGTCGACGACCACCGGCCCCGTATGCTGACCGACCTGCGGGTGCAGATCCGGTGCGAGACGCATACCACCGACACCGCAGAGGACCTGCTCGACACCATCGCGGCGCACGGCGTGGGCTATGTCGTGTTCAACAACCACCTGGACGAGGCGCTGGCCATCGCTTCGGCCCGCCCGGCCGAGTTCTTTGAATGGGCCCGCCGGGCCGGACGCAGCCCTGACGATCACATCGCCGCCGTTTCGGCCGCCAAGACGCAGGCGCGCGACGTTCCGCGCTACCTCTGCAAGCTGGCCGAACGCTTCGACGCGCTTGGCGTAATCTACGGCAGCCACGACGACACCGACGGCGAAACGCGGGAAACCTTTTCCATGATCGGGGCGAAGATCTGCGAATTCCCGACCTCGCGCTCCGCCGCGGCGCTGGCCCGGGCGGTCGGCGACCCGGTCCTGATGGGCGCGCCCAACATCCTGCGCGGCGGGTCCCAGGCCGGCAACATCGCGGCCATCGACCTCGTGCGCGACGGGCTCTGCGATGCGCTGGTGTCGGACTATCACTACCCGGCGCTGGCCGGGGCCGCGTGGCGGCTGGTGGACGAGGACGTGATGGACCTGCCCGAAGCCTGGGCGATGATCTCCTCCCGCCCGGCCGAGATCCTGCGGCTTGCCGACCGCGGCACGCTCGACGCCGGGCAGCGGGCCGACCTCGTGGTGGTCGACCCGGACACCCGCGCCATCGAGGCCACGATCAGCGGCGGGCGGATCGCCCACCTGTCCGGCGAGGCCGCGCGCCGGTTCTGCGACCTGCCGGAACGGCAGGCCATCGCGGCGGAGTAAGCGCCTTCAGTTCCCCAGGATGCCGGGCAGCCGCAGGCCATGCGCCCTGGCGCAGTCGATGGCCTTGTCATAGCCCGCATCCGCATGCCTCCAGACACCCGAGGCCGGATCGTTCCAGAGCACGCGTTCCAGACGTTTCGCCGCCTCCGGCGTGCCATCCGCGACAATGACGACGCCCGCATGCTGGCTGAAGCCCATCCCGACGCCGCCACCGTGGTGGATGCTGACCCAGGTCGCCCCGCTCGCCGTGTTGGTGAGCGCGTTCAGCAGCGGCCAGTCGGACACCGCGTCGGAGCCATCCTTCATCGCCTCCGTCTCGCGGTTCGGGCTGGCGACGGAACCGCTGTCGAGGTGGTCGCGGCCGATCACGATCGGGGCCTTCAGTTCTCCGCTCGCCACCATCTCGTTGAACATCAGCCCGGCGCGGTGCCGGTCGCCGAGGCCGATCCAGCAGATCCGCGCGGGCAGGCCCTGGAAGGCGATGCGTTCGGCCGCCATGTCGAGCCAGCGGTGCAGGTGTTCGTTCTCGGGAAACAGCTTCTTCATCGCGGCGTCGGTCTTGTAGATGTCCTCCGGGTCGCCCGAAAGCGCGCACCAGCGGAACGGGCCGATCCCTTCGCAGAAGAGCGGGCGGATGTAGGCGGGCACGAAGCCGGGGAAGGCAAAGGCGTTCTCAAGCCCCTCCTCCTTGGCGACCTGGCGGATGTTGTTGCCGTAGTCGAGCGTCGGGACGCCTGCGTTCCAGAAATCGACCATCGCCGCGACATGGGCCTTCATCGAGGCGCGGGCGGCGTCCTCGACCGCCTTCGGATCGCTCTCCTGCTTCGCGCGCCACTCGCCCACGGTCCAGCCCGACGGCAGGTAGCCGTGCAGCGGATCGTGGGCCGAGGTCTGGTCGGTCACGATGTCGGGGCGCGCACCGCCGTCCTTCATCCGGCGCACGAGTTCGGGAAAGACCTCGGCCGCGTTGCCGAGGAGGCCGACGGACTTCGCCTCACCCGCCGCAGTCCAGCGTTCGATCATCTCGAGCGCTTCATCCAGCGTCTTCGCTTTCTCGTCCAAGTACCTGGTGCGCAGTCGGAAATCGATCCGCGTCTCGTCGCATTCGACCGCCAGGCAGCAGGCGCCCGCAAAGACCGCCGCGAGGGGCTGCGCCCCGCCCATGCCGCCCAGGCCCCCGGTCAGGATCCACTTGCCCTTGAGGCTGCCGCCGTAGTGTTGGCGCCCCGCCTCGGCGAAGGTCTCATAGGTGCCCTGAACGATGCCCTGCGTGCCGATGTAGATCCAGGACCCGGCGGTCATCTGGCCGTACATCATGAGCCCCTTGCGATCGAGCGCGTTGAAATGCTCCCACGTCGCCCAGTGCGGCACGAGGTTCGAGTTCGCGATCAGCACGCGCGGCGCATCCGGGTGCGTCCGGACGATGGCCACCGGCTTGCCGGACTGGACCAGCAGGGTCTCGTCGGCCTCGAGGTCCTGCAGCCCCGCGACGATGCGGTCGAAATCCTCCCACGTGCGGGCGGCGCGGCCGATGCCGCCGTAGACCACCAGCTCATGCGGGTTCTCGGCCACGTCCGGGTGCAGGTTGTTCATCAGCATCCGCATCGCCGCCTCGGTCTGCCAGGACTTGGCGGTGATCTCGGTCCCCGTCGGCGTGTAGATGTCGCGGAGGTTGTGGCGCGGGTTGGTCATCGGGTCTCTCCCAGCGTGAATGCAATGTCTTGCAGCGCGTGCAGGATGTCGCGCAGGTGCGGGCGCAGCTTTGCCGCGGCGGTCGGGTCGTAGTCGAAGGGCAGCGTCTCGGACTGCAGGTGGGTGTCCTGCGCCAGCTCCATCTGGATGGCGTGGATGCCGTCCTGCGGCTTGCCGTAGTGGCGCGTCGTCCATCCGCCCTTGAAGCGTCCATTGAGGACCGAGGTGTAACCCTCTGCCTCGGCGCAGATTTTCGCGGTCGCGGCCCCAACCTCGGGCGCGCAACTCTGGCCCGAATTGGTGCCGATGTTGAAATCCGGCAGGCGGCCGTCGAAGAGGAACGGGATCTCGCTGCGGATCGAGTGGCAGTCGTAGAGGATCGCCACCCCGTGACGCGCCCGCACTCGTTCCAGCTCGGCCCGCAGCGCGGCGTGGTAGACGTCGTGATAGTCGCGGCGCCGCGCGGCAACGTCGGCCTCGGTCGGCGGGTCCACCCAGAGCGGCTCTCCGTCGAAATCGGTCAGCGGGATCAGCCCGGTTGTGTTCTGCCCCGGGTAGAGGCTTTCGCCCGAGGGCGGTCGGTTCGCGTCGATCACGTAGCGGTGGAAGGTCGCCCGCACCGTCGTCACCCCGTCGAGTAGCCCGTCGTAGAGCGTATGGATATGCCAGTCGGTGTCCGACAGCGTCCGGCCAAGCGGCGTGAGCCGGGCCATGATGTCGTCCGGCACGTGGTTGCCCGTGTGCGGCAGGCCCAGAACGACCGGGCCGTCACCGCGGCGCACCTCGACCAGGGTCATGCGGCGTCCTCCAGCAGGTCGCGGATCCCGCAGGCGTCCGACACCCGCCCGGCGCGGACCAGTGCCGCGGCGGCGGCCAGGTCATCGGCCATGTAGCGGTCGTCCGACACGGTCGGGACCACGCCGCGCACGGTTGCCATCAACGACTGCAGCGCCGGGCTGGTGGTCAGCGGCGCGCGGAACTCGACGCCCTGGGCGGCGCACATCAGCTCCACGCCCAGGATCACCGACAGGTTCTCGTTCATCCGCTTCAGCCGCCGCGCCCCGTGCGCGGCCATCGAGACGTGGTCTTCCTGGTTGGCCGAGGTCGGCGTCGAGTCGGTCGAACAGGGATGCGCGAGGTGCTTGTTTTCGCTCATCAGCGCGGCGGTCGTGACCTCGGCGATCATCAGGCCCGAGTTGAGGCCCGGTTCCGGCGTCAGGAACGGCGGCAGGTCGAAGGAAAGCGTCGGGTCCACCATCAGCGCCACCCTGCGCTGCGCGATGGCGCCGATCTCGGAAATCGCCAACGCGATCTGGTCGGCGGCAAAGGCGACAGGTTCCGCGTGGAAGTTGCCGCCCGAGACGATCTTGCCCTCCTCCACCAGCACCAACGGATTGTCCGAGACGGCATTGGCCTCGACCTCGAGCGTCCGGCCGGCAAAGCGCAAGAGGTCGAGCGCGGCGCCGGTCACCTGCGGCTGGCAGCGGATGCAGTAGGGATCCTGCACGCGGGTGTCGCCCTCGCGGTGGCTTTCACGGATCTCGGAGCCGGCCATCACCGCGCGCATCGCGCGGGCAACGTCGATCTGCCCGGCGTGGCCGCGCAGCGCATGGATCGCGGGTTCCAGCGGCGCGGTCGAGCCCATGATCGCGTCGGTCGAGAGGCAGGAGGCGGCGACGGCGGTTTCCGCGTTGCGCATCGCCTCGAAATACCCGGCCAGTGCGCAGGCGGTGGAGAACTGAGTGCCGTTGATGAGCCCCAACCCCTCCTTCGCCGCCAGAACCACCGGCGCCAGACCGGCGCGGTCAAGCGCGTCGGCAGAGGGCATCCGTTCCCCGTTCAGGAACGCCTCGCCCGCCCCGATCAGGGTCGCCGCCATATGCGCCAGCGGCGCGAGGTCGCCGGAGGCGCCGACAGAGCCCTGCGCCGGGATCACCGGGGTCACGCCCCTGGCCAGCATGTCCTGCAGCAGCTGCGCCGTTTCCCACCGGATGCCCGAAGCCCCCCGCCCGAGCGACAGCAGCTTCAGCACGATCATCAGGCGCGTCGTCGCCTCGTCCAGCACCTCGCCCACGCCGCAGCAATGCGACAGGATCAGGTTGCGCTGAAGCTGGGCGGTGTCGGCCGGCGCGACCCGGACCGAGGCGAGCTTGCCGAAACCGGTGTTGATCCCGTAGATCGCCTCTTCCCCCGCGGCCGCCTTGGCCACCATCGCGGCGGCGGCGTCGATGGCGGGACGGGCGGCGGGGTCAAGCTCGGCCGCGCGGCCCTCGCGCCAGAGGGTTTCGAGCTGGTCGAGGGTCGTGGCCGCTGGGGTCAGGATCAGGGTCAAAGGGTGCCTCCGAACATCCGCTTCCAGAGCGGGTTAAAACCGATGCGATAGGTGAGTTCCGCGGGTGTCGCGACGTCCCAGATGGCCAGGTCGGCGCGCATCCCGGGGCCGATCGTGCCCGCGTCATCGATCCCGAGCGCGCGGGCGGCGTGGCGGGTGGTGCCGGCCAGGCATTCCTCGGGTGTCATGCGGAAGAGCGTCGCGCCCATGTTCATCGTCAGCAGCAGCGAGGTCATCGGCGACGATCCCGGGTTGCAGTCCGTCGCCAGTGCCATCGGCACGTCGTGGGTGCGGAAGGCCGCGACCGGGGGCAGCTGCGTTTCGCGCAGCGTGTAGAAGGCACCGGGCAGGATCACCGCGACGCTGCCCGCGGCGGCCATGGCCTGCGCGTCGGCTTCGTTCGCATATTCCAGGTGGTCCGCAGACAGCGCGCCATAACGTGCCGCCAGCTGCGCGCCGCCCAGGTTCGACAGCTGTTCGGCATGCAGCTTCACCGGCAGCCCGAGCGCGCGGGCCCGCTCAAAGACGCGGGCGACCTGGTCGGGCGTGAAGGCGATGCCCTCGCAGAAGCCGTCGACCGCGTCGACCAACCCCTCGGCATGGGCGGCGTCGAGCGCGGGTAGGCAAACCTCGTCGATGTAGGCATCCGGGCGGTCGGCATACTCGGGCGCGACGGCATGGGCCCCGAGAAAGGTCGTCCGCACCCGCACGGGCCGCGCCCCGGCGATCCGTCGCGCGGCCCGGAGCATGGTCAGCTCCGTCTCGATGTCGAGGCCGTAGCCCGATTTCACCTCGATGCAGGTCACCCCCTCGGCGATCAGCGCGTCGACCCGCGGCAGCGCCTGCGCCAGCAGGTCGCCCTCGGACGCGGCGCGGGTGGCCCGGACGGTCGAGAGGATGCCGCCCCCGGCCCGCGCGACCTCTTCGTAGGAGGCGCCTTCCAGCCGCATCTCGAATTCCCGCGCGCGGTCGCCGCCGTGCACGATGTGGGTGTGAGAGTCGATCAGGCCGGGGGTGACGAGACGCCCCGCAAGGTCCAGCGCCTCGGCGCCACGATGTGCGACGGGCACCTCGGCCTCGGGCCCCGCCCAGACGATCCGGTCGCCTTCGGTCACGATCGCCCCGCCCTCGATCAGGCCATAGGGCGTTCCGGGGTGCATCGTAGCGAGCGTGGCGTTTCTGAGCAGCATGAATCACCTTGTTAAGCACAAGCATGATCGGTATATGTCTGCACATAATTGCGTGTCAATACGGGTTCACGATGACCAAGATCTGGGCGGCCAATGCGCTCCTCCCCGACGGCTGGGCCGAGGATGTTCTGATCACCTTTGATGCCGGGGGCATGATCGCCAGCGTCGAGACCGGTGCCCCGGCAGCGGGCGAACAGATCGCCCTCCTCCTCCCTGCCCCGGCGAACGGGCACAGCCACGCCTTCCAGCGCGCGATGGCGGGGCTGACCGAAAGGCGCGGTCCCGATCCGCGCGACACCTTCTGGACGTGGCGGGCGCTGATGTACCGCTTCCTCGACCGGCTGACGCCCGACCATGTGGAGGCGATCGCCGCCTTCGTGCAGATGGAGATGCTGGAAGCGGGATATGCCACCAACGTGGAATTCCACTACCTGCACCACCGCCCCGGCGGCGCGCCTTACGACAACATCGCCGAGATGGCCGAACGGATCGCCGCGGCCACGGCGACCACGGGCATCGGCCTGACGCTGCTGCCCGTGCACTACCAGTTCGGCGGCTGCGACCAACGTCCGCTCGGTCCCGGTCAGATCCGCTTCGGCACCGACCCCGACAGCTTTGCCCGCCTGCACGCCGCCTCGACCCGGGCGTTGACGCCCCTGCCCGCCGACACCCGGATCGGCGTCGCCCCGCACTCCCTCCGCGCTGTCGCGCGGGAGGCGCTGCCGGGCCTTGCCGCCCTTGCCCCCGAGGGGCCGTTCCACATGCACCTCGCCGAACAGGTGGCCGAGGTCGATGAGGTCGAGGCCGCATGGGGCCTGCGCCCGGTCGAATGGGTGCTGGAGCACATGACCCCGGACGCGCGGCACACCTTCATCCACTGCACCCAGATGCTGTCGCACGAAACCGAGGGGCTGGCACGGTCGGGCGCCGTGGCGGGGCTCTGCCCGATCACGGAATCGAGCCTCGGCGACGGCATCTTCGACGGGGTGCGCTGGTTCGGGGCGGGCGGCGCGGTCTCAATCGGGTCGGATTCCAACATCCGCATCGCGCTCTCCGAGGAGTTGCGCACCCTCGACTATTCGCAGCGCCTGCGCGACCGCAGCCGGGCGGCGCTGGCGACGCCGGAGCGGTCCACTGGGCGGCGGCTCTACGAGGCGGTGCTGACAGGTGGCGCGGCCTCGGCAGGCCGCCCGACCGGGGCCATCGCGCCCGGGTGCTACGCCGACCTGATGGCGCTCGACACCACCCACGTGGACCTCGAAGGCCGCCGTGGCGACACCCTGCTCGACAGCTACATCTTCGCCGGCGACGACCGTATGGTGCGTGACGTCTGGTCGGCGGGCCGTCACGTGGTCACGGGTGGCCGCCACGTCGCACGGGACGGGATCGTCGCGGCCTACCGGGCCACGATGCGCGATCTGGGGGACAGCCTGTGAGCCAGACCGAGATCAACAGCTGGCAGGGCGTGCAGGAAGAGGTCCGCCGCCGCATCAGCCAGCGCATCTGGAAACCGGGCGAGTTCATTCCGCACGAGGCCGACCTCGCCCGCGAATTCGGCTGTGCGCGGGCCACGGTGAACCGTGCCCTGCGCGAGCTGGCCGAGGCCGGGCTGCTTGACCGCCGCCGCCGCGCGGGCACCCGCGTCGCGGTGAACCCGGTGCGGCGCGCGCAGCTCGACATTCCGGTCATCCGGGACGAGATCGAGGCCAAGGGCCAGGCCTATGGCCATACGATCCTGCGCCGCGACCTGCGGACGCCCCCGGCCGAGGTGATCGCGCGGATGCGGGTGCCCGCCGGGGCCGAGCTTCTGCACCTGGAAACCCTGCACACGGCCGACGGCGCGCCCTACGTGTTCGAGAACCGCTGGATCAATCCCGACGCGGTGCCTGCCGTCCTGTCCGAGGACTTTGCGGCCTTCAGCCCGAACGAATGGCTGGTGCGCGAGGTGCCGTTCGACGGCGGCGACTTCACCTTCTCCGCCCTTACCGCCACCCGGACCGAGGCCGAGGCGCTGGCCTGCCCCGAAGGCACGGGGCTCTTCGTGCTTGACCGGACGACCTGGACCGCGGGGCATGTCATCACCTCGGTCCGCATGGTCTTTCACCCCGGCTACCGCATCCACACGCGCCTCTGACGGCGGCAGCGCCGCCACGGCCTGCGCGGCCGGTGACAATTCCGTAACGGCGAGCTTGCCACAAGGAAGGCGCATCGCCACTCTGCCCGGACCCGAAACAGCACACGAGCCCCCTGAATGTCCTTCGAAGGCTATCCGACTTTCCGCGTCGCCGCTTGCGACCTCAACGGCCAGCTGCGCGGCAAGCGCCTGCCGGCCAGCCAGTTCGACAAGCTGGGCAAGGGCACCGTCCGGATGCCGCTGTCGGTGCTGAACGTCGATGTCTGGGGCGCCGACATCAAGGACAGTCCGCTGGTGTTCGAGACCGGCGATGCCGACGGGGTGCTCTACCCGACAGACCACGGGCCGGTGCCGATGCCCTGGCTGGGCAGCCCCGGCGCGCTGGTGCCAATGTGGATGTACCACGAGACGGGCGAGCCCTTCATGGGTGATCCGCGCCACGCGCTGGCCGCGGTGCTCGACCGCTACAAGGCGCGCGGCTGGCGGGTCGAGGCAGCGGCCGAGATGGAGTTCTACCTGGTCGACGATTCCGGCCAGCAGCTGATGCCCCCGATGAACCCGATCTCGGGGCGGCCGGTGTTCGGCCACGCGATCCTGTCGATCCGCCAGCTCGACGCCTTCGACGCCTATTTCACCGAGCTCTACGAAGCCTGCGAGGCGATGGACATCCCGGCGGAATCCGCGATTTCCGAGGCCGGTCTGGGCCAGTTCGAGGTGAACATGACGCACCGCGACGCGATGGCCGCGGCAGATGACGCGGTGCTCTTCAAGACGCTGGTGCGCGGCCTCGCCCGCAAGCACGGGATGGCCGCGACCTTCATGGCGAAACCCTTCCTCGACGACGCGGGCAACGGGATGCACGTGCATTTCTCGGTCCTCGACGAGGACGGCAACAACATCTTCGACAACGGCGGCCCCGAAGGCACCGACCTGCTGCGCCACGCCATCGCCGGGTGCCTCGCGGGCATGGCGCCCTCGACGCTGGTCTTTGCCCCGCACGGGCCGAGCTACGACCGGATCGTGCCGGGCGCCCATGCCCCGATCGGGGCCTGCTGGGCTTACGAGAACCGCACCGCCGCGATCCGCGTGCCGGGCGGCCCGGCCAAGGCACGGCGCATCGAACACCGGGTGGCCTGCGGCGACAACAACCCCTACCTCGCGCTGGCCGCCATCCTCGGCGCGGCGCTGGCGGGGATCGAGGACAAGATGGAGCCGCCCGCGCCGATCACCGGCAACGCATATGACCTGGACCTGCCGGGCCTTGCGCCGAACTGGGAAAGCGCCATCGACCTCTTCGAGTCCGATCCCCTGATCGCCCGCATCCTGCCGGCCGAGTTGATCGAGCATTTCTGCCGCACCAAGCGCCAGGAAAAGGAACGCCTCGACACCGTCGCGCCCGAGGATCACTGGATGGTCTACCTCGAAACGGTCTGACCCGCCGCCGCCCGCGCCGCGGACGGGCGACCCTGCGTCATCTTCGGCTTGGCAGGCGCGCCATACTCCGGCAAGGTTCCCTTACCAAACAACAGGAAAGGGGACCGGCCATGGCTGGGAAATTCGAACTCTACACCGACAAGGCGGGCGAATTCCGGTTCCGCCTGAAAGCCGGCAACGGCGAGGTCATCCTCGCCTCGGAAGGCTACAAGCAGAAGGCCAGCGCGATGAACGGCATCGAGTTGGTGATGAAGAACGCGCCCGACGACGCCAAGTACGAGCGCAAGGAGGCCAAGTCCGGCCCGATGTTCAACCTCAAGGCCACCAATGGCCAGGTGATCGGCACCTCCGAGGTCTACAGCAGCGCCAGCTCGCGCGACAACGGCATCGAGTTGGTCAAGAAAAACGCACCCGACGCCAAGATCGAAGACATGACGGCGTGACGGTCCGGCCCCCGGCCCGGCCACAGCGGACCGGGGGCCACCACCGCGCGTGGCGCGCCCGCCACGCACTCCGGCCCGATGTCCCGGCACCCCGCGCAATTGGTCAGGCTTCCTGCTTGCCGCCCCGCACGGGCTCAATTACCTTCCGGGCATCAACCAACCGGTGATCCATGAAAATCGGCATACTGCAGACCGGCCATGTTCCTCCTTCGCTGGAGGAAATGGGCGATTACGACCAGCATTTCGCGCGGCTCCTGGCCGGACGCGGCTTTGACTTCCAGCCCTTCGACGTGGAGGGCGGCGTCGTCCCGGACGACCCCCACGCCTGTGACGGCTGGCTCATCACCGGCTCCAAGCACGGGGCCTACGAAGACCATCCCTGGATTCCGCCGCTCGAAGAGCTGATCCGCAAGATCCACGCCGCCGGCGTGCCGCTGGTCGGGGTGTGCTTCGGCCACCAGATCATCGCCCAGGCCCTGGGCGGCAAGGTCGAGAAGTTCGCCGGCGGCTGGTCCGTGGGGCGCACCACCTATCACATCGACGGCCAGGACCTGCCGCTGAATGCCTGGCACCAGGACCAGGTCGTCGAACTGCCCGCCGGGGCCGAGGTCGTCGGATCGTCGGATTTCTGCAAGAACGCCGCCATCACCTATGGCGGGCACATCTTCACCGTCCAGCCGCACCCGGAATACGGCGGCGATTTCATCGGCGGGCTGATCCGCACGCGCGGCAAGGGCGTGGTGCCCGACGCCCTGCTGGCCGAGGCGACGAGCCACCTGGATGAACCGCTGGCGAACCAGGTGATGGCTGACCGCTTCGAGCGGGTGTTCAAGGGGGACGCGGCATGAGCGACTGGACCGACAGCCTGCCCGAACCGGCGCAGGCCTACCTGGAAGGCCGCCGCCTGGACGAGGTCGAATGCGTCATCGCCGACCTGCCGGGCATCGCCCGAGGCAAGGCCGTGCCGGCGTCGAAATTCGCCCGTCAGAAACATTTCCACCTGCCGAACTCGATCTTCTTCCAGACCATCACCGGCGACTGGGGCGAAGCGGCAGGCGACGAGGGCTTTATCGAGCCCGACATGATCCTGCGCCCCGACATGAGCACGGCCACCGCCGCGCCCTGGACCGGGGACTGGACGCTGCAGGTGATCCACGATGCCTTCGACCGCAAGGGGAACCCGATCCCCTTTGCGCCGCGCAACGTGCTGAAGCGGGTGGTGAAGCTCTACGAGGACCAGGGCTGGAAACCGGTCGTCGCGCCCGAGATGGAATTCTACCTCGTGGCCCGCAACCTCGACCCGGCCAAGCCGATCGAGCCGATGATGGGCCGCTCGGGCCGACCCGCCGCCGCGCGGCAGGCCTATTCGATGACCGCCGTCGATGAATTCGGCCCCGTGATCGACGACATCTACGACTTTGCCGAGGCGCAGGGTTTCGAGATCGACGGCATCACCCAGGAAGGCGGCGCGGGCCAGCTGGAGATCAACCTCCGGCACGGCAACCCGGTCAAGCTCGCCGACGAGGTGTTCTATTTCAAGCGTCTGATCCGCGAGGCGGCACTGCGCCACGACTGCTTTGCCACCTTCATGGCCAAGCCGATCGCGGACGAACCCGGTTCGGCGATGCACATCCACCATTCGGTGCTGGACATCGAGACGGGCAAGAACATCTTTACCGGCCCGCAGGGTGGCGAGACGGACGCCTTCTACACCTTCATCGGCGGCCTGCAGACCCACCTGCCCGAGGCGATCCCGCTGCTGGCGCCCTACGTGAATTCGTACCGGCGCTACGTGAAGGACCATGCCGCGCCGATCAACCTTGAGTGGGGCCGCGACAACCGGACCACGGGGATACGTGTGCCGATCTCGGACCCCGACGCGCGGCGGGTCGAGAACCGCGTCGCGGGGATGGACTGCAACCCCTACCTCGGGATCGCGGCCTCGCTCGCGGCGGGCTACCTGGGCCTGATGAACGAGGAGCGGGCGGAGAAGCAGTTCCGCGGCGATGCCTACGAGGGCGAAGGAGACTTCCCCCGGACGCTCGGCGAGGCGCTGGACGTTTTCGACGAGGCAGGGGCGCTGTCAGAGGTGCTGGGGCCGGAGTTCTGCCGCGTCTACTCCATCGTCAAGCGGACCGAGTACGAGGAATTCCTTGGCGTGATCTCTCCGTGGGAGCGTGAGCACCTGCTGATGAACGTATGAACCTGCTCGACGCGAACGACCGGCCGGGGGAATACCCGGCCTCGTGGTACGCCGCCACGTCCGACCTGCTTCCGCCCTTCCCCGCCCTGTCGGGGGAGGTCACGGCGGATATCTGCGTCGTCGGCGGCGGCTACACCGGCCTGTCGACCGCGCTGCACCTGGCCGAGGCCGGGATGTCGGTCGTCCTGCTGGAGGCGCAGCGCGTCGGCTTCGGCGCCTCGGGGCGGAACGGCGGGCAGCTGGGATCGGGCCAGCGGCAGGACCAGATGTCGCTGGAAAAGATCGTGGGCCTCGACGAGGCGCGGCTGCTCTGGGCCCTGGGCGAAGAGGCCAAGGACACCGTCAAGGGCCTGATCGCACGGCACGGGATCGACTGCCACCTGAAGCCCGGCGTCGCCTGGACCGCCAGCAGCGCGGGCGAGGTGCACCACCTGCACGACTACGCCGCGCACCTGCAGGCCCGCTACGACTACCCCGAGGTCGAGATGCTGGACGAGGCCGCCTGCCAGGCGCTCTGCCCGTCGCCCGTCTACAAGGGTGGTGTCCTCGACATGGGTGCGGCGCACCTGCACCCGCTGCGGCTGGCCCTCGGGCTGGCACACGCGGCGCGGGACGCGGGCGCGGTGATCCACGAAGGCTCGCGCGTGGAACGGATCGACGAGGGCGCCGAGGTCGTGGTGCACACCGCCGGCGGCCGGGTCCGCGCCCGGCACCTCGTGCTGGCCTGCAACGGCTACCTCGGGACGCTCGACAAGCGGGTCGCGCGGCGGGTGATGCCGATCAACAACTTTGTCGCCGCGACCGAACCGCTGGGGGATGATGCGGCCCGCGTGCTCACCCGCGACGTGGCGGTGGCCGATGACAAGTTCGTCGTGAACTACTTCCGCCTCAGCCATGACAAGCGGCTGCTCTTCGGCGGCGGCGAGAGCTACGGCTACCGCTTTCCCGCCGACATCGCCGCCAAGGTCCGCAAGCCGATGACCGAGATCTTTCCGCACCTGATGGATGTGAGGATCGACCATGCCTGGGGCGGCACCCTGGCGATCACGATGAAGCGCCTGCCCCAGTTCGCGCGGCTTGCGCCCAACGTGCTTTCGGCCTCGGGTTATTCCGGCCACGGGGTCGGCACCGCGACCCATGCCGGGCGGCTGATGGCGCAGGCGATCCGGGGCGAGGCCGAGGGGTTCGATACCATGTCCCGCATGCCGACCCCCGCCTTCCCCGGCGGCGCGGCGTTGCGTTCGCCCCTGCTGGTTCTGGCGATGACGTGGTTTTCCCTACGGGACAGGCTGGGGGTCTGAGGGCGGTCTGAGCGCCGTCCCTGGACGCGCGGGGTGGGGTTCCACCCCACCCCCGACATCTACTCCGCCGCCGCCGCCCCCGTCGCCGCACGCCGGTTGTCCATCCAGACGATGCCGCCCAGCACGAGGCAGGCGATCCCGCCCCCCAGCGTGCCCCACCAGCTGGGGAAGGAGAACACGAAGCCCGCCGCCGCCAGCGGCAGCCGCAGCACCGTGCGCACCCGGCCTATGCCCAGCAGGTAGCCCTCGAGCCCGCCGGCCAGAACGATGATGCCCACGATGACCGAGGGCAGGACGTAGATCAGCGGCGTCAGGTCGCCCTGCAGCACCAGCGAGGGCTCGAACAGGAAGAAGAGCGGGATGAAGTAGATCACCACCCCGAGCCGCATCGCGGTGAACGAGGTCTGCATCGGCTTGGCCCCCGCGATGGTCGCGGCCAGGAAGGCGGCGGCGCCGACCGGCGGCGTGATGACCGAGAGCATGGCGTAGTAGATGATGAAGAAGTGGACCGCGACCTCATTCAGCCCGCCGATCTCGATGATGGCAGGCGCCAGCGTCACGGCGAGGAAGATGTAGGCCACGATGGCCAGCCCCGCCATGCCCATGACAAAGCAGGCCAGCACCCCGAGCGCGATGATGAGGTAGACGTTGTCGCCCCCAGCCTGCACGAGGCTCGAGGTCATCGACCCGGTCACCCCGGTCACCGTCAGCCCCGAGACCACGAAGGCGATCGGCAGGATGATGGCGGCGGATTGCGCGATCAGCACGCCGATGGCACGCACCGTCTCGAACATCCGGAGCGGCGTCATCATCGTGTCGCGGCGCAGGAAGCTGAGCGCGATCATCAGCACGCAGGCATACCACGGCGCGTAGTACTCCCACCTCATGTAGAGCAGGCCCCAAGTCAGGAAGATCAGCACCAGCAGGTAGGGCCAGCCGCGCTTGAGCACCTCCCTGCCCTTCGGCAGCTGGTCCAGAGGCAGGCCCTTCATCCCGGTCTTGGCCGCATAGGCGTCGACCTGCAGCATCAGCCCGAAGTAGTAGAGCAGCGAGGGCAGGATCGCCGCGATCATGACGGTCGCGTAGTCCACGCCGATGGTGATCGCCATGACAAAGGCGATGGCCCCCATGACGGGCGGCATGACCACGCCCCCGGTCGAGGCGCAGGCCTCGATCGCACCGGCGTAATGCGGCGGGTAGCCCACCTTCTTCATCGTCGGAATGGTGATCGACCCGGTGCCCGCGATGTTCGAGAAGATCGAGCCAGAGAGCGAGCCGAAGAAGCCCGACGCGACGATCGACACCTTGGCCGGCCCGCCCCGGTACTTGCCGAAGCCCGAGTTGGCGAGGTCGATGAAGAACTCCCCCGCCCCGGTCGCCAGCAGGATGCCCGCGAAGACGAGGAAGCCGAGGATGATCTCGGCCACGACCTTGGTCGTGATCCCCATCAAGCCCTCGGTGTTGAAGACGTGGTATTCGATCATCCGGTCAAAGCTGTAGGGAATGCCCATCATGATCCCTGGCAGCCGGTCGGCCACCAGCGGGTAGAGCCCCAGCACCAGCACCACGATCAGGAACGGCAGCCCGCCCGCGCGGCGGGCAAGTTCGAGCATCATCAGGTAGATGACGATCCCCGCCGGGATGTTGGCCCAGCCTGCCTGCACCATGTCCCAGGCATGGGTAGAGAACCAGAACGAGATCCCCATCATCACCGCGGCGGCGACCAGGTCGTAGACCGGCACGCTGCGCTGACCGCGGTAGGCCGGCAGCGCGATGAAGGCGGCGGCACCGAAGAAGCCGATGAAGATCCAGTAGTACCGGGCCTCCAGCATGATCTTGCCGCCGATCTTGATGCCGAAGATGTAGCAGATGCCGATGGCCAGGCCGAGCGTGCAGAGCGCCACGAAGAGGATGCTCTGCCACGAGAAGAGCGCGCCGAGGCGCGTGATCTCGCCCTGCGGCATCGCCTTTTCGTCGACCTCCGGCTGGGTCTGCGGATCCACCATGGGGGACGGGGTGTGTGTCATGTCGTTCTGCCCGAATGCCGCCCCTGCCGGGCGGAGTGCTGTGGGGCCGGACGGCGCCTCTGCCGTCCGGCCGATGGGTCAGGCGTCAGAGACGCGAGCGGAAGCCCTCGAGGTCCTTGGTGTGCTTGTCGAGGATCGCAAGGTACTCGGGGTTCTCGAAGTTCAGCTCGACCCCCTGTTCCTGCGCCTCCTTCAGCGCGGCGTCGCGGGCGGCGATCCAGGCGTCCATCTTGGCGACGGCCGCCTCGTTCCATTCGTCATCCGCATCGGTCCAGACACCGATTTCCTTGAGGTAGCGCACCGTGCCCTCGTGCACCGGCATCGGTGTCCGGTCGAGGTAGCCGCGCCAGAGGTCGCGCGACATCCGCGCCGCCAGCATGTGGGTCTTGGCGTAGTTGTCGAAGCTCTCGTCGAACCACTTGGCCAGGTTGTAGACGAAGTCGGCATCGGTGTCGGTCGCCACCGCGTAGACGAAGTTCGACGTCGCGCCCGGCACGCCCTTGGCGGTGGACACGCCCACCGTCATCTCGGACGGCACCAGCATCGGGTTGATGTCGAGGTAGGCGTCCCAGCCCGGGTTGTCGGCCGGCATGGCCAGCCAGCGGATCGAACCCGGCGCGGCTTCCATTTCCGACAGCACCGACGAGATCGGCGAGCAGTAGGCGATGTCGGCCTTGCCCTCGACCACGGACTTGCAGTTCTCGCCGTAGGACGAGGTGGGCACGTAGTCGATCTTGGACTGCGCATCCTCGGGCGACATGCCGAGGTAGGCGGGAATGCCGACGGTCACCGCCTCGGTCATCGCGGGGGACGACGCGGCCTGCGCCATCCGGAGCCCGCCGTTCTTGAGATCCTCCAGCGCCTCGACGCCGGACTTGCCGCCGGTGACAAAGCCCCAGGGGGTGTCGTTGTGGTGCCAGATCATCCGCATGGATTTCGCGGGCATCGCGGCATAGCCGGTGATCCCCTGGATCTGGAATCGCATCTCGGACGCCGAGACCGAGCTGATCTGGATGTCCTCGCGGATGGTCAGTCGGTTGTAGCGCTCGGGCTCCGCCCCGGTCGGCACCACCCGCACGACCATGCCGGTTTCCTGCTGCAGCACCGGCGCCCACCCGTTGGTCGAGGCGAAGGAGCCGGTGGATGTGCTCGGCGTGCCGATCACCAGAAGGCGCGGCCATTGATACTCCTGCGCCGTCACGGACCCGGCGGCGAGACCGGCCATAACGGCCACGACAGGCGCGACGCGGCGCCAGCTAGAGAATGCAGTCAAGGTTTCCTCCCTCACTCACTGGCCGGGGGCCACATGGCACCGGCCCAAGCGTCCCTCGCGGAGGATCCCGCAGCGCCTTTTGAGGGCGACCGCCCTCCTCGCGGCGCGCCCGGTCGACAGCGGTCTCCACCGTGTGACAATTTGACGCTATGGCCGCGCCGTCGCGCCGGTCAAGCGCGGGCCGTGCCGATCGCATATGCGTGCGACCGGCCCCGTGCCACGGCTCAGCCGAGGCGGGCCGCGGTTTCGGCGTCGGCGGGCAGGAAGGCCTCGATTGCCAGCTCGGACAGGGTCACCTCGCTTGCCGTGCCGAAGACGGTGGTGGTGGTGATCAGCGACAGCGTCCCGCGCGAGGTCTGCAGCCGGAACGGCACCGCGATGGCCGCATCGCTGGCCCGCCCCGGCTGGTCGCAGGGATAGGCCGCGACCTCGGCCAGCAAGGTTCGCAGCCCCGGATCGCGCGCCTGCCGCCACTGCCGCTTGAGCCGTTCGACCATGTGAGCGCGCACCTCGCCCAGGTTCAGCAGGCGCGGCGCCAGCCCGTCGGGGTGCAGCGCCAGCCGGATCACGTTCACCGGCGGCTCCAGCAGCGCGGGCGACACGCCCTCGACCAGCAGGGCGATGGCCTCGTTCGCGGCGACCATGGTCCAGTGCCGGTCGACCGCCAGCGCCGGATAGGCCCCGTGCGCGTCCAGCACCGTGCGCACCGCCGCCAGCGCCGCCGCCATCTCGGGCGCGTCCAGCGGGCGTTCGCGGTAGACCGGCGCAAAACCGGCCGCCACCAGCAGGTCGTTCCTGTCGCGCAGCGGCACCTCGAGGTGATCGGCCAGCCGCAGGACCATGTCGCGCGACGGCGCGGCGCGGCCGCTCTCGATGTGGCTGAGGTGTTTCTGGCTGACCTCGGCCTCGGCGGACAGCGCCAGCTGGCTCAGGTTGCGCTGCTGGCGCCAGCCGCGGATCAGGGTTCCGATGGGGGCATGCTGTGTCATGCGGCCGAGACTACGCCGCCGCGGCCGCCGATCAATAACCTCCGAGGTCATCAGGCGGCATCCGGCGGCGCGATTATGACCTCGCACACCATCGGTCTGCGGCCGCGTCCGGCGCAGGGTCGGGGCATCTGCAACAGGAGACCCGAGATGACAGACCCCAGACAGATCGCGGATGCCTACATCGACATCTGGAACACGGCGGACCCGGCCGGCCGGCAGGCAAAGATCGCCGCCCTCTGGACCGAGGATGCGCAGTTTGCCGACCCGGTCGCCCAGGCCGCGGGCCGGGCCGAGATCGCCGCGCTGATCGGAACGGTGCGCGACACCTACCCCGACATGACCTTCGCCGTGACCGGCACCCCGGACGGCTTTGGAGAGATGGTGCGCTTTGGCTGGTCGATGGCCGCACCCGGGACGGCCCCGGTGGTCAGGGGCACCGACATCGCCACCTGCCGCGACGGACGGATCGCCACGGTCACGGGGTTCTTCGACCTCGTGCCGCAGGGCGCGGTCCCGGCGTGAGGTGGCGGCCATGAACGACGACCTCCTCCGCCGCGCGCTCATCGCGGATGCCGCGGTCAGCGGCGCCTTCGCCCTCCTCTGCCTGGCGCTGTCGGGCTGGCTCACCGGGGCCCTGGCCCTGCCCGGCTGGCTTGTCACCGGGGCGGTGATCGTCTGCCTCGGCGCCAGCGCCCTGATGGCGGTCACGGCCGCGCAGCGCCCGATGCCGCCCGCGCTGGTCTGGCTGGTGATCCTCGGCAACCTCGGCTGGATCGTGGCGAGCCTGTCGCTTGCCGCGTTCGGGGTGGCCGGGACCGCGACGGGCACCCTGTTGATCGTGGCCCAGGCCCTGGGTGTGGCCGGCCTGACGGCGCTGGAACTGGCCGGTGCCCGGCGCGACGGTGCCGCCACCGCCCGGCCCTGACGTCCTGCGCAGCGCCCGTTGAGGGCGCTGCGCCACGGCGAAAAGTGTTATGTATATTTCATTTTGCGAAGCGGAGGCATTCCTTTAGAAAACCGGAAAGAGCAGTTCAGGAAAGCCGAAAACATGACTCTTCCGCCGAACGTCTATGACGCCGAACCCATTCCCGCGTCCGCACGGGACGAGATCGAGCGCCTGCTGAGCTCGGGCGACCTTTTCCGCTACACCGCGCCCGAGGATGCACCCGTCGCGCTCCTGGAACGCGAATTCGCAGACATGATGGGGGCCAAGTACGCGCTTGCCGTCGCCTCGTGTTCCGCCGCGCTGTTCCTGTCGCTCAAGGCGCTGGACCTGCCGCGTGGCGCCCGGGTGCTGATCCCGGCCTTCACCTTCGCCGCCGTCCCCTCGGCCGTCGTGCATGCCGATTGCACCCCGGTGCTGGTCGAGGTCGGCGACAACTACCGCATCGACATCGCCGATTTCGAGGCCAAGCTGGCCAATGCCGACGCCGTGCTGATCAGCCACATGCGCGGCCACACCTCGGATATGGACGCGATCATGGCGCTGTCCGAACGCGCCGGCCTGCCGGTGATCGAGGATGCGGCGCATTCCCTGGGCACGACCTGGCACGGCAAGACGATCGGCACGATCGGGCGCATCGGCTGCTTTTCCTTCCAGAGCTACAAACTGGTGAACTCTGGCGAGGGCGGCATCCTGATCACCGACGACCCCGAGCTTCTGGCCCGCGCGGTCATCATGTCAGGCGCCTACGAGCACAACTGGAAAAAGCACAAGGCCCCGCACGGCGACAATTCGCCCGAACTGGCGCAGGCCTTTGCCCGCTGGCAGAACAAGCTGCCGCTCTACAACACACGGCTGTCGAACCTCGCCGCCGCCATCGTGCGTCCGCAACTGGCCGAGGTGCCGCGCCGGGTGCGCGACGGGCGGGCGAACCACGACCATGTCGCCGCGATCCTGAACGGCTCGCCCTGGATCGAGGTGCCGGGGAAACTGGGGCCCGAGGAACGCGCGCCGGACTCGCTGCAGTTCAACCTTGTCGGCATGGACGCGGACGAAACCCGCGCCTTCCAGGATGCCGCCGCGGCGCGCGGGGTCAAGGTGCAGGTCTTCGGCCTCTCGACCGACAATGCCCGCGCCTTCTGGAACTGGGAATTCCTGGGCCCCGTGCCCGACCTGCCAAAGACCCGCGCGATGCTGGCCCGCGCCTGCGACACCCGCCTGCCCGCCCGGCTCACCCGGGCCGAGCTGGACATGATCGCCGATGCGATCCTCGGCGCGGCCGAGGACGTGATGGGCGAT